>NZ_AUBY01000018.1 GCF_000429485.1 Aliagarivorans marinus DSM 23064 | reverse complement strand
TCGGGGGCATCCTGACAATCAAATGGACATGGTCAATTTGAACATTTAGCTCAACGATTTTGCATTTCTTCATTGAGCTGTAGATGTAGATCCCTCTATGCCGCTCTTTGCCTAAGCTCCCCTTCAGGAGCTTGAATCTGTACTTTGGCGTCCAGACGATGTGATACTGACAACGATAGAATACGTGTGAAGCGGATTCATATCTGCTCATGTTAGTTGTTCTCCTATTTGCTGGTTACAAACAGGTTGAACCTTCTAACATGAGCGCTCTTCGGGCAAAGCCCACAAGAACGATCACCACCTCCATAGGAGGTGGTTTAATACTGATAACAAAAAGGCAGCCGAAGCTGCCTTTACTCTAAGAAATGCTAGCGCTATTGGCTATTTTTTCTTCGCTTTAGCGTTTGGTAGGTCAGTAATGCTACCTTCGAAGACTTCAGCCGCCAGGCCCACAGACTCGTGCAGGGTTGGGTGAGCATGGATGGTCAAAGCGATATCTTCAGCATCACAGCCCATCTCGATGGCCAGACCAATCTCGCCCAGCAATTCACCACCATTAGTACCCACAACCGCGCCACCGATAACCCGACCCGATTCTTTATCGAAGATCATCTTGGTCATGCCGTCAGCACAGTCAGATGCAATCGCACGGCCAGATGCGGCCCACGGGAATACCGAGGCTTCGTAGTTGATGCCCTGCTCTTTGGCTTCCTTCTCGGTCAGACCCACCCAGGCCATTTCTGGCTCGGTGTAAGCAATCGATGGGATCACTTTCGGGTCGAAGAAGTGTTTCTTGCCAGCGATTACCTCAGCGGCAACGTGGCCTTCGTGCACACCTTTGTGGGCCAGCATTGGCTGACCGACGATATCGCCAATCGCAAAGATATGCGGCACGTTGGTTTGCAGTTGCTTATCGACTTCAATAAAGCCGCGCTCAGTCACTTCAACACCGGCTTTCTCGGCATCCAGACCCAGGCCATTTGGCACTCGACCTACCGCCACCAGCACGGCATCGTAGCGAACAGGATCATGCGGCGCTTGCTTACCTTCGTAGCTTACGTACAGACCGTCTTTCTTCGCTTCAACTGCGGTAACCTTGGTTTCCAGCATGATGTTGAACTTGTTTTTAACACGCTTGGTGTAGGTGCGAACGATGTCTTTGTCGGCCGCAGGAACCAGCTGGTCAGCAAACTCAACCACATCGATGTTACTGCCCAATGCGCTGTATACGGTGCCCATTTCCAGGCCAATAATACCGCCGCCGATAACCAGCAGTTTTTCTGGTACTTCACGCAGTTCCAGCGCATCGGTGGAATCCCAAACACGTGGGTCGTTATGCGGGATAAACGGCAACTGCACCGGACGCGAGCCCGCCGCAATAATCGCATTATCAAAGTTGATGGTGGTGGTTTCACCGTCGTCGCCCTGCACTTCCATGCTGTTAGCGCCGGTGAATTTACCCAGGCCTTGGACAACCTGAACCTTACGCATCTTGGCCATACCTTCCAGGCCGCCGGTCAGCTTACCGACTACCTTCTCTTTCCAGGTACGGATCTTATCGATGTCAGTTTGTGGCTCGCCGAATACGATGCCGTGATCGGCCAGAGATTTGGCTTCTTCAATCACCTTGGCAACGTGTAGCAATGCTTTAGATGGGATACAGCCAACGTTCAAGCAAACCCCGCCTAGGGTTACGTGACGTTCAACAATTACGGTTTCCAAACCTAAATCGGCAGCGCGGAATGCAGCAGAATAACCCGCAGGGCCTGCGCCCAATACTACCACCTGGGTCTTAATTTCCTTTGTCATGTGGACCTCTTGGTATCGTTGATTGCCGCTTTTGAGTGTAGAGCGGTAAGCGGCTAAATCGAGTTTACGGTTAATGTTGGGAAAAAAGAAGAGCTAGCCCGGGGGCCAGCTCATACTTCCCACTAAAGCACTAAGCGACGGATATCACTCAAAATGCCGTTCAGCGTGGTAATAAAGCGCGCACCATCAGCACCGTCGATCACCCGGTGATCGTAAGACAGTGCCAGCGGCAACATCAGCTTAGGAACAAACTCACTGCCGTTCCATTTCGGCTTCATCTCACTGCGAGACACACCCAAGATAGCCACTTCTGGTGCATTCACGATTGGCGTGAACTGAGTTCCACCGATGCCGCCAAGGCTAGAGATGGTAAAGCAGCCACCCTGCATATCGCTGGCGGTCAGCTTGCCAGAGCGCGCCTTCTTGGAGATCTCAGTCAGCTCTTCCGACAGCTCGTAGATGCCTTTCTTGTTCACATCACGTACTACTGGAACCACCAAGCCGTTTGGCGTATCAACTGCCACACCGATATTGACGTACTTCTTCAGGATCAGGCTGTTGCCATCGTCGGATAGCGCCGAGTTGAACTTAGGCATAGCTTCCAAGGTCTTGGCCACGGCCTTCATCATAAATACCAGCGGCGTGATCTTGAAGCCAAGCTCTTGTTTGGCGGCAATCACGTTCTGCTCTTTACGGAAGGCTTCCAGCTCGGTGATATCAGTCTCATCGAACTGAGTCACATGCGGGATCTGTACCCAGTTACGGTGTAGCGCAGGACCAGAGATCTTCTGGATACGCGACAGTGGGATCTCTTCAATCTCACCGAACTTGGCGTGATCAACACTTGGCCAATCTGGGATGTTCAGGCCAGTACCGCCGCCACCCGACTCCGCTTTACGTACCGCACGTTTAACGTAGTTCTGTACGTCTTCTTTAACGATGCGTCCTTTACGGCCACTTGCGGCAACCTTCGACAGGTCGATACCAAACTCGCGCGCCAAACGGCGAACCATTGGCGAGGCATGGATGTAGGCACTGTTCTCGACAAAGCCGCCTAGATCGCCTTCATCTTCTGCCGCTGGCTTAGCGGCTGGAGCTGGCGCAGGCGCCGGTTCAGCCGCGGGCTTCGGCGCTTCAGCAGGGGCGCTAGCTGCGGCGGCAGGTGCACCACTGACTTCAAACACCATAATCAAGGAGCCAGTTTTTACCTTATCGCCTACCGCGACTTTGATTTCGGTAACGGTGCCAGCAAACGGTGCAGGTACTTCCATGGCGGCTTTATCGCCTTCCACCGAAATCAGACTCTGCTCGAGCTCTACCCGGTCGCCCAGTGCGACCATCACTTCGGTGACTTCTACTTCGTCATCACCGATATCTGGCACGCTCACTTCCAACACCTCTACCGCAGCGGCTGCGGCAGGCGCAGCTTCTTCGGCAGGAGCCGCTGCTGGCGCATCACCAGCAGCTTCAAAGATCATAATCAGGCTATCGGTTTCAACTTGGTCGCCCACCGCAACCTTGATCTCTTTGACCACACCAGCGGCACTGGCAGGAACTTCCATCGCCGCCTTGTCGCCTTCAACCGAGATAAGGCTCTGCTCAACTTCAACAGTATCGCCAACCTGAACCAGGATTTCGGTAACTTCTACCGCATCGGCGCCAATATCAGGGACTTTGATTTCAATAGTCATTGCTTGCTGTCCTTACGCATAAAGTGGGTTAAGTTTGTCGGCGTCAATACCGTATTTGGCGATGGCGTCCACCACCACTTTCTTGTCAATCTCACCTTTGGCTGCCAGCTCAGTCAGAGTAGCCACCACGATGTAATCGCTGTTCACCTCGAAGTGACGACGCAAGTTCTCGCGGCTGTCACTGCGGCCGAAGCCATCGGTACCCAGGACGCGGTAAGCACCCGGTACATAAGCGCGAACCTGCTCAGCGTAGAGCTTCATGTAGTCGGTAGCCGCAATGGTCGGCTTGTCGCTCAGTACGCTGGTGATATAGGGCACTTGGGCTTCAGCGGTCGGGTTTAGCATGTTGAAGCGATCAGCGGTTTGGCCATCACGGGTCAGCTCATTGAACGAGGTCACACTGAAGATATCAGAGCCGATGTCGTACTCGTCGCTCAGCACCTGAGCCGCTTGCAGCACTTGCTGCATGATGGTGCCAGAGCCCAACAGTTGAACCTCTGCTTTGCTGCCCTTAGTAGACTTGAACTTGTAGATACCCTTGCGGATTCCCTCTTCAGCACCTTCCGGCATCGCAGGCTGGTGATAGTTCTCGTTCATCAAGGTCAGGTAGTAGTACACGTTCTCTTGTTCGCCATACATGCGCTTCAGGCCGTCTTGCAGAATTACGGCAACTTCGAAGGCGAAGCTTGGGTCGTAAGAGATACAGTTCGGAATGGTGTTAGCCAGAATCAAGCTGTGGCCATCTTCGTGCTGCAGACCTTCACCGTTTAGGGTGGTGCGGCCAGCCGTTGCGCCCAGCAGGAAGCCGCGGGCTTGTTGGTCACCGGCCATCCAGCACATGTCGCCAACACGTTGGAAACCGAACATAGAGTAGTAGATGTAGAACGGAATCATCGGCACATCGTTGGTGCTGTACGAGGTGGCGGCAGCTACCCATGAGCTCATCGCGCCCAGCTCGTTGATCCCTTCTTGCAGTACCTGACCGCTGGTGTCTTCTTTGTAGTAAGACACTTGCTCACGGTCTTGCGGGGTGTAGATCTGACCGTGTGGGTTGTAGATACCAATCTGACGGAACAGACCTTCCATACCGAAGGTACGTGCTTCGTCGGCAATAATCGGCACGATATTCTTACCAATGGACTTGTCTTTGAGCATCACGTTCAGAGCGCGCACATAGGCCATGGTGGTGGAGATCTCACGCTTCTGCTCGCCCAGCAAAGCATCAAAGGCACCCAACTCAGGAATAGTCAGCTCACCGGTGAAGTTAGGCAGACGCTGCGGCGTGTAGCCTTTCAACTCTTTACGGCGGGCATGCAGGTACTCGTATTCTTCGCTGCCTTCTTCCAGCGTCAGGTACGGCAGGCTTGGCAAGTCTTCATCGCTTACCGCGACTTTCAGACGGTCACGCACGTGCTGTACGTGGGTCATGTCCATCTTCTTCACCTGGTGAGCGATGTTCTTACCTTCAGCCGCTTCACCCATGCCGTAACCTTTTACGGTTTTGGCCAGGATAACGGTAGGCTTGTCGCCGCACTTGCGGGCGTTGTCAAAGGCGGCGAACAGTTTAACCGGATCATGACCACCGCGGCGCAGGGCGAAGATCTCGTCATCGCTCATGTCTTTTACCAGCTCAGCAGTTTCGCTGTACTTACCGAAGAAGTGCTCGCGCACGTAAGCGCCGTACTTCGACTTAAAGGTCTGGTAGTCGCCGTCCACGGTTTCGTTCATCAGTTGCAACAGTTTGCCTGAGCTGTCTTTCTCCAGCAGGCTATCCCACTCGCTACCCCAGATAAGCTTAACCACGTTCCAGCCAGCACCTTTGAACAGACCTTCCAGCTCTTGGATGATCTTGCCGTTACCCATTACCGGGCCGTCTAAGCGCTGCAGGTTACAGTTAATCACAAAGCACAGGTTGTTGAGCTTCTCGCGAGCGGCGAAGGAGATCGCGCCGCGTGATTCTGGCTCGTCCATCTCACCGTCACCCAAGAAGGCGTAAACACGTTGCTCGGTGGTGTCTTTCAGGCCACGACCATTCAGGTACTTAAGGAAACGCGCTTGGTAGATAGCCGAGATAGGGCCCAAACCCATCGATACGGTTGGGAATTGCCAGAACTCAGGCATCAGTTTCGGGTGTGGGTAAGAGCTTAGGCCTTTGCCGTCCACTTCTTGGCGGAAGTTATCCAGCTGGTCTTCGCTCAAGCGACCTTCAACAAAGGCGCGAGCATAGATACCTGGAGAGATATGGCCTTGGTAGTAAACCAAGTCGCCGCCGTCTTTTTCGTTCGGCGCGCGGAAGAAGTGGTTGAAACAGGTCTCGTAGAATGCCGCTGAAGACTGGAACGACGCCATGTGGCCGCCCAACTCCAAGTCTTTTTTAGAAGCGCGCAGCACAATCATGATGGCATTCCAGCGGATGATAGAGCGAATGCGACGCTCAATATCCAGATCCCCTGGGTAGTCTGGCTGATCTTCTACATTGATGGTGTTGATGTAATCCGTGGTAATAGCGCCGCCCACCGGACCCAAGCCTTGTAGCTTAGCGCCGGCCAGCACTTGCTCCATCAAGAACTGAGCGCGTTCAATTCCGTCCTCGCGAATAACAGATTCAATGGCTTCGATCCATTCGCTGGTTTCCAGTGAATCTACATCATGCTTCAGCGTGTCTGACATGACTGTTTCCTTAGTGTTAGATTAACAGTGTTCCCACAATCCCGAACCGGGTTGTCCGTGTTAGATTTTCAGTTGCCGTAAACGTCGATTCGAGCGCTCAACCCGGCTCTCCTCGCGTTCAATTTCCAATAAGGTTTCTTCAATAAATGCCAAGTGTTGATGGGAAGCTTCGCGGGCTTGATCCGGTTGGCCATCGAGGATGGCTTTTAACATCGTACTGCGATGCTGACGGATCTTGCTGGTTACGCTAGGGCGTCGATACAGCAACTCAAAGTTACTCAGAACGTTGGCTTCCAGCAGCGGAGCTAAACCGCGGATAAGGTGAAACAGCACTAAGTTATGCGACGCTTCCGCAATCACCTCATAGAGCGCCACAACCGCTTTGGCTTCCGCCGCGCTATCGCCTTGCTCCTGCGCTAACTCAACCCGTGTATAACAAAGCTGAATCTTTTCGAGGTCACCTTCGGTGCCGCGCAGCGCTGCGTAGTAAGCAGAAATTCCCTCAACCGCATGACGAAACTCTAATAGATCGAGTTGAGACTCATCATGCTTGGCTAACAATTCAAACAGCGGATCGGTTAACCCGTCGCGCAGTTTGTGTTGCACAAAAGTGCCGCCCCCTTGGCGTCGAACCACTAAGCCTTTGGCTTCCAGCTTTTGAATCGCTTCGCGTAGCGAAGGGCGCGATACATCAAACTGCTTAGCTAACTCACGCTCTGCAGGCAGGCGCTCGCCCGGGGGCAGGCTGCCTTCCAGAATCATTCTTTCCAACTGTTCAACGATGACGTCGGAAAGCTTGGCGGGTTTAACTCGTTGGTAGTTCATTTAATTCCATTAACATTGGTAATACCAATTTACACCGCAAAAAACTAACAAACCGTAAACATAAAGTCCAGCTAAATTGATTGAAATCAATTTATTCGAGATGTGACAGCGGTTTTACCTCATTTGATAGGTTTATCACCAGACAGGTAAGACCATTTTCACCAAATCTTCACATTTTGAGTGATGATACAGACTGAAATGTTAAACTCTCGATTAACAACTGCGCAAAACGGCCAGTGAGGTACAGCGAATGGAATCTGATAATGGACGAGCAGTGAGGAAGGTATAGACCTAGCGTTTACGCCGCTCAAACCAACAAGCGGCGAAAGTAAAAGAGATGGGTATACAGAGATTTACAGCGACGGTGCTAACCTAAATCACTTGGCCGGTAATCGTCATCAGCGAAAGTATCGCAATCGCCAGCAGCATGCCGCGCTTAGCCAAACTGACATAACGCGTGGTAGTTTCTACGCATAAGCTACTGCCTTCGGTATCGATCTCTTCGGCAGCGGTAGCGACCTTCGCCAACCAATAGCCGTTACTATGCTGGCGATCTTTTAAGGCACTCAGCCAAGGCACTGCGGCGCTGGCCGCGTTACCCACCAATATATAGCTCAAACCCGCTAAGCGACTGGGCAGCCAATCAACCAAGTGCATCAAACGATGGATCCAAGCGGCATCATGTTCTGGCTGAAGCCGATAGTTGTAGCAATGTAGCTCCCGGCAGCAGGCATAGAACACCGCACCAGCAGGACCAAGCAACACGAAGAAAAACAAGATAGCAAAGTAGTAGCGATAGTTGAGCCACACCAACTGAGTACCGGTTGTCACAGCCAAGCGCTCGCCGCTGTCCACGCGGTGGTGTTCATGCATACCTTGTAGCAGGGTCTGATTGAAGTGCTCACAGGCTTGTTGATCGCCATCGGCAGCAGCCCTTAAATAGTCGCGGTAGGAGCATTGCAACGGGGGGCAGCCAAGGGTTAAGAAAGGAACAGCCACCCACAGCAGCAACGACCCGAGCCCCCAGTAGCGCCCTTGCAAAAACAGTTGCAGCGCAACCACCAAGGCAACGGGTAAGGCAATCCCCAACAGTGCCTGAAGCGGCCAAGACTGATTCTGCAGACGTTTAATCAACTGATGATAACTGGCCTGCCACAACCAGTGGGTTCCCGAGTGGCGGATCCGCTCTAAGCTGAGTGCGAGCAAAAGAGACAGCAGCGACATTGAAATTCCTATTTTGCGCTGTAAGGCATTGTTCTGCTTAGTCTAGCGAGAGCTAAGTGTCAGCGTCTACTTACTTAACTGGCTGAGTAGCCGCGACCAATCAAATTCTCGACCGGGATCGGTCTTTCTCCCAGGCGCGATGTCGCTGTGGCCCACTATTCGCGATTTACTTAAGTTGGGATAACGCGCCAGCAAACTCTGGCAAACCTCGGCTAAGCGTTGGTACTGGACGTCAGTAAACGGGCTGTGGTCGGTCCCCTCCAACTCGATGCCGATGGAGAAATCGTTGCAACGCTCACGCCCTTCAAAACTAGACACACCAGCATGCCAGGCGCGCTTGTCCAGCTCGACAAACTGCTGCAACTGCCCTTCGCGGTCGATAAACAAATGCGCAGATACCCGCAAGCCTTCCAGCTCTTCAAAATTAGGATGGCTTTGGCAGTCTAGACAGCCCTGAAACAAATCGGTGACTTGCGGCCCGCCAAACTGCCCTTCGGGCAAGCTAATACAGTGGATCACCACCAACGAGATATCCGAGGGGTCGGGACGATCATCGAAATGGGGGGACGGCGTCCACAGCGCTTCGGCAAGTCGTTGTTCGGGCTGTTCTGAAGGTAGTTTCTGAGTCATCGTCTAACGAGGTTTCGTTGCTGGCTTTCGAGGATTAACTCCGATGCTATCGTTGCCCTCCACAAACAGCAAGCGGCGAGAAGCAGCGATACCATAACGCGGCGAAGTCAGATAAAATAACGCCTCGGGCGCACAAGTATCAGCATGATTATAAACCGCCTGAATAGAACTAGACCCGGATGGGATCGTAGCCCCTCAACCCTTATCTCAACTGAGAAACCAGCATGCAGATAGAACAATTGCGCGCCAACGTAAGCGCCGCTCTGGAAGAGGACCTTCAAGGACTCGACGCGAACAACGATATCACCGCCAACCTCATCCCTGCTGAGCAACGCAGCCAGGCAAAAGTGATTAGCCGCGAACCGGCTATCTTTTGTGGCCGCCCGTTTGCCGACGAAGTATTTCGTCAGCTCGGAGAAGAGGTCACCATCGAGTGGCTGGTCGAAGATGGCGAGCGAGTCGAAATCAATCAAACGCTTTGCCGACTGGAAGGCCCGTCTCGCGCACTACTGACTGGCGAGCGAACCGCCCTGAACTTTATTCAGACCCTGTCCGGCATCGCCACCACTGTGGATGCCTATATGGAGCGCCTTAAAGGCACTCAATGTCGCCTGCTCGATACCCGTAAGACGCTACCAGGCCTGCGCTTTGCCTCAAAGTACGCAGTAACCTGCGGCGGCGGTACTAACCACCGTTTTGGTCTGTTCGATGCCTTCTTGATTAAAGAGAACCACATTATGGCCTGCGGCGGTATCGCCCAAGCGGTGGCTAATGCGCAAAAGATCGCGCCGGGTAAAACCGTAGAAGTGGAAACCGAGAGCCTCGATGAGTTCCAGCAAGCGCTGGAAGCCGGTGCCGATCGCATCATGCTGGATAATTTTAACGAAGCGATGATGCGCGAAGCGGTAGAGCTCAACCAAGGCCGCGCCGAGCTAGAAGTGTCTGGTAACGTTAGTCTGGACACCATCGGCCGCTTTGCTCAAACCGGTGTCGACTTTATCTCAGTGGGCGCGCTGACCAAGCACGTGCAAGCCGTAGACCTATCTATGCGATTCGAGTTGTAAACTCTTAAAATCATCAATTATGGCTGTACAGTTTTTTGTACAGCCATCCTTCCATACAGCTCACAACTTTCACACAAAGTTTGCCTCAAAATCCGAAAAACTATACTAATTAGAAACGTATGCTTTACTTACTAAAAGCATCGTAGTGGCACGGATGCCCGAGAGTTACGTTAAGTAGTTGCTTAGCGCTGTGCTTCTTTGGCTTCGGCCGCCACAGGTAAATAAACACTAACGCTGTATACAAGGATGAAATAATGAAATCACTACACCGCTTAACTGCTAAGGCCCAACACAAACAAGCTGGTTTTACACTTATCGAGTTGATGATCGTGGTAGCGATTGTGGCTATTTTGGCTGCTGTGGCGTTGCCGGCTTATCAAACGTATACCCAGCGAGCCAAATTCTCTGAGGTTGTATCGGCTACAGGCCCAGCAAAAACTGCTTATGAGGTCTGTGTTCAAGGAAACAGCCTAACAACTTTAGCTTTAGCCGGCGGCACTGGTACTGGTTCAGTTGCCTGCCATACAGCTGCGACAAACGCGGTATCAGGCAACTTTGATACAAGCAAAGTTGCAACTGTCGCGATGACAGCTGCGGGGTTGATTACCGCAACTGCACATGCTGACCTAGGTGGTTATACTTACACACTTCAAGCAGCTATTGACTCAACAAGCAGCCAAGTTACTTGGACTAAGGGTGGAACCTGCTTAACTAACGGCGTTTGCTAATAAATGCCCAGCAGTACCCTCCAAGGTGGTCTAGCACCTAGCTTGGCCACCGCTTTTCCCGATAAACAAAGCCGGCTCCATGAGCTGGCTTCTCGTGCAAAGCAAGAAAACCGACCTTTTGTCTCCTTACTGGTTGAGAGTGAAACCCTAACAGGGGAAGAGCTGGCACAGTTTTGCGAGGTCCAGTTCGGTCTACCGCTACTAGATTTAGATGGGGTTGAGCTAGGGGCGATTCCTGAGAAATACCTTAATCGCTCACTAATTCTCAAACACCATGCGCTCCCGGTCTACAATCGGCAAAACACGCTCTATGTCGCCATGTCTGACCCCAGCAATGTTACAGCGCTGGAAGACTTTGGCTTTAGCTTTAGCTTGCATGTCGAGGCCTTGTTGGTCGAAGAGCATAAACTCGCTAAAGCAATCAACCATCTAGTCGACGATAGCAGCAACCTTAGCCTTGATGATATTAGCGATGCCGATATCTCTGATTTAGAGGTTAGCGAGCAAGAGTCGCGCCTCGATGAAGAACAAAGCCGGGAAGATGACACCCCCATCGTGGTGTATATCAACAAGATTTTGATGGATGCAATCCGCCGGGGGGCATCGGACTTGCACTTTGAGCCTTACGAGCACCGTTTTCGTATCCGTTTTCGCATCGATGGAATACTTCACGAGATAGCAGCCCCACCAGTTAATCTCGCCAACCGCTTTTCGGCACGTCTAAAAGTGATGGCCAAGATGGATATTGCCGAACGCAGGCTGCCGCAGGATGGTCGCATTAAGATAAAAACCGGCCACAACAAAGCCATCGATATGCGGGTAAACTCCCTGCCCACCATGTGGGGCGAAAAGATCGTATTGCGGATCCTCGACTCATCCGCCGCCAAGCTCAATATCGATGTGCTTGGCTACGAAGAGAAGCAAAAGCAGCTATATCTCAAGGCGCTGAGCCGCCCACAAGGGATGATCTTGGTTACCGGTCCCACCGGCTCTGGTAAGACCGTATCCCTGTATACCGGGCTAAATATTCTTAATACCGATGAAGTGAATATTTCCACTGCTGAAGATCCAGTAGAGATTAACCTCCCCGGTATCAACCAAGTTCATATCAACAACCGTGCTGGGCTCACCTTTGCCAGCGCCCTGCGCGCTTTTTTACGTCAAGATCCCGATGTGGTAATGGTCGGTGAGATTCGAGACTTGGAAACTGCCGAGATCGCCATTAAAGCCGCACAGACCGGTCACTTGGTGCTATCGACACTACATACCAATTCGGCCGCTGAAACGCTAACTCGCTTGCTCAATATGGGTGTGCCGGCCTTCAATATTGCCTCTTCTGTCAGCTTGATTATCGCCCAGCGCTTGGCTCGGCGTTTATGTGAACACTGCAAAAAGCCTGCAGACATAGCAGCTGAGCACTACCAAGAGCTGGGCTTTAATCAGCAGCAAATCGATGCAGGGATCAGCGTCTATGAGCCCGTCGGCTGCGAGCACTGCACCAGCGGCTACAAAGGCCGCGTTGGTATCTATGAAGTGATGCCGATGAGTGGAGATATCGCACGATTAATTATGGAACAAGGCAACTCACTACAAATTGCCGCTCAGGCCGAGACAGAAGGCATGTACAACTTACGCATGTCGGCACTGGAAAAAGCCCGCAATGGGGTGACCAGTCTGGCAGAAGTAGAGCGCGTCACCTCTATCTAGTATTCATCCGGCGACGTAAAGCCGCCCCACTCTGAGAAGGATGCTTATGGCCAAGGCAAGGACTGCAAAAGCCAAAACCATCAAAAACATCAGCACTTACCAATGGCATGGCATTAACCGCAAGGGCAGTAAAGTCAGCGGCGAGATGCAGGCGGAAAGCACAATCCAAGTCAAAGCGGAGATGCGCAAGCAGGGTGTGAACATCACCAAGGTCAGCAAGAAGTCAGAGAGCTTTCTGGCACGCTTGCAAGACAAAGTGAACGCCATGGATATCTCGGTGATCTCGCGCCAAATTGCCACCATGCTCACTGCCGGTGTACCACTGGTGCAAAGCCTTGGGATCATCTCTAAAAGCGCAGAAAAACCCTCGCTACGTAGATTAATGGGCGAAGTAGCCGGTGAAGTGGAAACCGGCACAGCTTTAAGTGAGAGCCTGCGAAAGCATCCTCACTTCTTTGACGACCTGTATTGCGATCTGGTGGAAGCGGGCGAGCAAAGTGGCGCTTTGGAAACGATCTATGACCGCATTGCGTCTTACAAAGAAAAAGCCGAAGCCCTCAAATCTAAGATTAAAAAGGCCATGTTCTACCCGACTGCAGTGATCATTGTCGCCATTGTGGTCACATCCATCTTGCTGCTATTTGTGATCCCCCAGTTCGAGGATATCTTTGCCGGCTTCGGTGCGGAGTTACCCGCATTTACCCAGATGGTCATTGGGATATCTCGCTTTATGCAAAAAGCTTGGTGGCTGATTTTTGGGATCGCTGGATTTGCTATCTGGTCTTATATGCAAGGCCTCAAGCGCTCGCAAAAAGTGCGCGATGCCACAGACCGAGCGGTACTTAGAATTCCCATTATCAGCCCCATTTTGCATAAGGCTGCTATGGCCCGCTTTGCCAGAACCTTGTCGACCACGTTTGCAGCGGGTATTCCCCTTATTGATGCACTCGTGGCTGCAGCTGGCGCCTCCGGCAACGTGGTCTATCGCCAAGCCATCATGTCGATCCGCAGCGAGGTCACCAGCGGCATGCAGATGAACGTTGCCATGCGCACCGTAAATCTGTTCCCAGATATGGTGACCCAGATGGTAATGATTGGTGAAGAGTCCGGCTCGCTCGATGGTATGCTCGACAAGGTCGCCAATATCTATGAACAGCAAGTGGACGATGCGGTCGACGGACTCACCAGCTTGATAGAGCCATTAATAATGGTGGTGCTCGGGGTGCTGGTTGGTGGTATGGTGGTCGCCATGTACCTGCCCATCTTTACCTTGGGCACCGTTGTTGGCTAGAACACTGATTTCGCTGTAATGACTGACTTAATTACCTACTTCCCCATGCTTGCCTTGGCCTTCTGCTTGGTGTTTTCGCTATGCGTGGGTTCCTTCCTAAACGTGGTGATTCACCGCCTACCGCTGATGATGGAGCGCCAGTGGCAAGCTGAGTGCGACGATTATTTGGCCCAGCAAGACGATAGCAGCGAGCCTGCTTCGCCAAGTGCTAGCGAGCAACCCGCCCCGTTTAATCTTATGGTACCCCGCTCTCGTTGCCCTGAATGTAATAGCCTTATCCGTGCCTGGCAAAACATCCCGGTGATCAGTTGGCTGCTGCTCGCTGGCAAGTGCGCGAACTGCAAAACCAAGATCAGCATTCGCTATCCGCTGGTAGAGATAGCAAGCGCACTGCTGTGCTTGGCATGCTGGTCGGTGTTTGGCTTTACCACCAGCTTTGTGTTCGCCAGCCTGTTTAGCTGGCTGATGCTCACTCTGGCATTGATTGATTTCGATACCATGCTGCTCCCGGACCAACTAACGCTGCCAGGTATGTGGCTGGGCTTGCTGCTAGCCACGCAAAGCCTGTTCGCCTCCCCCATCGATGCGATCATTGGCGCGGCTGCTGGCTATCTGTTTCTATGGTCAATCTTCTGGGCATTTAAGCTGCTCACCGGTAAAGAAGGAATGGGCTATGGCGACTTTAAGCTCTTGGCCTTGATTGGAGCGTGGTTTGGTTGGCAAGCCTTACCGCTGGTCGTACTGCTGTCCTCGCTAAGCGGTGCGGTACTGGGCATTGTTTTGCTGGTGACCCGCCGCCAACAGCAAGGACAGCCGATGCCCTTTGGGCCTTACTTGGCGATGGGCGGCTTATGCTATCTCTATGTCGGCCCCGAGCTCTACCAGTGGTATCTGGGAGCGCTGCTATGATTGTCGGCCTGACCGGAGGCATCGCCAGTGGTAAAACCGCGGTTTCAGATTACTTAGCTGAGCAGGGCGTTCCAGTGGTGGATGCGGATGTCGTGGCGCGCCAGGTGGTCGAGCCGGGCCAATCGGCACTCGCATCGATCGCGCAGCACTTTGGCCACGAACTGCTACAGGCAGATGGCAGCTTGGATAGAGCCGCACTGCGCCAGCGAATCTTTAACAATCACCAAGAAAAACAGTGGCTCGAAGCGCTACTTCATCCGCTCATCCGCAAAACTATTCGCAAGCAATTGGATGATGCACAGGGACCCTACAAGTTACTGGTAGCCCCGCTGCTACTAGAGAACGGATTGGAGAGCATGGTTGACCGGGTATTAGTTATCGATGCGCCCGTCGACGCACAGCTTAACCGCGGCGCCGCCAGAGACAACAACAGCCGTGAGCAAATCGAGCAAATTGTCGCTGCGCAACTCCCACGAGAGCAGCGCGTCGCCAAGGCCGACGATGTTATTTGCAATGACCAAGACCTCGAACACTTGCAGAAACAAGCGCTAGCTCTCCATCAGCGCTACTTAGAGCTGGCAAAAGCCCATGACAGAATTTGACTCAGTCGTTACACTACTTCACATTAACGCTTAGAAGTTGAGCAAAGACTTGGGGCCTATGGGTACGCTGACATACGAACATCCACTGAATGAAAAAACCCGCAACTACTTACGGTTGGAGCACCTGTTCAACAGCCTGTTAAAGGCCAGCTCGTTGCAGGGCGACATGCACCAGCAGGTGTTTTTCAAGGTATTGTTCGATCTCGCCGAGGTACTCGAGCGCTGTGATTGGCGCAGCGATCTGCTGAAAGACTTCACCAAGTATGGCCAGCAACTTCAGCGCTGGGCAGAGCAGCCCGGCGTCGATACCAGCAAGATTGAGCAACTTCAGGCCGAGCTCACCGCGCTAAGCCAACAGATCCATAAGATTGCTCGCATCAATGATCACCTCAAAGAAGATCGCCTGCTCAACAGCGTGCGCCAACGCATCAACCTGCCCGGCGGCCACTGTGATTTTGACCTTCCGCAGCTGCATTGGTGGCTAAGCCAACCTCAGCAAACCTTTATGAGCTCGGTAGAGGGCTGGATTGCTCCCTATCAACCGCTGTTGCAGGCGATTAACCAGATCATGCTGATTATTCGCCAGCAGAGCCACAGTAGCGATGTGATTGCCGCAGGCGGCTTCTACCAAGGTGTAGCCGAAAACTGCTGCCTGTTGCGTATCGAAGTCCCTGATGAAGTAGCGGCCTACCCAACCGTGAGTGGTCACAAACACCGCTTCGCGATAAAATTCCTACCCACCAATAACCAAGAGCCTGGCGATATTCCTTGCCGACTCTACTGCTGCAAGATAAGTGAATGAGTAAGACCGTAGTAAATTGCCCGACCTGCAACGCTGAAGTTGTCTGGGAGCCACAAAGCCAGTTCCGCCCTTTCTGTAGCGAGCGCTGTAAACTGATCGATTTGGGTGAGTGGGCCAACGAAGAGAAACATATTCCCGGCCAGCCGATTCAAGAAGACGAAGACAAGCCCGATAGCTGGGAGTTCTAAGCTTTTACAAGCAGGCGGCTTATCTTCTGTATCGAGCCAGTGTTATAGAGCCTCTTGTAACAGCTCAACAATTGTCTGATTCGCTTCGGGGAACGCCAGCGTTAGTAACTCAGCCTTTGCCACCCAACGCAGAGGCTGCCCTTCTCGCCCTTCGGGCTTGCCAGTAAACGCCGGAATGACATAGACCTGCAGGCATACTTGCTTGTCGCCATAGTCATGGGAGATATCGATTAGATGGCTAGCCTGCCCAGCGTCAATATCGATGCCCAACTCTTCATGTAACTCGCGCTGCATCGCCTCTAGCACTGTCTCATTAGGCTCAATCTTGCCGCCGGGAAACTCCCATAGGCCCCCTTGGTGCTGTGAGGCATGGCGTTTACTCAACAATATCTGTTGTTGCTGAACAATCACGCCAACGGCAACATTCACAGTTTTCATCTCTTATCCTTATATTTACGCTCTAACGTTCGCCACCGACAGGCTAATAAACACATCCGTTAAACTCAATGGTTTCAGTGCTTAGAGAGAAACAACTTGAGTACAGCTTAACCATGCCGCCGCGATAGACAAACTGCTGCAGCGCGCCGGATTGCTTATCAAAAAAGCGGATCGGAATCTCGAGTGCCTCAAAGCCACTGGAGTGGTATATTGCCGGTTGATAGGCAAACAGGAATGCACTGTCTGCACCCGCTGCGCATAGCTGCTGCTCAAGTGCATCCATCAGCTTTTTACTGTAACCCCGCTTGCGCTGTGCTGGCGCAACTGCGATGGAGCCGATAATGCCTGCGCTAAACACACTATCGCCCTGTTGCACCTCCCGCAGATAGGCTAAGCCGAAGCCAACTAGCTGCGCTTGCTCTCGCAATACCGCTGCGCAAAGCAGCTCAGGATTGATATCAAGGGCCAAGGGCTCACCGAAGGTTTGCTGCAAAAATGCCTCCACACTGGGCGCAATCTCGCTTAGCCCTTCAGCATCTAGTATCTGGTCCATAGCTGACTCCTTGCTACTTCTCACCCTTGGGCGTCAAACACGCCCTGGACAACGATCAAAAAGGGGGAGCCAATGCTCCCCCTTCAAATCATCAAGCGGCAGCTTAGCTCAGCTTGCCATGACAATTTTTGTATTTCTTGCCTGAGCCACATGGGCATGGGTCGTTACGGCCCACTTTTGCACCTTCGCGCTGGAACGGCTGTGCCGCTGCTGGCGCTTGCTCATCACCTTCTCCAGCCATGGCTTGCGCCTGCTGGTGCTGCTGCTGGCGCATCGCTGCTACACGACGTTCCGCTTCCTGACGCTTGGCTTCCATAGCGGCCACTTCTTCTTGTGACTGCACCTGAACCCGGCTCAGGATGCTGATGACATCGCTCTTAAGCGCTTCCAGCATTTCGGTGAACAGCTCAAACGACTCGCGCTTGTACTCTTGCTTCGGATTCTTCTGAGCGTAACCACGCAGGTGAATACCTTGACGAAGATGATCCATCGCCGCCAAGTGCTCTTTCCACAGCTGGTCAAGGGTCTGCAACATGGCTGACTTCTCGAACTGGCGGATCGCCTTCTCACCAACGATTTCTGACTTACGCTGGTACTCGGCAACAGCTGACTCAATGATCTTATCGCGCAGCTTCTCTTCGTAGAGCTTGTCGTCCTCTTCCAACCATTTCTGGATAGGTAGCTCCAAGCCAAAGTCACTCTTCAGACGGGTTTCCAGCCCAGGCACGTCCCACATCTCTTCCAGAGACTGAGGCGGAATGTAGCCGTCGATAACATCGTTGTACACATCGCCACGAATACGGTCGATGGTCTCAGATATATCATCGCTGTCCATCAGCTCGTTACGCTGCTCGTAGACCACCTTACGCTGGTCGTTGGCCACATCATCAAACTCAAGCAGCGACTTACGAATATCGAAGTTACGGCCTTCAACCTTACGCTGAGCGTTCTCAATGGCGCGCGTTACCCATACGTGCTCGATGGCTTCACCACGCTCCATACCCAGCTTCTTCATCATGCCGCTTACGCGGTCAGAGGCAAAGATGCGCATCAGGCTGTCTTCCATCGACAGGTAGAAGCGTGAGGAGCCAGCATCACCTTGACGACCAGCACGACCACGCAGCTGGTTATCGATACGGCGTGACTCGTGACGCTCAGTACCGATGATGTGCAGGCCGCCGTTAGCGAGTACCGCATCGTGACGCTCTTGCCACTTCTGCTTGATGTCCGCAATCTGGTGCTCGCTAGGATTATCCAGCGCATCCAGCTCA
Source organism: Aliagarivorans marinus DSM 23064 (assembly GCF_000429485.1). GTDB lineage: Bacteria > Pseudomonadota > Gammaproteobacteria > Enterobacterales > Celerinatantimonadaceae > Aliagarivorans > Aliagarivorans marinus. The sequence goes on along the minus strand of NZ_AUBY01000018.1, from coordinate 108,429 downwards.
GCTTGTAGGCTACCGCCCAATACAATATCCGTACCACGACCCGCCATGTTGGTAGCGATGGTTACCGCGCCCGGCAGACCCGCTTCAGCAACGATGGTTGCTTCTTTCTCGTGGAACTTAGCGTTAAGTACTTGGTGCTTGATCTTCTGTTTCTTCAGAATGCTTGAGATAAGCTCTGAGTTTTCAATCGATACCGTCCCCACCAATACCGGGCGACCCGCTGCAACACACTCGTTGATATCAGCGATAATCGCTTCGTATTTCTCTTCGGCGGTCAGGTAGACCAAGTCACCACGGTCATCACGCACCATCGGTTTGTTGGTGGGTACCACCACGGTGTTCAAACCGTAGATGCTTTGGAATTCGAAGGCTTCGGTATCGGCAGTACCGGTCATACCGGCCAGCTTCTGGTACAAGCGGAAATAGTTCTGGAAGGTGATCGATGCCAGCGTTTGGTTCTCGTTCTGGATCTTCACGCCTTCTTTGGCTTCAACGGCCTGGTGCAGACCTTCTGACCAGCGACGACCCGGCATAGTACGGCCGGTGTGCTCGTCAACGATCACGATCTCGCCCTCTGGGCTTACGATGTAATCAACGTCTTTTTCGAACAGGGTGTGGGCACGTAGCGCCGCATTCACATGGTGCAACAGGCTAATGTTTGCCGCGTTGTACAACGAGTCGTCCTGCTCCAGCATACCGCGCTGTTTGAGGGTGTCTTCCACAAACACCTGGCCATTCTCAGTCAGGTGAACCTGCTTGTTCTTCTCATCGACCGTGTAGTGACCATCACCGATTTTTTCTTCGCTATCTTCCTCTTCTTGGCGGACCAACAATGGGATAACGTCGTTGATCTTGCGGTACAGCTCAGAGCTGTCTTCCGCAGGGCCAGAGATAATCAGCGGGGTACGCGCTTCGTCGATCAGGATCGAGTCCACTTCATCGACTACCGCATAATTAAGCGGACGCTGCACGCGCTGCTCTGGTACGAAGGCCATGTTGTCACGCAGGTAATCGAAGCCAAACTCGTTGTTAGTACCGTAGGTAATGTCGGCGGCGTAGGCTTCTTTCTTGGCCTCGTGGTCCATACCGGCCACGTTCACCGAAACGGTCATGCCCAGGTATTCAAATAGTGGGCGATTCCACTCGGCGTCACGACGGGCCAGGTAGTCGTTCACGGTAATCACGTGAACGCCTTCGCCACTTAGTGCATTCAGGTAGGCTGGCAGGGTTGCGGTCAGGGTTTTACCCTCACCGGTGCGCATCTCAGCAATTTGATGCTCATTAAGCACCATACCGCCCACCAGCTGCACGTCGAAGTGACGCATGCCGAACACGCGTTTAGAGGCTTCACGTACCGTGGCAAACGCTTCTGGAATCAAGGCATCCAGATTTTCGCCTTTCTCCAGGCGGTCACGGAACTCTTGAGTCTTGGCTTTTAGCTCTTCGGCAGATAGCTTTTCAAAGTCCGGCTCAAGCTGGTTGATCAGCTTGACCACTTTGCGCAACTTCTTGATCGTACGATCGTTGCGTGTACCGATTACTTTGGTTACTAATTTACTAATCATGTTGTTACTTTCTAGTTCTCGAATTCCAAATCGCTATCCGCGAGCCTTACGATAAATATACTTGCTCGGATTCAGCGGACGTCCATGACGCAATACTTCAAAATGCACATGCGGGCCGGTGGAGCGCCCAGTGCTTCCCATTAATGCAACTTCCTGCCCTTTGGCAACGATGTCGCCGGCAGCTACCAGTACATCGCTGGCGTGGGCATAGCGCGTCACCATCCCATCGCCGTGTTCAATCTCTACCAACTTGCCGTAGCCGAAATGATCGCCGGCCCGAACCACCACACCTGCGCCAACCGCGAAGATGGGGGTACCTTCAGCCCCTGCGATGTCCACCCCGCGGTGAAACGACTGCCGCCCCGTAAAGGGGTCGATCCGTGAGCCAAAGCGCGAAGACAGCCACACACCTTCACCGTAGGAGGGCCATCCAGACAAATAACTATCACTTTGCAGATGGTGGCGCTGTTGCCAAGATTCAAGCACCCCCAGTTGTTTTTTGCTTTGATTGAGATCTAGTTCAATCCCCGCCAAGCCTTGATAGATACTATTCAACTCAGGAAACTGCTGGCGATAGTCCAGCATCGGGCCACCTTGTGCCATCGAGGAGTCGGGTAGTTCAGGCTCGAAGCTGAGATCCGAGTAGGACTCAAGGCGCTGATTCAATGCCTCTGCCAGCTCTTCATCATCGGCTAAACGGGCCCCGGCCTGTTTTAGCTTGCTGACTTCGGCGCGCAATATACCGACTTGAGATGACAGTAGTTTGACTTGCTCGGGCTGAATCTCAGCTTGCTGCAATACCTGTTGTCGAAGAGTCTGCAGCTCCAGCTGGTAGGCGTGATTTTGCGAGGATAGCAGGCGATACTGCGCACTACCCCAGTAGATGGCGGACCCGGCAAGCAGGCACAACAGTGTCGTCAGCCAAACAATGCTGAAGGGATGCAAGCGTAGCGTTTTGGTCTGGCCCTTATGGGCGTATACTAAACGGAGTTTCATCGCCAATATGCGTTACTATGTCTAAACGTCAGCACCAACCACTCGAGCTTTCGAAATTACTGCATCAGAAGCAGTTTTCTCACTTAGAAGCTCAAATTAATAACAAACAGCAGTTTCAACAGGCCGCTGGCGCGGTACTGACTGAATTTCACTTAGATAACTGCAGAGCCAGTTATGCCCGTCAGGGGGTGATATTAATTGAAGCACCAAGCGCTGCATGGCAAAACCGCCTGAAACAGCTGCGTTTTGACCTCTTGAGCCGCTTTCGTCAAGCCTTGCCCGGCGTGGTTAGCCTAGACATTAAAATTAATCCAAAGCTGAACAGCATTAAACCAGAAGCAGCGCCAAAAAGCACGGCGAAACAGCAATTAAGCCCGACGGCGGCGAAGCACATCACAGAAGTATCAGAGCGTGTAGGCGGGGAGTTAGCTGAAAAGCTTAAGAAATTGGCGGCTCTGGCGGGAGAGAAGTAGCCAGCACCGCAAACTAAGGTTGATGCGTTAGAACGAGTAGGCGGTTTGTTGAACCGCAACAGGGGCATCTGCCTGTTCTTCGAAGGTGACCAGTTCCCACGCTTCTTGGTTAGCCATCATCTCTCTAACCAGAGCGTTGTTTAGGGCGTGGCCCGATTTAAAGGCGCGGAGATGGCCCAGAATCGGATAGCCCGCTAGGTACAAATCACCCACGGCGTCTAGCAGCTTGTGTTTAACGAACTCGTCGTCGTAACGCAAGCCGTCTTCGTTAAGGATCCGGTACTCATCCAGAACAATGGCGTTGTCCAAACCGCCACCCAAGCACAGATTACGCGACTGCAAAAACTCAATGTCACGCATAAAGCCAAAGGTACGCGCCCGCGAGAGTTCCTTCACAAACTGACCAGCATTAATCTGCATGCTCAGCTGTTGGTTCCGACCTTTCATGGCCGGGTGGTCGAAATCAATCGCGAAGTCAGCGGTGAAGCCTTCGTTGCTTGGTAGCAACTCAGCCCACTTATCATCAGCTTCAACTCGGATAGGCTGTTTAATGCGGATGAACTTCTTAGCCGCATTTTGCTCTTCGACACCCGCTGTTTGCAGCAGATACACGAAGGGACTGGCGCTTCCATCCATAATCGGCAGCTCAGGGGCATCCACTTCCACGATCAGGTTGTCGATACCAAAGGCAGCGATTGCCGCCATAAAGTGCTCTACGGTAGAAACTTTTTCACCATTGTCATCAATCAAGCAAGTACACAGGGTGGTCTCACGCACCAACTCTGCGCTTGCCGGAATGGTCACGGCAGGCTCGAGATCAACTCGATTAAACAGCACACCAGTATTCGCTGGTGCAGGACGCAAGGTAATAGTGACCTTGTTTCCTGAATGCAAACCTACGCCTGTCGCTTGAACCGACTTCGCTAGTGTTCGCTGTTTGATCATAGATTTAACTCCTGCGTTACGACCAAAGAATCTCTAAATGGTCGGACATCTTAACACAAAATATGTGTTGGTCACACATTTTGACTACATTTTAATCGCAAGCTGATATTTTAATCTGCTTGGCGGCGCAAAAATGCCGGGATATCCAGGTACGCGCCCTCATTTCCAGTGTTACGCGTCTCGCCGTTACCCACTGCGACTTTCTGCTCAATCACTGGCGCTTCATCGCTGGCAGTTTCTGGTTGAACGGTCGGTGCGTTAACCGCTTGTTGCTGAGGCTTAACAATGGTCATCTCAGGACGACGCTCGGTGCCAATACCGGTAGCAACAACAGTCACACGCAGCTCATCGCTCATTTCTGGGTCAAGCACTGCACCCACAACTACTGTAGCGTTCTCAGAGGCGAAAGCTTTAACGGCATTGCCCACAGTTTCGAATTCTTCGATACCCATATCGAAGCCAGCGGTGATGTTTACCAAGATACCGCGTGCACCTGCCAAATCGACATCTTCTAGCAGCGGGCTAGAGATCGCCATATCTGCAGCTTGCTCTGCACGGTCTTCACCGCTTGCAATACCTGTGCCCATCATCGCAGTGCCCATTTCACGCATCACGGTGCGAACGTCTGCAAAGTCGACGTTGATCAGACCAGAGCGAGTAATCAGCTCGGCAATACCCTGTACCGCGCCAAGCAATACATTGTTGGCTTCTTTGAAGGCATCCAACAGTGACACGCCACGGCCCAATACTTTAAGCAGCTTGTCGTTAGGAATGGTAATCAGTGAGTCCACGTGCTTGGCCAGCATCTCAATGCCTTGGCTGGCATAGCTGGTACGCTTTTTACCTTCAAAGCTGAATGGCTTGGTCACTACCGCAACGGTAAGAATGTCCAGCTCCTTGGCAACTTCTGCCACCACAGGTGCCGCACCGGTGCCGGTACCACCGCCCATACCTGCCGCAATAAATACCATATCGGCACCTTGCAGCTGGCTCATGATCGCTTCGCGATCTTCCAAGGCAGCCTCACGACCCACCTCTGGGTTTGCACCAGCTCCCAAGCCCTTGGTAATGGTGCTACCGATTTGGATGGTGTTGTCAGCACTGGAGTTACGCAGTGCCTGCGCATCGGTGTTGATGGTAATGAAGTCGACGCCTTCGATGGACTGGGCCACCATATGCTCAACTGCGTTACCGCCGCCGCCACCTACGCCAACAACTTTGATTACCGCCTCATCGGTATGATTTTCCGCATCAATAATTTCAAACATGGTTCTCTCTCCGCTTGTTCCGCCGCACTGGCAAAAACTTAAAACTCACCTTTAAACCAACTGTGGAGCTGTTTCATCATATTGCTCACCACAGAGATTTGCTTCTGTTCAATAGGTCTAACTTGTTGATTTTCCATACCGTAATGCAACAAACCTACGGCTGTGGAATAGGTGGGCGCCTGTACGTATTCGGTGAGACCGCTAACCCGCAATGGAGTTCCCACTCGTACCTGACACTGCAACACACTTTCGGCGCATTCCACGATGCCCTCGATTTGTGCCGCACCACCGGTCAGCACCACACCAGCCCCGAGCTGTAACTTGTCACCCTGAGCGATCAGATCGTCAGAGACTTCGTCCAGCTTGGACTTAATCATGCTGAATAATTCGCTGTAGCGAGGCTCAATCACCTCCGCTAACGTTTGGCGCTGCAAGCAGCGCGCTGGTCGACCGCCGACGCTAGGCACTTCAATGGTGTCTTCACGACTAACCATCTGACCTAACGCGCAGCCATAGCGTACTTTGATTGCCTCGGCATCACCCAAAGGCGTGCCAAACACCGTGGCGATATCCCGGGTTACCGAGTTGCCGGCAAATGGCACCACCGAGGTGTGGCGTAGTGCGCCATCGGTATAAATCGCAATATCCATGGTGCCTGAGCCGATATCCACCAGGCACACACCCAACTCTTTTTCATCTTCGGTCAGCACCGAGTAGCTCGATGCCAGCGCCGAGAAGATCAGCTGGTCAACTTTGAGATCGCAGCGCTCTACGCACTTCACGATGTTCTTCACCATGTCGTTATGACAGGTAATCAGATGCACCTTGGCTTCCATTCGCACGCCAGACAGGCCAATCGGGTTCTTGATGCCCTCTTGGTAATCGATGGAGAACTCCTGCGGCAACACATGCAGGATGCGATGCTCGTCAGGCAGCTTGATTGACTTGGCGGTATGGATGGCGTTGTCCACGTCATCCTGCGTCACTTCTTCGTCACCAATCGGCACCATGCCTTTTTCATTCAGGCAGCGGATATGGTGGCCACTCACACCCAGATAGACCGAGCTGATCTTGCAGTCCGCCATATGCTCGGCTTCGTACAAGGCCTTTTGCACAGTCTTCACCACCGAGTCGAGGTCGTTCACCCCGCCCTTGTCCATTCCCTGGGCGTCATGACTGCCTACGCCGATAATGTTCATCTCATCGCCGGGTAGTACCTCGCCAATCAATGTGGTGATCTTGGCGCTGCCAATATCCAGACCAACAATCAGCTTTCTATCCGTTACCTTGGTCATCTACCAATAAACCTTCTTCTTGCTTCCATCCGACCGCAAAGCCGGTGTCATAACGTAAGTCGATGTAGGCAATGGCAGCGCTATCCAACTGTGGATAGAGCGCCAAAAACCGCTTAAGACGATTAACCCGATCGTCTTGTCCCAGTTCCAGGGTCATTCCATCGGTAAGCTTGAGTGACCAAGCATGTCGGTCACTGAGGCTCACCGCCGCCAGGCTTAGCTGACGGCTGTCTAACAGCTGCTGCAGCTCTTGGTAGACCTGCAACACTTGTGGCGCCTGGTCATCAGGGCCACTTAGCAGCGCTAAAGGCTGCTGAATCCGTTCATGGGGTGCATCGAAGATCTCCCCTTGGCGGTTAAGCAGCGCCGCCTTGTTCCAGCGCGCCGCGACTTGCTGTTGCTGTAAGCCGACCCGCAGTTTGTCGGGCCAAGACTTGCGTACCGTGACCTGTTTTACCCACGGCAGCTGCTCCAGCTTGTCCTTCACCTCATTCACATCGAGGGTGAAGAAGTTGCCCGCCTCTGGCAACTCAGCCAGTGCTTGTTGCAACTCTTGGTCAAGCACATAGCCTCGCTGACCACTGATATACAGCTTGCTCATCGGCTGTAGCTGTTTATCGCTCAGGTGGCGATAGGTCGCAACACAGCCGCCCAACACGCTGAGCAATACAGCGATAAAAAAGCCCAAACCCGCCCAATACTTCCAGTCAAACTGTTGAGCTTGAGCGTCCATGCTAGAGAGTCATCTCCAGCACATTCTCCACCAGCTTCTCAAAGCTCATCCCGGCAGCCGCGGCCGCTTTCGGCACCAAGCTGGTCTCGGTCATGCCCGGCGCAGTATTCACCTCAAGCAAGTACCAATTGCCCAGCTCATCGCGCATAAAGTCCACTCGGCCCCAGGCCTCGCAGCCCACGGCCTGAAAAGCTGCTACAGCCAACTCGCCGAGCTCGGCTTCGTCCTGCTCACTCAGGCCACTTGGGCAGAAGTACTCAGTACTGGTGCTCTTATACTTGGCCTGATAGTCATAAAAGGTGTGCGGCGTCTGCATGCGAATCGAAGGCAGCGCTTTGCCACCCAATACCGCCACGGTGTACTCAGGGCCAGTAATCCAGGCTTCAACCAGCACCCGCGAATCAAACTTAAAGGCTTCATCCAGCGCTTCAGCCAGCTCTTTGGCATTGCTGGCCTTGGCCATACCAATGCTGGAGCCTTCCAGCGCCGGTTTTACAATCACATCACCGCTGAACTCCGCCATCAGGCCAGCGGCTTGCTCACGGCGGTAACTGCTTTGCTCAACAATCGCATAGTGCGCAGTAGGTAGCTCCAGGGTTTGCCAGAGCTGCTTACAGCGGATCTTGTCCATCGCCAAGGCACTGCCCAGCACGCCGCTACCGGTATAAGGAATGCCTAGATACTCCAGTGCGCCTTGCAAGGTGCCGTCTTCACCACCGCGGCCATGTAGGGCGATAAAGGCGCGCTCAAAGCCTTGTTGTTTTAGCTCGCCCAACTCGAAGCCTTGAGTGTCCACTCCATGGGCGTCGATACCGGCGCGCTGCAGGCCGGCTAATACCGCTTTACCAGAGTTCAGCGACACCTCGCGCTCTGCCGAGTCACCGCCAAACAGCACGGCAACCTTACCGAACTGACTCATGCGCCCACCTCCAGCATCGCTTTAATGTCCAACTTCAATGCACCTAGCTGCTTAGCTAGCGCACCGATGTTGCCGGCGCCTTGGGTAATCACCACGTCTTGGTCTTGCAGTACCTCAGCAAGTGCAGCAGGCAGATCGCTTGGCTGCTTCACATAGATGGGCTCTAAGCCACGCTGGCGCAGGCTGCGGCACAGCGCGCGGCTATCAGCACCGGGGATCACATCTTCGCCGGCAGAGTAGACCTCTAGCAGCAACAGGCAATCGAGTTGCGCCAGTACATCCACGAAGTCTTCGTAGAGGTCGCGGGTACGGGTGTAGCGGTGCGGCTGGAAGGCCATCACCAAGCGGCGCTCTGGCCATGCGGCACGCGCAGCTTTCAAGGTGGCCAGCACTTCGGTTGGGTGGTGGCCGTAATCGTCCACCAGCAATACATCACCGCGCTCGGTGGCAAACTCGCCGTATTGCTGGAAGCGGCGGCCGATCCCTTCAAAGCTGTTCAGGGCTGCCAGAATCGCCTCATCTTCAATACCGTCTTCGCTGGCAACAGCAATCGCTGCCGCAGCGTTCAAGGCGTTGTGCTTACCCGGCATATTTAGCTCGATCTGCAGGGCATCGCCGTCTTGGCGCTCGACCACAAAGCGGCAACGCTGACCGATTTGAGTAAAGTCGCTGATGCGCACATCGGCGTGCTCGCTGAAGCCATAGGTAATAACCTGGCGACCCACTTGAGGCAGTACCGCCTGTACGCCTTCGTCATCGATACACATCACGGCGATGCCGTAGAACGGCAGGTTGTGTAGAAAATCGATGAAGGTGGCGTGTAGCTTGGCTTCATCGCCGCCATAGGTTTCCATATGGTCTGCTTCGATATTGGTCACCACCGCAACCATCGGCTGAAGGTGCAGGAACGATGCGTCGCTCTCGTCGGCTTCGGCGATCAAGTAACGGCTAGAACCAAGGCGCGCATTGGTGCCGGCACTATTGAGCAGACCGCCGATCACGAAGGTTGGATCGCGCTCTGCTTCACCGTAGATACTGGCGATCAAACTGGTGGTGGTGGTTTTACCATGGGTACCGGCCACCGCCACGCCATGGCGATAGCGCATCAGCTCGGCCAGCATCTCTGCACGGCGCACCACTGGAATACGCGCAGCACGCGCCGCTTGTACTTCCGGGTTGTCTTCACGGATCGCGGTAGAGACCACTACCACATTGGCATCTAGCACGTTTTCGGCATCGTGGCCAAAGAACACCGTGGCGCCGGCTTGTTCCAGACGCTTGGTCATCGGGCTTTCGGCCTGGTCAGATCCGGTGATCTGATAGCCTTCATTGGCCAATACTTCTGCAATACCGCCCATACCTGCGCCGCCGATCCCCACGAAGTGGATCCGCTTAACCCGGCGCATTTCCGGGATCATGGTTCGCAATTCAGCCAATTCAACTTTAGTCATTAGGCACTCTTTCTTAACGCTTGGCAGGCCGCGGCTACTTGCTCCGTAGCATCGCGCACTGCGCATTGTTTCGCTTGCTCCGCACGCTGCTTGCGCACCGCTGGATCAGCAAATTCATCCAACAAGTCCGCGATCCGCTGCGGCTCAAATTCGTTTTGTGGCAGCAAACTGGCTGCCCCCGCATCCACCAGATAGCGGGCATTTTTAGTTTGATGATCGTCGACTGCGTAGGGCAGCGGCACGAAGATGGCAGGTAGACCAACCACCGCCACTTCCGACACGGTTAACGCGCCAGCCCGGCAGAGTATCACATCCGCCCACTCGTAGGCTTCAGACATATCATCAATAAATTCAGTAACCTGGAGCTTATCGTCTGCATCTACATCAAACCCGGCGTGGGTGTAAGCAGCTAAGCAATCTTCTAGTTTGTGGCGCCCCACTTGGTGGCGCACCTCAGGGCGTTGCTGAGTCTTGGCCAAAGCCTCTGGCAGCACCTGATTAAACACCTGCGCGCCTAAGCTGCCGCCAATCACCAGCAGGCGGTAGGGCTGCGCTTCGCGCGGCGTGCTAATCAGCTCTAACAGCTCCTTGCGCACCGGGTTACCCACAACTTGGGTTTTGCCTTTGTCTGGCAGCGCCCCGGGAAAAGCCAGCATGACCTTCGCGGCCACCTTGGCCAAATAGCGGTTGGTCATACCCGCCGCCGCGTTCTGTTCATGCAGCACCAAAGGAATGCCGCTGAGCCACGCCGCAATGCCGCCGGGGCCGCTGGCATAACCGCCCATCCCCAGCACCACATCCGGCTTGAAGCGCTGGATGATGCTACGCGCTTGACGCACTGCATTAAGCAGCTTGAACGGTGCTGCCAGCTTGCGGGCGATACCATTGCCACGCACGCCTTTGATATCGATAAAGGCGATCTCGAAGCCATGCTTGGGCACCAACTGCGCTTCCATCCGCTCGGCGGTGCCGAGCCATAACACTTCCCAGCCTTGTGACTGCAGCTTCTTCGCTACCGCCAGTCCGGGGAACACATGGCCGCCGGTGCCGCCGGCCATCACTAAGATACGTCCGGGTTTAGTCATGACCATCCCTCGTGTAGGCTTGGCACTGCTCAAGCCGCAATTCGTGGTCAATCCGCAGCAAAATTCCGACCGCTACCGACATCACTAGCAAGCTCGAACCACCGTAGCTAATCAACGGCAGGGTCAAGCCCTTGGTCGGCAACAACCCTGATGCCGCACCGATATTTACCATGGTCTGGAAACTAAACCAGATGGCGATCCCGCAGGCCAGATAGCCAGCATATGCCTGCTGCTGGGCCAGTGCGCGACGACCGATATTCATCGCCTTCATTACCAGGGCAATCAGCAGCGCGAGTACGATTAGCACACCACTAAAGCCCAGCTCTTCGGCCAGCACTGCCACCACAAAGTCAGTGTGGGCCTCTGGCAGATACTCGAGCTTTTGAATCGAGTTCCCCAGCCCTTCGCCAAACCAGTTACCACGGCCAAAGGCCATCAACGACTGAGTCAGCTGATAACCGCTACCGAATGGGTCTTCCCACGGGTTTACAAAGCTGGTCATACGGCGCATTCGGTAGGGCGCGGTAACAATCAAGGCCACCACCGCAACGCCGCCCACAAAAATCAAACTAAAGAACTGGATCAACTTGGCACCGGCTAGGAACAGCATTCCCACCGTCGCCACGAACATCACCACCACGCTGCCCAAATCGGGCTGCGCCAGAATCAAGAAAGCCAGCAGGAAGAACACCACTAAGGGCTTCAAGAAGCCCTTCAGGTTCTCACGCACCTGCTCCTGGCGACGCACCAGATACGCCGCCAGATAGGCCAACAAGGCCAACTTGGCGAACTCTGCCGGCTGTAGGTTAACGGGGCCAAGGCCAATCCAGCGGACACTGCCGTTAACGTTGCGGCCAATCAACAATACCAGCACCAGCAAGGCTAAGGAGGCAAGTAGCAACCAAGTACTGCTCGCCTGCCACCAGCGGATCGGTAGCTGTACCACCACGGCCATGGCGCACAAACACAAAACCAGATAGACCACATGGCGTTTAGCGAAACGGAAGGGGTCGTCGCTTAAGTTGATCCCTTCTGGAATCGATGCCGAGGCCACCATAATCAGCCCCATCACCATCAAACACAGCGATAGCCATAACAGGCCGCGTTCGTAGAGCACCTCGCTGGCGCGCGAATCATCGGATTTTAACCAGCTAGGCAGACTTAGCTGCGGCAAGCTGATTTGCGGCAGGCGCGGTTTTGGCAGAGTTAGGCGCGCAAGTACACTCATAGCGCCTCCACCAACGCAGCAAAGTGTTCGCCGCGTTTTTCAAAATTCGGGTACATATCCAAGCTGGCACAGGCCGGTGACAGCATGATGGTATCGCCAGCCTGGCTGTGGCTATGACACCAGCTCAGCGCTTGCGACAGGTCATCAACAAGCTCAGTGGCCGGATGCAGCGCCTTAAAACGCGCTTTATCTCGACCGAAGGCCACTACACCCGCGAGCTGCGCAAACGGCGCTTGCAGCGCATCGAGCTCGCCTTGCTTGCTGTCGCCACCGACGATCAGCCACAGCTGCGCCGCCTGCTTGCGCATGCCCTGCAATGCTGCCAGGGTAGCGCCAACGTTGGTCGCCTTAGAGTCATTAATCCATTGTTTGCCAAGCTTGCGCGACACCAGCTGCGAGCGATGCGCCAAACCTTGATAGCGCTTGAGCGCCTCAACGGCGGCGGTGCGCGGAAGCGCTACCGCATCGGCAAGCGCCAGAGCCGCCAAGGCATTGGCGTAGTTATGCTCGCCCACCAACTGCAAGGCATCCACGCTGACCACGGCCTCACCATCAACCACCAGTTGGCCATCAATCAGGGCATAGTCGGCATCACTGCGCTCGATACTAAAGCTACGCTGAGTGCTCACACTGGCGCTCGGCGCACTCTGGCTATCGTCCAGATTCACCACTGCCAGCTGGGCGTTTTGGTAGATCACCTGCTTGGCCGCCGCATAATCCGCCAGCCCATCGTAGCGATCCATATGATCTTCGCTGAGATTGAGCAGAGTTGCCGCAGCGGCGCATAGGCTATGGGTGGTTTCAAGCTGGAAGCTGGACAGCTCCAGTACGTACAGCTCAACGCAGTCATCGACCACATCCAGAACGGGAATGCCGATGTTGCCCGCCACCTCGACCTTGCGACCGGCTTGCTTGGCCATCTCGCCCACTAAGCTGGTCACGGTGCTCTTGCCGTTTGAACCAGTAATCGCAATCACTGGCGCCTTGGCATACCAGCAGAATACTTCAACGTCGCCAATCAGCGATTTGCCCAGCTTTGCCATTGCCTGCAGTACCGGATGGCTCAAGGCAATCCCTGGGCTGACGATCAGCACATCGGCCTTAGCCAGAACCTGTTCATCCAGTGGGCCACAGTAGAGCGCGACATCGGCAGGCAGCTTATCGGCACCCGGCGCGTTTGCGCGGGTATCGCATACAAAGGGAGTGACCCCTTTGCTCAGTAGAAAACGGACACAGCTAAGCCCGGTCTGTCCCAGACCGATTACCGCATAACTTAGTTGTGGGTTAAGTTGCTGCATCCATTCCTCTTTGCTTAGCGCACCTTGAGAGTGGCCAAGCCAACCAGTACCAAAATCAATGAGATAATCCAGAAACGCACGATCACACGCGGCTCTGGCCAACCTTTCAATTCGTAGTGATGGTGGATAGGAGCCATACGGAAGATCCGCTCGCCACGTAGCTTGTACGAGCCCACCTGCAAGATGACCGACACGGTCTCCATCACAAATACGCCGCCCATCACCACCAACAAGAATTCCTGACGCACCAGCACCGCGACCACGCCAAGTGCCGCCCCCAATGCCAAAGAGCCCACATCGCCCATAAAGACTTGCGCTGGGTAGGTGTTAAACCATAGGAATGCCAGACCTGCGCCCACCATGGCCATACACACGATCACCAGCTCACTGGTTTCTGGCACATAGGGGATGAACAGGTAGTTGGCGAAGTTAATGTTGCCGGTGAGGTAGGCAATAAAGGCAAACGCCGCCGCCACCATCACGCTCGGCATGATTGCCAAGCCATCAAGGCCATCGGTTAGATTGACCGCGTTCGAGCTGCCAACAATCACGAAATAGGTCAGCGGGATAAACAGCCAACCTAGCTGCGGCATAATCTCTTTCACAAACGGCAACACCAGCTGGGTCTGGGCCGCCGTGTCGGCTGACCAGAACAGGTATACCGCAACCACCAGTGCCACTACCGATTGCCAGAAATATTTCCAGCGGGCAATCAAGCCAGCCGGGTCTTTGCGCACCACTTTGCGGTAGTCATCGACAAAGCCAATCGCGCCGTAGCTACCAAATACGAACAACATCACCCACACATAAGGGTTGTCCAGGCGCGCCCATAGCAGGGTCGACAGGAACACCGATGCTAAGATCAGCACACCGCCCATGGTGGGCGTACCAGATTTGCTCAAGTGTGATTGTGGGCCATCGGTACGCACCGTTTGGCCAATCTGCAATAGCTGTAGGCGGCGGATCAGCTTTGGCCCCATCAATAGGCCAAACACCAAGGCGGTCAGCACACTGACGATGGCTCTAAAGGTTAAGAAGCCAAACAGCGAAAATGCACTGAAATACTGCTGAAGATACTCAGCCAGCCAGACTAACATGGGAACCCCTCTTTATACTGCTGCTGGAGTCGCGCCACAATTTGCTCCATTTGACTACTTCTTGATCCTTTAACCAGCACCATACAGGGTGCGCTGCTGTTTTTGAGATCAGCTAACAGCTGATCGAACAAGTCTTGATGAGTCGAATAAAGCGCATTCTCCCGGTCATGTTTCCGCAGAGGGGCGCAAAAAGACCGGCCATAACAATACAAGCGAAGCCCGCTGTCAAGAGCTTGCGTGACCAAATCTTCGTGGGCTTGCTCCGACTGCTCGCCCATCTCTCCCATTTGCCCAGCAATCAAGAACTTATCGCCGTCGAAACCGGCAAGTAATTGCATCGCTGCGTTGAATGACGCCGGGTTAGCGTTATAGCTATCATCCACCAAGGTCACTTGCTCACTCAGCTGGGATTTCGCCAAACGACCGGGCACCGCTTGCAAGCTGGCCAGTCCTGCAGGCACATCCTGTAAGCTCGCTCCCATGGCTAGGGCCATTGCACTGGCTGCGAGGGCATTTTTGACGTTGTGCTCGCCCGCAAGCGCCAAGCTCACCGCAACCTGACCATAAGGGGAATGAATGACAAAACGACTACCCGCAACCCCCAAATCTTCAAAGTCGCTGGCGTAGTAATCGGCGGCGGTATCACTGAAATCGAAGTACTGCAGTGAGGCTTCGCCTGCGGCAGCTTCAAGGTCAGGGCGATAGCTGCTGTGTAGCTCACAGATCGCCAGGCCCGAGGCATCGAGCTGTTGGAACAGCTCAGATTTTGCGATCACCACGCCTTGTTGCGAACCAAAGCCTTCGATATGCGCAGCAGACACGTTGTTGATCAGCGCCACTTTCGGCTCGACCAAGCTGGCGGTATAGGCAATCTCACCACGGTGGTTGGCGCCCATCTCAATTACCCCGAGCTGATGCTGCTCTTCAAAGCGCAACAAGGTCAGCGGTACGCCGATATCGTTGTTGAAGTTGCCGTTAGTAGAGAGCACCTTGGCCCGTTGTGACAAGATGGCGGTAACCATTTCTTTCACCGAGGTTTTACCGTTGCTGCCGGTAATCCCGCAGCAAGGCACGTTCAGACGCTTGCGCAGGTAGGCCGCCAGTTGCCCCATCGCGATCCGGGTATCGTCGACCAACACCTGAGGCAAGGCTGAGTCTACTTTACGTTCAACCAGCAAGGCCGCTGCGCCTTGTTCCTCGGCATCATCGACAAAGTTATGGGCATCAAAGTTGGCACCATTAAGCGCAATAAACAGCGCTTCAGGCATCGCTTGGCGGGTGTCGGTGGAGACCGCAGCCACCTCGCAGTCGTTGCCCATCAGGGTGCCGCCGACCGCATCCAATAGTTCGCTAAGGTGTAAGCGGATCATCGGTGCGCCTCCAGTAGTGACTTGACCACCTCTCGGTCATCAAGATGAATCTTCTCACTGGCGTAAATCTGGTAGTCCTCATGGCCTTTACCCGCCACCAAAATCATGTCTCCCGCTTGCGCTTGGGTGATGGCCAGGGCAATGGCTTTCTCTCGGTTATGTTCAACTTGCGCCAACTCTGGCTGGCTAAGACCGGCCAAGGTATCGCGCACGATGGCTTCAGGGTCCTCAAAACGGGGGTTGTCGTCGGTGATGATCACCTTGTCGGCGCCACGCTCTGCCGCTTGGGCCATTAGCGGGCGTTTACCGGCATCGCGGTCACCACCACAGCCAAATACACACCACAGCTGTCCGTGGCAGTGCAGGCGTAGCGCTTGCAGGGCTTTGTCCAACGCATCGGGGGTGTGCGAGTAATCAACCACCACGCTGATATCGGCTTGGAACATCTCCATCCGACCGGGCACCGCGGGGGCGTTCGCGCTGGCTTGCAGCAGCGCTTCCAGCGGTAAACCCAAACAGGCACAGGCCGCAATCGCTGCCAGCATGTTCTCGGCGTTAAAACGTCCAAGTAGCGGGCTTTGCCAATTCAGCGCGCGCTGCAGGTTATAGGGGCTGAGCAGCTCTCCTTGGGCACCACTGGCGCTAAAGCGCAGCTCGGTTAATTGGAAATCGGCGCTACTATCTTCAAGAGACAAAGACTTCGCAGTGGAATAGTGCTGTAACAACTGCTTACCAAAGCCATCATCGGCATTGATCAAGCGATGTTCCAGACTCGGCCAGTCAAACAGCATCTGCTTGGCCTTACCGTATTCGGCCATATCGCCGTGATAGTCGAGGTGGTCTTGACTGAGGTTGCTAAACAGCGCCAGCTTAAACGGCACGCTGGCCACTCGCCCTTGCACCAAGCCATGGGAAGAGACTTCCATCGCCACCCACTCGATGCCTTGCTCGGCAAACTCCGCCAACTGACGCTGTACCGAGATCGCATCGCCGGTGGTATTGGCACTCTCAACCAAACTGCCCGGCTTACCATTGCCCAAGGTGCCCATTACAGCAGCCGGTACCCCCAGCTGCGCTGCCAGCGCGGCAATCAGGTGGGTAATGGTGCTCTTGCCATTGGTGCCGGTCACACCAATCACAGTCAACGGATTGCCATCTGGGAAGTAACAACACTGAGCCAGCTGGGATAAGCGCGAAGGTAAACGCCAGAAGGCAATCACCGGGACCGCATCAATCCAGCGCACTTGGCCATGAGCCAGCTCGCTCTCGGCCTCTTCGATAATCGCCACCGCGCCTTGGTTGATGGCCGATGCGATGTACTTGCGACCATCGACCTGATGGCCGTTAATGGCGACAAAGATATCGCCAGTTTGGATGGCGCGGCTATCCAGGTTGAGGTGATTGAAGGCTTGCTTCGGCGCCTGTTCAATCGCGAACTGCGCTAGCAGCGAGGATAATTCACGAGTCATTACTGCCTCCCCCGTTTAACTGCACTACCCGGCTGTCTAGCGCGTCAGGCGCGACGTTGAGGTACTGCAGGCCTCCCTGCATAACTCTCGAAAATACCGGCGCCGCCACAGCGCCACCGGAGTAACTGTCGGTTTGTGGCTCGTTAATAAACACCGCAATGGCCAAGCGTGGGTTGCTCACCGGCGCGACGCCTGCGAATACCGCCACATAGTCATCGCCATAGCCGCCGCGCACCGCTTTACGCGAAGTACCGGTTTTACCCGCCACCCGATAACCATCAACTGCAGCACGGCTGCCGGTGCCCTCTGGATGCACCACATGCTCGAGCATATTCAACACGCTGCGCGCCGAGCCTTCGCTGAACACTTGCTGACCCGGATTACCCTGCTCCAACTTAATAATAGAGATGGGACGATAAACGCCGCCTGAGCCCAAGGTTGCATAGGCCTGCGCCAACTGAAGCGGCGTTACCATCACGCCGTAGCCGAACGACAAGGTAGCTAGTTCAAAGTCGGACCAACGACGGCGCTGCGGCATATAGCCAGCCGATTCGCCCACTAAGCCCAGGCCGCTGTCGTTGCCAAAACCTAGCTTGTAGAGGGTATCGAGCATGCCTTCGACACCCACCTCATCGGCCAGTTGACTGGTCACTACGTTGCTGGATTTTTGCATCGCAGTGGCCATATCAATCTCGCCATAGTTGCGCGCATCGCGCACCCGCTGGCCGCCAATCTGACGCCAGCCCGGTGAGGTATCGATGATCGTATCTTCGCTAACCAAGTGATTTTCGAGCGCGGCCAACATGGTGAAGGGTTTAGCGGTAGAGCCCGGCTCGTAGGCATCGGTCAGCGCACGGTTGCGATAACGGTAGCTTTGCAGCTGGCCACGGTCATTAGGATTGAACGACGGGCTATTGGCCATCGCCAGCACCTCACCGGTGGCTATATCCAGTACCACCACGCTGCCAGAGGTGGCTTTGGTTTCTGCCACGGCCTTTTTCAGCTCGCGGTAGGCCAGCGCTTGTACTCGCTGGTCAATGCTCAGCTGAATGTGCTGGGCATCTTCACGTTCTTTGATAACTGCGAGATCTTCAATCACCCGTCCGGTTCGGTCTTTACGCACCCGGCGCTGGCCTGGCTGGCCAGTTAGCCAGTCGTTGTAGCTGCGCTCAACGCCTTCCTGACCAAGGTCATCGATGTTGGTAAAGCCCACCAAGTGAGCACTCACTTCGCCAGTGGGGTAGAAGCGACGAGACTCAGGCTTAACGTTGATGCCTTTGATACGAAGTTTTTTTACGTAGTCAGCAACGGCCGGACTAACTTGACGCTGCAAGTAGACAAATCGGCGTTGCGGGTCTTTGACACGCGCCTGCAGGTTGTCGATATCGGTTTCCAGCACTTTGGCCAGAGCCTGCCAGGACTGGCGCTTAAGTAGACTATTTTGATCGTGGATGATCTTGGGGTCGGCCCAGATGGCACTGACCGGTACGCTCACCGCCAGCTCTCGGCCAAAACGATCGGTAATGATGCCACGCTCGGCGCGGCTGGTTTTAGTGCGGATGGAACGCAGGTCGCCCTCATACACCAAACGCTCTGGCGCGATCACTTGGATATAGGCAGCCCGTCCTGCTAACGAGGCAAACACCAGGCAGATCACAGCGACTACCAGGTAGTAGCGCCATTTGATCAGCAATTCCGGTTTGCTATTTCGTTTATTCATGGTCTTGAGACCACCACCTGTTCTTCCAATTTGGGTCGATGCATATCCAAGCGCTTGCGCGCCATGCTCTCAATTCGGCTATGTTCTGCCAGAGCATTCTGCTCAATCAGCAGATGTCGCCACTCCACATTTAATTCGTCGCGCTCCAACATCAAGCGCTCACGCTGTTCTACCAGTAAGCGCGTTTGGTGGGTGGTCCACACCACCGCCAGCGCACTCACCAATGCCGCTAATAACAACAAAAGATGTCCGCGCGAACGCCAGACATCTTTGGCAATCAGCCGCAGTAAATTGGGCTGCCGACCAGCTTGCTCACTCATGCCAGGCGCTGCGCGACCCTCAACACAGAGCTACGAGCACGCGGGTTAACCTCTAGCTCGGCTGCTGATGGCTTAATTGCCTTGCCCACTTTCTTCATGGTCTTGCCTTGTGACAGTTGCTCGGCAGTCAGCGGCAGCCCGCGCGGAAAGCTCTGCCCCTGCTCTTGCTTGCGAATAAAACGCTTCACCATGCGATCTTCCAGCGAGTGGAAGCTAATCACTGCCAGGCGTCCCTCTGGCGCCAGCACCTTCACCGCGCCTGCTAATGCGGTTTCAATCTCTTCCAGCTCAGAGTTGATGTACATACGAATGGCCTGGAAGCTGCGGGTCGCCGGGTGCTTGAACTTGTCTTTGACCGGCACCGCCTTGTCGATAATCGCCGCCAGCTGTAGGGTGCGCTCAATCGGCTCCTCAACGCGGTGATTAACGATGGCGTGGGCGATACGTTTGCCAAAGCGCTCCTCACCAAAGGTTTTAATGACCCAACAAATATCGTCTTCATCGGCTGTCGCCAGCCACTGCGCTGCGGTTTGGCCTTTGCTGGTGTCCATGCGCATGTCCAGAGGACCATCGCGCAAGAAGCTAAAGCCGCGCTCGGCATCATCGAGCTGTGGCGACGACACGCCTAGGTCGAGCAATACGCCGTCGATCTTCCCACTTAGCCCCAACTCTTCCATATACTCAGCAATGCCCGAGAAGCCGCCATGCACGATCTGGAAACGCGAGTCATCAGCCAAGGCCTCTGCCGCTTGGATGGCTTGCGGATCGCGATCGATGGCGATCAAGCGCCCTTGCTCGCCAAGCTCGGCCAACACCGCGCGCGAGTGACCGCCACGGCCAAAGGTACCATCGACGTAGATCCCGTCAGGCTTGATAGCTAGTCCATCGATGCACTCTTGCAACAACACCGAGGTATGTGAGAATTGGTTAGTCATCTATAGTGAAAAGTCTTTTAAATTAGCGCTTAACATGTCTACTTCTTCATCCAGCGTCAGGTCGTCCGCAATCTGTTGCTGCCACTGCAATTCAGACCACAATTCAAACTTGTTCAGCTGCCCCACCAACATAATTTTTTTATCCAACTCAGCGTGCTGCCTGAGCGGTGGGGGAATCAATAAACGTCCGTTTTTGTCCATATCGCAATCATCGGCGTAGCCCAACAGCAAGCGCTGCAGACGGCGTTCGGCCGGGTTCATGCTGGAAAGCTTTCTTAGTTTCCTTTCTATGTCTTCCCATTCGTTCAGTGGGTACAGCAACAAGCAGCGGTGATTGATATCGATGGTGCACACCATCTGCCCTTGGCACTCGTCCAGCAACCATTGGCGATACCGGGTCGGCATGGTTAGCCGCCCCTTCGCGTCTAGGTTGATTGAACTGGCTCCGCGCAACATGGCTGGTGTTGTCCCTAATTAGGCATTTAGTCCCACTGAAATTGGATAGAGATCCACAATGATCCACTTTATCCCACTTTGGACTAAGTTTAAGGACGAGTTGTTACCTTTGCAAGCCAGCTCACCAAACAAACAGCACAAAAAAGCCAGAGGTGGCGCGGGATCATCACTAATCCCTTGATAACAAAGCGAGCTTTTTTTCACCTTTAAATAAAAAAGCTCAACTGCGGCAAATCGCTCAGAGTGTGAGCGATAACTTCGATGAACAGCCTTTAGCGATCCAACCAGCGCGACATAGAGATCAGCCGCAGAAAACTAGCGAGAGCTTGCGGAAAACTTTCACCTTGGAACATCTGCCCGCAAGTGTTGCACATATACCTTCCAAGAAAAGTAAAAAGCTCGCACCACCGGTGGGTGATGCGAGCTTTAAAATGATGGGAGTTGGCCGATAAGCCGGGTTCTGTCGTGGACAACCATTCGTCTAGGCCAGCGATCGCTCACTGGCTCAAGCAGCCTACCCGCCCCCAACGCGGGTCGCGCCGTACGGGGGCCTATTTGGCCTTGCTCCGGGTGGAGTTTACCTCGCCGCGAGCTGTTACCAGTCGCGCGGTGCGCTCTTACCGCACCCTTTCAGCCTTACCTGTGCACCCACTCCTAGGAGCCGAGCCATCGGCGGTCTTCTCTCTGCTGCACTTGTCGTGGGCTTTCGCCCCCCAGGCGTTACCTGGCACCCTACCCTATGGAGCCCGGACTTTCCTCCCCTTCGCCCGTCTGTCCGAAGAACACAACGACGAAGCAGCGATTGTCTGGCCAACTCCGGGGGCGGACTATAGCAGAGCCGCTTACGCAAATGAACCGTTAAAGGTGATTTAGCCCGTAATCATAGAGGGCATTCTTCTTGACGCCGTAGATCTGGGCAGTAAGCGCGGCGGCTTTCTTCAATGGCAACTCGGCTTTAAGCACCTTTAAGGTGTCCAGCGCTTGTTGAGGAAGCTCGCTGGCATCGCTTTTATGGCCTTCGATAATCAGCACCATCTCGCCGCGCTGTTGGTTGGCATCGGACTGGACCCATTCAAGCAGTTCACCAGCAGGCAAGGATCGGATCGTCTCAAAGGTTTTGGTTAGCTCGCGGGCTAGCACCACCCGGCGCGCTTCGCCTAGGCAGGCAACGATATCCTTTAGGCTATCGAGAATGCGGTGTGGCGATTCGTAGAACACCACCGTGGCCGGCTCTTGCTTCAACGCATTGAGTTTATCCTGACGACCTTTGGTTTTAGCAGGCAAGAAGCCTTGATAGCTAAAGCGGTCCGTCGGCAGACCTGCTGCACACAAGGCTGCGATTGCCGCACAAGCACCGGGGATAGGCACCACCTGCAAGCCTTCAGCTTGGCAATGTACCACCAGATGATAGCCGGGGTCATTGATAAGTGGCGTGCCCGCATCAGAGACCAACGCGACGTCTTTGCCATCACGCAAGGTTTGCTCCAACCACTGACGCTTTTGCTGCTCGTTATGATCGTGCACCGCGACGCAATGCGTCGATATATTGTAATGCTGTAGCAAGCGCTTGGTGTTGCGAGTGTCTTCTGCCGCAATCACGTCGACCTCACCCAACACCTCGACCGCTCGATAGGTGATATCCGACAAATTACCAATCGGGGTGGCTACTATAAATAATCGACCGCTGCTCATATCGCTATCCTCTGAGAAATTGCCGGCAACTTTAATCAAAACCCAAGGCTATCTCAATCTTATCTGTCAGTTACGCCGCTGGATTATTTACACCCAGACTCTTAATATAAGCAGCAAACCTCAAACTCAAGAAGAACACCTTGAACGCATTGCTAACTTTTACTTGGCGCGCCGCGAGTCTGGCCACCGTGCTGTTTTTGGCAGCCTGTGCCTCACAGCCCAGCGAAACCACTTCGGAGCAGATACTGCCTTTACCCGAGTTCAGTGCTCCTCTTGACCAATCCCCCGAGTTCTACCTACAACAGGCTCGCAGTGCAGAAGAGCTTGAACGCTTCGACTGGCAGCTGTTAGCCGCCAAGGCCTACATCGGCAAAGGCAGCATCCAAGCCGGTGAAGGCCTGCTTAAAGATCTACGCCAAGAAACGCTCACTCAGCGCCAACAAGCTGGGGTGGCGTTGGTGCAAGCGCAGAGCCTGCAACTGCAAGGACAGTATGCTGCTGCGATTGAACAGTTGAACTTCGACCCACGCTGGTCACTGCCTGACAGCTACTGGCAAAGCTACTATCAGCAGCGCGCCGAGCTATTCCAACTGCAAAACCGCGGTATCGCCAGCGCCGAAGCGCGTATGAGCCTGGACAGCTATCTAGCGGGTGAGCCACAGCAGGTGAACCGCCAACTGATTTGGCAGCTGTTGCGCCCAATGACCTCCTTTACTCTGCGCAGCTTCCAAGAGCCGGGTAACGAGATTAAAAATGGCTGGCTGGAAATCGTTGCGATCAACAACGAGCAAAGCATCGACCATGAATCGCTAATCGCCGAGCTACAGGCGTGGCGTCAAGAATACCCTGAACATCCAGCGCTAAGCCTGATTAGTGAAGATATGCAAACCGCGATGAGCCTAAGCCCTTATCGTCCTGAGAAGATCGCCGTACTGCTGCCGCTAAGTGGTCGCTATCAGCAAAATGCCGATGCCATCCGCCAAGGCTTAAGCGCCGCCTATCTCGACAATAAGAGCGATGTTCAGCTTAGCTTCTTCGACACCGAGCAAGCCGGTATGGCCGACATTTATGGGCAGCTTATCTCGCAAGGCTATGACTTTGTGATTGGGCCACTGCTGAAAAGTCACCTGCGTGAGCTACAAGCGCTCAGCCCTAACTTGCCGGTATTAGCGCTCAACGATATCGACTCGGAGGTGGCGGGCGATTACTACTACTTCCCGCTGTCGCCTGAGGAAGAAGCCCGTCAGGCCGCACTGTATATCCATGAGCAACAGCTCGACTACCCGCTGCTGGTCGCCCCCGGCAACAGCTTAGGCAAGCGTATGGTCGAAGCCTTTGATGAGCAATGGCTAGAGCTCAGCGATGAGCCGGCGACCAGCGTGTTTTACCACGCTCCTTCGGAGCTACAAGGGGCAATTCAGCGCTTGATGCTCACCTCCGAGTCTCAAGCACGCATCAACCAGCTTAAGCAGGTGTTGGCTAATAATGTCGAGTCGGAGGTGCGCTCACGTCGCGATACCCAAGCGGTCTATCTGATTGGCGATAGCAACCAGACCAAGTTAGCCAAGCCCTTTATCGATGTCACGGTTAGCCCCTTTGCTAGTGCACCGGTGCTGCTAACCAGCTCGCGCGGCTACACCACGGCAGTGGGCGACAACGAACTCAACGGCCTACTGGTGAGTGAGATGCCATGGCTACTGGATTCTCAGTCGGCCAACGCAGTGCGCTTCAAGCAGCTATGGCCGAATGCCGATTCGCAGCAGCGTCGCCTGTATGCCCTTGGCTACGACGCCTATCAGCTCATCGGTAAACTGGTGCAGATGCGCCACTACAGCGACTTCCAACAGCCTGGACTGAGCGGCAACCTGAGCCTTGACGACGACGGCACCGTACTGCGCCAGCTGACTTGGAACGAGTATCGCAATGGCCGGCTGGTTCCCGTTCAGTAAGCAAGACAAGGGGCAGCAAGCCGAGCAATTGGCCGCTGCCTTTTTAAAGAAGCAAGGCGCCAAGATAGTAGCTAAAAACTATCGTTGCCGCCGCGGCGAGATCGATCTGATCGCCCAACACGATGATGTGATCCTCTTTATCGAGGTCAAATACCGCTCCCGCGCAGATTATGGCGGCGCTGTCGCCGCGGTCGACCACCGTAAGCAGCAGCGCATACGTCTCAGCGCCGAGCACTACCTTCAGCAGCAAGGCTTAAACCTACACCACACCATGATACGTTTCGACGTAATAGCGATAATGCCTGACCAAGCGCAACCGCTGTGGCTGACGAACGCATTTGGGGAATAACATGCAAGAACGAATAAAAGAACTGTTTAGAGAGAGTATTCAAACCAAGATCGCCGCCGCTGAAGCGCTGCCCGATGGCATCGAAAAGGCATCCATGCTGATTGCCCAAGCATTGCTAAGTGGTAACAAGGTGTTGATTGCAGGCAATGGCACCAGCGCCGCCTTAGCGCAGATCTTCTGCAGTTTCTTGGTTAATCGCTACGATACCGAGCGCCCCAGCCTACCGGCGCTAGCATTAACCACCGACAGCTCTGTGCTAACCGCCATCGCCGACGACTACCTGTTTGATGAGGTGTTTGCCAAACAAGTACGCGCGCTTGGCCAAGAGGGCGATGTGTTGATTGCTATCTCTGACAACGGCAACACCCGCAATATCATCAAGGCCATGGAAGCCGCGGTAAATCGCGATATGCACATTGTTGCGCTTACCGGGAAAGATGGCGGCGAAATGGCGGGGCTGCTGAGTGAGCAAGACGTGGAGATCCGCGTACCCGCCGAACAAAACAACCGTATTGTTGAAGTTCACCTCTTGGCTCTGGAAATACTTTGCGATTTAATTGACCAAACGCTATTCCCCCAACAAGAGATGTAAGGATGAAACGCTTAGCTTTAGTACTCACCGCTTGTCTGCTGCTACAAGCCTGTGCAGCTGCAGTGGTGGTTGGTACCGGCGTGGCAGTCTCTGCCGGCACGGACCGACGCACCCTGGGCGCCCAGGTTGATGACAAGGGCCTCTACCTCAAGATTGTTCACGTTCTATCTGAAGACGAAGAGCTGTGGACCGCCAGTAAGATCAGTGTAGAAGTACTCAACGCCCGGGTATTGTTGATCGGCCAAACACCGGAGCAGCGCTATGCCAATCGCGCAACCGAGCTCACCCGCAATGTGGAAGGGGTGGTGGAAGTGCTCAATGAGATGCGCCTCAAAGAGCCCGTATCGCTAAGCACCCGCAGCAACGACACCTGGATCACCACCAAGATCCGCAGCAAGCTACTGACCAACCCGGAAATCCCTTTGAACAAGATTCGTGTGACCACCGAAGACTCGGAAGTGTTTCTTATCGGTATTGTCACTAAAGAGGAAGAGGATATTGCCGTGGATATAGCCCGCCACGAAAAAGGCGTAAGCAAGGTGATTAAGGTATTTGAGCGGGCGGAAATTGACGAGAGCTAGTCCCGATACGCCCCTATCTAAGGCAATAAAAAAGCGCTCCTCGGAGCGCTTTTTTTACTTCACTACCCGTAGGCTGGGTCGCTTCGGCTTAGTCTCGGGTTCGGGGCTAGCCTCCTCGGCCATCTCCACTTCCTCGATAAGCTCTTCTGCTTGATCATAAGCCGGTTCAGAATCGAACACGGTGCCTGCGCCGTTTTCACGGGCGTAGATGGCAATCACCGCAGCCATCGGTACGTACACTTCAAAGGGTTGTCCGCCAAAGCGGGCATTGAAGCTAAGCTGCTCCAGATCCATGTTGAAGTTCACAATTGCCGACGGGGCGATGTTCAGCACGATCTGACCGTTCTCCACGAACTGTTGCGGCACATTCACATAAGGGCGAGTCGCATCCACCACCAAGTGAGGGGTTAGCTCGTTATCCAGCAGCCAGTCGTAAAAAGCCCGTAGCAAGTACGGGCGATTCGGCGTCATTGAAGTGCTCATCTTAGGCAATAAAACCGTCGCGGATTTCGCGCTCAGAATCAGTCAGAGATGCCTGGAACGACTCGCGGTCGAATACGCGAACCATGTACGACTTAATCTCTTTCGCGCCAGCACCTTCAAGCTCAATGCCCAGCACAGGCAAACGCCACAACAGCGGAGCCAGGTAGCAATCAACCAAGCTGAACTCTTCGCTCATAAAGTACGGCATTTCGGCGAACACTGGAGCGATGGCCAGCAGGCTCTCTTTAAGCTGCTTGCGCGAAGCTTCAGCGTCTTCGCCGCGCTCAATCTTGTGCACCAAGCTGTACCAGTCATTCTGTACACGGTGCATCATCAGGCGGCTTGAGCCACGTGATACCGGGTAAACAGGCATCAGCGGCGGGTGTGGGAAACGCTCGTCCAAGTACTCCATGATGATCTGCGATTGGTACAGCACCAACTCACGATCAACCAAGGTCGGTACAGAGCTGTAAGGGTTCAGGTCAACCAGATCTTCTGGCAGGTTGTTTGGATCAACCAGATTGATTTCGACACTTACTCCCTTCTCAGCCAGTACGATGCGCACTTGATGACTGTACAAGTCATTGGCACCAGAGAATAACGTCATTACCGAACGTTTGTTGGCAGCTACAGCCATTGAACCCTCCACAAAACTGTTTATCTACAACGATTAAACGGCAACAGCGTAGCACTGTTGCCGTACACTGCCAGTGCAGCGCGATATTAGTGAACGTCTCGCCAGTACTCTTTCTTAAGCAAGTAACTGAAGATAAAGAAGATCACCAAGAAACCGAGCACCCAATAGCCGAGGCGCTTACGCTCCTGCTTAACGGGTTCGGCCGAATAGACCAGATAGTTTACCAGATCTAACACCGCTTGGTCATATTCATCTTCACTCATTTCGCCGCTACCGTCAGATTCGATGCCAACAAACACCTGTTGCGGCTCTCCGTCGATCAGAGGCTCTTCGTAAACAGCGCGGGGGATGCCCTGCAGTTCTTGAAGCACATGCGGCATACCGACACTTGGGAAGACCAAGTTATTCACGCCGTACGGGCGACTAGGATCTTCGTAGAAGGTGCGCAGATAGGTGTATAGCCAGTCCGCACCGCGAACTCGCGCCACATTGGTGAGGTCCGGCGCAGGCGCACCGAACCACTTGGCGATTTGCTCTTCGCTGGCAGCGTTCTTCATCAGCTCACCGGATTTCACACCGGTAAACACCAGATGCTGCTCCATCAGCTCGATGGGAATATCTAGGTCTTCAGCTACCCGGTTGTAGCGTTGGTACTGGGTGCTGTGACAGCCAAAGCAGTAGTTCATAAACAGCTTGGCACCATTTTGCAGTGAGGCCTTGTCGCTTAGGTCATACTCCGCCTTGTCCAAATGAACATTGGAGCCACCCGCTGCCAGAGCCAAACCGGGAACAACGAACACTAATGCTAAAAGTAGTTTCTTCATCATTTGGTTAATCTCTCAGGCAAGGGCTTGGTCGCTTCGTTTTTGCTGTAGAACCAAAGCAGAACAAAGAAGGCGAAATACCCGAAGGTAGTGATCTGCGCCAACAAGGTTCTGCCCTCGGTTGGCGGCAACACACCCAAGACGCCCAAAATAATGAAGCAAACGATGAACTGAGCAATGTTGAGGCGGTGCAACATACTGCGGTAACGCCAAGACTTTACCTTACAGCGGTCTAACCAAGGCAAGATAAACAGCACCAAAATCGACAGCCCCATCATGATCACGCCACCGAGTTTGTCGGGAATGGCCCGCAAGATGGCGTAAAACGGAGTGAAGTACCATACCGGCGCAATATGCTCAGGGGTCTTCAGCGGGTTGGCGATTTCGAAGTTCGGCTTCTCCAGGAAGTAGCCGCCGCCATCTGGCATAAAGAAGATGACAAAGCAGAAGAAGAACAGGAAGCCCACTACCCCGACAATGTCCTTAACACTGTAATAAGGATGGAAGGGGATGCCATCTTTCGGCCAGCCATTGGCGTCTTTGTTTTTCTTAATCTCGATACCGTCAGGGTTGTTCGAGCCGACTTCGTGCAGTGCGATAATGTGCAGGAATACCAGCATCACTAGCACTAGCGGTAAGGCCACCACATGCAGGGCGAAGAAGCGGTTGAGGGTTGCACCTGATACCACGTAATCGCCACGGATCCACAGGGTTAGGTCATCGCCAATCACCGGTATCGCACCGAACAGCGAGATGATTACCTGAGCGCCCCAGTAAGACATCTGGCCCCAAGGCAGGATGTAGCCCATAAAGGCTTCCGCCATCAGCACCAGGAAGATCAGCATGCCGAACAGCCACAGCAACTCGCGGGGCTTTTGGTAGGAGCCGTAGATAAGCCCGCGGTACATGTGCAGATATACCACCACAAAGAAGGCCGAGGCGCCGGTAGAGTGCATGTAGCGCAGCAGCCAGCCCCACGGTACATCACGCATGATGTATTCCACCGAGGCAAATGCACCTTCTGCGGTAGGGTTGTAATGCATGGTCAGCCAGATGCCGGTTAGCAGCTGATTGACCAGCACTAACATGGCCAGTGAGCCGAAGAAGTACCAGAAGTTAAAGTTCTTGGGAGCTGGGTACTTGCTGATGTGCTTTTCCCAGGTTTTGGTCATTGGGATCCGATCATCGATCCACGAAATCAATGCTTTCATCGCTTATGCCTCCTGATCAACACCGACCAAAATGGTGCTGTCGTCCAAGTATTGATGAGGAGGCACTGCCAGGTTCAACTGAGCAGGCACACCGGAGAACACCCGTCCGGCCATATCGAATTTCGAGCCATGGCAGGGGCAGAAGAACCCGTACTCAACACCTTGTACCTGCTCAGCAAAGCTGCCCGGCAAGTAGGTGGGCGAGCAGCCCAAGTGAGTACACAGGCCAACACCGACAAACAGCTGCGGCTTGATGGAACGATGTGTGTTCACGGTATACGGCGGTTGTTGCGGTTCCGATGAATCAGGGTCAGCGAGCTTGTCGCCAATCTGCTCTAGATTATCCAATACCGCCTGCGGGCGATTGACCACCCACACCGGCTTTCCGCGCCATTCAACCCGGATCAACTGACCCGGTTCAACTTTACTGATATCGACTTCGACAGGAGCTCCGGCCGCACGTGCTTTAGCACTGGGCGTCCAAGAACTAATAAAAGGGACTGCTGCGAACGCGGCGCCAACTCCTCCTACGACACTCGTAGTCCAAGTTAAAAAGCGGCGACGTCCAGCATCGACAGGAGCGTTACTCATCCACTGAATCTCCGTTAAGGATCCGCACAAATTATTGTTAATTTATCCTTGCGGCTTGCTGCACAAGCTGAGGTTATCGCTACATGTAGCTCAAGAGCTATAAATATGTTAACGATAAGGTAGCTGAATGGTAATAAAGTTCCCCTGATTTAACAAGGGATTCAGGGCATTTCTGCGGGGCAGCAGGCATAAAAAAAGCCCGGATAAACCGAGCTTTTTGACAGTATAAAGTTTGGTCTCTGCAATTAACGCTTAGAGAATTGCGGACGACGACGTGCTTTACGCAGACCAACTTTCTTACGTTCAACGCGACGTGCGTCACGAGTAACGAAGCCAGCTTTACGCAGTTCAGGGCGTAGGCTCTCATCGTACTCCATCAGCGCGCGGGTGATACCGTGACGGATAGCACCAGCTTGACCAGTAGTACCACCACCTTTAACGGTGATGTACAGGTCAACTTTCTCAGCCAATTCAACTAGCTCTAGAGGTTGACGAACAACCATACGAGCAGTTTCACGACCGAAGTATACGTCTAGTGAACGCTTGTTAACTTGAATGTTGCCGCTTCCTGCTTTCAGGAATACACGAGCGGTAGAGCTTTTGCGACGGCCAGTGCCGTAGTATTGATTCTCAGCCATTGTTCAAATTCCGTAACTTAAATATCTAAAACTTGTGGTTGCTGAGCAGCGTGGTTGTGCTCAGGACCGGCGTATACTTTCAGTTTACGGAACATTGCACGGCCTAGAGGACCTTTAGGCAACATACCTTTAACCGCAGACTGGATAACACGCTCAGGGGCTTTCTCGATCAGCTTTTCGAAGCTGATTGATTTCAGACCACCTGGGTAGCCAGTGTGCGAGTGGTAGATCTTGTCGCTGGCTTTCTTACCAGTTACAGCTACTTTCTCAGCGTTAACAACGATGATGTAATCACCAGTGTCTACGTGAGGAGTGTATTCTGCTTTGTGCTTACCACGCAGGCGGCTTGCAATTTCAGTTGCGATACGACCCAGAGTTTTGCCCTCTGCATCAACAACGTACCAGTCGCGTTTTACGCTTTCTGGCTTGGCTACAAAAGTTTTCATTTGTATAGAACCCAAATATTCTGTTACACCGTGTCTGTGCACTGAGCACAAACGTATAAAAAGCTACTCAATGTATCCCTTCGAATACCGAGTTAGCTGGGCTTGTTAGCATCGTCAAATCGACGACCTGTAACGTGGGTGGCGAGATTATAGGGGAAGTACAAAAAAAAAACACCCCTTGATATGAGTTTTTACCGTCTTTTCTGGCTTTTGCTGGCTTGCTAAGCCAAATGCTCCCGAGATAGGTACTCCTTGCTCTGCATCTCTTGCAGCCGCGACAAGCACCGTTCGAACTCGAACTGCAACTGCTTACCTTGGTAGAGCTGCTCCATCGCCACTTCTGCGGCTATGATCAGCGTTACATTACGCTCATAGAACTCATCAATAAGCGCGATAAAACGGCGCGCCGCATCCTCTTTACTGCTGTCCATCACCTTCACACCGGATAGCAGCACCGTGTGATAGATACGAGAAAGCTCGATGTAATCGAGCTGGCTGCGTGGCCCCTCGCACAGCTCGCTGAAGCTTATCTGCAGCACGCTGTCGGCTTCGGCCTGCACCGACAGTTGCCGATGGTTGATATCGATGCTGCACTCGAAGCGTCTTGGCGAGCTGGAGAGCTGGCGAAAGTAATGAGCAAGGTTAGTGTCGGCTTGATGATCCAAGGGGTAGTGGTAGATCTCTGCCTGCTCGAGGGTGCGTTGGCGATAATCAACACCGCCATCCACATTCAGCACTTGGCAGTACTGTTGGATAAGCGCAATGGTGGGTTCAAACCGCGGCCGCTGCAAGCCATTGCGGTACAACAGCTCTGGCGGAATATTTGAGGTGGCCACCAAGCTCACCCCGCGGGCGAATAAAGCCTCGAACAAGCCCGCTAAGATCATCGCATCGGTAATGTCGGTCACGAAGAATTCATCGAAGCAGATCACCCGCGCTTGATGAGCGAAGCGGTCTGCCACTTTAAGCAAGGGATTCACCTGCCCTTTCAAGTCGGCTAAATCATCATGCACCTGCTGCATAAAGCGATGAAAGTGTACCCGCAACTTGTCTTCGAACGGCAAGGCGCAAAAAAAACAGTCCATCAAGTAGGTCTTTCCGCGCCCCACACCGCCCCACATATACAGGCCTTGTACCGGTTTGATTACAGTTGGCGTCGGGGTCGTGAAGTGTGCTTTTAGCTTGGAAAGAAAGCCAGTGTTGACCTCTGGCTCAGCGCTTTCCGGCCTGGCTATCAGCGCTTGATAAACCTGCGACAACGCTTGGATGGCGGCCAGTTGAGCGGGATCCGGCAGGATAACTCCCTGCTCTAAGTCCTGTTGATAGCGCTGTTCTGGGGTCATATCTGGCTCGCTCCTTGGGCCGATTGAATGCTCGAAATTGATAGTACCATGTCCTGAGATTCTCAAGTATATTGAGGTGACAACCAGCACATAAGGATGACTATGGACCCTACAAGCAGTGTGATATTTCTCCTGATTGGTGTCGCTATTGGATATTTTGTTAGTCGCTTGTTTGGCAAGTCTTCAGTGTCTGAGCGCTCCATTTCCCAGGAACTCGATCAAAACCGTAAAGAGCTGGATAGCTACAAACAGCAGGTTCAAGAGCACTTCGCCACCAGCGCTCAACTTCTCGAAGATATGGCTAAGCAGTATCAGAGTATCTACGAGCACATGGCCAATCAAAGCAAGTCGCTGATTGGTGACGACGAAGCCCAGCACCCTCTCTTTGTTGAGTACCAGCAGAAGCTTGAGTTGGAAGACACCGAAGAGGAAGAAAGCGGTGATGCTCAACCTAAAGACTACGCCAATCAACCTTCCGGCCTGTTCAAAGAAGGCCAACGCCAAGCAAGTTAATCGGAACTAGCTCTTAAAAGCAGGGTCATAAGATCCTGCTTTTGTCGTTAAATCAGTGATATGTAGAGGAAGACATTTGATGAAAACCCTAGCGAAATCGTTGCGATTGCTTTTAGTCGCTATGTGTTTGAGTATTACTTCAAACCCATCCTTTGCGGTACTCCCTGCTGCCGTCGGTGACACCCCCATCCCCTCCCTTGCGCCAATCCTTGATGAAGCCACTCCGGCGGTAGTCAATATTGCCGTGGCGGGAACTATTGTCAGCGATCAGCAAGTGCCTGATCTGTTCCGTTACTTCTTCGGCGATGACGTGCCACAAGGGCCACAGCAGCGCCCCTTCCAAGGGCTCGGCTCAGGCGTGATCATCGACGCCAAGAAAGGCCATGTGATTACCAACTATCACGTAATCCACGAAGCCGATGAGATTCAAGTGACCCTGAAAGACGGCCGCAGCTACGATGCCAAGGTACTGGGCCATGACCGCCAGACCGACGTTGCCTTGCTGCAAATCGAGGCCGACGACCTGACAGAGCTGCCACTGGCCGATTCAGACAAGCTGCGCGTGGGCGACTTCGCCATCGCTATCGGTAGCCCCTTTGGTCTGGAGCAGACCGTTACCTCAGGCATTATCTCTGCGCTAGGTCGCAGTGGCTTGAACATGGAAAACTTGGAGAACTACATCCAAACCGATGCCGCCATCAACCGCGGTAACTCTGGCGGTGCGCTGATTAACCTGCGCGGCGAGCTTATCGGTATGAACACCATGATTATCGCGCCCACCGGCGGTAACGTCGGTATCGGCTTTGCGATTCCGGCCAACATGCTGCGCAACCTGACCGAACAGATCACCCAATTCGGTGAAGTGCGCCGTGGCGTGCTCGGCGTAGCCGGTGGTGAGCTGGATAGCGATCTAGCCAAAGCGCTGGGCACCGACTCGCAGCACGGCGCGTTTGTCGACCGCGTAATGCCCAACTCTGCGGCTGCAGAAGCAGGTCTGGAAGCTGGCGATATCATCGTGTCGGTGAATGGTAAAGATGTGAAAAGCTTTGGTGAACTGCGCGCCAAGATCGGCACCATCGGTGCAGGCAAAAAGGTTGAGCTGGGGGTTATCCGCGACGGTAAACGCCGCAGCTTCGATGTGGTACTTAAGCCTGCTGAAGAAACCAACATCCAAGCCAAAGTGATGCACCCTGCGCTGGAAGGCGCGTCTCTGAGCTCTACCACCAAAGAAGCCAAGGCCCAAGGCGTACTGATCGACAGCGTCGCGCGTAACTCGCCCGCCTTCCGCAATGGCTTTGAAGAAGGTGACATCATTGTGTCAATCAACAAGACACCGATCACCTCCATCACCGACCTGCGTAAGCTACTGGAGACCGAGCCAAGCATCCTCGCCATCAACATTCTGCGTGGTGAAGAAACCCTGTATCGGATTATCCGCTAACGTGCACATCAAGTGAAAAAAGGCAGCATTGGCTGCCTTTTTCTTTTGTTTCACCCACCAACAGTTGGCTTACCGTACCAGCGTGCTATCCTACCAAAGCTAGTAGGGAGATTATTTTTTGTCGGTTATCAAGTATTTACTCAAACCTGCCCTGTTTGGTTTAGCGATTGCTATCGGGATCTTGTTTGCCTTTCCTGAGTTTCGAGAAAGCGGCAAACAGCTGATCGATGACTACACCGAGGTCCCACTCGCCAGCTACTCGTCGGCAGCACGCAAGGCGGCTCCAGCGGTGGTGAACATCTACACCCGTAGCTTCCTGCAATCCTATGTGACCGCAGAGCAGCAGATCGAGAATCAGGGACTGGGCTCTGGGGTATTAATGTCGACTCAGGGTTACATCCTGACCAACCTGCACGTTATCGCCAACTCCGATCAAATCATCGTTGCACTGCAAGATGGCCGCATCTTCAACGCTGAGCTAGTAGGCGGCGATAGGATCACCGACTTGGCAGTGCTTAAGATTGACGCCTCCCCCGACCTACCGGTTATCCCGCAAAACGACCAACTGAACCCGCAAGTGGGTGATGTGGTGCTAGCTATCGGCAACCCCTACAACATCGGCCAGACCATCACCCAGGGCATCATCAGTGCGACCGGTCGGAATGGTATGTCATCCACCGGACGCCAAGATTTCTTGCAAACCGATGCTGCAATTAACCGCGGTAACTCCGGCGGCGCCTTGATCAACACCCGCGGCGAGATCCTCGGTATCAACACCTCGGCTTTCCATATCTCCGAGCAGAACGATACCTACGGCATCAACTTCGCAATCCCCTTCAAGCTGGCTAAGCGCATTATGAACAGCCTGATTAGCGACGGCAAAGTGGTACGAGGCTACTTAGGATTGGATGGCCAGCGGATCACCCCAATGGTGGCATCGCGCTTGAACATCTCCAATGTGAAGGGTGTACTGGTCACTGGCGTCGACCCTAACGGTCCGGCAGCCATCGCGGGCATGATGGCCAATGACATCTTGCTGAGCATCAATGGCAACGAGGTGGAATCGGTACGCGATGCGATGGACATCGTGGCTGAGACACGCCCGGGGAGCGAGATTCAGGTACGCCTATATAGAAACGGGCAGCTACTTGAGCTACCCGTTACCGTATCTGAGCTGGTGTTTTAACGGCTGATTAGTCGTTAAAACGCTCGATGTTAGCGCCCAGTCCCGCAAACTTCGCTTCAATATGCTGATAGCCGCGGTCGATGTGGTAGATGCGGTCAACCACGGTCTCGCCCTTGGCCACCATCGCAGCAATCACCAAACTGGCAGACGCACGTAAGTCGGTCGCCATCACCTGAGCACCGCTCAGTGGCTTGGCTTCTTTACAAATTGCAGTGTTACCTTCCAGCTCGATGTCTGCGCCCATACGCTGCAGCTCAGGCACGTGCATAAAGCGGTTCTCGAAGATGGTCTCGGTCACATGGCCAGTGCCCGAGGCTACGATATTCAGCACGGTGAACTGAGCCTGCATATCGGTTGGGAAGGCCGGGTGCGGTGCAGTCTTCACGTTTACCGCTTTTAGCTCACGACCTTGCATGTCTAGCTCAATCCAGTCTTCACCCATGGTCAGCTTGGCACCGGCTTCTTCCAGCTTATGCAGCACCGCTTCCAATAGCTTAGGATCGGTGTGAGTACAACGTACGCGACCGCCGGTTACTGCACCCGCTACCAAGTAAGTACCGGTTTCGATGCGATCAGGCAGTACGGAGTACTCGCCGGCATGCAGATTCTCTACACCGTTGATCACGATGGTATCGCTACCCGCGCCTTGCACGTCGGCTCCCAGCGCATTCAGGAAGTTGGCCAAGTCGACCACTTCTGGCTCACGTGCCGCGTTTTCGATAACGGTTTGGCCATCAGCCAGTACTGCCGCCATCATCAGGTTTTCGGTGCCAGTTACACTCACCATATCCATAAAGATATGGGCGCCTTTCAGGCGGCCGTCGGTGCGGGCTTTCACGTAGCCATCTTCTACCACGATGTCAGACTGCATCAGCTCTAAGCCGTGGATGTGCAGGTTGACTGGGCGAGCGCCGATGGCGCAGCCACCAGGCAGTGATACGTCGGCTTTCGCGTAGCGAGCGACTAATGGGCCCAAGGCCAAAATCGACGCACGCATGGTTTTAACCAGCTCATAAGGCGCTTTGGTTTCGGTTGCTTTACCGGCTTTCACGGTGATGGTTTCACCCTCGACAACCACTTCACGGCCCAAAAACTCCAGCATCTTACAGGTGGTGCCAATATCGCGCAGCTGCGGCACATTGTGCAGTACCGTTTGCTCTTCGTTTAACAGGGTGGCAAATAGGATGGGCAGTGCGGCATTTTTCGCGCCGGAGATCACCACCTCGCCATCGAGACGACAACCGCCTTGAATCTTGAACTTATCCACTAGGGAACCTCTTACAACTGGCCGAACTTCTGCTGCGCTTTCCACTCTTCAGGGCTAAGAGCTTTGATGGTCAACGCATGGATTTCATTGCTGGCAATGTAATCCTTCAGTGGCGCGTAGATCACTTGCTGTTTTTTGACTCGGGTCATGCTGGCAAATTGCTCAGAAACAGCGACGACTTCGAAATGATTACCTTCACCACTGACAGCCAGGTGCTCGAGATCCAGCTGTTGATTAAGAATTTCTTTAACTTGATCGGCTTGCATTACAATCGCACTCCAGAATGCGTGGTAGGCGTTTATGAAAAGACAAACAGCGCGTCTAGTTGGTAAAGCTCGATCAAGCTGCGGGCTTGCTCAGAGCAACCTTGCAAGACTAGGGGCGCGTCTGGCTTTGGCTCGAATGCGGTGATAATAGCGGCAATTCCCGCAGAGTCAATCCGCGCGAGTTCCCCGAGCTGCAAACTGTGGCAGCGGTGCTGCTTGAGCTGCGGCCAGTATTCGGTGATTTCGCTGCTGGTGAGCTGGCCAGCTAGTTGCAGCGTCTGGCCATCTCCTTGTTGAATAGTAAGCACTTAGCTTTCCTCAAGCTCTTGACTGCCCTCAGCATTGCGCTGTTTGAGCAACTCAATCACATCTTCGATGCTTTGACGGCGCAGCAAGGAATCAAACTCAGATTGCTTCGCGGTGAGCATGCTCACCCCTTCGGCCACTAAATCGTAGGCCAGCCAGTTGCCAGATTTTTTGTGCAGGCGGAATTTGAACTCGAGGTTGATCGGCTCACGGCCTTTTTCAATAAACTGGGCTTTAACCCCCAGCTTGGTTTTGTCGCTAAAATCGCGGCCGGGTTCAATCTTCACCTCTTGACCAGAATACTGCGCCAAGGCATACACATAGGTGTTCACCAAGTAGTGCTCGAACTCCGCCACAAAGGCTGCGCGCTGCTCTTTG
This sequence comes from Aliagarivorans marinus DSM 23064, assembly GCF_000429485.1. Lineage (GTDB taxonomy): Bacteria > Pseudomonadota > Gammaproteobacteria > Enterobacterales > Celerinatantimonadaceae > Aliagarivorans > Aliagarivorans marinus. Next base: position 71,113 of record NZ_AUBY01000018.1, on the reverse strand, counting down.
CTGGTGCTGCGTACATGTTTACCCAACACCACAAACGAGGCGTAGACGTGGTCGATATGCGGCATCAGCTCTTGCTGGACGATACTGCGTACCTCATCTTGGCGAGCAGTATCTTCCACAATGCCCTGTACCTCGGCCAGACGGGAGAAGGTATTGGTAGCCACATGTTGCATCAGCTTATAAGGGTCGTGTGTCGGGTCTTCCGCATGCAGTGGCAGCGCCCAGGTGCACAACAACACGCCGAGCACTAGAAAGGTACGTTTCAAGGATTCCATATTACTTCTCCGTCAGAGAAAACAGCACTTTACCGATCAGCTCTTCAAGCACTAACGCTGACTTGGTGTCTTCGATGGTGGCACCGGCCTCGAGCGACTCGATGTCCTCCATAATAAAACCGGGATTCAGGCCAATGTATTGCTCGCCGAGCAGCCCTGCAGTCAGAATCGAGGCGGAGCTGGTCTCAGGGAAGTAGCCATAGCGCTCAAACATCTTCAGCGTCACCACCGGTACAAAATCGTCGCTATCCAGTTCAATCTTCTCGACTCGGCCCACTACAACGCCGCCAACTTTGACTGGCGAACGCGGCTTGAGGCCGCCAATGTTGTCGAAGCGCGCATACAAAGTGTAGCTCGGGCCATCGCCGGAGAACTGACTGTCTGCGATCTTCAGGCTTAGCACCAGCAAGGCCGCTAGCCCCAACAAAACAAAGCCGCCAACGGTCAATTCCAGTTTGTTTACTTTCACAGGTTCTCCCTAACTTCCAAACATCAGTGCGGTCAGAATAAAGTCCAGACCCAACACTAATAATGATGCATACACCACACTACGGGTAGTGGCCTGGCTAATTCCTCGGGCACTTGGCCGAGCATCGTAGCCATTAAACAGCGCCACCCAAGTCACCGCTAAGGCAAACACCACACTCTTGATTAAGCCATTGCCGATGTCCTGACCAAACTCGATGGACGCGCCCATAATCGACCAGAAGCTGCCATCGTCCACGCCAAGCCACTCGACACCGACCAAAAAGCCGCCCCAGATCCCCACCAGATTAAACATCGAGGCCAGCAACGGCATAGCGATAACGCCGGCCCAAAAGCGCGGAGCAATCACCCGGCGTAGCGGGTCCACCGCCATCATCTCCATACTAGAGAGCTGTTCGGTGGTTTTCATTAAGCCGATTTCGGCGGTCAACGCCGAGCCAGCTCGGCCGGCAAATAACAGCGCGGTCACCACTGGGCCAAGTTCACGTAGCAGCGATAGCGCCACCATCGGCCCTAAGCTGGTCTCAGCGCCAAAGTCCACCAAGATGCTATAGCCTTGAAACGCGATTACCATGCCGATAAACAGGCCCGATACCAAGATAATCGGCAGCGATAGCACCCCAACCACATAGAGCTGGCGGACGATATCGCGCAGCAGCTTACGGGTTGGAATAAACCACAACGCTTGAGCCAACATCATCGAGGCGCGCCCTAAGGCGGCGACGTTGGCCAAGCAGCTGGCACCTAGCTGGCTGATTGCCTGAATCACTGCTCACCTCCCAAGGCGCTGAGGTAATCCTCGGCCGGATAATGAAAGGCCACCGGCCCATCGGCCAAGCCCTGCAAAAACTGCTGCACTCTTGGGTCTTCACTATCACGGATCTGCTGCACCGAGCCGCTCGCCAGCACCCGGTGCTGATCAATCAAGAAAACGTGGTCGGCAATACTCATCACTTCGTCGACATCGTGGGAAACGATCACCGAGGTCAAATTTAAACTCTTGCCCAAGGTGGCGATCAGTTTAACCAACACCCCCATGCTGATGGGGTCTTGGCCTACAAAGGGTTCATCATAGAGCACCACTTCGGGCTCAAGGGCAATAGCACGGGCCAGCGCCACCCGCCGGGCCATACCGCCGGAGAGGTCATTAGGCATCAGTTCGGCCGCGCCACGCAGCCCCACCGCGTGGAGCTTCATCAGCACTAAGTTGCGCAGCACCGATTCTGGCAGCTGGCAGTGCTCGCGCAGGGGGAAGGCGACATTTTCAAACACATTCAGGTCGCTAAACAGCGCACCGCTTTGAAACAGCATGCCTAAGCGTTTACGAAGCTTGTAGAGATTGGCGCGTGAGAGTTGGTGAACATCTTGCCCGTCAAACAGGATTTGACCGGCACTTGGCTGCAGTTGGCCACCAATGAGCTTGAGCAAGGTGGTCTTGCCGATGCCACTGGGTCCCATAATCGCGGTGATTTTCCCTTTGGGGATAGATAGGTTGAGGTCTGAGAAGATCGCTTTCTCACCTCGATGGAAGCTTAACTGCTGTACTTCGATCAACGTAACGCCGTTCCTTGGGCAAAACCAAAGCCATAATTTATTCTTTCTGGTCAAATCGCTCAAGGCAAAGCTTCCCTTTTCAGCGGAAAATACCGAAAATGCCAGCACTTTTTCACCCAAGTAATCAGCCATGTTAATTGATTTGCTACTTTTTGGCCTGGGATTGGCCGCCTTGATGTGGAGCGCAGACCGATTCGTATTCGGTGCTGCGGCGATTGCCAATAACTATGGCATTCCACCTTTGGTAATTGGACTTACCATCGTAGCGATGGGCTCTTCGGCGCCCGAAGTGATGATTTCAGCCACCGCCGCCTTAGAAGGCCAAGTGGATACCGCGGTGGGTAATGCCATCGGCTCCAACATCACCAATATGGCTTTGGTGCTAGGTGCAGCGGCCCTGCTACGGCCGCTAGCGGTCTCTTCCAACCTGATCTCGCGTGAACTGCCGATCCTGCTGGCTGCCACCGCGTTGGTGGGCTATCTGCTCAATGACCTGCTTTTAGGGCTCACTGAGGCGATGCTGCTGTTCGGGGTATTTATCGTCACCATGGCCTATTTGGTCTTTGCCACACTTAGGCAGAGCAAGCAGCAGCCCGATCCCATGGAATCAGAGGTGGATGCGGAGATCCCTCACGATGTCAGCACCGCCAAAGCGCTACTCTGGATCGCCATTGGCGGCGTCGTGTTGGCCTACAGCTCAGATGTATTAGTGGAATCTGCGTCAAATATTGCGCGTTACTTTGGAATGAGTGACCTACTTATTGGTCTAACCATCATCGCAATTGGCACTAGCCTGCCAGAGCTGGCCGCCAGCATTGCCGGGGTACTGAAGAACGAAGACGACATGGTGTTGGGCAATATTATTGGCTCCAACATGTTTAATATGTTGTTCGTGCTGTCGATCCCCGGCTTTTTAGCGCCCAGCGAGATCGACCCCTTTGCCGCAGGTCGCGACTATTATGTGATGGCAGGTCTGACCGCAGTGTTATTCTTAATGGCAATGGGTTTTGGCAAGCAGCGCCGCATCAACCGATGGGAAGGCGCACTGCTGATGGCCTGCTTTGTGGGTTACCAGTACCTGTTGTTTACCACCAGTTTTAGTTAAGAGGTTATTTTGTCGTTCGACTACATTGCCGCGGGCAAACAAGTGTTGTCCATTGAACAGCAAGCGATTGAAAACTTAACACAGTACATCGACGCCTCGTTCCAGCAAGCCTGTGAGCTTTTGCTGGAGTGCAAAGGTAAAGTCATCGTCACCGGCATGGGCAAATCCGGCCATATCGGTAAGAAGATAGCGGCAACCCTCGCCTCAACCGGCACACCGGCCTTTTTTGTCCACCCAGGCGAGGCCAGTCATGGCGATCTGGGCATGATTGCCAGCGACGACGTGGTGATTTGCATCTCCAACTCAGGCGAGTCGCCGGAGATCCTGGCACTCTATCCAGTCCTGCAAAAACTCAGCGTGAAGTCCATCGCGATGACCTCCAAGCCACAGTCATCCATGGCCAAGTTTGCCAATATCCACCTGTGCATTGCCGTCGAACGCGAAGCCTGTCCACTCGGCCTGGCGCCAACCGCCAGCTCCACCGCCACCCTGGTGATGGGGGATGCGCTGGCAGTGGCCCTGCTCGAGGCTCGCGGCTTTACCGCTGATGACTTTGCCTTATCCCACCCCGGCGGCACGCTAGGTAAGAAGCTGCTACTGGGGGTGAGCGATATCATGCTCACCGGCGAACAGCTGCCCTTGGTCGATGACCAACAAAGCCTGCGCCAGGCGCTGTTCGAGATGACTGCAAAAAGCCTGGGGATGGTCGGTGTGGTTAACTCAGAGGGCAAACTGGTGGGTCTGTTTACTGATGGCGACCTGCGCCGCGCGCTGGACAATGTATTTGATATCCGCAAGGTCTCGATCCGCGAGGTAATGACCCACAACCCGCGCACATTGACTGCCGACTGGCTGGCCTTTGATGCACTCAAAAAAATGAAAGAGTTCGCCATCAGCGGGCTGTTTGTGGTCGATGAGCACAACACCCCGGTTGGTGCCTTTAACGTACACACCCTGATGCAAGCGGGAGTTTATTAATGATTGCAACCCCTTATGGCGAAACCAGCGAACAAGTCATCAAGCACGCGCAAGCGATAAAGCTGCTGATCTGCGATGTTGACGGGGTGTTCTCCGACGGACGCATCTACATGGGTAATCAGGGCGAAGAGCTCAAGGCCTTCCATACCCGTGACGGCTTTGGCATCAAGGCATTGATTAACGTCGGCATCGAGATAGCGGTGATTACCGGACGTAACTCCAAGATTGTTGAGCAGCGCATGGGCGCCTTGGGCGTACAGCATATCTACCAAGGGCAGAGCGATAAAACCCTCGCCTTCGCCGAGCTGCTTGAACGCCTGTCGCTAAGTGCCGAGCAATGCGCCTATATCGGTGACGACGTCATCGACACTCCGGTGATGACGCCCTGCGGCCTCGGTGTTGCCACTGGCGATGCCCACCCACTTTGCAAGCAAGCTGCAGACTACGTCACCTTTACCCCGGGCGGCTATGGCGCGGTGCGCGAAGTGTGTGACCTAATCCTGCAAGCCCGCGGCGAACTGGAGCAAGCACAGGGTATGAGCGTATGAGGAAGCATGCCTTTTATTGGCTGCTACTAATCGCCTCTCTGGCGCTCTGGCAGTGGCTCGATGGCGATGAGCCAGAAGCGCCCACCGCCAGAGGCTTGGGCCGCCCAGACTTTACCGCCAGCCGGCTGTACAACGTCAGCTACAGCGAAGAGGGGCTGCCGGAGTATCGGATCTATGCCAACAGCATGGACTTTTACACCGACTCGAACATTACCCGCTTTGAGCAGCCACTTATCTTGGTTTATCCCGATCAGCTGCAGCCTGTATGGCAAATAACAGCGGATCAAGCTAAAGTACTCCGACAACAAAATGTGGCCTTTCATGACAATGTCGTTATCCGCAACTTAAGCAGAAACGAATATGTAAAGGACCTACTAACAGAATTCGTTAGCATCGATTTGAATCAGCAAACCATGCATAGTGATCAACAAGTTACAGTGCTAGGTCCAAGCTATCAGCTAATTGGTACAGGCATGGACGGTGACTTGGCTGAAGAGACGGTGCACTTACTTAATGACATAAATGCGGTTTATGAAACGTTACCTTAGCTCCATCGTAATCCTCGGCTTGCTAGCAGCCCCTGCAAGCTACGCCCTAGACGACGACTTTAAGCAAAAAATCGTGGTCGACGCCGGACGTCAAGAAGTTAGCCTTAAGGAAAACCGGGTGACTTTTTATGATGATGTCCAAGTCACCCAAGGCTCCATTAAGATGAATGCCGACCAGCTAAGCGTGATCGGCAGCGAAGAGGCTGGCAGCGAAGTGATGATCGCCCAAGGTCAGCCTGCGACCTTCTATCAGATGATGGAAAACGGCAAGCCCATCGAAGCCGAAGCGCATGAGATCCGCTATGAGCTAGCGACCCGCACCCTGACCCTGACTAAGGAAGCCGAGCTCAAACAAGAAGAGAGCTTAGTACGCGGCGAAATGATTCGATATAGCATCGATCTTCAGGAAATGGTGGCTCAGGGCGGAGAAAACTCCCGCGTCACAACCATCTTCCTGCCCCAGCAACTGGAAGAGTTGGAGCAGTATCAGCAACAAGGTAATCAAGAGTAATGCCCCAACTTAGCGCCAACAATCTGGGTAAATCCTACAAAGGTCGCAAGGTTGTTAAAGACGTCAGCCTCGAGGTCAAAACCGGCCAGATCGTTGGCCTACTAGGCCCTAACGGCGCCGGCAAGACCACCACCTTTTACATGGTGGTCGGCTTGGTCCCACGCGATCACGGCCAGATCAAAATCGACGATGAAGATATCTCCAACACCGCGATGCACACCCGTGCCCGCCGCGGTATCGGTTATCTGCCTCAGGAAGCTTCAATCTTCCGCCGCCTGACCGTCGAACAAAACATCATGGCGATTCTACAGACCCGCAAAGAACTCGACAGCGACCAGCGCGAGCAAGCAATGGATGACCTGTTGGAAGAGTTTCACATCGGTCATATCCGCAAAAATCTGGGCATGAGCCTGTCTGGTGGTGAGCGCCGCCGAGTTGAGATCGCGCGCGCCTTGGCCGCGGCTCCCAAGTTTATTTTGCTTGACGAACCCTTTGCCGGCGTAGATCCTATTTCAGTAATCGATATAAAAAAGATTATCGAGCACCTGCGGGATCGCGGGCTCGGCGTTCTGATTACTGACCACAATGTGCGCGAAACACTGGATGTCTGTGAACACGCTTACATTGTGAGCCAAGGTGAGCTTATCGCCTCTGGCAAGCCCGAGGACATTCTGCAAGACGAGCACGTGAAGCGCGTCTATCTCGGCGAGCAATTCAGACTATAATTAAGTTTGGGTAGTGTAATAACTACTTAAAGAACAGAAGGAAAGTTTCACCTTAATAAAAGCCTCTTTGCAGTTGCGATTAGGTCAGCAACTGACCATGACGCCCCAGCTACAACAAGCGATTCGCTTGCTTCAACTTTCGACTCTGGATCTTCAACAGGAAATCCAAGAGGCGCTGGAAAGTAATCCCCTACTTGAAGCAGAAGAAGCGAATAACGAGCTGGACGGCGACAGCGGCAACGAACTTAACGGCGCGAATGGCAAGGAGGCCAGTCAAAGCGAAGACAATCTCGACAACAGTCAGATTGAAGCCAGTGAAGCGATCAACCAAGATACAGTTTCCGATGATCTCCCAGTGGACTCCACCTGGGATGAGATCTACTCCGCCAGTTCAGCCCCTGCAGCCAGCCCGGTCAGCGATGACAACGACACCCTCTACCAAGGCGAAACCGTCGACTCTTTGCAAGACCACATGCTGTGGCAGATGCGCCTAACGCCTTTTTCCGATGTCGACCAAGCGATTGCGCTGGCGATTATCGACGGCATCGACGATTCCGGTTACCTGACCCAAAGCTGTGAGCAGCTGCTGGAAGGCCTAAACCGAGGCCTCGAAGACGACAACCAGATTGAGCTGGAAGAAGTTGAAGCAGTACTCAAGCGTATCCAGCATTTCGACCCTCTCGGCGTGGCCTCGCGCTCTTTGCAAGAGTGCTTGCTGATCCAATTGAATCAGTTCGAGCCGTGCACGCCATGGCTGGCTGAAGCCAAAGACGTGATCAGCAACCATATGGATGTGCTGGCTAACCGCGACTTCCGCCTACTGGCGCGCAAGACCAAGCTCAAAGAAGATCAGCTGCGCGAAATCATGCGCCTGATCCACAGCTTGGAACCTCGCCCCGGCAACGCCATTGAGCCTAATCAAGCGCAGTACATCATTCCCGACGTATCGGTGGTGAAAAAGCAGGGCCGTTGGGTGGTGGAACTCAACCCCGATGCGGTGCCGCGCCTGAAAGTGAACAGCCATTACGCGGCGATGAGCAAAACGGCCACCAACGCCGGTGACAGCCAGTTTATCCGCAGCCATCTGCAGGAAGCCAAGTGGTTTATCAAGAGCATTGAGAGCCGCAACGAGACCCTGCTGAAAGTGGCCAACTGCATTGTCCACCACCAGCAAGCCTTCTTCGAGTATGGCGAAGAAGCGATGAAGCCGATGGTACTGAACGATGTGGCAGAGGCGGTGGAGATGCATGAATCGACCATCTCCCGGGTGACCACCCAGAAATATATGCATACCCCACGCGGCATCTTTGAGTTGAAATACTTCTTCTCCAGCCACGTGGCTACCGAAGGCGGCGGCGAGTGTTCGTCTACCGCAATTCGGGCACTGATTAAGAAACTGGTAGCGGCCGAAAACACCGCCAAGCCATTGAGCGACAGTAAAATCGCCGACATCCTAGCCGAACAAGGGATCAAGGTGGCACGCCGAACTATCGCAAAATACCGTGAATCGCTCGGCATCCCACCTTCCAACCAACGGAAGAGCCTCATCTAGGGGCCTAAGCAAGGGGACGATACTATGCAAATTAATCTCACCGGACACCACATCGAAGTTACCGAACATCTACGTGACTACGTCCATAGTAAGTTTGCTAAGTTGGAAAGGCGGTTCGATCAAATCAACAATGTGCATGTGATTTTAAATGTTGAGAAACTGAGCCAAATCGCTGAAGCCACCATACACCTAAATGGTGGTGAGGTATTTGCTACCTCAGAGCATCAAGACATGTACGCAGCTATCGACTCCTTAATTGACAAGTTGGATAGGCAAGTCATTAAGCACAAAGAGAAGTTAACCAGACACTAGTTATGCAACTGGATAAAGTCTTAAGCTTGGACTGCACTCAAGGTGCAGTCCAATGTTCATCAAAGAAACGCGCCCTGGAAATCATTAGTGAGTTGGCAGCCAAGCAATTGGAAATGCCGTCGAAGGAAATCTTTGAAAGCTTGCTGTCACGTGAACGCATGGGCACCACCGGAATAGGCCAAGGCATTGCCATACCCCATGGCCGTATCGATAAACAGCATCAAGCCACCGCCGTCTTTCTTCACTGCGATCCCCCCATCGCCTTCGATGCCATCGATAACCAACCGGTCGACCTAATTTTTGCGCTATTGGTCCCCGAGGACCAATGCCAGCAACATCTCAACACCCTGTCACAAATTGCTGAGAAACTAAACGACAAATCGATCTGTAAGCAGCTTCGCTCGGCAGACAGCGACAGCGAGCTCTACGATATCATGGTGGCATAGTCAAAGGCGTCTAAGCATGGAGCTTATCATTGTTAGCGGCCGCTCCGGTTCTGGGAAATCGGTGGCGCTAAGAGTACTGGAAGACCTCGGATACTACTGCGTAGATAACGTACCGGTAGAGCTGTGGGGCGATCTGATCAAAACCCTCTGTAAGAACTACAAAAAGGTCGGGATCAGCGTCGATGTGCGTAACCTGCCAGACGACCCAGCCCCCATTGGCCTGTTGCTCTCGCAAGCGGGCAAAGGGGCTAAGCTCACCAGTATCTTCTTGGATGCTCAGGACGATGTATTGGTACGGCGTTACAGCGAAACCCGCCGGTTACACCCCCTCAGCCTAAGTGATTACTCACTTTCAGAAGCGATTGAAGCAGAAACCGAGCTGCTAGCCCCGATCTCGCGCAATGCTGATTTGCGCATCGACACCTCCAGCTTATCGATCCACGACCTGAGCAACCTGCTCCGCGCCCGAGTCACCGGCGAAGAACGCCAACAGCTGATTATCGTGTTCGAGAGTTTTGGCTTTAAGAACGGCGTGCCCAACGATGCCGACTATATGTTCGATGCCCGCTTCTTGCCTAATCCGCATTGGGTGAAAGAACTCAAGCCGTTAACCGGACTAGACAAACCGGTGCGCGACTACCTGCAGCAGCAACCGGTGGTGGAAGAGTTTATCGACCATATCCACCGTTTTATCGAAACCTGGCTGCCCCACTTAGAGGCCAATAACCGCGCCTACCTCACCGTCGCCATCGGCTGTACCGGCGGCCAGCACCGCAGTGTGTATGTGGCCGAGCAGCTCGGTGCTCGCTTTAAGGAGCAACGCAAGGTGCAGCGCCGTCATCGCAGTTTGGAGGGCAAGTGAAGCTCAGTCGCCAACTCACCGTCAGGAACAAACTCGGCATCCACGCCCGCCCGGCCATAAAGCTGGTTGAGCTAAATGCCCGCTATGACGCCGAGCTCACCATCATCGATGGCGAGAAACGTGCCAGTGCCGACAGCGTGATGGGCTTGCTGGTGCTCGCCAGTGCCCAAGGCAGCACCCTCACCGTAGTCGCTGAAGGCAAAGATGCTGAGCAAGCGATGGATGCGGTGCAGCAGCTTATCGAAGATAAGTTTGAAGAAGATTAACCCGCGCTCTCTCGTCCATCTCCACTCTCCCTTTCTCCAATAATATCCGCCAGATAGCTCCCTAAATCGCAAATCCTCGCTTATCCTTTATACCAATCCGGATAAGTAAATGATCAGAGATTGCGCAGAGAAAATCATTGAGGACGATGAAGCGCTTGCCGTGATTAGTGGGCTAATTACAAAAGCGTTGACGCTGTCATCAATGATTTTAACCAGCAAGAATGAGCAGTTACTTGTGTGGATTGGTATCAGGTAACAGGGAAGCGACACTATGCCAGAAGAGATGGAGCTGCAAAGCCAACAGCATCAACGCATTAAAGAAATCCATGACGCGTTGGATGATGGCCAAATCACCGAAGCCAAAGTGGTCCTTCGCGAGCTCCCTCCGGTAGATATCGCCCTGGTGCTGGAAGCCAGCCCCCCCGCCGAACGTAAGCTGCTATGGCAGCTCACCAAGCCTGAACAACAAGGTGAAATCCTCGAAGAGCTCAACGAAGATGTGATGGAAGGCGTGCTGCAGCTGCTCGAGCCCGAACAGGTTGCCGAAGTCACCGAAGGCATGGACACCGATGATCTAGCCTACGTACTGCGCGGCTTGCCAGAGGATGACTACCAAGCGGTGCTCGAGCAGATGACCGCCCAAGACCGCCACCGGGTTGAGGCCGCCCTCGCCTACCCGGAAGACACCGCCGGCAGCATTATGAACACCGATACTATCACGCTGCGCCCAGATGTTAGCGTGGATGTAGTGCTGCGCTACCTGCGGCTGCGCGGCGAGCTGCCCGAGGCCACCGATGCCCTGTACGTGGTGGACAAGCAAGACCGTTTAATCGGCGATGTACCGCTGGCGGTGCTGCTCACCGTCGACCCGCAGCGTGGGGTGGGCGATATTATGGACCGCAGCGCAGAAACAATCCCTGTAGCCATGGACGATGGCGAAGTAGCGGCCCTGTTCGAGCGCCACGACTGGATCTCCGCCCCAGTGGTCGACGAAGAGGGCAAGCTGCTGGGCCGTATCACCATCGATGATGTGGTCGATGTGATCCGCGAAGATGCCGAACACAGCATGATGGGGATGGCCGGGATGGACGACGACGAGGACACCTTCGCCCCGGTATTAAAGAGTACCCAGCGCCGCACCGTTTGGCTGGCGGTCAATCTGTGCACCGCGCTGATTGCCGCCTCGATCTCCAATATGTTTGAAAGCACTCTAGAAGCACTGGCGACCTTGGCGGTGCTGATGACCATTGTCCCGAGCATGGGCGGTATTGCGGGTAACCAAACCCTGGCCTTGGTAATCCGCGGTATGGCGGTCGGGCATATCGGCCAGGGCAACACCCGCTGGCTGATAGGCAAAGAGGCCGCCATCGGTATGCTCAATGGGGTGATCTGGGCGTTAGCGATTGGCTTAGTGGTATCGCTGTGGAAGGGCAGCCTGATGCTGGGGCTGATCATCAGCACCGCGATGTTCGCCAATATGGCCATCGCCGGGCTCGCCGGGGTGCTGATCCCCATCACCATGAAGCGTTATAACATCGATCCCGCCTTGGCGGGCGGGATGGCGCTAACCACTGTTACCGATGTGATGGGGCTGTTTACCTTTCTGGGAATGGCAACACTGTTACTTCGTTAGACCTAAGAGAGAAAGCCGGTTAGCTACCGGCGATCTTCATTGATTCCAACAATAGCGAGCCGCAGCGTATCGAGCTTTGTGGCTTGGCATCGTCGGCCACTGCCACAACGTTGGCAAACATATCTTTAAGGTTACCCGCCACAGTGATCTCGTGTACCGGGAAGGCTATTTCGCCATTTTCCACCCAGTAACCGGCCGCGCCGCGAGAGTAATCACCGGTTACCACGTTCACGCCTTGCCCCATCAGCTCGGTCACCAACAGGCCAGTACCCATTTGCTTGAGCAAGTCAGCGCGGCTGATGCCTGAGTTAGAGATGTGCCAGTTGTGGATACCACCGGCATGGCCGGTACTGCGCAGGCCAAGTTTACGCGCCGAGTAACTGGTGAGCAGATAGGTCTGCAGGCAGCCCTTCTCAATCACATGCTGGGCTTTAGGGGCTACCCCTTCGCTATCGAATGGGGTGCTCGACAGGGCTTTTAGCAGGTAAGGATCTTCATAGATAGAGAACCAGTCAGGGAAGATCGGCTGACCGAGCGCATCCAACAAGAACGAAGAACGGCGATATAAGCTGCCGCCACTGATGGCGCTGACTAAATGTCCTAGCAGGCCGCTGGCCACATCGCGGTCATATACCACCGGTACTTCGCAGGTAGGGATCTTGCGGCTGCCTATGCGTGACAAGGTCTTCTCGCTGGCCTGTTGGGCCACCCACTCCACCGACTCTAAGTCGGCAAAGTCGCGCGCCACGGTGTAGGCATAGTCGCGCTGCATCTCTTGCTCGCCGGCAATCAGCATACAGCTGATGCTGTGGCGGCTACTTGGATAGCCGTGGATAAAGCCATGGCTGTTGCCGTAGACCTTGATACCAAAATGGCTGTTCACGCTAGCACCATCGCTGGCCTTAATGCCCTTCTCCGCCAGTGCAATTGACTCACACTGCTTGGCAATTTCAATCAACGGCTCGGGCTCAAGCGAGTGTGGGTGAAACAGCGACAAATCAGGAATATCGGTCGCTAGCAGGTCCTTATCGGCAATCCCGGCGGCCGGGTCTTGTGAGGTATAGCCGGAGATATCTACCGCCGCCTTCACCGTGCTGCGGATGGCATCGGCGCTAAGATCCGAGGTCGAGGCACTGCCTTTGCGGCCATTGTTATATACCGCAATCCCCAGCGCACCGTCGTGGTTAAACTCTAGGGTTTCTACTTCCAACTCGCGGGTGGCGATACTGATACCGGTCTGTTTCGAGATGGAAACTTCGCTTTGATCAGCGCCGAGACGTTTGGCTTCCGTGATAGCAAGCTCCACTGCTTGCTTTAACTGCTCGAGCTCCGCGCTCACTTGTTGTTGAGAGGTCATAATCTGCTTGTCACTAAGTCGATTTCTTAGCATACCAAATCAACTCAAGCCCCGGTAAGCCTGATCTGCTAAGATAGAGCCAAATATCGCTTTTTATTTCAGGTTTATACATAAATGAGTGAAAACGAAGTCTTTGACGACGACGAGTGGGTCAGTAAGTCACAGATCAAGCGCGAAGCGGAAGAGCTAAAAGACTTGGGCAAAGAGTTGACCAACCTCTCCAAGCAGCAACTCGACACCATCGACATGAGCGAAGAACTGCTCGACGCACTAATGCTAGCCAAGCGCCTGCAAGCCAAACGCGAACGCGAAGGCCTGCGCCGCCACTTCAACTACATCGGCAAGCTGATGCGCGAGTCCGACACCGACGCAATCCGCGCCGGCATCGAGAAGATCCGCAACCGCCACCTCTACGCCGCCCAAGCCCAACAACGCATGGAAAAGCTGCGCGATCGCTTGTTGGAAGAAGGTGATGCCGGTATCAACCAGCTGATCGAAGACCACCCCACGCTGGACCGTCAGCGGATGCGTCAGCTACTGCGCCAAGCCAGCAAAGAAAAAAAAGCTGAGAAGCCGGGCAAGAACTACAAAGAGTTGGCCGCTTATCTTAAATCGGTTATCGAAGCCTAAATCCGGCAAATTGTTGATGTGTAAGGGCGCTCTCAGCGCCCTTTTTTATTAGCTCGCCTCAGGCACGCCTAAGCTACCAACAATGCCACTGCGCACAATCCCAGCCTCTTGCTCACAGCTGGTTGAAGGCCCCAGATACTCAGCGGGAATGGTCACCACATGCTGCTTACGGTATTGGGCCGGGCTCATCTTGTAGCGCTTTTTAAACAAGGTGGAGAAATAGGCTTGATCGTCATAGCCAACACTCTCGGCGACTTGGGCGATCGAGCTGTTGGTGCTGATGATCAGATTAGCCGCTCGCACCATCCGCTGATCCATCTGAAAGTTCTTCGGGCTTACGCCAAAGATATCCACCCAGTAGCGACGAAACGAGGAGTAGGACATGCCCAGCTCTTCGGCAATCTCCTGAAAGCTGTAGTTGCTTTGGCAGTTGTGCTTGATGGCTGCGGCAATCGCGTTAATGGCCGCAACCGCTTTGTCTTGATGGTCCCGCTCCTTGGGCATCTTAGATAGCACCAATAGCATCTCACAGTGCTGATCAATCACGTCGGTGGGTAGGTTCAGCTCCACTGCTTTGACCATGGCGTTGATCGCCTCTTCGATGGCGAAGATGTTGTTGATCGGCCAGCTAAACTGCCCATCGACAATAATCTGACTACCCCGCAGGCGCTGCAGCGCATCGGGGTGATAGATCAGATAAAACTCCTCCCAGCGACCACGCTGGTTGGGGCCATACACATAGTTTTCGCCGGGTAGCTGAACCAGCACGCAGGGCCCGGTGACCGCCACATCCTGGCCATTCACCTGATAGCTCCCCTCACCCGAGAGCAAGAACGAAAAGTTGATGGTTTTGCAGGTATAGGAAAGGGTAAACGGCTTATTAGGAAAGTAGCCAATCTCGTGTAGCTGCTTGGAGGCCAGCTGGCGCTTGGCATTTCCGATAACGTGAATAAAGCCACGTCGGTACAAATGGGGCAATGGCACTACTCCTGCCTAAGTGTTGGGGCGGCATCCCGCCCCAAAGGTTAGAGACTTATACCAATCTGGATAAGTTAATGGCCAGATATTGCGCAGGGAAAATCATTGAGGACGAGGAGACGCTTGCCGTAACTAGTGGACTAATTACAAAAGCGTTGACGCTGTAATCAATGATTTTAACCAGCAAGAACGGTCAGTTACTTATGTAGATTGGTATTACCTAAACTCCCAGGCCTCTTGCAGCGCAGCCACAGCTTGCTCAGCGCTAATGCTGCCCGCCACCAACTCACTGGAGACATCGTTGATTGCGCCACCTAAGTGGGCACCGGTCACTTGGTCAACAAAGCCATGCACGTAGCTGCTCTCAGATACCATCTGCGCCATCTGTCGCATCACTGGCTCCTGAATACCGCTGACCGCGCCCGGGGTTACTGGCAGCATCATCGCCTGTTCGGCCATCTGGGTAAGGTTCTCTTCATTTAGCCAGAAATCCACAAACTTTGCCGTTGTCGGCGTCGCAGAGCGGGTAAAGGCATAGCCATCAATGCCCGAGATAATGTCGGTAAGTTGACCGCTGCCACCCTCTACCGCCGGGAAGCGAGCCAAGCCAACATTCTCGACGCCAATACCTTTGCCGTCACGGGAAGAGTCTTGCTGCAGCTTGTATTGCCATTCACCTTGTAGCTGCATGGCGGCCTCGCCATTACCAAACAGCGCATAGGCCTGATCGATATTGCTGCTCATATAGCCGCGCTGCCAGGGCTTCTTCTCGGCCAGCGCGAGTAGCTGATTGGCCGCTTCCAAAAAGGCCGGATCGTCAAAGCCTTCATCCAACGCATTCTTAAATACATCCGGCCCGCCGATGCGCATCGCCAGATAGCTAAAGTAGAAGTGGGCTGGCCAACCTTCCACGCCCGCTAGCGCCATTGGGGTAATGCCGGCCTCGTGTAGCTGGTCGATGGCAGCCAGGAAGCCATCCCAGGTTTCCAACTGTTTAGGGTCTACACCGGCTTGCTCAAGCAGCTGCTTGTTGTAGTAGAGCATGGTGGGCTTGGAGTAAGCCGGAATACCGTACAAGCGACCATCCACCCGATAGGCATTCAATGCTGCTTCAGGCATCTCACTGGTAAGCGTTGGTAGGTACTCTTCTAAGTCGGTGAGCAGGCCTTTTTGGGCGCGGTCGCGGTAGTCTTGGCCACCCCAGCTGGTGATGATCTCTGGGATATCGTTCGACAGCAGCATGGTTTGCACCTTCTGCTTAAAGGCCTCGCTAGCAACAAACAGCTTTCTTACCTCAATATCAGGATTGGCTTGCTCAAAGCGCACGATTTGATCGTCCCAGGCCTTGTTAATCACCAGCTCAGGGACGTTGTTCATAAAGGTAACGCTTTCTTTAGCAGACGCAGATGCCGAAAAGGCAACTGCCATCGTCAGGCCAGCGGTAGTCAGTACGTTCTTGTAGTTCATAGCTTGTCTCACTTCATATTGTTATTGGTTGGGGTGAACACGGCTTGTTCTGTTTGGGTATCAAAGAGGTGGATCTTTTCCAGGTCGAAGGCCAAGCGGCAGCGCTGGCCAACCTTCACTGGGATCGCCGCATCAATCTCGGCGTTTATCTGCTGCCCCTGCAAGGAGAAGCAGCAAAGTGCACTGGCCCCTAGCAGTTCGTAGCTGAGCAGCTCGGCTTCGAAGGTGCCAGAGTGTTCATCGATATAGACATCACCAGGGCGGATCCCCAGACTCACCGCGCCGGCTTGACCACGATAGTCGCCAACGATAGGGACTTGGGTATCGCCAAGCAGCACACTGAGCTGACCGCTGTCAGCAACGGCAATCTGCACATCGATAAAGTTCATGGTGGGCGAGCCAATAAAGCTGGCCACAAATTTACTGTTGGGGTGGGCAAACACCTCACGCGGGCTGCCAATCTGGGCGATATGCCCCTGATTCATAATGATCACCTTGTCAGCCAAGGTCATCGCCTCCACCTGATCGTGGGTTACGTAGACGGTGGTGCGCTTCATCCGCTCGTGCATCTGGCGGATCTCGCTGCGCATCGAGCCGCGTAGCTTGGCATCGAGGTTGGAGAGCGGCTCATCGAACAGGAACACGCTGGGCGTTCTGACCATCGCTCGCCCCATGGCGACCCGCTGGCGTTGACCACCGGAGAGCGCCGCTGGCTTGCGCTTGAGTAATGGCGTTAGCTCAAGGATTTCCGCCACATCAGCCACCTTACGGCGGATGGTTGCTTTGTCTTCGCCGGAGATACGCAGGCCAAAGCCAATGTTCTGCTCCACGCTGAGATGGGGATAAAGCGCATAGGACTGAAACACCATCGCGATATCGCGCTCTTTCGGCTCGAGGTCGTTAACCACCCGATCGCCAATGGTGATCTGCCCGTCACTGATCGACTCCAGCCCGGCAATCATCCGCAAAGTGGTCGACTTGCCGCAGCCAGAGGGACCGAGCAACACCACGAACTCCCCTTCATCGATGGTCAGATCGATACCCTTCACGATGTGGGCGGTGTGGTCGTACTTTTTATGTACCTGATGAAATTCAACTTTAGCCATAGTGTTTTCCTAACCTTTTACTGCACCACCGGTCAGGCCGGCGATAATGTATTTCTGGGCGACAACAAAGAACATCACCGAGGGGACCACCGACACAGAGACATAGGCCAGCACCTTGTTCCAGGCGATGGCGTGCTCACCCTGGAACTGCATAATGCCTAGCGTCCATGGGTAGAGATCGGGGTTGTTAATCACCACCAGCGGCAACAAGTAGTTGTTCCAGCTGGTCACCAGTACGAACACGCCTACCGTGGCCAGAATCGGGGTCGAGAGCGGCAATACAATCTCGAAGAAGAAGCGTGAGTAGCCGCAGCCATCCACCGCGGCGGCATCAAACAACTCGGCGGGCAACTGCTCGAAGAAGGAGCGGAATAGCAAGATCGCCATCGCCAAACCAAAGGCCACCTGCGGCACAATCACCCCCATGTAGCTATCCAGCAGCCCCATGTCTTTGATCTTGATAAACAGCGGCAAGATGCCGGTGGCAAAGGGGAACATCATGCCCAACATGAAGTAGGAGTAGATGTAACGCTTACCCACAAAGCGAATATGCGAGAAGGTAAAGGCCGCCATCGCACCGCCCAGCAAGGTCAGCGCCAGGGTGGTCAGACTCATAATCAGGCTGTTCTTCATCGCCACCCACAGCTGTTTATCCAGCAAGATGGAGGCGTAGTGCTGAAACTCCCAGCTCTGGGGCAGGCCCAAGGGGTTGGTTTGCAGCTCGCCGATGCTTTTAAAGCCACCGAGCACTGTTGCCAGCAGTGGCAACATCACAAAGCCGGTTACTGCCATTAAGAAACACAAACGTTTCCAGTCACTTAACACGCTGCTTTTCATGACTTACCTCCGGCTTTGTTGTTCATAAAGGTGTTTTGGTAGATAAAGGCGAAGATCACGCAGGCGATAAACAGGATGACCCCAATCGCCGAGCCAAAGCCGATATGCATCCGGCTAATACCGAAGGTGTAGAGGTAGCTCACGATGGAATGGCTGGTGTGGCCCGGGCCGCCCTGGGTCATCGGCATAATCAGGTCGAACAATTGCAGCGCACCGAGCACACTGAAGAACACCGACAGCACTATGGCGTGGCGCACCAGCGGGATCTTAATCAGCAAGGTGGTTTGCAGGGTGGAGGCGCCATCGATCTTGGCTGCCTCGATAAGGTCTTTGGAGATGCCTTGTAAGGCCGCGATAAAGATCATCATGTGGAAGCCGAAGTACTTCCAGACAATCACCACTAGGATTGCGGTGAAGGCCAAGCCCCTATCGGCCAACACAAATATCGGCTCAAGACCAAAGAACTCGGTAAAACTTGAGATAAGTCCGTAGTTGCCATCGTAAATAAAGCGCCAGATCAAACCGGCTACGACTTCCGCCAAAATATAAGGCAGGAAGAACATCATTCTAAATACGGTATTCGACCACTTCTTCTGATAAACACAGAGCGCACATATCATGGCCAAAGGAAGCTGAATAAATAGCGAGACGCCGACAATCTTCAGAGTATTAACTACCGCACTGCTGAAAACCGAATGGCCAGCGACCCGCTCATAGTTCTTTAAACCGATAAAGTTATCGAGTTCACCAATACCGTTCCATTTGTACAAACTGTATATGCTGGCTTCACCCAGCGGCAGAATCACAAACAGGGTGAAAAGAAACAGCGCAGGGGGTAAAAACAACAGCAGGGTGGTCATCTTCCCTTGCTGATTGATGCGCTTCCACATCCCACCAAGCCCCTTCTGCTCGGGGTAGACGTCAATGGACTGTTCCATGAATTGCTCCTCATAGCATTCCGTCTAGAAAAAGGTTATGGCATCGCAACAAAAGCAAACATAGAGGTTTTGTCATAGTTATTTGTAGTTTTCGTTCAACGTGATCCAGTTCTCTTGTTAAGCCGCACGCTAAAAAATATCGTGACCATCAACAACGCGAGTTAATTAAACAATCAATTAACTCATCAACTAAACAAGGTAATTTAATAAAGCATTCCGTCGCTTTCTTTCAGAACCTGGCCAGATCATGTTATCGACCAACCAATATTGAGATGCGCCTTACGCCGCAGAATCAGGAGTTATGATGTTATTCGACAATCCCGTATTACCTGGCTTCAACCCGGATCCATCGATTATTTGCGTTGAGGATGTTTACTATATGGCGGTCTCCACCTTTGAGTGGTTTCCGGGAATTAAGCTATATCGCTCACACGATTTGGCCCACTGGGAGCAATGCGGCTATGCCCTAACCCGCGCCGACCAACTCGACCTGAGCGGGGTCGCTACCGCCCAAGGCGTATGGGCACCATGCCTCACCTATAACGCCCAGCAAAAACGCTTCTACTTGAGCTTTTCAGTCATGTTCAGCATGAAGGAGCAACACTTCGATCTGAATAATTACTACGTCACCAGCGACGATATCGAGGGAGAGTGGTCGAGCGCCCGCTACCTGAACAGCTCCGGTTTTGACCCCTCGTTCTTCCACGACGACAACGGCCAGATCTGGGTAACTAACTTAGAATGGGAAAGCCGCCAGGGTTACCAGCACCCCGGCCGAATCATTGTTCAGGAGTTCGACCCGCAACAGCAGCAGTTAACTGGTCCGGTGTTTAACCTCGGCTACGGCGGCACCCAACGCGGCTGCGCCGAAGGGCCGCATATCTACAAACGCCAAGGCTACTACTACCTAATGACCGCCGAGGGCGGCACCGGCTATGGCCATGCGGTGGTGATGCAGCGCAGCCGATCGGTCACCGGCCCTTACCAGAGCGACCCGCAACACGTAGTACTCACCTCCCACCCCGAGGAGTTCGATGAGCTGGGCGATGACGAATCGGTCAAGCTTCACCGCTTCGACCCAAACCGGATATTGCAAAAATCCGGACATGGCTGCTTGGTTGAAACACCGCAAGGCGAAAGCTACGTGGTCCACCTATGCGCCCGCCCGCTGCTTCCCAGCCCGTATTGCACCCTCGGCCGCGAGACCGCCATCCAACACTGCCGCTGGAGCGACGACGGCTGGCTGCGTCTGGCTAGCGGCGACATCGAAGCCCAGCTACAAATTGACTTACCAGTAGCACAACGCTTGCCGATACTGCCCTACAAGGTAGGCAGAGAAGACTTCAGTGCGCCAACGCTTCCACACGATTACCAAAGCTACCGCCTACCGCTGGATAGCAGCGTGCTGCAAACCGGCACAAACGGCCTCACCCTGCGCGGCCAAGGCTCGTTGTTCTCCGGCCGCCACCTCAGCCTGGTGGCCAGGCGACTCAACCACTTCCAAGCCGATATCGAAACCGAACTCAGCTTCACCCCGCAGCACTACTTCGACAGCGCCGGCCTCACCCTGTACTACTGCGCCGATAACTTTATCTATCTGCGGGTCTACTACAGCGAAGCCGTCCAACAAGTTTGCGTAGGCGTGACTACCAGCATCGGTGGCAAGAAAACCGAACACAAAGCCTACCGCAGCCCAATCAACAACCCACAACAACTCAAGCTCCGGGTGCAAGTGCGCCACAACAAAGCCACCCTACACTTCGCCGAACAAGGCCAGAGCCTGCAGCAAATCGGCGAGGCCTTCTCCATGGAAACCCTAAGCGATGAGTACGGCTACCAGAAGTTCACCGGCACCTTTGTGGGCATGTTCTGCGAGGACTACCATCGCCAACAGAATCAGGCGAAGTTTCATTATTTGGATTACTTGCCAGTGGAGGCAAACAAAGGGCTTACTCATACCTGTGACAATGCCCTGAGCATCTGCGACTAACCTGTAAAAGTGACTAGCAAGTCAGGGCAAACCTTGGTTTGCTAGCCCTCTCAATCATTGGAGGTTTTCACAAGCAAGCGCAGCATTACGCACACGAAGCTCATAACCATCGGGATCGACTATCTCAATGTAATCTCCCCTATCACCGAACCGAACCTGCTGACTGAGCGCCGCGAACTGAGCCGATGAGGCCAACATATCCAGCCCCAAAAAGCCGGTCATAGGCCCTACTCGATAACCAAACGCTTCGTTGAGCTCGCTACCGTCGAGGTGTTGAAGCTCTAAAACGGTATAAGGCGACTGCCAAAGTCGTTCTTCTAACGCGGTGCCACAGCGTCCCTCAAATTCAGCAAGATCAGCGCGAGCTATTAGAAATAGCAATGTCATCTTGCGTGAATCCGAACGATAGCGATACACCAGCTCCATCCCCATCGCTCGATAGAACGCCAAACTCTTGTCGATATCTTTGATTCGCAAGGTCGAAAGGTTGAAGGTATTGCCGGACTGAGGCTCAGGTTGCGGCGATGGCTTCAGTGTTTTCTGCACTAACTCAATACTGTAGCCGTTTGGGTCAACCAGGTGGCATAAGTAGGCAAGGTTCGGTACTTCAAAACACTGACCTAGCTGAAGGCTATTATCGGGCTGAAGGCCTTTTTCGGGCGGAGGGCTGTTACCCCCCATACCAACAAGGCGGTTACGGGTATCCTCAAGGTCGTCCACCGCGATTGAGAACTTCCAGTAACCCTCACTGCTATTGGGTTGCGCAGCCACAGTAAACTTAGCGCTTGGGTCATAAACCAGCTCCAAGCATGCCTGCCCTTCACCCAAAGCCAGCAAGTAATGGTTACGCTGTTGCACTTGCTGATGAGTGACAAGGCGCATCCCTAGTTGTTTTTGATAGAAATCCAGAGTCAGTTCTGGATCTCTAATCAGTAGGCGGTGTGCTGCAATTCGCATCGTAAGCTTAACCTTGTTAACGCTCGCCGAGAATCTCAAAATCATCGCTTACCAAGCGCGCTAAGCCATCGTTGTCGATAACCCAAAGCTCGCGATGCACTACCCCATAAGCATTGTTCATGGTCCATTTTGAAGAAAGAATATAACCCTCTTCATTCAACTCCCAAACTACATCCGTATAGGCCACATCTTTGAAGCCCTTATCCATGATGTCTTGCCAGAAAGCCTGAATGGCCTCTCGCCCTTCGAAGGTGCCAAAAGGACGCGCATGCATGGTGGCATTCTCCATATAGCGTTGTGCGCAACCTTCCGCATCTTGGCAGTTAAAGGCTTGCTTCCACGCATCGATACCTTGTTGGCATAGCGCCAGTTTCTCTTGTTCTGACATTAGTTTGTCCTTTCCGTTAACTAGGTTTCGGGAAACAGAATAGTCATACGAGTTAGCCCGAAAAACAGCTACAATCAAAAACACTGTTTGATTAAAAAGAACAATCAATGAACAAGCTCAGAGCCATGTCGATATTTGCCGAAGTCGTCGAAGCCGGTTCCGTTACAGCAGCGGCCGACAAGCTGGAACTGTCCAAATCGGTAGTAAGCCAACACCTAAAAGCGCTGGAGCTGGAGCTAGGGGTAACCCTGATGAAGCGAACCACTCGGCGACAAACGCTCACCGACACTGGCGAGCGCTTCTACCAAAGCTGCAAAGAGATCAACAGCATAGCCGGCACCGCTTGGGACGATGCTCAGCAGTCACTTGCCGAGCCAAAGGGCAGAATTCGCATCACCGCACCGAACGCGCTGATGGAGGTGTTGATCACCCCGGTAATCGTCCAACTGATGCACAGCTACCCTAAACTCAGACCGGAACTTATCAGCGACGATAAGCCGCTCAACCTAATGCAGCACGATATCGACCTGGCGGTGCGCGTGGGCAGCTCACCAGACAGTAACCTCAAGCAGCAGCGGCTAGGCGAGTTTAGAGATGTGCTATGTGGCGCTACCAACCTCGATACCTGCAACGTCAACGCACTGCCATACATAGCAAACGACTGGCAAGGCAGACGCATTCGCCATGAGTTTCGCTCGCAGGCAGGGGAGCTAAGCGTGTTGGATACCCAAGCAACCTGTATCTGCAACTCGTTCAACAACTGCCTGTCATTGATTAAAGCCGGCGCAGGCATCGGCATCGTGCCCGATTTCTACCTACAACAGAAACAACCGCAACTGAAAAATCTAATGCCTCACCTACAACTCCCCAACAACACGGTGTACGCACTAAGCCCATTCAACACCACCCCATTAGCGGTAAAGCTTTGTATTGAAGCTATTGCAGAGCGCCTGAAGCCTGGCGGTTAGAACCAGTGCCTTTATGTGCGAGGACTACCACCGCCAGCAGAATCAGGCGAGGTTTCATTACTTGGATTACGAGCCTGTGGAGGCGGATGCAGGAAATAGCGAGGTGCTGAGTGTGGTTAGCTGATAAGAAAACTGTTGATTTCTAATATCGAATTCACTCAACCAAAACAGCGCTAAGGTATTATTGAACATACCCTAGCAATGGTATTAAGGTAAGTATATGTAAGAATTTTCAGAGACTTAGTTTCGTGGGTATACCAGTTTTCAAGTTTATGGCTGGAAAGTCATACCACTTAGATAGTTTGAAAAATAACGAAGTTTACTTCTCTAATATTGAACAGTTAAACGATCCGTATGAAGGACTGTTGCACTACAGCAAACAAGGCATAACTCAATCACAGCGGATGGCTGCACTCACCCATAAACTTAATGAAGACCATAATGACCTGAAAAAGGCGCGACGAGAAGCAGAGTCAATTTTTAAACGTATGACTACCGCCCAGTTTGAGCAGCATATCGACCGACTTTGTAAAGAACAATTCGATAGGTTTCTGGCTTACCATAGAGAGAACCGCTTCATTCTTTCTTTGTCGAGAGCTTATGACACCGATGATGTTTTTCCTCCGCCATTAACGAACATGATGATGTGGGGGCACTACGCAGATGGTATGAGAGGACTATGTATAGAGTACGATTTTGAAAAGCTAAGAAGTAGCATTAACTCTATAAATAATGTCAAAGTGACGTCACGAACCATTGACTATAGTGAAACTAGCTTACCAGTAGTGAGGGCGACAACGATGCTAGACGACATGGCCATGCGACATCATGGTACTTCTCGGGAGGTTCTCAATGCATTTTGTACAAAAAATGTAGCGTGGGATTATGAGAATGAAGTGCGCCTAATTAGCCCGATTCATGAACATAATAAGTTCGCTGAAAACGCAATACGGCGAGTTTTCGTCTCGGCAAATAATGAGAAGTTAGTTCGCAAGGTTAAAGAGATACTGTCTAGTAAATCTCACAAGCCCGACCTCTACCAAGTAGCAACACACAAAAGAGAGTACAAGTTCGGCTTTAGCAAACTAGAGTATTAACTCCAGAGTACTTGATAGGTCCAAAGTCGCATAGCTATTCAATACTAGGATTACTGAAGCCTATCGTGATAACGGTAAAGGGGGTCGGCAAAACAGGCAATCTATTGGGGGCGAAAGTTAGTTAGAAGCCAACAACGATCACCCAGTCCCTCTGGGCTGCGACGAGTAGCGCAAGGTGAATGCGGACCAGTGCGAAATCCTGTCTGAGCGAAGCGAGTTATTTCGCGCCCGCAGGCACCGAGCAACGCAGTAAGCAAGCAGCCCCGAGGTTGCCTTTCTCTTTGCTTACTTTCTCTTTGGCAACGCAAAGAGAAAGTAAGTCGCCGTCAGGGCGAAACCCACCCTATCAACAAAAAATACAGCCAATTAAATACACAAGCCCAAACAACAAGCACAAAAAAACGGCCCACACAGGCCGTTTTTAAACAGTCAAAAGAAACGAACTAAGCCGTCCCCCCCACTGTAATCTCCTCAAGCTTAAGACTAGGCTGCCCCACCCCAACAGGTACGCTTTGCCCGTCCTTACCACATACCCCAACACCGTGGTCCAGACGCAGGTCATTACCCACCATCGACACCTGTTGCATGGCTTCAGGCCCGTTACCGATCAGGGTTGCCCCCTTCAAAGGCGCGCCCAGCTTACCGTCTTCAATCAGGTAGGCCTCAGAGGCTGAGAACACAAACTTACCGGAGGTGATATCCACCTGACCGCCGCCGAAGTTTGGCGCGTAGATTCCGCGTTTCACCGAGGCGATCAGCTCTTCTGGCTCGCTCTCACCGGCCAGCATATAGGTGTTAGTCATACGCGGCAGCGGCAAGTGGGCGTAAGATTCGCGGCGACCGTTACCGGTTGACTGAGTGCCCATCAGGCGAGCATTGTGCTTGTCTTGCATGTAGCCTTTGAGCACGCCATTCTCGATCAGCACATTGTACTGACCGGGGGTGCCTTCATCGTCCATGCTCACCGAGCCACGGCGATTAGCCAGGGTGCCGTCATCGACGATGGTACACAGTGGCGAGGCCACTTGCTGGCCCATCTTGCCGCTAAAGGCCGACGAACCCTTGCGGTTGAAATCCCCTTCCAGTCCATGGCCCACCGCTTCGTGCAGCAATACGCCCGGCCAACCGGCACCGAGTACCACTGGCATTAGGCCCGCTGGCGCATCGATGGCTTCGAGGTTTACTAAGGCCTGACGCACCGCTTCTTTCACAAAGTTCATGGCGCGCTCTTGTCCGTCGATCTCTTCGAAGAAGTAGCTGTAATCGGTACGACCACCGCCACCGGCTGAACCGCGTTCACGGCGGCCATTGCGCTCGGCGAGCACGCTACAGTTGAAGCGCACCAAGGGGCGGATATCGGCGTTCAGGGTGCCATCGCTGGCGGCGACCAGCACTTCTTCGTACACCCCGCTGATGCTCACAATCACCTGGGTAATCGCTGGGTCGAGGCTGCGCGCGTAGGCATCGGCGCGTTCCAGTAGGGCGATCTTTTGCTGGTTTTCGAGGCTGACCAGCGGGTCATCGGCGCGGTAGCAGTTGTTGATTGCTTGGCGCTTTAGCGCTTGTGGGGTAGCGCCAACACCGGGCTTAGCGATACCACGCGCGGCCCGGCAGGTTTGCAGCAAGGCTTGTTGATTGATGTCGTCGGAGTAGGCAAAGCCGGTTTGCTCACCGCTGATGGCGCGCACCCCAACACCTTGCTCGATGTTGTAGCTGCCTTCTTTGACAATGCCATCCTCAAGCACCCAGGATTCGTGGCGGCTATGCTGGAAAAACAGGTCGGCATAGTCCACATGGTGCTTTGCCACCTCTCCCAGAGCCTTGGCCAGCTCAGCCTCTCCAATATCTCCAGGAGCCAATAGCGACTGACTGACGCGATCGAATGACATAGTACTTAATCTCTCCGTAGCGGTTTGAGCAGAGCGTGCTGTTTAAGCGGCATGCTCTGACGAACGTCTGTAATTAGTTCAGGATTAAATTCGCTGCTGGCGACACCCGGGCCCTGCTCCTGAATCGCCAGGCGCCGACCCCATGGGTCGACAATCATGGAATGTCCCCAGGTTTGGCGGCCACCGACATGAACGCCGCCTTGATTGGCAGCCACCAGATAACACTGATTCTCGATGGCCCGAGCGCTGAGCAGGCTGTGCCAATGCGCAGCGCCGGTGTGTGCGGTAAACGCAGCCGGAACAACAACCATATCACAGCCCTGCTCGGCGAGCAGCTGATAAAGGCGGGGGAAACGCAGATCGAAACAGATACTCAGCCCAACCCGATAGTCGCCAGCTTGGAAGCTGACAATCCGCTCGCCGGGGACAAAACTGTCTGACTCGCGGTAGCTGCGTTGGTTATCGGCAATATCTACATCGAACAGGTGCAGCTTGTGGTAGTGGGCCAGTTGCTCACCGCTGGGCGAGTAGGCCAAACAGCTGGTATAGCAGCGTTGCTCGCCGTCGCAGCGGATCGGAAAGCTGCCGGCGATAAGATAGATGGCATGCTGGCGGGCCAGCGCTGCAAGCCATTCTTGCACCGGGCCATCGCCTAAGGTTTCAGCTAACTGCCAATAGGCAGATTGCTTGGCCATCAGAGCGAAGTTTTCCGGTAGTAGCACCAGATCGCCCGCTTGGGGGGCGGCCTCGGCAATCAGCGCACTGGCTTGCGCTAGGTTTGCGGCGACATCATCCGTGGATACCATCTGGATCGCATGTAAGCGCATTATTGCTCAGGCCCTTGGCGAAACTCGGTTGGCACTTCAATCTCCCGCTGTACCCGTTCTAGTTCGATAAGTTCAGGTTCGCTGATATTGCCGGTAAGTGCAAAGTCAATCTGGGTCACCACTTCCACCATCGGTTCAAACAGCTTTTGCAGAGCCAGTACCGCCACACCGGTCGCCGGGGTCACCAAGAAGGCGGTAAGCACCGGAAGGCTGGAAGTAAACTTAGGTGCAAAGCTAATTCGGTAGTCGAGTGAGCCCGAGGGCAGGTCAACGGTGCCGCGACCACGCATGGCGCCGGCTACACCGTCGAGGAAGAAGTCATCGTTGCTCATCAGGCCATCCTCGAACTGCATGGTGGCACTTATCGAGTCGTAGTGCATGCCCTTATCGAAAACATCACGGAAGTCGAGCTTGAGGCGACGCTGCACCGTATCGAGACTGGCCAGCGAGAACAAACGTGCGCCCTTATCGCTGACCTCAGTAAGCACCCCTTCACCGCCCACATACTCAACTTGGCCATTAAGGCTAGCCACATCGGGGCTATACAGCGGCCCCTGCCAGTTAAGGGTAAAGCCGGTGCGCGAAGGCGTATCCATAATCGGGCTGGCATAGCCTAAGTCGCGCAGCATATGCTCGCTGGAGCCGGAGTTGACGATACCGACTAGTTCGCTGCGCTGAGCGCCGTTCTCAGCAAACCAGTTTACGTCGGCAGAGAGTTGAGTATGCCCCCAGTTGATACGTAGCTTGCCGTTATCTAAGCGATCGCCCTCAATCGGCAGATCCAGGCTCATATCCCCTAAGTAGAAGTGGCTCACCTGACACTTGTTGCAGGTGAGCGACAAGGGTGGCAAGCGCCAGTCGTCGCGTTTGCTCTTAACCACTTGCTCTGACGGCTCAGCGCTTCCCTGCCCGGTCAACGGGCTAAAGCTCAAGTCTGGTAGATTCGCCTCTTCGATCAATACCCGCACCCGCTGGTCGTACGCGTCAGCTTCAGGGATGGCGATGCTGGCCACTAACTCATCGGCCTCTACCCGCCACTGGGTCAAACTGCGCGGCAAATAACCAAAGTTGAGCTGGGTGAGTTGCTGCCCATAGAGCTGGGCTCGGTCCACCTCGCCATGGACAAACTGCAGCTTAGGCATGCCCAACTGCACATTCTGATACTGGGCAGGCTCTGCAGGTTTAGGCTGCGGTCGCTGCTTCAGCCAAGTTATCCACGACGATAGATCCAGCTCTGGGTAGGCAAAACTAAGCCCCAAGCCCTCGCCCTGCCAGTTGCGGGCACTCCCGGCACCAGCGTGCAGCACGATCTGCTCAAGCACTAAGCCTTGGTCGGCACTGGTGAAGCGGCTACGCCCGGTGAGTCGCTCGGAGATCTCTAAATCCAGCGCACCACCGTCCTGATCGCCACTGAGCGAAATCACCGTAGGCCATGCTTGCTCGCCTGTTTTACTCAAGGGCTCCGGCATCGCCAAACTCACCCCGCGCAGGTCGCTGCTGAGGTTGGCTTGGTAACTAAAGCCTTCCTCGAGAAGGCTTAGCTGTAGGTCGCCACGCCAGCCTAGCTGTCCTTGGGTAACGGGCGCTAATGGCAGGTTGAAAGCTCGTTCGGTGAGCGATAATGGCCAGCGACCATTGAGCCCCAGCTCCAATTGATATGTACCCTGCTCATCAATGCCCGAGTTCAGCTCCAGGGCTAACGGCAACTGGCGCCAGCGCATTCTAAGCCCACTGCTGGAGAGTTGGTCGTTATTAAAATACAGCCGCCCGGATAGCCCTTCGACCTGCATGCCCACCGGCTTAACTTCAAGGCGGTTGTTAACAAAATCGACATGCCCGGCAGCAGTAACCGGATCGCCATTTAACGGAATACTTAAGCTCAGCGCGCCGCTTACCTTATTACCCGTTACAGGTAGCTGCTGCATGCTCTCGCGAAGCGCCTTAACCGGGGTGGTCAGCAGATAGGCGGTCACCGCATCGGCGCGCCCTTCCAGCTGGCTGTTGATCTGTAGCATTTGGTCTTGGAAGCGCGGAATACTGGCCACCAAGCGCTTGGCACTCACATCGCCAAGCTGAGTCTGACGGCTTTCCATAAACAGGCCATCATTTTGGAACAACAGGTCGAGCTGCAGGTCTTCCAGCGCCGGCCAGTCTTCCCCAAACTCAAAGCGCGCTTTAGTAAGTGGAACAAAAGCTTGGAACATGCCGTCGTTAGCATCATAGGGGAAGGCTTGCAGCTTACCGAACCACAGTACCTGGGCTTTATCGGCTTGGCCCGCCTGCAGGGCGCGCGCAAGATAGCTATACACCCCATCGGGCATCACATCCGGATAGTAGTGATGGGCTCTGCCCGCATCCAACACGTCGACTTCCGCCGACAGCGATAGTAATGGCAAGCTTTGCTGGCCGTGCCAATCCAACAGCCACTTGGCTTTCACCTGTGCATCTTGGGTGTGCAGCAAGGTGTCGCGGCTACTGACTTTGAGCGGGCCGTGGGAGAAATCGAGATCGATGAGGGCATCGAGCTGCTCCACTGGCCAAGCATCTTGGAACTGAATCGGAACATGGATCTCACCGCCTAGCTGATGCAAGGCCAACTTAGCCCGATACTGATCGCCGTGTAACTGAGCATCCAAGCCCTGAACGGTGGGGATGGCGCCAACGCCTTGGGTGCGAACACCATCGGCAACCAGCTGGTAGCTGAGCTCACCGCTGTGCGCCCGCCAGTCAACCTCGAGTTGTGACAAGGTACCGGCGGTGACAATGTTTTGCCAGGCAAGCGGCGGCGTATAGGAGGTAAAGAGCCCGGCGAGCGGCGCCCAATCGGGCAGCGACAAATCACTCAAGCTGGCCGAGATCTCTCCATGGCGGCCACTCATGGTGGCATTCAGGTTAAAGTCGTTGATCGCCCGGCCCTGCGCGCGCACGGTCCACGGCAGCTTATCAAGCTGCCAGTAGCCCTGTTGATAGCGCGCCACTAGCAGGCCCTGCTCGATCTCCAAGCCTTGTTGCTCAGGGTCTTCCCAGCGAATGGCGCTAGGTCGCCACTGCCACGTCACCTGCGGCACCTGCTCTGGTCCAAAGCTGGCCCAAGCCTCAAAACTGAGGTCGCTGCTTAGGCGCTTCTTAGCAAGTTGCGGCAGCCATTGTTGAAAGAAATTAAGGTTAAGCTCATCTGCATCTAGGTAGATCTGCCCCTGCATCGACGCCCAGTCGCGGTGGTTACCATTGAGATCGATGCGAAAGCCAAGGTCGCCGTTTTGCTCATCCCCGGGCACCAGCAAGCGACCATCGCCTTGGTGCAGATCATCGTCGTTGCGCCAGCTCAGATAGTCGACATACAAGGTGTGCTGATCATTGGGCAGCTGTAGGTTGACGATGCTGTTGGTCAGCTTGAACTGAGCCATGCGGTTGAGGAACACATCTGACAGCAAGCGTTGCGTATTGGCCGGGTTGGAACCACCAGCACCCGAGAATTGACCAATCGGCAGCCGAACGTCGCTGCCGTTGAGGATCACTTGGCTAAGGACCAGCTCGCGGTGTTCAATGGTCTCGAACAGGTCAATCTGCAGCAGTACTTCAGCCACATCAAAGCGGTAATCTTGCTGCTCGCCCAGCTCAATCGACACATTCTCCAGCACCAGCGTCGGCCGGAACTGGCTGATACGGCCATTTAGCTGGCCAACATTCAGCTGAACGTTGATATCTTTGGTGAGCCAGTCAACCAAGCCTTGCTTATAGTTGCTGGCGAGGTAGAACGCCCCACGGACGCCGCTGAGCAGCAGCGCGACCACCACCAGCATGGTGACGATCAGCAGCCAGCAGCGGCGGCCCCAAATTGCGAAGTGCCTTCCCATAAACTACATCAGCACCACATCGAATTTTTCCTGGCTGTACATGGGCTCAGCTTGCACCTGTACCTGCTTGCCCATAAATACTTCCAGCTCGGCAAGGCTATGCGATTCATCGTCGTTCAGCATCTCCGCCACGTGGGTTGAGGCGTAGACGATAAACTTATCCGCGTCGTAGGCACGGTTCACCCGGAGCACTTCACGCAGCACCTCGAAGCAGACGGTTTCCACGGTTTTCACCGAGCCGCGTCCCTTACAACTTGGGCACTCTCCACACAGGATATGTTCGATGCTCTCGCGGGTACGCTTGCGGGTCATCTCCACCAGCCCAAGCTGAGAGAAACCACTCACGTTGGTCTTGGCGCGATCTTTTTCCAGCGCCGCCTCGAGGCTGTGCAATACCCGGCGTTGGTGTTCTTGATCGTTCATATCGATAAAGTCGATGATGATAATGCCGCCAAGGTTGCGCAGACGCAGTTGGCGGGCGATCGCCTGGGTCGCCTCGATATTGGTGTTGAAGATGGTCTCTTCCAGGTTACGGTGGCCAACAAAGGCACCGGTGTTGATATCGATGGTGGTCATCGCTTCGGTCTGGTCGATGATCAGATAGCCGCCTGATTTGAGCTCCACCCGCCGGCTGAGCGCCCGCTGGATCTCGTTCTCCACGTCAAACAGGTCAAAGATGGGTTGCTCTCCAGAGTAATAATCGAGGATCTCAGTAAACTCTGGCACAAATTCTGACGAAAAGTTCACCAGCTCTTCGTAGGTAATTCGCGAATCGACCCGGATGCGGTCCAAACGAGTACCCACAAAATCGCGGATCACCCGTAGCGACAGGCTAAGCTCCGAGTACAAACAAGTGCGGCTCGGCTGGGTCTCTTTGCGTTGCAGCACCTTACGCCACACCCGCTTTAAAAACGCCGCATCCTGCGATAGCTCTTGGTCACCCACCCCTTCGGCGGCGGTGCGAATAATAAAGCCGCCTAGCTCGTCGACATAGTCACCACTGATGCCTTTGAGGCGCTCGCGCTCCTCTTCGCTGTCGATGCGCTGGCTGACCCCAACATGGGCGCTGCCCGGCATAAACACCAGATAACGGGACGGCAGGGTGATATCGGTGGTGAGGCGCGCACCTTTAGTGCCAAGGGGGTCTTTCACCACCTGCACCATAATGTCTTGGCCTTGGCGCACCAGCTCGGCAATGTTGCCAGCCTGGAAGTGTTCTTGTTCGGTGACATCAACGCACTCGGTGTGCGGCACGATATCAGAGGCATGCAGGAAGGCGGCTTTTTCTAGGCCGATATCCACAAATGCGGCCTGCATCCCCGGCAATACCCGGCTGACGCGACCTTTGTAAATATTGCCCACGATGCCACGGCGGGCGTCGCGTTCTACGTGAACTTCCTGAAGAATGCCATTTTCGATGAGAGCGACCCGGGTTTCAGCCGGCGTCATATTGATTAACAGTTCTGTAGACATAGCAACCTTAAGACTTAAGCGTGGAGCTTAGTAACTGCTGGGTTTCTACCAAGGGCAAGCCAACGACAGCACTGTAACTACCCACGATACGTTCCACAAAGTTACCACCGAGCCCTTGAATGCCGTAGCTGCCGGCCTTGTCTTGGGGCTCACCACTGTGCCAGTAGTCGGCAATCATGGTTGGTGTCAGTGTAGTGAACTGCACCTCGGTGGTGACCACCTTTGCATAACAGTGGCCGCGGTAACAAAGAGCAATCGCGGTCATCACGCGATGAATGCGGCCAGAGAGCAGCTCCAGCATAGCAACTGCCTGCTGTTGATGCTGTGGTTTACCTAACACCTTTCCATCTATCTCGACAATGGTGTCGGAGCCCAGCACCCCGGTATCGGCAGGCCAGTCGTGGGCAACCGCCGCGGCTTTTTCGCGAGCTAAGCGCTCCACCAGCGCCGCAGGCGCTTCACCGGGGAGCATGGATTCGTCGATATCGGCACTTTGCTGGACAAATTCCCAGCCCAATTGACGCAAAAGCTCCACCCTGCGAGGTGAAGCCGATGCCAGTACCAGTTGTGGAGCCGTGCAGTAGCTCATGTGACCTTCCATTGGCGCCGCAGTTTGCGCAGCAACAAGAATACCCATGGCCATACCACCACCGAGGTGATGATCGAGTGGAAGTAGTTCTCGGGCATATGCACCACATTCACCAGATACTCGGCCCAGAACACCACCAGCTTGGACACCGCGGCCAGCAGTCCGATAACCATCGCTTGTTGCCACACCGAGAAGTTACGTAAACGGGTGAAGTTAGACGCCGCCAGATAGACCACGATCGACATCGCCAAGGCGCGCACACCAAGCGTGGAGCCGAGCAGCAAATCAAGAATAAGGCCTACTGTGAAAGCAACACCCACGTTGACGCGGTGCGGCAGCGCAATGGTCCAATAGACCAGACACAGCAACAGCCAATCCGGGCGATAGGCATCAACTCCCAGTGGTAGGGGAATAATGGTCAACAGTAGCGCGATAAACAGCGATGCCGAGACAACGCTACGCGAGTTGGCTATCTTCATTGTCGGGAACTCTCCGGCCAAACCAGCAGCAGGTAGCGCAAGCGCTCCAGCGCCACTACCGGCTGAGCCTGTACATCGGCGTAGGGCTTACCTTCTTGGTATTCGTAGAAGGTGATAGTGGCCACCGGATACCCTTCCGGGAAGCGCCCGCCTAGACCAGAGGTGACCAGCAAATCGCCTTCCTGAATATCGGTGCTGCGCGGCAGATGAGGGATGTCGAGGCGGTTCAGCTCACCGCTGCCATGGGCGATCGCGCGAATGTCGTTTCTCAATACGCGAACCGGCACGCCATGGCTGGCATCGCTGATCAGCAGCACGCGACTGGTGGTACTGCCCACCGAATGTACCTGACCGACCACACCGAGGTCATTAATCACCGGCTGGCCTTCATACACCCCATCCAGCGAACCCTTATCAATAACCACTTGATGGCTAAACGGGTCCGAGTCGACCGCCATGATCTCGGCAACCATCTTGCGGTTATCGCGACGCAGCGGCGAGCCGAGTAAGGCACGCAGCCGCTCATTCTCTTTAGTCAGGCTCTCCATGGTGAGCTGCTCAGCGCGACTAAGCAGTTCTCGTTGGCGTAGCGCCGCCACTTGCTGCTGCAGTTGAGAGCGAGTCATCACCTGATCGGACATGCTGTCCATCATCTGACGGGGCATATTGGCCAAGTACTGTAGGGGGCTTACCGCGGAATGGAGATACAGGCGTACCTTGGCAAAGGCGCCAACGTTCGCATCAGTTAAGATAAGACAGATTGAGACCACCACAGCCAACAACAAACGCAGTTGTAGCGATGGGCCGGGACCAAATATCGGTTTCATTGCTTAATACTATAAAGGGCCTTGCGGCCCTTTGTCGCTGTTAACAGCGGATTATTCTTCTTGGAACAGGTCGCCGCCGTGCATATCGATCATTTCGATAGCTTTACCGCCGCCACGGGCCACACAGGTAAGTGGGTCGTCGGCCACCACAACCGGAATACCGGTTTCTTCCATCAACAGGCGATCCAGGTCTTTAAGCAAGCCGCCACCACCGGTTAGCACCATGCCGCGCTCAGAGATATCTGAGGCCAGCTCTGGTGGGCTTTGCTCAAGGGCAACCATAACTGCGCTAACGATGCCAGATAGCGGCTCTTGCAGCGCTTCAAGGATCTCGTTGCTGTTCAGGGTGAAGCTTCTTGGTACACCTTCTGCCAAGTTACGGCCGCGTACTTCGATCTCTTTCACTTCATCGCCCGGGTAGGCAGAGCCGATCACGTGCTTGATGCGCTCGGCGGTCGCTTCACCGATCAAGCTGCCGTAGTTACGACGTACGTAGTTGATGATCGCTTCATCGAACTTGTCACCACCGATACGTACGGAAGACGAGTACACCACGCCGTTCAACGAGATAATCGCAACCTCGGTAGTACCACCACCGATATCGACCACCATCGAACCGGTCGCTTCAGATACTGGCAGGCCAGCACCGATGGCAGCCGCCATTGGCTCGTCGATTAGGTACACCTCACGGGCGCCAGCACCCAAGGCAGATTCACGGATAGCACGGCGCTCAACTTGGGTAGAACCACAAGGTACACAGACCAATACACGTGGGCTTGGGCGTAGGAAGTTATTGTCATGCACTTGCTTGATAAAGTGCTGCAGCATCTTTTCGGTGACGTAGAAATCGGCGATAACACCGTCTTTCATCGGGCGGATCGCCAGGATATTACCTGGGGTACGGCCAAGCATCTGCTTTGCTGCATGACCCACTGCAGCAACGCTTTTCGGGCTGCCTGAGCGCTCCTGACGGATGGCGACTACAGAGGGTTCATTAAGTACGATGCCTTGATCTTTCACGTAGATGAGGGTGTTAGCTGTCCCTAGGTCGATAGATAAATCGTTAGAAAACAGGCCTCTTAGCTTTTTTAACATAGCTGGGCGTTATCCTGAAAAGTATGCTTTTGAGAAACGATAAAATTTGGCCTCACTTTACCAACCGGACACGGCCAGAGCAAGCCACAACTGGCCTCAAGCACTGAATAGCGTGAGCTAATCCCCATGCCGGGTCGGAATGTTTCCTGATATGCCAAAATGTTTATTTTATGTTTTGGTTAGCGCACTTAGCATACAGTGCGCAATATCCACAGCAGTGCGGCGCTTTTACTGGCAGTAGCCACTTACTTACCCACTGTTTGTGCCGATTAGAGCGAACGGCGGAAAATCACCCGATCGTTTTGCCGGAACCAGCCAAAACTGACCTCGCCACGGCCTGCCCGGTCATCGTCGCTGCTATGAGCACCATCGCCATTCCAGTCATCGCGCAGCCATAGCAAGCTGGGCACAGTGGGGTCAAAATCATGATCGTACCAATAGCAGACCTGGCCAGTTTCCATCTGGTTACCGGGGTCAAAACGCTGTTGCAGTAGGCCGTTTTGCGAGGAGCCAAACTCCTGGGTCATGGGAAACAGTGCCGCCTCCCCCGCTGTGCAGTTATCACTTTGCCAGTAGTTGGCCAGTGGCACAGTGCAGCCATTGTCGTCGCTATTTAGCACAAACTGGCCGTTATCATCGACATACTGCAGCTGAGGCTGCACCCGAATGCTCTCTAGCTCACTGCCGAAGGAGTTGGGCGAGAAGATCCGGCCATGGCGCAACTGCGGCATGGTGCCCAAGTCGCACCAGCCATTCCCATGGCACTTAAAGTTACCGTCAACTGATCGCAAGATGCTGCCATCCAAGCCTTGATAGTAGATCTGAATAATCTCGTCATTGGTGGGGACTTCTGCGGTAAGCGACTTGGTGATACCACTGGCCAAGCCGATATTGGTAGTGCTGTCTCTTGGTGGGTAGTTGATCGCGCCCTCATCCCAAGCGCTCGCATCGGCGGCTTCGGGCGTGGCTACCCATAAGCGATTATCCACGCTTGCCGTTTTGGCTCGCCAGCTCTGGCCCACGCTGCCTACGTTATATAACTGTTGGTCGTAGTTTGAGACCAAGACGCCCGACACATTGCGCGCTTCAATCTTCCAGGCGAGATGTTGTGCATCGCCGCCAGTGGCACCAGTGTAAGTAAAACCTCCAATACCACAGCCGGGGTTCACGGGAGCCAGCGAGGTAGTAGTATGAGGCAACAGTTCGTAGTAAGCCGGGTAGAAGCGCCCTACGCTTTGCTCCGCCCGTAATAGAAGCCCCAGATTATCCGTGTTTGCGGCGCTAACATCCCAACCGAGATATTGCTCAATCTCACCGCTTAGGACGATGGAGCCAACTTCACTCCACGATAGCGAGGCAAAATTATAGCCCCCAAGCGACCAACTCTGCTCCTCATTACCCTCAAAGCTACCTGTAGCTCCCCCTAAAGACTCAGCCGGGGTCTCCAACGAATGAGAGATAACGGCAGAGTTATCTGGAACAAAATTGTGTGCCTGACAGTTGATGTTAGAAACGTCTGCACAATCAGCTACCAGAGCCTGTAAACGACCAGAAAACGTTGCACCAGCAGCAACGAACCCACTACCACCTGTTGCTGTACCCTCAGGGTTTGCCCCGCCGGAACCATTCTCAACGTTTGTCCAAACCAAAGCGGCGGGCAAAACATCGGCATCATTACTGCCGCGCAGAGTAACCGTGGCATCATCGACGATACTACCGGCCTCATCCCAATAGTTGATGGCAAGCCTTCCGGCATCGTTATAATTCAGGGCGATGGGGTCGCTTTCTCCGTCGCTAAAACTCACCGCCAGCGTGGTGCGCGCCGCTTCACTGGCACCCACTGCATTACCTTCCACACTAAGCTGGCGAGTGCCGCTACTCGGCTGCACGTAGTCGCTCCAAAACGCGATGTTTTTACTGCCGGCATAATCAGTGAGAGGGCTACAATCAGCGCCCGACTCGTCCTTGCCCACCGCAGTTAGGGTGAGGCTAAACGGCTCGTTGGCGATATGCGGGTTGGCCCCCCAACCCCGTGTGCTGGTTAGCTCCCCGCGCAATCCATAGGCCGACAGACTAACGGTGGTGCTCGCGTTTAACGCACCATCCGCCACAGTGATCTCGACATCACCCTCCAAGGCATGAAACAGCCCCAACGTCACTTCACCCTGGTCGCTGGACACAAACTGATAATTAGCATTGCCATTATCGGTTGGGGAAGCAGGAGTTAAGCTGCCATCAGCATCAATGGGGCTCCAAATTCCACGGTTGGTGTCGGTACTCAAAGATACATTGCCAAGGAAGCTTTGATCGGTCTGACCGTCGAGGGTGGCGCGAATGGTGACTTCATGAATGTCGCAACTTAAACCAAAACTGGGCGCGCTGATCTCTAACCCCGACTCGCCAACATCTTCGCTATAGCTGAACGCCATAAAGCTGAGATCTTCGTTTTGATGCTGCCTGTCCGCGTTTTGGTACTGATCTTCATCCACCACAAAGGAGAACTCTTGTGCCCCATGTAAGCAGCGTCTTACCCAGCCACCATCAGAACCTTTGCGAGACGATTTACCTGCAACCATAACAGGCTCTTCACTAAACCAACCAGACTGGTAACGATTGATAAAGGCACACTGCCGTGAAGGAGACTGCCCCGCTTGGCGATCCGTGTTACTCGCAGAGCCAAACTGGTAACGCACCGTTTGATTGCTAATCAACGCGCTTCCCGAACCAGATTCGGTCAAAAAATAGCCAACCGTTTCCTCTTGAAGCCGATTAGCCAGAGTAAATCCTGGCGCACACAAGAAACGAAGTACTGATGCGCCACTGGCATCCAATGCCACTCGAACTCCCGGACCATTGCGTTGCTCACGCGCCAGTGTGGTCAACCAGCAATTGTTGTTTCTCGATTGCATCTGAGTAAGCCAAACGTCGTAGCCGGGATCATCACTCACCGATGTGTAGCCGCTGCCTCGCAATCCTTGCGCGTTATCAACAGCAACACTGCCAGCCAAAACCCGCCGCCCATCACTGAGGGTAAACTCGCCTTGATTGATGGCGATCCAGTCAACACTGGGGATATTTTGCGAGGGAGTATCGTTACCCGGCGGCTCCTGACGCGCCCAAGAAAAACCACTGCTGGTCACACTGGTCAATATGGCTGCCACAGGCCCATCGTTATCGGGGTCATTCTCATCGATAGGCGTCATAATAAAAACCAAGGGAGGCTCACTATATACCTGCTCAAAGGTGACTGTTGCGCCATTGCTGTTCTGGGAAGCGATAGCAGAGCGACCAAACTGCAGGTTCATTGGCTCTTGATTGCTGGCTCCACACAACGGGTAAAACTCTAAGCTTGTCGCGTCTCCACTCCCTCGAATAACAGACTCGTTGTCCATTATGACTCTGCTATTAGCTGCGTGTAATCCACCTTCTATCTCAGCACGATAGTTTAACTGCGCTTGACCTCTCGCATACCCGTAAACGCTCGCTTGAACTTCGTTGGCCAGGGTTATGTTGGTTCCGGTATAGATAAGCAACTGCTCAGGCGCACCACCATTTGCGGCATCTTGATTGAGTCTAGATTGGTAATTAGCTTGGAATTGGCCACCAATAAAGATCCTAACGACACCGGAGCCTTGGACAATGAGTTGGGTTTCGTTTTGCAAGATGAAATCATTTTGTACCCAGTAGGTTCCCGGAGCCATCCGCAACACCCCTTGATAACCTAATGAGAGGCTACGCAAAAAATATTCGGTCTCGGAACTACCGCCGGGGTTGGCGGCAAAGGTAATATCTACGCGGGTGTTGCTGGCATTGATGTCTCTAAATGTATCGGTGTCATAGGAGCTATTGGTCGTACCGTTTCCCAACACAACGGTTTCTTGGTAGCCTGGGCGTACATTGCTCCCCCCGCCTTGGGTTTTTATCGAGACATTGTCACCGGGCTGACTCGGCCCAGTTGCACGACACTCCATACCCACATCGGGACAGCTGTCGCCATCATTACCAACTTGGTTGATT
Source organism: Aliagarivorans marinus DSM 23064 (assembly GCF_000429485.1). Lineage (GTDB taxonomy): Bacteria > Pseudomonadota > Gammaproteobacteria > Enterobacterales > Celerinatantimonadaceae > Aliagarivorans > Aliagarivorans marinus. Next base: position 31,546 of record NZ_AUBY01000018.1, on the reverse strand, counting down.
TGGCTAAACGCCATCTCACCAGCGTCAGAGCCATATACCTTCGCCAACCAGTTTATATCAAGGATCCCACTAGGGTGGGAGGACGAAGCAGGAGTAGGAAATACGTCTAGGCACTCGACTGCGGCAACTCGCCATGTAGGAACGAATAGCAGAAATAGTAAAGCTTTAAAACGAATTAAACGTGCCACACGAAACATCACAACAATATCAACAACACCTAAACACTAGCCGCTAATACTATGTAATGTAAGTACTTGGTACTACAAAAATCATGTAGCTGTTTTTGTGCAACCGCATGGAAAAAGGGAGTTTGGGCGCAATACCAACAATAACGAGCTACTTTATCGGCAGTCGCTGAATACTCACCCTTTATTTGAATCCGCTCAGAGTGAGCGCCGGAAGATCACCCGATCGTTTTGCCGGAACCAGCCAAAGCTGACTTCGCCAGTTGCAGGACTCAGCCAAGGAAACACTGCATTGTTAATCGTATAGGTACACTGGCCAGTCTTATCTGCATCAACAGGCCCCTGCGGTACAGCAAACAGCAAACTCCAGATACCTTTATCCGCTGTTGCGCGTTCAATGGAAAGGATGGAACTCACCCCGTCAACAGGGAGGACGCAAACTAACGGAGCCCCATCTTGCGATGGCGCAACCATAAGGTCACTAGAACTGATTTCACTGCAGGTGTCTTGGGAGTTCTGTTGGTACCTGCCACCAACGAAGTACTGCAGTTCGGGTTGCACAAGTATGCTTTGCAGCTCACTGCCAAACGAATTGGGAGCATAGATCTGCCCGTGACGAAGCTCCGGCATGAGATCGAGCTCACACATACCCAAACCATCACACACAAAGCCAGTACTGCTGTCGTCGATCTTAGCCTGAGAGCGCAACACGCTGCCATCTGGTCCAATAAAGGTGTGCTGTATTACAGCATCTAATATGGGCTCTTCTTCGTCAGTTTGATTTTTAGTAATACCACTTTCTAGACCGCGAACAGCACCAGACGGCGGATACTCAATCACACCTTCCTGCCAATTAATAGCATAGCCATCGGTATCATTCTCTGCACTGGTGGCATCATCCACCCAGAACCGAGCGCTCAAGCTAGTCGAAGATACGCTCCAGTTCTCGCCGATTCGCCCAACACTATAGCGACCTAGGGTGTAGTTGCTCACAACCTTACTAGCGGCATTGCGCGCTTCGATCCGCCAAGCGAGATGTTGAGCTGAATTCCCCCTCGCCCCGGTATAGGTAAAGCCCCCTAAATCACAGCCAGGGTTAACAGTTGCAAGCGATCCACTATAAGCCAGCAGCTCGTAGTAGGCCGGGTAGAAGCGCCCTACGCTTTGCTCTGCTCGTAATCGCAACCCCAGATCGTCGGAGTTGGCGCCGCCGACATCCCAACCGAGATATAGGTCAACCTCCCCGCTTAGAACGATGGAGCCAACTTCCCCCCAAGACAGCTCATCGAACGATAGCCCGCCTTTGCCCCAACTGGGGAAATTCTCTGCGATATAGACTGTACCGGAAGCGCCACCAGTCGGTGTTTCGAGGCTCATACCGATACTGGCCTCAAGGTCCGACACAAAGCTAATTGCCCAACAATCTTCGTTTGTCACAGCACTACTGCAGTTGGCAGTGATCGCCTGAAGTCGGCCAGAGAACGCCTCACCTGCTGGCACAAACTTATCCCCGGTAGTTGCGGTACCTCCGGGATTCGCATTGCCACCACTACTCTGCACACCGATCCACACCAGCGCCTCAGGCAAGATATCCGCGCTATCGCTGCCGCGCAGGGTAACCGTGGCGTCATCGACGATACTGCCCACCTCATCCCAATAGTTGATGGCAAGCCTTCCGGCATCGTTGTAGTGCAGCGCAATCGCTTCGCTCTCACCATCGCTAAAGGTCACCGCGAGTGTGACTCGGTCAGCCTCACTGGCACCGACAGCGGTATCATTCACACTGAGTAGTCGCGAGCCCGAATTAGGCGTTTGATAGTCGGTCCAAAACGCGATGTTTTTACTGCCGGCATAATTGGTAAGCGGACTACAATCCGCACCAGATTCATCTTTACCCACAGCCGTCAACGTTAAGCTAAACGGTTCGTTGGCGATGTGAGGATTGCTTCCCCAGTCTTGGGTGCTTACGAGCTCTCCCCGTAGCCCGTAAGCTGAAAGGCGTACGGTGGTGCTCGCATTTAACGCACCGTCTGCCACGGTAATTTCCACATCGCCCTCGGGAGAATGGAACAGGCCTAGCGTAACTTCCCCCTGATCACTGGCGACAAACTGATAGTTGGCACTGCCATTATCAGTTTGAGAAGCAGGGGTTAAACTACCATCAGCATCAATGGTGCTCCAAATTCCGCGATTTGTATCGGTACTCAAAACTACATTGCCGAGAAAGCTTTGGTCAGTTTGACCGTCGAGAGTGGCGCGAAGGGTGATTTCATGGATGTCACAACTTAGACCTAAGCTCGGAGCGCTAATCTCCAAGTCTGGTATCCCAACAATTTCATCCTGTTCTAAAGCGACAAATGAGAAGCCTTCGGGAATATGGTTGCGCTCAAAATCTCTATACTGGTCTTCTTCGATGACCATCGAAAATTCCGAGGCGCTATGCTGGCATCGTCGTAGCCAGCCACCGTTACCACCATTGCGAGAATTTTTCCCTGCAACCAGCAATGGCGTAGAGTTAAACAGCCCAGACGGAAAGCTATGTGTTGTTTGGCATGCGCGAGAAGGGTCGCCGGAAGCGGTGCTTGCCGTGCCGAAAAGATAAGGCACCGACTTACCATTTGCAGTTAACACACCCTGGCCAGATGTCGTTGCAAGATAGCCAATAGTTTCATCTACGACCAGCTCATCACGAAGGTATCCCCCCTCCTGACAACGCCGGCCTCCTTGATTTTCATATACCTCACTGGGGTCTACTGCCAAGCGGATCGTGTCGTTGTTGATCAATGAGGTAGCAGTAAACCAGCAATTGTTGCCACTGCGACTTTGAAGCTGATTAAGTAGCACATCCGGCCTGAAGTCCAAATCAACGTCAGTGTAACGATTTCCCCCTAAGCCCACTGCATCACGGGTGTTTATCGCCTTAGCAACGATACGTCTTCCGTCTGCCAAGGTGAAATCCCCGGGGCTTATCGCTATCCAATCCAATGCTTCGATATTCTTGGAAGGGGTGTAACTGCTACCTTCCCTCCGAGGAGGTTCTTGCCTAACCCAGTTAAACCCCGTGGTCGAAACACCGTCAAGTAATGCAGCGACCGGGCCGTCACCGTTTGGGTCACTTGCGTCAATGGGGGTCATCACAAATACAAGGGGCGTTTCCTCATAAGGCTGATCAAAGATGACTGTTGCCCCGTTGCCACTCGGCCCCGAGAAATAAGAGCGGCCATATTGTAGGTGAAGAGGTGCCCCATTATCACAGTCAGGTTGCCATAAATCATCCAACTGTGGAGCGCGGTAAGTAACATCTACATTACTCATTAGTTGGACTTGAGCCCCTACTAAACCACCTTCAATCTGAACATTGTTGCCATTAATCAGAATGTTGTCTTCAGCATAGATATATCCAGCGATACTGTTCGGATTGTTGACGTTGACGCTTCCATAAGAAGCAATCAGCAGGTTGTTAGGATCTCCCCCTTTATTCAGGTTGGCGCTACCATTTATGACTAAGTTGTTATTAACAAATATCTGCACCAAACCGGAATTCGGCAGCTCGATTTTCCCACCGCTGTTTATCGTCAAGCTATTGAGCCAATAACGACCGGTAGAAAACGTCAGTTTCGCACCACCATTCACGATCAAATCTTGCATCCGGTACGCACCACCCGAAGTCGTAAACTCAAGCTTCGCGCCGCTATTGAGAATCACATTTTGATACTCGCCCTGAGCTAACGTCGCTGAACCACCACTATTGATAACATGACTCTCATTACTAGAGCTACGACACTGGGAAAAATCAGGTAATGCGAGGGAAGCTATCACCTGGTCACGCTTACTACACCAGACATCACCACAGCTACGTTTGTGACTGGGAATCCCGTTGTCATCACTGCGGTCCTGCAATCGGTAGGTGTATAAGTTATTTGAAGGGCTGTTTAATAACCTAGCTTTCGCTTCAAACTGGATCATTTTGCTGGGATCAGTAATAGCCACACCGTCAACAAACACCTGGTCAGGGCTGCTCGCCCAAGTAGATAACGCGACAAAGTAAGTAAGTAGCAAAGCGAAGCAAGGTGTTAAGTACTGCATAACTTTTCCTTCTGGCTATGTTCCGCTGCGAGCCTGAATCGCGACTATTCTCTGCACCTCAATTTCGCCACTACCACAGGATCCTGTCGCCTCGAGGTCAAAAAAGCGAGCACTTCCTATCCGGCTTATAACATGCGCATCATCTAACGGAGTCGGAGTAACAGGGCGGCACAGTACATTCACACTACAGTTTTCTGCTCCGCTAGCGGTAAAGCTTCGGTTTATGACCTGCCCATAAACACTTGGAGGGCTTTGTACTGGGCAAGCTGTATTGTCAGCAGCGCTTTGCCCCAGAGGAAAGAGGCTTGCCAAAGCTTGCTCTAGGCCAGATTGGGCGGCTAGCTCGGCCCGCAAGCCCAATACCTCCCAAGCCGTATTACGTGAGCTGTCATCGATCATCCTCAGCAGGCCAGTAGCTAACATTGCCAAAACCACAATGACAAAGATAGCGATCATCAAGGCGCTGCCTCGCTGGCGCTTAAGGCTGATTGGCCACACTAAGGTCATAATTGAACTCCATATACTCATCGGCATCGAGAAAGCTCAAGCGTACATTAATCAGGCCATTGCGAGTTAGGCTGGGGGACTCAACAATAAACTGACTGACACGCTGGGTATCGATTTGGTTGCTGATTGCTACACCATCATCGTCTAAATTGAACGAAGCAGGAGCAACACGCAGTAGTTGATTGTTGCGGATACAGTAACGCACTGGTGCACCAACAAAATAATACCGTTGTGATGGAGAGGCCGCCGGAAAGGAGCCAGCAGCACTCAGAGTTACGGTACGCAGAGCATCATCTGGGTCTCTGGGAAGATCGTCCACAGGAGCGACCGAGCTTACCGATTGCACCTTTTGACCAGAGCCGTCACACAAACTATTGGGAGCACCAGAGCCATCATCACAGATGGCCTCAGAGCTGTCCAACACATAGACTGCAATGTTGGCAGAGCTAGAGTCATCAAAGGAGCGAACAATGGTAAAACTGCTGGTGCTACTTGGGCTAATCGGCAGGTCAATATAGCTACCGCTGCTTTGAGTTGGGACAAATGTTAAACATGGCCCACCTTGCCCTGGTTGAGCACGATTTCCGGCAAGGTCGGTTACTAAGGCACTGTTCGGCAGCGCATTCACTAAGTCGCGATTAATCCGGGCAATTGCAAAGCGCGCCTCGCCTACCAGCTGCTGCTGATCGGCCCCGCGCCGAAAGATCAGCGCTCCTGAGCGAATAAAGTCAGCGGTGGCAATGGCTAACACTCCCAGTAAAACTATGGTAATAACCAATTCAACTAAGGTGAACCCTTGCTCAGAGCGTCGGAAATACCGCATCAGTAATTCCACCTCTCGAGCGAGAAAGCAAAGGTACTACCATCTGGAGCCCGTATCTTTAACAAGAGCTGCTTGGCAAGTGCACTATCAACCACCACCCCATCAATAGTTAGCTCTTCCACTGCAACCTGGTATTGGTATCCGCGGTATAAGTCAGCCAGCCCGGGTTGATTTAAGCTATCGCTTATATCAACAAAACCCGCAGTGATGTAGTCGTCTACATCGTTAAAAGCATTGCGCTCCTCTTCATCATCTCCATCTCCATCTCGCCCCCAGTTGCTTGGCTCGGTGCAAGCGGGCTGATCAACACCATTGAGCTGTTCCCCGCAGCGCCACTGGCCGCCGCCGTTATGATCGGAGTTTTCATCGAAAGACTTGCTAAAGATCTCATTCATCAGGCTGTAGCCCAACTCAGCCGCTCGCACTTGGTAGATGGGCTCAATGCTTTTGCGCGCTAGAGGAGAAAGAAAGGAGATGCTGACCACCAAGGCAATGGCCATCACCACAATGCCAATAACCAACTCAATTAGGGTAAAGCCACCTTGCCGCGCCAATGCAGAGCTAGTCCACATAGATATAGCCCCCGCTGTTAATCTTTAGCTTATAGGTCTCACTGGATGAGCTAATTGTGAGCTGACTCAGGTTGGCCAAGCCATCGCGATCAAAGATCAGCGTACCGATAGGGCTAACATTTACCCCACTGGGATAGGCGTGCTGTTCCACATTGCTTTTGATGCTGGCATCACGGCTGGCATAGGTGGTCGTAGAGCAGATACCGCCGCTGATATAACTGAGGTAGTAGTAGCTGCTCTCAATTTGCAGGCAAAACTGCTGCCCACGGTGGTTCATATTCTGGGTTTGCACCAACTGCGCGGCGCTGCGCAACTGTTCAGCAAGGCTGGCCTCGCCATAACCACTGCGGTTAAAGCGAGGCAAAACGGTAACAGCGAGCACCCCGATAATGATAATGGTGATAACCAACTCAATCAGGGTAAAACCAGATGATTTCTGCCTTCGAATTATCAGGAGATATCCAAAGTCTATTCTTTAGCAACCACCGACCTGAACCTGTATATTGGGACGGTCTCCAGGGTTTGCTGGTTCGGTGTACTGCAACTCACAAAGAGTATTTGTGGCCGGCGTATAGTTTGTTGGGCGAATCGTGGCAGGCGTACTCGCATCCGCACCATCCGCTGCGACCCAATCCCCACCCAAATCTAGCCATGCGGCAATGTTAGTGGCAAAATTAGTTTGATGAGACGGATAACCATAGACTGTATTGAAGTCCGCGGTTCCATTACCGTTCATATCAATCTGCGCAGTTGCTGCATTTTCTTGTCCTTGAATAGCAGCCTTGCTGTATACCAAGCTGCCGCCACCTACAACAGCCGCTTGCAAACCCTCTAGAGTAGAAGACCTTGCATCACTGCTTAAATTCAAAAATCTAGGCGCAGCGGTAACCGCCAGAATACCCAGAATCACGATCACAATGACCAATTCGATAAGGGTAAAACCCTGTTGTTTTTTCATTTTACTTTCCTTATTACAGCCTAGATTAGCTAGTTAACATTAGTGAGTACCTGCCCAGTTTGGGGCTGGTAGGTAAAATTATTGCCCACATCGGTGCCGCTTGGTGCGGTATAGCCGCCACCGCTTTTCACCAATGAGTTGACCTGATAGTAGGCGCAGGCTTGGATACCGTTGGGATCAGCCGCCGTAGCCACATAGTAACCGTTGTCCTGAACACCGCCGATATCGGTGCTGGCTGGGCTGGGGTTTTGGAAGATCGCCTCCCACACCTCCAGACAGCGGGTGGCATCAATCGGCAGTCCAACGTTGGCCGAGGTGGCTAAGGGGTAGCCTGCGGCAATACCATTGGCAGTATCGCCAGTGGTCAGATAGATCTGTACGGTATCGTAAATCACCACATTGCCCACCGCATCTTGCGGACGAGCTTCCGACTCCCATTGGGCCCGTACCAGTGAGACGCCGGTGGCAAAGCCACCCGCTACACCTTCCATACTGGCGATCTTGGCCTCGTCGGTGACATCCAGAAAACGTGGCAGCGCAGTGGCAGCCAAAATCCCCAGGATCACGATCACAATCACCAGCTCGATTAACGAGAATCCACCTTGTACATTGTTTCGTCGAAACGTGCTCACTGCAGCTCCTTACTCATATCGATTAATGCGAAACTGGCCATTAGTGGAATCATAGTGCAAAGCGCCACTACGAAAAACCTGATAGGCGCAGGTTTCTGCGTCAAATTCCACTTTTTTTTCAAGCTCTTGCCCAAAGAACAGCTGCCAGAGGCGATAGCAGTCACTGACATTTTCCACCTTGGGCCAGGCAAACTGATTAAGGCGAACCAAATGTTGCTCACTTTTACTTAGCTCGCCCTCTTCACTGACCGCCAGTTGAGCGAGCAATAACTCGCTACCCGGCTCTGCGGCCAATGCTTGCACCCGCAGCATGCTCATCTGACTCATCCACGCCCGCTGATACTCCTGCAGTGCCTGCAGCTCGGTCTCGCGGCCTGCGTGCAACAGCCCGCCGAGCAGGCGGGTGACCAGCACCAATGCAACCACCGAGGCTATCAGCCAAGAAAAACGGCGCCGTAAGATCTGCTCATACCACTCGCTGACCGACACCGCTAGCCTCGCACCGCGTTCATCATGTCCCACATTGGGGTAAAGATGCCCAAAGCCAGTACCAGTACCATCAAGGCGACAAAGCCAATCAAGATCGGCTCAATCCGCGCTGTGAGGGTTTTTAGGTCGTAATCCACCTCGCGCTCATAGAACTCCGCCGCCTCGTTGAGCAGCTCGTCCACCTGACCGGTCTCCTCCCCTACGCTGATCATCTGCAGCACCAAGGGGGTAAATAACTCACTGGTATTGGCGGTGCGCAGCAGGCTCTCGCCCCGCTCAATCCCGGCGCGCATCTCGCGGATCCGACTGGCCATATAGGCATTGTCCACCGCTGAGGCAACCAGACTCAAGGCTTGGTTGAGCGCCACGCCAGCGCTTAGCATCATCGAGAAACTGCGAGAAAAACGCGACAGCAATGAACGCTCGACCACCGAGCCGACAATCGGCATCTTGACCCTAAAGCGATCCCAGCGATAACCGCCGTCTTCAGTGCCGACATACCAACGAAAACCCGCTATCGCCAACACCACGCCAATCAGCAATAGCGGCCAGTAGTTCACGAAGAAGTTGGAGGTGCCGATCAAGATCCGTGTCATCAGCGGTAGCTCGACATTAAAGCGGCCGAAGATCTCCGCGAACTTCGGGATCACCATAATATTCAGCACCACCATGGCAATGGTGATGGCGATAATCACAAAGGTCGGATAGCGCATCGCGGTCTTGATTCGCTTGCGGGTATCCATCTCCAGCTCCAGATATTGCGCCAGCTGCAAGAAGGCTTCTTCGAGGCGACCGGTGTTCTCGCCCACGTGCACAATGCTCACATACAACTGGGAGAACACCTTGGGGTACTCTGCCATGGCGGTAGACAGCGCCCGGCCACTGCCAAGCCCTTCAGCGACGCCGGCCAGCGCATGCTTAAGCTGCTTACTGTGGGCAGTATCCGCCAGGCCATTAATCGCCCGCATAATCGGGATACCGGCCTTGGTGAGCGAATACATCTGGCGGGTAAACACTACCAGCTCTTCTAACTTAATCTGCCGCTCGAGCAGGCTGGCCAAACGGCTAAAATCAAAACCCGCGCCACCACCTTTGGACTCTTCGATCTTGATAGGAGTGAGGCCTCGGCGCAGCAGGTTATCGGCCACTGCCGCGGAGTTGGCCGCATCCAGTGTGCCATTGACCGCTTTACCGCTGCGGTCGCGACTTTGGTAGGCGAACACCGGCATTAGTGCTCAACCCCGGCGTCGTTCAGTTTGCTGTAGATATCGACCTCTTCCACCAATCGCAGTACCTCACTAACCGAGGTAACCCCTTGCTTGGCGTAATCCAAGGCGGCCATCGCCAGCGGTCGGTAACCGGGTGAGCCGTGGGAGGCCTTAGAGAAGGCATCGGGGTCGCCTTTGCGCAGCGCCTCCATCATGGGCTCATCCAGCTCCAGAAGCTCGAACACGCCGATTCGGCCGCGATAACCAGTGAAGTTACAGCTCTGACAGCCCTTGCCATGAACAAAACTCTCCTGAGACAGGTTTTGCTCGCTCAAGTGCTCCAGCCATACCTTTTCATCGGCTTGCAGGGCACGTGGGGTTTTACAGTTGTCGCAGACTTTGCGCACCAGACGCTGGGCCAGCACCGCACGTAGCGAGCTGGCAACCAAGTAGCCGGCGGCACCCATATCAATCAGACGCAGGGCACTGGTGATGGCATCGTTGGTGTGCAAGGTGGTTAGCACCAAGTGACCGGTTAAGGCGCCACGCAGGCCGATCTCAACGGTTTCTTGGTCACGCATCTCCCCCACCAGCAGGATGTCTGGGTCTTGACGCAAGGTGGTACGCAGCACCGTGGAGAAATCCAGGCCGATCTTGCTGTTCACTTGCACCTGATTGATCCGCGGGAGGCGGTACTCCACCGGGTCTTCCACGGTAATGATCTTATTACCCGGCTGGTTAAGCTCGGTGAGCGAGCCGTACAAGGTGGTGGTTTTACCGCTACCGGTGGGGCCGGTTACTACAATCATGCCATGGGGGCGTTTAAGCTGGCGGCGGAAGCGCTCCATAATATCGCTGGGCATCCCGGTTTGCTCTAGCGCCAACACACCAGCGCTTTGGTCGAGCAGACGCATCACCACCGACTCGCCGTTTTGGATTGGCATGGTGGAGAGACGCACATCCACCGAGTGGCCGCGTACCTTCATGTTAAAGCGGCCGTCTTGGGGCAGCCGTTTTTCTGAGATATCCAGCCCCGACATAAGCTTTAGACGCAGCACCATGGCCGCGGCAATCGAGACTTCGTTAAGCACGCTCTCTTGCAACACTCCATCTACCCGCTGGCGGATGCGTAGTACCTTTTCGTCGGGTTCGATATGGATATCCGACGCACCGACCTGCACCGCATCTTCAAACAGCGATTGCAGCAGTTTAACCACCGTGGTTTCGCTGCTTTGATCGTCGCCGGCGGCCAGGCCGATACTAAAATCGTCTTCCCCGCCGTACTCTTCTTCTAGCTCTTGGGCGAAGCCCTCAATCTCGCGGGTACGGCGGTAGTAGCGGTCGAAGGCTTCCACCAACTGCGACTCACGCGCCACCACGTATTTGATCTCAAACGGCGACAGCAGCCCTGACAGGGTATCCAGGCCAGTCAGGTCGGCCGGGTCGGAGACCGCCACGGTATACACGTCGCCATCTTGGTGAATCACCAAGGCGCGCAGGCGGCGAGCATGCACCTCGTTTAGCTTGGTGGCGACATTGGCGTCAATATTTAGCTGATTGAGGTCGACAAAGGCGATGTTTAGCTGGCGCGCCAAAAACTCCAGTAGTTGCACCTCGGTGATCACCCCGGTATCAATCAAGGTGGCGCCGAGCTTACGGCCGGTCTGTTTCTGGCGGGAGAGCGCGCTCATCAGCTGCTCTTCCGATATCACGCCCTCGCTAACCAGCAGGTCCCCCAGGCGCATGCGAAGTTTGGGTTGCACCATGGCTATTGCTCCAACTGTCGAATTCGTTGTTCTACAAACTGTCGCGAGTTCTCCGACAGTTGCCCCAGCAAGCTGGCTTGCTGATAGGCACGGTGGGCTTCGAGATACTGGCCGAGATGGTCGTTGGCCAGCGCATACCCAAACCACCAGCGCGCACGATCCGGCTCATACTGCACCAGCTGGCGATAGCTGCTCAGCGCATCTTGCTGGTAGCCCAACTGCTGGGCCAGCGCCGCTTTAGTGGCAAAGAAGTCGACATTGCCGGGCACCATCGGCTCATGGCCGTTGAGATAGAACCAGGCCTGTTGGGTGTTTTGCTGCTGAATAAAAATACGCGCCAGCAACAAACGGAAGGGCACATGTTGGGCGTCTTGCTCCAGACCCTGCTCTAACAGGCCAATCGCTTGCGCTTCACGGCGGCGGCCATACTCCAGCGCTGCCAGCTGCTCACGGGCACTGTGCTGGGACGAGTCGAGGCGCAGCACCGTGGAGAACTCCTCGCAAGCTTGCTCGGTATCGTTTTTTTCCATCGCCTTAAAGGCCCGCTTAAGGTGAAGCTCGACCCGTTGCTCACGGCTCAGCTCCAGCGGAATCACTTCCATATGCGACTCGCCAGAGTCGGCTTCAAGCGCAGTAGTCTTTGCTTCCGCGGGTTCTTGGGCGGATTCGGCAAGCTCAGCGCTTGGTGCAGTTTCAGGCTCGGCCTCGACCTCAGGGACGCTCTCGATGACCGGCTCAACTTGCTGCTCGACAATCGTTTGGTCTACTTGCGTCTCAGGTTGCGGTACTGGCGAGGGCTCGGATAGCGGCTCCGCTTCTAGAACGGCTGTGGTTTCCACTTCAGCGGTGGGTTCAGGCAGCGCGGCTCCATCCGCTGGCGTAGCCTCTGTTTCAGCAAGCTGGGTTGTAGTTTCGGGCTCTATTTGGCGTTCAACTGGCTCGCTGGCTTGTGCAAGCTCCTCAGTTTTAGGAGCGTCATCTCTAGGGGCTTGTGCTTGATTGGTAGCGGGCGTTGGCTCAGTCACGTCCACTGCGCTGTAGGGCATATCCACCTGCTTGAGCACTGGCCATAGCAGCCAACCGGCTGCCACCAGCGATATCAGCATAACCAACACCACCAAGCCCATTATCCATGGCGGCCGCTTGGCGGGTTGCACTAGCGGCGACATGGCTTGATTATCGCTTTGCTGGCGCTGCTCTAAATCGTTGAGCATTTTATTGATCACGCTCATCGCAGCACTCCCATGGCCAGCGCCGATGCCACAGCGGCTGCGCCGCAAAGCAGGCTGAGCGGGAGCAGTACGCTGCGCGGCGGCAGCGTGGCGTCTTCGGTATCGGAGATCGCCTGCTTAATCATTTTTACCGAGATAACCTTCTGCCCTTCGCCAAAGCAAAGCATCAATGCCTTATGCGCCAACACATTGATCAAGCGCGGGATCCCACGGCTGGCTTTGGTCAGCACCGCCAAGGATCGGGCGGTAAAGATCGCCCCGCCACGATACCCCGCCACATGCAGGCGATGCTGCAGATAACTGGCCACCTCATCGCGATTAAGCGGGCGCAGACTGTAGGAAAAGGTGATCCGCTGGCGCAGTTGGCGCAGCTGCTCTTTGGCCAGCCGCTGGTCAAGCTCCGGCTGACCGAATAATACGATTTGGATAAGCTTACGTTGCTCGGTCTCCAGATTGCCCAGCAGGCGAATTGCCTCGAGGCTCTCATCGCTTAAGGCTTGGGCCTCATCAATTAGCAATACCACCGGGCGGCCTTCACTGACTAGCGCAATCAGGCGCCGATGCAATTGGTCGAGCAAGGTATGGGGGTTGTCTTCGGCGGCCAACTCCAGACCCAGCTCCATGGCAATCGCGTGATAAAGCTGCAAGGGTGAAAGGGTCGGATTAGGCAGGTAGGCGAAGCGATAGCTCTGTTCCAGATCCACCAGCAACTTGCGGCAGAGAAGGGTTTTTCCGGTGCCCACTTCGCCGCTAACCTTGATAAAGCCTTCACCTTCCGACAGGGCAACCTGCAGCACATCGTTAGCTTCCTGATGCGGCTGCAAGCTCTGATAGAAGCCCGTGTTCGGCGTTAGGCCAAAGGGCGGATGCTGCAGGCCAAAATAGTCGAGATACATCGCCACTTACGGCTCCGGATACCAAGTGTTTAACAGGTCGCGCGAGCGCTCCAGCTCTTGCTGCCAAGTGTCTTGTTTCACCACGGTGGGCTTGAGCAAGATAATCAGCTCGGTCTTCTCGCTGGTGATGGTTTTGCTGGTAAACAGCTCACCCACCACTGGCAAGGAGCCCACAAATGGCACCCGCGATACCAGTTCTTGTTGGCGATTACGCATCAGACCGCCAATCACCACCACATCGCCGGAGTCGGCGCGGATAATGGTATCGGACTCGCGGATATCACTTTGCGCTAGAGGCAGGTCGATATCATCGCCAGCGCTGCCGAAGCTGATGGTTTTGCGCTGCTCAGAGACATCGGTAACCGAAGGGTGAACATGCAATAGCACCGAGTCTGAGGCATCGATTTGCGGCGTCACGTCCAGCGCAATCCCAGAGAAGAACGGGGTTAGCTGCACACTTGGCGTAGTGGTGGTACTAGTGCCAGATACCGTGGTAGTGGACACATCGGTCACAAAGTACTCGTCGGTACCGACCTTGATCACCGCTTTTTGGTTGTTCGAGGCAGTAATTCGCGGACTCGACAGCACATTTACATCACCTTGGGTTTCCAGCAGATTCACCACTGCTTCGAAGTTACTGTTGGAGATGGACAGCGCACCGCCGGTGCCCAGAATATTGGAGATGGCGTTGCCCGGGATTGCGCCATCTACCCCACCGATTACCGTGGTGGTATTGAACAAATCGCCCGCCCGCCACGAGACCCCCTGTTGATAGTCATCACTGAGCACAACTTCAATAATCTTGGCTTCGAGGATCACCTGACGCTGCAGCTGCCGCTCGGAGCGTTGTAGGAAGTCGCGGATAATCCGGATCTCATCGGGGAAGGCACGCACTGTGACCAAGCCAGCCTGTGGGCTGACCACCACCATGCGTCCTTCAGGCGTTTGGGCAGTACCGCTGCTATCGCGGCTCATATTCACGCCAATCATCCCACGCAGGGTTTCCTCTAACTCGGTCCAGTAGCGGGTCTCGGTGGACGACTCGATCTGTGAGCCATTAAAGTTGTCGCTGCTACTGCTGGACGAGCTCGAAGAAGACGACGAATTCGACGACGAGTTATTGAAGTTGCCGCTGTTATTGCTGCTGTTGTTAAAGTTATTGCTACTTGAGTTCTCAGTAATACCGCCGGAGTTGACCCGGGTGCGGGTAAAGCCGAAGCGCTCCAGCATCAGATAGTTAAGTGGAATGGTCTCAATGCGCATGCCCGCAGGATACACATGCAAGATGCGGCCGCGGCGCTGTACATCATAGCCATAGATGTCGCGCACCACGTCAAGCGCTTCTTCCAGGGTGACTTCTTTAAGCTTGAGGGTGATACGCCCTTCTACCCCGGGGTGAACCGCGATATTGAGGCTGGAGCCTTTGACCAGCGCGGTGAAAAAGCTTTTCGCCTCCACATTACGGGCATTCACATCGAAGCGTCGCTCCACCTGCAGCAGGTCAGCCTGGCCGACCGCCAGCTCAGGCATCAGCTCCGCCTGAATCTCAGCGCTTAACGGAGGCGGTGCAATCGAGGCGGTCGATTGTTGCTGCGCTTCGTCCAACGCCTGCTTCGCCGACACCGGATCGGGCCGGGGGGTCGACTGACATCCCGCCATCACCGTGCAGCAGATCACTAGCAGCATCCAATTTCTTATCATTGCTCATTACCCTTTGGCGCCGTCTCGATAACTGACACCCTATCCAATCGAAGTCTGTATTGTTGGCTGTTGAACAGCACCACCACGGCGTCTGCTTCCACCCGCTGGAGTCGATAACCATTGCGCGTCTCGCCCAGTGCGAGGTACTGCTGATTGAGGATCGCCCCAGCTTGCTCGCCGACGAACACCGCCTGCAAACTAGGCAGACTTTGCTGCTCAGAGCTCGCAGCCGCCACCGCTCTGGCCCCCGGTGGCCGAGTGGGATCGCTTAGCGGGTTGGCGTTCACCATCCCTGTTATCAGCAAGCTGATAAATAACCAGCAATTACGCACCAATGAAGTTCCTCGCTGTGCTTAAGGTGTAAATCTCAATCATCACCTTCGCCTGTGGGTGCTGCTCTACTTGGTAGTCGATCAGCATCCATAAAAAACCCTGCTGTAAGTCTTCTACCTTGCGCAGGTAGCGCAGCAAGGAGAAGTAGTCGCTTTCCAGCTCAATGCGTATCCCATGCCGATAAAAATTCGGCTCGCCCGGTTTAGCCTCCAGCTCATTAAGCAGCGGCGTCGGAGCCAAGGACTGCATACTGAGCAGACTCACCCCGGGGCTTTGTTTTAACAGCTGCTCCAGCACTGCGGCCATCTTGGAGACGGGGATCAGACCTGATTGCTTCTCAGCCAACTGCTCATCGATAAGCTTGATATCGCTCTGTAAAGCCATCAATTGCTCTGAGAGCTTCTGGTTTGGGTCTTCGCGCAAACGCAGTTGCAGGGCACTCATCGCCTGCTCATTAGTTTGGTACTGCTGCTGCAGTTGAGCCAGTTGCCGCTCAATCGCTTGGTTGTCCTTTTGCACCACTTCAATCCAGAAGGTGTACATCGGCAAGGCAATCAGCACCAAGCCGACGATGGCAATCAGCACCTTCTCTCGAATGCTGAGGCTGGAGTAGCGCTCTTGTAGCTGTTCGATCATTGCGCCCCCTGCGGTGTTGGCAAGGTACCGTGCAACTCAAAGCGCAGATAAGGCTCTTCGCGATACAGCTGCATCGCGGCAAAACCTTGCTGAGACAGTGCAGGATAGTCAGCAAACTGATTCACCCACCGTGGTACCAGCTCGCTGTCTTGGGTAAAGCCCAGTAAAGACATGCGGCCATCGTTGATAGTGATTTGGCTGAGCCAAAGCTGTTGCTGGGAGATGGTCGCCAAGGCTTGAAACACCTCGGAGAAGCCACCACTGGCGTAGTTATTCCCCTGCAGCCGCTGGCTGAGCAGGCGCTTGATCCGCAGCTCTTCTTGGCCAGCTTCCACCAGCTGTTGCAGGCGCGGGTCTAAGGTACGGCTGTTTACCGCCTGATTGAGCTGATTGATGCTTTGCTGGGAAGAGTCGACCCGCTGCTGCTGGACATCGCGTTGGGCCGCCAGCTGACGACCTTCCTGCATTTCCAGATAGCCCCAGCCACTCATCGCCACCAGCAATAGCAACCAAATCGCGAGTACCTGCTTGAGCGACAGGCGCTCCGGCTGAGGATGAAACTCCGGTGTATAGAGATTGACTCTTAGCTTCACGGCAGCACCTCGCTTTGCAAGGCGCCCAGTAGCGGCAGATGATCGAACTGCTCGGGTTCGCTGATATGGGCGTGCTCTAGTAGCGACACCTTGGCACTAAGGTTGGCTTGTAGCAGCTCCACAATGTGATCGCCAAAGCGGGTGGACAGCGATAAGTGGATCTGGCTGACATCCGGCTGTTTAAGCGATGCGGTAATAAAATCGATGGAACGCTGCAGCTCAAGGCTTAAGCTGTCGAAGTAGTCTTGGCTGAACTCAATCTCCTGCAGCTGTGCAATGCGAGAGAAGGCCCGCAGGTGACGGCTGAAAAATATCTGGCCGTCTTTCAGCACTAGCAGCTCAAGCTCAGAGCCGGTCACTTGCCACACCAGCATCTGGCAATGCTCAGAGGGGGCCTCGACGCTGGCCACTGCTAGCGATTCAGTGGTAATGCCGGTTAGTGCCCAACCGTTATGCTGGAAGCAATCCACCAAACGCTGAATCAATGGTCGACGCACACAGACCACGTTCAGCTTGGCACCACCCATCGGCGGAGTAGGCGCATCGTAGTAGTCCACCACCAAGTCAGTCACCGATTCAGCCACCATGTCCTTAATCGCCCAAGGCACGGCGCTGGCCAGCTCCTCATCAGGCACACTCGGCTTTTCTACCTGTAGCTGCTGATAGAGCTGGCTACTGAGGATAACGACTATCTCTGATTGCCGCTCCAAACGCACCTCTTTGGCCAACGCTTCGATGGCGCTAGCCCACTCATCTTGCGAGTTAACGGCTTGCTCAAACAGGCGATCAGGTTTATGACTGGTAATGATCTGTACCAGCTGAGGGCGGATATAGACACTCGCACGAGTTGTACCGGTTTTCCTCTTCCCGAAAGGTAATTTCATTCTAGTTCGCTAACTCCATGCGCAATTACCTTTAGTTATAACGGGTTGTGGGCAATAAATCACTGAAATGCTAGATATTATCATTGTATTCCTAGAACAAGCTCACGCCTCGGTAAAGGCTTCCGGACGGCCGAACCAATGCCCCTGCGCAGATTTGATACCTAAGCGCTGCAGCACCCGCCACTCCTCGTTGCGCTCAACCCCGGTAGCGATGACTTCGGTACGCTCGGCGCAACTGGCCATCAGCGAGCCGACTGCCAGTCGGTTGACATGGCGCAGGTGGATATCGCGGACCAAGCTGGGGTGAAGCTTGAGGTAGACCAGCGATAGCTCACTCAGGTACTGGGTGCTCAGCACCTGCTGGCCAGCTTTATCCACCGCCAGCTGTAAACCTTTGCGATTGAGCGCCTTGAGCCGCAGCATTTGTGCGTCATCTAACGCAGCCAACTCATTCTCGCGGAACTCGATCACTAATCGCGCCACCTGCTTGGCCGGCGCGGAAAACAACCACTGAACCAGCATCTTCATCACCGGGGTTTGCAGCACCAGCTCAACCCCTAGGTTGATTGCCAGTATCTGCTTGTGCTTGGCCACCGCGCTAAGAGCAAACTTGAGCGTCTCCATATCGAAGGCCTCAACCAGGCCGCTGCGTTTGGCCCAAGGCATAAACACCCCGGCGTTGATCTCTGCCCCCTGCATATTGCGGATGCGGATCAACAGCTCGCGGTGGTGGATCCGGCCATCTTGATCGAACACTGGCTGCGCCTGATAGTGCAGCTGTTGATGCTCCAGCGCATATTGCAAGGTGGTACGCCAGCGCACCGAGCCTTTGCCGGTAAGCTCGGAGTTAAGCTCCCGCTCTTCTACATACCAGCCGTTGCTACCCTGCATCTGGGCGACCCGCACCGCATCCTCGGCCTGCTCAACCACTAGCTGGGCGTTATCGCCGTATTGATAGCCTGCGATGCCGATGTAGAAGAAGTCCTCCGCCTCACACAGCGGTGGCAAGGTGATCCGCTCGAAGTTACGTAAGATAACGTGGGCCAAATCCTCGGCGTCGTTTTGGGTCGACAGCGGCAGCAGCAGGGCAAATTCATCACCGCTGTAACGCGACAGGCTGATCTCGCTGTTGCGCTCGGTGGCTTTTTGCAGCAGCTCGGCGCACTGTTTAAGCAAGGCATCGCCTTCACTGCGGGCATATTGGTAGTTGATGTCGTCCATGCCCTTTAGATACACAACCAGTACCGCACCGGTATGAGCATCAGCATCGCCAATCTCCGCTTCCAACTGATTGAGGAAGTGGGTGCGATTACTCAGTTTGGTCAACTCATCGATAAAGGCGTTTTGGCGGATCATCCGGTCAAAGCGGCTGCGCTCCTGTCGGGCCTCTTTAAGATCGCCAATCATCTGATCCAGCGCTTTGCTAGCAGCGCCGGGCCACTCTTTGGAGCGACCGTGTTCCAAGCGCCCGAGCAGAATCCGATTACCGCGCGCCTCCAGCAGTTCGGCTCCGCGCAACAAGCGCTTGGACCAATAGAACACCCCCAGCAAGCCACCAATGATCACCACCAAGCCGCCCAGCATTGCAATAATGGCGCTTGGCTCGTAGCTGAGCCGCTTCAGAGGGCTTTCCACCCACACCTGCACCATGAACTCCGGATGCTGCAACAGAGGGTACTGGTAGTGGGTCAGCTGTTCGGTGTTTCCGGTGAACTTAAGCTCGCGAAAGGTATAGATACTGCCGCCACGGTTGGAGACATCCAGTACCTGAATATTGTGGGCACGTAGCCAGCTTGGCAGCCACTGGGCGAACTCCGGGGTTTCCGGCTGCACCCCCAGTTGGTTATCGATCAGGCTGACAACGGATTCGAACTGGTGCTTTTGCTGGTTAATCGCCAGCTGACGAAAGGTGATGACCCCGCCACTGATGGTCAGTAGCAAGGCAACCAATACACAGGCAACCGTAAACAAAACGATCTGTCTCGAGAAGGTCAAGCGGGCTCCCTGTGTCGTAACGATTGGTTATTAATTCCACGATAGCAAAAGCGCTATAAATGAAAAAGGCCGGAATCTCCGGCCTTTAGCTTAGTTTACCACAATCTAATGATGAATTGCGCTACTGGCGAAGTGCGCGCTCACCCCGTCCCATGCCACACACACCACTGCGTACCACTTCCACGATCTCGGTGGATTGTGACAGGGTGCTAATGCAGGCATCCAGTTTGGCGCTGTCGCCGCTGAGCTGCATCACGTAAAGGCTTGGGGTGACATCGACGATCTGGCCACGGAAGATATCGCAGGTGCGGATTACTTCCTCACGGGCGCTGCCACTGGCGCGGACCTTAACCAGCATGATCTCGCGCTCCACGAAATCTGCCTCAGTCAGCTCTTGCACCTTGAGCACGTCCACCAACTTATTCAGTTGCTTGGTGATTTGCTCGGTGATTCGCTCATCGCCAAAGCTGGTGATGGTCATACGCGACAACGTTGGATCCTCGGTGGTCGCTACCGTCAGCGACTCGATGTTAAACCCGCGTTGGGAAAACAGGCCGGTAACCCGAGACAAGGCGCCAGCTTCGTTCTCTAACAGTACTGAAATAATGCGCCTCATTAGGTTCTCTCCGTTTTGCTTAACCACATGTCCTTCATCGATTCGGTCTTAATCTGCATGGGGTACACATGCTCTTCCGGATCCACCATGATGTCCATAAACACCACTCTGTCTTTGATGCTGATGGCCCGCTGCATCGCTTCTTCAAGCTCGCTCGGGTGATCCACCTTGATGCCAACATGGCCATAGGCCTCTGCCAGCTTCACAAAGTCGGGCACCGACTCCATGTAGGAGTGCGACTGTCGGCCACCATAGAACATCTTCTGCCACTGTTTCACCATGCCCAAGGAACGGTTGTTCAGCGACACAATCACCACCGGAATGCCGTACTGCAAGCAGGTGGACAGCTCTTGAATATTCATCTGAATCGAGCCATCGCCGGTAACGCAGACGACCGTTGCATCAGGGTGAGCCAGTTTCACGCCCATCGCTGCCGGGAAGCCAAAGCCCATGGTGCCGAGGCCACCAGAGTTAATCCAGCGACGCGGCTTGTCGAAGGGGTAGTAAAGCGCGGCGAACATTTGGTGCTGGCCAACATCGGATGCCACATAGGCATCGCCATCAGTCGCTTTGTACAGGCTCTCAATCACCTGCTGCGGCTTAATCAGTTCGCCGGTTTGATAGCTCAAACAGTTACGGCCACGCCACTCTGCGATGTTCTGCCACCAGGCATCGATGGCTTCGGCGTCGTTAACCGCGCCGATCTCTTCGATGCACTCAAGCATTTGATTCAGAACCAGTTCCACCGAGCCCACGATGGGGATATCAGCCACCACCGTCTTCGAAATAGAAGTAGGGTCGATATCGATATGCATGATGGTGGCATTCGGACAGAACTTGGCAACGTTGTTAGTTACCCGATCGTCGAAGCGCGCACCAACAGCGAAGATTAGGTCGCTGTTATGCATGCTCATATTGGCTTCATAGGTGCCGTGCATCCCGAGCATACCGAGGAAGTTTTTATCGGTAGACGGATACGCGCCCAAGCCCATCAGGGTTGAGGTCACAGGCAGGTTAAAGCGGTTGGCCAGCTGCATGATCTGCTCGCCAGCGTCGGCGATGATGGCACCACCACCGATGTACAATACCGGGCGTTTCGCTTCAGCCAGCGCTTTCACTGCACGCTTGATCTGACCTTTGTGGCCAGTCAGGCGAGGGTTGTAAGAGCGCATGCTGACAGATTTCGGGTATTCATAGGGAAATTTCAGCAGCGGGTTTTGCACATCTTTAGGCAGGTCGATGACCACCGGGCCGGGACGACCGGTCGCGGCAATGTGATAGGCCTTCTTAATCGCCTCAGGAATGTCTTCTGCCTTCTTGACCAAGAAACTGTGTTTAACCACCGGACGAGAGACACCGATCATATCGGTCTCCTGAAACGCGTCCTGGCCAATCAACGAGGTAGGGACCTGGCCAGATAGGACGACGAGGGGGATCGAGTCCATGTAAGCGGTGGCAATACCGGTGATGGTGTTGGTGGCGCCCGGTCCCGAGGTGACCAAGACCGTACCGACTTCACCAGTGGCGCGAGCATAACCATCCGCCATGTGGACGGCAGCTTGCTCGTGACGGACCAAGATGTGTTCAATATCGCTACTGTCGAACAGCGCGTCGTAGATATCTAATACAGAACCGCCAGGGTAACCAAAGATATGTTTTACTCCCTGGTCCTGTAAGCTGCGGACAACCATTTCGGCGCCGGATAACTTCTCCATGTGTTCAGCCTCCAGGCTTTATTATTTATTGCATGTTGTGTTGTAGACCAAGGGGGGCTTGGCCTGAGGGTTGTGACCCTTGCGCCCAGCTTAACTTTTATACTACCCAAACGTCTATGCTTTTATCTTTGCTCAGGGCTTTATGCTGAGCATGTCTAAAAAACAGCCAGTTTAGAACATAAAAAACCGAGAGCAGTGGCTGCTCTCGGTTAGTAATGGGTCGATTTTGGGTTGTTAGCGTTTATTCGTCTTCGTCAGACAGCCAAATCTGCTGCTCTGGGTCGTCATCTTCGCTGAGCGACACGCTGATTCCCATGTCATTGAGTTCTTTCAATGTCAGGTTATCGGCGATATCCATGGCTTCGCCATCTTCATTGTAAAAACGCATTTGCATCCTCCATGCAAGGTGGTTTTAGCTGGTCAGCCTAATTTTAGACAATGCCGTGGATTCTGCCTCAACACCGCTCTCAATATCGTTAATCACTAGCTGGGTGGCTGACGGATAGCTGACCTGTTGCCATAGCTGCTGGCTCAGCAACTCGGTGTCTTGCCAGGTGCCATCTTTAATCCGATTGGCCAAGAACGCCGACACATCCGGGAAGATCACCGGTTCTGCTTGGTCTTGCTGCAACCACGCGTCCACCGGGAAAGGCTCCAAGCTTTGCAGTACCGAGGCCAAGCCCAAGCTTTGCAAGGTGTAGGCATTGGTCACCTGTTCAAACTGGCCATGCAGTGGCTTGACCAATAGCTTCTTACCGGCGGCCATCGCTTCCGAGGGCAGCTCGAAGCCGGCATTACAAAACACCCCACTGCAGTCAGCCAGCGCCTTCAAGAACCCGCGGCGGTCTATCGGGTGCAGCAGCACGTTGTCCGACTGTTCCTTATTCTTAATGGCCGGGTGGAAGCACTTAAACTGGTAGCGACTGAAACGCTGCAGCAAGAAGATCACTTCTTGTAGGTCTTCAAAGGGCAGGTAAACCAGAATCGAACCATCGCTGTTCAGCTCGTCCATCGGCTCGATGATCGGCGGCAAGATCTCTTGCTGGAAGTGATACCAATGTACCCCCAAGGCGTGTTGGCAAGGCGCGTAGTGATGGGCCAATAGTCGGTTGAAAGTCCCCATCTCACGAGTAGGAATGTTTTGGGTAAACGCCGCTTGATGCGACACCGAGACACTTGGCAGGCCGTGGCGTTTAGCGGCCCAGGCGGTGAGTGGCTCAAAGTCGTTGATCAGCATCTCGTAACGGTCGAGGTTGAGCTTACCCATATCCAGCCAAGCTTGCCCCAGTGACAACTCGCGCGCTGTTTTCAAGCGATCAATCTTGCCGTTGCTGTGGTAGAAAGTGATCCCTTTGTACTGTGTGTAATCGCCAAACTCCGGTACATCGGGGCGCTCGCCTGCGCGTCCGGACATGATCACATCCACATCGATGCCAGCGTTACGTAACGCCTTACACATTAGGCGCGCCCGGGTGATGTGCCCATTCCCGGTTCCTTGTACACCGTAGAGTACTCGCATTCCTTGGTATTCCTTGATTAAAGCAAACAGTAAACGACCATCAGGCCAAGGCTGGCGCCCGCCACAACATCGCTAATAAAGTGGACCCCGAGCAGCACTCGAGAACAGGCGATCAAGATCGCCCAGGTAAAGGCCAACGCGCTCCATGCCGGGAAGACATGGGCAATGCAGCTCGCCATCACAAAGGCGCCTGCACTGTGGCCGGAAGGGAAGCTGAACTTGTCGCTGGGGCGGATAAACACCGGCAGCGATTGCGGACGGTTACGACGAAACACCTGCTTGAGCAGCACGTAGCTGGCCAGCTCAATGGCATAGGCAGGAAGCGCTAACGACAGGAACGCTTGGGCTTGCTCGGTAAAGCCAATCAATACGGCCAGCACCACGTACAGGTAGCCATCGCCCGAGTGCGAAATCACCCGCGCGACCTTCGCCACCTGATGATTAAAGCGGTGGCTCAAGCAATGTGTTGAAATGGCATAGTCCCAGCGAGTGAGCAACTGCAACATAGACACGTTCCCTTATCTTTGTTCTTCAGACTAAATTTCACTTAAGGGCGTTGCTCGCAGATGACAGTAGTGCGACAAATTGATGACAAAGTAGACGTTCTGCGAAACAGTTCAATCGACTGAACTTGAGCTGAATAGCGCTAAACAGTTAGCATGAGCTACTTCGATTTCAGCATTGAATGCTGCCCGCGACCTAGCCGCGCGGTTAAATGGACAAGGATCTAATATGTCTGAGCGTGTATTTATATTCGACACAACCCTACGCGATGGTGAGCAGGCGCTGGCTGCCAGCTTAACCGTAAAAGAGAAACTACAAATCGCATTGGCGCTGGAGCGCCTCGGTGTCGACATCATGGAAGTGGGCTTTCCCATCTCTTCCCCGGGCGACTTCGAGTCGGTGCAAGCCATTGCGCGGCAGATTAAAAACTCGCGGGTGTGTGCCCTGTCGCGCGCCCTGAAAAAAGATATCGATGTGGCCGCAGAGGCGCTTAAAGTAGCCGAAGCGTTTCGTATCCATACCTTTATCTCCACCTCCACAGTACATGTGGAGAGCAAGCTACGCCGCTCCTTCGACGACGTACTGGAGATGGCGGTCGGCGCGGTTAAGCACGCCCGCAACTACACCGACGACGTAGAGTTTTCCTGCGAAGATGCCGGCCGTACCCCCATCGATAACCTCTGTCGTATGGTAGAAGCGGCGATTCGAGCAGGTGCCAGCACCATTAACATCCCCGATACCGTGGGCTATACGGTGCCCAGCGAGTTTGGTGGGATTATTGGCACCTTGTTTGAGCGAGTACCGAACATCGACCAAGCGGTGATCTCGGTGCACTGCCACGACGACCTGGGCCTGTCGGTAGCCAACTCGATTGCTGCGGTTGAGCAAGGGGCGCGCCAGATCGAATGTACCGTAAACGGCATCGGCGAGCGTGCTGGCAACTGTTCGCTGGAAGAGGTGGCGATGATCCTCAACACCCGCAGCCAGTACCTCAACAAGCTCAGCACCAACATCAACGCCAAAGAGATCTCTCGCACCAGCCAGCTGGTCAGCCAGCTGTGTAACATGCCGATCCAAGCCAACAAAGCAATTGTCGGCAGCAATGCCTTCTCCCACTCCTCGGGGATCCACCAAGATGGCATGCTGAAAAACCAAAATACCTACGAGATCATGACCCCCGAGAGCATCGGCCTTAACAAGAACACGCTGAATCTTACCTCTCGCTCAGGCCGCCACGTGATCAAACATCGCATGGAAGAGCTGGGATATAACGACAAAGATTACGACCTCGATGAGTTATACGCCGAGTTCCTCAAGCTGGCAGACCGCAAAGGGCAGGTATTTGATTATGACCTTGAGGCGCTGGTGTTCTTCAACAACCTGCAGAGTGAGCCCGACCATTTCACCCTCGAGTACCTGTCGGCGCAAAGCGGCTCAGACGTAGTATCTACCGCTACCGTACAACTGCGCGCGGGCGAAGAGGTGATGCTGGAAGCAGGCACCGGTAACGGCCCTATCGATGCGGCGTACCGCTGCTTGCGCAAACTAACCGGCTACGACATCAAGATCGACGATTACACCATCGAGGCAGCCGGTGGCGGCAGCAATGCGGCGAAGAAAGCCGACATCAAAGATGCGCTGGGCAAGGCCAATATCGTGGCCAACTATCAAGGGCGCCGCTACCACGGCATGGGCCTGGCCACCGACATTGTGCAGGCCTCGGCACTAGCCTTTGTGCATGTGCTCAACCATATCTACCGGGCAGAGCAAGTCGCCAAACAAAAACAGCAAAACGAGGGCTAAATGGCTAGCACCTCCCGGTTAAAAACGGGCTTACTGTTGATAGCGGCCTCGCTGCTATCAACGGTCCATTCTGAGCAGCTACGTTTTGAGCGTGAGGGGCAGCAGTACAGCTACCAATGGCGCGATGGACAGCGCAGCCTACAAAGCCTGAGCTTTAGCTTGGGAGACTACCCAAGAGAGCTCACTCGTTCTCAAGCCTACCGGCATGAGCATTGGCAGCAGTATCTAATGGATGCGCTGCGCGCCTGGCTGGCACAGCAAGCCCCCGAGCAGCAGCTGCAGTTTACTCTCAGTGATGCGTCGTTAAGCTACAGCCTGCGCGGGCCTGCAATGGATGCTCAGGAAAAGCAAACACTGCTTGCCGAGTTGCGTCTGCAGCAATCGAGCGTTCGCCAAGCCTATTTTCAACAGTACCACTATCAATGGCTGCAGCTACATGGCGGTATTAGCGGCATTACTCCATCTCATCAGCAGCTCGCCGAACTCAGTTCGCCTCACCTCCAAGCGCTGGCGGATGCCACCTTGGGGGAAGGAGAAAACGCACTGGAGATGCGCCAGCACATTGCACTGATGTTAAGCTTCGTTCAGGCCATTCCCTACAACCAGCTGCAATCGGCCGACGGTAAGCGAGGAAAGGGCTACCAGACCCCGATTCAGGTGATACGCAACAACCAAGGAGATTGTGACAGCAAGAGCACCCTGCTGGCAGCTGTGATCCGCCAAGCTTACCCACGGATCGCGGTGGCTATGGTGTATCTCAATGACCATGCGCTACTAGCAGTAGATATCGGCCCAGAGGCGGGCGATGAAACCATCGATGTGTCCGGCAGGCCGATGGTGCTCATCGAGCCAACCGGGCCCGCCCAGCTTCCGATAGGTAGAGTGGGAAGCGGCTCTAGGCAGAAAATAGGTTCCGGCCAGTACACAACCGTATTGCTGGACTGGCCGGTAATCAGGCAGGGCGAACCTTAACTCACCGATTCAAAAGATAAAGCGTACTCATTGCCATCGACGCGGACTACGGTGGCATCGGCGCGCAGTGGCGGAACGCCTTCACCACGCAAAGCCACTGAAACCTTATCGCCTTCGGCGAGTTTGAGCGTCGACAAGGCAATCGCCATTCCCGTCGCACTTAAGTCACGACACAGGCCATAGGCCTGCTCGCTGCCCTTCGTTACTTCCACCTCAGCGTCGATCATCATCCGCTGGAAGGTGCGCTTATCAATGTCTCGAATCATATCGCCCTTCTATTTACCTTCTATAGTCGCTCTTCAGCAAACGAAGCCAAACGGCTTCGAACCACACCATTGAGGTAGACGTTCGCGCTACCCTCAAAATCCTTGAATCGCTCAACGATATAGGTCAGCCCGGAGGTCACAGCGGTCAGGTAGTTGCTGTCGATCTGGGCCAAGTTTCCACAACATACCAGCTTGGTTCCCTCACCACATCTGGTAATGATTGTTTTCAGCTGGGAAGCCGTCAAATTTTGACACTCGTCCAGAAAAACAAAGGCGTTCTGGATGCTGCGTCCACGCATAAAGTTGACCGACTTAAACTGTATGTTGGCTTTATCCATAATGTAGTTCATTGAGCCAGCCATCGACTCGTCGTGTTTGTGCAGCACCTCTAAGGTGTCGGTGATCGCCGCCAACCACGGCGCCATTTTCTCTTCTTCAGTGCCGGGCAAGAAGCCAATAGACTCTGCAATGTCTGGGGTGTTACGCGTTACCAAGATTTTGTCGTAGATCCCCTTCTCAACCACTAATTCCAGTGCACAGGCCATCGCCAGCAAGGTTTTACCGGAGCCTGCTGGGCCGGTTAGGATTACCAAGTCGATGTTGGGATCGAGCAAGGCATCAAAGGCCATTCCCTGATAGATGTTCTTCGGGTGCACACCCCAAGCATGCTTGGCCATCAGTCGCTCGTAGCCTAAATCGAGTAACTCAACCTTATCTTTCTCAATCTTAGACACCCGCGCTGCAAAGCTTTCGGTATCATCGATAACATATTGATTTACATAGCTTGGCCCGATGATGTCGGCGTCAACGCTATGATAGGTATCGCGCCCAGAGGTGGTACTGTCACAGTCTTTGACTCGTCCCCAGAAGCTGCCTTCTAGTTCGTTAAAACCTTTAGCTAGCAGTCGGATATCGTCAATCAACTGATCGGTTCGGTAATCTTCAACCTTGTTTAAACCGGCACCTTTGGCTTTAAGGCGCATATTGATGTCTTTGGTGACTAACACCACCTCGCGGGGTTGGTTGTTGTCTTGCAAGAAAAGCGCGGCATTGATGATGCGGTTATCAGGTTCATCATCGGTAAAACTTTGGACATTTTTATCGAGAGAGTGGTCTTGAAAGATTGAGACCTTACCGCTCGCTTGATTATCAGCTTCGTTTTTCAGCTCAACCCCGCTGACGATCTCTTCCGGCGATGCGGTGGCAAAAATATCTTCGAGGGCCCTGATGGCGATGCGTGCATCTCGGCTGACATCCTTTTGCCGATCCTTGATCCGATCAAGTTCTTCCAACACAGTCATGGGGATAACAACGTCGTGTTCTTGAAATGAGTAGATGGCGAGGGGTTCGTGCAGCAGAACGTTGGTGTCGAGGATGAACAGTTTACTGGCAGATTTTTCTTCCATATTGGCCCTCCAAAGCGGGAATCCGTGCAAGCATTTTTGTAAACCTTCAACTTCAGGCTAATTCATCACCAAGGGCTTTACAATGGTGCCAGCTCACAGCCACAGCTAAGCGCTGCTTTTTTACTCAATGAGCATCCACGGTGTTATTCCTTCGCAAACAAGCGCGAAACTTTGCGTAAGCTCACAAAAAAACAGTACTATTCCCCTATCACTTACCTGCTTACTACCGCCGTGCAAAACCTGTTATTCGCACTTTCGATCACCGCTCCTATTGTTCTTATGCTGTCTTTGGGTATCGCGCTACGGCAATTGGGCAGACTCGATCAAAGCTTTATCAAGTCGGGCAATGATCTGGTGTTTCGCATCTGCTTGCCGTCGATGCTGTTTCTTAGCACTGCATCCACTCACTTGAGCGAGAGTTTTGACCGTCAGCTAATCGGTTTTGGTATTGCGCTAACCCTCGGCTCTATCGCACTGCTGAGCTTTGTAGGGAGACGCTGGCTGCGTAAAGGCCGGCTGCGCGTATTTGTACAAGGCGCTTTTCGTGGAAACCTCGGGATTATTGGTGTAGCGATGGTAGTCAACGCCTATGGAGAAAGCGTGCTGCCAAAAGTCGGGGTGTTCTTTGCCGTGCTTACCCTGCTGTATAACATCTCGGCGATTGTGGTACTCGGCGGGGGACAAGGTCGGGGACTCGTTGTTAGCCTTGCTAAGAATCCTCTGGTGAAAGCCATCTTTGCTGGTAGCATCTGGTCGATGCTCTCTCTGCCCGTCCCAGAGGTGATGCACACCACCCTTAGCTACCTAAGTGATATTACGCTGCCGCTCGCGCTTATCTGTATCGGCGCGGGCCTGCAATGGCGTAGCTTCCAAAGCAATCTAGTCCCTGTCGCCTGGGCCAGCGCCTACAAGTTGGTGCTTTTGCCGGCCTCCGCCGTCATCATCGGCCTGCTGCTGCACTTTGAAGGACAAGACATCGGAATATTGTTCATGATGATGGCTTCACCTAGCGCAGCAGCCAGTTATGTGATGGCCGATCAAATGACCGACCAAGGGGCGATGGCCGGGGAGATAGTCGCGATGACAACCTTGGCTAGTGCGATAACAACCAGCATCGGCCTGTATGTGTTGGCCTCTCTGAATGTACTCGGGCTATAGAGCTAGCCGGACTCCGCTTCTGATTGAGCGCGGCGGATAAAGCTCAGCTTGGTGCCTTTAAAGGTCAACTGGGCTAACAGTTGTTTCGCTTGTGCCGCACCTTCACTGTCCAGTTGAATGCCATATTGTTGTTGGCCACGCACTCGCTGTTGGTTCTTAATAAGGCCGCTTAGCTTGTACTGAACTTTGGTAAAGGCGTGGCTCACCATCAGCGAGATGTTCTCATCTATCGCTAGTACCGGTGCAATACCGCCATAGCTAATACGACAGCCGTTCGCCGAGAGATCCTGAACCCTAACTTCCACCTGGCGATCCGCCACTTTTATGTAACCCAAGGCTTCAAAGTTATAACGCACTTCATCGCGTAAACTGCAGACCTGTGCCTGCTGTGGCATTGGCAAAACAAACAGACCTAGAGGCTGAGTAAGCACATGGCTAATGCGACTCTTGAAGCGCACCATCACCCCTTCCCCTTGGCCACAGGTCGCGGTAACAACCACCCAGACTTGCTGTAAGAAGAACTCTTCGAGGTCTTTCTTGGTCACCTCAGGAAGTGAGAAGTAAAGTTGATTGAGTTGATCGTTGGAGCCGATAAACACGGTGGTGGTTTTCATCCGTTGGCCAATCGCAGTGACTAGCTCAATGGTGACTTCCATACCATGGTGTAGATGTTCGATAGCCGCTAACCCAGTTTTTGTTTCCGTACGCTCTTTTAAAAGCTGTTGTCGTTTCTGATATTGAGAGGACACGATTTCCATTCTTAGATGTTTTTTTGATTATTTAATCTAAGCAGGTGATGTATTGCAACTGGTATCTGTTGAAGATAAAAATAACATCATTATCAGCAAAGCTAGCTCTGGCCCCTCTAATGAGCAGTTCCCGTAAAAGATCGCTCTACATTTCCTTTGTTAAATCCCCGCTATAGAATTACAAGACCAATATATCTCTCCGGTTACTGATGTCGCGACAGCCCACACCGAGCGTTACCATTGAAGAGCTAAGCCGTGAGCAACTCGCCTTGGTAAAGCCTCTCTATAAGCAGTTCTATAAGTCCGCCACTCCCAGACGCGATGACCGCTTGTTCATTGCACGTAACGATCATAGAGCCATCATCGCCGCCGCTAAGCTTAGAGTTATCGATGGCAAATACTGGCTATTGAGTGGGGTAGTGGTAGCGCCAGCATTCCGTCAACAAGGGATCGCGAGTCTGTTGTTATCTCACGTGCTACAACGTGTTGAGGAGCGACCTTGTTACTGCTTTTGTCACCCACAGCTCGCAACGCTGTACATTGAGCTTGGGTTTGAGACCCTAGATGAACTCCCCGACTCGGTGCTAGCCAGGTTTAATACATACAGACGTAGTAAGCGTGATTTGGTAGCGCTGAAGTTTCGCTGTTAAGGGATAGCGGCAAAGGCTTTGTTAAAAGCTAGAAGCGGCATCTCTAATCACCATAAAGCCATTCATGGTGCGCTTTGATCCCCGAGCCAAACCCGGTCAGTCTCGCGTGCGCTGAATGAAATAAGGCACCGCTAATCAGCTGCTGGCTCGGTATCATTGACTCACCGCGAAGCCTTTCACATGGGGGTGGAGGCGGCGCTGTTAACAAACCGCAGGTTTGTGCCGCTGGAGTGCGTAGGACGGAGTCCGGAGCTGGATGTCCCACCCTGTGGGCTGATGGGGAGGGAGGTAACTGCCCTGCAGTTACACAAACAAAAAAGGCCACCCGGTTAGGGTGGCCTTTTTTGTTTAAATAAGAGCCTGGCAGTGACCTACTTTCACATGGGGAAGCCCCACACTATCATCGGCGCAGTTGCGTTTCACTTCTGAGTTCGGCATGGAGTCAGGTGGTTCCACAACGCTATTGCCACCAGGCAAAAAACGGTGTCTTTAGCAATTCGGATAAGGATAAAGATTTAAATCAGAGTTCAAACAAGCATTTCTTGTTTAGGTGAACAACAACACCCCTTAGGTGTTGTATGGTTAAGCCTCACGGGTAATTAGTACAGGTTAGCTCAACGCCTCACAACGCTTACACACCCTGCCTATCAACGTCGTAGTCTTCGACGGCCCTTCAGAGACCTTAAAGGTCT
>NZ_AUBY01000017.1 GCF_000429485.1 Aliagarivorans marinus DSM 23064 | reverse complement strand
TCGGTGTCATTGGCTAACACGCTGATAGCACCGCCGGTCAGGACCGTAATCGTGCTACCTTCATCACCGCTCGCTGCGTCATCCACTGCATCCGGGGCATCGTTCACCGGTGTTATCGTTACATTGATGTTAGCATTAGCGAACTCAATGCCATCACTAACGACAAAGCTAAGATCTACTGCACCATTAAAACTCTCGCTTGGAGTGAAGCTATAAGTGCCATCTCCATTATTGATAAAGGTACCATCGTTGCCGCCATAAACTACTTCACTTACCGATAGCGTATCCCCGTCAAGATCCGATGCTTCTTGCAACAGTTGCTCATCTGTAAAAATCAGAGTGCTATCTTCCTCAATAACGAAAGCAAGATCTTCTGCAGATGGCGCACGATTTAACGTAGTTTCTTGAGGAGTCCCCTGAGAGTTGTTCTCCGCCAGCACATCCGAAGGACGACTTTCTGTATCAAACCCGGCCTCGGCGATAGTTTCAGCACCGGAGCGAGAGATGGAGATAAAGCCACCATTGCCCGCGCCCGGGCCACCGCCTCCAGCGGCGGGCGCTCCACCGGCAGCAGTCGCCTCAAACAGCTCCGTCGGGTCGACACCTTGCAAAATCGCAGCTTGTAAGGCTTCCACATCCACTTCGTTCTGCGCGCTAAGGGTTTGCCCTGGCTCAGCAACGCCATCCTCCGGTAGCTGGGTGACACTCAGCTCACCAAGCTCGTATTGGTCGTCAGAGTAATAAAAACCTATCTGGGTGCCCTCACCCGTGATCAGCATCTCCCCTGCGAGCAGTTGATCACCGGGCTGTAGCTCTCTGAGTGAGCCATCTGGAGCAACCGCAAACGCGGTTCCTTCAATAGAAACAATGGTGGCATTATTACTGACGATGGACTGTTCCATAACACTTTCCTTTGTCCTGCTGCATTCGGCACATACGGCTAGTTATTGCTTAAATTTTAGCTCAGCACCAAAAAACGTCCTTGTATCACTTAACAACTCTGTAACTGGCCGTTTATTGGCCCCAAAGTCGCTATGTACAGATATCCGATAACAAACCAAATCCTAACAACATTCAATAACATATCAACAACAAATGAAATTTTTGTAGATCTAACGGTAATAAGGCCGCCAGCATAATCGGGTAGCAAAAAGGGAAAAAGCGCACAGAGCGGTGAGAGATGAGCAAGGGTACAGTATGCCGCCAAAGCGATGGCCGGCAGGCTAATGGGAATAGAGAAAAGTTCTTCGCCGTGCGCTGCAGTCGCCCACCTTTACTCGTGGGTACGAAGGCAAGCGAGTAGCAGGTATGAAAAAGTAGCAGGCACAAAAAAGCCCGCACTCGGCGGGCTCTGTTTACTGAATCCTGTAAATTACAGTACGTCTACTGCATTCAGGTCAGCGAAGGCTTGCTCCAGGCGAGCAACCATAGAAGCTTGACCAGCACGTAGCCATACGCGTGGGTCGTAGTACTTCTTGTTAGGCGCGTCGTCACCGGTTGGGTTACCGATTTGGCCTTGCAGGAAGTCACGGTTTTCAGCTTCGTAACGACGAACACCATCCCAGTTAGCCCACTGAGTGTCGGTGTCGATGTTCATTTTGATAACACCGTAGCCGATTGACTCTTGGATCTCTTCTTGAGTAGAACCAGAACCACCGTGGAATACGAAGTTCAGAGCGTTACCAGCGATGCCGAATTTCTCTGCACAGTGTGCTTGAGAGTCACGCAGGATGGTTGGAGTCAGAACAACGTTACCTGGCTTGTATACACCGTGTACGTTACCGAAAGAAGCAGCGATGGTGAAACGTGGGCTGATAGCGTTCAGTTTCTCGTATGCGTAAGCTACGTCTTCTGGAGAGGTGTACAGCTCAGACTGATCCATATCGGTGTTGTCTACGCCGTCTTCTTCACCACCGGTACAACCCAGTTCGATTTCCAGAGTCATGTTCATCTTAGCCATGCGCTCCAGGTACTGGCCGCAGATTTCGATGTTTTCTTCCAGAGACTCTTCAGACAGGTCGATCATGTGAGAAGAGAACAGAGGCTTACCAGTTTGCGCGAAGAACTCTTCACCAGCAGACAGCAGGCCGTCGATCCAAGGCAGCAGTTTCTTAGCAGCGTGGTCAGTGTGCAGGATTACTGGAACACCGTAAGACTCAGCGATAGCGTGAACGTACTTAGCACCAGCAACAGCACCTTTAATTTGTGCTTCCTGGCCTTCTAGTTTAAGACCTTTACCAGCGAAGAAAGCAGCACCGCCGTTAGAGAACTGAACTACAACTGGCGCTTTAACTTTAGCAGCTGCTTCCAGTACAGAGTTGATAGAGTCAGTGTTAACAACGTTAACTGCTGGAAGAGCGAATTTGTTTTCTTTAGCTACTTCAAATACTTTCTGTACGTCATCACCAGAGATAACACCTGGCTTAACGAAATCAAAGATCTTAGACATGACAATTGTCCTATTACTTAGTTGTCTTAAATTGAGCGAAACTTACTCGGTTTGCGCTGGGGCGCATTCTATAAAATCTTGCCCGGGCGCACAAATGAAAGGCAGGAACTTTCCTGCCTTTTACCGTAATTATGCTTTAGCGCGCTGTTCCAGCATCTCTACAGCAGGTAGTACTTTACCTTCTACAAACTCAAGGAAGGCACCGCCACCGGTTGAGATGTAAGAAACGTCTGCTTTGATACCGAACTGGTCGATTGCAGCCAGGGTGTCACCACCGCCAGCAACAGAGAAGCCTTCAGAAGCAGCGATTGCTTCAGAGATACCTTTAGTACCGGCTTCAAAGTTCTTGAATTCGAAGACGCCTACTGGGCCATTCCACAGGATGGTCTTAGCGTTTTTCAGGATCTCAGCCAGCTCAGCAGTTGAATCTGGGCCCAGGTCGAAGATCATGTCGTCATCTTGAACGTCAGCAACGTTCTTGATTTCAGCTTCTGCGTTTTCGTCGAATGCTTTAGCACACGCAACGTCGGTAGCAACTGGAATCGCACACTCTTCCATCAGCTTCTTAGCAGTGTCTACCAGGTCAGCTTCGTACAGAGACTTACCTACGTTGTGGCCAGCAGCAGCGATGAAGGTGTTAGCGATACCACCGCCTACAACCAGTTGGTCAGCAACTTTAGACAGTGACTCAAGTACAGTCAGCTTGGTAGATACTTTAGAACCACCAACGATGGCAACCATTGGACGAGCAGGCTTGTCCATAGCTTTAGCCAGTGCATCCAGCTCACCAGCTAGCAGAGGGCCAGCACAGGCAACAGGAGCGTTCATACCAACGCCGTGGGTAGAGGCTTGAGCGCGGTGAGCAGTACCGAATGCGTCCATTACGAACACGTCACACAGGGCAGCGTATTTCTTAGACAGCGCTTCGTCGTTCTTCTTCTCGCCTTTGTTGAAGCGAACGTTTTCCAGAACAACCAGCTCGCCAGCAGCGATTTCACAACCTTCCAGGTAGTCTTTTTCCAGACGTACTGCGCCCTCTAGGGCGTCGGCCAGGTAGTTTACAACAGGAGCCAGAGAGAACTGCTCATCGTACTCACCTTCGGTTGGACGACCCAAGTGAGAAGTTACCATTACCTTGGCGCCAGCAGCCAGACAGTGCTTGATGGTAGGTAGCGATGCAAGAATACGTGCATCAGAGGTCACTTTACCTTCTTTAACAGGTACGTTCAGGTCAGCACGGATCAGAACGCGTTTGCCCGCCAGATCCAGGTCAGTCATTTTGATGATAGACATTATCAGTCCTCTATAGATTTAGGTTCACTTTTATAGCCAGTCACTCCGTGACCGGCCATTAATTCCGTTTCAGCATTAGCTGGGCCGTATCCAACATTCGGTTGGCAAAGCCCCATTCGTTATCGCACCAGGCAAGAATTTTTACCAGATGCGCACCACTCACCCGAGTTTGCGAGCCATCAACAATGCTCGAATGGCTATCGTGGTTGAAGTCAATGGAGACCAGCGGCTCTTCGGTGTAGCTCAAAATTCCGCTCAATTTACCGCAAACCGCCTTCTGGATGGCTTGATTTATATCAGAAACTGTAACTTCTTTACACAGAGTTACACTCAAATCCATCGCAGTGACGTTTTGCGTCGGTACCCGTACAGCAATTGCTTCAAACTTGCCTGCAAACTTTGGCAGGATCCGTTGTACGCCCTTAGCCAGCTTGGTGTCAACCGGGATAATCGATTGTCCTGCAGCGCGGGTTCGGCGTAGGTCGGAGTGATAGGCGTCGATCACTTGTTGATCGTTCATCGATGAGTGAATTGTAGTAATAGTACCACATTCCACCCCAAAGGCTTCATCCAAGACTTGAATCACCGGCACGATACAGTTGGTGGTACACGAGCCATTGGAGACAATCTTATCGTCATCCAGCAAGGCTTGATGGTTTACCCCGTAAACCACGGTGCGATCCACACAAGGATCGGCGGGATGAGAGAACAGTACCTTGCCAGCCCCAGCATCGAGATGCAGCTGGGCATCGTCTCGGCTACTGAACTTACCGGTACATTCCAACACCAAATCAACGCCGAGCTCCTGCCAAGGCAACTTGCTTGGGTCCGCTTCATGGAACAGCTTGATGGCATGACTAGCCACCGTTAGGCCTTGCGGGCCAAGCAGCACATGTTCGGCAAAGGTGCCATGGGTGGAGTCGTATTTGAGCAGGTGAGCCATGGCTTTCGGGTCAGCCAACTCGTTGATGGCAACCACTTGCAGCTCTTGGTCGCGGCCCGATTCATAGATGGCCCGCAGGACGCTTCGACCAATTCGGCCAAAACCATTGATTGCGATGCGCTTAGTCATCTTGTTCCTTGTAAAAACCCCCTTATGCCGGTTTGGTCAAACCAAGTGGCACAAGAGGGTTCGTATTACTACTTCTGTTTGCTGAGCGCTAGCTTACAGCAGTTCGTTGGCCATGTTCACCAGATTTTCGGTGGTGAAGCCAAACAGCTTGAACAACTCGCCAGCAGGGGCTGACTCACCAAAGGTGGTCATACCCAGCACTTTGCCGTCGAAGCCAACGTACTTGTACCAGAAATCAGCAATACCGGCTTCTACTGCAATACGCTTGCGTACTGCATTTGGTAGTACTGACTCTTTGTACTCGTCGCTTTGCGCATCGAATACGTCGGTGGCAGGCATAGACACTACGCGTACCGCTCTACCTTGTGCGGTCAGCTCGTCGGCAGCCGCCACTGCAAGCTCAACCTCAGAGCCGGTAGCAATCAAGATAAGCTCAGGGGTACCTGCACAATCTTTCAGAACATAACCACCTTTGGCTGCATTCGCTAGCTGCTCAGCGTCACGAGGCTGAGGCGCCAGGCCTTGGCGAGAGAAGATCAGCGAGGTTGGGCCATCGGTGCGCTCAACTGCATGACGCCACGCAATCGCCGACTCCACCGAGTCACATGGGCGCCAGGTGCTCATGTTCGGAGTCAGACGCAAGCTGGCAGTTTGCTCTACCGCTTGGTGAGTCGGGCCATCTTCGCCCAGACCGATTGAGTCGTGAGTGTAAACGAAGATTGCAGGCTGCTTCATCAGTGCAGCCATACGCAGTGCGTTACGCGCGTATTCCATAAACATCAGGAAGGTTGCGCCGTAAGCCTTAAAACCACCGTGCAGGGTAATACCATTCATGATGGCCGACATACCGAACTCACGTACACCGTAGTGCAGGTAGTTACCGCTGGCGTCATTGGCTTCAACCGCTTTCGAGCCAGACCACATGGTTAGGTTAGAAGGCGCCAAGTCAGCAGAGCCGCCTAGCAGCTCAGGCAGTTTAGGGCCGAAGGCTTCCAAGGTCTTTTGAGAAGATTGGCGGGTAGCAATCTTCTGTTGTGATTCTTGTAGCTCAGCGATGTAGTTGTCAGCAAACTCAGTCCAGTCGCTTGGCATTTCACCGTTTACGCGACGCTTGAACTCGCTCGCTAGCTCAGGGTATGCAGCTTCGTAGCCAGCGAATAGCTGGTTCCAGCTAGATTGAGCAGCGCTACCCGCGTCGGCAGCGTTCCACGCATCGTAGACATCAGCAGGTACTTCAAACGGACCGTGCTCCCAACCCAGGAATTCACGTGCCGCAGTAATTTCGTCGTGACCCAGTGGGGCACCGTGACAGTCGTGGCTGCCAGATTTGTTTGGCGAACCGAAACCAATAATGGTTTTGCAGCAAATCAGGGTAGGCTTGCCAGATTCAGCTTGCGCCGCTTCGATAGCTGCGCGGATGGCGTCAGCGTCGTGGCCATCTACGTCAGCAATCACGTGCCAGCCGTATGACTCGAAGCGTTTTGGCGTATCGTCGGTGAACCATCCTTCTACTTCACCATCGATAGAGATACCGTTGTCATCCCAGAACGCAATCAGCTTGCCCAGGCCCAGAG
Organism: Aliagarivorans marinus DSM 23064; assembly: GCF_000429485.1. Classification (GTDB taxonomy): domain Bacteria; phylum Pseudomonadota; class Gammaproteobacteria; order Enterobacterales; family Celerinatantimonadaceae; genus Aliagarivorans; species Aliagarivorans marinus. Next base: position 126,509 of record NZ_AUBY01000017.1, on the reverse strand, counting down.
TGCCGGCCAGTGAACACGCTTCGTGAGAGATACCTTCCATCAAACAGCCATCGCCCATGAAGGCGTAGGTGAAGTGATCAACAACCGGGAAGCCGTCGCGGTTGAACTGAGCCGCTAAGGTTTTCTCAGCGATCGCCATACCTACCGCGTTGGTGATGCCCTGACCCAGTGGGCCGGTGGTGGTTTCAACGCCCGGCGCGTAGCCATACTCAGGGTGGCCAGGAGTTTTGGAGTGCAATTGACGGAAGTTTTTCAGCTCTTCAATCGGTAGCGCGTAGCCACTTAGGTGAAGAAGAGAGTAAAGCAGCATAGAACCGTGGCCGTTAGACAGAATGAAACGGTCGCGGTCGGCCCAGTTAGGGTCAGTCGGGTTATGCTTTAGAAAGTCACGCCACAGTACTTCCGCGATATCGGCCATGCCCATTGGTGCTCCTGGGTGACCGGAATTGGCTTGCTGAACAGCATCCATACTTAAAGCGCGTACCGCGTTAGCGAGATGTCGACGAGAGGTCATTATGCACTCCTGCTTGTGTGAGTAGTTTGCGATTTCGCGGCGTATTGTCACAAAGACATCTATTCGACTCAATGACTTTGAACAGTTATTCTTGCCTGAGCCGCGCTAAATTGTGCGCAGAATATACCTAAATTCATGATAAGCGTTTAAATTTTCGTAAAAATAAAGCGATATGAGCATTTTTCCACCAATTAAACCCCAAACCTGGTGGCAGGGCTTTGCACTGCGTCGTCGCCGGTTTGCAGTGAGTCTGTTTATTGGTGTGTTCTCTGGCAGCTTGTGCCTGCTGTTCTCTTATCTTGCCCATTTGGATATCGATAGTTACTGGCAAAGCCCGTGGCTGGCGGTCATCTTGCCGTGGCTGGCTATCGCGCTTGTTAGCCTCTGCGAGCGTCTGTTTGCCCGTCATCGCCAAGTGGGATTTGCCCCTGCCATCGCCGCCTATCACTACCACAGTGGCAAGCTGCCACTCGGTGGTTTGCCCTATCAGTTCGTGGTTGGGCTATTGCTGGTATGGGGAGGCTTTGCCGTAGGCATCGTCGGCCCCAGCTGTTTTATCGCGGCGGCCCTGGCCGGCCACCTCAGTCGCTTCGGTTTTCTCGGCGAAAAGCACCAACGCCTAAGCGTTGCCTGTGGCACCGCCGCTGCGGTGGCAGCCTTATTCAATGCCCCACTCGCCGCCACCGTGCTGGCCTATGAGCTGGTAATGCGCCACTTTAACTGGCGCGCCATGGTCTATGTGGGACTGAGCGCCTATTCCGCCAGCATCCTCTCCGAGCTGTTTGGAGGCAGCATGCTCAAGGTGACGCTCGGCCCGCAAGACTACAACTGGCCTGAGCTAAGCCAGTTTCTGCTACTCGGCGCATTTTGCGGCATGCTGGCAGTCACCATGGTGGCAGCAGTACGCTGGGCGCCCAGGTTTCAGCGTCGCTACAGCCTAATCGTAGCGGCTGCCATCACCAGTTTGGCCTGCCTGTATGAGCCAAGCTGGTTGGGTCTCGATGCAATGACGCCCAACGAAATGCTGACTTGGGAGGTCGGCGTTGATCAGATGTGGATCTGGCTGCTAGCCCGCTTGGTGTTAACCGCCACCGCCCTGTCGATGCTACTGCCCGGCGGCAGCCTTGGGCCGATGCTGGTCATCGGTGGCATCGCCGGCGCCATCCTTGGCCAGCTTAACTTAAGCCCCGCCCACGATGTGTTAATTGTGGCGGGTATGGCGGCGATGTTTGGCGCGGTGTTCCGCTGCCCGTGGGCCGCCTTTATGCTGCTCACCGAGCAAACCATGCAGCTGAGCATGGTCGCGCCCATGCTACTGGCCTGCTTAAGTGCTAGTTTGGTTGCCCAGCATCTATTCCGCTCGCCCAGCCTTATCGATGTGCAACTGGAGCGCGCCGGCTATCAAGTACCGCATTGGAAGAACCTGCTGCGCGCTAAGCCCAACCTGCCGCCACCGCCGGCCAGTTAAGCCAAACTTTTCTCAAACCTCATCAAGCTCGATAAGACCCTTATAACTCAAGGGTTTTCTTGTGTGGCTGCGATATAAAACGCAGCTCAAGAATCGGCGAAAAACTCTGCAATAAACTAAATTAAGCACTAGCTTTCATCGACGTGCTTCTTTAGAATAGCCGTCCAGATGGATTGACATCCATATGTATAGACTTCAACTTGCGAGACCAAAACATGGCAACTCATTTATTCACCTCTGAATCAGTATCAGAGGGACATCCGGATAAAATCGCCGATCAGATCTCTGATGCGGTACTTGATGCGATCTTGGAGCAAGATTCTAAGGCTCGCGTAGCTTGTGAGACTTACGTAAAGACCGGCATGGTGATGGTTGGCGGTGAGATTACCACCTCAGCCTGGGTTGATATTGAAGAGCTGGCCCGTAAAACCGTTCGCGAAATCGGCTACACCCACTCAGATATGGGCTTCGACGCCGACTCGTGCGCCGTACTCAACGTTGTGGGCAAGCAAAGCCCAGATATCAACCAAGGTGTTGACCGTGCCGACCCTGCCGCGCAAGGCGCCGGCGACCAAGGCCTGATGTTTGGCTACGCCAGCAACGAAACCGACGTGCTGATGCCTGCACCAATAACCTACGCCCACCGCCTGGTTCAGCGCCAAGCGGAAGTACGCAAGAGCGGCGAACTGGACTGGTTGCGCCCAGATGCGAAAAGCCAGGTCACCTTTGCCTACGAAAACGGCATCATCACTGGCGTAGATGCAGTGGTACTGTCTACCCAGCACGATGAGTCGATTGGTCAGAAAGATCTGGAAGAAGCGGTGATGGAAACCATCATCAAGCCGGTTCTACCAACTGAGTGGCTAAACAAAGACACTAACTTCTTCATCAACCCAACCGGCCGTTTCGTTATCGGTGGCCCAATGGGTGACTGTGGTCTGACTGGTCGTAAGATCATCGTAGATACCTATGGCGGCATGGCTCGTCATGGTGGCGGTGCGTTCTCAGGTAAAGATCCATCGAAAGTAGACCGCAGTGCGGCTTATGCGGGTCGTTACGTTGCCAAGAACATCGTGGCAGCAGGCCTGGCTGATCGCTGTGAGATTCAGGTGTCTTACGCCATCGGTGTGGCCGAGCCAACCTCTATCAGCATCGAGACCTTCGGTACCGGTAAACTGGAAGAAAGCAAACTGATTGAGCTGGTGCGTCAGTTCTTCGACCTGCGCCCTTACGGCCTGATCCAAATGCTGGATCTGGAGCGCCCAATCTACCAGCCTACTGCAGCCTACGGTCACTTCGGTCGCGAAGAGTTCCCTTGGGAGAAGACCGACAAAGCCGACGCGCTACGCGACGCTGCAGGTCTGTAATCCGCCTTTGCGCAGCAGCGCAGCTCTAGTTTCAAAGAGGCGGTTAAAAAGAGAAGGTTCGCCTTCTCTTTTTTCGTTTTACGATAAGCACTCATGACGCCATCAACCCAGCAGCTTAACGCTCAACTTAACGACCAGCTTAACGACCAACTTAACGAAAAGGTAGAGCACTACTTTCAGTTGGCGGAAGCCTACTTTAAACGCAGCTATCCACGTCCCGAAGTGGTCCTGTCTGCTAGGCGCAGCAAGGTAGCAGGCAGCGCCAACTGTAGCCATTGGCGGCTGCGTTTCAATCAGCACTTCTACCAACAGCAACCCGAACAGTTTTTAGCGCAAACCGTGCCCCACGAAGTCGCCCATCTGATCTGCCATGCCGAGTTCGGCCTGGTCGCCCCCCACGGCAAACAGTGGCAAGCGGTGATGCAAACGGTATTTAACTGCCCGCCGCAGCGCACTCATAGCTTTGATACGAGCTCGGTGAGCGGTCAGCAGTTTGATTACCGCTGCGGCTGCCAGCAGCATAAGCTGTCGATCCGCCGCCACAACAAGGTGTTACGTGGTGCTCAGTATGCGTGTCGGCGCTGCGGCGAGCTACTCAAGCCGCATGGCTAAACGCTGGCCAAATGCGCGCAATTGGGCTGTTTACTCGATGTAGAGTAAGCTATGATCCAGCCCCTCCCAGCCAGCAGAGTGACGCCCTTTCATGCGAGTTCCACGGATTTACCATTCTCTTCCCCTCGATGCCGCCGTTGAGATCGAGCTCGACGCCGATGCTGCCAATCATATAGGTCGGGTGCTACGAATGAGTGCCGGGCAGCAGATTGAGCTATTCAACGGTGATGGTTGTAACTATCCCGCGGAGCTGGTCGCCGTGGAGAAAAAACGGGTCGTTGCGAAAACACTGGACAAGTTGGCCAATGACAGTGAATCGCCGCTCAACATCCACCTCGGTCAGGTTATCTCACGCGGCGAGAAAATGGAGTTCACCATCCAAAAGTCGGTGGAGCTGGGCGTGAGCACCATCACTCCGCTGACGAGTGAGCGCTGTGGGGTAAAGCTCAATCAAGAACGCTTCGAGAAAAAACTGCAGCAATGGCAGAAGATCGCCATCTCCGCCTGCGAGCAATGTGGCCGCAGTGTGGTGCCCAAAGTGATGCCGCTGCAATCGCTGGAACAGTGGAGTTCGCAGCAAGATGGCCTGATGAAGTTGAATTTACACCCAAGGGCCCAATATAAGATCCATACCCTACCCAAGCCGGAGCAAGGGGTGCGGCTATTGATTGGTCCAGAAGGCGGATTGTCTGAGCAAGAGATCGCCAAATGCACCGAACAAGGCTTCATTGAAACCCAGCTCGGGCCCCGGGTACTAAGAACAGAGACAGCGGCGCTAACCGCTATTACCGCACTGCAGTGCCAATTTGGAGATTTAGCATAATGAGCATCAAACTCGGCATCGTGATGGACCCCATCAGCCAGATCAACATTAAAAAAGATTCCAGCTTTGCGATGCTACTAAAAGCTCAGGAGCGCGGCTACGAGCTGTTCTATATGGAAATGCAGGACCTGTACCTGGAGCAAGGTACTGCAGCAGCCAGTATGCGCCGCCTAAGCGTGCAGCAAGATGCCGACAACTGGTACAGCCTGGAAGATGCAGAAGACCATCCGCTGGCGGATCTGGACGTCATCCTGATGCGTAAAGATCCCCCATTCGACACCGAGTACATCTACGCCACATATTTGCTAGAGCGCGCGGAAAGCGAAGGCACGCTAATTATCAACAAGCCACAAAGCCTGCGCGATGCTAACGAAAAGCTGTTCACCGCGTGGTTTGCTGAGTTCACCCCAAAAACCCTGGTATCCCGCGACCAAACCCGCCTGCGTGCGTTCCACAAGCAGCAGGGCGATGTGATCATGAAGCCGCTCGATGGCATGGGTGGCGCGTCGATCTTCCGCCTAAAAGCCGATGATCCGAACGTAGGCGTGGTGATGGAAACCCTGACCGACCATGGTCAGCGCTACTGTATGGCACAGGAGTTTATGCCGGAGATTAAAGCCGGTGATAAGCGCATCCTGATCGTCGACGGCGAGCCAATGCCCTACTGCCTGGCCCGTATTCCAGCCCAAGGTGAAACCCGCGGTAACCTTGCCGCCGGTGGCCGAGGGGTTGCCCAGCCGCTTTCTGATTCAGACTGGGAGATTGCTCGCGCAATTGGCCCTAAACTGAAGGAAAAAGGCTTGGTATTCGTGGGGCTCGACGTAATCGGTGATAAGGTTACAGAGATCAATGTAACCAGCCCAACCTGTATTCGTGAGATTGAAGCGGCCTTCGATATCTCGATTACCGATAAGCTGATGGATGCCATCGAGACCCGTTTGGCAGCAGTTCGCTAACACCTTTTCTTGAGAGCGAGTCGACTATGGAATCATTGCAAAACCAGTTCTTACTAGCGATGCCGGGTCTCAGTGACCCTTACTTCAAGCGCTCAGTTGTCTACGTCTGTGAGCACAACGATGAAGGCGCCATGGGGCTGGTGATCAATATTCCGGTCGACCTTTCTGTGGAAGGGCTGCTTGAGCAAATCGAGCTGCCCGAACACCAAGAGGCTGAAGAAGACGAACGCGACTCACTCGACAAGCCAGTCTACCAAGGTGGCCCAATGGCACGCGAGCGCGGCTTTGTATTGCACTCCCCCAAGCCCGGCTTTAACTCCAGCATGCAGCTAAGCTCTGAGCTGATGATCACCACCTCAAAAGATGTGCTGGAGACCCTCGGTACCGGCTCTGAGCCCAATGACTACTTGGTCACCCTCGGCTATGCCGGTTGGGGCGCCGGCCAGCTGGAGCAAGAGATTGCCGATAACTCATGGCTCACCTTGCCAGCCACCACCGATATTATCTTCGATGTGCCAAGCCACCAGCGCTGGGAGGCAGCCGCCAAGCATCTGGGTATCGATATCTGGCAGCTCTCCAGCGATGCGGGGCACGCATAATGGCGCAGAAAGGACACCGCCAAGTCATCGGCTTTGATTTCGGCACCACTAGTATCGGTGTGGCCGTGGGGAATGAAGTCAGCGGTACTGCGCAGCCTTTGGCGGCACTTAAAGCGCAAGATGGCGCACCTTCCTGGCAATTGGTCGAGCAACTACTCGATAAATGGCAACCTGACCTGCTGGTGATCGGCCTGCCACTGAATATGGATGGCACCGAGCAAGAGGTCACCCAACGCGCTAAACGTTTTGCTAATCGCTTAAACGGCCGTTTCGGCTACCCCATCGAGCTGCAAGATGAGCGCCTGACCACCGTCGACGCCAAAGAGCGCCTGTTCGAGCTAGGCGGCTATCGCGCCCTAGACAAAGGTGCGGTAGATAGCGTATCCGCGGTGTTGATAGTCGAGAGCTGGTTTAACGCTCAGTACCAGTAAGGCCTGCGCTTGTTAGCCCTTTTCCCTTCTCGTCTGCTTAGCCCTTTTTCATTGTGCAGTGTTGGGAGCGCCTCACTGGCCTTCAGCGGTAAGCGCTCCGAACGCAAACGAGCAGCTTGCTTAGTGCTAAGCGCCCACCAGCCAGACAAAGCACTTTAGCGGGCGCAATAGCTACTGAAATTTCAATCAAATTATTGGCAAAACCGCCAATTAGCAATAGTTAATCCCACTCAAGCAACCAGATCCCAAGTAAAGTTCTGATTCTAGAAATCACTCACAAAAAATAGAATTCGCGCCGTTTTGGTAACGTGAATGCAACAAAGCTGTTTTATTTTTCGTAGGCATATGGTAATTATCTAACTGCAACAACGTGCAAGGAGAGAACCATGGACAGGCTAGACTTGGATAATGTTGAAAGCAACCAGAAGACCACTCGTTCAAACAAAAAGCGCAAATGGCGCGAAATTGAGGCCATTAAAGACAAAATCAAACTGAAACGCGAATTGGAATCCATCGACAGTAGCTTTGTCCTCAGTGACGAGTACGAATACTAAATAAAAAAGCCGGCGCAAGCCGGCTTTTTTATTATTCTTCAATCGCTTAGCTGGCACTTTCCGATAAACGGATACGCTCGGCCAGTGCGTGGTACTGCTCCTTAACCTGATGCCCGAACAGCGGATCCTCATCGCCGCCACGGCCATGCTCCCAGCCTTGTTCAATCGCCCGCCAGTCATCGGCAGTCAAATGGCGCAGCAAGGCAGGAAAGACCACTTCCTCTTCGTAGTTAAGGTGTTCCCACTGCGCCTGAATATAGGCTTCCAGGCGGTCGCTGAACTGATCCAGTGGCACCACTGCATCAAGTAAAATTAGCTCAAGCGCACCTTGCAGCTCTTCGGTTAACTCTTTGAGCTCCTCATGTTGAACCTTTAGCTTGCCTGACAGGTCATCCTCGACCACACGATACTTCACGTAGTAGTCGTAGATCATATCCTCTTTGGGGTGGTGGAACTTGTCGGCGTAATCGTGCAGGTAGGTCACGATGTCATCCAGCAGCTTGTACTTAACGGCTTTCTCTGAGCGGATCAGCTCTAGCTTATGCTCGAGTACCTTAAGCAGCTTCGCGATATTCTGGTGATCCTGTTGAAGACTCTTAATCATTGGCTCTCCCTATATGTAACCCGAGACGACTTTGCCCAAGCGTTCTCAAGATACTTGGCCACTTAGTCTACGCGCCACGGCTGGCATCGGTCTATGATGCACCTTGCAAAACTCGGTTTTCCTAATGAAAACACCCACTTGGCCACCGGCAACCATAAATTAACATCACAATCACTTATCTTCCCCGATCCCGTAACAGACAGCAACAAAAGAAGTATCGGCTGCTATAGCGGGGTTGACGCATATCAATTTAGCTTTCGAAAAAAACTTAAAGAAAACCCTTTTTTGATTAAGGTCAATTGTAGTATAGTTTCACTAAAGGCGAAGCCTACGGAAATATTACTGACTTGTTACGGTCGTTCTGTAATTTAATTACACACATAGAGGTGCGTTATGACTACTGGTATTCAAATCACTAAAGCTGACAACAATGCGCTGCTGGGTTCATTCTGGCTGCTGGACGAACAAAACGAACAGGCTCGCTGCCTGTGTGTGAAGGATGAAGCTTACGCTGAAGATCAGGTTGTAGCCCTGAATGAACTGGGTGCTATCGAGTACCGTGAAGTGCCAGTTTCAGCTCAGCCTCTGCAAGAAGGTGGTCAACACCTGAACGTAAACGTGCTGCAGCGTGAGACTCTGGAAGATGCAGTTAAGCACCCAGAAATGTACCCACAGCTGACCATTCGTGTATCTGGTTACGCAGTACGCTTTAACTCTCTGACTCCTGAGCAGCAACGCGACGTTATCGCTCGTACCTTTACCGAGTCTCTGTAATATCTACTTTTAGCTGGCGCTAGAAGTCAAAAAGGCAAGCCGATGGCTTGCCTTTTTTAGTTTGGGGCGCGTTGCGCAGCCCCAAGTCCTTTTATCACTTATCCGCTTTTTTAGGCTGACGCTCTCGCACCAAACCCTCTTGAGCAGTAGATGCCACCAGCTTCCCGTCTTGGGTGAAGAACTGACCGCGCACCAAGCCACGCCCTTGCGAGGCCACTGGGCTATCTACCACGTATAGCAGCCACTCATCGAGGCGGAAGGGATGGTGGAACCACATGCTGTGGTCGATGGTCGCCACTTGCATATTCGGCTCGATAAACGAGCGACCATGGGGCTGCAGTGCAGTTGGCAGGAAGTTAAAGTCAGACGCATAGGCCAGCAGGTAGCGGTGGATCCGCGGATCGTCCGGCATCTGGCCATTGGCTTTAAACCACACGCAGCGCTTAGCTTCGGTCACTTCCGGTTTAATCGGGTTGATAAACTCCACCGGACGCATCTCCAGCGGCTTATCGCAGATGAACTTATCGCGCACTGATTCGGGAATAAACTCGCGCAATTGGAAGGCGTACTCTTGCTCAGACTGTAGCTCATCGGGGCCGGCAACCTCAGGCATCTCCATCTGATGTTCCAGACCTTGATGAACTTCCTGGAACGAGGCGGTCATATAGAAGATGGGCTTGCCATGCTGAATCGCCTTGATACGACGCGTTGACACGCTCTGGCCATCACGGATCTTCTCAACGTCGTAAACGATGGGGTGAGCAACATCCCCGGGACGCAGAAAGTAAGAGTGCAAAGAATGCACTTGGCGGTCTTCATCGACGGTTTGCTTAGCCGCTGAAAGCGCCTGCCCCATCACCTGACCACCAAACACCGCACCAAAGCCTAAGTCTTGAGTTTGACCGCGATACAGTCCTTGTTCTATCTGCTCCAAGCTTAAAAGCTCAAGCAAATCAGTAAGTACTTTACTCATAGTTATTACTAGTTCTTAAACGATAAGGCCGAAATATGCGCCAGCATCGGCGAAATTTCAAGTGGCTAAGTGATTGCCCACTGACAACAACTTGATATTTCAAGCTTATACAGATAGCAAAACAGCGCCAGGCGGCGCTGTTTAGATACGAGCATTGCTCCTGCTATATAGCCACTACAGGGCCAGTAAAAATTCTCTTAGCTTGGCGAAATCGGCGCCCATCTCATGGGACAGCAGCGGCAAATCCGCGCGATCGGCCAAGGCTTTCGGCAGGTCAATCTCACGCGATAAGATCTCTTCGACACTCTCTTTGAACTTGGCCGGGTGTGCGGTACACAGGAACAAGCCGTGCTCACCAGCGCTAAGCTGCTCAGAGAGTTGCTGATAAGCAATCGCACCGTGCGGCTCACACAGGTAGCCAGCTTCGTCCAGCGCTTTCACTGAAGCCGCAGTTTGCTGATCGTCCATCGCGCCCTTGCCCAGGTCGCTAAGCGGCCAGCCCTTCACCTTGAACAGCTCTTCAACACGCGGCCAGTTGTTTGGCTGGCTCACATCCATCGCATTGGACAAGGTCGCTTGGGTCGGCTTTGGTGCCCACTCGCCGCTTTGCAGATAACGCGGCACCGTGTCGTTAACATTGGTAGCAGCAATAAAGCGTTTGATGGGCAGGCCCAGCGCTTTGGCGATCAGGCCCGCAGTCAGGTTACCGAAGTTACCCGATGGCACCGCCACCACCAGCTCTTTGCGCTGCTCAGCGCTAAGCTGAGCGGCCGCTTCAAAGTAGTAACACACCTGTGCCAACAAACGGCTGATATTGATTGAGTTGGCGGAGTTGAGGCCGATCGCTTGCTTTAGCTCTTCATCATCAAAGGCCTGCTTCACCAGTGCCTGACAGGCATCGAAGTCGCTCTCAATAGCGATGGTGGTGATGTTACCGCCCAAAGTACAGAACAGCTTCTCTTGCAGCGGGCTGATCTTGCCCTTCGGATAGAGCACCACCACACGGATGTTCTCCATGCCGTAGAAAGCATGAGCCACCGCCGCGCCGGTATCACCCGAGGTCGCGGTAAGGATAGTCACCTGCTCGCCATCGGAGAATACGCCCAGGCACTGGGCCATAAAGCGGCCGCCAAAGTCTTTAAAGGCCAGGGTTGGGCCGTGGAACAGCTCCAGCGCACTGATGTTATCCGCCACCTTTTCAACGGGAGCCGGGAAGTTAAAGGCCTTGCCCAGCATCTCCTGTAGCTGCTGCTCGCTTAGCTCGTTATCTAGCAATGCGCTAAGTAGCTTCGCGCTGCGGCTAACCAGATCCAATTCCAGTAGCTCATCGATGTTTTCAAGCGTGGGAAGTTCGGCCGGAAAGAACAGGCCTTGCTGTTGCCCCAAGCCCTGCTTAACAGCCTGGGCGAAATCTACCTGCTCTTGGTTGTGTTTGATGTTGTATAGCTTCATAAACTGTTTCCGGTCACCCGGGTTCCTTCTGGGTCAATCTTACAAATATGGCAAAAGCCTTGGTCATTTTGCAGGAAGTTCTCTTCCATCCAACGGCTGATCCGCTGCGCCTGCTCCAGCACCGGGGTCACGATAAACACGGTCGGACCCGAGCCTGAGATGCCACAGCCTAACGCCCCGGAATGTGATACGTAGTCTTTAACCTCATCAAAGCGAGGGATCAGCTGAGAGCGATAAGGCTCGGCAATCACATCTTTGAGCACCGCAGCTGCCAACTCGGGCTGCTTACTGTAACTAGCATGAACAAAGCTGGCCAGATTACGGCCAAAGGCTAAGGTGTCTTGGCGACGATACTGCGCGGGCAATATCGAGCGGGCTGCAGAAGTAGAGATAGCGGTCCCCGGGTAAGCCAGTACCCAGTACCAATCTTCAAAGTGCGGAATGGTCTGGCTGATCACGCCGCCATCTTGCACCATCAGCTGCATACCTCCGAGGTAGCAAGGCGCGACGTTATCGTAGTGCACGCTGCCGCTGATCTGTCCTTCCAGCTCGCCCATCAGGGTCAGCATTTGATCTTTATCGAAGGGATAGTCACACAGTGCATTGAGCGCTTCTAACGCGGCAACAACTGAGCAGGCGCTGGAGCCTAGGCCAGTGCCCACGGGTAGGTTCTTCTCCAGCACCATGCGACATGGCGACAGCGCTCGTTGGTGAACCTTGTCCAGTAAATCGCGAAAAGCAAAGTAGCAATCGTAAAGAATGTTTTTCTTTGGATCTGCAGGCAATTTATCGGCGAACGGGCCTGAATTTTCAATAAGCACGTCGCCGCTGCTCATCTCTTCCACAAAGATCCTGTCGCCCAGTAGCGAGCCGTCAATCGGCGCTAATGCAGCGCCGAGCGAGTCAAAGCCAACGCTAACATTTGCCGTTGAAGCCGGGGCGTATACCACCAAGCCCATTTATACCTCCTGGTTCCAGTTCAAGGTACGCAACACATCGGCAAACACACCGGCAGCGGTTACCGCAGTACCGGCGCCGTAGCCACGCAACACCAGCGGAATTGGCTGATAGTAGCGGCTGTAGAAGGCCAGCGCGTTCTCGCCGTCCTTCACGCGATGTAGTGGATCGGCAGCAGCGACAGCTTGGATGGAGACCTTGCATTTGCTATCTTCGATGCTTCCAATATAGCGCAGCACTTGGCCCTGCTCGTCGGCATCTTTTTGCAGTTTGGCAAAATAAGCATCGGCCTCGGGCAGACGCTGCATGAACTCTTCGTTGCTTCCTTCGCAATCAAAGCCCGGCGGCAGTGCCATTTCCACTTCGATGTCTTCGAGGCTCAGCTCCATACCCGCCTCACGAGCCAGAATCAGCAGTTTACGCGCAACATCCATACCATTGAGATCTTCACGCGGATCGGGCTCGGTAAAGCCGTTATCCCGGGCAATACCGGTTGCCTCAGAGAAGCTCATACCTTCGTCCAGCTTACCGAAGATAAATGATAGCGAGCCAGACAAGATACCGTTGAAACGCACCAATTGGTCGCCGGCACGCAGCAGGTTCTGCAAGTTCTCAATCACCGGTAGGCCTGCGCCCACGTTGGTGTCGTACATAAACTTGCGGCGGGTCTTGAGGGCGGTTAGGCGCAGCTGGTTGTAGTACTCGATGCTGGCGGTATTGGCCTTCTTATTGGCGGTTACCACATGGAAGCCCGCGGCCAGGTAGTTCACGTAATCGGCGGCAACCTGGTCGTTGCTGGTACAGTCAACAATCACCGGGTTAATAAAGTGGTGGCTATCGAGCAGGCCTTGTACGGTTGGCAGATCAAAGCCGCCATTTTGCTCTGTGGCTTCTAGCTGGGCACGCCAATCGCTGAGCTCCAAGCCTTTCGGGTTAGTCAGTAGCTGGCGACTATTGGCGATACCACATACGCGGATGGCGATATGCTGCTCTTTCAGATGGCTCTGCTGCTCGTTGATTTGATCAATCAACGCGCCGCCCACACCGCCACAGCCAATCAGGAACAGATCGATGTAGTGCATGCTATCGAAGAAGTTCTGATGACACGCGCCCACGGCTTCTTCCACTTTATCTTGGGTAACCACAGCAGAGATCGAGCGCTCGGAGGAGCCTTGGGCGATTGCCACGATGTTAATCGAGACTTCCGCCAGCGAGGTAAAGAAGCGCGCTGCCACACCTTTACTCTTGCGCATGCTATCGCCCACCAAGGAGATAATCGCCAACTGGTCGATGGACTCGATGGATTCCAGCAGTTGGTTCGCCAACTCCAGTTCAAATTCACTTTGCAGGGCTCGCTTGGCGGTTTCGGCATCGGCACTGTGGATACAGAAACTGATGCTGTACTCGCTGGATGATTGGGTAATCAGTGCAATCGACACCTTGGCTTGCGCCATCGCACCGAAGATGCGGCTGGCCATGCCCACCATGCCCTTCATGCCCGGGCCAGATACGGTCAGCATGGTCAGGTTTTCCAGGCTAGAGATCGCCTTAACCGGCAGGTTGTTCTCTTGCAGATCTTTAGCGCCGATCAAGGTGCCCTCACCCTGCGGGTTAAAGGTGCTCTTAATCAGACAAGGGATATGATACTGGGCAATCGGCGCGATGGTTTTCGGATGCAGCACCTTGGCACCAAAGTAGCTCAACTCCATGGCTTCGGCGTAAGAGAGGCTGCGCAGCAAGCGGGCATCTTCCACCACGCGAGGGTCGCAGTTATACACGCCGTCTACATCGGTCCAAATCTCACAACAATCAGCAGCAAGGCATGCGGCCAATACCGCAGCGCTGTAGTCGCTTCCGTTACGTCCTAACACAACGGTTTCACCCTGCACGTTGGCAGCGGTAAAGCCGGGCATTAGCAGGACATCCAACCCTTGGTAGTCAACCGCGGCAAAGCGCGCCTTGCTGGCTTCGATATCCACCTGTGCTTCTATATAGCTATCGTTGTTGCTAAGCAGGAGTTGTTGAGGAACCAGGATATCCACCTGCTGCTGTTTAACTTGCAGCAAGGCCTTCATCCAGTTCACGCTTAAGCGCTCTCCGGTGGCCAATACGCTCGCGGCAATATTGTCTGGGCACTGGCGCAATAAACGAACGCCTTGCAATACTTCGCGCAGGCCTGCCAACTCTTTCTCCAGCATGGCTTGCAGCGGCGCAGCATCAAAGTTGCTGAATTCAGCGCTTAGATCGTCCAACAGGCTCTGGAAGATATGGGTGATACGAGTAAGCTGCTGCTGTCCATCTTCGCCTTGACTGGTTGCAGCAATGACCGCTTCCAACTCATTGGTAATCCCTGCTGGCGCCGACAGCACCACCGCCAATTGTCCTTGTTGTCGATTCCCCACAATGATCTCGGCAGCCCGCTTGAAACGTTCAGCGTTGGCTAACGAGGAACCGCCAAATTTGAGTACTCGCATTGATCCTCCTGCAAAAAAAAACCCGTATCGATTGATACGGGCCTTTTTGGTTGATGCTTTTTCTCGTTTACAACCAGCCCGCCACTGCCACTGTTGTGGTAATGGTCATCATGGTGGTGTGCATGGAAGAAAGCATAAACATAATTGAAAACATCCTATATTCTGAGCACTACCTTTAAACAGACGGGCGATTCTGTCAAGCTTTTTCCTAGCTAGCACTGGCCTTTCGTGTTCACTTACACCGCACGTTTTAGCGCGTTATCCTGCCTCCACTGCTTTTGTACCTGTGTCGCTAAACGAATATTTCAATAACGCAGGCTATGCTGCAGATGCGAGTTGGAACGCTTGTTTAAAATCTGCCATAGTCAATTTGCCGACTTGGAAAGGGATAACCAATGACAGACTCAATGGCCGATCAAGCAGCCCACGTTATGCTGCAGCGCTTCAATCGCTTTTATCAGTGCTTTCTCGATGTCACCCGCGGTGCTCAAGAGCGCTTCGAAGAGGCTAACTGGCTTGGTGTGCAACTAGCATCACGTGAGCGTATCCGCCTTTATGATCACCACGCCACTGAAGCACGTGCCGAGATAAAGGCTCTAACCGGCCACCTGCAGCGTAGCGACGCCTTCTCTGCCCAAGTGAAAACTGCCTACTCAGAGCTGCTCAAGCAGCACGATAACTTTGAAGTAGCGGAGTCGTTTTTTAACTCGGTCTACCAGCGTTTGTTCCACCATCGCTACATTCGTGAGGACCAACTGTTTATCCGCGCCCACCGCACCAGTCATTTAGTGGACTATCAGGCCATCCTGCATCACTTTGAAGGTAGCCAGCTGCAAGAACTACTACATGCACTCATCACCAGCTATCAGTTCGAGCTTCCCTTTGAAGACCTGCAACGAGATATTGCTTGGGTGGTCGCCAAGCTGGAGAAGCACCCCAGCATTGAGCAGGCTAAATGGCTGAAGCTAGATTTCGTTAAAGCGGTATTCTTTCGTAATAAAGGAGCCTATCTGATTGGCCGAATTGACTGTGGCGGAGAATCGGTGCCAATCGCCCTACCCATCTTGCATGGTGGAAAGAGCTTATATATCGACACCGTGCTCTCTTCCAGTGACGATGTCAGTATCTTGTTTGGCTTTGCCCGCTCCTATTTTATGGTGGATGCACCAGCCCCGCGGCGGATCGTGAACTTCCTAAAACTATTAATGCCCAACAAAACCGACTACGAGCTGTTTACCGCCATCGGCTGCCAAAAGCACGGAAAAACGGAGTTCTATCGCCACTACCTTTCTCATCTAAATAACTCCACTGACCAATTCGAGTTGGCACCGGGAATAAAAGGTATGGTGATGAGCGTGTTCACCCTGCCCTCCTACGATGTGGTATTTAAGATCATCAAGGATAAATTCACCCCGCCCAAGGAAGTCAGCCACGCCGTGGTCAAAGAGAAGTACCGCATAGTTAAGCAACATGACCGGGTTGGGCGGATGGCCGATACCCAAGAGTTCTCCAACTTCGACTTCCCATTAGAGCGCTTCAGCACCGAACTAATAGAAGAGCTACAAAAAGTGGCACCTTCTGCCCTGCAAATCGATGGTGACACCCTCACCATTAAGCACCTTTATACTGAGCGTAAGATGATACCGCTCAACATGTACCTTGATGATGCCGACGAAGCGCAAGCAAAAGCCGCCATTGAAGAGTACGGTAATGCCATCAAGCAGCTTGCTGCAGCCAACATCTTTCCAGGAGACATGTTGTTTAAAAACTTCGGTGTCACCCGCCATGGTCGGGTGATCTTTTATGACTATGACGAAATCTGCTACATGACTGAATGCAATTTCCGTGATATCCCACCTCCGCGTTACCCAGAGGACGAGTGGGCCGCAGAGCCTTGGTATTCAGTGGGCCCTAACGATGTGTTCCCCGAAGAGTTTGCCACCTTCTTAATGGGGCGGCCGCTGGTAAGAAAAGTGTTTAGCGAGGTTCATAGCGATCTGTTCAAGGCGGCTTACTGGCGCGACCGGCAAAAAAATATTGAAAAGGGTAAGTTTGAGGATGTGTTCCCTTATCGCAGGACGCAGCGCTTCCAAGCGAGATAGCAAACACTTACCAACGCAACATAACGAGCGCTAACGTACAAATAATTTGAACTTCCCCTATGATCTTTTGTCATGGATCGCCCATAATGATTGGTACCGCTCTGTTTAATCTATCAACAAAAGCTACCAACCAAGGAGGAAGGATGAACAAGCGCCGTTTTGCCCTGTTATGTCCGACCGCGTTGTTAGCGTGCATGGCATTATCTGCACAAGCAGAAGTGGTAAATCAGTTTGAAGTCACCATGACCGATCAGCTGCAGCTTCATAGCCGCACCCAAATCGACAATTGGTACGTGTCTGGCTACAACCGACTAAGCAACGAGCCTAGCGCTTCCCCCTATCAGTTAGAAGGCAGTGACCAGACTTGGTATTTCAACGGCGGTTATCAGCGCCCTATCTATCAAGAAGTTAACCTGTTTGTTGAGGCAGGGGTTAATTCCGAGTATCAAGACCTCGCCACCCAACGCGGTTTTAACGTAGCCACCGGGGTGAAATACCAAGCCAGTAGTAATCTGAGCGTTGCCTCTAAACTAACCTCAGTACACAAAGACAGCCAAGCGGGCTTAGAGCACAGCCTCGAGCTAAGCGGCTCCTACCAACTGCGCAATCGCTTTAATGTTGAAGCAAGCTACCAAATCGAGTCAGTTCGCGATACCGATGCTCAGCAAGTACAGCAGCAACTTCGTGTCGGACTAGGCTACCGCTTCTAAGCTCCTCTTAAATCAGCTTTTCCTTGCTTATGGCTATGCCGTTTAGGTCGGCATATAGATAAACTCCCGGCTCAATTATTACGCCATTTATCGCCACCGTTACATTGACCTCGCCAAGCCCTTTGCGCTCCGTCTTGATTGGGCAGGCACCGAGAGCTCGCACCCCCAATGGCATCGTCGAGATAGCTGCAACATCGCGGATTGCGCCGTTTATCACCACCCCCACCCAGCTATTCTCCACTGCGTTTGCGGCAATCAGATCGCCCATCAGCGCGCGGCGAAGGCTTGCGCCACCGTCAACCACCAGCACCTTGCCCTCTCCTTCTTGGGCTAACAGTTCCTTAACCCGGCTGTTATCTTCATAGCAACTTACTGTTACCACTTGGCCCTGGAAGTTATCGAGTCCGCCGAACACAGCAAAAGCACCCGCAATCAATTGCAGCTTGTCAGGGTATTCATCAAACAAATCGGGGAGAATATCGTCCATGAGCTCAATCCTATTTAGTACAAACGGAAGGTTAATAAGGCATTTCTAGTTTAGCCAATATAAACCGACCTATCCTTGCCTTACGGCGCTTCACACTATAGTTCTAGGGCATTTTCTGCACTAACCGAGTGTCGATGCTCAATAAGAAAGTACAGTGGAGAAATGGAGGGGGAAAACCTAGCTTAAGAAACTATTCAATAGATATCATAAGCTTATGTGACAGCCCTCAAGACTTAGCTCCCGCGTTTCACTTCGGAATATTTGATGATTTGGCCATTTGTTGTTTTTATTCATCAGAAACAAATAAATTTCGCAATAAGCCAGTTTTTCCGATTGATTTACATCAAAAGCAACTCAAATAGCGACGAATATGTTGTCGCAGAAAGTTGTTATGTCACTGTTAAGTTCATAGAATGGATGCCATTGTTGGAAGCCGTGCATATCGACAATCCCTTGAGTAAGTGGGGATAACCAAGATACGGCGAGAGGATGTTTTTGATGCGGCCTTGATGGACTTTACATTTCTGTAACAAATACCACCACCAGCCCATCCATCCGTAATATATTAACTATCGCAGATTTTAGAAATAGCATTGGGGAAGGCCATGACACCTAATATTCTTATCGTCGAGGACGAACTGGTCACTCGAAATACCCTGAAGAGTACCTTCGAAGCCGAAGGTTACAACGTATTCGAGGCCTCAGACGGTAACGAAATGAATGCGGCTCTGGAAGGGAACACCATTCACCTGATCATTATGGACATCAACCTTCCGGGTAAAAACGGACTGTTGCTAGCCCGCGAGCTTCGTGACCGCGAGCAGATTGCATTGATGTTCCTAACCGGACGAGATAACGAAGTCGATAAGATCCTTGGCCTGGAAATCGGCGCCGATGACTACATCACCAAGCCATTCAACCCACGTGAGCTGACCATCCGTGCGCGTAACCTGCTAAACCGTACCATCAACAGCCAAGGCGCTGCTGAAGATAAGGTTGTGGTTGAGCAATACCGCTTCAACGGTTGGGTGCTGGATATCAACAGCCGCTCGCTGATTAGCCCAAATAAAGAAGTGTACAAACTGCCTCGCAGCGAATTCCGCGCGATGCTGCACTTTGTGGAGAACCCAGGCCAAATCCAAAGCCGTGCTGAGCTTCTGAAGAAGATGACCGGCCGCGAGCTTAAGCCACACGACCGCACTGTTGATGTGACCATTCGTCGCATCCGTAAGCACTTCGAGTCGCTACCGGAAACCCCGGAAATCATCGCCACTATCCACGGTGAAGGTTACCGTTTTTGTGGTGAACTAGAGTAATTCAGGCTGTCAAAAAAACCTCGCTAGCTAGCGAGGTTTTTTTTGTCCTGTGACACGCAAATGACACTACAACACGCTATGCTCCTTGGTTGTATACCCAAGCTACCTTGCAAAAACCTAGCGAAATCAACACGCGAGGTAACTTCGGTATATGTGTTAAGACAACGCGAAAATGTAATTTGGCAAGCTTTTCAATGTAACGATGTGTAACTAATCGCAGAAAACTTGATTTCGCGACGTCTAATGTCGTTAATTTTTTACAAATCTAAAGTTTCATTCCTGTATAATGCGCGGGTTTTTGAAACGCATCCTGAGCGGAGATTTACTTCAATGAAGAAAACTAAGATTGTTTGTACCATTGGTCCAAAAACCGAGTCAGTAGAGATGCTGACTAAGCTGGTTGAGTCTGGCATGAACGTAATGCGCCTGAACTTCTCACACGGCGACTACGATGAGCATGGTCAGCGCATTAACAACCTGCGTGAAGTGGTTAAGAACACTGGTAAGAGCGCTGCTGTTCTACTAGACACCAAAGGTCCAGAAATCCGTACCATCAAGTTGGAAGGTGGGGAAGACGTTGCTCTGGTTGCTGGTCAAGAGTTCACTTTCACTACTGACCAAACCGTTATCGGCGACAAAGACCGTGTTGCTGTAACCTACCCTGGTTTTGCTACCGACCTGAGCGTTGGTAACATGATCCTGGTTGACGACGGCCTGATCGAAATGGAAGTTATCGCCATTTCTGATAGCGAAGTGAAGTGTAAAGTACTGAACAACGGTGACCTGGGTGAAAACAAAGGTGTTAACCTGCCAGGCGTTAAAGTTCAGCTGCCAGCATTGTCAGAAAAAGATAAGGGCGACCTTGTATTCGGTTGTGAGCAAGGCGTTGACTTCATCGCTGCTTCTTTCATCCGTAAGAAAGAAGACGTTCTGGAAATCCGCGAGCTGCTAAAAGCGAACGGCGGTGAGAACATCCAAATCATCTCTAAGATTGAGAACCAAGAAGGTGTTGATAACTTCGACGAGATCCTTGAAGCCTCTGACGGCATCATGGTAGCTCGTGGTGACCTGGGTGTAGAAATCCCAGTTGAAGAAGTAATCTTCGCGCAGAAAATGATGATTGAGAAATGTAACCGTGCTCGCAAGCTGGTTATCACTGCAACCCAGATGCTGGACTCAATGATCAAGAACCCACGTCCTACCCGCGCAGAAGCTGGTGACGTTGCCAACGCAATCCTGGACGGCACCGATGCAGTAATGCTATCTGGTGAGTCTGCGAAGGGTAAATACCCAGTAGAAGCAGTAAGCATCATGGCCACCATCTGTGACCGTACCGACGCTGTAATGCCTTCTAACCTGGATCCAGCACGCGACAGCGGCAAACTGCGCATCACCGAAGCGGTATGTAAAGGTGCTGTAGAAACTTCTGAGAAGCTGAGCGCGCCTCTGATTGTTGTTGCTACCCAAGGTGGTAAGTCTGCTAAGTCTGTACGTAAGTACTTCCCACAGGCGAACATCCTGGCTATCACCACCAACGACAAGACTGCTCGTCAACTGTGCCTGACCAAAGGTGTGGTACCTCACGTAGTTACCGATATCGAAAGCACCGATGCGTTCTACGCACTGGGTAAAGAGCTGGCTCTAGAGTCTGGTCTGGCTAACAAAGGTGACATCGTAGTGATGGTTTCTGGTGCCCTGGTTCCTTCAGGTACCACCAACACCTCTTCTGTTCACGTACTGTAATCTCAGTTACCGAACAGCAAAAAGGCCGCATCAGCGGCCTTTTTTATTGCCTTCAACCTAGCCCCAATTACCTTTGAGACAATTACCTTTGAGGCAATGGTGAGTGGGCTTGCAGGTGCGCCATGTCGTTGAGGATCGAGTCGATCTTCTCCAGACATAGGGCATCAAGATTCTCAGCACGCGGATAACGCGGCGCATTGCGATCATCCTCCCAATGGCTTACCCAGAACTCGGTCGAATGCAAAAACTCTCGGGCATAGTGCTCACTCACCTCCAGGCAGCCGCGCAGACACACATCCAGATAGCTTTGCAGGATCGGCGTCTCATCGGCTGGTCGCCACAGCTCTTTAGCAACATAGGTGTAGATCTTGGTTGCAGAGTGCGGCAGCGGGTCTAACAGCTCCAGCTGGTCTTGCGATAACAGCACACGGTTATAGTCGCACTCGCGTTGGTCCAAATCGTCAATAAAGCGTTCATCAAAGGGGATCAGCACCCCGTTCACACTGCTATCTTCACTCGGGCAGATCACCACCGCAGAGCGGTCCCCGACACTCTTCAGCCCTGACCAGTAACGCTGAAATCCTTTTAATCGCGCCGGATACGCATGCTCTCCGGGAAAGGTACGCTGGCGACAATCGGCATCGATTAAGCTGCCGTAGCCAAAAATATAAACCATCCTATTTCCTTGGTGATGTTTTTATCTACTTCATTATCCTGCTTCATTATGAGGTAAAACAGCGTATAACCGCCCTTAAAAACCCCCTCTCAATCAAAACAGGAATACGTTTTCATACAATCTAACGAAAATCCCGCCAGACAACTAGCCACTGTTCACCCAACTCAGTAACATGAGGCATCTCAATAAAATAAGTAAAGACATGGAAACGACAACCCGCAAAATGGCTGCGTCCAAACGCATTGCGTTGGTCGCGCATGATCATAAGAAATCCGCGCTAATTGAATGGTCTAAACTGCACAAGGCAGAGCTCGACAAGCACCAACTTTTTGGCACCGGCACCACCGGCACCCTACTGAGCCAACATGGCTTTGCGGTTGAGCCCCTGCTTAGCGGCCCAATGGGTGGCGACCAGCAGCTTGGCGCCATGATTGCCGAAGGCAAGATCGATGTGATGATCTTCTTCTGGGACCCACTCGATGCGGTGCCGCACGACCCCGATGTGAAGGCCTTATTGCGTTTGGCTGCAGTATGGAACATTCCCGTGGCAACCAACAAAGCAACGGCCGACATTCTGCTTGCCAGCCGTTATTTTGACCAAGAGTTTGAAGTGGAAGTACCCGACTACGCAGGCTACCTGAAAAAGCGCACCCAGTAGTTTGCTTGGAGCATGCGGCTAAGCCGCATGTTCACCATCGGCCTGTTCTTCCCCATTCGCCGACGTTTGCTCGGCACGGATCCTAAACAAACGGCCATTATGGGTGCGACTGGCTTGGTAGTCAGCTCGCAGAAACGGTGGACGTTTAGCTTTTAGCTGCTCCACGTGCTCCTCACTCAGCTTACCCACTGGGAGTCCCAGTGCGCGATAGCTCAGAAGCGGGCGCGCTTCCAAACTGATCATCAAATCAACCCGCGTGCGACCTTCAATCATCTGCCGAGGCTTAACTGGCGTTAGCACCCCGTTATCAATCAGGTTTACCACCGATGGCTCAAGCACCGGTAGGTTAAGTACGCTCTTGCGGGCAATCACAAACTCACGCAGTACCGCTCGCTCAGTATGATCGAGACAGGCAATCATCGAGCTAAGCTGTTGCATCTGCTTGCGGCTAAACCAGCTGCGCTTGGCAAACGAGGCCGCCAGCATCAAGCCACGACTCACAAAGAACGCGATACCCACGATTAGCCCAATCACAGCCAAGGTGTAACCCTGCCCTTCAAGCTTTTGGATATGCAGCACATTTTGGGGGATAAACAGCAGCATGGCACTGGCGATACTCAGCCACGCCACGACTACATCTAACGCTCCCCAGCGTAGGACAAAACGATTGATCGTTTCCATAGGCAAACTCCGTCAAAACGGTGACAATTCTTGTACAGAGTTAGCAAAGGGTGTGCCAAAGGCAATAAAGAGGGGTGGGCAGCGTCCCTGCCCGGCTGGTAAAGGAGGCAGATTACCAGCCGAAATGGCTCAATTGGTGACTACCAACCGAAGAATTCCTGATTATGGGTTCCAATCAGTAGTACCGCAGGAAAGAAGTACAAAGCACTGATTTTAAAGCCCAAAATTGCCAAACTGCCAACAGCAAATCGAACCAGAAAACGCTGAGTCCAACAGCCATTCAGTCGGCGAAGCAAAGATAACGCACGCATAACTCACCAAACAAAAAAGCATCAATATCAGACTAAAGTATATACAACTAAAGTCTAAGACTCAGCTCATTGGCAAAATCTGCGTGTAAGCTTTTTGTGACAGCGGTCACTCTTGTTCAGGCGCACGAACCAGGCTGGCAGCGGTCTTTAGCACGTCGATATCGGCCCCCGCTTTATGGGCATTCTCACTTAAGTGACGACGCCACGCGCGGGCGCCTGGGCAGCCCTGAAACAACCCCAGCATATGGCGAGTCACATGCTGCAGGCGGCCGCCACTGACTAAGTGCTTTTCGATATAGGGGATCATGGCGTCAACCACCTGATGGCGGGAGAGTCCTGGGTCCTGCTCGCCAAAAATCCGACTGTCGACCTCGGCCAGCAGGTAGGGATTCTGATACACCTCGCGGCCAAGCATCGCACCGTCAAGATGTTGTAGGTGCGCTTCCGCCCGCTCCAGGCTGGTAATTCCGCCGTTGACCGAGATATTCAGCTGTGGGTAGTCACGTTTGATCTGGTAAGCGCGCGGATAATCCAGCGGCGGAATATCGCGGTTCTCTTTCGGGCTCAAACCAGAAAGCCACGCCTTGCGAGCATGAATGGTAAAGTCTTTCACGCCTGCAGCAGCCACTTTATCGATGAAGGTGGTCAAAAACTCGTAAGAGTCTTGCTCGTCGATGCCAATACGGGTTTTCACGGTAACCGGAATGCTAACCGCATCGCCCATCGCCGCCATACATTCAGCCACCAAGTCCGGCTCGCCCATCAGGCAAGCACCAAAACGGCCGTTCTGTACCCGATCAGAAGGGCAGCCTACATTCAGGTTCACCTCGTCATACCCCAGCGCTTCGGCGCGCTTGGCACATTCCACCAGCTCAGCGGGATTCGAGCCCCCCAGCTGCAGCGCAACCGGATGCTCCGCATCGTTATAGCCCAGATAATCGCCCTTGCCATGGATAATCGCGCCAGTGGTCACCATCTCGGTGTACAGCAAAGTGTTGCGGCTCATCAAGCGATGAAAGTAGCGACAATGGCGATCAGTCCAATCAAGCATTGGGGCAACAGAAAAACGGGACGCGGGGTAATTCATGGCTTTCTCATCTGGGTACAAACAGGCCAGTTCGAGCACTGCGGATCACTCAAACTGGCTAAAAGGGCAGCGATTATACAACCAGAAACTGGAGAGACCAAGCGCCTGGCAACTCCCAATTATCGGCCACCGGCCACATCAATCACCGAGCCCGTCACATAGGAGGCCTCATCAGAGAGCAACCATGCGATAGATTGAGCGACCTCCTCTGGTGCGCCGCCGCGCTGCATGGGGATCTGCGGGGCCAAGCGCTTGACCCTGTCTGGCTCACCGCCGTCGGCATGCATCTCGGTATAGATAAAACCTGGTCTGACGCCGTTCACCCGTATCCCTCGCGCCGCCAGTTCCATGGCCAGCCCTTTGGTTAAGCTGTCCACCGCGCCTTTAGATGCGGCGTAGTCGATGTATTCAAAGGGAGAACCAGTTTTCGCGGCGGTTGAAGATACATTGACGATTGCCCCATAGTCACTAGCTCTCTGAACGAAGGCCTTGGCGCACAGAAAATAGCTGCCCACATTCACCGCCATCACTCGCTCAAAGCGCTGATAGTCAATCTCAGAGGTAGCCGCCTGAGTAAACAGCACACCGACATTATTTACCAGGTGAGTCACTTGGCCGTAGCGCTGAGTCACCGTCTCGAACAAGCGCTCTACCTCGGCCTCTTGTGACACATCCGCTTGCACGCAAAAGCCTTCGCCACCTGCCGCCAAGATCTGCTGCACCACTGCCTCGGCCCGCTCGCAGTGGCTAAGGTAGTTAACGCACACGCGATACCCTTGCTGAGCCAACAGCAACGCAGTCGCAGCGCCTATGCCTCGGCTAGCGCCGGTAATGATAACGACCTTGTTCATACACTCTCCTTAGGCTGACTATCAGCACGCGCAGTCAGGTTTACACTGTGCGTTTTATTCAGTCTAGCGAAGCATGATGAATAGCTAACAGCTGCTATCTTCCGCCTGATATCACCACTCGCTGATACTCTTTGGTAAACGCATACCGCGGAACCGATACCGTTCGAAAGCTATCGCTATCAGCAATATCCTGACTACAGCTTGGCCTTTCACCCTTAAGGGTCACCAAATAGAGTGCACTGCTTAGCAGTAACTCTTGGCTGTGTTTCTCAGCAAACAAGTAGTGGTATATACACGTTGGATCATCCCACTCCCCCTGATTCACACTGCTGGCAAAGCCACGCTTAGTGAGCTCATCAAGGCGCAGCGGGGCGACCGTTGCTAAGGGGTAGTCGTTTATATCAACCCAATGCAGCAGCAACCAATTACCTTGGCGCACCGCTGAATCTGGCTCATCCCAGCAATCAAACACTTCCCCGGGAATCTCCTCTTCATCCAGCTCTGTTAGCCAAGTCGGGGGGGCTGCTTCATCCCACAACAGGTATATGGTATGCGCCCAAAGATCACTGAACACCCCTATCTTGGGTTGCTCAATAACATATTTAAGGTCTTGCGAAAGCTTATCTATCATTGGCTCATCAATATCTAGTTAATACCAGTAAGCTATTGCTTCAATCGCCAGAAGCCAGAAGAGTGACGGATAGCTAAAACGACTGACTATATCCTTGGGGTAACTGCAGCGAGCCATCATC
Source organism: Aliagarivorans marinus DSM 23064 (assembly GCF_000429485.1). Taxonomy (GTDB): domain Bacteria; phylum Pseudomonadota; class Gammaproteobacteria; order Enterobacterales; family Celerinatantimonadaceae; genus Aliagarivorans; species Aliagarivorans marinus. Next base: position 100,577 of record NZ_AUBY01000017.1, on the reverse strand, counting down.
CTTCACCACCAGCTCCATCGGGCTTTTCTCGCGAGCTTGCTGCTCTACCTGCGCGTTGTATGCCGCTGATAGCTCATCAATATGGTAGCGCAATGACACGTATACCGGATGGGTGTAGAGCTGTTCGAACTGGAAGGTAATGTCGCGGTAGCCGGTGTCGGTTTGGTTCTTCGAGGAGGAGTCTTTTTTGCGATAGATCTTATCGAAACTCACCACTTGCCCGGTCACCCGCTCGCTACGAGGCGCTATCTTCATTAGTGTGCGAGGAGCGCCATGAAACTTCGCCCACAGCGCGTGAAATCCCACTTCAATCAGCAGGTGAACAATCAGATAAACCATCAAGCCCATCACTGCCACAACCGGATGAATGCCAAGGGGCCGCAGTAAATAGTTCAATATCTCTTCTGGGTTCATTCCGGCAACCGGGAGCTCCGGCAGGTAGACACTGATGACACAGCTCACCGCGCAAATCAGCCCGGTCACCACTAGCGCCGCCATGTAGCAACACAGCAGCGCATAGAGCAGTATGCCTGGCAGCGATAGCGCTCTGCGATTGACTACCCGCCCCTTCCATAAGCCTTTGATTCGATCGCTGGTAACGCCAAGTGCCTCAAACGAGTAATTCAAGTAGGCATCGGAGCGGCCAGTAAACAGTGCCCTGGGCGTTTTATAGTCGACATAGGTGCCTTCTCGCGTATAGCGATTACCGAGGTACATCACGCACACCGCCCGGCCAAATAGGCTTAAATAGATCCGCTCAAGGAGGTTAAGCACACCGCTGCAAAAAAACAGGCTGGATAGTACAAATAGCAGGTTGATGATGATGTACATGGGCGTTTCTACCTGACCAAATGCGCCAAACCACTGCAGCAGCGTCGGCCAGGTATCGAGGCCAAAAAACAGCTGCATGCTGGCATCGAGCAGCCATAGATAAAGCGCGATAGAACACAGAGCAAAAACAATCAGCATAGGGTCATCCAGTAACCATGCTTGGCAGCGCTGCCACCAAGCAAACTCCAGTTACCCCAATACTATCGGCTGCTCACTTCAAGCCATTGATAAAACGCAATAAAAGCTTGCGTTGAGCCGAGCGCTCTAGCCAGATATACCGCTAAAGCGGACCCGCTGCCTACCTTGCTGTTTGTCGAGTTCGACACGCTCAGCCTTAAAGTAATAAGGTCGCAGCAGCTTGGTAAGTTCATCGCTTAACGCTTGCGGCTGAATCGCAAAGTAGAGGGTTGCTGGCTGTTGCTGGTGCTGGCTCGCACCAAGGTAGGCGATCAAGGCATGCTCGGCCCCGTGATAGCCGTTCTTCCAGTGGTGCAACTTGGCTGCCTGTGTCCCGTAGGGATAGGGCAGGATGCCGCCATGTTCGTGGTCGACCATCGCGCTTAGCCAGGTGCCATAGGTGTAGCGCAGGTAATCATTCATGCTGGGGTCGCTAAACGCCAGAGTTTGCGCGGCTTGGTCGAGCTCGGCATACTGCCACCACGATGCGCCCTCGCTGTGCTCGGTGGCGTTCCAAAAACCCACCTCGGTGTTGGGGTCCATACCATGGTCGTCCGGCAAGATATCCATCAACTTAAACTGCGCGTAGGCGCGCTCTAACACCGCATACATACCCTGCTCGGCGATATCGCGCTGGTCGTCAAGCCCCAGCTCTGCCGCCGCCAGATACAGCATCCAATACGCCTTGATGGTGTGCCCCCAATCGCCATGGCGCCCGGTGGTCGTTTTGCCGCTGGGGTGATGCAGATAACCATAGAAACGCAGCTCTTGCTCGTTGTGATACTGGCTAAGTAACACCTCGCTGAGCCAGGCTAAATCCTCGCGCCACTGCGCCGCATAAGGCTCAGGCAGCAGCGGCAACATCAGCAGCATGTAGGCGTTGATTTGATCGAGTTGCGCCACCAGCTCTAGCTGACCGGTAGTGTTATCGGCGCTATCCTCCAACACCCATAGCAACTGATTATGTTGCTCACTGCGATAGTGGCTAAAGATATAGTCCTTAAGCTTAAGGATATCGGCCAACACCGCGTCATCACGCGTCAGGTAGTAGTAAAAGGCCAACCCGAGTTGGGCATAGGACAAGTCTTGGGTAGTGCCTTGTGCCAGACTCAAACCCGGCTGACCATCGCTATCTAAATAGCTGTAGGCTCCGCCCTCTTCGCTCAACATATTGTCCCGCAGGTAATCGACGCCTGCTTTGGCGGCAGCCAAGGCCTTTGGGTTACCAGTCATATGAAAGATTACGCCATAGGTATAGATCTGCCGCGACAACATTCTGGTGTACTGACGCCCCAAACTGTCCTGCAACCAGCTCGCTTGCAGCTCCGGACAAAGGTCGGAGAGGTCGGCCGTTTGACTATCGTTACACAGGTAGGTGGGAAAGCTACCTACAGGATCGCCCAAAGGACCGGGCTGCAGATAAAAGCGCGCAATGTCCTGTTCGATATGCTGCAGCCACTGCTGCGCACTTGGAAGGACGGGGTCAACAAGAGGGGTTACTGGCGCAGCCATACTGCTGGAGCAGCACAGCCACAGGCCCGCGAGTATCGAGGCTAGTTTTCGCATCATCATTTCCCTTTACAACGCTGTTTATCGTTTTATCAGGTCAGATTATCATCACCATAGAGGGCCGATTATGCGATGTATCAAAAATGAACAACTCGCAGGGACTAGCGGCGTAGCTGTTTGATAAATCGGATCTTACTGTTATCAGTGCTGCCGTTATCCTCGTAGCCACAGATCTGATAGCCACTGGCAAGTAACAGCTGCAGCATCGGCGGATACTTGTTCATCGATTTCACGCTGACCCACTGATAGCCCTGCTCCAGCGCCCACGCCTCTTGCCGCTCTCGCAGTATGGTTGCGATACCGCGTTTACGAAAAGCCGGTACAACACCGCCTAGCCAACTGTAGAACTCACGGTCATCGATGTGATAGCCCGCTTTGTAGGCCACCGGCTTGCCGTCACAGCAGGAAACTAAGATAAGGCTTGTAACGCCTTGCAATCGTGATAGGAGCTTTTCTTTGGAGGTTTTCCGTTCAAACTCTGGTATCGCTTGGTCGAGCTCAATAATCTCTTCAATGGTTCCAGTTCGGACGGTGACAGTGGAAGAATGGAGGATCATTGGGTACTCCCATAGTACGAGGGGAACGATAAAACTGTAGGTCACATTTTCGATGATTCGCTCCAACAAACCAAGCCCGCTTTTCAGTCCCTATTTAGCCACAGGACTAGTCACTGTCCCTGCTACCCAAAACTCATTTTCCCGCGCCTGCACTTGCTCAGCCAGAAAGTCGACAAAGCAGCGAATGCGGGCTGTACGACGTAAGTCACGGTGCAGTAGTAGCCAGATACTGCGATAGGGTAAAGGCTTTTGAAATGGTGCGCGCACCAGCCCGGGATGACGATCGCCCAAGTTGCAAGACAGATACGCCATCCCCAGCCCAGCGGCAGCCAGAGACACCAACGGCACCAGCTCGGATACCCGGTGCTTTAAGGTGGCCTTGGGGTAGAAGCTCTCCTTGAGCCATTGGGCGGTGACATCTCCTTCCGGTTCGTGCCAGCCGATAAAGTGCAGCCCTTCTCCCTGATTATCCTTAACCCGCTCAGCATACTCTCTGGAGCAGTAGGCCGCCTGAGACATCTGCACCAGGCGGCGACCCACCGCATCGTCGAACACCTCATTGGCGACTCGCACCGACACATCGGCCTCACGCCGGCTCAAGTTGGCAATGTCATTGCCAAACTGCAGGTTGAGAGTGATATCGGGATAACGTGTTGAGAATAGCGCGAAGTCATCCATCAGTGAGGTCAGGGCCATCCCATGGGGCAGCGACACACATACTGTACCAACGGGGTCGGCATCTTTGCCCACGATAAAGCGCGATGCGGCGGTCATCTCCTCCTCCATCCGCTGGGCATAGGGCAATAACTCCTCGCCAATCTGGGTCAATACCAGGCCTTGCTTGGAGCGGTCGAACAAGCGGCTGCCAATGCGCTGCTCCATCACCGAGAGGCGCCGCGTCATCGTGGTGTGATTTACCGCAATGGCTTGTGCCCCACCGCGTAGGGTGCCGGCCCGAGCCACTGCCAGAAAGAACTTGAGATCGTCCCAGTTAAACGCGTAGCTGTCCTTGTTGAGCATGCCAATCCTTGGTTCATTTTTGAAACACCATGTCCACTTTTACCTATCTACAGCGCATTTTTCAACGGTGATAACGTTAACCACGTCGCTACAGAAACAGCTAAAGGAGACAGCATGAAAACCATCAAGACCGTGCTAATCACTGGCGCAAATGCAGGGATTGGCTTTGAATCAGCGCGGCAACTCGCGTTCGAAGAAGGCATCAGCAAAATCTATCTAGGTTGCCGCAGCCAGCATAAAGCCCAGCTCGCCAAGCAACAGTTAGTCGAGGCCACTGGCAAAGACATCTTCGAGGTACTGATCATCGATGTGGCCGATGCCCAATCGGTGCGCGAAGCAGTCCAGCGGCTCAGCACCCCCATCGACGCGGTGGTGCTAAATGCAGGCGGAACCGGTGGACAAACCCCTAACCAACTGACCGCCGACGGCGTTACCACCATATTTGCAGCCAATGTGCTGGGCCACTCAGTGTTAGTGGATGAGCTAATCAAACGCCAATTGGTCACCTCCACCATTCTGTATGCCGGCTCAGAAACTGCCCGCGGCGTTCCTAAGATGGGCGTGGCCAAGCCCCAGTTGAAAGATGCCTCGGTAGAAGAGTTTACTGCCATTGCCAATGGCCGCAAGTTTGGCGCAAAGGCTGATCCACTAGATATCTACGGCACCATTAAGCTCACAGGCACCCTTTGGATGAGCTCGATGGCCCGGCAACACCCACACCTGCGTTTTATCACCATGAGCCCCGGCGGTACCACTGGCACTAATGGCATGGACGACCTGCCATTTATGAAGAAGCTGTTTTTCAAATACATCGGCGAGCTGATAATGCCAATGCTCGGCATGATGCACAGTGTCGATAAAGCCGCCAAGCGCTATTTAGATGGGCTGTTCGACCCTCGCTTTGAAACCGGCCAGTTCTATGCCAGTCAAGCGGGTTCCCCAACCGGACCAGTGGTAAATCAACTCAGCTTAGAGTCATCGCTTGGTGATGTTAGCGCTCAAGACAACGCCCGCTACGCCATTGAGCAGTTCTCGCACGACCGTCTTTAATACAAGGAGAAACCCATGGATACAATGCTGCAAATACTGGTCATTCTGGCAACCATAATGCTAAGTGGCCTGGGTGTAATGTCGATGCTTGCCCCACACAAGATGCTCAGCAACTTTGCCCTGCAACCGTCAGGTAACGCCGGTTTAAACACCATTCGTTCGGTGATTGGCGGGCTGTTCATCGCCTGCGCCAGCGCGCTGATCTTAGGTCTCACCCAAGGACTAGTTGCGGGCTACTTGTTGGTTGCCCTAGTGATGGCGGCTGTCGCCTTTGGCCGGGTCCTAGGATTGGCCATCGACGGCTTTGAAAAAGCGGTGCTTCCACCACTGATATTGGAGCTGGCGATCATCGCTGTACTAGGTTTTGGGTATCTGTCGGCAACGAGCGCTGTCTAGCGCTCGGCCTTTTGAGGGTGTACCAAACACGGCAGCCCCATTGGTATCAGCTCAGGCTGATAAGCGCTGCCGCATTCAATCCCTCGCCCAGCAACGCTATACTGGGCCCCCAAAATAGTTATCCGCTCCCCTCTGTGAAGGACCTATAACAACAACATGCGCCAACAACCCAACCTCCCCATCTTCGCCCTAGAACAGCAAATCAAAGCCCGCCTCCCCAAGCAACACTTAGTGGTTGAGGCGGCAACCGGCTCGGGTAAGTCGACCACCTTGCCACTTTGGGCAGCGGAAACTGGGCGAGTGTTGGTAGTACAGCCGCGGCGGATTGCTTGTGAGGCTTTGGCGGGATATGTGGCGACACTGACCGACAAAAAGGTGGGCCACGCAATCCGCTTTTTCTCGGATGTGGATGAGCGCACCGATATCGCCTTTGTCACACCGGGGATTGCGCTGCGTTGGCTAAGTGAAAACCAGCTACGCGATTTCGATACGCTGATCCTCGATGAGTTCCACGAGCGGCGCTGGGATACTGACTTGCTGCTGGCGCTGTGCCGCGATAGCCATCTGCGTTTACTGGTAACCTCGGCAACCTTGAATGCACAGGCTTTGCAGCACTACCTAAGCGCCGAGCAGCTATGCGCCGAAGGGCGGCAGTTTGAGGTTAGCCTGCACTACGCGGCAAGAGAATCTCATCACTTACCGGATGGGCGGAACCTCGCCGAGCGCTGTGCGGAGCAAGTACGCGCCAACCTTGAAGCTACCGCCGGCGATGTGCTGGTGTTCTTGCCCGGGCGCGGCGAGATCAACAGCTGTGCCCAGCAGCTTAGCCAACTTGATTGCCCGGTGCTGCCGCTGCACTCAACCATTAGTGACAGCGAGCGGCAGCGTATTCTCAAGCCCAGCCCGCAGCAGCGAGTGATTCTGGCGACCAACGTAGCCGAAACCAGCTTGACCATTCCCGGGGTTACGCTGGTGATCGACTCCGGATTAGAGCGGCGCACCGAACAGCGCAATGGCCGCACCGTGCTCAGCTTGAAGCGTATCTCTCAGGCCAGTGCCCAACAACGGCGGGGCCGTGCCGGTCGAACCGCGCCCGGGCATTGCATCCGTTTGTGGGGCGAGTTCGCACCGTTAGAGGCGCAAACACCGCCGCAGCTACAGCGCGAAGAACTGTTAGAGCCGCTGCTACACGCCGCTGCCGTAGGCAAGCAGCTATCCGAGTTAGACTTTATCGAAGCGCTACCGAGTAAAGCCCTCGGCATCGCCGGTGAGCGAGCGCTACAAATGGGCGCGACCGACGAAAATGGTAAACTCAGCGCCCATGGCAGCCGCTTACTCAAAGTGGGTATAGATAGCTTCTTCTCCCACCTTATCAGCCTGATGCCCGACACGCATACCCGCGAGGCGATGGTGGATATTGGCGCTGCCCTGAGCACGCCGCAGCGGCTCTATAGCCCGCCGTCGGAGCTCGATTGGGAGAAGGTGTTTAATCAATGGTTACCCAGCTATTGCGAGGCTACCGCGATTATCCAGCTGATGCGCACTGGTGAAGAGCATTGGCCGCAAGAACTTGAGGTCAACCGCGATGCGCTGCGTCAGGCGCGCGAGTTGGCCGCGCAGCTACGGCAAAGCCTTGGGCTTGCCAAGCTTAACAAGGCCAGTACTTACCAAAGAAATGCGTTGATCAGCGCCCTTTTGACTCATGCCCCCGAGCTGGCCTTTGTCCGGCGTGAACGTCGCCGCAATGCCATGGGCAACGGCCAACTGGAGATCCAGATCGCCCGTGACAGCATTATTCCTGAGCTCTGCGAGGCGGCCATCGTGCTCGATTACTTCTCGCTACCCGGCAAAGGCAGCAAGCAACTCAATACTCTTGGCCTGTGTATGATGCCGCTACGTTTGGACGATCTGATGCGCCATCAGCTCGGAGAAACCGAGGCCATCGATGGCAGCCTAAGCGAGGGTGGCGCACAAGTGATCCGCCGCTATGCCGGTCGAGAAATCGGTCACGAGCAGCAAGCCCTCAGCCCCGACGCACTATGCCAACAGCTAAGCCGCGAGATCTTGGCCAACCGACTGTTCAAAGGCCTCGGTGCAAGTCTGCGCGACGATATCGGCGCCTGGAACCTCTGGGTGCAGCTAGGCGAGAAGCATGGTGGCGGTGAGGGTGAGCCGGTCGATGCCGAGCAGTGGCTTTATCAGCAGCTAAGCGCCTTGGGCTGTGAAAGCCATGCGGATGTAGAGCTGCTGGATGCCGATGACTTTGCCTTTGCCGGCATTCCCGACTGGCAGCGCGAGGGCTTCGATGAGGCCTACCCGCGCAGTTTAGTGTTGGCGGAGCTAAAACTGGATGTGGAGTATTTGCCGCTACGCCGTCAGGTGGTGGTGCATTATCGCAGCGGTTTACGCAAAGACGGCCCCAAGCGTTGGGAGTTGCCGCGCTGGAACGGCTGGAAGATCATCTATCAAAAGGCCAGCAAGCGAGTGACGCTGAATTAGCCTTGATAGCTTCACAAAACCCCTATCTCTGAGAACGATTTGCAAGCACAGCTATTGGCTGAACGCACAAGCGCAACTACCATAGGCGGGTTTTCCCATAACAAGAGGTGGTTAGGGCTTGATTACGATTAAGGAAGTGTCTGAGCTGGCGAAGGTGTCGCAGTCCACGGTGTCCCGTGCGCTAAACGGCCACCCTACAGTAAAAGAGAAGAATCGTAAGAAGGTGTTCGATGCGATTGAGCAGCTGGGCTATCAGCCTAATGCCTTCGCTCAGGCGCTGGCCTCTAACCGCTCCAACAGTATCGGCATGTTGGTTGGTACCCTGTCAGGGCCGTTTTATGGTCCCTTGATGCACCATGCGGAAAAGGTGGTACGGGCGCGCAACAATCACCTGATCATCACCAGCGGGCAAGAGCAGCATAGCGAAGAGCTGGAGTCGATCCGTTTTCTGCGCGCCAAAAAGGTCGATGGCTTAATCATCCATGCCGATACCCTGAGCGACAGCGAGCTGATCAGCTTGGTACAGCAGCAGCCTGCTACCGTCATCCTAAATCGCTATATCCCTGAGATCGCCGAGCACTGCGCCTACCTCGACAATGAACTCGGCGGCTACCTGGCCACCCAACACCTGATTGAAAGCGGCCATCGCCATATTGCCTGCATTACCGGGCAGCTAAGTAAGTGCGACAGCCGCGAGCGCCTGCAGGGTTATCGCAATGCCCTGAGCGACGCCGCCATCGACTACGACGCCAACCTGGTGGTGGAAGGCCGCTTCGACGATCAGGGCAACCATCAAGCCGCCCGGCGGCTGCTCGACCGCGATCCCAAGATCAAGGCCGTGTTCTGCCAAAACGATGCTATCGCCCTCGCGCTATACGATGTGGCAATGGAGCGCAGCCTGCGCATCGGCCACGATATTGCGGTGGTCGGCTTCGACAACGACAGCCTGAGCGAGCACCTGCGCCCCCAGCTTAGCTCGGTCAACTTTCCCATTAGCGAGATGGGCCGCATCGCTGCCGAGCGCGTGATGGCGCTGATCGATGGGCAAAAGGTGGACCAGCTACCCGCACTGCAACTCACCCCCGAATTGATCGTGCGAGCATCCAGCACATCCTAGGATAGTTCGCTAGATACAGAGCCAGTACTGGCTGTTCTTGGTCAATTAAACAACAAAAGAAAGCGCTTGCTTTTTTTGCTGGCTAAAAATCCTCATGATGGCTGCAGCTGTAAGTAACACAAGCAATCGCAAAAACGACCAACTTCACTTTTATCAGGCAACCAAAGAAAAACGCAATAAACACAAACATTAATCCCTATCCTTATGTTTTATATGTATTTAATATTGATGCGGCTACTCATTTGTGAAATTACCATGAATCCAGCAAGGAAAAATCTGTGATCCTTAAAATGCTTTTAACGATCACTTATTGAACACCAGCGATGGACCGCCGTACATTAACCCAAAAGAAAGCGCTTTCTTTATGGAGTAAATTGCGTATGAGTCTTGCACACCCTTCGAGCCAACCACCCGTCAGCGGTCAGTTTGTCGACCTAGATGGCGAGCGTTACTACAAGATTGCCAATGTCGATCATATGGCCCCCTTCTTTATCAGCGTGGTCTCGGCCAGTGACCATTGGCTGTTTATCTCTTCCACAGGCAGCCTTACCGCCGGACGGATCCGCCCCGAGAATGCGCTGTTTCCCTATAAGTCGGTGGACTATATCCATGAGAGCGCCGAGAACACCGGTTCCAAGACCTTAGTCAGAGTGACAACCGCCACTGGCAGCGCGTTATGGGAACCGTTTAACCGCCACCACGATGGGCTCTATCAGGTGGAGCGCAACATTTATAAGAACACCATTGGCGACAAGCTGGTGTTCGAAGAGATCAACCATAGCCTGCAGCTGAGCTTCCAATACAGCTGGAACACCAGCGAGCGCTTCGGCTTTGTCCGCCATGCCGAGATCCGCAACCTCAGCGAGAATAGCCAAAGCATCGAGCTCATCGATGGTCTGCAGAACCTGCAACCCTCCGGCGCGCCGCTGGGCTCAATGCAAAAGGCCAGCGCGTTGGTCGATGCCTATAAGTGGAACGAGCGACTCGCCGACAGCCCGCTGGTGCTCTACACCATGTACGCCAAACTGACCGACCGCGCAGAGCCCGCCGAGTCGCTGTTGGCCACCAGCGTGTTCAGCCTCGATAGCGGCGACAACCAGCTGCTGCTCAGCAGCAAGCAGCTGCAAGCCTTCCGTCGCGGCCTGGCGCTTGAACAAGACACCTTGGTGCGAGGCGAGCGCGGCGCCTACCTGCTAGCCAAGACCCTGAACCTGGCGGCCCAACAAAGCGCCGACTGGCGCATCGTGGCGGATATCGACCACAATCATCAGGCGATTACCCAGCTGCAGCAGCTACTGAGCGATCCCGCCGCACTGCAAGCGCAGGTTAGTGCCAGTATCGCGGCTAACCAGCAGGAGCTGATTAACTTGATGTCGGGCGGCGATGCCTGGCAGCTGACCAACGACGAGGCCACCAGCGTTCACCACTATGCCAACGTGTTGTTTAACAGCATGCGCGGCGGGGTGTTCGACAACGGCTACCTGCTCGACAAGCAAGACGTGCTAAGCGCCATCACTAACACCAACGCCAAGGTGGCAACACGCCAGCAGCAACTGTTGGCGACGCTGCCTGAGAAGCTTCTGCATAGCGAACTGCTGACCGCGGCCAAGCAAAGCGGCGACGCCCAGCTGATCCGGATCTGCTACGAGTACCTGCCGCTGACCTTTGGCCGCCGCCACGGCGACCCTAGCCGCCCTTGGAACCACTTCGAGATCAAGCTCAAAGACGATCAGGGTGAGCGCTTACTCTCCTACCAAGGCAATTGGCGAGATATCTTCCAGAACTGGGAAGCCATGGCGGCCAGTTATCCGGGCTTTGTAGGTTCGTTCCTGGCCAAGTTTGTTAACGCCTCCACCATGGACGGTTACAACCCCTACCGCATCACCAAAGAGGGCATCGACTGGGAGCTACTGGACGAGAACGATCCGTGGAGCAACATCGGCTACTGGGGCGATCACCAGATTATCTACCTACTTAAGTTCCTAGAGCAGCTGAGTAAGTACAACAGCGGCGAACTCAGCGAGATGCTGAGCAGCGATATCTTTAGCTACGCCAACGTGCCCTACCGCTTGGGCAATGTGGACAAGCTGTTTGCCAACCCTAAAGACACCGTGGAGTTTGATAGTGCGCTGCAACAGACCATCGAACAGCGCGTCGACGCCTTGGGCTTTGACGGGCGGATGGTGCTCGATGGCGAGCAGCAAGTGTACATGGTCAACCTGATGGAGAAGGTGCTGGTGCCGCTGTTGGCCAAGCTCAGCAACCTGGTGCTCGATGGTGGGATCTGGCTCAACACCCAACGCCCGGAGTGGAACGATGCCAACAACGCCATTGTCGGCAATGGCCTGTCGATGGTCACGCTCTACTATATGCGTCGCTATGTGGCCTTTATGCAAACCTTGTTGCAGCGCTTGCCTGAAAGCACCCGCTTGTCGAGCGAGGTGGTGGAGTGGATGCTCTCGATTAGCCACACCCTTGAGCAGGCCCAACAAGCTATTAGCCAAGCCCATGTCACCCCACAACTGCGCAAGTCGCTGCTCACTGAACTTGAGCTGGCCGCCGAGCGCTATCGCAACAAGGTGTATCAGCAAAACGGCTTCTCCGGCAAACAATCGGTGGAAATCGCCACCCTCAAGCAGTTTGCCAACGTCGCCCTCGAGGTTCTCGATGCCAGCATTCGCAGTAACCTGCGCAGCGATGGCCTGTATAACGCCTACAACATCATGACCTACAGTGCCGAGCAGCTAAGCATTGAGCAGCTCTACCCAATGCTTGAAGGTCAGGTAGCGATCCTCAGCGCCGGCGTACTCTCGCCAGAACAAGCGGTGGCGTTGCTCGATAAGCTGTTTGCCAGCGAGATGTATCGCCCCGACCAGCAGAGCTTTATGTTGTACCCCGACCGCGCACTGAACGGCTTTATGGACAAGAACCGTCTGAGCGCCGCCAGCGTTGGCTGCAGCACCTTGCTAAGCAGCATGCTGGAGGCCAACGATACGCGGATCATCCAGCGTGATGAGCAAGGCAACTATCGCTTCCATGCTAGCTGCGAGAATATCGGCCAGTTGCGCGCTGCGATTGCTCAGGTCAAACCCGACTATGTCAGCTTTAACGAGGAGCATTGGCAAAACTTGGAAGCCGCCTATGAAGAAACCTTTAATCACAAGGCCTTCACCGGTCGCTCCGGCACTATGTTTGGTTACGAAGGCTTGGGCTGTATCTACTGGCATATGGTCTCCAAGCTGCTACTCGCAGTGCAGGAGAACTACCTGGCAGCCCGCGAGGCCGACCCACAAGGCGCCGCCACCCAGCAATTGGCGGACTACTACTACCGGGTACGCCAAGGCATTGGCTTTAACAAGACGCCAGATAACTACGGCGCCTTCCCCACCGATCCCTACTCGCACACGCCCAAGCAAGCCGGCGCTCAGCAGCCGGGGATGACCGGGCAGGTGAAAGAAGAGGTGCTAACCCGTTTCGGTGAGCTAGGTCTGGAGATTATCGATGGCTGCCTAAGCATCAAGCCAAGCCTGCTCAAGCGCGACGAGTTCTTGCAAGCGCCGGCGCCGTTCCGCTTCCAAGACCTGAAAGGCGAAAGCCATAGCGTAGGACTCGACCAAGCCCAACTGGCCTTTACCTACTGCCAAGTGCCGTTTATCTATCAGCTCGATGACAGCCAAGCGCCCGGGATCCGCTGTGAGTTAAGCAACGGCCAGATTGAGCAGATCAGCGGCCTGACGCTTCCCGCATCGTTCACCGCGCAACTGTTCCAACGCAGCGGCGAGATAGCCAAGTTAAGCGTAACCCTAAGCAGCGTAAGCTTGCGCAGCGCTTAAGTCCTTTCACACTCCGTTGCGCCTGAGGCAGCAAGCCCGGGCGCAACGCCTCCCCTTTCCTACAAACGCCGCTCCTTTCCAACAAACGCCGCTCCCCCTAACGCCACAGCCACGATACCGCTGTCTCGGCTCGCTAAGATATAAGCGCGGCCACATCGCCTACACTTGGTGGTTATACCCGAGCAACCTCAAGATGCTTGTCCGGCTCTAAGCGAGTGATCGCCCTAGCCGCGTTAACTGTAGTCTTGCTAAACACCCATGGCGCAGTCTCAGCCATCCACCGACAAAAAAGGAATAACACATGGAAGGAATCAGACGACTACCGATCGCTGCCCTATTGATTAGCTGCCTGTGGCTACTGCTAAGCCAGCCTTTGCGCGCCAACGAGGTCAGCTTCGAGGTCCAAGAGCTCGCCCCTAAGCTGTACATGCTCTCCGGTAAGGGCGGCTTCACCGGCGGTAATATCGTGGTGCTAGACGGCCAGCAAGGCAGTGTGATGATCGACGATGCCCTGCCCGATCACCTCGCCCTGTTGGTCTCAACCCTGGAATCGATGAAGATCGCGCCAATGCGCTTTTTGCTTAACACCCACTTCCACGCCGACCATATCGGCAACAACGAAGCCTTCGGCAAGGCCGGGGCGCAGATCGTCTCCCACGAAAACCTGGGCGCCTATCTGGCCGAGCACGGCATCCGCTCGCTCAGTGGCAATATCCCGGTTGAGCAAACCGGTCAGCCGATGATCACCTACTCCGAGTCCTTGGGCCTGCACCTCAATGGCCACAATATCGAGATGATCCACCTGCCCGCCGCCCACACCAGTGGCGACTCCGCAGTAGTGTTTAAAGACGCCAATATCATCCACCTCGGCGACGTGTTCTTTAACGGGCTGTTTCCGTTTATCGACCTAGATGGCGGTGGCACCCTGCAAGGCTATATCGCCGCCCAGCAGACCATCATTGCCCTGTCTGATGACAACACCATCTTGGTGCCCGGCCACGGCCCGGTAGCCAAGCGTGACGACCTGCAGCGCGCCAACAGCATGTTGGTGGAGACTAGCGAGATCGTGCAAAAACACCTGGATGAAGGAAAAACCCCGCAGCAGATCATGGAACTCAATCCACTTGAGGGCTACGAAGGCGACTGGAGCTGGGGCTTTATCACTACCGAGAAGATGACCATGCAGCTGCTAAACGCCATGGGGCATTAGCCGCTAGCCTCGCACGTTCTCCACCCCCGGCTGACGGTAATACGCCAAAAACTGTTCAGCCGGAATGGGCCGGGAAAAGAAATAGCCTTGTGCAATATCGCAGCCCGCTTGAGACATGATGTTGCTCTGCTGAATGTTCTCAACCCCCTCTGCCACCACGCTTATTTGTAGGCTTTCAGCCAAGCGGATCAAGGCAATACACAGGGCGCGATCGACCTCATCCTCACATAGGTCGGCGACAAAGCTACGATCGATCTTCAAGCCATCGACCTTAAACTTGCGCAAATAGCTCAGCGAAGAGTATCCGGTACCAAAGTCATCCAACCAAACCGGGATCCCCAGATGGCGAAGCTCCACCAAGTTGTCCATTACCCGCTGCTCGTCGGTTAGCAGGGAGTTTTCGGTAACTTCAACATGCAACCAATGACGTTGTAGGCCGAAACGCTCCAAGTTTTCAGCAAAGCTTGTCGCAGCATGCTCGCGGCTCAGCTGCTTAGCCGATAGGTTGATTGCAATATAAAAATCATCATCAACCTGACTAGCCCAGTGCTGCCGCTGCTGGCACGCCTGCTCAATCACCCACTCACCCAGTGGGATGATCAAACCTGTGGCCTCGGCAATCACTATTAGCTCATCAGTCGGCACCATACCTAAACTCGGGTGCTGCCAACGCAGTAAGGCTTCAGCGCCAATCACTTGTTGGCTCTCAAAACTGAGCAAGGGCTGATAGAACAGGGAAAACTGCTGGCAATCACTGAGCGCTTTGTGAAGCTCTCGCTCCAACAGCCCTTTGCGGGCAACCGCATCGCCCATTTGCTGATTGAAGTGGCGATAGGTGCCTTTACCCGCGCTCTTGGCTGCATACATGGCAATGTCGGCATTCTTTATCAGCTCAACGGCGCTTGTGCCAGCATTTGGCGATAACGCGATGCCAATACTACAGCCGATGAACACCTCATCGCTGCTATCTTCCAAGATGAAGCCTTTGGTGAGTACATCCACAATGCGTCCGGCGATAACATCGAGTTGCAGCACATCTTCCACGTCGGGAATGCACAAGAGAAACTCGTCGCCTCCCACTCGCGCCAACACGCAGCTTTCATCCCGCATATTGAGCGCCGATGCGACCATATCGCTGGCCCGTAAGTTGTGTTCAATCCGCTTAGCCACTTCACAAAGCAATTGGTCCCCCGCTCGGTGGCCATAGTTATCATTGACCGCTTTAAACTCGTCAAGATCGACGAAGATGACCGCAATATTGTGCTGTGTTTGCTCAATCACCCCAGAAACAAACTCAATAAAACGCAAACGGTTGGGTAGCTCGGTGAGCGCATCGTGATAGGCCAAGAACTCGACTTGCTCGGTGCGCTCCTTCAGATTCGTGCTCATTGCATTAATCTCGGTCGCCAGTTCTCCCACTTCATCACTGCGCTTAACGCAGTTGGGTCTTGAGTAATCTCCTCGCCCTATGTATTTGGCTTGTTTGACCAAGGCGAGGATCGGGCGGCTCCAGGCACTCGCTAGCCACGCCGACAATACAACAGTGACCACCATTACCACCACTACCGCCAGCAAAGACCCTAACAGAGCATCGCGAATACTGCCTTCGTTGATCCGGGCGATAATATTGGCGGTGTCGGCGATATCTTGATTAATGGTTTTTAGCGAATAGCTTAGGCTCAGGCCGCCCAGCAACTCATCACCTATGTAGAGCGGGTCTGCAACCGTAAGAGTATTCTCAGCGAGGCGGTGGTAGTGCTGCTGTTCCTGCAATACTGTGTTCAGTATCTCTGGCTGCTCAAATGGACTACCGTAGGCCTGCATGACCTCTTGGCCATTGTGAATAATGGTTCCCTCAGCTGAGAACACAACCACCTCAATGACTTCCTCTGAGTTAAGTGCTGGCTCAAGAAGGTCAAATATACCCTCCATATCAAACAGGTAGATGGGGTTAATCAGTGCTTCTGAAAGGTAACCTAAGGTGTAATGTGCCCGTTGCTCCAACTGAGATATCAGGCTGCTGCTGACATCTTTACTCGAGTGACTAAGTAAATGTTGTGCATGGTGTTTGAAGATATATAACTGAACTATCAGTAATAGAATCAAGGCAGCTAAGGACGAGAGTATGCTGTATACCGTTAGCCGCCCTTTTAGCTTCATAAGTTGATACTCTTCTACCGAGCCTTACACATGAGACTAGTAAAGCTGCTCTAACAACGGCGCCGCTTTCTCGACCCAATCGATACTGTTTTGAACGGCTTGGTCAAGCTCATCAAACTGGGCGGTTTTCTTGTATTGACTCAACGCTTCTTGCCCTTGTTCATCCAAGTGTGCTGAGAGCATTACCTCGGTTAATGCTTGTTTAAGCTCGACCGTCAAACCAGGTCGAGCCACCTGCAGTGCGCGGGGAATAGCAATAGAGGAAGCGAAGATTTCAAGCTCTTGGCGCATTGCCGGTGGGATCTCTTTTTCCCAGTCCAGGTTACTAAATGCTGCAGCAGCAGCTTGCCCATTAAACACCCACGCCGACATGTTCACCTCACCGCTGGACGAGGAAATTTCGTCAACAAACACATAGCCAATCGAATCAGCAGGTGGCATATCACGCAATGAGGCCTGCTCATACAGGGTGAAACCTTGCTCTAGTAACATGATAACGGGGACAAAATAGGCACTGGTTGAATAGCGGTCTTCAAATACCACCGTCTTGCCAAGTAGTTGATCGAACGACTGAATCTCGCTGTCTTGCCTTGAGAAGAACACGCTACTGTATTCCGCCACCCCACTTTTCCAGCGACGCGCCAGCAGCTCAGCGCCAGCTTCGTTGACCAGAGTCACCGCAGAGAACACTGTATCGGACACCATGTCGACTTTGCCCGCTTTCATCCAGCGAACCATTTGCTCCAGGTTAGTCGCTACCATCACTTTGGACTGAGTAACGCCATGGTCTTGTAGCTGCGATACCAGATATTTTGCGAAAGGGGTTGTGCGTTTTACCGCTTTCTTTGGGTTAGTGCTAATGACTCCCAAAACTAGCGTTGCATCATCGGACTTGGCAGAGTACGCGGATGGGGGAAACAACAAAAACAAACTGATGACTACGGCTAATACTTGATACTGCTTACTCATGCCACCTGCCTTTGACTAAATTTCACTCTACTAAAGATATAGTCCATTCGGCTCAAGTCTTAACCGCCGTGGCGCTGCAAACCTGCGTTTTCAGCGAGTTAAATGAAACCATGCTTCGCAAAGCGCCTTAATGAGTGTAAAGACATTAAAGAGAACCTTTTTTAATCAGTTTGTTAGCCTGACATAACTACTTTTTTATTAATTAATAGGCTAAAAGAGCTGTAACGAAAAAGCCCTCACAGGGTTGCGAGGGCTTAGATTTCACGAACATTAGATTCTACTAATAAGCAGAACTCTGTTTAGCATCTATCTAACGATACACGTTACCGCTCATATCCATCACATCACCGCTGCGCGTGTCGATCAGGAAGTTATCCGATGGTGCACGGTTGTAGAGCATTTCCAAGATGGTGAAGATCACACCGAACTGCTCCTTGAACACCTCGCCCACTGGGTGGTTGTGGTTATCTTCCAGTACGCTGACATCCATATCGCGCAGCGCGCCCGATACCAGCGCGTATTGCGCTACACTCTCTTCGGTGAGTTGCCCAACCTTGATGGCCAGCTCGTCGGCGTTACGCAAGCGATAGAAGTCGGTCAGCAAATCCATGCCGCTCCATACAAAGTCACGCAAGTGCATGCCATTCTCAAGCGCGAGAGCTTCGGCTTTCAAGGTGGCATTCGCCCAATCTTGGCGGAAGGTATCACCGATGTTGCTGTTAAAAGCACAAGCATCAGTATTTGGCAGATCAATAACTGAAGCCAGCTCACAGGTGGTGATATCCGTCTCCAGTTGCGACAAGATCATCATCTGACGACCGTTGATATGCTCGATCATGTGCTTCGTCTCACCCGGCCAGCGACTGGCCCAGCCCTCAGCCAGCCCCATGATGTGGTAATCATTCATCTCAACGTAAGAGCGAGAACTTAGTACACGCTCGTTCCAAGTCGCACCAGCGGCCTTCTCCAAGCGATAGTGCTCAAACAGTTGATCAAAATCGCGCACATCATCCATTACCACGGTTTCCACCTCGATAATGTCGCTGTTATCCAGCGTCACCAGTTTGTAAGCTGGCACATAAGCCGCTAGCGATGGCGCCTGGATATTCACCAAGGTGTTGCCTTCGCTGCTTACCGTGGAGGTAGTGTTGTAGTGCATGTGTCCACCCACGTGCAGCTTGATGCCCATAGCCGCAAGCTGCTCGCTGATGCTATTGCTAGGTAGGCGGTGATGTTGCAGGAAGTTGGTTTCAACGCTTTCAAAGTAGTCTTCTGCCACCTCATACGCGCCGCCGTAGAAATCATCCATTGGGTAGTGGCTAAAGGTCACCAGTTTCTTGCCTTGCTCCTCAGCGCGAATAACGACATCTTGCATCCAGTCAACCAAGTACTCTTTGTGGCTGAATACGTGGTCCCAACCTTTGTTTTGAGCACCGCTGTAAGATCCCGAATCCTCTGGGTTTACCGCCGCAGAGTCGTTCGGTAAGAACACGGTTGAGTCGAGGCTTAGCACCCAAAGGCCTTCGATTGGCTCAACTAAGTAACTGGCATCAAACTGCATAGAGCACACACCGCGATCGTTAGCGGTATTGTAATCACCACCGGTACCGTCTGCGCAGATCTCATGCTGACGGTTAGCCAGCGCAGCCTCTTCTTTAGCCAAATCAAAGCTATAGTCGTCGCGTAGCGCCTCGCTGGTAAATGGCGTCTCGAAGTAGGCATACTCTTGTTTCGGGAAGAAGCCGTGGGCGCCCATGTCAGTCATCACATTGCCCATACCTTGGTGGATAACCTCATGAGTACAGATAGTGTTCTCATTTCCACTCAGGCAGTCACCGTGACCCAAACTGCGGATATTTTGATTCTGATAGTCCGCGCCTAGGTAGTCACTTTTACCGGCTTCGTGATCGAAAGGACGAACCGGGTCATGGTTACCCGGCGCTGCGAAGAACTCCATTCCGTACTTGTCGGTGTATTCTTGCAGCATCTTATCCATGCCGCGCAGGTGTACCGGCTGGCCGTCATCACTGAAATCCCCCGGCATCGCTACCAGCTTCACGCCGCGTTCAGCCAGATCGTCTAGCGCAGCGCGCAAAGCGAAGTAGTTCTCGTTGAATAATCGGGTTGAGCCGAGCTGAGCGCCCATAGTACGAATGGTCGCATTGGGGTTGCCTTCGTAGCTCACCAGCCCTTCAAAGGCTTGGTTTCCGCCCTCGGTAGAAAAATCAGCATACACATCATGGAAGTGAATATCCGACATAAATGCGATGCTAACTGGGTCTTTTAGTCCACCACGATCACCGTCATCGCTGGAAGAAGAACTGCCACAACCACTTAGTAAAGCTGCGCTGGCAAGCGCAAGGGCGCTGATTTTAAAATGCATGATTACTCCTCGAAAATTAAGCGAGGTGCAATCTAGGAAGGAAAAATTACAGTTAGATTAATGAATTGCTACAGATATATTTAGCAATGCATTATTCCGGCAAAAATTGATCTGAGCGATGATAACACCACCAACGGCGTTGCAGCAGTGATAAATACGCGCGACCGTTTGTTGCCTTAGTGTATTAATTTACTTATTGGTAAAGCACTTCTACACAACATTTGTTACTCAATCTTCCGGCGCAAAACACTCGCTAAAAGAGCTGCATTCGCCGCAGCTTGGTGCCCGGCAGACATAGTCGCCCCCATTTTGGCAAAGCTGCCGATAGAAAAAACGCTTCCAGCGCATACGCTGGGTATTGGCCGCGGCAAGCTCCGGAAAGTAATGGTGCAGTAACACACCGAGCTCGGCTCGCGTGCTCAAGCCCAAGCTACTCCAAAGGTGCGAGGGTGCCATGCAGGCGTGTACGATAATTTCCAACATCCAGTGGTTGGCCGGGTCCTGATGGTCACGACAATGCTCAAGCAGCAAGGCGCGTAAGCTCTGTAGTTCATCGGCTTTTAATTGGCACATCTGCTGATACAGCTCAGCGCGCTGGCCGGCCGAAGAGCTGGCTTGCCACTGCAGATTGAGTTCGCTGAGTTCGGGCACGGCTAGCCAGTCGAGTAGCTGTTGATAGTCGCCATCACTGAGCCCGACACCATAGGGCAATGCCGCCTGCCCTTGTAGCTGGGCGGCGACAATCTGGCGAAACCACTGCTGTGGCTCTGGCGCGCCTTCAGTCTGAGCACTATTAGCCGGAGAGCTAGCAGACTGAGCGGAGTGAAGTGGAATCACCTCGCCGCTGGCGCGCGGATCCGCTTCATCGTTAAGTGAGTTAAGCATGGCCTGCCAGCTCCGTCAGTTGAATCACCTGTTCTTGCTCACAAGGAATGCCAGTCAGGCTACCCAATGGATTGAGGGCGCGCCCTTCGTTGTCGACGATGGCACATTCAATCGGGCAGATCTCACCACACTGGGGCGGATTGGGTTGGCTGGCACATTCATCACAGCGATGGGCATTGATGGCATAGCCGTGGGCATCGCGCACCACCGCTTTTTGCGGGCACACCAGTTTACATGCGTTACAGCCAATACAGCTGCGGGTTATCCGTAGTGCCATTAGCCACACTCCTTAGCGCAGGAACCTTGCGCGCTCTTCTCAAGTAACTGCTGGCGAACCTGCTCTAGAGCCTCCGGTGTTGCCTTGAGCGCCAGCTCGGTGTTCACCGAGATGCCCGCCTCTTGCAAGGCTTGGCGCGGCGGCAGGCCGATCCGACTGCATAGCAACACATCCACCCCTTCCAGGGTATGCAGTGCCCGGCTCATACGCAGCTGGGCTTCGTCCTCATCACACTCGTTTTGGCCGCGGCAATAGGCCTCGATATCCCGTGCGGGTAGTGCTTCAACGCCAGCCTTACCGATGCGGTACAAATCAAAGGACTTGGCATAGCCAAAGTGTTGGTCGATGTACTCGCCGCTGCGACTGGCCACGGCCACTGTCAGCTCGGCAGGTACCACATCTGGTATCTCATCGACATTAACCTGCTCGCCCAATTTTCCGACCGCATCAGCGCGACACTGCTGGCAGTGGGTCATCTGCGCCATGCTCACCCCGGCATCACTGCGCGCCTGAGCCAACTCCTCGTCAGTCGGTCCGCGTTGCCCCATCAAACCAAAATAAGTCCCGTGGGCGGGGTCGGAAATCAGCGGCATAACGTTGTGAACAAAGGCGCCATAGCGCTGCAACTCCTCGGCTAGCTCAGCAATATGCCAATCGTTGATTCCGGGGATCAGCACCGTATTGACCTTGACCAACATACCCGCCTCGATGGCCAACTTCAGCCCCTTCAATTGACGATCAATCAAGGTTTGCGCCGCATGCTTGCCTCGCAAACGACGACCATTGAAGTAAACCCACGCGTAGATCTGCTCGCCGATGGCAGCATCGATACAGTTGATGGTAATGGTGAGGTGCTTAACGCCTATCTCCAAAAGCTTGGGTAACTGATCCTCCAGCTCCAAGCCGTTGGTGGAGACACAAAGGTGCACCTCATCGTCGTGCTGCCCGACCGCCTTCAGAGTTGCCAGCGTGGCGTTCGGGTTGGCCAGCGGGTCGCCAGGCCCGGCAATCCCCACCACTTGGGTCTCTGGGATGCGCTGCTTGACCTTGGCAAAGCGCTGCACCGCTGCGGCGGGCGATAACAGGCTGGAGGAGACACCCGGGCGGGTCTCATTGCTACAGTCGAACTTGCGATTGCAGTAGTTACACTGAATGTTACACGCTGGCGCGACCGCTAAATGCATACGCGCAAACTGGTGGGCGCCCTTGGAGAAGCAGGGGTGTTTTTCCACCAGTGCGGCCTGTTCGGCACTCATGTTCGGTGGCGGCAAAGATGCGGAGCAAGCTGACTGAGAGGCGGATTGAGACATAATCGAATTCCAAACATCTATTACGGTTAATAGCTGTGTTGCAATTCACATACCCTCAATCTATTTCCTTATTTTTCATAAACTTAAACAGATTATAAGAGACAATTGTCGACCCCATGATCGACAATTGTCGCCTTTGCTACAGCTGACGCATCTGGATGTTCATCACCTGAATGCGATAAGCAATCTGACGCGGGGTCATGTTCAGCAGCCGTGCCGCCTTGGCTTGCACCCAGCCGGCTTGCTCCAGCGCGGCAATCACCCGCTCCCGTTCATCCAGCTCCGGATCCTCCAGATTAGCCTTGGCCACTTTGGCACTTGGTCGGCTGATGGTAATTGGCTCCATATGGTCGAGCATGATCAGGTCTTGGTCGATGCGGCCACTTTCACTCATCACCGAGGCCCGCTCCAACAGGTTCTCGAGCTGGCGCACATTGCCCGGCCAGTGGTAGCTCATCATCAGCCGCAGCGCGCTATCGCTTAGAGTCAGCTCACGCTTTTGCTGCTTGGCGATCTTCTCCAACAGAAACTGGGCCAGCTCGGGTAGGTCTTCGATGCGATCGCGCAATGCTGGCGGATAAACCGGCATCACGTTCAGGCGATAGTAAAGATCCTCGCGAAAATCGCCTTCGGTGACCGATTCTTCCAGATTGACATTGGTCGCAGCAATAATGCGCACATCCACCACCTGAGTCTGGGCACTGCCGACCCGTTCGAACTCGCCCTCCTGTAGCACCCGCAACAGCTTGGCCTGGAAGGCCGCCGAGATCTCACCGATCTCATCGAGGAACAGGGTGCCGCCATCGGCCAGCTCAAAGCGGCCCTTGCGCTGTTTCACTGCGCCGGTAAAGGCGCCCTTCTCGTGGCCGAATAGCTCCGACTCAAGCAGGTTATCCGGCAGCGCCGCGCAGTTGAGCTTTACAAAAGGCCCAGCGGCGCGCGGCGAGTTGTAATGGATGGCGTTGGCGATCAGCTCTTTACCGGTCCCCGACTCACCACGTACCAGCACGGTGCTATCCCATTTAGACACCAAGCGGATCTGCTCAAACACCCGGCGCATAGCCTTGCTATGACCAACGATGCTGTCCAGCCCATAGTTGCTGCGTACCTTACGGCGCAGGCGATCCCGCTCTTGCTGCAGGTTGTCGGTTTGCACCGCCACATCCTTGGCCAGCAGCACGCTGCGGGTCACCAGGCTGGCGGTCATATCCATAAACTGGGTGAAGTTGGCCAGCAGCTCTGGGTCAGCCACCTCCGGCTGGGCGGCCAGCACCCCGATCACCTGCTGGTCTTTACTCAGCGGCACCGCGATAAACGGCAGGTCCAGCGAGTAGAGGTCCAGCTTGTCGCTAAAGCGCATATCGTTCTCGACTCGGCTTAACACGATCGGCTGCTTGCGGCTGAACACGGTGCCGATAATCCCTTCTTCGCTGCGGTAGCGGATCGACTTAATCTGCTGTTCGCGGCCCGGTGCATGCACCTTTTCCACCTCCAGCAGCTTGCCCTGCTCGTCCACCAGCGCCAATATCGCATGCTGCAACATCGCCTTGTCGTGCATCACCTCCAGCACCTTGGCGATACTCAATTGGTAGTCCAGACTGCTGGTCAGCACGCTACACACTTCATAAAGCGCCGCCAAATGGCGCTGGGCCAACTTGGGGCAGGCATTTGCTGTCGTTACCATCACTCACCTCCCTGACGATCCGATGGCAGTGAGATCACTACCTTGCTTCCCCCCAAGGAGGAACGATGAAACTGCACCAATCCGCGATGCTCGCTGATCACCTGTTGCACGATGCTCAGGCCTACCCCGCGACAACCGCTACTGGTCATGGGCTTGGTACTATAAAAAGGCTGAAAGATCTTAAGCTTGAGGCTCTCATCGATACCCGGCCCGCTGTCTTCCAGTACAAACTGCAGGTCGCCATCGCATTCCATGGTGCTGATCACGATCTCCCGCTGGGCACACTTGTTGAACTCAATCGCTTCAATGGCATTGTCGAGCAGTTGCTTGAGTGCCACCCGCAAGCGATTGGCCTGCCCGGTCACCGACGGTAGCACCCCAGTCAGCTTGAGCTGCACGCTAACCGAGCCTTGCAGCAGTCGCTGATTACTAATCGCTGTGACGTCGTGTACCAATTGATTGAGGTTGACCGGCTGACGGGCTTCCTGGGGACGCTCCGGCAGGGCCTGCTGCAGCTGCTCGATGGCCTGGCTGCCCGCCTCAACGCCGATCTTCATCGCCTCAACCCGCGGGCAGGCGCGGCCACTACTACAGAAGAAGTTCACCGCCGCATCAATCATGTTGATCGGCCCTTGGATCTGATGAATCGCCGCCTGCAGTGCCTCCTGCATGGTGTGCAGGGCCTCGGACTCAGCGGTCATTCGCGCCAACTCTTGGATCCGTTGGTGTTCGCGACGCCGCTGCTCCTTGGTGGTCTCGGTCATGGTCAGGATGTAGTAATCCGATGGCGTGTTGGCGAAGAACTTATCGACATCGAAGCGCTGAAACGGTAGCCGCGATACCTGACAGCTAAACCAGCGCTCCCGCGCCATCGCTGGGGTCTTAACGCTCAGACTCCAGCCTTCCTGATTGCAGTTACTCAAGGCAAAACAGCCTTGGGTCCGCTGCTTGTACTGCTCCAGCACTAGGTCGGCGGGCTCTTGCTCAAAATCGCTCACCAGGGTTTTGTAGCTAAGGTTATCCAGCACTACCCGACCTTCTTCATCGAGCATTGCCACCGCCACCGGTGCGGCGTTGAGGATCCCCTCCAGCAGGCTCTTTTGGTTGTTTAGGCGGGTTTGCAGGTCGTGGCTTTCGGTGACGTCCTGATGGATCCCCATATAGTGGGTAAGCTTGCCGCCCTCATCGAACAGGCCCGCGATGGTGACGTCGGCCAGATAGCGCTCACCGTTTTTACGGCGGTTGATCAAACAGCCCTGCCAGCGATCGCCCTTGCGGATCTGCTCCCACAGTGATTGATAGAGCGCCTTGGGTGTGGTCTTGTAGCTAAGTAAGGAGTGGTTGACTCCTTTTATCTCCTCAAGGCTATAGCCGGTCACCTCAGTGAAGTTAGCGTTCACATACTCGATCTTGGCATCAAGGTCGGTGACCGAGATAGCCACGGGTGCCTGGGCCAAAAGTTGCAGGTACTGCCCTGCCAACGGCATCTGGGAAAACAAGCTGTCGAGTCCATCGTCCAACGCTTGCTCTGTGTGTTGCGTATCACTCATAGGATCCTCACTCCTTGGTCCAGTTAAAAGTGATAATGCAATCAGTATTCCTGCATGGAGAAGTAGCCGTGCCACAAGCCCGTTTAGTTCGAGCTTGTTTGATTTGTGACAAACTCCACAGTCCTTTTTGTGGCGATTGTCGGCTTTGAAACCTCAATGTCGTTGAGTCCTGTCACCCGCTACACCACGCCATGCGGGGCTTAAGCCCCAAAATAGTGCTCCGCTGCCCCATGGTATGCCTTGTGCAATCACTCTTCTTATACAGCGCAATGGACCGCTCAGCTCCCCGAGCGTCCAGATAAGCCACACAAGCAAGGAGAGAGCCCAATGAGCGAATATCTGTTGGTGTTTGTTGCCACGGCGGTGGTGAACAACGTGGTACTGGCGAAGTTTCTCGGCCTGTGCCCGTTTATGGGCGTCTCCAGCAAGGTCGACAGTGCCTTAGGCATGGGGCTGGCCACCACCTTCGTGCTCTGCCTAGCCGCCATCGCCGCCTGGCTACTGGAAAGCCTGCTACTCGAGCCGCTGGGGCTGGGGGTGATGCGCATCCTGGTGTTTATCCTGGTGATCGCCGCCGTGGTGCAGCTCACCGAACTGCTAATTCAGAAATATAGCCCAGGCCTGTATCAAGCCTTGGGGATCTTCCTGCCGCTGATTACCACCAACTGCGCGGTGCTTGGGGTCGCGCTGTTGGTCATTCAAGAAAAGATGAGCCTGCTTACCACGCTGTTCTATGCCTTCGGCAGCGCGGCCGGTTTTACCTTGGTGATTGTGTTGTTCGCCGGACTGCGCCAGCGCTTGGTACTGTCGCGCGTGCCCGAGGCCTTCGCTGGACTGCCGATAGCCTTTATTACCGCAGGCATCCTGTCGATGGCCTTTATGGGCTTTGCTGGCATGGTCAAATAAGGAGAGATGCGATGATGATAGTCCTTTCACTGCTAGCCCTAACCTTATTGGGCGCCTCACTCGGCGGCGCACTGGGTTGGGCCTCTAAAACCCTCAAGGTCGAGGGCGATCCGCGGGTCGATGAGATTGAAGCAATGCTGCCCGGCGGCCAATGTGGCCAGTGTGGCGAGCCCGGCTGTCGCCAAGCGGCCGAGAAGATGGTCTCTGGCAGCCTTTCGCCCAACTGCTGCCCGCCCGGTGGCAAAGGCCTGGCGGCCAGCGTGGCCGAGCTACTGGGCATTAGCCTGAATGACGACGGCGAGCAGGTCACCATGATTGCGGTGATTGATGAGAGCAACTGCAGCGGTTGCACCCGCTGCTTTAAGGCCTGTCCCTTCGATGCCATTGTCGGTGCCAGCAAGCAGATGCACACCGTGATCTCTCAGGTATGTACCGGCTGTAACCTGTGCGCCAAGGCCTGCCCACAGGGATGCCTGACCATGCAGCCGCAGGCCGTCCAGCCACATACCTGGAACTGGCCGAAGCCCCAAGTAGCCTAGCCCAATTAAGGAGCCGAGCATGTTTTTATCCGCACGCCCCTTCGCCGGGGGCATTCATCCCAAGGGCTTTAAAGAGCTGACCGAAGATAAGTATATCGACCGGCTCGACTCGCCCGATCATCTCTATCTCAATCTTCAGCAACGCAACGGCGCTAAGCTGGTCTCGCTGGTCGAGGTGGGCGAAACAGTGTTTAAAGGCCAGCTGCTGGCCAAGGGCAGCAGCGATATGGCGGTGCCACTGCACTCGCCGGTCAATGGCAAGTTAGAAGCGATTAAAGAGGTGACCAGCCCACATCCGGCGGGGCTTAAAACCAGCTGCATGGTGCTGTCGAACAATGGCGACCCACGCTGGGGTGAGGACCATCGCCCCTGCGACTTTCGCCAGCTCACTCCCGAGCAGATTATTCAAAAGGTGTTGGACGCCGGGATTGTCGGCCTCGGTGGCGCGGCCTTCCCCACCGGGGTCAAGCTGCGCTTGGCCCGCCAAGCCAAGGTCCACACCCTGCTGATTAACGGCGGCGAGTGCGAGCCCTACCTGACCTGTGACGACCGACTGATGCGCGAACAAGCGGCCGAGATCGTCTCAGGGGTTCAAATGATGCTGAAGGCCTTGGGCGCTCAGCAAGCGATCATCGCCGTGGAAGATAACAAGGGCGAAGCCATCGCGATGATGGCCGATGCCATCGCCGAGCTCCCCCAGATTTCGCTGAAAAGCGTGCCTAGCCTTTACCCGATGGGCTCGGAGCGCCACCTGATCAAAGCGGTCACCGGGGAGATGGTGCCGCCGGGGCAGCTCAGTACCAAGCTCGGCATCCTGGTGAACAACGTCGCTACCGCCCGCGCAGTGTTCCATGCGGTGCGCTTCTCTCGCCCACTAATAGAACGGGTGATTACCGTATCCGGCGCTGCGGTGGAGGAGCCCGGCAACCTGGTGGTGCCGATTGGCACGCTGGTATCCCAGCTTATCGCCCAGCGTGGCGGCTTGAAGGTCGATGCGGCCCGCCTAGTCGCTGGCGGTCCGATGATGGGCCAGGCCCTACCTTCTCCCTTTGTGCCCACCGATAAAAGCATCGGCGGGGTGCTGGCGCTAACAGAAAGCGAACTGCGCCAAGAGCAGAGCCACGCCTGTGTGCGCTGTGGCAGCTGTGTGGAAGCCTGCCCAATGGGGCTGATGCCCTTTCAGATGGCGGCCTACAGCCGGGTTTCCGACTGGCCGCAGGCCCAGCATTTTGGGCTGGATAACTGCCTGCTGTGCGGTGCTTGTAGCTATGTCTGCCCATCTAAGATCCCACTGGTGCAGTACTTCCAGCATGCCCGAGGCAACCTCAACGCCCAGCGTAGCATGCGCCAAAAATCAGCCCATGCCCGTGAGCTGACCCAAGCTCGCCAGCTGCGCCTGGCCAAAGAGGCAGAAGCGAAGAAAGCCGCTAAAGCGGCCAAAGCCAGTAAGCGAAAACGCCCGGCCCGCCGCCGCGCCGCTTCAGGAGGTGAAGAATGAGCAAGATGTTAGCCCTGGCGTCGCCGCATACCCATGCCGGAACGTCGACCACCCGCTTAATGTATATCGTGGCAGCCTGTCTGCTGCCCGCCGCTGCGGCGGGAGTGCTGTACTTTGGCCTGCCGGCGCTGATCGTGCTGGCCAGCTGTATTGCCGCCGCGTGTTTGTCTGAGTGGCTTTGTCTGTTGCTGCGCCGCCACGATTGGCGGGCCTGTATGGACGGCTCGGCCTTGTTAACCGGGTTGCTGTTAGCGATGAGCCTGCCCGCGTCCACCCCATGGTGGGTTGCCGCCTTTGGCTCAGCCTTTGCCATTATCATCGGTAAGCAGGTGTTTGGCGGGCTTGGCCACAACCCCTTTAACCCAGCAATGCTCGGGCGGGTGATGCTGCTGATCTGCTTTCCGGTGGAGCTCACCGACTGGCGCGCCATCGCCACGCCTGATTTTGCTGATGGCGAGATTATCTTAAGCGCCGCCTGGCAGGGCATCGATGCCATCAGTGCCGCCACCCCGCTGTATAACATGGCCGAAGGGTTGAGCCTGGTTGAGCTGGTAAGCGGTGCCCACCCCGGCAGCTTGGGGGAGACCTCGTCGATACTGATCTTGCTTGGTGGTCTGGCGCTGGTATGGCTGAAGATTATCCGCCCGGTGATCCCGGTGGCCTTGCTGCTTGGCCTAGGCGCGCCGGCGTTAGTCGCTCACTTAATCGCCCCGGAGAGCTTTGATTCGATCCTCCACCACTGGCTAAGTGGTGGCGCCATGCTAGCGGCCTTTTTTATCGCCACCGATTTAGTCAGCTCGCCCACCAGCAACAAGGGACAGTGGGTGTTTGGTCTGGGCTGTGGCCTGCTGATCTGGCTGATCCGCAGCTTTGGCAGCTACCCCGAGGGCGTGGCCTTTGCGGTGCTGATTATGAATGCTGCCACGCCGGTGATTGACCATTATCTGCGCCCGGCAGTGTTCGGCAGCCAGTCGGCTCACCTGCAGTAATCACGCGCATCAAGGAGGAGTTAGCCCATGCAAGATGTCGCCAAACCCAGCCAAGTCAAGCTGTCACAAAGACTAGAGCAAACCATGGAGCAGGTGCGCGAGCACACTTGGTATCAGTCGGCCTCACTGGCCATCGCGGTTGCGCTATGCAGCTCGCTACTGTTGCTGCTGAACAGCTTTACCGCCCCCGCCATTGAGCAGCGGCTGCGCGAAGACAAGCTGGCTGCCATCGATATGGTGATCCCAGCCAGTTACTACCACAACGCCTTGCTCGACACCGAACAGCGCTTCGAGTTCGATGGCCAAAGCTACCTGTGGTATCAGGCCAGCGATGAGCTTGGCCAGCCCTCGGGCTATGTACTGCAGGGCCAAACCCCCGGCTACGCCGGAGCCATCGAGTTTTTAGTCGGCCTCGACCAGCAGATGCAGATCCTCGGCGTACGGGTGCTCAGCCATGCCGAGACCCCGGGCCTGGGCGATAAGATTGAGATCGCCAAGGACCAATGGATTACCAGCTTCGAGGGGCTCAGCCTCGGCAACACCGATACCAGCCAATGGGCGGTGGAGAAAGACGGCGGTCAGTTCGACCAGTTCACCGGCGCGACCATTACCCCACGCGCGGTGGTGTATGGGGTGCACCATAGCCTGCAAGCGCTGGCTGAGCAGCTCAAGCCAGTCGCCGAGCAGCCTGCCGACCTTCCTCCCCTCAGCCTTCACTCTCTAGAACAACCGGAGTCAGCTCATGAGCAACTATCGCAGCATTTTTAAAGACGGCCTGTGGGATAACAACGTGGTGCTGGGTCAGTGTCTGGCGCTATGTCCGCTGCTGGCGGTAACCTCCACTGCCACCAACGGCTTGGGACTGGGGCTGGCGACCATGGCGGTGATGATCTGCGCCAACGTGGCAGTATCCTGTTTAAAGCCCTTTATTAGCCGAGCGGTGCGGATCCCGATTAACATCTTGCTGATCGCCTCCTTGGTGACCATGACCGACCTCATCCTCAACGCCTGGCTGCACCCGCTGCATAAGGTATTGGGGCTGTTTATTCCATTGATTGTCACCAACTGTGCGATCCTTGGCCGAGTGGAATCCTTCGCCAGCCGAAACTCCGTGCTGCCCGCCCTTGCCGATGCCGTGGCGATGGGCCTTGGCTTTACCTGGGTGCTGGTAGTACTGGGCGGACTACGCGAGGTACTCGGCTCTGGCACCCTGTTCGCCAACGCCAGCATCCTACTCGGCCCTGCCTTCTCCTTTATGGAGCTGCAGGTGATTGAAGATTATCGCGGGATGCTGTTGTTGGTGCTACCGCCGGGAGGCTTTATCGTACTGGGTGGCCTGCTGGCCCTGCACCGCCTGCTTAAGGCGTGGCTGGAGAAGCCTAGCGAGCCCGAGGTCGCAGAGCTATCTGTAGAAGAGTCCGGCGAACAGCCGTCTGTAGAAGGAGCAAGCTAATGCATGTCAGTATTGCCTACGCCACCCCCGAACAGCAGCTATGGCTGGACCTGGAAGTGCCAGAAGGTGCCACCGCCATCCATGCCATCCACCAAAGCGGCATCCTCGACCTGTTCCCGCAGATCGATCTACAGCAACAGAAACTGGGGATCTTCGGCCGCTTTGTCGGTTTGGATAATCCCTTGGTCGAAGGGGATAGAGTGGAGATCTACCGCCCCACCACCTGGCGACCCGATGATGATGACGAAGATGATGACGATTAAAATGAAGGCTCGCAAAATGCGAGCCTTTTCGTTAGTTGATGATGCTAGTGCATCGATTGATTACTCGGCGTCAAATGCACCTCGCATGATGTTGTTGATCGAGGTGTTATCGATAATGTGGCCGTTAAACACCTGTTTGTTGACGCCCCAGCTAAAGATTGAGACGTCAGAGTTGGTGTGATCGCCGGTGCTCCAGCTCACTTGCGGGCGCTCTCCTTTACCGTTGTTGCGGATAAGTTCCAGGCCACCGGTTTCGTGGTCCGCGGTGACAATCACCAAGGTTTCACCATCGGCCTTGGCCCATTCAACCACTGCAGCTACTGCATCATCGAAGTCGAGGGTCTCCTCGATGACTCGGTCGATGTCATTGTTGTGGGCGGCAAAGTCGATCTGTGAGCCTTCGATCATCAGGAAGAAGCCATTAGGGTTTTTCGACAGGATATCGATGGCTGTTAAGCTCATCTCTGGCAAGCTCGGAATATCCAGCGACTCATAGCTCCAACCTTTTTCACGCTGATAGCGGTTTGGCGAGATATACGGGATTTCATCTACACCAAAGATACCCGCAAACAGGATCTCCGCATCGGCATCGCTCGCTGGCAGGGTGGCCAGCTTGGCTTGCATATCGGTGTTATTGTTTGCCACGATGTAGTCGTTATCGTTCGCCGCTTGGCTAATCACATCAACGCCGCTGACTTGCTTGGCACCACATAGGGTGACGTTGGGTTGAACATCGCCATACATGCTTGCTGATAGCTGTACAAAGTCGTTCCGGTTTGGTCCGTGAGAGGCGAAGCCTGCAGGGGTTGCATGCACACAGTGCGAGGTCGCCACAATACCGCCAGAGCGGCCGCTTAGCTGGGCATACTCCAGAATCGTTTGTAGCGGTGAGCCATCACCAGGGTAGGCCAACGAGACCACGCCGTTATTTACCTTACGACCGGTGGATAGCGCCGTTGCAGCCGCTGCAGAGTCGGTGTAGTAGTTCTCACCGATGCCAGGTAGTTGCTCAAACCCTAGCGTATCGGCGCTGGCGGTTTTAGAGCGGCCATGGCTGGTACCTCGCTCCATAAACAGGGTTTCACCAAGGTAGGCGCGGCTAACATCGAGAGCACCATCGCCCATACCATCACCGATCATTAGGATCACGTTTTTAGTAGGTAGCAGGTCAATCACGTCGACGCTGTGGCTATCCACCAGCTCTGCTTTGGTGCCCGCATTGGTGGTAAGCGTCACATCGAATGAGCCCGCAGCATCAGCTTTTGCCAGCTTTCTGAAGTTTTCAGTGGTTTGGGTCTCATCACCAAGCAGTGTTACTGCTGCATCACCGCTCACTTGCCAATCATAGCTTTCTGCATCGCTAGAGCCATCAGCTCCCACACTTGTGGCAACCAAAGGCGCAGTCAGCTTGTTGTGGCCAGACACTGCACGCATCTTCGCCATTGAAACAGGCACTGCCACTTGGCCATCGCCCAGCATAGAGATGTTGAACACATAGTTGCCTTGCTCAACCGACGCATTCATCTTGCCGCCCGGATATGATGTCAGGGCAGAAACCCCTTCACCCAAGTTCACTGAGCGATCTTTAAGTGCGCCATAGACCAGTGGGCTGTCGCTGCCTTGCTGGAAGTTAAACTGAATGTCGCCTGCGGCCTCGAAATACACCAGCACCTGGTAGTTACCCGCACCTTGGTACTCAAACTGGTAGTCTTGGCTGACTTCCCAGTCATTGAAATCACCGACCAGATAGACCGGCACCGTGAGGTTATCGGTATCGCTATCGGTGATATTTTCGATGTACATGTTGGGGTTATCAATCCCACCGGCAGCTTCCGATGCGTCGAGGGTAAAGCGGAACACCTGCTCTTGCGCATCATCCACAACAAAGGTCATGTTCTGGTTTTGGTAATCGTCAAACTTGCGCTGTAGGTTGTAGAGGGTGTCGATGGTAACGACTTTGTCTTCATCTGCGCCGATGGCCAGGTCGCGCTCATTGCTCCATTCTGGATCGGAGATTTTGAACTCGTAAGAGCCTTGCTCCATGCCAAACAGTGCGATATGCAGGCCATCGCCTTGGTAGTGAAGCTGTGCGTTCGGTGGCGCTGACCAGCCATTCATCGAGCCTTTGATGTAGAGTCGGCAGTCTTTGTTGGCATTTTCCAACAGTTCTTCTTCGGTACAGGCGTAAGGCCCGGTATCGATGCTGGTAACGATATCGCCATCGCGATCAACGTAAACGTATTCAGTGTCGCTGCCACAGCCAACCAGCGTGACAGCGCCGATCACCGCCATGGCGCTATATAGCAACGAGAGTTTTGCTTTTTTCATATCCTTGTATTCCTTTCCCTTATCAGCGAGCTATAAACCCGCCTTATATGTGATGCCAATACCAATTGGCTCGAGAAAGGCTAGCGAAAAAAACATCAACTAAGAATTGACCAAAAAGTCAAACTGCGAAGGTTAGCTATTTAAAATCAGCAAGATAGAGAAAAAGTGGGATTGAAAGGCTTTTCATTTTTCACTTAGATTACAGTTATGTGACAAAGGAAGTCTGACCAGAGTCGGGAGAGTCTGTTGGATTGACTAAGCGCTGACGCTTCCTTTAGCTAAGCGAGAAAAGTCAATTGCAATAAGCGATTAGCCTAAGTAACAAGGCAGGTCCTAAGTTAACAACCGAAACAAATCGGCAACTAGTACTTACGCGTGCAGTTATAGCCTAACGGCCTTTCTTGGCTTGCTTCGCTTGATACATCAGCTTATCGCCCGCCTCCAACAAGGCCTCTAGCGATGGATGGTGCTCGGGGTCATACTCCACTACCCCGCTGGAGAAGGCGATGGCGCAGCCACAGCGTTCGGCCAACTCGTTACTGGTGGTTAGCACATTGAGCCGCTTGAGGGCTTCCTCGGCTTGTGTCTTGCGGGCGTTACTAAACAACACCACAAACTCATCGCCACCGAGCCGCGCCACCACATCGGCATCGCGAAATACCTGACTTAGCTGGTTGGCAAACTCCTTCAATAAGCGGTCGCCATGTTTGTGGCCAAGCCGGTCGTTGATTTGTTTGAAGTCATCTAGGTCGATAAACACCAGACTGGCAGGCAACTGTTCACGGGCGCACAGTTGTAACGAGTGTTGGGCCAACAGCATAAAGCCGCGGCGGTTGGAGATATTGGTGAGTTCGCACATGGTGGCCAGTTGATAGGCGGCAAACTCGTTCTCAATCATCCGCGCCAGATCCACCAAGGATTCCAGCTCATCACTGGTCAGCAAACGCGGGTGGGTGTCGATAATGCATAGGGTGCCCAGTTTCGTTTGGTCAAAGGCCCGCAGCGGACAGCCGGCATAGAAGCGGATATGCGGCTCGCTGGTGACCAGAGGGTTGTCGGCGAAGCGCGGGTCTTTTGTGGCATCGCAGATGATAAACGGCTCGTCGCCCAATATGGCATGGCCACAAAACGAGATATCCCGATCGGTCTGGCACACCTCGGTGCCAAGCTTCGATTTAAACCACTGGCGGTTCTCATCGACAATGCTCACCAAGGCGATGGGCACATCGAACATGCGCTTGGCCATTCGGGTGATCCGATCGAAGCGCTCTTCGGCAGGACTATCGAGCAGATTGAGCGAATGCAGGGTGGTTAGCCGGGCCGCCTCATCTGCGGGTAATTTCGGTTTTAGCAAGTCACAACCTCCTGAAGCCCTAAGCTTAGGAGTGATGATTGCAATCGACAAAGTAGCCGTACAGAGGATGCCCAGTGAGGTCACATTATTTTAGTGATCACCTGTTTTTAGCCTGTAAGTCACTGTTTATTGTTTATTTTATCACTTGCAGGTGTTTGTCCGTCCAAGGGCGCACAGACGATTAAGCGGACAAGCATCGCACTTCGGGGTGGGGTTACAGAATTGCTGGCCGTGGTCGACCATCAAGCCATGGTAGTGGGCGTAGCGCTGAGTATCCGGCGTGATTGCTTGCTCAACCAAGCCACGGAAGGCCTCGTAGGATTTGGGGACGTCCAGCCCCACCCGCTCGAAGATCCGCCGGGCGTAGGCATCAATCACAAAGCTCGGCTTGCCCACCGCATACACCAAGATAACGTCAGCGGTTTCGCCGCCAATGCCGTTGATCGCCAGCAGTTGCTTACGCAGTTCGGCCTGCTCCATAGCGCGCAGCGCATCGATACGGTACTCAAAGCCGGCAAACCACTCGGTCAGCGCTTTCAGTCGCTTGGCCTTCTGGTTGTAATAGCCGCTGGAGCGGATCGCTTGGGCCAGCTCTTCCAGCGACAAGCTGGCAATCAGCTTAGGGTCGAGCGGCTTACCTAGATTGAGCAGCGCTTGCTCGGCGTTGCGCCAGTTGGTGTTTTGCACCAGGATCGCCCCGAGCATAATCTCGTAGTGATCATCGCAGGGCCACCATTGGTAGTAGCCATAGTGGCGCTCAAGGCTCTCGAACACCTGTTGTATCAAGGTTATCGCTTCGCTCATAGCCACTCCCAAGGCGCTATCGCGCCCTTACTCCAGCTCGACCGCCGGGCGGAAGGTCATCTCATGCATGATCAGGTCATCGGGCAGGCTGAGGATCTGGGCGATGCTTTTAGCCACGCTGGCTGGGTGCATATACTCCGGGCGCTCTGCCTCGCGGAAGTTGGTATCGGTGCCGCCGGGGTACAGCGCGGTCACCTTCACGCCATGGGGCTGCGCCTCTTTCATCAGGATCCCATTAAAGCCGGCTAGGCCCTGCTTCATCGCGGTATA
Source organism: Aliagarivorans marinus DSM 23064 (assembly GCF_000429485.1). GTDB lineage: Bacteria > Pseudomonadota > Gammaproteobacteria > Enterobacterales > Celerinatantimonadaceae > Aliagarivorans > Aliagarivorans marinus. The sequence goes on along the minus strand of NZ_AUBY01000017.1, from coordinate 64,696 downwards.
GGCGCTCATGGTGGGGTTGGCGCGCTTGGCCACGGTGCTGACCACGTTGATGATATGGCCTGACTGGCGGGTCTTCATCTGCTTGAGCGCCTCGCGGGCCAGCAACACGGGGGCACGCAGGTTGACCGCATACTGCAGGTCGAACTCTTCCAAGGTCAACTCGTCGATGCCGCACTTGCGGGTGTTGAGTCCTGCGTTGTTGATCAGCACATCGACATGCCCCAGCAGCTCGCTGGCCTTGCTAAATAGCGCAATGGTTTGCTCAGCATCAGCCAGGTCAGCCGCCACGACATGGCAGCCAGTTTCGCTTTTCAAGCGCTCAAGTTGCGTCTGATTGCGACCACTTGCCACCACTTGATGGCCTTGCGCGCAAAGCAGTTTGGTTAGCTCAAAGCCGATGCCGCTACTAGCGCCGGTAATCAGTATATTTTTGGTCATAGCCTGTGTTCCAAACGATCATTCAGGCCGATAGTTACACACGCTCAGCCGAATGTGGAGGACTGCCATCGCCGATTGGCATAGTCAGCTCAAACACTCACCAGCTTGTGCAAATTTACGGCTGTGGTAAACTGCCGCCGATTTTAACGCCAGTGGAGGAAATTAATGATTGTATCTCACACCCACCCGGCAAAGGCGCGCAGCTAAACTCAACCTGCCCCTCCTTTTGCCCGGTGTAGCTCTATACCGGGGTCTACCTATCGGTTTGTCACGCATCACTGACTGATTCAGTTGCTGCGACAGCCCGTATCAATCTGACCCTGATGATTCTCTTAAGCACAACACTAATGTGCTCAGGGTATATGTAATGCATTCAAAGTTAACCATCCAGCAACTAGGCTGGAACAGCTATTTTTCACAACAACTGACACTCGACGACTACCAACACCGACTCATCGCGCGGGTGGTTGAACAACAGCGTTCGGGATACCGCCTGCTCAGCGAGCAAGGGGCGATTGAGCTTGCCAACCATCATCAACTGCCAGCAATGGCAGTGGGCGATTGGCTGCTGCTCGACCAGCAGCTGCATTTCGTGCGCCTGTTGGAACGGCGTTCTTTGTTTCAACGCAAGGCGGCGGGTAGCAAGCTGGCTCGCCAGCTGATTGCCGCCAACGTCGATACCTTGTTTATCGTCAGCTCGCTCAACCACGACCTAAAGCTCAGTCGCATCGAGCGCTATCTGGCTCTGGCCTATGAAGTGGGCGCGCAGCCGGTAGTGGTACTGACCAAGGCCGACTTGTGTATTGATGCCAGCGAGCGACGCGCGCAGGTGCAAGGCCTCGACCCGATGTTGCTGGTCGAGACAGTCAATGCTCTGGATAGTGACTCCATCGCGCCGCTGACGCACTGGTGTGGCAGCGGTCAGACCGTAGCGGTGATGGGCTCCTCCGGGGTTGGCAAGTCGACCCTAAGCAACACCTTACTCGGCGAAGGCCAGCAGCAAACCGGCGGGATCCGTGAAAATGACAGTAAAGGCCGTCATGTCACCACCGCCCGCTCGCTGCACCGCCTGCCCCATGGCGGGGTGTTAATCGACACCCCGGGGATGCGCGAGCTACAGCTCAGCGACTGCGAAGCCGGCGTCAAGGAGACCTTCTCGGATATCGAGGAGTTGGCCCAGCAATGTCGCTTCAGCGATTGCCAGCACGGCAACGAGCCGGGCTGCGCGGTGCAACAAGCGCTTAGCACAGGGGAGATAGACCAACGCCGCTTGGACAACTACTTCAAGCTGCTGCGCGAACAGGCACGCAACGGCGCCAGTCTGGCCCAGCAGCGCTCCAAGGATCGCGAGTTCGCCAAGATGTGCCGCTCGGTGATGAGTGAAAAACGCAGGCGTAAGTCGCGAGAAGGCTGATCGATTGATACCGCTTGGTATCGATGGAACGACTCTTCAGCAAAACTAAAGGGCCGATGCGTGACAGCATCGGCCCTTTGTTATCGTCATGAGCCTAATCGCTTGCCAACGGCTGGGCTTGTATCGCCCCAATATCTACCCGGTGTCGGCGCGACTGGCCAAAATAGTCTGGTAGCGTTGCGGTATCGACCTTGCCGATAATACGCAGCCCCTGACCCTTGGCATGGGAGAGATGGTGCAAGCGAAAATCCTCGGCCGTGAGCATTGGTGTACTGTTGCTACCTGAAGCGACAGCGCGCAACGCCTCGCCTTGAAATAGCGGGTCACGGGTCAGGTTCTGGCTGAGCGTAGCGCGACCTTGATAGAGGTTCAGTGCGCGCCTGCGATTGGCAAACAAGATGTTGTTGCCGATATACAGCTCGCGGATGCGCGGAAAGTTAAGGTGCAGCCCATCGCGACCATTCCCCACGATCGTATTGTTAAAGATGGTCACATCTTCGATCCGACCGCTGCCCTTGCCGGTGTCGCCGGGGTGGTCGTAGAGCAAGATGCCGTCTTCCTGATTATCGAAGAACAGATTGTTGTAGATGCGAATATTGCGGATATCGCCAGTGCCTTCAGTCATCAGGGCCATCGCTCCTGCCCCCACGAACAGCGCACGCCCTCGGTCGTCGTGAAGCTCACGGATACCGTGCACCCGGTTATTGCAGATATCGATGTTCTCAACGGTTGGCTTGCGGCCAAAGTCTTGCCCGGGCAGGCCTCCGCCGCCATCAAGGTAGATACCACGGCGGTGGATACCATGGATATGGTTGCCGCACACCCGCCCGTCTCGTACGCCCTCTTTAAGGTCGATCCCCTCGCCGCCCTTGCTGGGATCGCCGCCTTCTGAGATATGGTTGTCCTCAACCGCGAAATCGACCACGCCATTAGCCAAGGTAATCACTTCGTTCCAGCCGCCATTTACTGCACGCTCTATTCGATTCCCTTTGATGCTGACCTGGTGGATGTTGTGGTAATCCAGCGGATCGCTTCCCCAAGGCACGCCCCATACTGCAATCCCGGAGCTCTCGCTGTTTACGATGTGGTTTTCCTCGACCACCACATCACTCACCACCCTGTCATTGGCCCCCTCGATATAGATGCCCACGCCTCGGCCCGTTTGGTAGCTGGGATCCTCAATACTCAGCCCGGCGATGCGGATATGGCTTTGCCCCAACACCGCCAAGCCCGCGCCTGCCAGCACCGCTTGCTGGTGTTCGTCTGGCAGGGTAGTCAGGGTGATGGGCGCGTGGGGCGCACCGGATTGCGCCAGTACAAGGTCCTGCTCAAGCGGATAGCGCCCGGCTCGCAGGTATAGGTAGTCGCCGGCTTGTAGCTGCGCAACGGCATGTTCCACGCTACCCCAAGGCCGCGTCCGACTGCCATCATTGGCATCGCTTCCCTGCGGCGCGACAAAGTACTCGGCGGCATTAACAGTGGTGGTAACAACCAATAGCGCTAGCGGCCATAACCAACACCTGGATTCCTTAAACACTCGTTACTCCTTTTCGACCAGAGCGGCTAAACGCGATGGTTTTGGAATGTCGCGTAAGGCCATCAGCGATAGTGAGCCAGTTCGTTTCATTACCATCCTCTTTGACATCTTAAGTACCACACAGTGGGATAAACCCAGCAAGTGGTAGACCACTATAGGCATTTTGGTGTACAAATATTCCACTATTTTTTATGTGGTTATTGTACAAGGAGGAACACAGTGAATACATTCAAGATCCCAGAGAGTATCTATTTTGGTGAAGACGCCCTATCGGCGCTCAAGGGCCTGCAAGGCAGCAAGGCGCTTATTGTCACCGGCGGGCAGTCGATGAAGCGCTTCGGTTTTATCGAGCAGACCCAGAGCTTACTCAAAGAGGGCGGCATCGACTCGCAGGTGTTTGACGGCGTAGAGCCTAACCCTTCGGTGGATACGGTGCTTAAAGGCGCCCAAGCCATGCGCGACTTCCAGCCAGATTGGATCGTTGCCATCGGCGGCGGTTCTGCGCTGGATGCAGCCAAGGTGATGTGGTGCTTCTACGAGCATCCAGAGCTTAGCTTTGAAGACATTATTCCGGTAGCCGCCATGCCCGCGCTGCGCAACAAGGCCAAGTTTGTGGCCATTCCGTCCACCAGCGGTACCGCCTCCGAGATCACCGCCTTCTCCGTGATCACCGATACCGAAAACCATATTAAGTACCCCATTGTCTCGGCCCATATTGTGCCCGATGTAGCGATTATCGACCCGGCCCTGCCCGCTAAGATGCCGCCCCATATCACCGCTAACACCGGTATGGATGTGATGGCGCATGCTTTAGAAGCCTTTGTCTCTATCGCTGCCAATGACTACTCAGACCCGCTCGCAATGCGCGCAACTAAGTTAGTGCTGGAAAACATCGAGACCGCCTATAGCAACGGCGCTGATATGCTGGCCAGAGACAAGATGCATAATGCCTCGACACTCGCGGGTATGGCCTTCTCTAACGTGTCGCTGGGCTTGGTGCACTCACTGGCGCATAAGATTGGTGGCGAGTTTGGGGTGACCCATGGCTTGGCCAACGCCATCTTGCTGCCCTTCATCGTGGAGTACAACAAGCAGTCCACCGACAAGTATGCGGAGATGGAGCGCTATCTGGGCATAGGCGCCATCGAAGATGAGCTGCGCGCGCTCAATGGCAAACTGGACATCCCTCTGACCTTTAAAGAGATCAGCGAGGTGGATATCAGCGAAGAACAGTTTATGGCGGTACTCGATCGCATGAGCGACAACGCCTTCAATGACCCATGCACCCTCACCAACCCGGGCACCCCAAGTGTGGCCGATATAAAACAGATCTATCTGGATGCCTTCTTCGGCAAAAATGCTGGTACCACCAAGGCTGCGTAGCCCTCTTAAACGGCAGGCAGGGGCCACTCCTGCCTGCAAGGCTCACTTAGCCTTCAAAGCGCTCTAGATCGATCTTGTAATGCTGCAATACCTCCTGCATCTGCAGCTTCTTTTGCCCAGCCGCCACCGCCATCACCTTGGCGGTAACATCGGTGACCTCACCTTTAGTAATCCCGGCCTGTTTCGCTTGATGCAAATAATAGCGAGTACAGGGCTGACAGTTCATCGCCATGGCCGCGGCCAGCCCCACCAGCAACTCAGTCTTGCTATCTAAATGGTCGTTCTCATGAGTGGAATGGTAAAACTGCTCATAAGCGGCTTGGTGCTTTCCTAACATGGCGGTTCCTTATCAGTATTGTTGGCGAGCAAACAGAACAATCTCTGTTGCATTTACGACAAGACTACGCGCAAAAGAAAATAACGCTTTGATTTTACTCACATTAACTTACGGCATAAGGATTGCTGTGAGGTAGATAAACGTAGTAGATAAACTCAGTAGCAATTGCGCACAATCGCGACACAAGGCATCCATATTGGCCAGCTATCTAGCGGTGGCAAGGCAAGCGCCAGAACACGATAAGGGAGTAACATTATGAGCAAGGTAGGCATTTTCTTTGGTACCGATACGGGTACCACCCGCAAGATCGCCAAGCAGATCTTCCGCGCCCTGGGCGAGGACGTGGCCGATAAGCCACTTAACATTAACCGCGCCAGCATCGATACACTGTTGGGCTACGACTACCTGATCCTCGGCACGCCAACGCTGGGCGAAGGCCAGCTACCGGGTATGTCAGCCGATTGTCAGGAAGAGAGCTGGGAGGAGTTTTCTCCTAACCTGGAAGAAGCGGATTTCGCCGGCAAAAAGGTTGCCCTGTTTGGTCTGGGCGATCAGGTCAACTACGCCGATGAGTTTGTCGATGGCTTGGGTGAGCTGTACGACCTAATGGCGGAAGCTGGCGCCGATCTGGTCGGCGAGTGGCCCAGCGAGGGTTACACCTTTAATAGCTCGGCTGCGCTGTTGGAGAACGACAAGTTTGCCGGTCTGGTGCTGGATAACGACAACCAGAACGATATGCATGAGCAGCGTATTGCAGCGTGGCTGGAGCAGATCGCCGCTGAGATGGCTTGGTAACAAACTTGGAGGTTCAGGTGCGGCTCCTGAATCGGCCTGAACCTCCCTTTTTAGTTTAGCTAGCTAAGCGCACGAGCTTTACTCGATATGCTCGCATTAGTAGCAGCAGAGCTATCAGACCAAGCCCTGAGCTGCCACCACCGCCTCCGGTGGAGTCCTCTCTGGCGCTATCCGATTGCGTGGACGCATCAACATAGTCACAACGCAGTCGAGGTGCTGGTAACTCTTGGCCTGCAGGGTGAAAACTAAGCCTATCTAAACGAAGATACCCCGCCTCGGGCTCTAGCCCTTGATGCCCAGCCAAATACTTAACAAGCAATGGCTTACCCGCCTCGATTGGCAGCGCGAACGACTCAAACTCGCAGCGACCACTAAACTGAGTAAGCAGTTGAGAGCCCGCCATTAACTGCAAACTGTCTTCTCCACTAAAGCCTTGCAGCTTGCCAGACAAGACCAGATAGCCAGCCTGTTCATTCGCTTGGTAAAGATACATCTGTTTAGCCAAGCCATCAGCACTGGTGGCTAACTCACCGTCGTCGCCGTGCTGCCATTGGTCATCACCCGCAACCAGCTTGCCTTGCTCAGTCGACAAGGCGAACACCTGTAGCTCAGTTTGGTAAGTCACGCCCGAATATTGCAGCTGAATCAGCGATTGCGCCTGTGTTTGTCCCTGCATGTCAGCCTGAAGCTCAAGCTGGCAACTGCCACCCGCAGCAATCTGATCACAGGTCGTCGCTGTCACTTGAAACTGCTCCTCATCCGCTAGCCAAACATTCTCCAAGTCCAAGGCCTGCTCAGTCAGATTCGTCAAACGAAGCACACCCGTTAGCTGGCCTTCACTATCTTGAGCCCAGCTAAGCCGCTCTGGCACCACTAACTCGCCGAGCGCATCCTGCATGTGATCTCGAATCCATGCCGTGTAGGGCTCAATACGCGTAAACACCCCGGTGTAGTTGTAACCGTGAGAAACCAAACCAGCCAACACCGGCTGATTGGCTAGCCATACAAAGGCTCCCGTGCCGCTGTCTCCCATCGCTGGACCATGGGACGAGCTGCCCGCACATAGAAAGTGGCGATCATCCACCGGCATCGCACCACCGATGCGCTGTTGGCAGGTATCGATATCAATCAAGGGCATCGCCACACCTTGCAGTTGGAATGCCGGGTTGCTGTAATTAATATCCGAATAGTCGGTGACACCCAGCCCTAGAATGCGCAACTGCGTGTTGGGGTTAAACTGCGCGTCTTGTGCCGTCGTCGGTAGCAGAGCGTGGGGATAGTTATCGCTCACCCCTTCTAATCTGAACAAGGCAACATCCAACTGATAGCTGTGCGAAGAGCTGTAATCGGGGTGGCGTATGATCTCGCTTACTGGGTAGCAGTTGTTTCTAACAGCAGCCCCACTATGCCCTAAGCAAACCCGGGTCCAGTCAGGCTGGCGATTAGCGCAATGTGCTGCTGTGAGAAAGTAGCCATTGCCCAAGTATGTGCCACCACAATCGTGCTGGGGTAACACCGCACTGGAAGTTAATGAACGAATACTGCCGAGAAATGGCCAATCCAGGTCTTTCTCCGTTTGTCCTCCTACCACAGCATGAGCGCATGGCAAGAAAGCCACAAGTAACCAACATAGCCGCCTAATAGATTGTGTCATCGCATTTTCCCTAATGTGTAATGAGTTATTTTTTATCCCATCATCGCGCTAATGCCGAAGTCGCTCAATAAATACACAGCAAAAACATACGCTTATAATGAGTTTTCAAACATCTATCACGCTAACTACACATTCTCTTCAATGCATGCAGAGTCAGACCTGTTGTTAAACCTCGACGTACGTAGCGAAACTGGTTTACCAATAATCGAAGTTAGCAAACCAAAACTGTGATTCGCTACACAGATCTTCATCGAAGCACGTTGCAAAGAAATTCCTATATGAATATCTTATTCACATACAAACAAGAAGGAAGTGTATTTGTAATGTCTCGTGAAATTCTGGATTTAAGTGGCTACCGCTGGCAGATGGAGCGCATGCGCCCCGGCCAAGGTGTAAAAGAAGGGCTGCATCTGCTACCTGCTGAGTATCAGGGCACCCACTTCAGCTGGAACTTTGGCGCGGTACCGGGCGATGTCTATACCGACCTGCACCGCTGTAACGAAATCGATGACCCTTACTTTGGCCGCAATATGCACCGTGCCAAGTGGGTGGCGGAGTATGAGTGGTGGTACAGCCGTCGCTTTGAGCTGCCAAAAACCATGCAGGGCAAGAAAATCCGCCTGATCTTCGAAGGTGTCGACTACAGCTGTGACGTATGGCTAAACGGCCATCACCTGGGTCGCCACGAAGGCATGTTCTCTGAGTTTGAGTTCGACATCTCGGAAGTGGCCAGCTTTGAAGACTGGCGTGATGGCTCCAACATGCTGATGGTGAAGCTGGATCCGCCACCGAAGAACTACCGCAACTGTGGTGGTAAGAAGGTGAACTTCTCCGGTGACTACTTCTCAGGTCTGGTTCCATTTGGTATCTGGCGTCCAGTTAAAGTGGAAGCTACCGAGCAAGTGCGCGTGGACAACATCCGCACCGACATCACCGTGCAAAGTGAGCAGCAAGCAACCATCGCCGCGACCGCTGAAGTGGTGAACCACAGCCAACAAGTGAAGCAAGTTACCCTGGTGGCTAAGGCCCAAGGCGCTAACTGCGACACCGAACAAACCCAAGTGAGCCAGAGCGTTAGCCTGCAACCGGGCAGCAACAAGCTTGAGCTAAACATGGTGGTAGAGGACGCCAAGCTATGGTGGCCGTGGGATATGGGCGAGCAAAACCTGTATGACTTCAGCATTGAGCTGGTCGATGGCGCAGTGTCTTTGGATGCCAAGAGCGAGCGCATCGGTCTGCGTGAAGTACAAATGGACTTCAACCCAGGCTACACCCGCGACGACAACGAGTTCCCATGGACCTTTGTAATCAACGGCAAGCGCCACTTCCTGCGTAGCGCCTGTTGGGGCGGTCAGCCTTCGTTCCTGTACGGCCAAAACAGCCTGAAGAAATACGAAGATCGCCTAGAGATGGTGAAAGAAGCCAACATCAACAACCTGCGTATCTTCGGCTGGCACCCACCAGAGATCCCAGACTTCTACCGCATCTGTGATGAGCTGGGTATTACCGTTTGGACCAACTTCACCCTGGCCACCCAGGCCTACCCGAAAGACCCTGAGTTTATCGAAGGGGTACTACACGAGTGTGTGGAGACCGTGAAGCAACGCCGTAACCATCCGTCACAGATCTTCTGGATGGGCGGTGAGGAAGTATTCTTCTCTGGTGCTCACGAAGAGAGTGGCAACAAGGCGCTAATGGAAGTGATTGGCAAGTCGGTCAACAAGTACACCAACGTACCTTACGGCCTGGCCTCGCCACTGAGCTCTGAGTCTGCGATCAACATGGGCTTCAAGCCGCATGAATCAATGCACGCCAACGAGCACTACTACCAAGGCGGCGCAGAGTTTATGGAAGAGTACTACCCGGCTCTGGACTGCGCGATTATCCCTGAGCTAACCGCAGCCTCTGCACCGAGCATCGACAGCCTGAAGAAATTCATCCCTGAAGATGAGCTATGGCCAATGGGCCCAAGCTGGGCTTACCACTGGGCCGACATCGACATCCTGATCAACCTCAACTACGAGGTGTTCGGTGACTATCGCATGGGCTCGCTGGAAGAGTTTGTGGAAGCCACTCAAATCGCCCAAGGCACGGTGATCCAGTTCGCGCTGGAAACCTACCGCCGCCGTAAGCCGAAGATGAGCGGTGTGGCGCTGTGTCACTTCATCACCCACGTGCCAGACATCAAATGGGGTGTGGTGGACTTCTACGGCGAGAAGAAGATTGCCTTCGACTGGCTCAAGCGCACCTATCAGCCATTGCTGCCTAGCCTGCACTTTGACAAGCGCCGCTGGTCAGCCGGTGAAGCCTTCAACGGCGGCCTGTGGATCATCAACGATTACCAGCATGGCTATGACGGCCTGAGTCTGGAGTGGCAGGTTGAGTACCAAGGCAAGCCTGTGGCAGAAGGCAAAGTGAGCGCCGATGTTGCCATCGACAGTGCCGAGCAGTTTGGTGCCATCGACTGGCAGCTACCTGCAGATGCTGAAGGTCAGTTCGAAGTTCGCCTAAGCCTCAAATCAGCCGATGGCGAAGAGCTAAGCAACAACCACTACGTACTGTTGGTGGGCGATCAGGCACAAGCCAAGCAGAAGAGCCTGGAGTATCTGGCGGAAGCGCAAGCCAAGCTCGATAAGCATGGCCACTGTGTCTACCGTTACTGGCCGGAGATGTGGGAAAACCACTAAGCCGAAAATCAGCCGGAGATCCTATGTTCTCCGGCTTTTTGTTGATCTTGTCTAAGCAACTTGTCTAAGCAAAAAGGAGAGACGAATGGCAAAACACATCGTGATGCGCGCCACAGCCGAGGGTAGCGAGCTAACCGAGACCCCATTGGCAACAGCGGCTCCCATTGAGCTCCCTCAGGCCGATGGCACCCCAGCGCCATTAGCCGGTTGGAAGGTGCGAGTGGTCGAGGATATGGGCGTCACCCTACTCAAGCTCGAGATGAGCGAACAAGCGGTTGAGTTCCCCATCCATAGCTCTGATGACAAGTGGCTGGCCTATGTCGCATCGGGTGCAGGCACCTTGTTTAGCGGCAGTCACAGCGAACAGAAAGGTCCGGGCGTCGCCTATCAGGCCGGCGACTACATCACCTTTGAGGCCAGCACACCGCATGGTTGGATAAGCGATGCTGGCGGCTGTGAACTGTTGTTTGTTAAACGCGATAGCTAGAAAAACCATAGAAAAACAATAGAAATACAATAAAACCAACTAGATAGCGTTTCATTCAGGCATCATCTTGAAACAGATTCGACTATCAGAGATAAGGAAATACCCATGAGAAAGACGCAATTGGCCTTGCTGATGTCGGCGATCCTTGCTGGCACCTATGGCTGCGGTACCACCACCGACACTGCTTCGGCAGAGAGCACTGCGCCGCAGGCTCAGGCGAGTACCCAAGACGCAGAGGTCAGCTATGACTTCGCCGATGTGTTCGGACGTTTGATCTCCAGCCACGCCAGCAGTCAGCTGATCGATGGCGATGCCCTGCAAGTCGACTTCGAAGCCGTGAGCGACGCCAACAAGTACGTGTATTGGCCGCATGTGCGCTTTGGCCCGGAGTCAGGAACCTGGAACTGGAACACCAAGGGCGGCTTTACCGTTGATGTCACCAACCCCAGCGATACCCCGCTGAGCATTATCTTCAAGATTGCCGACAACGTAGGCGTTGCAGGCTCTCCCGATAATGCCATCAACTTCGCCACCGTGATCAACCCTAACACCACCGATACCATTGAGATGGTGTTCGATGGCGCCACGCGCCAGATGCCCGGTTACTGGGGCGGCGCGAGCCTCGACTTAAGCAAGATCTCCGAGTTCCAGGTCTACGTACAAGGCCCTATCGATGAGCAAACCGCGATTCTGGAGAACCTGGAACTGTTTGGTGCCACCGGTGACTTTATTGCGCAAAAAGCCGAAGTGGTCGACGCCGGCCCAATCCCAACCATCGAGTCGATCAGCGATTTTGTGAACAACACTGCCTACGCGCCTGATCGCACCTTCTTCAGCGACATTAAGCTGGTTGAGCGCGGCGACTCGAAAGGCCTTGACGTCACCTTCACCACAGCGTCGGACTACCCGAACGTGGCCTTCCGCTTGCCAGAGCCATGGGACTGGTCAGACAAAGGCGACTTCAACCTGGGCTTCGATATCGAGAACCCCACCGACGAAGCACTGCAGATCTACGTGCGGGTTGACCAAGACGAGCACAACGAATGGGGTGGCACCGCCGATGGTGCAAACAACTCCATGGTTGGCTACATGACCTTGGCGCCCAATTCCACCAGCACCTACTACATGGCGCTGGAGCAAACCGAAGATAACTTCGAAACCGGCATGCGTGGCGAGCCGCCTAAAGCGGGCTACAACGCCAAGCCGATCTCCTACTCATGGGGTGAATCGAGCCTGAACCTGGATAGCATCTACACCATCCAGCTGTTCTTGATGCAGCCCACCAAAGAGCACCGCATCATCATCGACGAGATGCGCCTGGTGCCAAACCTGGCCTCCGACGCCAGCCGCTTCGCCGGCATCTTGGATGAGTTCGGCCAGTTCACCGGTGCCGAGTGGGATCTGAAAGTCCACGATGTGGGAGAGCTAGTCGCCGATGCCAAACCTGAGCTGGAAAACCTCGGCAAGGCCAAACCAATGGCGGATCGCAGCAAGTTTGGCGGCTGGGCTGAAGGACCTAAATTAGAAGCCACCGGCTTCTTCCGAGCCGAAAAAGTCGATGGACAGTGGGCCATGGTCGACCCAGAGGGCCACCTGTTCATCATGACCGGTGTCGATAACATCCGCATGGTCGATACCTACACCATCACCGGTGTGGACTACGACACCCCTGCCACCCGCAGCAACCCACAAGTGGGCTCAGAGCTGCGCCACAACATGTTCGAGTGGCTGCCCGAGTACGACGACGTGCTAGCCGATGCCTACGACCACGTACCTTATGTACACAAAGGGGCGATGGAGAAAGGTGAAGTGATCAGCTTCTACAAAGCCAACGTGATGCGTAAGTACCAGTCACAAAGTGGTAGCGAAGCACTGGCGACCTGGGACGAAGTGGCCATCGACCGCATGGTTGACTGGGGCTTTACCTCACTGGGTAACTGGGCCGACCCACGCTTGTTTAACAATGAGCGGGTGGCCTACGTGGCTCACGGCTGGATCCACGGTCGCGACGAGATGGCGCGGATCAGTAGCGGTAACGACTACTGGTGGCCAATCCCAGACCCCTTCGATCCAATCTTCAAAGAAGAAGCACGTAAGACCGCCGAGGAAGTTGCGTCAACGGTTGACGTAAACGACCCATGGCTGATCGGTGTGTTTATGGATAACGAGATGAGCTGGGGTAACACCACCAACGAAGCCAGCCATTACGGTATCGCCATTAGCGCCCTAAGCTATGACGCCGAAGAGAGCCCGGTGAAAGCGGTGCTGGTTAAGCACTTCAAAGAGAAGTACCAAACCGTAGCAGCACTGAACGATGCCTGGGGCAGCGATGTACAGTCGTGGGATGAGTTTGCCGAGTCTTACGACTACCGCGGCCGCCTGAGCGCAGGTCAGAAGAAGGATTACGGCGACATCTTGCAGATGATCTCCGAGCAATACTTCTCGATTGTCCAGGCAGAAGTGAAGCGGGTATTGCCCAACCATATGTACATGGGCTCACGTTTCGCCGACTGGGGACAAACCCCAGAAGTGCTACGCGGCGCAGCGCCTTACGTAGATGTGATGAGCTACAACCTGTACGCCAACGACCTAGAGTCAAAAGGCGACTGGAGCCTGCTGCCTGAACTGGATCGTCCAAGTATCATCGGTGAGTTCCACTTTGGCTCGCTCGATTCGGGCCTGTTCCACGGTGGTATTGTGTCAGCGGCTAACCAACAAGAGCGCGCCGACAAGTACGTGAACTACATGCAAAGCATTGTAGATAACCCCTACTTTGTAGGCGCTCATTGGTTCCAGTATGCCGACTCTCCAGCCACCGGGCGTGCCTGGGATGGCGAGAACTACAACGTGGGCTTTGTGACCGTGGCCGACCGCCCTTACACCGAGTTGGTAGAAGCCGCCAAGCAGTTTAACCGCGAGCTTTATCCAAACCGCTTCGGTAAGTAACTAGCTAAGCGTCATCCACTAAAAAAGCAGGGCCACTTGGCCCTGCTTTTGTTGTTGCTTGAAAATACTTGTTGCAGCAGGCGCTAATCAGGCATGCTGCACTAGCAACCCAATTGGCTGGCAATCTTGTTGGCGGTTTGGGTCAGCAACTCAATCATCTGCTGCTGGTCGACCGTTGGGCCACCAATATGGGTATTGAGCGACGACACCGCCAGTGACGCAATAATAAAGCCTTCCGGTTCGCCTACTAGAACCGCGGTATCACACACCCCTTCGGTAAACTCACTGTCGGCGGTGTGGTAGCCCTGCTCGCGGATCTCGCTAAGCTGGTCTAACAAGGCCTTCTGGCCGGTTTTGCTGAGCTTGGTGAAGTGCTCATCGCGCTCCAGAATCATATCGCGTACTTCCGGGTTGCTGTTGGCCAGCAATACCCGACCGGAGGTGGTGGCGGTGGTAGAGAACAGCGAGCCCTCAGCAATGCTAATCGACACCGGCCCGTGGCTGCGCGCATGCACAATCACCATGGTCTGACTCTGGTAGAGCATGCACAGGTGGCAAGAGTGGCCGCTGGAAAATGCCAAGTCTTCCATGTGGGGGAGTGCGCATTGGCGCATCTTATCGATGGGAGAAATCCGTCGTGACAGGTTGTAGATCTTCAGCGTCGCTTGGTATTTGCCTGATAGCTCATCTCTGAGCAGATAGCCTCGCCCTTCCAGACTCACCAGTACCCGATAGATCTCGTTCGGGCTGCGTCCGAGGGCGGCGGCGATCTCGGTTTGCGAACGGGGTAGCTCCTGCGTAACCAGAAACTCCAGCACATCCAATCCCTTCTCCAATGCTGGAACCGCATATTTCTTCGACGCACTACTCTCCGTCGTTGTCATCTTTCTACCTTCTTACCTATTTGGTTTTTTGAACATCTTAACAGTGTTGCTTAATCATACGAAAATCCGATTGACATTTATATACAAATACCATATTCATATTTATATACAAATCAGATATACCTATGTGAATGAATATGGAAATACTTAAAAGCATGGTCTGGAGTCGCCTCACCAACAGCGGCAACCAGGAAGTACTGCTGGCTAAGCTGACCCATTCAGCGACTGCATCGCGGGGTAACACCCTATGAAGCTGCCATTAGAAGGACTCACCGTTCTCGAGTTCAGCCAATACCTGGCAGGCCCTTACGCAGGTCTGCGTTTGGCCGATCTGGGCGCTCGCGTGATCAAGGTTGAGCGCCCGAAATGGGGCGATGCCTGTCGTCAGTTAGCCACCAAAAACATGTGGGCCGACGGCGACAGCGTGCTGTTCCACACCATCAACCGCAACAAAGAGTCGTTTGCTGCCAACTTGAAGGATCCTGAGGATCTAGCGCGAGTGAAAAAACTGGTGGCACAGGCAGACGTGCTCACCCACAACTTCCGCCCCGGCATCATGGACCGCATCGGTCTGGACTATGACACGGTAAAAGCCATCAACCCCGGCATCGTTTACGCCGAAGTCAGCGGCTACGGCAAGGTTGGCCCATGGCGCGACAAGCCCGGACAAGACTTGCTGGCACAGTCGTTCTCTGGCTTGGTATGGCACTCCGGCGAAGGCGATCAGCCCCCGGTTCCCTTTGGCGTCGCGGTGGCCGATATGATGTGCGGCACTCATTTAGCGCAAG
Organism: Aliagarivorans marinus DSM 23064; assembly: GCF_000429485.1. Taxonomy (GTDB): domain Bacteria; phylum Pseudomonadota; class Gammaproteobacteria; order Enterobacterales; family Celerinatantimonadaceae; genus Aliagarivorans; species Aliagarivorans marinus. Next base: position 49,346 of record NZ_AUBY01000017.1, on the reverse strand, counting down.
GGATCTTGGCGGCACTGGTGCGCAAAAAGCGTAGCGGCATAGGCGCGAAGGTTGAGGTTAGCCTGCTGGAATCGATTCTGGATATGCAGTTCGAAGGCCTGACCGCTCACCTGAACCTAGACAACCAAACCCCGAAACGCAGCCTTAGCAACAACGCCCACCCCTATCTGGGCGCACCCTATGGCGTGTACCAAACCGCCGACGGCTTTATCGCCATCGCCATGGGCTGTATGAAGAAATTGGCCGATGCACTGGAGTACCCAGCATTAGCGGCCTTTGAAGATCAAGACCGCTGCTTTGCCGAGCGTGACGAGATCAAACAGCTGCTGGCCGACTACCTGATCCAGCAACCGACCAGCTACTGGCAGGACCGCCTGACCAAGGTGGATTTCTGGGCCAGTGAGGTGCTGAACTACCAACAGCTGACCAGCAGCGAGGCCTATAAAGCGCTGGATATGGAACTGAGCGCCACCCGCAAACCGGGCGTGGCCATTACCACCACCCGCTGCCCCATCCGTTTAAATGGGCAAGCGCTGAAATCTGAGAAAGGCGCTCCCGCTCTGGGCAGTGGCAACGCCGTTATCGAGAAGGAGTTTGGACTATGAGCCTTCCACTAAGCGGCATTAAGATCCTCGATTTTAGCCAATTTCTTTCCGCGCCTTCGGCGACCCTGCGCCTGGCAGACCTTGGTGCAGAGGTGCTTAAGGTTGAACATCACCAAAAGGGCGACCTAAGCCGCAGCATCTACGCCTCGCAGATCGATATCGCAGGCAGCTCGGCGTTCTATCAGGCAATTAACCGCGGTAAGCAAAGCCTGAGCGCAAACCTGAAAGACGCCGACGATCTCGCGCTGGTCAAGCAACTGATCCGCCAGGCCGATGTGGTGGTCAGCAACTTCCGCCCGGGGGTGATGCAGCGTCTGGGTCTGGATTTCGAAAGCATCCAGGCGATCAATCCTAACGCCATCTATGCCGAGATCAGCGGCTACGGCGCGACCGGTCCATGGGCCGATAAGCCTGGCCAAGACCTGCTGGTTCAGGCGCTTTCGGGGGCATTGTGGATGACTGGCGCCGACAGCGAAGGCCCAGTACCGATGGGCGTGGCAGTGGCCGATATCCTGGCAGGCGCGCAGCTAGCCCAAGGCATTCTGGCAGCGCTGCTGTGCGATGAAACCAAACTGGTACAGGTGAGCATGCTCGAATCGATGCTCGACTTCCAGTTTGAACCGCTGACCCTGTTCTACCAAGACGGCGAAGAGCTGAGCCGCGGCGAAGTGAATCCCGCTCACCCGCTGGTTGCCGCCCCTTACGGCCTGTATCGCACCACCAATGGCTACTTGGCGCTGGCGATGGGTGCCATCTCCACCTTGGCCGAGCTGCTCGACAGCGATCCGCTGCGGGTCTACCAAGACCGTGGCGAGTGGTTTGCCAAGCGCGATGAGATCAAACAGGTACTGGCCGATTTATTGGCTACCAATACCACCGAGCACTGGCTGGCCATCCTTGAGCCGGCCGATATCTGGTGCGCCAACGTATTGGACTGGCAGCAACTGCTGGAGCACGACGGCTTTAAGGTGCTGGACATGGTACAAACCGTAGTGACCGGCCAAGGCGAGCGCTATCAGACTACCCGCTGCCCGATCCGCCTCGATGGCCAGCTGATCACATCCGCCCAAGGTGCCCCAACCTTGGGTGAGCACAATGAGTTAATTAAAGCCAAGCTGCAGGAGGCTTAAGCCATGACATTGCAATATCGCGTAGCGGGCAAGGTTGCCATCATCACCTTTAACCGCCCCCCTGCCAATGCCTACAACCTGGCGTTCTTTGAGCAGCTACTGGCCCTGATCAATCAAGCGGAAGACAACGGCGACGTTGGCTGCATCATCATCAACTCCAGCAGCGAGAAGTTCTTCTGCGCTGGCGCAGATATCAAAGAGTTCCAAGCCAACAGCACTGCCGACAACCAACTGATGGTGGACAAGGCCCGCGAGACCCTGGCCGCACTGGATAACTGCAGCAAGCTCGTCATCGCCGAGATCGCCGGGCACGCCCTCGGTGGCGGCCTGGAGATTGCCTTAGCCTGTGACCTGCGCTTTGTTGCCGAAGGGCGTTATCGCTTCGGCCTGCCCGAGATCAAGCTAGGCCTAATGCCGGGCGATGGTGGCACCCAGCGCTTTACCCGTCTGGTGGGTGTCGCCAAGGCCTTGGAGTGGTTGGCCAGTGGCGACAGCTTCAGCGTTGAGCAGGCCGAGCACATGGGCTTGGTGAACCGCGTCTACCCCGCCGAGCAGCTTAGCCAAGCAACCTTGGAGTATGCCCAAAGCGTGGCCAAGGGCCCACTGCTAGCGCTTAAAGCCACCAAGCAAGCGGTCTATCAAGGCGCAGCGCTGCCGCTGGCAGAAGGACTCAAGGTAGAGCAGCAGCTGTGTGATGCGCTCTATGACACCGAAGATGCCAAAGAGGGCTTCTTGGCATTCGTCGAAAAACGCGAACCGCGCTTTCAAGGCAAATAGGCAAGGGCAAATAGACCCCAAACCGAGAGATAACAGAACAAGATATAAGGGAACAAGACATGAACCAACCATCTATCCAACACTACCCTTGCTATATCAACGGCGAGTGGGTCAATGCTGCCAACGGCGCCACCTTCGAGGTGAGCAACCCAGCCAATGCCGAGGTGTGGGCAACCGTACCGGATTGCACCGAGCAAGACGTAAAACAGGCGCTGGAAACCTCGCGCACAGCCCAGCTGGCGTGGCAGCAGTACCCGGCCATCGAGCGTGGCCGCTACATTCTCAAGCTGGTTGAGGTGCTCAAGCCTAAGCGCGATCACTTCGCCAAGCTATTGGTGCTGGAGCAGGGCAAAACCTTGGCTCAGGCCTATGGCGAGTTTGACGACACCTTAAACTACCTGACCTACTCTGCTGAAGCGGCGCGCCGCCTGGAAGGCAACATCTTCCCTTCAGACAACGCCAACGAGCAGCTGTGGATCCACAAGGTGCCCTACGGTGTCACCCTAGGTTTATGTGCCTTTAACTATCCATTGGCGCTGATTGGCCGCAAGGTAGGCCCTGCGCTGGTCACCGGTAACAGCATCATCCTGAAAGCCCACGAAGCGACCCCAGTTACCGCCTCTGAGTTCTGTAAAGCGGTAGAAGAAGCGGGCATTCCAGCCGGTGTAATCAACCTGGTTAGCGGCGCGGGCATCGATGTAAGCGCCCAGTTGGTCACCAGCCCACTCACCCGCCTGGTATCACTGACCGGTAGCACCCAGGCCGGCCAAGCCATCTACCGTTCTTCGGCCGACAACGTTGCAGGCTTGGTACTGGAGCTGGGCGGCAAGGCCTCGTTTATCGTACTGGCTGATGCCGATGTGGAAAAAGCCGCTGAAGCGGCAGTGATCTCGCGCTACGCCAACTGTGGCCAAGTGTGTATCTGTAACGAGCTGGTGTTGGTTGCCGATGAGATTGCCGACGAGTTCACCGCCAAGGTTATCGAGAAGGCCAGCAAGCTGATTGTGGGCGACCCAATGAAAGATGGCATCGACATGGGCCCAAGCGTTACCGCGCAAGGCCTTGAGCGAGTACATCGCCTGCTGGAAGAGTCGGTTGCGATGGGCGCCAAGGTTGCACTCGGCGGCGGCCGCCCAGAGGGTGACCAGTTCGCCCAAGGTAACTGGTACGCGCCAACGGTACTGACCGATGTGACCCGCGATATGCCGGTAGCTAAAGAGGAGCTGTTCGCGCCAATCATGCCGATTATCCGGGTTAAGGATTACTTCGAAGCGCTGGATATCACCAACGACCGTGAAGATGGCTTGTCGTCGTACCTGTACACCCAAGACATCGGCAAGGTAATGCACGCCATTGGCAATATGGAAGTGGGCACCATCTTCGTTAACCGCCAGATCGTCGGTTACGTGCAGGGCTACCACTCTGGCCATAAGCGCAGCGGCACCGGCGGTGAAGATGGGATCTACGGTATCGAAAACTATCTGCAAAAACGCGCGGTTTACCTCGCCTTTGATGCACCGAGCGCTTAACAAGACTCAGCCATGTTGCCCTTAGGCGACGTGGCGCAACGATCACCTTGTAGCAAAGTGCGTCACGGGTTCGCCTGTGGCGCCTTTTTTATGCAACGCCCTTTTATAGACAGGATTAAACATGATCAAACTGAAAGGAATGACCTGGTCCCATGACCGCGGTGTCAAACCCCTTATTGCCGCATCGGCCACCTTCAAACAGCAGCATCCCGATGTGGAGATCAGCTGGGACGCCCGCTCCTTGGCCGATTTCGAACTGTTCCCGCTAGACCAGCTAGCCAGCGAGTACGATTTCATCATGATCGACCACCCACATATCGGTGTCGCCTATGAGCAAAACTTGCTGCTGCCACTTGAGAACCTGCTGCCCGCGGAGTTCATCGAAGACCAAAAACAAAACTCCGTAGGCCAGAGCTTTGCCAGCTACACCTGGGAAGGCCGCCAACTGGCTTTACCAGCCGACGCAGCCGCGCAAACCGCCGCCTACCGCAAGGATCTGTTAGAGAAATACTCCCTGCCACTGCCGACCACCTGGAGTGACGTATTGGCGCTGATCGACGCATTGGCTGCCGAAGGTGCGGATGCGCCAGTGATTGGCGTGCCGTTCGTACCGGTACACGCCTACTCCAGCTTCTACTCACTGTGCTCACAGATCTCCGGCGAGATCGTCTGGAGTGATGGCTCCGATCTCGACCCAGCGGTGGGAGAGCAAGCCCTGAAGCTACTTATCCAGCTACTGGACAAGGCCCACCCCGAGTCCTTCGATTGTGACCCGATCAATATGCTGGACAAGATGGGCAGCAGCGACGAAGTGGCCTATATCCCGCTGGTATACGGCTACTCCAACTACGCCCGCGAAGGCTATCTTGAGCACGTGGCAACCTTTAGCGATATGCCATCAGACACTGGTAAGCCCAACGGCAGTATGATTGGTGGGGTTGGCCTGTCGATCTCCTCACAGTGTAAGCACCCGGAGATCGCCGCCAAGTTTGTACAGATGACCGTGGCTGCCGAGTTCCAGAAGACCCAGTTCTTCGACGACGCTGGCCAGCCGGGTCATAAAGCGGCCTGGACCGCGCAGCACACCAACGACAACAGCAACGGCTTCTTTATCAATACCCTAAAGACCCTGGAGCTGGGCTCGATGCGCCCACGCTTTAATGGCTACATCGAGTTCCAAGGCCATGCTGGTGAGCTAATCCGTGAGTTTGTGAAAAGCAAACGTAGCGATTACGCGGCATTTGTCGCTGAGCTGAATCAGCTGATTAAGAAGGCGCGAGCGGAAGGGGCCGACGCACCCGCAGCAACTATTGCATAGCATAAGTGGATAATTTATAGTCATTTCATGAACATAGTGATAATCGCATACCAGACACGATTTATGTGCCCTCGGGAACCTCAAGGCTCGGGTGGCTTAGTCATATGATGTAAAACGATGACAGTGTTGAATGCGGAAATCCCCCGGCCTCTTCCCGGGGGATTTTTGTATGTTCCGCTCCATTATCTAAACAGGAGCTAGGTATGCTTAATTTACTCAATCAAACTCAACTTGTTGCTTCCCTTTCCATCGTCGATCTCAGCGATCCCTTGCAGGCCCCAGAGCATGCGATGGGCCAACTGGTAACAGCCGCCGCCGAGGCGCTCAAACAGCGATGGCAGTGCCCGTTGCATATCCTTCGCGCCAGCCCAGTGGTGCCACTTAGCAGCAACTACGATCGGCTTAACTATCCCAGCGATGGCGCAGCGCGAGCCGCCCGCTACACCCGTTACGTGACTGAGCACTATATCCTGCGCACCCAGACCTCCAGTGCCATCCCTGACTACCTTGCGGGCATGGCGGGGGATAGCCGGGCAGACCAACTAATCGTCATCCCCGGCCTGGTCTATCGACGTGACAGTATCGACCGCCTGCACTGCGCCGAACCCCACCAGCTCGATCTTTGGCGGGTAGTCGATAACCAAGCTGCGGGCGCGGCTAGCCTCGACGACCTCCATCAAATGATCGCCACGCTGATGGACACATTGATCCCCCACACCGAGTGGCGGATCACCCCATCGCCCCACCCCTACACCACCGATGGCGTGCAAATCGATGCGCATTGGCAAGGCGATTGGATTGAGGTGGGCGAATGCGGCTTGATCCACCCGACCATCTTAGCGCAAGCGGGTTTGCTGCATCATAGCGGCTTGGCAATGGGGCTGGGGCTGGATCGGCTGCTAATGATCAGCAAGGACATCCCCGATATACGTCTGCTGCGAAGCCGCGATCCTCGGGTACTCGCGCAGATGCACGACCTACAGCCCTATCGCGCAGTGTCGGTGATGCCCGCAATTACCCGCGACCTATCCTTGGTGGTTGATATGGAGATGGATGAAGAGCAGATCGGCGATCGAATACGGTGCGCTTATCCACGGCAGTCATCGATTGAATCACTCACCGTGGTTCAGCAAACCGCATATGACCAACTGCCAGAGCCTGCCAAAGCACGCCTAGCCATCCGGCCTGAGCAGAAGAACCTGCTGCTGCGACTGGTGATACGGGATATGGACCAGACCCTAACCGCGGAAGATGCCAATCTGATCCGCAACGAGATCTACCAACTGCTGCATCAAGGCGCAGTGGCGGAGCTGGCAATGGATAAGGAACCGTCTTAAATCGAGAAAGTAAAGCAAGAGAGAACACAACGACAAAGCGCGGAGCCCTTCACCGGGCTTCGCTCTTAGCCAACGCGGCACGCTATGGGTACTGGGTGTCGATATCCTTCTGTAGCGCTTCAATCTCGCTCACCACACGCATAAACTTCTCGCCAAACTCAGTGACTTGGTACTCCACCCGAGGCGGGATCTCGTTGTATGACACCCGATTGAGAATGCCAAATTCGACATTTCTGCGCAGGCATTGATTGAGCACCTTGGTGGTCAAGCCATCCACGCTGCGCACCATCTCACCGGGGCGGTTCACCCCAAGAGCCAGCAGCTGATACACCGTCAGCGACCATTTACAGCCAAAGATGGCTTCCACCATGCGCGCGCTGTCGCTGGGCGGCATTTTTCTCGACAAAAATATTTCGTTATTTTTCATTAAGATGAACCCATTAGTACCTACCTTACCAGTAGGTGCGTACTATTTTTGCTCCACGTCGAGCGCTAAGTTGGCTTCGAACACTAACATAGACCGGAGAAACAACATGAATAGTGTAGGCGTAGCATTAATCGTTGGCGGCTCAAGTGGTATGGGCCTGGCAACCGCCAAACAACTGGTCGCCCAAGGCACCAGCACCATCATCCTTGGCAAGAATGCCAGTAAACTGGACAAGGCCAAGACTGAGCTGGCTCTCAGCGCGGCAAACCAAGCCACCGTCGAAACCCTACAGGTCGATCTTTACGAGCCACAACAACTCGCTGTGCTGATCAGCCAGATTGAGCAAGAGCCGCGACATATCCAATACCTGGTGAACGCTGCCGGTTACTTCAACCCCAAACCGTTCTTGGAGCACAGCCAACAAGACTACGACATCTACGCCGACTTGAACCGCGCCACCTTCTTTATCACTCAAGCAGTCGCCAAGAACATGCGCCAACATGGCGGTGGCTCGGTGGTCAACATTGGCTCGATGTGGGCGAAACAAGCGATTAAGGCCACCCCTTCGTCGGCCTACTCCATGGCGAAAGCGGGCTTGCACGCGCTAACCCAACATATGGCAATGGAGCTGGCCGATGACCATATCCGGGTCAACGCGGTATCGCCTGCCGTGGTTAAAACGCCGATCTACGAGACCTTTATCGACCCCTCTGAGCTCGACCAAGCGCTACAAGGCTTCGATGGCTTCCACCCCATCGGCCGTATTGGCACCCCAGAGGACGTTGCCAATAGCATCGTGTTCCTTCTGCAAGAGCAGACAGGCTGGGTCACCGGGGCGATTTGGGATGTGGATGGCGGCGTGATCGCCGGTAGAAACTAGCCCTGCGCAATCTCAGCTAAACAGCCTTATCTTCATAGAAAAGATAAGGCTGACTAGCTGCTCTGCACCGTTTTACTGAGCGAAGGGCTGGTAATCACCTCGAAGCGCATATCGTTACGGCCATCGCTTTTCACCTGATACATCAGATCATCCGCCTTGGCCAACAGCTCCTGCAGCAGCTGCTCGGCATCTAGCTTGCTCACGCTCTGCTCATCGCATTGGTAGCGGGTTAGGTAGATCAAACCAAAGCTGGCGGTCACCTTGATCTCTTCTCCATGCGGGCCGGTCACCGAAATCGCACAGATCGCCTCTTGTAGGCGCTCGCTCAGCACCTTGGCCTGCTCTGGCTTGGACGCCTGCAGCAACAGAGCGAACTCTTCACCGCCATAGCGACAGAGCAAGTCGGTTTGTCGGCAGGTCAGCTTGATCGCCTGAGCAATCGATTTGAGTACCTGATCGCCGGTGGGGTGACCGTATTGATCGTTGACCTGTTTAAAGTGGTCGATATCAAACAACAGCAGCGACAAGGGCTGGTGGTAACGCAGCGAGGTGGATACTTGACGGGTGGCCAACTCCATAAAGGCGCGTCGGTTTAGCAGCTTGGTGAGGAAGTCCTCTCGGGCCAGTTGCTTGAGTCGCTGCTCACTGGAGCGTAGCGCCTTGGTGCGTTGCTCTACCTCCGCCTCCAGTGAGGCGGTCAGGCGGCGCAAGCGTCGCTGCTGTCGCAGATCTTTGAGCAGATATACCCCAAGTAGAGTAAGCGAGAACAGGCTCAGTCCCCACTGGCCGGTGCGGCCAATCCAGGTGATAAAGCCATGGGAGCTCAGCATATCCAGCAGCAAGGAGACAAACAGCACCACAATGCCAAACACCACCAATACCTGCTGGGCGCCGCCATCGGGCAGCTTGACCCAACTCAGCCCCGGTTCGTCCGACGCTGCACGCGCTGCTTGCAGCGGCCGCAACCAACTGAGGGCCTTGCGACAGCTGGCCACCAACAGCCCCAATACCAGCACGATGAACAGGCCATCGAACAGCGGGTAGGCGTTGATAAACACGTAATCAAACACCAAGGTGGCAAACAGCACACCAGCGGGAAACAGCAGGGAGATCTGAGCAATGCCACGCACTAAGCGGGAACGATTGAGCTTCAGCCAAGCCACCACCACCCAAGATAGGAACGCCGGAATCAAGAAGTAGCTGAAGGCGGCGATATAGCGCCACACCAAGGGGGCGTAGACCACTTCTTGAGCCAGCTCGTTCTCCGCGAACATCATCAACGCGAGATTAGTAGACAACAAGCCGGCCGATAGCGCCCCGCTGCGCTCTTGTTTGATTAAGCCCAACAGGGTGACCAACAAGCCCACAATGGCAACGACGCCAATAAAGAACTGCCCCCACAATCCGCGGTGATAGACCTGCGCCAACAAATCGGCCTTGTTGCCAATCAGCAAGGGACCAGACAAGCCGATCCACGCGTAGTTGGAATACACTCGAAAGTACAAGGTGGTAGGCTCAAGCTGGTTGACCGGGATAAGGTGCCAAGGCCAGCCCGCAAAGCGGCTGTTACCCTGTTCATCAAACTCACCAAACTGGTAGCTTAGCTGGCCCTGCTCATACACTTGAGCGGTCAAATCAAAGCTGTTGGCAAAGATGTAGGGGTCGCGCCAACGGTTGGCGGGCAGCTCCAGACGCAACCACAAGATGGTTTCATCACCCCGCTGTGACAGTGAGCCAAGGTCGGCAACAGCCGTCCAATGCTCACCATCAAAAGCCCAATTGTCGCCACTTCGAGGAATATCTCCCCAGTGATAGGACCAGCCGGATTCGATAAGCTCCGGCTTGGCGGTTAATCCATGCTTGGCAGAGCTAAAACTAGAAAGCTCGGAGACAAGGGAGGGAGGCTCAGCTCGAACTGATGCGCAGATCAGTAATAGCAAACAACAAAACAATCGCGTTCGAGCAGTCAAGCAGCCTTGGGTGTTCATAGTCTTCCGTGACAAGTAAACCACATCGGGAATACGTATACCCCGATGCTAACAATCGCCCATAACCCGGGCGCAAATCAAAATGTGTTAAGACACAGATTAATAAAAGTAAGGGACCAGCTTAGTCGAAAAAAGCAACAAACTAAACCATTTATCAAAATTACATCAAACGCAACGCGCGCAAGCGAAGTGAATACTTGCTTTCAGGCGGGAGTAGCAACAAAAGGCCCGTCTTTTGTCGCGGGCCTTTGCGTTGGGAGTGTGTAGCTTAGTCGTTACAGTTACTGCGGCTACATGCTAGCGGCTATAAGCTCGCGGGTAGGCGCATGCAGCTCGCGTAGTAGGTGGTGGTGGCTGGCCAATCGGAGAACACGCCCAGTACGCCAACATCTTTGGCCAGCACATCGAGCAAGGCAAAGGCATCGCCGTCGTTATTGGTGATGTTACCGATGGTTTGATAATACCAACCACCGTTTTGATCCGGCCCGCCGTCAGACAGGCGGCCTGAGCGCTCTAGCGTCCAGGTGATGATATCCAAGCCAGCTTCGCGCGCTGCGGTAGCATAGACAGACGGCACGATCGCATCGCCCTCTTCAGCAACCAGTACCCACAGCGGCGGTGCGATGATCTTCACGCCATCGGCCACCAGTTGCTCCATGCTGGGGGTCCAGCTTGATGAGTCGCTGGGGTCAAACGCCGGGTCGCTGTAGCGACCATCCAGATACACCGCTTGATTGCCAAACTCCGGCTCGGCACCAATCCAATATTGGACATCGTTCAGGTTGAACGATTGAGCATAAACATCTTCGGCCGGCACACCGGCAGCCTTGAGCTCATCAATCAGCTTCTGTGCGTAATCTTCTTGGGTAAAGCCATTAAACGGCATGGTGACACTGGGCGATTTCAGCTCCGGGGTCATCTTCACGCCCAGAGTTTTAAACAGCTCCACGCTCTCTGCGTGGGTCATCAGGGTACCGTTTGAGGCATACAGGTCGGTACGGTAGTCGGCGGTGCCATCCATGTACTCTTCGATGGTCGTGCCCATTGGATTGGCCGCATCCATCTTACCTTGCAGGGTACGGAACTCCGCCAGGGTGATGTCTGAGGTGCAGCACTGAACCTGAGCCGGAGTACCGCTCTCAGGGTCGGCTGGGGTAAACGGCACAGAGCACTTCGCCGCCAGCTCAGGGATCGCCAGAATATTTGTGGTGGTGTGCAGATCGCACTGCGAGTGGCGACATACCAGCTCCTGATCGCTGGTAAAGGTCACATCGCACTCAAGGATCCCTGCTCCCATACGCGCCGCGGCTTCATAGGATTCGCGGGTATGCTCAGGGAACTGCAGCGGCGCACCACGGTGGCCAATGGAGAAATCGGTTTTGTAGAACGGGCCGCCGGCGCAGGCAGCGAGTTGATCTTTCAGTGCGCCTTCATCCATGTCATCGACTAAATAATAAGGGCGAGGGCCAAGCTCAACGTTAAAGGCAGCACCGGCGGGTACTTGCACGATCACCGGTGTTTCAACGGTTTCAATCCGGGTCTCGGTATCATCATCACAAGCGGCCAACAGCAGTAGCGCGGCTGCGCCACCGACAAACATACGAGGGGTCTTCATTGGAGCATTCCTTTGCTTAGTTAGGGATGCTCCAATCTATGAGGCGAAAATGACAAATAAAGGTAACTTACATGTCCAAATAGTGACGTTTAGACTAACTATTCTAAGTTTAAAACCTGATAAAAAAGCCAATAAAAGCCTAGGCTTATAGCTTGTCTAGTTGTAAAAAATCTTGTCTAGTTGCTCGGGAATAAGCTCTTAGGCTTATACCCTACTTAATCAGTGGGATCACAACCTGCACCACCACCCCGGAGCCATCCTGACGGTTAAAAGCGCTGATCTCACCGCTGTGAAACTGGCAAATCAAGCGGGCGATATACAGCCCTAAGCCCAAGTGCGGCTTGTCTTTTTTGGCCTCATCACGTACCGATACCATCGACTCAAAGATCTGCTGATTCATCTCGTCAGGCAATAGTGGGCCATCATTGCTGACCTGCAAGATGGCGCGGTTCTCCTGCTGGGCTAACGAGACCTTAATAACGCTCTCGGGCAGGGCAAACTCGCGGGCATTATCCACCAACTTGTCTAGTAGCTGAGCGATGTGCTCGGGCACCCCATACAGGCTTAGCGATTCGCCGCCCTCGGCTGCGATAAACTCGAAGGCCTGCTCGGGGTAGGTGAGCTGATAGCCCTGCACGCAGCCGCCCACCACTTGCTCTAGCGGGAACACGCAGCACTCGGCCTGCGACAGGCTCTGCTCTAGCCGCGTCGCCTCGCTCATATTATTCAGGATCAGGCTTAGGCGGCTGGCCCCCTCTTGCGCCCGCGCCACATACTTTTGCTGGTGCTCGGCCAAGGGCTGCAGCTCCAAGTGCTCCAGCGAGCTGCGTACCACCGCCACCGGTGTGCGCAACTCGTGGGAGAGACGCGACGACATCTTCTCCAGATAGCCGGTGTACTGCCCAAGCCTTGATACCATGTCAGCAAAGCTGCGCGACAGGTCGCCAATCTCATCGGCATTGTTGGAAGGGGTAATCGCACCGGTCACCCGCCCTTGCGGGTCAATCGCCTGCTCGGCTTGATTACGCAGCTTACGGATCCGCGAGGCGATCCCCGAGGCAAAGATAAACAGGCTTAGGGTGCCCAAGGCCATTACCGTTAGCATTAGGGTAAACAGCTTCTCCAAGGCCCGATTACGAATCGAGCGAATGCCGTTGGTGGTCTCTTCAGCCACCACCACCCCCATCACCTTGCCGTCGATCCAGATCGGGCTGGCCGCCGAGAGCACCACCGCCGCACCCTCTGGGGTTAAGCGCCGACTGGAGCTATGCTCACCATTCAAGGCCCCTTGAATATGGGTGCCACCGACCTCGGTGGAGTCCTCGAGAGAGTCTATAAAGTCCTTGGGCGGGCGCTCCAGCACGGTGTAGTAGAGGGGGTTGAGATAGTCACGCTGCAGCACGCTCCACCAATCGTTGCCTTTCAGCTCATCTTCCGGGCGCGACCAGATCCCTTGTGAATCGCGGATATCGCCCGATTTCGCCAATACCCGGCCGTGCCGGTCCAGCACAAAGATACGCGCGGTGTTGTAGCTCATGCCGCGGATGATCTCTTCAATCTCCGGCGAGGGCACCAACACCGTACCCAGTGCATCCACCGATTTAATCGACGATGTGCCCACCACCTGCGCCAGATGCCGCTGCGGGGTGCGCTGAAACGCGTGATAGGCAAAGCTGAGCTTGGAGCCAAGCAGATTCACCGGGATACGCAGCTCCAACTGGTAGCCGCCCACCTTGCTGCGCCACTGGCCCTGAATGGCCAACTCCGCGTCGGCTGGCAAGGCCGGATCATCGGGCAAGGCGAAGCCATTCACCCAGCCATCGGCAAAGGCGGCGACGGCATAGCGGCGCAGCTGCCCTTGCGGGTCGACTGTGGCAATCATCAGATGATCGTTATTTTGCACACTCAGGCTGCTGCGGCTGCGGTAAACCAAGTCAGGATCGTTGATATCAAAGAAGGCATACAGATAGCCCTCATACTTACCCACCATATGGGTAAAGCTCACCTGAGATTTAGCGGTGGGAGAACGAAACAGATTGTGCTGGCCGCCATAGTGTAGCCAGCGGTGTTTGTAGGGCTGCCAGTCGCCGAGCTTGCCATCGAGCTTAATGGGCGCTGCGAGCGGATAGGCGTACAGATCGCGCCCCTCTTGCAGTTGATTAAGATAGCTGGCTTGCAGGTCAAACAGCTTGGGCCGCTCATGCAAGGCGGTCGCCAGTGCCTGCGTGGTCCCTTCCAAGGTCTTTTCTTGACCCAAGCGCAGGTACTTCTCCATCTCCCAGACAAACTCGTAGGCCAGATACGGCAGGCACAACAAGAACAGCGATAACAGGGTGACTTTATGACGCAGCTTAAAACGAAAGCCCTTGGAGTTAGCTCGACTAAACATGCGACAAACTAGTCCTGTGCATCCCAGCGATAGCCCATCCCATAGACGGTATCGATGCAATCAAAGCCCGTGTCCAGCGCAATAAACTTCTTGCGGATCCGCTTGATATGCGAGGTGATGGTGCTGTCATCAACAAAGATCTTGGCCTCCTGCATCAGCTCCTGACGCGAGCGTACATGGCCGGGGTGCTTGGCCAGCAGGTGCACCATCCAAAACTCGGTCACGGTCAGCGCCACCAGCTGACCGTTCCAGCTCACCTGCATCCGGTTGATATCGATATACAGCGGGCCATATTCGAGCTCTTGCTGCTCATCGGGCGCTTGCGCCTGCAGTTCACTGCGGCGAAACAGCGCCGCCAGCCGCGCCAGCAAATGGGGGAAGCTAACATCTTTGGTGAGGTAGTCATCAGCGCCTAAGCGCAGCCCACAGACGGTATCGAAATCGCTGTCGCGGGCAGTCAGGAAGATAATCGGCACAGTTTGCGACATCGCACGCAGGCTCTGGCAGAGCGAAAAGCCACCGTCGATCTCATCATTCAAGCCAATATCGAGGATCGCCAAATCGGGCAGGCGGGTGCGAAAGGCCTGCAAGGCGGATTCGCGGTCGGCATAGGCCTGCACGCTATAGCCTTGCTGCTGCAGGACTTCCTTGTAGTTCTCGCGAATAGCGGCTTCATCTTCAACCAGGGCAATGCGTTTCATGCTGTATCTATACACGTTCATTAAATATCTGACTTAGCACGACTATACACCAATCCACCGGCAAAAAATCGCGGCCACAGCAATTGCCAGATTGTTGCCACAATTGACCGCTAACTTGCCCGATTTGCTCCCCTTGATGGCCATTTCGCTGCGGTTTAATTAACTCATCGACACGGCGCAACGCAGCAAAGCGCCTCACTACTGCAAGCAACAAATTACGTATCAAGGGGATTACCATGAACACTCAAGCACAAACCAACTCTTCACTCACCAGCCGCAACCCAGCCATTTTGAGCCTACTGCTGGTGACCAGCCTAGCCTTCAGCCAGCCAACTCTGGCTGCAGAGGATAGTGGCGATGAACACACTCGCTCAGCCAAACCCGAGCTGATTGGTATGGGCTCTGGGGCGGTTATCGGCGCCATCGTTGGCGGCCCAGTAGGCGCCTTTATTGGCGGCTTCACCGGCACCTTTATCGGTAAGTCGGTGAACGATGAAGACCAACTGGCCCAGCAAAACAACCAGATCCAAAACCAGACAGAGCAACTAGAGCAACAGCAGCTAGCACTCAATGAGCAGCGCCAAGGCTATCAATCGCTAATGGATCAGCATCAACAGCTGGAACATCAATTGTTGAGCTTCCAGCAAGCCCAGCAAGACAAGCTGGATGAGCTGGCCATCGGGATGAATGTGCACTTTAAGACCGGCTCGTCGGAGATTGAGCCACACTTCCAAAAGCAGTTGGATGATGTGGTCTACGCCATGAACATCGCCGATGAGTTGCAACTGGACCTAAGCGGCTATGCCGACCGTCGCGGCGACAGCGAGTTCAACCGCGCCCTGTCTGAGCAGCGTTTGATTGCGGTTCGCCAATACCTTACCGAACGCGGTATCCACCCTACCCGCTTGCACGGCAAAGCCTTCGGCGACAGCCAGCCGCTGGCCCAGCAAGAGAGCCTGGAAGACAACTTCTTTGACCGCCGCGTCACCTTGAAGCTACAGGCACCACAAGACGGCATGACCGCCAAGTTCTAGCCCAACTGACAAGCGGTATTGTTTTAGCGAGCGACATCAGCCCTACAGGGAAGTAGGATTTGCCACCCAGATTTTGGGTGGCTTTTTTGCACCTTCAGCTAAAGCAACTGAGCAAAACTTGATGGAGAGCGGTGATAAGAGCGTTGAACTTGCGATAATCACCACAATGCTGAGCCCCTAACCCATAGCCCTAAACACCGAGACCTTTATGCCAAGCTACGACTACCGCTGTGAAGCCAATCAGCAAATCTACGAAGTTCGCCATTCCATGTCTGAGCGGGCCCAAACCTGGGCCGAACTGTGTGAGTTAGGCGGCTTGGCGCTGGGAGATATCGACCCCAACAGCAAGGTTACCCGTTTGATCAGCGGTGGCGGCGTGGTTAACAGCGCAAGCCTGAAAAACCCTGAAGCGCCACCGTGTATGTCTGGTGGCGCTTGCCCCGGCGGTCGCTGCGGCGGCTAACGGGAAGCCTAACTGCGCGCCAGTCGCTGTGCCAGCAGGCTAGCCAAATGAACCGTTGCCCTGCCGGTTAAGGTATATATCTGATGGCTGCAGCCGAAGCCATTGCTGATGATCGTAGCATCGG
This sequence comes from Aliagarivorans marinus DSM 23064, assembly GCF_000429485.1. Classification (GTDB taxonomy): domain Bacteria; phylum Pseudomonadota; class Gammaproteobacteria; order Enterobacterales; family Celerinatantimonadaceae; genus Aliagarivorans; species Aliagarivorans marinus. Next base: position 33,029 of record NZ_AUBY01000017.1, on the reverse strand, counting down.
GATGGGCAGCTAAACCCGGCAGCAGCGAGGTTTCGGCCATCTGCTGAGACATGTTGTGATGGCATAGCTCTAGCCCCCAGGTTCCAGCCATGCCGCAGCAGCTGGATTCGAGAAACTGAAACTCGACACCCGGCAGTTGCTTGAGCACCCGGCGCATCGCCTTCATCGCCCCCGTGGCTTTTTGATGGCAGTGGCCAAAAACTATTAGCGGCTGCGCAGGCTGCGTTGCTTGCTGGGGGTGGAAGTCCAGCGTAAAGCGGCCATTACGTAGCTCACGCGAGATAAACTCTTCCATCAGCCATGCCTGCTTGGCCAGCGCCAGCGCCGGTTCACCTAAGCCCAATGCCAGATACTCATCGCGCAGCATTAACAGATCCGCAGGCTCCAGCCCGATAATCGGCCGCCCGGCTTCGATATGTGGCTGTAAACACTGCAACATCTTGTTGGCCTGACGGCGGGCGGCCGCGATATAGCCGTGTGACAACAAGCTGCGGCCACTATCGAGCAGCTCACCCGGATTGCTGCGAGGGTGAACTAGATGCACCTGATAGCCCCCAGCCTGCAACACCCGAATTGCATCGTCGGCCAGTTGCGGGTTAAACAGCGTGGTGAAGCTATCCAGTAGCAACACCACCGAGCGTGCCGACTCGCCGCTGCCCCGATCTGCCGGATAGACTGATGACTGGGCTTTAAACGTTTCAGCGCTAGGCACTGGTAAGGGTAGTGCTTGGGGGATCGCCAATAGCATCTGCCCCAGCTTGGCGAGCCAAGAACTGCGATTTCGCCACATAATCAGCGGGCGCAACAACGGCAGCCGCTGCAGCACCTTAGGCAGGTGAGCCAACAGCGCGCGGCGCGGGTTAAGTCGTTGGTACCAAGGCCGCCGCAGCTGCCCCAAGTACTCGGCCTTGATCAGCGCCATATCCAGGTTGCTCTCGCACTCCCGCTGACAGCCCTTGCAGGCAACGCAGTATTCCAAGGCGTACTGCAGGTCTGCAGATGCTGTTTGAGGTGTAGGCTCAGGTTGATTCAACCACTGCTTTAACAAGCCGACTCGTCCGCCCGGGGAGAGGCGCTTATCGCCGCTAACTTGGTAGGAGGGACACATCAATCCGCGGCGTTGGGTTTGGCATACCCCACTGTTGATACAGACCGAAACGGCTTTGGCAAAGTCGCCACCTTGCTTGGGAATATCGGCATAGGCATCCCCCATTCCCTGATCGCGATAACGCGACCAATCAAGCTCTGTTTTCATTAAAGCTCACTGTTCAATCCTGTAGATACTTGTTCTGTTTTCAAGAACAGTGCCTAACACGCCAGCAGGTGAGCACAGGGCTTAAAGGGGAACTAAGTAGTACTAAAGCCTACAAAGCATCGCTATTGGTAAGGTTCGCCACAGGCTAGGCGCGATTAAGCGCCTCGCCAAAGCTGAGCATATGGCCATCTGGGTCTTGCAGGCTAAACTCGCGCATCCCGTAGTGGGTGTCGACCAAATCGGTGGGCTGATAGCCCTCAGCGCAGATATGCTGATAAAGGGCCGCCACGTCGTTCGGGTAGAAGTAGAAGATGGTGGGCCAGTCGGTACACTGCTGCGGGTCGATGCCGCTCTTTAGCTGCCCGGCGCTTTCGGTTTGCGACAGCATGATCTCGGTCTTACCCGAGCGGATGGTCGCCCACTGCCACTGATCCACCGCCGCCTGATCACTGACCACCTCAAAGCCAAGGGCGCGCTGGTAGAACTCCAGGCTATGGCGGATATTGCTAACATTGAGCATAGGAATCATCAGTTTTAGTTGCATCAGTGGTGGCCCTCGAGGCTTGCCCTTTGCATTGAGTATAGTTAGCCTCTGGTCATCGCCAACAGCGCCGCTTGAACCGGCCAGAGGAAACACCGTGAAAATTTGGGTCGATGCGGATGCCTGCCCAGCCGCCATCAAAGAGATACTGTTCCGCGCCGCCGAGCGCTGCCAACTGCCAGTGACGCTGGTCGCCAACCACTATATGAAAACCCCAGCCAATCGCTTCGTGAGCTTTATGCAGGTGCCCAGCGGCTTTGATATTGCCGACAACGAAATCGTAAAACGTTGTGAAGCCGACGATATGGTGATCACCAGCGATATCCCCTTGGCCGATGAAGTGATCACCAAAGGCGCGCAGGCCTTAAGCCCCCGTGGCGAGCTGTTCACCAAAGCCAACATCAAGTCGCGCCTGAACATTCGCGATTTTATGGACACCATGCGTGCCAGTGGCGTACAGACCGGCGGCCCTGCGCCACTGAGTCAGGCCGATCGCCAAGCCTTTGCCAATCATTTGGACCGATGGCTAGTGAAAGCCAGCAAAAACTAGTACCGCCAGCTAGGATAAGGTAAGTAACTTGTCAGCTTGGAATCATTGGTGCGAAGGATTGCCGTCACTTTAATCGTATTATCGCTTGTTAGTTGGGCTACTCCAGCCAAAGTGCTGGAAGTAGGCTTGTTACTTACCCCCAAACAGCGTGCAATCTATGAGATGGTGTTCGAGCAGTTCACCTATGAGACCGGCGTTGACGTTAAGATCCTGCCGCGTAACGACAGCCAGTACAAAGAGCAGCTCCCACGCTGGCTTAGCCCCGGCGCATCAGGCCCCGACGTACTTTACTGGCAAGCCTCCCAACGCCTGTTTGCGCTAGCCCAAGACTATCCGCTGCTGCCCATCAACGACCTATGGCAACAGCATGACATGGACAAATCGTTTGCCTCCATCGAAGCTAACCTCAGCTACCAAGGCAATATCTACGCAATCCCTTACTCCTACTACCACTGGGGCTTGTACTTTAAGAAGTCGGTCGTCGCGCGCTATGGCCCTGCGCCTAATACCTGGCAAGAGTTCCTCGCGCTGTGCGAGAAGATGAAAAACGATGGGCTTACGCCCATTGGCTTGGGGACAAAGAACAACTGGCCCGCTGCTGCTTGGTTTGATTATTTGAATCTCAGGGTGAATGGCCTGCAGTTTCACCGCCAGGTACTTAACGGTAAGGTCAGCTTTTTCGATGCCCGGATCCGCAAGGTCTTCAACTACTGGAAAACTCTACTCGAGCGGGGCTATTTTAACGATGATACCGCCAGCAATACTTGGGAAGACATCGCCTCCAAGATCCATCGCGAGCGGGTCGGCTTCACCTTGATGGGCAACTTCATCGCCAACAAATGGCCTCGCTCATTACGCATGGGCCTAGGCTTTACCCCCTTCCCCACCTTGGGTCTTCAGCCACCCTATGAGTTGGCCCCTACCGAAGTACTGATGCTCAATCCCAATACACGGCAACCTGAGCTGGCCAAGGAGTTCTTGGTGTTTGTCGCCCGCGCCGACACCCAGTCGCTACTGAATAGTCAACTCGGCTATCTCCCTCCCCACAACAAAGCTATCACTGGCAGCGACCCGTTTATCCAACAAGGCCACCAGCTGTTGTTGCAAGCCAGCGGCGTTGCTCAATACTTCGATCGGGATACCCAACCCGCCTTTGAGAAACTAGCAGTGCCGCTGCTGGCAGAGTTTGCAGAGCACGCCGATATAGGCAAAACACTGCAAGATCTGGAAAAGGCCAGACGGCAAGTGTTCGATGAAGAGCTTTGATGATACCAATCAGAACAAGTATCTGGTCATCTTTGCTGGTTAAAATCTTTGGTGACAGCGTCAGCGCTTTTGTAATTAGTCCACAAGTACGGCAAGCCCCTCCTCGTCCTCAAAGATTTTTCCTGCGCAACATCTGAACATCTACTTATTCGGATTGGTATTAGCTCTGCACAACCTCACTGATTCACGCTTGCTTGGTTTGCGAAGCCCACCATCTGAACTACACCTTGTATAGAGAACTGTCAGGAAGCCGCATTTGAGACATACCGCAGCATTGATGCTCACACTATCCTTCAGCATTAGCGAGCTAAGTGCACAATCGTTGGAAATCGGCCTGCTGCTTGCGCCCAAGCAGCGCCAGATCTATGAAGATGTATTCGCTCAGTTCACCGAAGAGACCAACATCGAGCTGACTTTGGTTCCACGCGATGATGCCGACTACAAGCAAATGCTCCCCAAATGGCTGGCGGCCGATGTCGATGGCCCGGACGTGCTGTACTGGCAAAGTGCCCAACGACTGTTTTCGTTGGTGGAGCGTTATCAGCTACCTACCCTCAATCACCTATGGGATGAGTTGAACCTGGATCACGCGTTTGGCCACCTAAAGCCCAGCATCAGTGTGCGCGACGATATCTTTGCCATCCCTTTTTCCTACTATCACTGGGGGATGTACTACAAGAAACCGGTTATTGAGCGTTACGGCGGTGCCCCACGCTCCTGGCAAGGACTGCTCGAACTCTGTCAGAAGATGCGCGCCGACGGGCTGGCGCCAATTGGGCTCGGCACCGAAGAAGGTTGGCCGGTAGCCGCTTGGTTTGACTACCTCAACCTACGCCTCAATGGCATGACCTTTCATCATCAACTGCTCGCCGGCGACATCGACTTTGCAGACAGCCGCGTACGGCAGGTGTTTGAGCACTGGAAACAGCTGCTGGACCAGCGCTGTTTTAACAACAACCGTAACCGTAACAGCTGGGAAGATATCGCCTCGCGACTCTATCGAGAACAAGTCGGGATCACCTTGATGGGCAACTTTATCGCCCACAAGTGGCCCAAGCAGGCGCGTGCCGAGATGGGCTTTGCCCCCTTTCCCAGCGTGGGAGAGTTCAGCGACTTTGAGGTGGCCCCCACCGAGGTGTTCATCCTTAATCCCCACTCAGAAAAACGCCAGCAAGCGGAGCAGTTTTTGGCCTTTGTCGCCCGGGCGGATACTCAGTCACTGCTTAATATTCAGTTAGGTTATCTACCGCCACACGCAGATGCGGTGACCAGCGATGAGCCGCTTACCCGAGCGGGCCAGCAACTACTTCGCGGCGCCCAAGGGGTGACCCAGTATTTTGATCGCAACACCCAACCCGAGTTCGAGCAACGCGCGCTAAGCATCTTGGTGAACTTTGTTGAGCATGGCGATATCGACACCACGCTCACGCTGTTAGAACGTGCTCGGCAGGAAACCTTGCTGCCCTAATCAGACCTTATTTCTCGTAGTATTCCACTATCAACCACAGTTAAAAAAAGGCCCAACCACAGTTAAAAAAGGCCCAACCACAGTTAAAAAAGGCCCAACCACAGTTAAAAAAGGCCCAACCACAGTTAAAAAAAGGCCGGCTTACGCCGGCAAATGTCTCTTAGACAAGGAGAAGGTAAGCCGCCCTGTCGGCTTTTTGGTCAGTGTTACCCCATCAGGCTGGCCAGCCATACTCGCTGACGCTGCTTACGCTGCTGGGCATAGAGTTTGTCCTGGATCTGCGCTTTGGCGTGCTCGAACTCCACGCAATGGGCGGGCTGTTGTTGATGACAAAGTAGCAGGTGAAAGCCTATCTCGCTGCGCAGCACCGGGCTTAGCTCCCCCTCACTCAGGCGAAACAAGCATTTGTCCAAAGCAGGAAATAGCTGCCCCCCTTCCACCCAGCCCAGCTCGCCGCCGTTCATGGCAGTGGGGCACTCGGAGTGGCGCAATGCTAACTCGGAGAAGTTACTGCTATCAGCCTGTTCGGCCAAGGTCATAATCCGCTGCCAAGCCGCTTGTTCGCGGTTCTCCGGGAAATCATCGTTAATGGTGATCAAGATGTGTGAGGCGCGACAACGGGCAGGTTGGGTAAACTTGTCGGGATGCTGCTGATAGAACTCCAGCGCGCGCTGCTCGCTAATCGGGGCGATGTCTTTACAGGTGTATTCCAGTACCGCATCGCACAGCAGCTCATCTTTAACCGCTTGGCGCAAGTCGTCCTGATCCAAGGCATTGTTGTACAGCGCCTGCTCAAAGGCTTGCTCGCTGTCGAACTGCCCGCGGATCTTATCCAGCGCCACATCGAGCTCCTGTTCGCCCAGATAGAGCATGCTGGCCTCGGGTGATTGCAGCACCCGACGCTGCAGTTTGAGCAGCCGCTCGGCGATGCGCTCCACCTCAGTTTTCTGCTGGGGTGGCAGGGCGTTAGGCACTTGCTCAAAACGCTCGATGGCCACTTTCATCTGTAGATAGGCCTGCTGACGACCGCTGTTAAGTGCCTCCATGGCAGGGGCGTTACTCGACATAGGCGACCTCCTCAATGGCGCTCAAGGCGCGTTCTGGCACCATCACATCGAGGTCATGATACTGGATGCGGTAGCTGGGGCTTTCCGGGGAGCGGCGATCCACCGCGAGGATGTCGACCACCTCACCGGCTTCCGCCAAGATATTGCCTTGGCTGCCCAGACGCAGGGTTAGCCGGGCCTTATCGCCGTATTCAAAGCGATTACTAAACCACTGTTGCTCGGTGCCAACCAGCTCGGTTTCACGGCAGCCAACGGTGAGGCCACGCTGCAGAAAATGCACCTGATAGATCACCTGCTCCTGTAAAAACAGCCCAGCTTGCTGCACATAGCCCACCGAGCCGCGACGCACCAGTAAGTCGCCTTTCTTGCAACCGGGGAAGCTACCGTCATTACGGATGTTTTTAATCACCCGCACTTCGGTTCCATATTCAAACTTTGCATCGATCATGATGCCTCCTTGTTCGTTTTTACTGCAGCGACTAGGTGCAGCTCTTAAGCCTCTCTGGCTTTGACGCCGAATGATTGGCTTAGCAGTTAGTCGCAGCCTTCGCAGCCGCCGCAACTGGACGTTGACTGTGGTATCACCCCGCGCTCCAACAGGCAGTAGGCTTTGGCCAACAAGCGCCGGTAATGTTGGCGGTCTACCTCGCCCGGCTCGCGGTCCAACTCTTGTTTAAACAGGCGCATAAACAGCAAGCGCTTGGGGCGCAGCAGCGCTTGATCAAACTCCACCTTAAAGTGCTGCAAAAAGGCCTCGGCGCTCTCCAGGGTGTCGATTTCCTGCTGCAAGGCAGTGTCGGTAATCAGCAACTTAGTACTCCTTCCAGGCCATTCCTCTGGCTTCGACTGAAGGCAACACTGCTTTGATAGATCGTCAGCAGGTCGTGGTCGTTGGGAATACGCTTGTGCCGCTCTGCCCACTCGCCCAGCTTGCGACGCAGCCACAGGCACTGGGAGTGCGACAGGCTGATCCCCAAGCCTTGGTAGATCTGCAATATCGCCTTGGTGCCGGAGTGCTTGCCCAATACCAGTTGATGCTCACGGCCTAGCTTTTGCGGGGCGAAGCCTTGGTAGTTCTCCGGGTCTTTGAGCAGGCCATCGACATGGATGCCTGACTCGTGGGTAAACACCGCCTGACCGACAATGCTCTTGTTGGGGCTTAAGTTGCGCCCAGAGTATTGCTCCACCAGCTTGCACAGCCGCGGTAGCTCGGCAGTATCGATGGGCTGCAGCAGCCGATGCTCTTGCTGTTGAGTCACCTCCAGCGCCATCACTACCTCTTCCAGCGGCGCATTACCGGCGCGCTCACCCAGTCCGACCACGGTGGTGTTTACTGAGTCGGCGCCTGCCTTGATGGCCGCGAGGGTATTGGCGGTGGCCATGCCCAGATCATCGTGGGCATGCATCTCCAACTGCAGATCGCAGTGGCTGCGCAGGCTTTGGATGGCGACAAAGGCCTTGAATGGGTCCAGCACCCCCAAAGTGTCGGCGAAGCGTAAGCGATGAGCGCCGGCATGCTGGGCGGCAAAGGCGATGCGATAGAGCTGGTCGCTATCGGCGCGGGAGGCATCTTCCATCCCCACACACACCTTTAGCCCCATATCCAGCGCTTGGCGCACCGCAAACTGCAGCGCCACCAGCATATCGTCTTCACTCAAGCGCAGCTTGGAGCTGCGCTGCTGCTCGGATGCGGGCACCGAGATATCGATCCAATCCAGGCCGAGGCTGGCAAAGCTGGCGATATCGGCGTGATTCATCCGGCTCCAGCCCATGGTCTCGCTGGCATGCAGCTCACCCACGACTTGTTGGATCACCTCGCGCTCCTTGCCCCCCATGGCCGGGATCCCCACCTCCAGCTCAGGCACACCGATACGCTCCAGCTCCCGGGCGATCCGGCACTTCTCTTCCAGATTAAAGGCGATGCCGGCGGTCTGCTCGCCATCGCGCAAGGTCGTATCGTTGATAATCAGCATGGGCCGGCTCCTTATGCGTACTGCGGCTGAAACTGCTGCTCTTTGGGCTCGCCTTTGGCGGCATCCCAGTAGGGCGACATCAGGCGTAGACGGCTGATGATCTCCGGCAGTACCTCTAGCACCCGGTCGATATCTTCATCGGTGGTGTAGCGCGACAGCGAGAAGCGGATTGCGCCATGGGCCGCGGTGTAAGGCACGTCCATCGCCTTCATCACGTGGGACGGCTCCAACGAGCCCGAGGTACAGGCCGAGCCCGATGAGGCAGCAATGCCGTATTGGTTGAGCATCAGTAGAATCGATTCGCCTTCAACGTACTCAAAGGCCACGTTGCTGGTGTTAGGCACTCGCTGCTGCGGGTTGCCGGTGACGACGCTAAAAGGTACCCGCGCCAGCAGCCCCATCTCTAAGCGATCGCGCAACAGGCGAATACGTGCGGTGTCTTGCTCGATGGCTTGCTGGGCCAGCTCTGCCGCTTTGCCCAAGCCAACGATACCGGCCACATTCTCGGTACCAGCGCGGCGGCCGCGCTCTTGATGGCCGCCACGGAACAGTGGGCGATACTTCAGGCCACGGCGCAGATAGAGCGCCCCCACCCCTTTCGGCCCGTGGAACTTATGGCCGGAGATCGACAGCATATCGATGCCACTGCCACTGAGTTGGATCGGCATCTTGCCCGCCACCTGAACCGCGTCGCAGTGAAACAGCACATCGTACTCCTTGGCTTGTTCGGCCAGGCCACGGATCGGGAACAGGCTACCGGTTTCGTTGTTGGCCCACATCAGCGAGATCACCGCGACCCGCTCGCTCAGCGCTTCTTGAAAGGCCAACATATCCAGCCGCCCTTTGTTGTTTACGCCAATCCAGTGCACGGTGTAGCCCTTGCGCTCTAACTGCTTGCACAGGTCCAGCGTGGCCGGGTGCTCCACCGTTGAGGTGATAATCTCTTTGCGATCCGGGTAGGCTTCCAGCGCCGATAGAATGGCGGTGTTGGAGGCTTCGGTGGCGCAGGAGGTAAACACGATCTCCGTGCTATGCTCGGCCCCTAAAAACTGCTGTACCTGCTCACGGGCTTTTTCGAGGGCTGCCGCCACAGGCGCGCCAAAACCGTGGATCGAAGAAGGGTTGCCGTAATACTCACTGATGAACGGCAGCATCGCCTCAAGGACTGGCACTGCGACTTGGGTTGTCGCGTTGTTGTCGAGATAAACCGGTTTAGCTTCACTCATTAGCTTGCCTCCTGTTCACTGGCCGCCGCGCTGCTACCAAGCGCAGTCGGATAGACTGTTACTGCTTGTCCCAGCACTTTGGATACGGCGTCTTCAATCATCGCCAACGTGGCATGGGAGAACCCACAGCCCGAGCAGGCGCCGGTTAAGGTGACAAACACCATGTCATCGTCGATGTCGTTAAGTTGCACATCGCCGCCATCGGCCTGCAACTGCGGGCGGATCTTCTCCAGCGCTTGTTCAACCAAACGCACCTTGGCGACGATCGATAGTGGCTGGTCGGGATCGACCGCGGGCAACTCACTCACTAGCTCAGGGGCCTTAGCGCTCTCCTGCAAACACTCGCTTAGCACCCACTCAATCTTTTCGTGACAGGTGGCGCAGGCTCCGCCCGCCTTGGTGTAGTGAATGACATCTTCCAGGCTGCTCAGCCCGTTTTGCTGCACCACTTTCTTGATCATCACATCGTCGATGGCGAAGCACTTACAGATCAGCTCGCCCTCTTCGTGATCGTCTTCCAGCTCTTCGCCACGGTAGTCGGCAATCGCCGCATGCAGCGCTTCCATCCCCATCACGCTGCAGTGCATCTTCTCCGGTGGCAGGCCATCGAGGTAGTCGGCGATATCTTGGTTGGTCAGCTTGAGGGCCTCATCCAAGGTGCGGCCGATGATCATCTCGGTCAGCGCCGAAGAGGATGCAATCGCGCTGCCGCAGCCAAAGGTTTGAAAACCGGCATCTTCGATGGTTTCGTTGCTGGGATTGACTTTTAAGGTCAGGCTTAAGGCATCGCCACAAGCGATAGAGCCCACATCGCCGGTTGCGTTCGCTTGCTCTACCGGCTTGGCATTTCGTGGTGAAAAGAAGTGTTCTTTCACCTTTTCGCTATAGTTCCACATTGGTTCCCTCCCCACTTTCACAGCTGATGTTATTAGCCTTGATAAGAAGCAACGGACCGGAAGCAAACTCCAAGCTCTCGAGTAGCGAAGGCAGACTCGGGAACCAAGAACAAGCGGCCTAAGCGGTGGAGCTTAGGTTTGCCTCCGGCCCTTGCTTGTTACTGAACTCATAACAGGTGTTGCAAGGGGGATACCTATCGAACAGAATATGTAAGTTATTGTTTTATATGAATTTGAATCGAGTTAACCACAAGAAAAAGCGTGAGTTAGCGCACATTTATTCCGAGCTTGTGGTGTTTACGACAATCTGTCCGTCGGCGCGTTGCTGCCAACTATAGTGGCGCTGCGATAAGTAATAGCGGCTAAGCGACAAACCCGCTGCCAAGCCTACCAGACAGGCGAGTAGGCTAAGCCCCCAGCCCGCTGTCGGCAGGCAGGCCATCAGCATCAGCGGAACAATCAGCAGGCCGATGAGCGGTGGGACAAACAGCCGCAGCAGCGAGCCAAGGAGCACCCGGTCGTCGCAATGCAGTTGTAGGGTTTGTCCTTCTTGAAGTGCCAGCCCTTGATGGGCCAGCTCGACTGACACCGGGCGGGAGTAGCTTTGCGCCAGACTCACCGTGGCGCAATCATCTTGCTTGCTACAGTTGCTGCAGGTGCCAAGGCGCTGCCCTTGCAGGCTCAGACCTTGTTCGCTGCGGGTCACAATCAGTTGCGCTTGCGCCATTGGCTACTCTCCCGGTTAGGTCGCGTTCTGTTTACTACAGCAAAGCACTGGCTTTGGTGTGGGTCATGCAGTTTTTCGAGCAGACCCGGGCGCAAGCGCCGCAGCCGATGCAATCGTCGGCATCGGCCAGCTCCATTACCATCACCACGTCGTCATCGTAGTCGTCGTACATTGGATCATCTTCATCGACTTCCCGCTCGACCAGGTCGAATACGTTACGTGGGCAGGTTTTAAAGCAGCGGCCACAGCCAATACATTGCTGTTGGTCGATTTCGGTAACGAACTCGGGCTCCCATTCAGTGCCACCGCGGGTGCGTCCCATATAGCTTGATGCAGTCATCGTGTTTCTCTCCCTAAGGTTAATATTCCCATTCTTCTTCCAGCATCTTGGCCAGGCGTTCCAACTGAACCTTGCCCTTAAGCATCCAGTTGGCGGGACTGTCCAGATACTGCTTATGTAAGTCCTGAAGCAGCTGATGGATATCGCTGCAGTGGTCCACCATCATCACTTTGATGCCGGCTTTTTTAAGCATCAGGGTGGCCGACGCGCCACAGGCTACGGTGTACACCGCATCGACATCTTGCAGTTGGTCGATACGCGAGCGTAGCTTGCTCTCATCATGGCCCGCCTGATGGCCCGCACGCGGATGCTTCATCTGCAGCACCTCCAAGAGCTTGGCCTCATCTTTGCTGATGCCATACACCACAAAGCAGTCGGCGCTGCCGAAATGCTGATTGACCTGTTTACGGTCGTCGCTGGCAAAGGCCACCATAAAGTCCATCTGCTGGCTCTCGCCCACCACTTTTAAGCAACGCTCAACGCCCTCCATAGCTCAGATCCTCCGGTTGGAAGCGATAGGGGCTATGATGGGCAGGCACTTCATCGTGGTGATTGGCCTTGAGCAGGTTGGCCATCTCAAACAGCCGCGCTCGCGCCCCCTGGTAGCCCAGTTGCAAGCGTTCGCTGTTGCCAAAACGGTCATGACAGGGGTAGCCCAGGCGATGCACCGGCACCGCCGGTTCACACAGGTTGGCGCAGTGGGTATTGCCCAGCACCAGCTCTACGCTATCCAGTTTGGGGCGCAATGCGGATAAGTCTCCGACCACCACTTCCTTGGCGGAAAGCTGCTTTAAGGCATGGTGATTTAAAGTCGTCACCACCAGCTGCAGGTCAACGCCAATCTCATCGAGCAGCGCGGAGTAAGCCAATACACAATCAGGCTCGGCGGCGAGCGCCATCGGCGCGGATGACAATAGGAAGTGGGTATCCAGCAGGGCATCTTGCAGGCGGCGGCGCTCACGGGAAATCCACGCAGGAACCGGATTACCACTGATCTGACACAGGCAATTGATCAGCGCATCGCTGCCCGCCAGGCCCATGCCGAAGGCCTGATAAGGGGTGCCAAACTCGCGCTCCAGTAGCTGGGCGCTATCGAGTAGGGACTCGCCCAACACCAAGGTGTAGCGGCTATGCGGCAACTGACGTAGCTGCTCAAGGCCAGTACCACCGGTGCTGGTGGGGCTAAACGAGTCGGCGGCCAGATGTCCATCCAGCGACGAGCCCAAATCGGGCAGCGCAATACTGTCGAGGCCGAGGGCATCGCAATAGCGCTGCAGCAGCTCCACATCGGCAGCGTTGTAGGTGGAAGAGCACAGCAAGGTCACCAGCGGGCGCTGGCTGTCACGGGCTAGACTCTGGTTGTCACGGACTAAAGGCAGCTTAGCGCGTGGCCCAAGCAGCACTTGTTCCAGACAGGCCTTCACCGCAGCGGCATAGCCGCTCTGTAGTGAGCCGCTAAAATCGGCGCTATTCACCGCCACCACCACGATATCGTTAAACTGCGGATGGTCCTGATAGAACTGGTGCACCAGCCGCTGCAGATCGCAGCCCTGCATCTCGGTCAGCCCGGTGCTCATTAGCATGATCATCTCAGGCTGGTGCTTCTCGGCGATCAGTGCCAACGCCGACACCACGCTATCATCGCCGCCCATTACCGCAGAGATCTGATCCACCGCGGTGTTTTGAAACGGCATTGGTTCACGAAAATGTTGGATAAGGTAGACCTTGGCAAAGGCGCAGCAGCCTTGGCTGCCATGAAATAGCGGCACACACCCGGCCAAGCCCATGGCGGCTAACGCAGCACCGGTCGCCTGGCTGGTTTTTAAGGGCTGCTCGACCAAAGGGTCTTTGGCGATACGGACAACATTACTCATCGCGGGCCTCCTGCGCTTTGGCTTGATCTGTTTTAGGGGCTTTATCAATTTGAGGGGATACGCCTGTTTGAGGAGCTTGCTCCCAAGGAGCTGCACTGCGCACATGCGACCAGATTGGGCTCTCCAAGGTGCGGCATAGCTCTTTGGCAAAGGTCAGCATGCCCGCATAACCGGCATAGGCGTGCTCGCGCTCTTGGTTAATATCGAGGAAGGGCAGGCGCGCTTTGAGGGCGGTGTACATGTTACGGCCACCCGCAATCATCAAGTCGGCGTTATGCTGATCCACCACGCCGAGCAGCTGGCTGGCACCGCCCTGCTCAAGCATCAGGGCGTCTTCGCCCATCAGCTCGCGGATCTTGCTTTTATCTTCGGAGGTGGATTTACGGGTACCAGTCGCCACCACCTCAATGCCCAGCTCTTGTAGTGCAGAAACCACCGACCAGGACTTCACCCCACCGGTATAGAGCAGGGCTTTTTTACCCTCGAGACGCGCTTTATAGGGCGCAAGCTGCGCGCGGATATCCGCCTCTTGCTCGCCGATAAGCTGTTCGGTCTCGGCGATAAGCTGCTCATCGCCCACCAAGCGGGCAAATTCACGCAGTGCATTAGAGGTATCCTCAACCCCATAAAAACTGCCCTCAAACCAAGGGATCCCCCAACGCTCTTGCAGATGGCGCGCCACGTTAAGCTGGGCGCGCGAGCACACCACCATTGCCGCATCGGCGCGATGCATGGTTTGGATCTCGTGGAAGCGGGTATCGCCAGACATACAGCTCAGCACCCGGTAGCCTAAGCGTTCCAGCAGCGGCGAGACATGCCAGAATTCCCCGGCGATGTTGTACTCGCCAATCAGCACAATATCGTGCACCGTGCGCGAGGGGTCGTGCTGCATCAGCGGCTTGGCCGGTGGCTCGGCACTACCAATCACATGCTTTACCATCACCTCGCCGGCGATCCGGTTACCGAGGTTCTTGCTGCCGTAAAAGCCCGCTGCATCCACCGGCACCACCGGGATCTCCCAGCGACTCTCGGCCAGCTTACAGATGGCATTGACATCATTGCCTTCCAGCGCCGGCACGCAGGTCATATAGACAAACACCGCCGGTGGCTGATGGCGCTCAATCACTTGCTTGATGGCATGCAGCAGGCGCTTCTCGGCGCGCCCCATGATCACGTCTTGTTCATTCAAGTCGGTGGTAAAACCGAGGCGGAACAGGTTACGGCCACTGGCGCGCGTGCCACGGTTGTTCCAGCTGTTGCCGGCACAGGCAATCGGCCCGTGCACGATATGGGCGACATCAGCGATCGGCAACAAGCTGATCTGCGCGCCATCGAAGCAGCACCCCCCAGCGGTAGCGCCGGGCGTGGGTCTGGCACAGCCCCCCTTGTCGCCTTTGTTGTCCGGGCAGGCCGGCTCATCCAGTAATTCAGCAATCTCTTTTCTTTTCATTTGCCCCTCTTTGGTTCCCTTGCTGGCAATAGCTAGCACTACGCAAGAAATAAACCTTACATAACCCACTGTTTTTTATGGGTTTTGCATTGTTAGGTTTACGACAATCAGCAAGGTTTGAAGGACACACCGCACAAGAATGGCCCTTTACAATAGCGGGATGTATATAGATGAACGAACAACTGGAGATGATGAAGCAGATAAAGCCTCAAGGTGGTTCTTTATGACCGAACAACTTCAGGATACTTATTCGGCGAGTTTTTACAGGCACCCAGACAAGCCACTGTTCCGCAAATCTAGTGGTCTAAATCAAGGAACGGTATTGCGACATGAGGGGTTGTGCTGTGGGGATTTGGGTTGTTACAGAGTATGAGTGTATAGAATTTCGAGCCTTGCGCTTCTCTGGTTGTTCCACCCTACGAGCAAGCCGCCCTATCACTCCCATTTGGTGGTACACAGCAAGAACGATGCTGATCCTCCAAACTTCCCCATTAGTAAGAGAGTTACAGACAAGCGCATCCAAATGCACTTGTCATAGTCAACAACCACGGTGTAGCCCTAGCCAGCTAAAACCTCATCCACAAGGTTGTAGCGGGGCGCTACGGCTAAAACGAAAGCGATGCCTTTGATCAGCCCAACCTCAACCTCCAACCCACTTTTCAAGGCCTCGCCTAGGGCGCGATCTGTACAGATAACAGGGATCCCTGACACTACTATCTCTCGCTCACCCTCTACTGTAGTTAACTGCATGGGTCCCTCAAGACGGTATACAGGGGCTTGCTTCACCTTGGTGTCACTGAGCTTACTGAGCGCAGCCAGTTCTTGGGGATCAGCAGGACGAGAGGACTTGTCTACCAGCAACGCTTGAGTAGTGTTTTTAGCTTCTTTAATGTTTTTGCGTTTTTTAGCATCTTTCAAGCTCTGCTTGAACATTATGTAGGCAAAAATAAACGTCACTAAGCTAAACAATAATTCCATGAAACACCTTCACTTTATTTTGAGATAACACACTGCCAGCAGACTAATTTGAACCAAGATCATGAATGCTTTATCTAAACGAGCAATCCACACTCAACTGCATATTCGCGTTCTACGATATGCAACAGGCAGCGCCTCAATCTAGCATTTAGCCCATTTAAATCAATGAGTTGAAACGATATTATCGGGATGAAATGTGAGAGTAAGAAGATGGTAGCATAAACTTCGTGGCGCATATTGATGCCAATATTGGGTAGGCAGGTGGTCTCGATTATGTAGGCAACAGACTGAACTGCGCACCATCGAAGCAGCAACTCAGCAATCTCTTTTCATTTGCCCTTTTTGTTTCCTTTGCTGGTAATAGCTAGCACTGCGCAAGAACTAAGCCTTTTCTTAACTTATTGTTTTTACTGAATACAGATATATCGCAAATACCACATAGCAGGCGCAAAGAGCTTAGCACCCGTTGGATTGGGATAGGGTAAATGAAAAAGGCGAAAACCTGCATTGACTCTAGAACCATACCAGAGTGCATCATCTGTTTACGCCTTCAGCAACACGCTGATTGCGATAACAAGTAATCACTTAAACGAAAGGAAAACGCATGAAAGGTAAGCACTTTATCCTGATTGCACTGGGTCTGGTGGCGCTGGTGTTAGCAATGGCCTAAGCCACAGCCTGACCAATATTGTCCAATCCCGCCGAGCCTCTGGCATTTGCTTGGTGGGTGCGGCAGTGACTCCTTATTCAACTAACCACTATTTTCTAGCGCTGATACCACGATGACGACCGACTCACTGTTAACACTTGGACCAAGCTGCCTGGTTGTTCAGGGTGGCGGGCAGAAGGCGACCTTTGCCGCTGGGGTATTGGACAAGTTTATGGATGAAGGCTTCCACCCCTTCAGCACCCACATTGGCACCTCGGCAGGCGCACTCAATCTGGCCTCTTACATCACCCACCAACGGGGGCTAAGTCTGGACTTTATCCTCAACTACACCACCAAAGAGCGCTTTTTTGATCTGTGGAAGTTTGTCCGAGGCCGGCAAGCAATGAACCTGGACTGGGCATTTAGTCTAGTGGGGAGTGGCGAGTTTAACCTCAATGTCGCGCACGGTATTCAGCGCCATCAACAGGGTAAACAAGCATTGGCCTGCGTAACCTGTGCCGATACCTTTGAAGACCACTATTTCCCGATTTTTTCAGAGAACTGGCTAGAGATCCTTAAAGCGACCTGTGCGATCCCTTTTCTATACAAACAGCGCATCGAGTTCGCCGGTAAACGCTGGGTCGATGGCTGCGTATCGGCCAATATTCCGGTCATGGAAGCGGTGCGCCGCGGCTACCAAGACATCGTGGTGATCCAAACAACCCCGTTGCATCACCAACAAGGGTCGCTGATGAGTTTCTCACAGCAGCGTACACCACAACGCCTGCTAACAAAGTGGTGGCAGCAGCTAAAAACCTTCGACTACGAGCAAGTGCTTAACGATGTGATCCGCAGCAGTTCGCGATATGCGCACCGAGTGGGCTTGAGCGCCAACTACACCGAGCTATTAGAAATGCTGGCTAGTCATATCGACAATAGCGAAGAGGTCCTTGAGTATCTCGACTGCCCCATGCAGGGAGGTCATGTTCAGCGCATTGCGCCGCAGCGCCCACTACACAGCCGCACCTTACTCAGCGACAAAAATGACATGCTGGCCGACTACAAGCACGGCAAAGCGGTGGCGACCTCGTTCTTGCAACAACGGGGCGCGATCTAAGCCGCGAAGGGGGCTAACTTCTGCTATGCTTCACGCCCCGAGCTAACAAGGCCAGCGCAGTGAACCGTAAAAAGAAGATTATTCAAACCCTGAAGAAGAAGGCCAAAAAGGCCAACGCCAAGAAACATGGCGCGGGCAGCAGCAAGCCCCGCTATATCTCTAAGGCAGAGCGCGCGGCGCAGCAGGCTGAGGGCACTGAAGCGACGGCTGCGGCAGAGCAGCCAGCTCCTCAAATGCCTTCTGAAGACGAGGCCACTTCTTCTTGACCACTACTGCCCCGCTACTCCTCTTCGTGTAAGGCGATGATCACCCCGGCAGCCGACTCCAACTGATGGGTGAGCTGGGCACAGCCCATGCTGCGCGCCATTAAGTGCAGGTCAAAGCCTTCGTGGGTTTGGAAGGGCTCGCGCTCAAACATGTCGTCTTCACTACAGACAATCATCGGCAGGCCTGGATAATGCTGGCGTAACTGCTGGATAGCGGCCTCTTCAGGCTTCGCGCTGATCTCAAGAACCAGCTTTTCCAACAGTTGTGATTCTATTGGTGTGTTTCGCATCGACATTCGTGCTCTCCTTCACAGCTCGCGCTAACGCCCAGCAGCTTTGCCAGCCAGCGCGGTAAGTCACTGCGCATCACGGTTTGCAGCCGCTCCAGTACCGGCTCCGACTCTTGTGGCAATAGTTGCTTAAGTGGCAGGATATCGGCGCGGGTAAGCTTGGCGGCAGCCGGCCCACCAATCGATAGGGTCGCCAGCAACTGGCAATCGCTGATTAAGCTCAGCAAGTAATCGGTGCGGGCATCGCCATGCAACTGCTCCTCAACCTCGCGCACAGCGCACAGCTGGTAGCCTTGAGCGCTTACCTCAAAGATCAAAAAGCGCAGGCATGAGCCAAAGTGACCATCGACTTGTTGCTGGTTGTTAGAGCTCACAGCCAACCGCAACACCGGTCCGCCCAAATCAACTTGCGGTGGGATGCTCGGCGCTTCCATCGCAGCGACCTCGGCCGAACTTAGAATGGCGTACAACTGATTGACCTGACTGCGCTCCACCGTTTGCCCGGCCTCTGCGAACATTTGGCGCAGCTGCTTGGGGCTGAGCGAGCGAAATTTTTTCTCGCTTAGTGGCTCACCGCACTGGCTAATCAGCAGGTTAATCAGGGCTTTGGTGCCCACTTCAGGTACCGCTTTTGCTGCCAGAGCCAGGCGCAGTGCCAGGCTATCGCTGATCGTTGCAGTTGTACTCATAGTCCTCTCCTATCCTTTCCTAACCTCTCCATATCCTATCCTGCGCGACGGGCGCGTAAGGTTTTCGGCAATGATGGGGCCTCGCTGAGCGGCTCGATATAAAACTCGCTGCCATCGGCCAAGGTAATGTTGCCGCCCCAACGGTCGGCTTGTTGAAACTCCAGGCTGGCAACCGCCAACTCCAGATCTTTTTTGGCAATGTAGGCCTGCAGGCCATCATCGGTTTGACTGATTATCAGATTCGGCATGGGCCTTTCCTTGTAAGAGAGCCGTGTAGTTGGGCCTTGATACTAAGCGCTTCCGTTTAGAAGCGGGAAACAAGCAGGAAGCGCACAGCGGCTTCCTGCTTGGAGTTACGGGCAAGCCCTCGACTAGCGAACTAAATCGTAGCCGTAGTCGGTGCGTCCCATTTCGCTGGTATCCAAGTCCAACTTCGCCAGTACCTCATTGACCAAGGTGGTCAGCATGTACATGGCACCCTCGTATCCGAGCGTGGCATTGCGATGCAGGTGGTGGCGGTCGAAGATTGGGAAGCCCAAACGAATCAGTGGTACTTCAAACTCTTCGCCTTTGGCCTTGGTATCACGCTGGATGAACTTGCCGTAGGAGTTACCAATGATGAAGTCCGGCTTGTTGGTGAACACCAGCGAGCGGAAGTGCCACAAGTCCTGCTTGAAGTAGATCTCAGCATCGGCCGTGCCTGGGGCTTCGGCGATGAGTGCTTCCATCTTCTTCTTCCAACGCTTGTTACCGTTGTTACACAGGATGTGTTTCACTTCACAGCCCAGCTCTTGCAGGAACTTAACCAGACCCAACAGGTAGTCTGGATCGCCGTATACAGAGAAGCTGATGTTGTGCAGCCAGGTGTGGGAGTCGGTCATCATGTCGACCAGACGACCACGGGCTTTGGCCAGCGACTCAGGGATCTCTTTGCCAGAGATCTCGGCAATCTTCATCAGGAATTCATCGGTGTAATCCAAGCCCATTGGGATGTTCAGGGCTGGCACCTCGTGCTTCCAGGTGTTGTCGATGAATTTCTTGGTTTTCACCAGTTGATCCGGTTGCAGCAGCACGGTGGTCAGTGCGTTCGGTGCATCCTTCATCTCGGCGATAGGCGTGCCGCCTGCGTACATGCGGTATTCACCATCGGCCGGGGTGTCTAGCACCTCGCTTGGGTCACACAGTAGCGAGTATTCCACGCCCATCTCTTGCAGCATGCTGTGGATCACTCGGTAGTTGCCCAGATAGGTCTCAAAACCAGGAACGATATTAATCTTGCCATTGCTACCCACCTCTTTATCTTCCATTTCGTTGAGGGTGAAGTAGCGCATAAAGCCTTCGAACATGCCGTCCCAACCGGTGGTATGGCTGCCCACGAAGCTCGGGGTGTGGGCAAATGGGGTTGGGAAGTCTTTGTCGATGTAACCTTCCGCCTTGGCGTTACCAATAAAGGCGTTTAAGTCATCACCGATGACCTCGGCCATACAGGTGGTCGACACCGCGATCACCTCTGGCTTGTACAAGGCCAGTGCATTTTGCAGACCATCGAACATGTTCTTTTGGCCACCGAAAACCGCTGCATCTTCAGTCATGGAGTCGGATACACAGGCGACCGGCTCTTTGAAGTGACGGTTAAAATAAGTACGGAAGTAGGCTACACAACCTTGTGAGCCATGCACGTAAGGCAGGGTTTTCTCAAAGCCCAATGCACACAATACCGAACCCAATGGCTGACAGGCCTTGGCAGGGTCAATCGCTACCTGCTTCCGGGCAAAGTTCAGCTCTTTGTATTCCTCGGTGGTGGTCCACTCGAAGACCTCTTTTACCTTGGCTTCATCGAAGCCATCCTCGTGTTCGCCACGTTTTTTGGCGAACAGTTCCTGGTATTCCGGCTGTTGAAACAGCGGGTAACCCGGTTTGATTTTATCTACTGTTTGACTCATATCTATTCTCCTCCCGCGCCACTCATCTGTGAACTACGGGTGAGTGAAACTTGTGAATGCCACTGCGCTTGCTATTCGCTCACACTGCATCCGCTCTTTCTGATAAACCGACATTTAAGCGGCCGCAGCTTCGCTGTCCTTCTCTTGTTTCCAAGGTGGCGTCAGCTTGTCCCAACATGGGTTGTTCAGCGTCATGTCCATATCGCGGGCGAAGATGGCGAAGCCGTCGTATCCGTGGTAAGGACCGGAGTAATCCCAGCTGTGCATCTGACGGAAAGGAATACCCATCTTCTGGAAGATGTACTTCTCTTTCACACCGGCACCGATCAGGTCGGGCTTGAGCTTGTCGGCGAAGAACTCCAGCTCAAAGCCGGTGGCATCGTCAAACAGCAAGGTGGCGTCTTTCACTTCTGGGGTGGTTTTGGCGTAGTCATCGTTATGTGCAAACTCATAACCAGTACCCACGATTTCCATACCCAAGTCTTCATAGGCACCAATCACGTGACGAGGACGCAGACCACCTACGTAGAGCATCACTTTCTTGCCCTGCAGACGTGGCTTGTACTTGTCGATAATTGGCTGCCACTCGGCGCGATATCTGGCGATCACTTCCTCGGCCTTGGCCTGGATCTTCTCGTCAAACTTAGCGGCGATAGCGCGTAGCGACTCTTCACACTTGGTAGGACCGAACAGGTTGTACTCCAACCATGGAATACCGAACTTCTCTTCCATATGACGGCAGATGTAGTTCATAGAACGGTAACAGTGCACCAGATTGAGCTTCACCTTAGGGGTGTTTTCCAGCTCGGTCAGAGTGCCATCACCCGACCACTGAGCGACCACGTTCAGGCCAATCTCTTCGAGCAAGATGCGCGATGACCAAGCATCACCACCGATGTTGTAGTCGCCGATAATCGCTACGTCGTATTCACCCGCTTCAGCTTGCGCCGCTTCAGGATCGGTACCATCCAGCACATAATCGCGCAGGGTATCGTTGGCAATGTGGTGACCCAAAGATTGGCTCACACCACGGAAGCCTTCACAGCGTACTGGTACGAGGGTTTTGCCGATTTCAGCCTTTTTGGTTTTGGCCACGGCTTCGATATCGTCACCAATCAGACCGACCGGACATTCCGACTGGATGCTGTAGCCCTTAGCCAGTGGGAACAGGGTTTCCAGCTCATCGATAATGGTGGATAGCTTTTTATCGCCACCGAATACGATGTCACGCTCTTGGAAGTCTGAGGTGAAGTTCATGGTGCCGAAGGCATTTACCCCGGTGTAGCCGGTGTAGTAGTTACGACGGCCGGCACGTGAGTACTGACCACAGCCAACCGGACCGTGCGAGATATGAATCATGTCCTTAATCGGACCCCATACCACCCCTTTTGAGCCTGCGTAGGCACAACCACGGGCAGTCATTACGCCGGGTTGAGACTTACGGTTAGAGGTAATGCACTTACCCTCACCATTGGTCTCGTTGACCGCCAGGTGTTTGGCACGATCTTTCTGGGCCTTCTCGGGATAGACCTCGAGAACCTCGTCGATCATCGCCTGAGTTGTTTGTTTATCCATAGACATAGTTGTCTCCTTACCTTAACGCGTCGGGCTTAAGCGGTTTCGACGGCTTTACCGATGATGGAAGTGTCTTCTTCATCCATGATGCCGAACTCCATCAGCAGCTCTTCCAGCTCATCCATGGTGGCTGGCTCTGGCACGACAAACAGTTCGTTCTCGATGATCTTCTTGGCCAGGGTGCGGTATTCATCAGCCTGGTTACATTTCGGGTTGTACTCGATCACGGTCATACGGCGGATCTCAGCTTGCTGAACCACGTTGTCGCGCGGTACGAAGTGGATCATTTGGGTACCGATCTTGGCAGCCAGTGCTTCAATCAGCTCGTCTTCGCGGTCACACTTACGTGAGTTACAAATCAGACCAGCCAGACGCACACCACCTGAGCTTGCGTACTTACAGATACCTTTAGAGATGTTGTTAGCGGCGTACATTGCCATCATCTCACCCGATACCACGATGTAGATTTCTTGTGCTTTGTTTTCACGAATAGGCATCGCGAAACCACCACATACCACGTCACCGAGTACGTCGTAGAACACGAAATCCAGGTCTTCTTCATAGGCGCCTTCCTCTTCCAGGAAATTGATCGCGGTGATTACACCACGGCCCGCACAGCCAACACCTGGCTCTGGACCACCAGACTCAACGCAGCGCACACCGCCGTAGCCAACTTTCAATACATCATCCAGCTCTAGATCTTCTACCGAGCCTTCTTCTGCGGCCATTTCCATAATGGTGTTTTGTGCTTTTGCGTGAAGAATCAGACGCGTAGAGTCAGCTTTAGGGTCACAGCCAATAATCATGACTTTTTTACCCGCTTCAGCCAGGGCCGCTACCAGGTTCTGTGTAGTGGTGGATTTACCGATACCACCCTTTCCGTAGATTGCACATTGACGAATTGCCATAGTCTTAATCCCTAAGTTGTTTAATAAAGCGGTTCCGATCAGGCTATTGCCAAAACCACGCCACAAACCCACATGGGAATTAAGCTCATGTTTTTATTGAACTTTATTATCAAGGTGAGATTTATCCCCGAGCCTAAAGCCATACAAAATGTCTGGATTTGTTGGCTTTGGTACAAACAACGCGCTCACGTTCTTGTCGGTGTCATCACAACAAATGCGTGAGGCGCTAAAACACTCATGCTTGAAGCAATACTATGTGGGAGGAAAAAGCGAAGGGTGGCGATCATAGAGATAGGCACAGGCGTCCATAGAAGTAATAAGCAAGAGACGCCACTTAGCAGCCAGCGCTAGGTAATCGGGCTCAGTGCGTAAGCCTGTTGCTTCTATAACCATTAGGGGCACTCTTCAGCCATTAGATGCCAATCAATCATCGCCCGATATCGTCAGAAATATGGAAAACTCGTCTTTCCCCTAAAAGAGTCAAAACCCTCAAGCCCTACTATGAATAGTCAAACGAGGGCCGGGCGATAGCTCAAACCTTTAGCATCTGCCTTACTACTCGTTGTATTAATACGCCCGCTATTAATATCGTTAACAACGACTTAATCAGTAACACACCGTGCAACACTTGTGACTCAGCTCTGTTCAGCTTGAGCCTCTCTATTGGTGTTTCCGCTATCAATAAGGTCTGTTAGCGTGAATACGTCAGGTAGGCACCTGACTTAGTATTTTTGAAGGAAGAAACATGAAATTAAGTGCACGAAACCAACTCACCGG
Organism: Aliagarivorans marinus DSM 23064; assembly: GCF_000429485.1. GTDB lineage: Bacteria > Pseudomonadota > Gammaproteobacteria > Enterobacterales > Celerinatantimonadaceae > Aliagarivorans > Aliagarivorans marinus. Next base: position 9,204 of record NZ_AUBY01000017.1, on the reverse strand, counting down.
AATCATCAAGTCAATTCAAGAAGGTGCGATTAACGATGAGATCGCGATTGAGCTGTCAGACGGTGTTGTCGTTACCTCGATTATCACCAAAGGCTCTGCGAACTCCCTTGACCTAAAAGTAGGTGGTACTGCCACGGCGGTAATTAAAGCCAGCGATGTCATGATCGCGGTTTAATATCGAATGAGTGATATGGCCTTGCTGCTATCAAGGCCATTTAGTTTATTGATGGAATATTCCCCCAGTCATCTTCCAACAAAGCAGCAAGCAACTATCTGTAGTACCAGCAGGCCATGTAATAGCGCTAAACAAATTCTCAATTAGTTGGGTTTAAACTCACTCTCCCGGCCTCAGGTACAGTTTTTGCTGAATTCAATTATCTGCAGCATGTTGCTCATCGAGATGTATGACTATACGTGGCGCACGCCAAGCATAGTGCAGGCTCGAGGCAGCATTCAGATTTGCAGATGAACCTGTGCTAACACGACAAATTGTTGTTTTTGATGGAATTAGCACATACTGGACAAGTCTTAAGGAGAAGTAATGAAGTTTTTATTTACACTACTAGCCAGCATTTTATTTTTTCCCCACGCCCACGCTGCTCAAGTTAGCGTGGCGGTTGCTGCCAACTTTACCAAGGTGGCACAAGAGCTACAGCAACAGTTTGAGGCCGAAAGCGAACACTCGGTCAGCTTATCCTTTGGCTCAACCGGAAGCCTGTATGCGCAAGTCATCAACGGCGCGCCCTTCGATATATTCCTCGCTGCCGATGCTCGCCGCCCGAGCCTGCTGGTTGAGGAAGGCTTGGTGGACTCTGAGCAGCACTTCACCTACGCCATTGGACAGCTGGTGTTGTGGAGCAAGCAAGGCTATGGCGAGGATGTTCAGCAAGCCCTGTACAACCCTCAAGACTTCGAGCATATCGTGATCGCCAACCCCAAAACCGCCCCCTATGGCGAGCAAGCGCTGGCGGTGATGGAAGCGTTGGGGGTATATGGCAGCCTGCAAGCCAGTGTGGTGGAATCCAACAATATTGCCCAGACCTACCAATATATTGAAGGAGGTATTGTCGACCTTGGCTTTGTCGCCCTCTCTCAGGTTATTAAGAGCCAAACCATGACCCCCGAGTACGCGTGGGTTGTTCCTCAGGAGCTGTACGCGCCCATCAAGCAAGACGCGGTGCTGCTTAAAACTAGCGAAGACAACCCAGCTGCCCAAGCATTCTTCGAGTTTTTACGCTCTGAGCAAGCCCTGAATACCATTCATAGCTATGGCTATCGCACCGGAGGCGAGTAATGTTTGATGCCTTGAACTGGCCGGTGATTGTCACCACCTTGCAACTTGCCAGCATGGTCACCCTGTGTGTGCTGCTGTTGGCCTGCCCGCTGGCCTGGTATCTCAGCCAAAGCCGCGGTAAGTTGCGCGACTTGGTGGCTGCCGTTACCAGCCTGCCCTTGGTGTTACCGCCGACCGTTCTTGGCTTTTATTTACTGATGCTGCTGGGCAAGCAAGGCCCGCTGGCCAACTCGCCCATCGGTGCGCTGGCATTTACCTTCAGCGGCATCGTTATCGCATGTAGCATCCACACCTTACCGTTTGTGGTTCAGCCGCTACAAAACGCCTTTGAAGCCTTCGGCAAGCGCCCCTTAGAGGTGGCAGCAACACTTGGCGCATCGCCTTGGGATCGCTTCTTCAACGTTGCGCTACCGCTGGCTAAACCCGGCTTGTTCCATGCGGCTATTTTGGGCTTTTGCCACAGCATCGGCGAGTTTGGGGTGGTACTGATGGTGGGCGGTAACATTCCCGGCAAAACCCGGGTGATCGCGCTGGAGATCTTCAATAACGTGGAATCGTTGAACTACCAAGCGGCGCATCAACTCGCCTTCCTCACCGCCGCCTTCTCGCTGGTAGCGCTGCTACTGATCAACCGCTTTAAGAATGCCACACGCCACGAGGTGCACCCATGAATGAACTGCATCTGGCCATCGACCATCAGCGTGACAACTTTCACCTTAAACTGGATCTAAGCCTTCCCGGCAGCGGGATCACCGGCCTGTTTGGCCCCTCTGGCTCGGGCAAGACCACCTGCCTGCGCGCTATCGCCGGCTTGGAGCGCTTGAGCGCCACCACGGTGAGCTTCAACCAACAAACCTGGCAGAGTGAAAGTGTATTTGTTCCCACTCATCAGCGCCCGATTGGCTACGTGTTTCAAGAGGCTAGCTTGTTTGCCCATCTGTCAATCCGTGACAACCTGCTGTTTGGCTGGAAACGCCTGCCTGAATCCGAGCGCCAACTTCAGTTCGATGATGTGGTGGACTTGCTGGAGCTAAGCCCACTGCTAGAGCGCGCGCCCGGGCAGCTATCCGGCGGTCAACGCCAGCGCGTTGCGATTGGCCGCGCTTTGCTGCGCGCGCCTCAACTACTGCTGCTGGATGAGCCGTTAAGCGCCTTGGATCATCGCCTGAAACAGGAGATCCTGCCCTATTTTCAGCGGATCCATCAGCAACTCGGGATGCCGATGGTCTATGTCAGCCACAGCGCCGACGAGCTCGCCAAGCTGGCCGATCACCTGGTGGTGCTCGACCAAGGGCGCTGTGTGGTTTCTGAAGCCAGTCACTTGGCTTTGCAGGATCCCGCCGCAGAAGCCTTCTATGACCATGGCTTGAGTAGCGTATTGGAGGGAGAGATCATCGATCACCCCAGTGAGCACCTGTGTGCGATGTCGCTCGGCAAGCAGCAGCTTATTGTCAGTGGCGACGGCGAGTTGGGCCAGCAGCAGCGTTGTCGGATATTCGCCAACAATGTCAGTTTGTGTGTGGTGCCCCCCGGGCGAAGCTCGATACTCAATATACTGGAAGTTAAGGTTGTTGAAGCACGACCCAGTCAGCGCCCCGGCGAAGCGCTGGTGAAACTGCAGCTGCAATCGGGCCAGTGCCTGCTATCGCAGCTTACCCAATACTCCCTAGAGCGCCTAAATATAAAACCTGGTGATCAACTGTGGGCGCAGATTAAGGCTGCGGCTATCGCTTAAAGCTCGACGCTAACACTCAAAAAAACGCAGAAAATTACGCCACTTTTCGCTCTGCTCATCAAGTTCGGCGGGTACAAAGCGAATACGCGTGCCCGGGCGCGCTTGCGCCAAGGCATTCAGGCTCAAACGCGCAACACAACCCAGCTTTGGGTAGCCCCCCAAGGTTTGCCGATCGTTCATTAGCACGATGGGTTGCCCATCGGGTGGGATCTGCACTGCGCCTTGGGCGATCCCCTCAGAGATTAATCCTGCATGCAGCCCGCTCACGACGGGACCGCTCAGTCGGATCCCCATACGATCGCTCTCAGGCTTCACCTGATACTCGCCTTGGTAGAAGGCCTGTTTTGCCGACTCACTAAACAGCGGCGCTTGGTAAGACTCAATCAGCGACAGGTTTAACTGTTCGGGATAGCGGCCCTGAAAGGCCTTGGGCACTTCGCTATGAAAATTGGCCAGCAGCTGCTTAGCCACCGGCAGCCTATCACCTGCCTGCAGTGGCTGTCCGTCACGCAAGCCGCCTAAGCGATTACGGGTTACGGTGGCCACCGAGCCAAGGGTTTTAGCGACCTGAAAGCCGCCCTCCACCGCCAGATAAGCGCGCAGCCCCGTTCTGGCGTAACCGAGTTCAAGTAGCTGCCCTTGGCGTAGGATAAAGCTTTGCCAGTTGGGCTGGGCGACGCCTTCAACCTTGGCGGCCATCTCTGCGCCACATAGGGCAAGTTTGACATCGCAAGTCGCGCGAAAGCTGGCATTACCCATAGTGAGCTCAACTACCGCTGCATTGCTGTGGTTTGAAAGCAGCCGATTCACCCAACCATAGGCATGTAGGTCCATCGCGCCGCCGCTACTCAGCCCCTGCAGTGCCACGCCGTAGCGTCCGCGATCTTGCAGCAAACTCAATACGCCCGGTTTGACTACTTCCAGTCCAGACATATCTGCCCTCCCAGCTCGATAAACTGCTCGCGGGAGAGCGGCTCGAAGCGCACCTGCATCCCCACTTCAAACGGCGACATCGGGCTGTGCTTAGGGTCAAACAACAGCTGCGGGCAGTTACCGATGATCTGCCAGCCACCGGGGCTTTGCTGCGGGTAGACCGCGGTTTGCCGCTCGGCAATCCCGACGCTGCCCGCAGGCAGTTTTAGCCTTGGGGTTGCGCGACGCGGAGCCGCGATACGCTCATCTACTGAGGCGAGAAAGGCAAAGCCGGGGGCAAAGCCGATGGCGCAGACGGTGTAGATCTGTTGGCTATGGATTTCGACCACCTGCTCTTTGGCCAAGCCGGCCGATGCCGCTAAGTCATCAAGATCAGGGCCAACCTCGCTATGGTAATACACCGGCAAAGTTAGCGTGTGTTGCTGAGTTTGCCCGCTCGCTTGGCTACTTTGCAGCAAGGCATACTGCTCCAGCACCGCCCGCTCGAGTTGCTTGCGACTGATCCGCAGTGGATGAAACTCCAACAGCAGGGAGGTGTATGACGGGACCACCTCCACCAAGGCACTAGGCAGTGCTGCTCGCAAGGCCTTGGCAAGAGCGGCAATCGATTCTGCTAAGCTGGGGTCGATTGCCTCACCAAGGTAAACAATGCAGTGCGTCTCACTGACGGGCTCGAAGCGAAGAGTCATTTGATAGTGCTTATCCTTAGTCCTTCTCCCCAGTCCTTATCCTTGCGGCGGCTTCAGCGCTTGGGAGAGGGTTTGCACCATCGCCACTGATTCTGGGTTGTCGCCGTGTACACACACGCTATCGGCCTGCAGAGGGATCCGCTCACCATTGATGGCGGTGACATAGCCATGGCGCGACAACGTCATCACCTGCTCAATGATAAGCTCTGGCTGATGAAAAACCGCCCCTTCCTCAGTGCGAGGCAATAACTCACCGAGGGGGGAGTAAGCGCGATCGGCAAAGGCCTCAAACAACAGGGTCACCCCTTTCTTTTCGGCATAGCGCTGGTAGTCGCTGTTATCGCTGCGGGCCAGCACCATTAACTTGGGCTGCTCCGACATAGAAGCCACCCCAGCCACCACCGCCTTAAAGATACCCTTGTCGCGCATCATATCGTTGTATAGCGCACCGTGAGGTTTGACGTATTCAACAGCAGCTCCCTTTAATCGGCAAAGCGCCTGTAGCGCGCCAACCTGATAGGCGACTAGTTGACTTACCTGCGCCATGGTATGGGGAATGGAGCGCCGGCCAAAGCCCTGCTTATCGGCATAGCCCGGATGGGCGCCAATGGTGACATTATGCTTGAGCGCCAGCGATATCGTTTGGGCCATCACATCTGGGTCGGAGGCATGAAAGCCACAGGCAATGTTGGCCATATCAATCCATGGCATGACCTGCTCATCTAAACCCATCTTCCAAGCACCAAAGCTCTCGCCTAGGTCACAGTTCAGTTTCATCCTTTCTACCTTCTGGATTGTTGGTAACGCTCAGATTAACTGCAGCATGTCGATATCGGTGTGTAGGGTTAGTGACAATTGCAAAACAATCGACTGACTTCGAGCATGCTAACAACCATCTGTAAGATCACTGTGCATTCTACAAGCAGTATGCCCTTGTTTAATTGCGCAGTTCTGATGATTGTCACTTACCTACCCCGACTCATAGTATCAAACTCCCCCGGCTTTCTGGACAACAAGCCCAGTCCCACTAGAGGGCTGGTCTCTGCGCCAGCTCACGTTAACCAGAAAAACCTCCCATTCTCGGTTCAATATTTTTAGCAATTATTGTATTTGACTAACTTGTCACTTATTGTCATTTATATCATTAGCGGAAAGGAAGCTGCTATGCCCACGATTAAAGGGGCACTAGGCCCCGGTTTTCAGATCGTTCTCTTCTATTTACTGCTCAGTAACGCCAGCCATGCTAATGATTTTTCGTATCTACGGGAAAGAGATACGAATGGCAACATCTGGGAGGTACGCTTAGCAACCGCCAGCCCTCCACTCAATCAAATCCACAGTTGGTACATCTCAGCATTTAGCTCAGAGGGTCGCCCTTTGACTGGCCTAACACTGTCGATATCTGGCGGAATGCGCGCACATGGCCACGGCTTGCCAACCGCACCCAAGGTAAGCGCAGAAACGTCGCCAGGCATCTACCAAGTCGACGGCTTCAAGTTCCAGATGTGGGGAGAGTGGCAGGTGCTGTCTGAGTTAACGGATCAACATGGAAACACGGTAGGTAGCCATGAGTTCGAGTTTGTCCTTGCGCCTTAAGCTAGCCGCTCTATTGCTAGTAGCATTGGCGACATTAGTGCTGCTTGTGCTTGGCTTACAGCCACCGATAAACCAAGCGCGGCTTCAGTGGAGCCCACAAGAGCGGGCAATGCTTAACAGCCTTCGCTTGCCAAAGCGTCTTCAGCCAAGGGATCCTTCCAATCGATTCTTAGACTCACCAGCCGCAGCGCAGTTAGGCCATCAACTGTTCTTTGATAAGAGGCTAAGCGGGGCAAAGGATATGGCATGTGCCACCTGTCATATTCCGGAGCGCTACTTTAGCGATGGGCGGCCATTGCCCATCGTTGCGAATAACACAAGCCTGAGCGAGTTGCCCACCCGCCATACTCCTACCGTGGTTGGCGCCGCACTGCATCGCTGGCAGTTTTGGGATGGCAGAGCCGACAGCCTATGGGCGCAGGCTCTAGGGCCGCTCGAGAATCCGCTTGAGCACAATAGCGACCGGCTGGCGATTGTACGGTACGTGCTAAACGAATATCGCTTAAGCTACTTACAAGTGTTTCCCAATAGCGAAGTTACGCTCCCTAAGCTCGAACGCCTTCCCGAGCATGGCAGTCCGCTGAGCCCCATCGCTGAGTACCAAACCAACTGGCAGCAGCTGAGTAGTGAGCAACGGAGTGAGATAAACCATGTGTTCGCCAACATCGGTAAGGCACTCGCGGCCTATCAAGCCAAGCTCCTTCCCGATGATTCGCGATTTGACCGCTTTGTTGATGGATTAAACCTGCCAACTGACAATCGACCGCAGAGTTACCTGGACCAACACGAGCAAGCAGGTTTAAAGCTATTTATTAGCGAACAGGCCGGATGTATCCAATGCCACAACGGCCCGCTATTCAGTAACAGCGACTTTCAAGCCACCCTATCTTCAGCTGACATTACTCCTGAGCGAGAAGGAAGAATTGCTGGAATAGCGCTCGCCCATGCAGATCCTTTTAACTGCCGAGGGATCTACTCCGATGCGCCGAATTCCTGTGGCGAATTAGACTTCGCCAAAGTCGATGGCATAGAGCTACAGGCCGCCTTTAAGGTGCCGGGGCTGCGCAATGTAGCGAAAACAGCACCCTATATGCACGACGGTGGCTTTGCCTCGCTCTCAGAAGTGCTTCATTACTACAATCAAGCCCCCACGCATGGCTTTAGCCACAATGAACTTCAGCCCTTGCGGCTACTGCCTTACCAACTAAAGCAACTTGAGTCGTTCTTAGTTGCCCTAAACAGCGAGTTAATAACAGACGCTTATTGGCTTACCCCCCTACTCCCCCTTCGCAAGGAGATAACTCATGAGCATAGTTAAGCGAATGCCTGCCTACCCGTACCTACTTCTGCTACTACTGCCAGCCCCCAGTTACGCCCATGTTCGCTGGTTCAGCGACCAAGCCGTGGCCAACGCCTACCTGCCTTTCGATGCGATCAGCGTACTTATGGCCGCGCTGGTGATCGTGCCATGTTTGCTGCTTATCCCGGTAGCATGGTCATCTTCTATAGGAAACCTAGTCAACAAGTTATATGTCGAACGCATTCACCTGTTTTGGTACTTGTTGCTGGCTGCGATCTGCATATACCTGCTCGCAAACCTGCTAATGGGAGATTTTCTCGCACCTAACTTGATCTTGCCGCCAAGCTTGGCGCTCTATGGTTTGTTACTGCAATCAGCCGTGCTGGTCTTACTGCCGATTAGCGTATCACTGGTAGGCATTGCGTTATGCCTAGTCGCGACATTGTTACTGATGGTATTCGGCATTGGCTTGGGGATAGATTACTTTTTTGAGTTCTTCGGAGTCGGACTCGCACTGGTCTTCATAGGTCCATCAGTCTCACTAGTTGATACCAAACTCGCCTTGAATCTAAACCTTGAAGCGCATGGACTGCGCAAAAAGGCGGTAACCTGCCTACGCTGGGGCTTAGGCCTGCAACTGGTAGTCCTGGCGGTACATAACAAATTCTTAGAGCCCGGCATCTCCTTTGCTTTTCTCCAGCAATTCCCGGAGTTTAACTTCTTCCCACAACTCGGGTTCAGCAGCATTACCGACGGCCATTTCGTACTCTGGGTAGGTCTCGCCGAAGCAGTACTGGGGGTGATGCTAATAGCAGGGCTAGCAACCCGCTTAGTGATCGTGGTACTAGCCGTTGTACTCACCATCACAGCGCTATTACTAGGTATGCACGAAGTATTCGGGCACCTACCGATCTTCGCAGTGGCGCTGGTGATTCTATTTGAAAGCCCCAAACAGAGATTAAGTGGTAACGCAGTGTTGGAGCCACAAGTGGCTTAGATTGCATCCAAAAAGCTACTTACACATAAGATGGGTTGCGCGAGAGGCGTACTTAGCGGCTCCCCAAGCTAAACCCGGTCAGTGGCGCGTGTGCTGAATGTAAATAGGCCTGCTCTTACAGTCAGTCTCTGTTCTATTGATACGCCGCGAAGCCTTTCACATGGGGGTGGAAGCGGCGTTGTTAACAAACCGGAGGTTTGTGCCGCTGGAGCGCGTAGGACGGAGTCCGGAGCTGGACGTCCCACCTTGTGGGCTGATGTGAACGTCTATCACTGGCAGGGGCCCAATACGAAAAAACCCAGCCGTTAGGCTGGGTTTTCGAATTGGGAGCCTGGCAGTGACCTACTTTCACATGGGGAAGCCCCACACTATCATCGGCGCAGTTGCGTTTCACTTCTGAGTTCGGCATGGAGTCAGGTGGTTCCACAACGCTATTGCCACCAGGCAAAAAACGGTGTCTTTAAGCAATTCGGATAAGGATAAAACTTTAAATCTGGAGTTCAAACAAGCATTTCTTGTCTAGGTGAACAACAACACCCCTTAGGTGTTGTATGGTTAAGCCTCACGGGTAATTAGTACAGGTTAGCTCAACGCCTCACAACGCTTACACACCCTGCCTATCAACGTCGTAGTCTTCGACGGCCCTTCAGAGACCTTAAA
>NZ_AUBY01000016.1 GCF_000429485.1 Aliagarivorans marinus DSM 23064 | reverse complement strand
GGCGGAACCTTTACAATCAAGTGTACGTGGTCACTTTGGACGCTGAGCTCGACGACCTCACATCCCAACTGAGCACAGTAAACTTGAATACACCGATAGACTTCTTTCCCTACATTATTTCTCAATATCCTAAATCGGTACTTGGGCGTCCAAACTATGTGATATTGACACCGCCAAAATACGTGTGATGCTTGCTTGTATCTGCTCATGTTATTTGTCCTTTTGACTTCGCTAAAAATCAAAGGCGCATTTAGCATGAGCGGGTCTTCAGGCAAAGCCTCACCGCATGATAACCACCTACTGAAGTAGGTGGTTTAGGGCCGAAAACAAAAAAGGGAAGTGCCTAAGCCCTTCCCTTTTGGTTTGCTAACGCGTGTTTCTTAGTACTTTTCAAACACAAGAGTAGCGTTAGTGCCACCGAAGCCGAAGCTGTTCGACATCACTCGCTGCAACTCTGCAGATTGCGCCTGATTGGCCACAATGTTTAAGCCTTGTGCTTTTTCATCAAGGTTCTCGATATTAATGCTTGGCGCAACAAAGCCGTACTCAAGCATCAGCAGTGAGTAAATCGCTTCATGGACACCCGCTGCGCCCAAGGCGTGACCGGTCAGTGACTTAGTAGCACTGATTAGCGGGCTCTGCTCAGAGAACACCTCTTGGATCGCGCCCAGCTCTTTAACATCGCCCACCGGGGTCGAGGTGCCGTGGGTATTCACATAATCAACAGCACCATCCAGTTGCTGCATTGCCTGACGCATACAGCGCACTGCCCCTTCACCGCTTGGTGCAACCATATCAAAGCCATCTGAGGTTGCGCCGTAGCCAACAATCTCGCCGTAGATCTTAGCGCCGCGGGCCAGAGCATGTTCAAGCTCTTCGACTACCACCATGCCGCCGCCGCCAGAGATAACAAAGCCATCACGGTCAGCATCATAGGTACGAGATGCCTTGCTTAGGTCATCGTTGTACTTGGTCGACAACGCGCCCATGGCATCAAATTCCATAGCCAGGCTCCAATGCAGCTCTTCACCACCACCGGCGAATACTACATCTTGTTTGCCAAGCTGAATCAGCTCCAAGGCGTGTCCGATACAGTGGGCACTGGTCGCACAGGCACTGCTGATGGAGTAGTTAACGCCTTTGATTTTAAATGGCGTGGCCAAACAAGCAGAGGTGGTGCTCGCCATGGTACGCGGTACCATGTAAGGGCCGACACGACGTACGCCTTTCTCGCGCAGGATATCTGCCGCTTCAACTTGGTTTTTTGAGCTGGCGCCGCCAGAGCCCACGACCAAGCCAGTACGTTCATTGGATACCAGTTCCTCGCCAAGGCCCGCATCATCGATGGCCTGCTGCATGGACAGATAAGCGAAGCCAGCCGCATCGCCCATAAAACGCATTACTTTGCGATCGATGTGCTCTGCCGGGTTAAGTTTGAGGTTGCCCCACACTTGGCTACGCAGCTTGAATTCAGCAAATTCCTCTGAGTAGTTGATTCCTGACTGACCGTTCTTTAGTGAGGCCAATACTTCTTCTTTATTGTTACCAATGCTGGATATAATACCCAGCCCGGTAATCACTGCTCTTTTCATCCGTTGTTCTCTCAGATCAGGTTTGCCGACTATGTTAACGAGTTTCATCCTAGAAACTGGTCTGAACAGGGTACAAGTGTACGCTAAAATTCGCTAGGCAATTCGAGGCAGCTTTGACAGAAAAACGTCCCTCTCCCACTCAACACGCACAAATTTCCTGGAATCAACAAGGTACACCGGTTGCCGAACAGTTCGATGATGTCTATTTTTCGAACGTGAACGGGCTCGAAGAAACCCGCTATGTATTTCTGAAACAAAACAATTTGCCCCAACGGTGGCTCGATAGCTCAGCCCAGCATCATGTGATTGGCGAATCTGGCTTTGGTACTGGCCTTAATTTTCTCGCCAGCTGGCAAGCCTTCGAGCAATTTCGAACCCAGCAGCCATCTCATTGCCTGAACCATCTCTATTTCGTGAGTTTCGAGAAATACCCACTGACCACCAGCGATTTAGTGAAAGCCCACCAAGCCTGGCCTGAGCTGGCTCAATTCGCCCAGCGCTTGCAACAACGCTACCCCACGGTAATGACCGAAGGCTGCCAACGGCTGCATTTTCAGTGCGACGGTTACTGTGTCACCTTAGATTTATGGATTGGCGATATTCTTGAGCAGCTACCCAGCGTCTATACCGGCTCTGCAGGCACTGTCGACAGCTGGTTTTTGGATGGCTTTGCGCCGAGCAAAAACCCTGATATGTGGTCTCAGGCGCTGTTCGACGGTATGGCCCGAATCAGTAAGCCCGATGCCACCCTTGCCACCTTTACCGCAGCAGGCTTTGTTCGTCGCAGCTTGATAGAAGCGGGCTTTGCTATGTCCAAAGCCAATGGCTTTGGTACTAAACGCGATATGTTGGTGGGGCACTTTCCCGCACAGACCGCGCAAGACCCAGACACAAGCGCACAGAACGTCGCCATTATTGGCGCGGGTATCGCTGGCGCTGCGCTCGCTTACTCGCTATGCAGCCGGGGTGTAACCGTTGATTTGTATGAGCGAGAGTCACAAGCCGCCACCGCCGCTTCGGGGAATCGCCAAGGGGCGATCTATCCGCTGCTAACCCCCACCAAGCCCGAGCAAACCCAGTTTCATGTGCAGGCCTTTTTGTACCAGCAGCAAACCATTGATATGGCCAGGGAGCATAACCCGCAACTTGGCTATGAGCAGTGCGGCGTGTTGCAACTGGCGCACAGCGATAAATCCCTCACCGCCATCGACAAGATTGCCCACGCCCGCTATCCGCAAGCTCTGGTGGAGCATGTTGGTGAAGATGACGCGAACCGCTTAGCCGAGCTTACTGTCGATGCCCAAGGCCTGCATTACCCGCTAGGCGCGTGGGTCAACGCGCCGGGCTACGTCAACACGCTTCTCGACAAAGCTGCGCAAACCGGCAAGCTAAATCTGCACTTTGGCAAAGAGCTGAGCGGCTTTATCCCAGAAGCGGATCGGGTAACCCTAAGCTTCACTGATGGCAGTCAGGCCTCCCATCCACGTCTTGTGTGCTGTCATGCTGAGCAAGCCCTGCAGCACGACCCACAATTGCCGATCACCCCGGTACGCGGACAAGTTAGCCATATTCAGTCCTCACCGCAGCTAAGTGCCCTAAGCAAAGTGTTGTGTTTCTCGGGCTACCTGACTCCCGGTTTGGAGCAGCAGCACTGCCTGGGTGCGAGCTTTATTCGTTTTGATCTGTCGCGAGAGCTTCGCGACGAAGAGACGCGGGAAAATCTTGAAAAGCTGCAAACCAGCCTGCCCCGGCCTTGGAACCAAGCGCTAAATGTCGCAGATAGCCAAGGGCGGGCTGCGATCCGCGCGACGGTACGCGATCACCTGCCACTTATCGGCCGCTATCCCGACCTCAAAGCTATCTACCGCGATGGCTATGCCGAGGCTTGGCAGGGAGAGCCCTTGCCGGTGCTAGAGAACTGTTATCTACTCACCGGCTTAGGTGCTCGCGGGCTAAGCATTGCACCGTTGGCCGCCGAGCTGCTCGCCAGCGAGCTGACCGCGCAGCCACTGCCAGCAAGCAAGGACATGAAATCGCTCCTTGAGCCTCAGCGCTTCTATCTGCGCCGCCTGCAAAAAGGGCGGCCACTGCCTTAGGCGCTTTGTTCGCTACTTGCGAGCTTAGGATTCTTTAACAAATGTCGAATAACGGTAGTAAACCTCAGTTTTCTACCGCTTCCTGCTCTTTCGCACGCTAAGCACAAGAAAACGCGATTTTTCCGCGTCTCTGTGGGCGATGATTGGGTTAACTGGGGGTACTCAAAGCCTTTCCAAATCACCTAGCCCAACCACCTAACCCAACCACCAATAGCCGGTCATTAATTAACCACAAGGTTATTTTTAGGTAACCGGAATGTGACTAATGCGCGGTTATTCTCCATTTTGTCCTATTCTAACCATGAACTTCTCAAAAGTGAGTGTACACTTAGCTTGTGCACAGCAGGTTAGTTGCCAGTCGTGCAATTAATATGAATTACAATGATTTAAGGAACAAATCATCCAACTATGCCATTGCCAATTTTAATTTGTGACGATTCACGGATGGCCCGAAAACAGATGGCGCGCAGTCTTCCTCCAGCGTGGGATGTTGAGATCAGCTTCGCGGAAAACGGTGAGGAGGGGCTCGAGGCAATTCGTTCAGGCAAAGGGAATATTGTCTTTCTCGACCTAAATATGCCGGTATTGGATGGTTATCAAGTGCTCGAGCAAATCCAGAGCAACGATCTCCCGGCATTGGTGATCGTGGTATCCGGTGATATTCAACCAGAAGCCCATGCTCGAGTAAAAGACCTCGGGGCGCTCGATTTCATCAAAAAGCCTACCAACAAGGCCAAGATCGGCGAGATCTTGCTGGAATACGGCATTCTTGATTCACCCCAGATACTCGCTCTGGACACAGAGATAGCCGAGGTCGAACAACTCGGCGAAAGTAAGGCCGATACCCTCTCCCCCAAAGTCAGCGACAATCTCGATCACTACCAAGAGATTGCTAATGTGGCCATGGGCCGCGCCGGTGACCTGCTGGCTCGCCTGCTTAACGCCTTTGTGCTGCTGCCAATCCCCAAGGTAAACATCCTGGAGACCAGCGAGCTGCATATGGCACTCAGCTCGGTGGAGAGCGATCAGAGCCTGTCAGGGGTTTGCCAGGGCTATATCGGTTCCGGTATCGCCGGTGAAGCGCTGCTGATTTTCCAGGATTCCAGCTTCTCCGATATGGCGAAACTGCTGGATTACCAAGGCCCACTCGACGACAAGGCCGAGCTCGAGCTGTTAATGGACACCGCTAACATCTTGATTGGCGCCAGCTTAAAAGGGATCGCAGAGCAGTTAGATATGCACTTTGCTCAGGGCCACCCGGTAGTGCTGGGGCAGCACTGTAATGTTGCAGAGCTTATCCAAAGCAACCGCCAGCGCTGGCAGAAAACCCTGGCCATCGAGATTAATTTCAAGATTGAGAAGCACGATATCCAATGTGATCTGCTATTGCTGATCACCGAAGATTCGCTGCCAACGCTAAACAACAAGATTTCCTATTTGATAGATAACGATGACGACTAGCCAAGAGCAACTAAATGAGTTCCATTGGATGCTGGACATGGTGCAAACCATCGATGCAGGCTTGGTGGTGCTCGACCAGCAGTATCAGGTGCAGATCTGGAACAACTTTATGGAAGCGCACAGTGGTAAGCGCCCTGATCAAACCCATGGAAAATCCTTGTTTGAACTGTTTCCTGAGCTTCCAGCAGACTGGTTGAAGCAGAAAATTGATTCGGTGTTCCTGCTGAAAAATCGAGCCTTTACCACCTGGGAGCAGCGACCACACGTATTTCCGTTCCGTAACTATCGGCCCATCACTGGTACGGTCGATTTTATGTATCAGAACATCACTCTGATCCCGCTTACCTCACTGACCGGTCAGGTGACTCATATCTGTATCATTGTCTATGACGTGACCGACAGCGCAGTCAACAAAGAGGAAGCCCAGCGGGTTAACGAGCAGCTCAAAGCACTCAGCCGCACCGATCACCTCACCTCGTTGAGCAACCGTGGCTACTGGCAACAGCGTCTTGAGCAAGAGTTCGGCCGCAGTATGCGTAGCGGGCACAACTACGCACTGGTGATGCTCGATATTGACCACTTCAAAAACATCAACGACAGCTACGGCCACCCGGTTGGCGATGAGATCATTACCATGTTGGCCGATGCTATCCGCCATATCATGCGCAAAACCGATATTGCCGGGCGCTATGGGGGCGAAGAGTTTGCCGTGATCCTCACCGACTGTACCGGTGAAGCGGCAATGTTATTTGCTGAGCGCCTGCGGGAAGCGGTTGAGCAGCTCAAGCTATCGCTAGACGAGCAGACCATAACCTTCACCATCAGTTTAGGTGTAGCCGCACTGGATGGTGAGATGGAAGCCGCAGCAGATTGGCTGGAAGCCGCCGACAAGGCGCTGTATGCCAGTAAGCATCAAGGGCGTAATCGCTCTACCTTGTATAGCCAAGAATTAGAATAGACAGGCTAAGCCAATGAGCAGTGCAGCGTAGCGAGAATCAGCGAGCGCGAGTAAAGAAAAAGGGAAGCGATGCTTCCCTTTTTGGATTTTCAATAGTGCAGTTCGTGTTAGCCAACGGCCACATTGGCAGTCGCTTGAAACTTGTGCAAACTCACGCTGAGATCTTGTAAGTCGGCAAATTTGAGTGCTTCTTTCCACCAGCTCTCAACCAGACGCTTATCCATACCATCTAGCTCCTCGCCCATGTGGGTGTCGAGTAGGTTCAGGTGCATCATCGATTTAAAGGTGTGCACCATAGGACGGGCACTGATTTCAGCTTGCGCCAAGGCAACAGTAATCTGACTTTGTAAGTACTCAAACAAACGGCCTTCCGCATAAGGGCGGATGTTGTTATTCAAGTAGCTTTCAACATGGTTTACATAACTTAGGAGCATCGGATACCTCATATTCGGGGTTCGATACTCGATACATCACATAATCTCGGTAACCGGTTATTACCTTAATCACGCCGGACAACTCTTGGTCCAGCAGCGTATCGCCAGTATCAACAATCAACGGGCGTCCATGCAAAGAGTTTAGTTTTGTTTTACTCGCCACAACTAGAATGTTGTCGCGGCCCACGCGTTTAATAAGCTCGGGACTTAACTGTTGATTTCCCCTGCCAAAGAGGTGTCCTTGGCCACCGATAGGAGTAATCAACAACTTAACTTTTTCGCGCGAAATTTTCTCAAGTAGCTGATTAGCAGTCAAATCATTCAGGACCACTGTGTGATCTTTGATTAGATCTACTCCTAAAAGGGTACATTGCAGTGATAATTCCTGCATAACCCCGGTGGTAGTGCCTCCTGACCCTATGATATACCAGGTGTCAGGGTCCATATTCTCATCAATTTCTGCTGCGATATCAGCAATCACCAGTTCATCGCTCTCTCGACCGCCCTGTTTGACTGCCTGAACGTAGCTTAAATCATCTGGAATGCTCATCTCGCCGAAGTTTCGCGCTCGAACCGTGCCGGCGCGAAACGCCTGTTCATCGATGTCCATCACATCGCCGGCGCGCAGGCTGAGCATCGAGCCTTCGATTAGCTTGCGTAATAACGCGCCCGTGGCCTTAGGAGACACACCATAAACACCGGAATGAATCTTACAGCCCGCCGGGATCCCCAAACAGCATTGCGACTCGGGTACAACCTTAAGCACATCTCGGGCAGTGCCATCGCCGCCAGCGAACACCAGGATATCAACTCCCGCATCAATGCAGGCTTGCACCGCTCGCTGGGTATCCTCGGCGCTGGACTCCCCTTGGTAGTGATAAACCACTTGATGGTCGAACCCTAGTTTGGCGCACACGTCCGCGCCCATCTGTGCAGATGCGGTATAAACCTGCAACTGGGAACGACAGTCAAGTAACTCTCCTAAGGCGGTTTTGGTACGCAACTCAGCCTGTGGTGTAGCGCCACGCTCGAGTGCTTGTTGGACAACCCCATCGGTGCCTTTGAGAGCGACTGAGCCTCCCAGACCAGCAATCGGGTTAACGACAAGTCCAATCCTAAGCGTCATGTTGCAGGCTCTCTGGTTGGCGTGATTGGGTTAAATGCTGCTCGATGGCGTCGATAAACAAGTGGACTCGCTGTGGGAAACCATGCTGCAGGTAGAGATGGTG
Organism: Aliagarivorans marinus DSM 23064; assembly: GCF_000429485.1. GTDB lineage: Bacteria > Pseudomonadota > Gammaproteobacteria > Enterobacterales > Celerinatantimonadaceae > Aliagarivorans > Aliagarivorans marinus. Next base: position 153,438 of record NZ_AUBY01000016.1, on the reverse strand, counting down.
CTGAGCGCTTACCCGTTTTTGGAACTGCGCACTGTCGCCCGCATCGCCATGAAGGTTATCGACACTAACTCGAAACGGACGTCCACAGGCTAAGGCAAAGGCCATCTCAACTGCCTGGGGTTTTACTTCGACTTGCTCAAACTCGGCTTGTTTTTCGGCGTCGCGCCCATCGGGGCAGTACCAGTAGCCGTAGTCTTCCAGTTTCCTGCGAGCAGGCCCGGCGATACACCAATGGGCTATCTCGTGCAGGGCGCTGTTAAAGTAGTCGTCGCGAAAGATGATTTTGGCGGGTTGGATTGCGCTAGCAGGTACATAGAGTGGCTCGCCGCCGCCCGCTACCAGCACGGTTTGATAATCACTAAAGCAGTGGTTAAACAGGGAGATAAGTTGCTCGATATCGTCAAACATGCCCTCTCCCCTCGTTCTGTTGTCCAGACTCTAATCCACTACCGCTAAGCGTTAACGCAGTACCGGTGTCTCGGTCTGCACATGGCCGTTTTGACCACGCTGACGCAGGCTGTGATCCATCAGCACGATCGCCAGCATTGCCTCGGCGATCGGTACCGCGCGGATGCCGACACACGGGTCGTGACGGCCTTTGGTGATGACCTCTGCGCTCTGCCCTTGCTTATCAATGGTTTTTCCTGGAACGGTAATCGATGAGGTTGGCTTCAGCGCGATGTGCGCGACAATGTCCTGACCAGAAGAGATGCCGCCCAGCACGCCACCGGAGTGGTTGCTGGCAAAACCTTCTGGGTTTAGCTCATCGCGGTGCTCACTACCACGTTGGTTAACGACACCAAAGCCATCGCCAATCTCAACGCCTTTCACCGCGTTGATGCCCATTAAGGCATGGGCAATATCGGCATCGAGGCGATCAAACACCGGCTCACCTAAGCCCACTGGCACGCCAGATGCAACCACGGTGAGTTTGGCACCAATCGAATCGCCATCTTTTTTCAGTTGGCGCATGTATTCGTCGAGTTGTTCAAGCTTACTGGCATCGGGGAAGAAGAACGGGTTCTGTTCCACTTGCTCCCAGTCGACAGTTTCCGCTTCAATCGGGCCGAGTTGGCTAAGGTAGGCGCGAATCTCAATGCCAAAGGTTTGCTTAAGGTATTGCTTGGCAATCGCACCGGCAGCAACCCGCATTGCCGTTTCGCGCGCCGACGAGCGACCGCCACCGCGATAATCGCGTACACCATATTTTTGGTGATAAGTGTAATCGGCATGGCCGGGGCGGAACAGGTCTTTGATAGCGGAATAGTCTTTGGAGCGCTGATCGGTGTTCTCAATCAACAGGCCAATTGAGGTACCGGTAGTTTGCCCTTCAAACACACCGCCAAGGATGCGCACTTCATCGGGTTCGCGGCGCGCGGTGGTATAGCGGGAGGTACCAGGCCGACGGCGATCGAGATCGTGTTGAATCATCGCCTCGTCGATCTCGACGCCCGGAGGACATCCGTCGACAACACAACCTAGTGCAGGGCCATGGCTCTCGCCGAAGGTCGATACCCTGAATAATTGGCCAATACTGTTTCCCGCCATTACAACTTCCTTTATTACTTGTATGCGTTAATTTGTTGCCTGCAAAAGCGCTTCAATGCGTCGACTTACTTAAATCCGTCAAACTGAGCGGCTACGTCGACCAGCTGCTCGCGGCTAATGGCGAACACACCGTGCCCACCATGGGCAAATTCAATCCAGGTAAAGGGTACCTCAGGGAACTGCTCGGATAAATGAATTTGGCTGTTGCCCACTTCAACAAACAGCAAACCACCTGGGTTCAGATGATCAGCGGCATGCGCCAGAATATGCTTAGTTAGCTCTAGGCCGTCGTTCCCCGAGGCGAGGCCAAGCTCGGGCTCGTGGTGGAACTCGCTCGGCAAGCTTGCCATATCTTCAGCGTCCACATACGGCGGATTGCTCACGATAAGGTCGTAGCGTTGGCCGGTTAGCTGTTTAAAGCCGTCCGATTGCAGCGGGATCACCTGCTGCTCCAGACCGTGGTCCTGGATGTTGATCTCGGCCACTGCCAGCGCATCTTCGGAGATATCCACTGCGTCCACTTCCGCCTCGGGGAAGGCATAAGCACACGCGATGGCAATACAGCCGCTGCCGGTGCACAGATCCAGCACTCGGGTAGGCTCGTTCACCACCCAAGGCTCAAAGCGTTGCTCAATCAGCTCTGCGCATGGCGATCGTGGCACTAACACCCGTTCATCTACGTAAAATTGCAGGCCGGCAAACCAGCTTTGGTTGGTCAGATAAGGCACTGGGGTGCGCTCGTGTACCCGGCGTACGATCAGTTCCACCAAATGCTGACGCTCTTGCTTGGTCAGACGCGAGTGGCGCACACCCGGGTCGATGTCCAGCGGCAAGTGCAAACTTGGCAGGATCAGCTGTACCGCTTCATCCCAGGCGTTGTCCGTTCCGTGGCCATAGAAGATGCCCGCGTCGTTAAAGCGACTTACCGCCCAACGCAGCATATCCTGAATGGTATGAAGCTCTTCAACGGCTTCTTCAATAAAGATCTTTTCCAAACTGGCCTCCAGATTCAGTACAATGCCCGCTGTTGCGAGTCTAGCACCGAGAGAAATGATGACAGATCCAAAAGACGATACCTTTAACAGCTTTCAAGAAGCGATGCAGGGAGTTCGTCAGATAAAGCAGGATAAAATAAGTCCTGAGCGACAGCGAATCAAGCAAAAACACACCCAAGCGCAGCAGCAAAAGCAACGTCGGGCAAAGATTGACCAAACCAGCTTCTTTTTCTCGGATGAGTACCATCCTCACCTGCCTTCTGAGGGACCAATGCGCTGGCATAGCGATCAGTGCGACCCTTTCGAGCTGAAAAAACTGCGCCGTGGTGACTACCCGCCAGAAATCTTTCTGGACTTGCACGGCCTGACCCAACAGCAAGCCAAGTTGGAAATCGCCGCGCTGTTAGTGGAGTGCCAACAACAGCACTACCAAGTTGCCTCGATTATGCACGGCCATGGGCAACGGATACTGCAATCGGCGGTTCCGCGCTGGCTGGCCCAACATCCCGAGGTGTTGGCCTTTCATCAAGCGCCGAAGGAGCACGGCGGCAACAGCGCCTTGCTGGTATTGCTGCCGTTAAAGGAATAGCATTGCTGTTTAGCTCCCAGGGGAGCCAGTAAGAGCAAAGCGGCCTAGGCCGCTTTGTCGTCGTTGAACTTATCGATTTGCTGGTTCACTTCCGCAACCGTTGAACGGTGTTTCTCGGTGGTGTGATTAGGTAGGTTGAATAACTTGCCGTTGTCGAACTGGTACGCCCCACGGCCCTTGATGTAGATACGTCCTTTGAAAAAAGCCTTCACATAGCGGGCTATTCGTCGCGGCGAATAGCGGGAAAATATTTTCATTATTGCGCCTGATTCTTCTAATAGTGCGGATTAATTTATCAGCGAAAGTGCCGCCCTCCTAAGCAAAGCTCACCCGTGGTGTTATTTCCGTCTTAGAGATCGCACTTCTATGATTTTATCTGACCCGCGGGGAACTCGATAAGTTTCACCGCACTTCACGGGTGCTTAATTTTTAAGCATATAAGGATGAGTGACCGCCACCAAGGTCGGCTCTTCGTTGAGATCGACTTGCGCGATAGCGGCGGTGCTAAACAGCGGAGAGCCTGCGCCGGGGCACAGCGCTTCTACCAGATAGCCAACCAGCGGCAAGTGCGACACCACGATGATATTGGCGTTGGTATGCTCGCGCGCCAGCTCTTCAATCAAACCGGCCACCGACACCTCGTCGCCAGAGGGGATCAGCTCTTCCATGGGAATGACCTGCTTACAGGCTGGCAGAATATCCTTCAACACCTGCCAAGTCTGCTGCGCACGCATATAGGGGCTCACCAGGGCATAATCAAGAGTGTCAATCTGCTTGGCTAGCTGAAGGCCCATGTTTGCCACGTCTTGTCGGCCCTGCTCTGTCAACTCGCGCTTTGCATCACTACTGGCGTACATTTCCGCTTCGCCATGACGCATGATAAATACTTGCATATCGCTGCACCTAACTAAATCTGCCTACTATCATCATAGCCCGAACGGCAAATGTAAATAACAACGGTCAATTGTTGTTAACATTGCAATCAACTGCCACCATGATTAGACCAAAGTCGGGGGTTTCTAGTTCGCGTTTTTCATCGATCTTGCTGAAATAAGTGAAAAAATCTGTCGCGATTAGATTGCAAGAAGCGAGTGGCCGACTGATAATCATTTGATTGCGCAAATTGCGGAGGGAACCTTGCGACTCAGCCCGAATGATCACAAACAGTATCTTCATTTACACTTGGATAACCAGATCAAAGTGTTGCTGGTCCATGATCCCGAAGCGCAAAATTCCGCCGCCGCCTTAGCGGTTAACGTTGGCCATTTTGATGATCCCGCTGAGCGCGAAGGCCTCGCGCATTTTCTCGAACATATGTTGTTTCTTGGGACCGAGCACTTCCCCAAGCCGGGCGAATATCAAGAGTTCATCAGCCGCCACGGCGGCAGCAACAATGCCTGGACTGGCACCGAACATACCAACTACTTTTTCGATATCGACACACCGTTCTACGAGCAGGCACTGGCGCGCTTTAGCGCGTTTTTCATCTGCCCCACCTTCGATGCCGAACTGGTCGACCGCGAGCGCCAAGCGGTTGATTCCGAATATCGACTCAAACTAAACGACGAAGCGCGTCGCAACTACCAAGTACATAAAGAGACGGTCAACCCCGCCCACCCCTTCTCCAAATTCTCGGTGGGCAGCCTGGATACCCTCTCAGATACGCCAGACAGCCAAGTGCGCGATGACCTGTTAGCCTTCTATCAGCAGCACTACTCCGCCAACTTGATGAGCCTGGTGTTAATCAGTGACCTACCGCTGTCTGAACTCGAACGGCTCGCGTTGCAGTTCTTTGCCGTGATCCCCAACCATGATTTCACCAAGCGCGAGTTGCCTCCCCTGTATCTCGAGGAGCACCAAAGCGTTGGCATCTGTATCGAACCGCAAAAAGAGTTGCGTAAACTCACCCTAAGCTTTGCCTTCGATAACATGATGCCGCTGTATCGCTGTAAGCCACTGACCTACTTGTCTAATTTGATTGGCTATGAAGGGCATGGCAGTTTGATCGCCAAGCTGCGTCATGCCGGTCTCATCAATGCCATGGCTGCAGGCGGTGGTGTGAGCGGCAGTAACTTCAAAGAGTTTTGTGTCAGCTTTAACCTCACTGAAGAAGGCTTGGGCTACATCGACGATGTGATCGAAAGCTGTTTTGCCTACTTCCAGCTCATCGCGAAAGAAGGGATGCAAGACTGGCGCTATCAGGAAAAATCCCAGGTCATGCAGCGCGCCTTCTCATACCAAGAGCAAAGCCGCCCGCTGGATTTAGCCTCCCACCTGGTGATGAACCTGCAGTACTATCCTGAGGAAGATCTGATCTATGGCGATTATGCCATGGAGCAGTTCGACGCGGAGTTAATCAAGGCCTGTCTGGGCAAGCTCACCGTCGACAACATGCGCATGACCTTGGTGGCCAAGGGCATCATGCATGACCAAGTCGCCAAGTGGTATCACACCCCCTACAGTGTGCGCGAGTTCGGTGACGAGCAGCTGGCGCGCTGGCGTAACCCAAAACCGCTGGAAGGCGTAGCGCTGCCGCCTGCCAACCCCTTTATCAGCTTCAACAGCCCGCAACTGGAGAGCGTGGGATCTGCCGCAGCGGTGCCACAGTTGTTGGTCGAAGAAAGCGGCTTTCGGCTGTGGCTGGCCCGTGAGAGCGAGTTTAAGGTGCCCAAGGGGCATCTTTATATCTCTATTGATTCAGCGTTTGCGGTCGCCTCAATTCGCAACATCGCCTGCACCCGTTTGGTGGTGGAACTGCTGCTTGATCACCTCAGCGAGATCACCTATCAAGCAGAGATAGCAGGCATGGGCTATCAGCTCTATGCCCACCAAGGTGGCTTTACCCTGCATCTATCAGGTTTTAGCGACAAACAAGTGACCTTGCTGGAGATGATCCTCTCCAACCGCCGTTTCGGTTATTTCGATGAAAAGCGTTTCGCCGTTATCAAGAAACAACTTCTGCGCCACTGGCGCAACCAGCAACAAGCCAAACCGATCAATCAGCTGTTCAACCAGCTTAGTGCCCTGCTACAGCCGAATAACCCGCCGCCCGCCGAACTACTGGAGGCTTTGGATGATTTGGAGTTAGTGGAGCTACCTACCTTTATCGACCAGCTCTATCAGCATGTGCACCTCGAGGTGTTGGCCTACGGCAACTGGCCGAGCGAGCAAATCGAGCACTTGGCCGATTACATCAAGCAAGAAGGCGCCCCCTATGCCATTCCCACCAACGAGACCCCGCGTCAGTTGGTGAGCATTCAGGGTAAAGGGCCGCTGCTCTATCAGGTGAATTGCCAGCAAAGTGATGCCGCCTTGATGATCTACTACCAAAGTGCCGGCTGCGATGCGAAAGATATCGCCTTATTTACCCTAACCAATCACATCATGAGTTCGCCGTTCTTCCATGAGCTGCGTACCCGTCAGCAATTAGGGTATATCGTCGGTAGTGGTAACCTGCCGCTCAACCGCCACCCCGGTTTGATCTTTTACGTGCAGTCGCCCCATGGCACCCCACAAACCCTGCTCGATGCGATCAATGAGTTCCTCGACGAGTTCCCGGTGCTGACCTTCCAACTGAGCGATCTGCAGTGGCAGCAAAGCAAACAAGGGCTAGTCAGCCAAATCCTGGAGACCGAGAGCAATATGCGCACCCGCGCTAAGCGCTTCTGGACCAGTATCGGCAACAAAGATTATCAGTTTTGCCAACGCGAACGGGTTGCCAAGGAGGTACTGGCGCTCGAGCGTGCCGAGGTGGTCAAATTTATGGTCGAGCTCAAGGGTAAACAGCGCGACAGGCTTATTGTTTACAGCTATGGCCAAGAGGGCGAGCCAACGCCGATCCAGGCCCACCCCCATGAAGCCGGTAAGCATATCGATGAGCGTCAGCAATTCCATCGCTCCAGCGGGCGCTTTATCTACAACTGATCGCGGTCACATTTTAACCAACAAGGTAACCGCGATCGCACATCAATGCTTTATCACCTTTTCCTCAGTACGCAATCAGGTTTGACCAGATAGGTAAGCGCTCGCCGTAAGAATTATAAAATATTCGTGATTTCATAAAGTTACACTCATCTCACGTACATATTTCTGACATCTTACTGACGCATATCTGTCATAACAGCCTTCTATAGTCCGCGCTGCATTTAAACTAAATCCGCAAAGGACACACGAATGAAAAAGTTTGCGTTAACTCTGGCTGCGCTTGCAGTATCTGCAACCACCGCGGCTTCAAGCCTGGACGCTCGCTACCAAGATACCTCAGGCAACCTGACTGCTGATCTGCCAAGCGCGTCGCAACAGGTTGATCCAAACACCCTGATCTTTGCCTACACCCCGGTTGAAGATCCTGCGGTATACGCCGATGTATGGAGCGATTTTCTGGCTCACCTGAGCGAGAAAACCGGTAAAGATGTGCGCTTCTTCCCCGTTCAAAACAACGCCGCGCAAATCGAAGCGATGCGCGCTGGTCGCCTGCACGTTGCTGGGTTCAACACTGGCTCAACCCCACTTGCCGTAAACTGCGCAGGCTTCGTGCCTTTCACCATTATGGCTGCTGAAGACGGCTCATTTGGTTACGAAATGGAAATCATCACCCACCCAAGCAACGGCATCGATGCGGTTGAAGACCTGAAAGGTAAAAAGGTGGCGTTCACCTCGCAAACTTCGAACTCAGGCTTCAAGGCACCTTCTGCGATTCTGGATGCAGAGTTTGGTATGAAGCCAGGCGATGACTTCGACACCGCCTTCTCAGGCGCTCACGACAACTCGATTATCGGTGTAGCTCATCGTGACTACGACGCTGCGGCTATCGCTAACTCAGTCATGGGTCGTATGCTCGACCGTGGTGTGGTTAAGCAAGATGACATCAAAACCATCTACACCTCACAAACCTTCCCGACCACTGCTTACGGCGTGGCACACAACCTAAGCGAAGACCTGCAAAACCAGATCCGTGATGCATTCTTCAGCTTCGACTGGGAAGGCACCAAGCTGCAAGAAGAGTTCACCCGCAACGGTGAAGCGCAGTTCATTCCAATTACTTACCAAGAGCACTGGGAAGTGATTCGCACCATCGATACGGCAAATGGTGTGTCTTACACCTGTAGCTAAGCCGCATTAGCGCGTAATACGCCGCGGCCCCGGTCGCGGCGTTGTTGTTAGTAAATAAACGTCAGCTGGCGCTGACAGGAAAGACCCAATGGCCACTTTGCAACTAAAGAATCTGAGTATGCACTACTCAGCCAAAGACAAAGCACTTACCGACGTAACCATCGACGTTCAAGCAGGCGAAATCGTCGGCTTGATAGGACCGTCTGGTGCCGGTAAATCCACCCTGATCCGCTGTATCAATCGCTTGAATAACCCGACCAATGGGCAGGTGCTATTTAAAGAGCAGGATCTCACCAAACTCGGTGGCCAAAGCCTGCGTAAAGCGCGCAGAAAGATTGCAATGATATTTCAGGAATACGCCCTGATTGAGCGCCTCACCGTAATGGAAAACGTGCTCTCAGGCCGCCTTGGCTATGTACCGTTTTGGCGCAGCCTGCTACGCAAGTACCCTGAGCAAGATATCCAACAAGCCTATGCCCTACTCGACCGGGTTGGCCTGCTCGAGCATGCTGACAAGCGCGTCGATGCGCTTTCCGGGGGCCAGCGTCAACGCGTCGGTATCGCCCGCGCACTGGCACAAGACCCGGAGCTACTGCTAATTGACGAGCCCACCGCTGCGCTCGACCCGCGCACCGCCCGTCAGGTGATGCGCCTTATTAGCGAGATCTGCAGTGAACGTGGTCTCCCTGCCATCATCAACATTCACGATGTAAATCTAGCCAAGATGTTTGTTAAGCGGATCATCGGCCTGCAACAGGGCGTGGTGGTGTTCGATGGCAAGCCCCAGCAACTGGATGACTCGGTGCTTACCCTGATCTACGGCGAAGAAGACTGGAACCAAACCGAGCAGCAAGAGCAAGAGCTCGAGACACTGCGGGAGATTGCGTAATGCAGTCAGCCTCAGATTACCCAACTACCTGGCGTAAACCGCCACTGATTAGCACCCCCAGTATTCGTTACGGCCTGTGGCTGTTGGCTGCGGTGTATCTGTTTTTTGCCTTCGACTCGGTTGAGGTCAACTGGCAACGGGTGTGGGAAGGTGGCGAGCGCGGTTGGCGCTTTGTCCAAGCTTTTCTTAACCCCGATTTCACCAGCCGCTGGAGCAATATTGTCGATGGCATCTATGAAAGTCTGACCATGACCCTGTGCGCCACCGTCGCAGGTGTGATCTTGTCGATCCCTTTCGGCTTGGGCTCGGCGCGTAATTTGGCACCCACGCCGGTGTATCTGTTCTGCCGCAGCTTTATCGCCATCGCTCGAAGCTTTCAAGAGATCATCATCGCGATTCTCTGTGTGGCCTTGTTCGGCTTCGGCGCCTTTGCCGGTTTTGTTACGCTGACCTTCGCCACCATTGGCTTTCTGGCCAAGTTATTTGCCGAAGAGATAGAAGAGATCGACCCGGCATCGCTCACCGCCATGCGTGCTACCGGCGCTAACTGGCTGCAGCAGGTGAACTATGCGGTGCAGCCACAAGTGATGCCTAGGCTGATTGGCCTTAGCTTGTACCGACTTGATATCAACTTCCGCGAATCAGCGGTGATCGGCATCGTTGGTGCTGGCGGTATCGGCGCCACCTTGAACACCGCCATGGACCGCTACGAGTATGACTCGGCCGCCGCGATCCTATTGGTGATTATCCTGCTGGTTATGTTGGCAGAGTTTGCCTCCGGCCAGATCCGTAAACGCATTCACTAGGAGCATCGCCAATGTTGAACATCAACGATTACCCCCAGCAGTGGGAAAAACACAGCCGCACTCAGCGACTGCTGAGCTGGCTAGCATGGCTGAGCTTTGTAGTGCTGTGTGTGTTTTGCTGGCAACAGATGAACCACCAGACACTGTGGTACTTTGTCACCGACGCGCCCAATCAATTCGCCGATATCAGCTCGCGTATGTGGCCTCCCCGTTGGTCATATATGGAGCGCCTCTGGCAACCGCTGTGGGACACCATTAATATCGCCACCCTTGGTACCGCGCTCGGTGTAGTAATGGCTATCCCAGTGGCCTTTTTGGCCGCGCGCAACACCACGCCTAGCCAGCTGCTTGTTCGGCCCATCGCGCTGTTTGTGATTGCTGCCAGCCGCTCGATTAACTCGCTGATTTGGGCGCTACTATTGGTTGCTATCATGGGGCCCGGCCTACTGGCGGGTATCATCGCCATCGCACTTCGCTCGATCGGTTTTGTGGCCAAACTGATGTACGAGGCCATCGAAGAGATTAACACCACTCAGGTGTCGGCCATCACAGCCACTGGCGCAAGCCCTATGCAGATCCTCGATTACGCGGTAGTTCCACAGATTATGCCGACCTTTATCGGCACCACCATCTTCCGCTGGGACATCAACATCCGTGAGTCCACCGTACTGGGTTTGGTGGGCGCTGGCGGCATTGGTTTACGCCTGAATGAGTCTTTGGCAACACTGGCGTGGCCGCAGGTATCGCTGATCTTTATCTCGATTCTGGCAACGGTGGTGTTTTCCGAGTGGGTCTCAGCACGTTGTCGTAAGGCCTTTATCTAACAGACAGCTGGGTCTAAACCTGACAAGCGGTGCCAAATTTGGCACCGCTTTACTTATTCGCCTTGCAGAACGACTTAGCTTATTTATTTCTTTCTTTATTTCTTCACTCTTCTCGCGCCTCCTCCAGCTGGCTCTTCAGTTGGTCCTTTTTAAATTAGTATTGCCTAATATTAATCTGTCGCTATAATCCCTAACATTAGCTTTATCTAATGGACATGCCATGACCTTGAACTCGATTCTTCCTGCCCTGCTAGGCGGAGCCTTGCTCGGCCTCTCCGCCGCAGCCTTGCTGCTGTTTACTGGCCGAATTGCCGGTATCAGCGGCATTGTCGCCAGTCTGTTAAACAAAGGCTCGCTAAGCGGCCCTTGGCAGCTTTGGTTTGCTGGCGGCATGTTGCTAGGGGGCGGCCTGGCGGTGCTGGCTGGCGTTCCATTGCCAACGGTGGCTGTGCCACTACCTGTTGCGGTTATCGCCGGTGTGCTAGTCGGTATTGGCAGCCGGATGGCCAACGGCTGCACCAGCGGCCATGGGATCTGCGGTATCGGCCGGCTATCGCTGCGCTCTATTGTAGCTACCGCAGTGTTTATGCTGTGTGCCGTGATCACCGCCACCCTTATTCACTAGGAGCTTGAGATGAATGCAAAGCTTATAGCCCTGCTATGTGGGGTAGTGTTTGGTCTGGGCATGATGATCTCAGGCATGGTAGATCCCAACAACGTATTGGGTTTTCTCACCCTTTCTGCGAGCTGGAACCCGAGTCTGGCCTTTGTGATGGGTGGTGCACTAGCGGTGTTTATTCCCGCCTACCAATGGCTGATAAAGCCGCGAGTTGACGCATCAAAGACTGCACTTACCGGGCAGCCCCTGCAGCTACCTGCAAATAGGCAAATCGATGGCAAGCTGTTGGCGGGCGCGTCACTATTTGGGATTGGTTGGGGCGTGGCGGGGATCTGTCCCGGTCCTGGGTTGACCATGTTAATCAGTGGGCAGGCACCGGTTTGGGTGTTCTTTGTCAGCATGCTGGCAGCCATGTTCGCTTATCAGCGAGTAATCGAGCCGCTATCTCGCGCAACCAAGCCTAGTGCCTAGCGTTATTTGCTAGGCAAGCTCGCGCTGAGAGTTATCTGAAGCGCTCGACAGCACTACCTGATTGCGCCCGGCATGTTTGGCGCGATAGAGCGCCGCATCGGCCCTGCCGAACACGCTATCCGAGCTATCGGTGGGCGACAGCTCTGCCACGCCAAAACTCAGTGTGATAGACATCTTCATGCCTTGGTGCATAAACACATGCTTGGCAGTCTCAACGCGGATACGTTCAGCCACCTCCAGCGCCGCGGCACTGCCCTTACCAAGCAGCAAGATGGCAAACTCCTCGCCACCAACCCGTGCTAGCAGGTCTTCGTCGCGCAAGATGGGCAGCAAGAACGGGCGCAGTTCACGCAATACGCTGTCGCCAGCTTGGTGGCCATGGCGGTCATTGATCAGCTTGAAATAGTCCACATCGAACAACAACAAGCTACCAGTGGAGGCCTGTCCAAGCTGCATCAGGTTCAAAGCGCTGTTCAATTGATTGAAGAAGTGTCGGCGATTATACAAGCTAGTGAGTTCATCGGTGAGAGACTGTAAGCGCAGTTGCCGTTCATTTTGATATCGGCTCGACACATTGTGTGCCATCCATAGCACTAAACGTTCGCCACTATCACGAAAGCTAAGCGGAAAGACTTTGGCTTCATAGTACTGCATACCGATAGGGCCGATGGATGTGTCTAACAGCTCGATACTTGCCGGGCAAAGAGAGTATTCGACGATCAGCATGCTGCCTTGCTGCAGCACCTTGCCAATCTGCTCGATATACCAAGGATACTGATCCTCCGGCAGTACTTGCGCTACATTCTTGCCTTCTAGCACTCTACCGTCTTGATAACAGTCTTGGTCCACCCCACCAAGCACCGCAACATAGCGCCCGGTTTCGCTAAGCACAAACACCGGATCGGGCAAGCAGGAGAACAATTCTTTAAGTTCACTGGCTGAAAAATTCATATTCGTCCCTGAATTGCTTGCTTCAATGAGCCACGACCCTCAGGCGCACCGATTAACACCACGACAATCCATCTTAGTTATTACTGCTATAAAATCCGCTAATGATAATTAGATCAAATCAACAAATATAGGGCAACCGCGCTATTACTTGCTTATATATTCACCATCTGTTGGTCACTAATTTGTCACTCCTCTCCTCTGAACAACGGCTAAGTTGTTGAACAGCAACCCCTCTCGGGATAGCATTACTGCCCCAACTCCAGCAACTATGACCATGTTTCAGACAATCGAACAGCTCAAACAACAGGCAACAAATGCTGATTTGGTGGCGGTGTTCAACCATTTCGATGTCGAAGCAGACCGCAGCTTTATCGAAACCCATCGTGTTGAGCTACGTAAACGCTTTATGGGCAACCTGCTTATAACAAACGCAGAGGACTGGTTTGACTTTCGCCGCGCCCTGAAGAACGCCTATTGCCGGGTACAACGCAGCCAACGTCCTGCCGGCCACCGGGGCGCTTGCCGCGGCTGTAGCAGCTGCGAACGCCGCTAAATTGACGAGTTGCTTAGCAAAACCAGTGAATTACCCTGAAACAAGTTTCATTCGTAAACGGCGCATTGGTCACTGTCCCTGAGCTAACTTGTTTGGCATCATAATCGCGTTATTCATCATACGGTTGCCCTTGCATGAGCACACATATTCACGCTGGTTTCCAGTTCAGCGCTCTCTCTCCGGCGTCTAACCTCTTGGGCGAAGGCCCAGTTTGGCTCCCATCAGAACAGGCTATTTACTGGGTAGACATCATCGGAAAAACCCTCAACTACTACCAACCATCTAGCCAACGTTGTCAAAGCTGGCCACAGCCGAATATGCTCAGCGCAGTACTGCCTTGTGAGCCGGCGGGTCAACTGGTTGGTTTCTATGAAGATGGGGTCTACCTCATTCGGGACGGGCAACGCGACGCCGAACCACTGCTTGAGTTGCTCAGCGACAACCCCGACATGCGTTGCAACGATGCCTGGGTAGCACCTACCGGCGATATCTGGTTTGGCACCATGGATAAGGAATGTGCACGTGAGAGCGGTAACTTCTACCGACTAACGCCAAAACTCGAGCTTCAGGCCATGCCGGGCAGTTATGTCGTGACCAATGGCCCCACCTTTGACGGCGACAATGCCTTCTTTGTCGACACCGAGCAGCGGCAGATTCTGAAAGGCCAGCTGGATGCCCAAGGCCACGTCGTGCAACTGAATCAATGGGTGGAGTTTAGTGAAGAGCAAGGACACCCCGATGGTATCGCCATTGATGCCGAGCACCATCTTTGGGTGGGCCACTGGGGCGGTGCACGACTCTCCCGTTACCGTCCGGATGGTAGCTTAGAGCGTGAGATCCCGATTCCGGCGTTGAATGTCACCAAATGTGCCTTTGGCGGTAGCAAACTCGACACACTGTTTATTACCACTGCACGCAACGGCATGAGCGAGCAACAGCTTGCAGAATATCCATTGAGTGGCAGCCTGCTTGCCCTAAAACTTGATGGGATTCGAGGTGTTGCCTGCCCCGCCTTCTCACTAGCTGAGAAGGTATTCCGCTAAGCCTTTACTTTACACAAGGGCATAAACAAAACGACTGGCTGTCTAGCCCAGCCACTGTTTTAGCCCGAAAAATAGCAACATACTCAGCACGGTGGTCAACAGCACATTCTTGGTGGCCTTGGCCAACACAATGGCCACCAGCGCCGCCATAAGATAAGGATTGCTCAATTTGAGGTTAAGCTCGCCCTCAGGAATAAACACCAGCGGCACCCATAGCGCGGTCAGTACTGCCGCGCTCGAATAAGCCAATATCCCGCGGGCATGGCGATTGAGCTTAAGCGGCAGCTTAGGCTCGAGGAACAAGTAGCGGCTGGTAAACACCACCAGCGTCATCAAGATAATGGCTAACCAAATCATCAGCGTCCCCTCCCAGCTTGCTGTGCTTTCTCTAACAAGTACGCGGACACCATCGCCAGTAAGCTGGCGAAAATCAGCCCACCGCTTAGCTCGATTAACTCAAACACCAGCGAGGCAACGCCTGCAATCAGCACCGCGGCGAGCACCGGCAGTGATTTTACCTGCGGGATCACCAAGGCAATAAAGGTGGCGGCCACCGCAAAATCGAGACCCAGTTCCTGCAGATTGGGGAGCTGCGCACCAGCCACGATCCCTACAAGGCTAGCGGCGTTCCAACATAGATAGAACCAGAGCCCGGCACCGAGCGCGTACCAGCGGTTAAACTGCTCAGGCTTTTGCTTGCCGCACAGGGCAAACAGTTCATCGGTCAACAAAAAGCCCAACAGCACTCGCCAGCGCAGCGGCTGCTTGCTGATATGTGGGCGCATCGCCAAGCTGTAAAGCAGGTGGCGCGAGGTAACAAACAGTGTGGTGAGCAACATGGTCGACAGGCTAGCGCCAGCCTTAAACAAGCCACAAGCCACCAGCTGGGTGGAGCCTGCAAACACGATGGCTGACATCGCTTGGCTTTGAAACACATCCAGGCCACTTTCCAGGGCAAACGATCCGGCGAGCAGGCCCCAGGGAAGCACCGCAATCGACAGCGGGGTAACGGCGAGCGCCCCTTTTAGCAGCTCTCGCCAACGCGAAGCACCGAGGTCATTCTGACTATCTAAATCCATATCCAACGAAACTTGTCCTTGTTCAATCAAAACAGCTAGTAGAGAGCCCTACACTAACGCCTTTATATAGTGCCCATCACGCAACGCCAAAGTGTTTTTTAAACTAGCGAAAATATTTCGAAACTTTGATACCTTGATGCAGTTCACTATTTACTGAATTTCACAATATCGCGCTAGCTGCGGTCTATTAACTGATGTAATGTCCCAGCGTTCTTTTTTCAAGGGGTGTAATCATGCGTGTTCTGCTTGGCTTAGCAGCACTGCTGGCTGTAGTCGCCTCCTGGCTACTTACTGGCAAAGAGTCGGACGAACCGGTCCATCACAATCTATCAATCAGTGTCGAAGTCACCGACGTCACTGAGCAACAGTTGCAGCAGCGCTTGCACATTCTCGGCACCGTTTATGCCGAACGATCCGTTACAATTCAATCAGATGTCGATGGCCGATTGCAACAAGTCGCGGTCAAATCCGGTGAGCAAGTGGCCGAAGGGCAACTGCTGTTCCAACTCGATAACCGCCAGCAAAACGCCATTGTCGAGCGCGAGCGAGCGCGTTTAGCCGACGTCGAACGCCGCTACCGCAATATGCAAAGCCTGCTCCCCCGGGGTGCGGTTACCCAAACCGAGGTGGAAGCCATCGAATCGGAGCTGGCCATGCAGCAAGCCGAACTGAACCTGGCTCAAGCCAACTTGGAAGACCGGGCGATCCGCGCCCCCTTCGAAGGCCGCTTGGGCTTAATCGACCTTAGCCCCGGCCAGTTGATCTCGCGCGAACAAGCGCTCACCACACTCGATGATGCCAGCACCTTGCGCCTGAACGCCCCTATCCCGACCCGCTACCTCAGTCAGGTGGTACCGGACAAGCAGGCCACTTTAAGTGATGCCAGCCGCCCAGACCTGAGTATCATTGCCGATCTGGTCGCCATCGATACCCGAGTGCGCGATGACAGCCTGAGCATGCACCTGATGTTTGAGCTGGACAATCAGCAGCAACAACTGCCTCCGGGCAGTTTGGTTAGCGGAGAGCTAAAACTGCACTCTATGCCCAGTGTGGTGATCCCACTACAGAGCATCGTGTACGAAGGCCACAAGCGCTACGTATACCGCCTCAATGGCGAAAACGTAGAAAAGGTTGAGGTGGAGCTGGGACAACGCAGTGCCAACCAAGTGGAAGTGATTCACGGCCTTAGCCAAGGCGAGCAAATCGTTATCAAAGGCATGGTTAAGCTTCACGACGGCGCAGAGGTTGAAGTCATCCGCTCATGAGAATCTCCGATATTGCGATGTACCGCCCGGTTAGTGCGGTGGTACTCAGTTTGCTATTAATTTTGTTTGGTGTGGTTGGCTACAGCATGTTGCCAGTGCGCGAGATGCCAGATATCGACAACCCGGTGATCTCCATCGGTACGCCCTATCGTGGTAGCGCGTCGTCCATTGTTGAATCGCAGATCACCAAGCCTATCGAAGACCAGCTCTCTGGCATCGATGGTATCGACTATATCTGGTCTTCTTCGTGGGATGGCTGGTCAGGCATCACCATTACCTTCAAGCAAGGCCACGACATGTTGCAGGCGATCAGTGATGTACGCGATGCCGTTGGCCGAGCCCGCAACCGCCTGCCCGACGACATCGATGAACCTGTGGTGCGTAAAAACGATGACCAAGCAGGCCCGATCCTTTGGCTAAAACTCACTGCACAACTGCAAGACCGCGTCGAGCTCAGTGACTACACCCAGCGGGTATTGGTCGAGCGGCTAAGCATGCTGCCCGGTGTTAGCTCGGTGAATACCTCAGGTCTGGTTGAGCGAGTCATGTATATCGAGCTCGACCCGGTAGCCATGGCTGGCCGCGGCCTCACCACCCAAGACGTCATTCAAGCCCTTGGCCGTGAGAACCTCGAGCTACCCGCCGGTTACGTGCGTAACGACAGCCTCAATGTGGTGGTGCGCATGGAGCGTCTCTACCAAGGTGAGCAAGACTTTAAGCACCTGAAAGTGGCCGAGTACAACGACGATATCGTGCTGTTGGGCGACATCGCCGATATCTATATTGGCGCGAAAAAAGACACCACCACCTTTAAAAGTAACGGTGTAGATAACATGGGGCTAGGCATCGTGCCCATGTCGCAGGCCAATCCCTTGGATGTGGTCGATGCCGTGACCAACGAGCTGGAATACCTGCGCCGCTTTCTACCCGAAGGCGCCTCTCTAGAGGTGGACTATGACAGCACCGTGTTTATTCGCACCGCTATCTTCGAGGTCTACCAAACCCTGTTTATCTGTGCGGTGTTGGTGATTGCGGTACTTTATCTGTTCCTTGGCCGACTTAGCGCCACCATTATTCCTGCCGTGGCGGTGCCAATCTCACTGATTGCCGCTTTTTCGGTAGCCTACCTGCTTGGCTACTCGATTAACCTAATCACGCTGATGGCGCTGGTGTTGGCGATTGGCCTGGTGGTCGACGACGCGATTGTGGTGGTGGAGAACATTATCCGCCACCGGCAACTGGGCGAGAACGCCTTGGTCGCCGCGTTCAAGGGCACTAAAGAGCTTAACTTCGCGGTAATTGCCACCACCGCGGTGCTGGTGATGGTGTTCCTGCCGCTGCTGTTCCTGCAGGGCAAGATCGGCGATATGTTTGCTGAGTTTGCGGTGCTGCTATCTGCCTCGGTGGTGTTCTCCTCCATCGTCGCGCTGACCCTCACGCCGGTAATGGCCGGCAAGATCTTCGAGAAAGAGATCGGCCGCCCAGCCTTGGTATGCCGCTGGGTCGACCAAGCGATGATCGCCCTGCGCCGCCACTACCGCAAGGTGCTAACTAAACAGCTACAGTACAAATGGCTAGCTCCCCTGCTACTTACCTTGTGTTTTGCAGGCCTCTACTACAGCTATGGCCAACAGCGCTCGGAGTTCTCCCCCCGGGAAGACCGCTCGGTGGTGAACGTCTATATTGGTGGTCTGGAGGCCACCAGTTACGACCGGATGCTGATCAGCATGCAAGCCATCGAAGACCGTCTACTTCCCTTGCTCGATGGCCCAGTGCAATCACTAAATTGGTCAGCACCCGCTTTTGGCTCCTGGGCCGATCACCAAGGCTTTGTGATTCTGGTACTCAAGGACTGGAACGAGCGCGAAGAGAACGCCGCTGATGTGGTCGAGATGGTGCGCGAGCTCACCCGCGATGTCACCGACGTACAGATCCACCCCTATCAGCCCGGTTTTGGTGGCGGTATGGGTGAGCCAGTACAGTTTGTTTTGCAAGGTGACGACTACGACGACATCTACGTCTATGCCAAGCAACTGGAAGAGCTGGCTCGCCAAAGCGAGTACATGATCGACCCCAAACTCGACTACAACCCGAGTACCCCCGAGATGCTGGTCCATGTGAACCGCTCGGTGGCTCAGCAGCTTAACGTCAGCATGGATGCCATCGGCAACACGCTGGAGGTGCTATTAGGCGGCCATACTCAAACCCGCTTTAGTGAGCGCGGAGAAGAGTATGATGTATTCCTGCGCGCCGACGAAGAGCACTTCCAATCGCCTTCGGATTTTGCCAAGGTCTACGTACGCTCTGAAAATGGTGCGCTAGTTTCCCTTTCTAACCTGATAGAGATTGAAGAGGTAGCCTCAGCACGCGGCTTGTTCCACTATCAGCGTAAAAAGTCTATCAATCTCAAGGCAAACCTCGCCGAGGGCGCTACCTTGGGCCAGGCCCTAGAGTTTTTGAATGAACAGGCCGCCGAGATCCTCCCTACTGGCTATACCTACGCCTATGCCGGCGAGTCGAAAGACTACTACGACAACCAGCGCGAAATCGGCCTGCTGTTCTTGATGTCGCTATTGGTGTGTTATCTGGTATTAGCCGCGCAGTTCGAGAGCTTTGTCAGCCCCTCGATTGTCATGCTTACCGTGCCGCTTGCCCTATTAGGCGGTCTAGTTGGCCTACTTATCAGCGACGAGAGCTTTAACATCTACAGCCAGCTTGGCATGTTGATGTTAATTGGCATGGCGACTAAAAACGGCATTTTGATCGTAGAATTTGCCAATCAATTGCGCGATCAAGGCCAAGATACCCTCAACGCCATCGTCAATGCTGCCGAGCAACGTTTACGGCCGATTCTAATGACTGCACTCACCACCCTGCTGGGATCGGTACCAATGCTGCTAGCCAGCGGTGCAGGCTCGGAGACTCGCTTTGCGGTTGGGGTGGTGATCTTCAGCGGCATGGCCTTAGCGACCTTGGTAACTTTGTTTGTGATTCCAGGACTTTACGCGCTAATTGGCGGGCTAAGCTCGTCACCGGAGGCGCGCGAGAAGCTGCTTAAAGAACAGCTCGGTCACTAGTTAACGCTCTAACACTGCACAAATCAAAGGCCACATCTGTGGCCTTTGATATTACGTCCAGTTACGCCGATACTTGTTTGAACGTAAGCTGCGTTTCAACTCGCACCTAAGTCTCGCCTAAGCATTCTAAAAGAAAATCAAGCTCTACGGCGACGACCAGCAAACAGGCTAATCAACCCCAGCGATAACAACGCTATGACGCCCGGCTCTGGCACGCTTGAGCTTGGTGCTGAAAATGCCACCTTCGCCGCAAAATCGCCATTTTGATTGCCGAAGGTCATGGTGCCTAAGCTGTCTAGCAGGTTGAACTCCTCGCCCGCTAACATTGCGCCGATATCGTCTACGTTAATCACGCTAGTGAAAAAGCCCAGCAGCGTATTGGTGGTATCGTTAAGCGCATCCGCCGCATTTTCGAACGCATAAAAGGTATCGAAGTCCTCTGTGCGCGTAGACAAAAAGTAGGTTCCCGTGTCCTGCCAAGTCAGACCGGCGATATCAACGCGGTAATCGACGCTAAGATTGCTGGTGCGCTGGGTGTAATCCAGATTATCGACATCGAAGGTCAAGCTATACATCACACTATCACCGACCTCGATATCGATATGATCGGGCGACGAATCAAGCAAGCCTCCACCCTGCTCCAGATGCTGCACATAGCCCTCAAAATCCAGCGTAATGGGCGTAGCCCACACATTCATGGAAACGAGAGCAGCCATCAATACCAATAGTCCTTTTTTCACTGTAGTTAACACCTGTCTTGAGTAAGAGCACTAGCCTAAGCAGGAATAAGGCCACGATCGCTGAAACTGGTTACATTTTTCAATAGCACCACATATCTTATTGTTATTTATAAATTTAATTAGTTTAGCAATGTCTTGAATTTTGTGTGGATTTTGAGAGTTTGGAGCCCGTTAATCAAAAACTGTTAAATTTTTTGACAGTAAAAGTAAATTGTTTAGCTATTGATGAGAGCTGTTGGAAGTGATCTACTTCCGCACATCCAACAACTAAAGGTACTCGGTATTCTTAGTATTTAAATACCGACTTTACGTCCTTGAACATAGCAGGAAGCCGAAATAGGAGCTAACTACGCGCTACTGAGTGAGCCAGCGCTTGGCTGCACCCATTCCTTGAACGCGCTGTTGGTGATGGCAGACCTTGTAGCGCAGCAGACTGGTATCTCTGCCAACTACGCCGCCAAAGTGCTTCTCGAGACCGGTGGTAAGCTCAAGCCAGCATTGATGGTCGATGTTGAGCCGCTCCAAGATGGGGCTGGTCGTGGCGTCGATAGCACCACGCTTGTCTTCGCGAATAACCCGCCCCGTCATATCCACCAGTGCCAAGTAATCAGCCAAGGAAAATGGCAGACCATCGGGCATATCCTTGCGTGGATTACCAACAAATGGGTATAGTTGCTTGGGCTGCTCGCCTTTCCTGGCCTTCTCGATACGCTTTTTCACGCTGGTGTGAACCGAGTTTTCTGAGGTATCCGCAATCTTGGCCCGAATCGGATTCAAATCCACGTAGGCCATACATGCTGCTACGGCGGATTCATATACCGCTGAGTAAGCAGCGTACCTTTATGCAGCCTATGTCAACGCACTAGCACTTGTTCAACCGACCAACTCAACGCCCGCTCTTCATTGACATGCAACACCACATGGCTGTGGTAACTCATCACCGCATAAGCGCAGACGTCAATGGCAAATACCTCCGCTAAGCTCAGCAACTTGTCTTCAACCCAACGGGTGTCTTCTTAATGTTAAAACGAATCGATGGACTTCCCTTTCTTCTTAAAGCGCAGGCGCTTTGCAGCGGACTCGGTGTCAATTTGTGACTAGCTCAACGAGAAAGTTTAATCTGGCGATAGCTCAGTGGAGCATTTATTAATCTTCGCAAGTGTTGAAAGTAGGAGTCGCTCTCTTTGTTGACGGGGTGTTGTCCAACAATCACATATTCTACTCGTTTCTTTTCTAGAGCGTAGCGGTGTCCGTATTGGAGTATCTGCCCAAGAGCTTCTCTCAAGCACCGATTTGCACACAGGGCTGTTTTGACTTCGAATAAAATAACCCTGTCTGCCAGTATGACCTGCATATCTACGTAGTCATGTTCGGTGTGCAGGTTCTCGTGGTCATACTCCTTGCATAGCTCTTCGAGTAGTTTGTTTTGAAGCATCTTGTGAACTTGCCTTATCTTGGTGCGTCCCCGGCCGCGTACGTCTATGTCTGATGTATCGGGAAACGGCGTGTCCCCGCTCCCAATCGGGAGTGGTTTGGGGCTTTCAGTATCACTTGCGTACGCGCCAAATATCGATTCTGCAGTCTTTCTGTCTGTGATGTGGTGCATCGTCCAGCGATATGTCGTTGGTAGCGGAATGCTGAGGTCGTAATCAATGAAGTCAACGGCAATGGTGTGTGTTAAGTGTTCGCTTAATTGATAAATTGGATTGTTGTTGCCTTTGACAATGGCTATGCTGCTCACCTTGAGTGTATCTTCTGGGCGGCGGCGTGTTTTGAGTGCTACTAGGTCACCGGGTCTGAGGCTGAGGAAGTGTTTTAGAGCAGTGACGGCGGTTGTGTTAAATCCATCTGCCTTTAGCTGTTTCTGGATTTCTTCGCGACCAAGTCCTACTAGGTGGCTTAGATCATGCTTTGGGTAAAACCCAACGCTTATCACGCTCTGTTCTAGCATGTCTTGGTAGACGTCTATGGTTGTGTTTTCAGCAACGCTATAACCGGTTCCCAAGATGTAATAGTTAGTTTTATCGCTCTCGGCGGGATCGCGGTGAGTGGTATCATCAGCAATTTCATTGTATAGCTTAAGTAGCTTTATGAGCTCGCGCTTCCAGTCCCCCCAGCGACTTGATGACAGGTCTTTCTCTCCGATGACCTCAGACTGTAGATTGTCGGAGTCTTTGTGGGTGGTCATCTTTAGGTCAGAAAATCGCGCGTGGTAAGTGTCCGCAATTGAGAGAGCTTTATCTTTTAGTTGGTCGTTGGCCTGTGCCCTGCTTTTTGTGGACTCTATTGCTTCTTTGAACCCCTGAGTCAGTTTGAGCTTGCAGTGCTGGTGCGGATTAGTGCGGCCAATAATCGGTTTAATGATTGCATAAATCCCCTCTTTCCCTGATTCAGATAATCGGGGGTCAGCAAAGTGTATTACGGGGTTGTGGGAGAGATTGCCGCTACCGCTACTCACCCACGTCTTTATGTGCTTAAAGCCGGAAGCATCTAGCTCCCCTCTTAGTCTCTTCTCTATTTCTTCCCGAGCTTTTGAAACAGCTCTGTTGCTAACGGTCTGATCTTTCGCAAGCCATTTCGGGTACTGTTGTCCGAACTGATGGATAAGCGTTGCAATATTCATCCCTGCACCTGTTATTGACTAAAGCATTCTTTATAGCTCTATTTGCTTGTTATTTCGAGACTTATTCTTAATTAGTTTGCCGTTGTCCATGTCAATCTCAAACTCGGAGCGATCCATGGCCTCCTCTACCTTACTCATTTGATTGGCAGGTGGCGCTCATCAGCAGCACAGAGGCAGAGGAATTGCCGATCCCCATCTCGCCAAAGCCGAGGCAGTTGCAACCCGCCTGAAGCGTCGCTTCTGTAATCTGAGCGCCCTTGTCGATGGCAGCCTCGCATTGCGAGCGGCTCATGGCAGGCAGCTCTAGATAGTTGTGGGTACCCAAAGCGATCTTGCCGTCAATCAAGCCATCGACCTAGTCAAAATCAAAGTCCACACCGACATCGAACACCTTGAGTGCGATACCGCATTAATATGGGTGTATTGCTAAATACAGTAGAACCTTCACTAACGCGCCATTTTTGGAAGACACGATACATCGACGTAATATTTCTTTGGGTTACTCATTTCAATCAACACAGTGATTTCTTGCTGCTTTATATAGTCGGTGGGGTCAAACCATAGGTTTTCGCTGCTAAAAACGTGCATCTCTGATGTACGTGGATTTCGCCACTGGGCATGGATCTGATAGGGGTTTCTGCCATTAACAGAAAGTGATCTGTTGATATTTACCCCCTGTAGCTTGGCTTTTACCCGAGTGCCATTTTGCTTTAGGTGTTTGATGTTAGTGTTTTTGAGGTGCTTCGAGGCGAATATTGATAAGCCGATGATGGAAAATATCGCGCCTAATCCTCCCAAAACGGCAACGCCGCCCCATAAGGGAAAGAAGGCGTTGATTTCTGCTTCTTGAGGAGCACTTTCAAGGTAGAGAACCTCAACGCGTTCACCTTCAGAGTAGGACGGAGGATTGCTGCCTGTTGAAGAAGAAAATTCAATCTCACGGCCGCTTTTGATCTTAAACCTTACAACAGGGTAGTAGCTGGTGGAGTCGCTGGATCTTGAGCGTATCAACTGAGTCACAACGCCTTCGGTTGTAACCGCGCTGCTAACAAAAGACTGGGTGTTTGAGTACATAAAATACGCCCCGGCCAGCATCGCAAGCCCAATAGCGCTAAACAGATATTTTATGATTGAAACGGCCTTCATCGCTTACTCCTTCTAACGCTAACAACCCATACGACGACGGAGCGCCCTTTTAAGGAAAAAGGGCGATGTATTCAGAAATACTCAATCTCCATAAAGCAGCTTATCATTAAGGTTTGGCATTATCTATCAACAGCTTACGGCCAAGCGCAAGGGCGATACGGTAGGAGAAGCTCGGCAAACAGCTATCATGACTCCCCTTCCCCCTTCGTCTCATTCTCCGAATTCGCCTGTCCATCAAAGCTCTCAACATCCAGCCCCATAGACTTTGCCCGCTCCTTCCACTGTTTGCGGGCAAGTATGCGCATGTCTTCCACATCGTCGGTTTCGTCGACGATCTCCATGCCCATGAGGGTTTCGATTAGATCTTCAAGGGTAACCAGACCTTCGGTGCCGCCGTGTTCGTTGAGCACCACGGCGATATGGGCTTTGTCGTTGACTAGCTGTTCGAACAGGTTGGGCAGCGTCACAAAGTCGGGAACGGCCAGAATGTCGCGCTTCACCGCGCTGAGTTTAGTGTCGTCTTGATGTTGAGCAGCGCTCTCTAACACGTCTTTTTTCAGCACAAAGCCGGTGATTTCGTCGATGTTATTGGCATAAAGCGGGATGCGGGAGAAGCTTGATTGGGTGACCAGCTCCAGTGAGTCGGCGATGCTCATCTCCTCGGCTAGCGCAGTGACCACGGTGCGCGGGGTCATGATGTCGTCGACCTTTAGCGATTCGAAGCGGAAGATATTGCGAATCAGGGTCGATTCATTCTCGCGGATTTGGCCGGTTTCTACGCCCACCTGCGCCATAGCGATAAACTCGTCGCGGCTGAAGATATGGACTGGCTTGCCCCTTGAGATGAGCTTGGTGAGCTTCTCGGAGATCCACACTATCGGATACAGCAATAGGATAAGGGTATTGATAAAGTAGGAGGTTGGGCCGACCAAGGATGACCAGTACACCGCGCCCAAGGTTTTCGGCACGATCTCGGAGAGAAACAGGATCAGCAGGGTCATCACCGCCGAGAACAAGCCAAACCAGGTGTTGCCGAACACCACAGTGGCCTTAGCACCGGCACCAATTGCCCCTACGGTATGGGCGATGGTATTGAGCGTTAGGATTGCCGCGAGAGATTGGTCCACATTATCTTGCCGCAGCCGTTTTAGCATTGCCGCCAGCTTAGGCTGCTTCTCCTTTAGCCCTTCTATATACGAAGGCGTGATGCTAAGCAGCACCGACTCGGCCACCGAGCAGAGAAACGAAAACACCAGAGCCAACAGCACGTAGAGTATTAGCAGCAGCACATCAGCGCTCATTATTGATTTTCCTTTTCCTTAACACCGTTCACTCCTAGGGCGCTAACTGCAACCTTGGGGTAAGCGATAGAGTCATATCCAGTTGTTTTATCGCCGCTTTGAGCTGCGACCTACCTATTACGCTATACGATGAAAAGTTTATCAAAGAGATCATCACTACGTCTGTTTTGTTGGTCTCCAAAGCAAGGCTGAACATAGCGCCCCCTGCCCCGCATTTTGACGCAGCATTGCACTGGCAAAGCCAATAGCCAACTCACTAGGAGTGATCAGATCGACCGGCATACACTGTATTAGCTATGAGATGAATCGAATCAAGGAAATATCAGCGTATGAACGACAAGTTCAATGTGCTCGGCGAGCCACTCGCGCTTTGTAGCTGCACACCGCTCACCGGCTTTTATCGCGATGGCTATTGCCGCAGCGATCAGCAAGACTTGGGCCGCCACATAATTTGCGCAGAGGTGACCGCCGATTTCCTCGCCTTCACCCTGATGCAGGGAAACGACCTTTCGACCCCAAGGCCCGAGTTTGGCTTTCCCGGCTTAAACCCCGGCGATCGCTGGTGTCTTTGCGCCGAGCGTTGGAAAGAGGCATGGCAAGCCGGTTGTGCGCCGATGGTGGTACTATCTAGTTGCGAGCAGAGCGCCTTGGAGGTGGTTAGCCTCGAGGTGCTGCAGCTCTATGCGGTCGGCTCTTGAGGCTGGTGCTCTTGCGGGCGGTGCTCTTGCGGATGGTGCTCTTCGGGCAGATTGTAATACTTATGGATATGCTCAATCAGCAGCTTGGTTTTGCGGGGCACATGTTTGGTGTAAGGATAAACGGCATAGATGCCTAAGCTTTTGCCCACCTGATCGTTCAATACTTCAATCAGCCGGCCTGCCGCTAAATCCTCGGCGACTAAGATCTTGGGCACATACACCAAGCCTTGGCCATACAAGGCCGCCTTGCGCAGCGCAGAGGCGTTATTGGTGCAAAAGTTTCCCGCCACATTCAGGGTGTAGCTACCCTGCTCGCCCTTAAACAGCCACTCATAGGCACCAGTCTCCTGAAACGAGTAGCCCAAGCAGTTGTGCTTTAGCAAGTCCTGCGGTGAGCGCGGCAGGCCTTGTTCTTCTAAGTACTCAGGCGCGGCGCAAATTACCCAGTGCACATCCACCAAGCGGCGAGCAATATAACTGGAATCGGGCAGCACTCCGGTGCGGATCGCCATGTCGTAGCCCTCTTCAATCAGGTCGACAAAGCGGTTTTCTAAGTCCATATGCACATGAACCTTAGGGTAGGCTTTGCTGAACTCGGCAATGGCCTGAGGGAGCACCAGCTCGCCAGAGATGGTCGGCACCGTAATCTTGATAGAGCCAGACAGACTGTCGTTAAGCCCCTGCAGCTCCTCCATCGCATTGTTAACCGAGTTGGCCACCTCACGCGCATGCTTGTAAAACACCTCGCCGGCTTCGCTAAGCGCCAGCTTGCGGGTGGTGCGGTAGATTAGCTGAACGCCCAGCTCCTGCTCTAAGCGGGTAATGCGTTTGCTAATCACCGATTTGGTTAAACCCACCTGCTCGGCGGCTTTGCTAAAAGAGCCTTGCTCAATGAGGTGGTAGAAGATCAGAAAATCGTCGCTATGTTTGAGCATAAACCACGCTTATTGCAACAGTGTTTGAGTTTGTTGCAATAAGCTTAAGAGATAGCCCGAGCGATTTCCTGCACCCGCCCCACACTTTGGCAATCACAGCTACTGCCGACACTCTAGCGAAGTAACTCGCGCTAGCGGGTACACTGGTCCACCAGATACACAATCGACTGATAATCGATGCCCGAGTGATGGCTAAGGCCAATCTCACAGGTGCGACTGGTGGAGTAGCCACTGCTGCAGCCTTCCACCTGACCAGATAAGGTGCGCAGCGCTGACTCGTTAAGCTCCGGGGTGGTAAAGCCTTTATCGCCGGCAAAACCACAGCAGGTGATTTGGTCGGGGATAACCACGTTGGTACTGCAGGCGTTCATCAGCTCGACAATCTTCTGATCCAGCCCCATCCGCCGCGTCGAGCAGGTAATATGCAAGGCGACCTTGTCGTCGGTGGGCTCGAACTCCAACCTATCCATCACGTATTCGTGGATAAACTCCACCGGTTCATAAAGTTTAAGCTTGGGATGGGGGTGCTCTTTTAGCTGCATCAAGCAAGGGCTGGTATCGCAGTAGATGGGGATCTCGCCGTTGTTGCTGGCTTCGAGCAACATCTCTATGGTCTGATTGGCCTTTGCATCGGCCTGATTGAACATGCCTTTGCTCTTAAACGGCAAACCACAGCATTGGTCTTTTAGGCCCTTGGGATAGATCACCTCAAAACCGGCTTTACGCAGTAGGCTTTCGGTTTTCTCAAACAGTGTGGCCTGCTGCTCCGCGCCGCGTGCTGGCCCCATAGTACGGCTGGAACAGCTTGGCAGATACACCACCTTAAGCGAGCTGGCTGCCGGTTCACTGTTCTCGATGTACTGATTGACTGGAATAAGTTGCGCCGCCGGGGTCGGCATAGACGGCGTCCAGTGACCCAAGCGTTTGCCCGATGCTTTACGCATACCACTGGTAAGCGCGCCCATCGCCTTAGAGCCAAGCACGCCATGGCTGATATTGGCCGCGCCAAAGGCGGTTTTTGCAGCCTTAGTGACGATGTTGAAGTTGTCGGCAATCCACTCCGAAACCCCTTCCTTATCCCGGTTGCGGTCGTGGCGTAGCTGCCGGACCAAGTCGCCGGTGTTGATCCCCACCGGGCACACCGTTGAACACAGCCCGCAACCTGCACAGGTATCGATCGCCATATAATCGTATTTGTCGGCGAAGGCTTTTTTGTTTTCACCATCGAGCAAGGCCAGCTCGCGCTTACCAATAATTCGCTGGCGCGGGCTAAGGGTGAGCGCACGTGAGGGGCACATGCGCTCGCAAAAACCACACTCAATACATTGGTCGACGATATCGCTGACCGCCTCCATCGGCTTGAGGTTACTGATATGCAGCTTGGGGTTATCGGTAATCATTACATCGGGGTTTAAGATCCCTTGTGGGTCGAACAGGGCCTTGATTTTAAGCATGTAGCCATAGGCTTCCTCGCCCCACTCGCGGCGTACAAACGGCGCCATATTACGGCCCGTGCCGTGCTCGGCTTTGAGCGAGCCATCGTACTTGTTCACCACGATATCGCACACCGCCTCCATAAAGCGCTCGTAGCGTGCCACCTCCTCACTGCAGCCAAAACCTTGGGAGAAGATAAAGTGCAGGTTGCCATCGAGAGCATGGCCGTAGATCACTCCATCGTCGTAGCCAAACTGCTGCATAAGCTGCTGCAAGTCGGTTAAGGCATCAGCCAAGCTCTCTATATGGAAAGCGACATCTTCGATAAGCGCGGTGGTGCCCTTGGGCCGGGTGGCTCCTACTGCGGGGAAGATCCCTTTGCGGATATTCCAGTAAGCCTGATACTCAGAAGGCTTTTCGGTAAAGCTGGCTGGCACCACCAGCGGCAAGTCGTGGATCTCGCCCAAGATGGTGTGGATCTGCCCCTTTAGCACCGACAGCATCTCTGCCTCGGTTTGCACCAGGATCGCCGTCGCGCCTAGCGGCACATTGGCGACAAACTCGGGCACTCCGTCCATATGCTGTACCGCTTTGAGCGCGTAGTAGTCAATCATCTCTGCGGCAGAGACAGGAGTATCGTTAAGCTTAAAGCGCATCACCGCTTCGCTGGCGGTGCGGATATCCGGAAACACCAAAAAGGCCGAGGCTTTGAGCGGGTACTTTTTGATGGTGTTATGGGTGATCTCCGAGATAAAACCCAGCGTGCCCTCAGAGCCAATCAGCAAGTGGGCGATGATGTCGATGGGGTCGTCCCACTCAATCAAAGAGCGCAGCCCATAGCCGGTGGTGTTTTTGATTTGGTACTTGCGCGCGACCCGCTGGCTAAGCGTCTTGTTGCCGCGCATCTGCTCGGAGAGCTCGGTAACACCGGCAATCAAATCGGCATGGGTTCGCTTGAACATACTGCGGCTGGCCTCAGAGCCAGTATCGAGAACCGTTCCATCGAGCAATACAATGCGCGCCGACTCCATCACCCCGTAGGTATCCATCGAGTTCATGCCCGCGGCATTGTTAATCGCGATGCCACCGATGCTTGCCGCATCGATGGAGGCCGGCATGGGCGCAAGCTGATAGTGAAGCGGAGCCAGATAGCGGTTGGCGTCGCCACCCAGTACACCGCATTGCATGCGGATCTTGGCGCCACCTTCAAGGATTTCGTAGTCTTTCCAATCCGGCGTTAGGGAGAGCAAAATCGAATCGCTCAGCGCCTGACCCGAGAGGCTGGTTCCCGAGGCGCGGAAGGTAATCGGCAGGCCCAT
Organism: Aliagarivorans marinus DSM 23064; assembly: GCF_000429485.1. GTDB lineage: Bacteria > Pseudomonadota > Gammaproteobacteria > Enterobacterales > Celerinatantimonadaceae > Aliagarivorans > Aliagarivorans marinus. The sequence continues at coordinate 123,421 of NZ_AUBY01000016.1, read as the reverse complement.
GGCAGAGGCGAGCGCCATCAAGCGGATCACCTCACCTTCATTGGTAACCTGTACAATCACCTTGGGGACTAAGCGGTAGAAGCTGGCGTCAGTGCCATAGGCAAGTGAGCGGAAATAATCAGTGATCAGCCTATCGCTGGGAATGAACTCGGCGGCCGCGTTCACAAACTGCTCATAGCTATCTTTCACTTGCATGTCATCGTCCTGATGCGTATTGGAATGTTGCGGATCAGGTTAGCAACAGCACATTAGTAAGATTAGGCGCTTTAGGGCGTTTAATTGTTTCTTAAATGCCACCAATCACCATATCTAATTGTTTTAAATGATGTTTATTAAGTGCAGGTGTGTAATTTGGCAAACTGGGTACCGCCCTTGCAGGTGGCAAATTGTGATCTCACTGCAAGTGACCGGTGGAACTTGAAGCTTGGCGACTGCCCTCAAGTTCACGAGCAGTACACTAGCAGAAGTGAGTGAAACGCTTAGCTGTTAATCGTTCGCCCGTGCTGAAGCTCTATGTCATCGGGCACTTCAAACTTGGGCTCCATAAACTCAAACATCACGTCGGTGACCTCAAAGGCGTAAACCTTCGGATCCTTCTCTTGATTACGCTTGGCGATGCGCTGCCTGCGCAGCTCTGGCGGCGCGTTCACAAAATGCACCTCGGCGTTTATCCCTAAGGCCTTTGCCTTGCTTGTGAACACCTCACGTTGCGCTTTGGTGGTAAAACCAAGGTCCAGTAATACTTTGCCATCGAGTACGAGGATCTGCTCACTGACCTCCCAGATTTGCTGATAACAGCGCTCTACCCGCTCAATCATCCAGGCATAATCAAGCGCTTGCATATCTTTGGCGAACAGGGTTTGCATCCATGGGTCGATGGAAAACCGGACTGCGCCGATTTCCTCGCAAAGCGATAATGAGTAGGTGGTTTTGCCTGCCCCGGTGGGGCCACAAACCAAGATCAATCTAGCCATGTGCAAAAACCTTTTATAGCAGTTTATAGAAGTAAACCGTTGCCTCTAGCTCGCCCGTTGAGCTACGCGCAAACTGTGGGATCTGTCCCGCTTCAGTGTAGCCAATCCGCTGGTAGAGCGACGATGCAACATCGCCAAGCCGCGTGTCCAACACCAACAGCGATAGCCCAAGCGCCGACGCAGTCTGTTCCATCAGGTCCATTAAGCGTTTGCTTAATCCTCTGCCACGACTTTGGGTGTGTACCATTAGCTTTTCAACTTCGCCCCGATGGGCGCCATTCGCTTTACCACAGAGCGATAGCTGCACGGCGCCTTGCACCGCATTGTTGTCCAGTGCGACAAACAGCTTACGAGCGCCAGCCTTCAACTCTTCTTCAACCGCGCTCCAATAGCGGCTAATTTCGTCGTCTTCTACCGGGGTTAAGAACCCAACCGATGCACCGCTTTCCACGCAGTCAGCCAGCAGATGTTGTAACGAAGGCTGCAAGCCTTCGATTGATTTAACTTCTTTGATTTCCACTCGTTTTCCTAGACGTTGAAACTGCTTTTTTGATTAAAGGCTAACCCGAACCACCTGACCATAATCGAGCTGGTAGCTAAACGCATCCTTGAGCTCGGTGTTATGCGCGATACTCATAAACGCTCTGATCACGCCGCTGTGGGTGACGATAACTGCGCGCTTAAGGCCGGTCGCAAGCAGCTCGGTTTTAAAGGCTTCCACTCGTTGATATAGGTCGACAAAGGACTCGCCGCCCGGGCAGCGTACATTCACATAATCGTTGCCCCAGTCGCGGTATTCGTGTTCCGGAATATCATTCCATCGCCTTAGCTCCCAATCGCCGAAGTTCAGCTCTTTCAGCCGCTCATCGAATGCGATAAAGCCAGTTGTTAACTGTTGCGCCAACTGCTTACAACGCCGCAAGGGGCTGGCGTAGATAGCGTCAATTTGGCTAAGCTCGGGCGTGTTGCGAGCAATCGCTTGAACCTCGTCGGTAAAGGAGTCCGCCACATCCAGATCGCTCTGCCCATAGCAGACGCCCTTCTCCACCTTCGGGGTGGTATGCCTGACTAGATAAACTTCCATAGCGCGATCACACTCAAGTAAAACACCACTTCAGAAACCTGCTGCACCGCACCGGCACAGTCGCCGGTATAGCCGCCAATCCATTTGCTAAAAAAGCGGAACAGCGAGGCTTCCGTAAGTAGTAAGGGGATCAAGGCAAGCATTACGTAGGGCGAGTCGAACAGCAAGAATGCGCTCAGGCCCATTAGCGCATTAGCCAGCAGTGAGGAGAGCGGTAGCTTGTCGGCGGCACTCCCCGCCTTGGCTTGATTTTTCTCCTGTACATAGCGGCCACGGGCCAACATCCTGGCGGCGGTAAAGCGGCTAAGCGCATGTCCGGCGATAATCATCGCCGGGATCTCTGCCGCGGCGAACTCTTTGAGGCTAACGAACTTCAGCAGGGTAATCAGGATAAGACCCAGCACACCAAAGGTGCCCAGCGTAGAGTCTTTCATGATGACCATGATCCTCTCCTTGCTCCAACCGCCGCCAAAGCCGTCGCACACATCGGCCAGACCATCTTCGTGAAAACCGCCGGTCACTCGCGCACCAACGATAAAGCTCAGCACCAAGGCGATATCGCTGCTAAACAGCAGATTGCTCACATAAAAGGTTAAGGCGGCGATAGCCCCAACTATCCAGCCAATCAGGGTAAAGTAGCGCGCACTTTGATGGTTGTAAGCCGGGTCGAACTGCGCCCCCGGCGGGCAAGGGATGCGCGTGTAGAACATCAGCGCCGCGCAGAAGATATTGAACTCTCTATACATCGACGCTGCTACTCATCGGGCTGGCTAACAGCGGCTGAGTCGAAGCTGGCCATTTGATTGATAAAGGCGCAGGCGGACTCAACGATGGGATACGCCACTGCCGCGCCACTGCCCTCACCGAGTCGCATACCGATATCGATAAGCGCCACTTTGCCCATATGTTCGAGCATGGCTTTATGTCCGCTCTCTTCAGACTGATGGGTGCAAATCACGTAATCCAGCACCAAGGGGTTGATGCGCTGCGCTACCAGCAGCGCCGCAGTGGTAATAAAGCCGTCCACCAAGATGGTCGCCTTCATCTCCGCGGCTTTGAGCATGCCGCCACAGATTTGGGCGATCTCAAAGCCGCCAAAGGTGGCCAGCAGCGCAATCGGGTCGTCGCTATCAACATCGCGGTGTAGCTCCTGCACCTTCGCCAGCGTATCGAGCTTTTGCTGATACTGGGCGCCAACTACGCCGGTGCCCTTACCCACACATTGGTCAATCGGCAACTGGCAGGCGGCACTCATCAGCAGCGCTGAGGCAGAGGTATTGCCGATCCCCATCTCTCCAAAGCCGATGCAGTTACAGCCGGTCTGAAGCGTCGCTTCGGTAATCTGGGCGCCTTTATCGATGGCAGCCTCACATTGCGAGCGGCTCATGGCAGCCTGCTCAAGATAGTTATGGGTACCCAAGGCGATCTTGCCGTCTATCAAGCCATCGACCTGGCCAAAATCATAGTTCACACCGGCATCGACCACCTTGAGTGCAATACCGTGTTGCCTGGCAAACACGTTGATCGCTGCCCCACCCTGCAGAAAGTTCATCACCATCTGAAAGGTGACTTCCTGAGGAAAAGGATTCACCAGCCCATCTTTGGCGATGCCATGGTCAGCGGCGAACACGATAATGGTCGGCTGGTTAAGGTTGGGCGCTAAGGTGTCTTGAATACAGCACAGCTGAAAAGCAATAGATTCGAGCTTACCCAGCGCGCCAAGCGGCTTGGTTTTAAGATCGATCTTGGATTGGATCGCGGTGGCTTGGTCGAGGGAGATCGGCGTGATATTGAATGTCGTCATAATGATTTGGTTTTTAAAAATAGAGCGTTGAAAACAATAGTTAAAAGCAATCGTTAAAAGCAGTATTACTGGGCGCGTGCTAGCGAGTCGATGCCAGCAAGGCCAAGACTCCGATAGCAATAAAAAACAGCCAAGACAGATGCTTACCTTTGGCCCCCACTAAAGAGACCAACGCATGCAGCAAAAAGGTGATGCCAATAATGCCCGCTATAACATGAGCGCTTAGCGCCCCTTGGGCCAAGTGAACCAAGATGGCAGCAAAGCCCCACCACGCGATGGTGGTGACATGCCAGGCAAAACGCAGGGTGTTCTTAGTGAAGGTTTGCCCGCCGTAGAGCTTTGGGAGGTTGTCGCGCCGAAACAGCCGGATCAGTAGGTAGCGTTCGCCCAAGTAAGAGTGGGCAACGCCGATAAACACCAACAGCAGAGCAGCAATATAGTAGAGTATGTGAGTCCTTCCTTAGATTGCAGCGCACAAGCAGGGCCTGAAGTCTCGCCCCCGACGAAATAGTGCTCACTCTATCATTTGGTTTTGTCTATATCCATCAGTGGCTTACACCCGAGCAACCTCAAGATGCAGGATTCAGATTAGTAAGGGGATTCGAAACAGCGGCCGAGTTCGATAAGGGGTTAGATTAGAATATAGGTACAAACCCTGTCGCTGCGTAGCTTTTACTACAGCGACAGGGGGAGATGGCGACTACAGCGCCATTTGAGCTTCTATTTCATTCACCAAGCCTTGCGGCAGATTAAGGCGCGCTGCCAACATCGACAGATAGGCACGCTCGGCGGCGGAGTCGACCTCGATGGCCAACAGCGATGCCGCGTAGATCTCAGCGGCCACCTCTGGGCAGGTGGCGCTGGCAACAATGGCGTCCATATCCACCGGATGCCCCATCTCCTGCACCAGCACGCGTTGGGTGTCGGCATCTAAGCCGAGCGCTTCAATACGTTGGAAGATCGCTTGGCTCTCTTGGGCATCCAGCCGACCGTCGGAACGCGCCGCAGCAATCATGGCGCGGATCAGAGTAAGCCCTAAGGCCTCCTGAGCGGCGATATCATTTGCCGCTGGCATAAAGGCTGAACCTGCGGGTGCCTGAGTAAGCGTGCCGGTATGCCCCGCAGAGCTTGCTGGGGAGTAGGTCGCTTGAGCCGCTTGTTGCGCAGGCTGCGGAGAATAAGTTACATCTGGCTGGGCCTGCCCGCTTGCCGCCGCGCCACTTTTATCGCTGTATTTCTGATAGGCGCTATAGGCAAGTGCGCCAACCGCGGCAACGCCGCCAAGCTTTAAGGCCTGCTTGCCCATTTTTCGGCCAGACTTACTAGTAAGCAGCCCACTGGCTAGCCCTCCTGCCAAACCGCCAGCAAAGCCACCCGCGGCGCCGCTGCCCATTAATCCACCGAGTAGTTTGTTGATATCAGCCATAACATCTTCCTTTTTGTAGTTATTCGAGTACTGAGCGCTTTAATGAATAGTTGTGTTGTACTAAGCGTTGTTTGTAAGCGAGCCTGCTAAAAACACCCACTTTTCTCAAAGATAGGCGATTATGCCGGTGATTTCCGTTGTGAACGCTTTTGTCGACGCTCTAGTAAACGTGCGTATCGCGTTGGCTGATCACCCCACAAAGAGGTATCAGAGACACGCCATATTGATCGAGGAGGAACACTTACACGTAGCTAAACAGGTGAAATCGACCTATCAGGGCGCGTGTTGGCCCAACTAAGCAGGAGCCACCTATGGACAGCAGACTCACCATCAGAGATTTTCTTCGCGTATTTGATCTTGTCAGCTCTAATGGCACCAAGCAGCAGTCTAAATACCAACTAGACGGGCTGAGTGCATGGCACGACTTCGACGGCTACACCTGCTGGCTGGGCTATAAAGATGTCACGGTCACGCTGATGTTCCACGGCTCGCTGAAAATCGAGTATGACAAGCCCTCCAGCTACAATGAGTTGGTTGAACGCTGCCTGGCACTGACCGCCAGTGAACCTATGTCATGAATGTGTTATACCCGAGCAACCTCAAGATGCAGGATTCAGAGGACCTCAATGTCCATAGAGCGAGGCGAAAGTACGAAGGAATGGTGACTCATTTCAAGTGCTTTCAACGAAGAACTATGGACATTGAGCGCCTCCCGAAGGGCGTGTTTACCAGTCTCTCATACTGCGTTACTGCTCCTTGATTTAGACCACTAGATCGGCGGAGCAGTGCCTTGCCTGAGAGACTGGTAAATCTCGCTGAACAAGCATCTTGAGGTTGCTCGGGTATAGAGCGCGCATGTTTCCTGGCCTTTACTGCACTATCGCTTGCTCACCCGGTTACAGCAGGAAGCCCGATGATCGACTTATCCGCACCTGACGAACACCATCGATGGCGTGCTACCAATGACGGAGTGATGGGTGGACTCTCCCAAGGCGAGCTGCTATTTGACGGTCGCTGGAGCGTGTTTTCTGGAGAGTTATCACTTTCCAACAATGGAGGCTTTAGTTCGGTCAACCGCCCCATTGAGAACCTTCCCGCCGCCATTGACCGGGTCGAGCTGGTGTTTATCGGCGATGGGCGTCGCTATCAGCTACGTTTTGCAACGATAAGCGGCGGTGAGTTGGTCCGTTACAAACATGAGTTTGCCACCGTTCCAGGGCAGCGTCACAGCAAACTATTTAAACTCAAAGACTTCCAAGCCACGTTTCGCGGAAGGCTTATTAGCGACGCGCCCTCACTCAAAGCTGAAGCGATAAATCAGGTGGGACTATTGATTGCCGATAAGCAGCCAGGGCCGTTTGCGCTAGAGCTTGTGCAGCTCCAGTTCCTTCCCGCGCCTTAAATGAGCTCTAATCCGCACCCTTAAGTATCTGCTCCATCACCCATGCGGTGTGACTGGCGCTAACGCCGGTGGATGGATGAGGTACGCCGGAGACCAGCTGCGCACGGATGTTTTGCACATGGTAGCGCTGAATGTGCGCCGGGTTATCGATATACAGTTGCTGCTCACCACTCGCGTCAACCACGGTAATTGGCTGTTCGCCAAACACCGAAAAACGGATCTCGCCGCGACGGCCCAAAATCGTCACCTCATCGATCCGGCTGTAGCTGGCAAAATTCCAGCAAGCCGAACCAGTCACCCCGCTCGCATGTTGCCAACAGGCGGCGATGGAATCGAGGGCGCTATACAGCCCCTGTTGGTTTAGGCCAATGCCTTTAGCCCGCTTGATATCACCGAGCAGAAAAGCAAACAGATCCAAGCCATGACTGGCCAGATCGTCAAAGTAACCACCGGGGGCAATCAGCTTGTCGGTTCGCCAGTTATACGCGCCGGATAGGTCCAGCTCGGATGCCGCTTTACTAAACTGCCAGTTGATCTGCCGCGCATCGCCAATCACACCACTCTCCAGCAAGCTTTTGACTTTGACAAAGCGCGGCAAAGAGCGCCGATAGTAGGCCACAAACAGCGGTAGCCCAGCGCTTGCGAACGCATCGCAGATTGCTACGCAGTCTTGATAACTGGGGGCTAAAGGCTTTTCGATACAGCAGATCTTACCGGCTTGCGCCACTTTCAGTGCGTAGAGCTCATGCGAATCAGGTGGAGTGGCGATATACACCGCGTCGATATTGTCATCGTTTATTAGTGCATCAGCGTCGCTGTAGTAGCTCGGCACACCATGGCGCTCAGCGTAGCTTTTTGCCGCTTGCCCATCGCGCCGCATCACTGCGACTAAATCAAACCCATCGGTCTGTTGATAAGCCGGACCGCTCTTTACTTCGGTCACCGCACCACAGCCGATGATTCCCCAACGAATGCGCTGATTGTTACTCACTACTGCTCCTGTAACCCTACAAGCAAATAAACAAGCCTACCCCGCGCAATAAGACCTGGCTAGATCCAAGTGATAAGCGTGTGGCGAAGAGTGCTCGGCAAAGCGCAAGCAGCAGGTACTGCGACGATGAATACGCGCTCAACCTAACGTTGCTAGTAAACAAAAATCACAGGAGATTAATAATGAACATCGTTAATACGCGCTTGCACAATAATAATTGCGTTTAATTGCATAGATTGGTCCGAACACTTTTTACGAAAATTTAATTAACAAAAATCACCATCACCCACTCCTTTCTTTGACAATCAGCATCTTACCGACACCCACACAATAAAAAATCGAAATGCAAACAATGAGCGAGCGATAAAATAAAAATACATTCACCGGTTAACAACACTTATCAACCGGTGAATTAAATTATTGAAGCGGTCGACCCAAAATTATTTGCTAAAAATATATTTACATCAGAAATATCTGGTCTAGGATTTTTTTAGGAATAGCAGCAAGGAAGCGTTTGTTTACATTTCGCAGGAGAAACGTAATGAAGATTATTGCAAGTGTAGTATTAGCGTTAGCCGTTATTGTCCCAGCTACCAGTTCCTACGCCATGGGCAGAAGTGGCGGGATGCCAACCGTTGCCTGTTTCGACAAACAGGGCAATATGATTTCACCTCAAATGAAGATTAATGAATGCCAAGACATTCGCAATCAAAGCTAGTTAATTCAACAGTAACTCTATTAGCCTTCACAAGACTGTGGAGGCTTTTGTTTTATTAGTCCGCACAATCAATACAAAAATCGAAAAATAAATTCGCCAGAAAATAAATAATACCCCGGCAAATAAACTGAAGTCTTTGCAGCAATGTTCCGGATAATAAAAAGCCCGCCTGCATAGCGCAAGCGAGCCTATCAAAAACGACAACTAGTTGATTAACTTAAATCAAATCGATCTGCATTCATTACCTTCGTCCAAGCGCTAACAAAATCTTGCACAAATTTATCCAAGTTATCATCTTGAGCATAAACCTCAGCATAGGCGCGCAGGATGGAGTTGGAACCAAACACTAAATCAACTCGCGTTGCAGTCCACTTCAGCTCGCCGCTGTCCCGATCCACCAGCTGGTACAGGCCATCGGCTGCGGGCTTCCAGCTATAGCGCATATCGGTCAGGTTCACGAAGAAATCGTTACTCAGCACCCCTACCCGGTCGGTAAATACGCCATGTTGACTGCCTCCGTGGTTGGTACCGAGCACCCGCATACCACCGAGCAGAACTGTCATCTCTGGTGCAGTGAGCCCCATAAGCTGGGTGCGATCGAGCAACATCTCTTCGGCGCTCACCGAGTAGCTTTGCTTTAACCAGTTGCGGTAGCCATCATGAAGCGGCTCGAGTACCGCGAATGACTCTGCATCGGTTTGCTCAGGCGTTGCATCGCCGCGCCCCGGTGAAAACGGCACGTCTACCTCAATACCAGCGCCCTTGGCTGCCTGCTCCACGCCCACATTACCCGCTAGCACAATCACATCGGCAATACTGACGCCGTTATCGACGGCAATACGCTCCAGAACCGCTAACACTCGGTTGAGGCGCTCAGGCTCATTCCCCGCCCAGTCGCGCTGTGGGGATAAGCGAATACGCGCACCATTGGCGCCACCGCGCTTATCTGAGCCACGGTAGGTGCGAGCGCTATCCCAGGCGGTAGTGACCATATCGCTGATACTAAGGCCGGATTGGGCAATCTGCGCTTTTAGCACGCTGATATCATAATCTTTCGGGCCTGCGGGCACAGGGTCTTGCCAAATCAGCTCCTCGTTAGGCACGTCAGGGCCGATATAGCGCGCTTTCGGTCCCATATCGCGATGCGTTAGCTTGAACCAGGCTCGGGCAAACACCTCGGAGAAGTAGTCATGATCTTGTTGGAAGCGCTCTGAGATCTTGCGATAAGCGGGATCCATTTTCAGCGCCATATCCGCATCGGTCATCATTGGGTTGTGGCGCTGGGTTCCCTGCTCAACATCTACAGGTTTATCTTGCTCATCAATCGCCACCGGCTCCCACTGCCAGGCGCCAGCGGGGCTTTTCACCAACTGCCACTCATGCTTGAACAGCATGTCAAAATAGCCGGCATCCCACTGTGTAGGATGGGTGGTCCACGCGCCCTCGATGCCGCTGGTCACTGCGTCGTTACCCACACCTCGGGTAGTATGGTTATTCCAACCCAAGCCCTGCTCTTCAATGCCGGCGGCTTCCGGCTCGGCGCCTAGGTTTGCAGCATCGCCATTACCATGGGCTTTGCCTACGGTGTGGCCACCGGCGGTAAGTGCCACGGTCTCTTCGTCATTCATTGCCATACGTGCAAAGGTGACGCGCATATCGTGGGCGGTTTTAAGCGGGTCAGGGTTGCCGTCGACCCCTTCTGGGTTCACGTAGATCAGCCCCATCATCACTGCGGCCAAAGGATTTTGCAGGTCGCGTTCGCCTGAGTAACGGCTACCTTCACTGCCACTTGGCGCTAGCCACTCTTTCTCCGAGCCCCAGTAGGTGTCTTTTTCTGGGTGCCAGATATCCTCGCGACCAAAGGCAAAGCCGAAGGTTTTTAGCCCCATGGACTCATAAGCGAGTGTCCCTGCGTAAGCGATAAGATCGGCCCAACTAAGCTTGTTGCCGTATTTCCTCTTAATCGGCCACAGCAGTCGGCGGGCCTTATCGAGGTTGGCGTTGTCTGGCCACGAGTTGAGCGGCGCAAAACGCAGGTTACCCGAGCCGGCACCGCCACGTCCATCGGCAACGCGGTAGGAACCAGCGGCATGCCAGGTCATGCGGATCATCAGGCCGCCATAGTGGCCCCAATCTGCCGGCCACCAACTCTGGCTATCGGTCATCAAGGCCTTTAGATCAGCTTTTAGCGCCGCCACATCCAACTGCTTGACCTGCTCCTGATAGTTAAAGTCGGCCCCCAAGGGGTTAGTCTTGCTATCGTGCTGGTGCAGGATGTCGAGGTTAAGGGTTTTTGGCCACCATTCGGTGACGGTCTTCTCTGTGCTGGAGAGTGCTCCATGCATGAACGGGCATTTGCTTGCGGACATTTCTGGTAACTCCTGTTTGTGGGGGAGTGACGTAATCCAAGTCACCTGAACAGTATGGTTCCGGATTTTCAATTAGATAAGTTGATTAAAAATATCACTACGATTGAGTAACCCTATCAATTGAAATTAAGCAGTTTATGCTTACATTTTGACCACCTGCCAAATCTACAATAACACCACCAAATCCCACCCATTCAGTGATATGTGTCGAATTTTTGATTGAAACTAGATATTTTGAGATAATAATCGCGTCATGAGTAACCACAAAGCACCTTTCATAGGTGCTTTTTGTTTAGTCGTGATCTCAACAAATTCATCTATCAACAAATTGAGGATTAGTGTCTACTCACACTGACAGATATAGTATCGACAACACCGACTACGTGGTCGGCCAGGACAATATTCAGAAATGGGGTCTGGACATCCACAACCCCGTATTCGGCACCAGTGCCGCGCTGGTATTGTTTTTTGTTGTCACCCTCCTGCTGGTCGATGCCAGCACCGCTAAATCAGCGCTCGACAGCATCAAATGGCAGATCATCGACCATTTTGATGGCCTGATCATGTGGTCCGCCAACCTCTTCTTGCTGTTTTGCATCGCTTTGGTTCTCTCGCCCTACGGCAAGATCCGCATCGGTGGCGACAAGGCCAAGCCCGAATACTCACGCAAATCATGGTTCTCCATGCTTTTTGCCGCGGGTATGGGCATTGGCTTGATCTTCTGGGGTGTCGCTGAGCCTTTGGCCTACTTCACCGGATGGTTTGAAACGCCACTGGGGGTTGAAGCCAATACCCCCGAAGCTGCACGCTTGGCGCTGGGTGCGACCATGTTCCATTGGGGCTTGCACCCATGGGCGGTCTACTCGGTCATGGCCTTATCTTTGGCCTTCTTTGCCTATAACAAAGGCTTGCCGCTTTCGATTCGCTCGGTGTTCTTCCCGATCCTCGGTGACCGCGCCTGGGGCTGGGCTGGTCATATCATCGATATATTGGCCGTGCTGGCGACCTTGTTCGGTGTAGCCACCTCGCTAGGCTTAGGCGCCCAACAGGCATCTGCGGGTATCAGCCATGTATTTGGCCTTGAGGTGGGCATCGGCCTGCAATTGATTGTGGTCGCTTCGGTAACGGCCTTGGCAGTGATTTCGGTGGTACGCGGCATTGATGGCGGCGTAAAGGTGCTGAGTAACATCAACCTGATTGTGGCGTTTTTGCTGGTCGTCGTAGTGGCCCTGACCGCCATTGGCGTAGTGACAGGGTCACTGTTTAATGCGCTGGGCGGCTATGTGGAGAACATCATTGCCCTAGCCGTTCCCCATGGTCGCGAAGACCAAGCCTGGATGCACGGCTGGACTGTGTTCTACTGGGCGTGGTGGATTTCATGGTCACCTTGTGTCGGGATGTTTATCGCACGCGTATCGAAAGGGCGCACCATCCGCGAGTTTATTACCGCCACTTTGTTGATCCCCACCTTGGTGACCTTGCTGTGGATGTCGACCTTCGGCGGCATTGCCATCGATCAGGTGGTCAACGGTATCGGCGAGTTGGGCCGCAATGGCCTGACCGACGTGTCGCTGGCACTGTTCAGCCTGTATGAAGTGATGCCAATGAGCACTTTGCTGTCGCTGGTATCAATACTGCTGATTCTGGTGTTCTTTGTGACCTCTTCAGATTCAGCGTCACTGGTCGTCGACAGCATTACCGCTGGCGGCAAGGTGAGCTTACCGGTGCCACAGCGTATCTTCTGGGCAGCCAGCCAAGGCCTTATCGCCTCGGTACTGTTGTGGGTAGGTGGCACTGAAGCCATTGAGGCCTTGCAAGCAGGCGCTATCTCCACCGCGCTGCCATTCACTGTGATCCTGCTGGTAATGTGTGTCTGCCTGATTATGGGCATGCGCAGCGAAGTCGCAGGGCAATCACGCAGCATCGCGTATTCCTAGCGCAGTAACGTGTTATTAATGGGGCCGCATTCTATGCGGCACCATTTGCCACTCTTCAGTATTCAGCCGCTCTACTTTACTTCCTGCTTCCGCATAGGTTTGCCGCAAATTCAGCAGGTTAACGATGTTGGCGTATAATACTTAGATACTCGTAGACCAGCAGCAGGTGTCAGGATGATACGAGCGTGGTTTTTTGTTGTTTGCCTCTGTACCAGCGATGCCCTTTTCGCTCGGCAATTCACTACCGTAACCGATCAACTGGTTCACCCCTGGTCAATGGCGCTGATTGGCGACCAGCAAGCCTTAGTCACCGAACGTCGTGGCAAGCTATGGCGGGTCGATTTGTCCGGCAACACTCGCCCCGTCGAGATTATCGGCCTGCCAGCCATCTATGCATCGGGCCAAGGTGGCCTGTTTGATGTACTCCCCGCCCACGACTTTGCCAGCAGCAAGCTCCTTTTTCTGAGTTATGCCGCAGGTAGCGCCAGTGCTAACGCGACTATCCTTGCCAGCGCCCGCTTGCAAGGCAACCAGCTTCGCGATGTCACCGTGCTGTTTCAGGTAAGCCCGATGAAATCTGGCGCCTATCACTTTGGTGGGCGACTGGCGCAGCTTGCAGATAACACCCTGCTGCTCACCACCGGTGACGGCTATCACTTGATGCAGCAATCTCAGGAGCTCGATAACCACCTTGGGAAGTTAATCCGCATTCATCCCGACGGCAGCGTGCCCGACGACAACCCCTTCATTAAGCGCTCAGACGCGCTGCCAGAGATCTACAGCTATGGCCACCGTAACCCGCAAGGGCTGACCGTCAGCGCCGATGGCCGCATCTACCTGCACGAGCATGGCCCCAAAGGCGGTGACGAAGTTAATCTGATAGAGCCCGGCCTCAACTACGGCTGGCCGGCTATTACCTATGGCGTGGACTATTCCGGTGCAGAGATCAGCCCCCATCAATCGCTGCCCGGCATGCAGCAACCGCTGTTGCACTGGACCCCGTCCATCGCACCTTCTGGCCTGTGTTATCAGCAACAGCGCCTGTTTGTCGGCGCTTTAAAAGCGCGAAAGTTGCTCGAATTATCGCTCGAAGCGGGTAACATAGTGGCGCAACAGGAAATCGCTCTGCCGATCAACGAACGTATTCGCGATGTGCGCTGCTCCCCTAGCGGCGGACTGTATATTCTAACCGACAGTCCTAGCGGCGCGCTCTATTATCTGAGTCCTGAGGGATAGACAATGTTGAACATGGATCGTAGCACTAACCTGTTTATCGACGTCGAGTCTATGCATTGGCAAGAAAGCCCCCACCCGGGAGTACTGCGCAAGCCATTAGAGCGGGAAGCCGCTGAACATGGTTGGGTCACTAGCGTAGTTAAGTACCTGCCCGGCGCCAGTTTCCACGGTCACGAGCACCCTAAAGGAGAAGAAATATTGGTACTCGACGGCACCTTCTCCGATGAAAATGGCCACTACCCCGCCGGTAGTTATTTACGTAACCCTCCCGGCAGCTCGCATGTTCCATTCAGCGACCATGGCTGCGTGCTGTTCGTCAAACTCAACCAGATGCAAGCCAGCGACAACACGCTTTTGGCACTACCGCTGCTTGAGCAAAGCTGGACGCAACTCAGTGATGGGGTTACCGAGCTGGAGCTATACACCCATAACGACGAACGGGTCAGCCTGGTGTCGGTCGATGCCGGAGCCAGCCTACCCCTTGCCACCCAAGATTTTGGCGAGGAGCTGTTTCTACTGAAGGGAAACATCAAGATTGGAGAGCGCTTTATGCGGGCGTTTAGCTGGATACGCATGGCCAGAGATCAAGTGGCCGGCCACGCCCAGCAAGATTGCCTGCTATGGCGTAAAACCGGCAGTTTAGCGGGTTATTTCAGCGACGCGCCTATCTCTGCCTGAATCAAGGCCTGCTGCCTCTCGCGGGTACTGTGCCACAGCAAGTAGTAACCTGCCAACGCAGAGGCAAACGAACCGCCGAGAATGGCTAATCGCGATTGCGACAAGGTTGCCGCCTCGGCGAAGGCCAGTGAAGAGATAAAAATCGACATGGTAAAGCCAATACCACACAAGCTGGATGTGGCAAACAGCTGAGTGCGGTTGGCGCCTTGTGGCAACTCGGCAATGCCTAGCCTAACCGCCAACATACTAAAGCAGAAGATACCCAATGGCTTACCAAGGAACAGCCCTAGCATAATCCCCAAACTGATCGGGCTGGCCAAGAAGCTCAGGCTCACGCCGCTAAGGTCGACCCCGGCATTGACGAAGGCAAACACCGGCAAGATAAAGAAGTTGGAGAAGGGATAGAGGTATTGCTTCATATGTGCCAGCGGCGAGTCTCCTTCCCGGCCGTTCATCGGCATAAAGAAGCCCACCACCACTCCGGCGAGCGTGGCGTGCAAGCCGGATTTGAGTACCGCTGTCCACAGCAGCAAGCCAAAGAACATGTATGGAGTCAGACCACTGTAGCGACGACGGTTTAGGATAAACAACGCGCCCATGGCGACTACCGACCAACCTAATGCAGCCATGGAGATCTTGCCGCTATAAAACAGGGCAATGATTAAGATTGCCCCTAAATCATCGCTAATGGCCAGTGCCAACAAAAACACTTTTAAACTGGTAGGCACCCGCTTACCCAGCAGCATCATAATCCCCAAGGCAAAGGCGATATCGGTGGCCGCGGGTACCGCCCAACCGTTTAGGAACTCGGGGCTATTGAGGGTAAACAGCACATAGATAGTCGCGGGTACCACCATCCCTCCCACTGCGGCAATGATCGGGAGCATTGCGCCTTGCAGCGACGACAAGCTGCCATGGCAGATCTCTTCTTTTACCTCCAGCCCGATAACCAAGAAGAAGATGGCCATCAGGCCGTCATTAACCCACAGCAGCAGCGGCTTGTGGATATCAAACTCAGCAATACGAAACTGTATGGGAAGGTCGAGCAAGTCAAAGTAAAAAGGGCCGAGGATAAGGTCGTTGGCTAAGAACATGGCCATTGCGGCAGATAACATCAACAGCATTCCGCTAGCGGCGTCTTTTTTCAGTAGACGCTCGATATAGCCTGGCATAATTCCCTCTACTCATGCGTAAGTGCTTTCAAGTCAGTAAGTTATCACTAAGACCTAAGTAAAATTGTGAACTTGATCGCCTTCAAAAATTTCAGCCTTTAAATGTGACTTTTTGATGTTTAGGACAACGTGATGTCTATTTTTTGTCCGTTGATGTACTTGTTAGGTTATATCGTTGTTAAACCTATCAAAAAAGAAAGGAAGCATGTGAAATTACTTAGCGAATGGCTGTTTCGCAGCAAACTCGGCGATTCTGGCGTCTATTTGACTTTAATTTTCTGCATTTTCGTTAAAAGGCCATTTTCTGCTAAATTGACCGCCGGTTCCGTGTCATTACTCTAGCACTGTGCAAAACGTGGCCAAGCTAACAGAGCATAGTGAGGCGCAAGCCCTAGACAAAACTCACTTCTAACCCGAGTAATTGCTCAATCCGACCCACGGCAGCAGATTTTTTCTTTACCTTTCCATGAGTCTTTGCTTTGTTTAATGGGTAGCTAAACAACGTCACTAAAAGATTTAACCGTTAACTTTTAACGAGTTGCGCGCCCTATCCTTGAATATCTATCGCGGGGCCGCGCCAACAACGCCGAGGGAATGGATGCCGCCCGCCGTAGATAACAGCTGTTACGTACAGTTCAAAAATGTAAAGAAAAGCTACGACCAACGCACCTTGGTAGTGGTCGACTTTACCCTCGATATCGCTAAAGGCGAGTTTGTGACCCTGCTTGGCCCTTCTGGCTCGGGCAAGACCACCTGTTTGATGATGCTGGCGGGCTTTGAAGATGTTAGCAGTGGCGAGATCTTGGTGGAAGGCCAGCCTATTACCCATGTGGCGCCCTACCACCGCAATATCGGCATGGTGTTCCAACACTATGCACTGTTCCCCCATATGACGGTGGAAGAAAACCTCGCCTATCCGCTCAAAGTGAGAAAACTCCCCGATACCGAAGTCAAACGCCGGGTGGCCAATTCACTGGATTTGGTGGAGCTGAGTAACTTTGGCAAACGCTATCCGGGGCATTTATCGGGTGGCCAACGGCAGCGGGTGGCGCTGGCACGCTCACTGATTTTTGAGCCATCGATTGTGTTGATGGATGAGCCACTCGGTGCCCTCGACAAAAACCTGCGCGAACAGATGCAATTTGAGATCAAGCGCTTACACGAACAGCTCGGCTTTACGGCCATCTATGTTACCCACGATCAAACCGAAGCGCTGACCATGTCAGACCGGATTGCCGTATTCGATCAAGGTGTCGTGCAGCAATGCGCCAGTCCCGACCAACTGTATGAGCGCCCCAGCAACGCCTTTGTGGCCGACTTTATCGGCGAGAACAATCACCTGGCAGGCACCGTTTTGCAGCGCAACAACGACTATACCGAGCTGCAGCTAAGCGATGGCAGTCGGATCAAAGCCCTTACCGGCGATTGCCCAGAAGCAGGAGCAGCCTGTGTGCTGGCGGTTCGGCCAGAGAACCTGTTTATCGCCAGCGATAAGGTCGCCTTGGATAACCGCATCAATGCCACCTTTATTACCCAGCTCTACGTAGGCGACTTTATTCGCTACTTCTTCCAGCTGGAAGACAAGTCAGAAATCATGATTAAGCAGCTCAACGACCATCAGGCACCTAAGCTCAGCGCTGGTGCTGTTACCAGTCTAACGTGGTCCGTCAACGACGGGTTAGCACTTAACTTAAGTACAACCTAAACCAACAAGGGATAGCTCCCAGAGGAAGGAACAATGAAGACACGCGTCAGCTCCACCTTGCTCGTTGCCAGTTTGTTCAGTGCAACCACGCTGTTTAGTGCAGCGACCCACGCCGACTCACTCACTGCGGTTTCGTTTGGCGGTGCCTATGGTGCCACCCAGCAAAAGCACATGCTGGACCCGTTTATGGAAGCCACCGGCCACGAGATCCTGTTTGAGAACTACTCCGGCGGTATCGCTGAACTCAAAGCGCAAGTAGAGAGCGGTAACATCCTGTGGGACGTTATCGATGTGGAGGTAATCGACCTGGAGCGCGCCTGCTCGGAGGGGCTATTAGAGCCCTTCCCCATGGACACCCTGCCCCCGGGTGACGATGGCACGCCCGCCATGGAAGACTTTTCTGAAGAAGCGCTGGCCAATGAGTGTGGCGTCGGCAACATCGTCTGGACGGTGCTGTTTGCCTACAACAATGACACCATCGGCAGCGGCAAGCCGATGACCGTGGCCGATCTGTTCGACACCGAGATGTTCCCCGGCAAGCGCGCGCTGCGTAAGCGCCCTCAGGTGAACATGGAGTGGGCCCTGCTGGCCGATGGCGTGGCCAAAGATGAGGTGTATGCGCTGCTGGAAACCGATGAAGGCCAACAGCGGGCGCTGGATAAGCTGGCATCGATTAAAGATGACATTATCTGGTTCGACAGCTGGTCACAGGCGCCACAACTGCTCAATGACGGCGGCGCAGTGATGGTGCAATCGGCCAATGGCCGGATCTTCGATGCCATTCAAAGCGAAGGCAAACCCTTTGAGATGGTCTGGGACGGCCACCTCTACGATCTTGACGTATGGGCGGTGGTAAAAGGCACCAAGAAGAAAGCCTTGGCGGAAGAGTTTATCCGCTTTGCCACCGGCTCCAAACCGCTGAGTGGCATGCCAGACATCGCCTACGGCCCGACTCGCCAGTCGTCTTATGCCTACGTTGACCCAGAGATTATTCCTAAGCTGCCCTCGTCTCACCTCGATGAAGGTCTGAAAGCCTCCGGCGTATTCTGGGCCGACTATGGCGAGTCACTGGGTGAGAAGTTCAACGAGTGGCTGCTCGAGTAAGCAGCAGTCAAAGCCAAAGCTATATCTATATAGGTAAGTGACAATGCCAGCCCACTTAAGCATCAAGGAAATTGCCGACAGCCAAGCCCAGCTTCGCCGTAAGAAGCTGGTGCTGTTTGCCTTTACCTTGCCACTGCTGCTGTTTGTGATGCTGGCCTTTGTCGCGCCCATCGCGACGATGCTGTATCGCAGCGTCTACCACCCAACGGTGGCGCAACTCATCCCGCAAACGCTAAAACAAATGCAAGGCTGGGAGACACAACCGGATACGCTTCCCGACAGCGACAGCCTGGTCACCTTTGCCTTAGAGCTAAAAAGCCTGGCGGGCGAGCGGCGCTCAGGCAAGCTTGCGGAAGAGATCAACCGGGTGTTTCCCGGTGCATCCAGCCTGATTAAATCCACCGCACGCAAGCTTAAACACCTTGATGAGCAAGAGATTATTGCCAGCCAGGGCACTATCCTGCTCGATAGCCACAAGAAATGGCACAACCCTGCGCTGTGGCACGCCATCGCCTCGGCCGGTGAAGTGTGGACTTCACGCTACTACCTCACCGCATTAGACCTGCAGCTCAGCCCCGAGGGCGCTATAGAGAGCCGCGACACCCGCATCTACCTCAAGCTCTATTGGAAGAGTTTGCGCATTGCGCTGCTGATCACCTTACTAACCGCCGTGCTGGCCTTTCCGCTGAGCTACTTCCTGGCCAATGCCTCGTCGGCCAAGGCGAATACCTTGCTGGTGTTTGTGCTGTTGCCGTTTTGGACCTCGCTGCTGGTGCGCACCACATCATGGATTGCCCTGCTGCAAACCAATGGCGTGGTCAACTCCACCTTAAAAGTGCTGGGGATTATCGATCAGCCACTGGAACTGCTCTACACCGAGTTCGCCACTGTTATCTCGATGACCCATATCCTGCTGCCGTTTATGGTGTTGCCGCTGTATAGCGTGATGAAGAATATCGACCCTTCGTATTTTAGGGCGGCGCTGTCGCTGGGCGCTAAACCGCTACCGGCCTTTGCCAAGATCTACTTCCCAATGACCCTGCCGGGCCTTAGTGCCGGTGCGTTATTGGTATTTATTATCTCGATTGGCTACTACATCACTCCGGCACTGGTGGGCGGCACCGACGGGCAGATGATCTCCAACATCATCGCCTTCCATATGCAGTCTTCCAATAACTGGGAGCTGGCCGCGGCGTTGGGTAGTCTGCTGCTGGTGCTGATTCTGGCGCTGTATTGGCTGTACGACCGGATGGTCGGCGTAAACAACATCAAGCTGGGGTGACGATGGCCTTTCCTTCCTATTACAGCCCACTGCAAAAACTTGGATCGCTGATGCTGTCGGCCAGCGCCTATCTGGTGCTCGCCTTTTTGATTCTGCCGATATTGGTGGTGATCCCACTATCGTTTAACGCCGAGCCCTTCTTTAGCTTTACTCCGGGCATGTTAGCGCTGGAGCCCGACGCCTACTCGCTCAAGTGGTATCAAGAGATCATCGAAGACGACAAGTGGCTGCTGGCAATCAAGAACAGCTTTATTATTGGTTTCTTCGCCACCTTGATTGCCACCACCTTGGGCACCTTGGCCGCGATTGGCCTGAGTAACCCCAACATGCCTGCGCAGCGCTGGATTATGGCGGTACTGCTGTCGCCGATGATCGTACCGCTGATCATCACCGCTGCGGGCATGTTCTTTTTCTATACCCAGTTCAATCTGGCGGGCAGTTATTTGGGGGTGATCATCGCCCACGCCGCCTTGGGCACACCGTTTGTAATCATCACCGTTAATGCCGCGCTGGCAGGGTTTGACTACTCGCTGGTACACGCCTCGCTGGGGCTTGGTGCCAAACCCGGCTATACCTTCTTTAAGGTGATTATGCCGCTGATCCGCCCCGGGGTGATCTCCGGTGCCTTATTCGCCTTTGTCACCTCCTTCGATGAAGTGGTGGTAGTGCTGTTCTTAGCCGGACCTGAGCAGCGCACCATTCCTCGGCAGATGTTCTCGGGGCTGCGCGAGCAGATCAATCCCACTATTTTGGCAGTGGCTACCTTGCTGGTTATCGTCTCTGCCCTGTTGTTGCTCACGCTCGAATACCTACGCGCCCGCTCCGAGCGTATACGCCTTGGGACTCAATAGCCCTTCATCATAGAAGCAGTAGCTGGCAGATCCGTCTATCTCGGCTACGCTTAGTCCTCTTGACGTACACGGAGTAACACATGAAATACCTCAGCATTGCCCTTTTCACCGCATTCAGCCTTAACGCCTACGCAGGCGGCCTCTCGTCCTTGCTCGATTCTGCGGAAGAGACCCTTTCCCAATCGTCCGAACAGTCAGCGCCCAGCAGCTTGATATCGACCCTCACCGAGCAACTGGGCATCAGTTCCAGCCAAGCCAGTGGCGGCACGGCAGCGCTGGCCTCTTTGGCAACAAGCCGGCTAAGCGGTGAAAACGGCGATCTACTTGGCCAGCTGTTAGGCGGTGGCGATGCCAGTAGCAGCCTGCTAGGCAGCATTACCGATATGCCCGGTGTAGAGCAGGCCTTTTCGGCTTTAGGCCTGGATGCGGGCATGGTGCAGCAGTTTGTGCCGCTGATTATGGATTATTTAGGCAACAACGGTGGCGAGAGCTTGATCGGTCCGCTGGGTGCTATCTGGGGCGATTAACGCTCGCCCGTAGCGACTAACTATTTAGTTTACTACCCGCCCCGCTGGTTTTTACTACGCTATTTGCTATCCAGTGGGGCAGCAACATTTTGTCTCCTCACGTAACGTATATCACACCAACATCACACCCATATCACCCACAATAACCGCGTGATGTAAATCACACTTTTACTTTTAGAATTACCCTCTAATCGCGTATATTGCTTCATCCACAACTGTTTGAGCGATGGTAGTTGCTAACTCGTTTCGATCGCATGGAAGCTCCACAATCTCAATAGGATAAGTAAGAGAGTTGCATCCCTAGCTCAGTGCTTTCGCACGGAGATAAAACATGCGATTACTACAACCCGCAAAGATCGGCCTGCTTTCGAGCGCGCTCTTGCTAGCTGCCTGCGGTAGCGACAATGCTACCGAACAGCAGGTGCCGCCAACTCTTGTTCGCACACAAACCGCCGAGGTAATTGAGCACTTCCCGTCGACCAACTTCATTGGCCGTATCGAGTCCTATGACGATGTGACGATTCACGCTCAAGTGAGCGGTTATCTGATTTCGCGCCACTTCGAAGACGGACAACTGGTCAGCAAAGGCGATGTACTCTACGAAATCGACCCGATCCGCTACCAAGCTGCAGTTGCTCAAGCCCGCGCAGCCATCTCCCAAGCCAAAGCCAACCTGGTGAACGCCGAGCTTAACTGGGAACGTGGCAAGTCACTGCTGGTGACCAAAGCGATCAGCCAAGCCAACTTCGATGGTATGACCGCAGACAAAGCCTCTGCAGAAGCCCAGGTAGAAGCGGCTAAGGCGCAACTACGCGCCGCCGAAGTTGACCTTAAGAACGCCACCATCCGCGCGCCCTTCGATGGCCGGATAGGTCGCAGTCAAGTTGTTCCCGGCGATTTGATCAGCCCGAATGCCGCCCTAACGACCCTGGTTAGCATGGACCCAATCCGCGCTAGCTTTAACATGTCGGAGCGTGAGCGCCTGCGCTTGAAGATGGACAGCTCTGTCAACGCCAGCGCTAGCAATGAAATTGCCCTATTCCTAAGTGATGCCCAGACCTACTCAGAGATGGGTGAAGTTGACTTTGTCGGCAACCGTATCGATGTGCAAACCGGTACCCTCGCTATGAGTGCCCGCTTTGCCAACCCTGATTACCGTCTGCTGCCGGGCCAATACGTTGAGTTGCAACTTACCGCCCTGGAAGCACAAAGCGCCGTAACCATCCCGCGCCGCGCGGTACAAAGCGACCTGGAAGGCGAGTTCGTGCTGAGTGTCAACGACGAGCAAACTGTGGTGCGCCACAACATCGCCCTTGGCCCCGTCACTGAACAAGGCGCCACTATTCTTAGCGGCCTTGAAGGTGGCGAAGCCATCATCGTTTCCGGCCTACAGCGTGCACGCCCGGGCGCCAACGTCACCATTACTGAGCATATCGAGCAGCAGTAGGAGCGCAGATGTTAAGTCGTTTCTTTATCCAGCGCCCTAAGTTTGCGCTGGTTATCTCAATTCTGTTGACGCTGGCCGGTTTGGTGGCTGTCAACATTCTGCCGGTATCGCAATACCCGCAGATCAGTCCGCCATCGGTCGGCGTTACCGCCTACTTCACCGGTGCTAGCGCTGAGACCGTGGAAGAGTCGGTGGGTGAGATCATCGAGTCAGGCATTAACGGTGTGGAAAACATGCTGTATATGGACTCGAAGAGCTCCAACGACGGTGCCTATCGCCTCAACGTGACCTTCGATTTGGGTACCGACCCGGATATGGCACAGATCAACGTGCAAAACCGAGTAACTCAGATTGAGTCGCAACTGCCTCCCGAGGTACAGCAAGTAGGCGTTAGCGTCTACAAACGCTCCTCTGACTTCCTGATGGCGCTGACCTTCTATTCGCCCAACGGCGAGTACTCAGACTCGTTTATCAGTAACTACCTGAGTCTGAACCTGGAAGATCAGCTCACCCGTATTCAAGGTGTGAGTGAGGCCTATGTACTGAGTGCCGCCAAGTACGCAATGCGTATCTGGATTAACCCGCAAAAGCTGGCCAACTATGGCCTGACCACCTCGGATATCCGTAACGCACTGCGCGAGCAAAACGCTCAGGTCGCGGTAGGTTCCATCGGTGCGCCGCCGAGCGATGCCCACAACGAAGTGCAGTTTAACCTGCTGACCAAGGGCCGTCTGGAGACCGCAGAAGAGTTCGGTGACGTGGTACTGATTGCCCGCCCCGATGGCTCGGCGGTCTACCTTAAAGACGTAGCGCGCATCGAACTGGGTCAACAGGCCTACAACGTGTTTGGTGAGTTCTACGGCCAGCCGTCGGTGACGGTTATCATCAACAGCCAGAGTGATGCTAACGCCCTTAAAACCGGCGAAGCTATCTTTTCGCTGCTAGATGACATGAGCAACAACAGCTTCCCTGAGCATCTGCGCTATGAAGCTGCCTACGACACCACCCTGTTTATCGAAGAGTCGGTCAGCAACGTACTGCGCACCTTGATTGAAGCGGTACTGCTGGTAATCGCCGTGACTTACCTGTTCCTAGGTAGCTTCCGCGCCACCTTGGTACCGGTAGTCGCTATTCCGGTATCGCTGGTTGGTACCTTCGCCTTTATGTTGGCCACCGGCTTCTCGATTAACACCATTACCCTGTTCGGTTTGATTCTGGCGATCGGTATTGTGGTGGATGATGCGATTCTGGTGATCGAAAACGTTGACGTGAAGATGTCATCGGACCCGAATATTAGCCCTAAACTTGCCACTCTGCGGGCAATGAAAGAGGTAACCGGGCCGATCATCTCCTCAACGCTGGTACTGCTGGCGGTGTTTATTCCGGTATCGCTGCTACCGGGGATTACCGGGGTGATGTATCGCCAGTTTGCGATCACCATCTGTATCGCGGTTGTGATCTCTTCGATCAACGCCTTAACCCTATCCCCTGCAATCTGCTCACTGGTGCTCAAGCCCGGCGACAAGATGCATGCGCGTTGGTTTACCTACTTTAACCGCGGCCTGGATTGGGTCACCACCAACTATGGTCGGGCTGCCGGCTTCCTGGTGCGCAAGACCATTATCCTGTTGGCCTTCTTTGTGTTGGCCTTGGGCGCGGCGGGTTGGTTTAACAGCAACACCTCCACCGCCTTTGTGCCGCAAGAAGACCAAGGCGTGCTGATGGTGAACGTGCAGTTACCTGACTCGGCGTCACTAGAGCGCACCTACGAGGTGGTGAAAACTGCCGAGCAGCTACTGGTTCAAGAGCCGGGTATCGAGGTAGTGAGTGCGATTCCAGGTTACGGCCTACTGGCCGGTACCATGCAATCCAACGCCGGTACTATGTTCGTTAAGCTGCGCCACTGGAACGAGCGTAACGAGCTGGATGGCGACCACAGCGCCGATGCCATTGCTAACCGCTTCAACCAAGCGGCCTTTATGGCAATCCAAGACGCCATGGTATTCGCCTTCGGACCGCCAGCGGTTCCGGGTATGGGCTCTGCTTCTGGTTTTGAGTTCGTGCTGCAAGACACCCGTGGCCGCTCGCGCAGTGAGTTGGCTGAGGTGATGCGCGAAGTGGCAGCCGCCGCTAACCAAGCGCCTGAGATCACCAGTGCCTTCTCAACCTTCCGCGCCGACGTGCCGCACTTCTACCTGGACATCGACCGGGTGAAGGCGAAGCAGCTAGGTATTCCGCTGACCGATATCTTCACCACCTTGCAAGGTAACCTCGGTTCTATCTACGTCAACGATTTCACCATCTTTGGCCGTAACTTCCGAGTCACCATGCAGGCAGAAGACCAGTATCGCTCCAGCCTCGATAACCTTGGCCTGTTCCACGTGCGCGCCGGCAACGGCGATATGGTACCGCTGAGCACTCTGGTTAGCGTTGAACAGGTATTCGCCCCTGACGTGGCTTGGCGTTACAACATGTTCCGCTCAGCAACCCTGCGCGGTGAAGCGGCGCCGGGCTTCTCCTCTGGTGATGCCATTGCCGCCATGGAGCGTATCGCCGAAGAAATGCTGCCAAACGGTTACCAGTACGAGTGGACCGGCCTGGCCTATCAGGAAAAACTCTCGGGCAACCTGGCGATCTACGCCTTTGGTTTAGCACTGCTGTTTATCTACCTGTTTATGGTGGCGCAGTACGAAAGCTGGACCGTGCCTTTGGCGATTATCTTGGTGGTACCCGTTGCGACCCTCGGCTCGTTCTTAGCGCTGCACTTAGCCGGCTTCCCGCTTAACCTGTATGCCCAGATCGGCCTGGTGCTGCTGATTGCGCTGGCCGCTAAGAACGCGATTCTTATCGTGGAATTCGCCCGTATGCGCCGGGAAGACAACGAAGACAGCATCGCTGATGCAGCAGTGAAAGGCGGTACCCTGCGTTTCCGTGCGGTGAACATGACCTCTTGGTCATTCATCTTCGGTATGATCCCGATGATCTACGCTAACGGTGCAGGCTCGATGAGTCAGAACTCCTTGGGCGTATCGCTGGTAGGAGGTTTGCTGTGCGTACTGCTGGTTGGTACCTTCTTCATCCCGGGTTTCTACGCGATGATTCAGCGCTTGCGTGAGAAATTCCACGGCGGCTCAACCAAGTTGATCGAAGTGGTCGACGAAGACGAGTAAGCCCTCACAGGCAATGACTACAGCAAAAGGCCTTCGAATGCGAAGGCCTTTTTTTTGGTGTACGTGTGGGCGCTATTCTGCCGCAGCCACCGCTGGCGCAGGCTTGAGGTGGCGCAAAATCAGATAACCACAGCTTAGCCATACCCCGCAGGCCATAAAGAACAGCGCATACTCTTGCGGACAACCCGCTTCCAGACAAGTTAAATCGGTGTAAGGGAACAGCCCTAATGGGGTGAAGATATGGAAGAATATCGCCCCGGAGATAATACCGAAGCCCAGCAGCGCACCATAAAAGCGGGTAGCGGCGCGTAAAATCAGGATGCTGGCCACCAGCTCAGCGCCACCAATCGCTAACTCGCCATACTGGCCGAACAACTCTCCGACCACACCGAGGCCGATGCTGCTCATCCAGGCACCTACGGTTTGGAAGATATAAACGGTGATATCAGCAGGTTCACCAAACAAACCTGCAAACTTGAAGAACAGGGATTGCAAGAAAACAAAAGCAACAAAGATGGAAAGTATCAGCGGAATGTATTTCTTCATTTTGATTCCCGTAAGGTCAAGCAAAGTTAATGACTATATTAAAGATAGTAAGTTTTGCTGTTTCAGCTAATAAAAAACCAGCATGACGCTGGCCTTTTATTAGAACGGGTGACTGGCAATTAACTTCGCAAAATCGCCAAAACTTCTTCGGTTTTTTGCTCCATCAACGCGATATTGCCGCGCGACTCCACATTCAAACGCACCACCGGCTCAGTGTTGGAGCTACGCAGATTGAAGCGCCAAGCCCCCTGCTCGTCGGCGAAACACATGGAGATACCATCGGTATGGTCAATGTTGGCCGCCGCTTCTTGATAGGTGTTCAACACCCGCTCTATGGCCGCTTTGGGGTCTTCGAGGCGCGAGTTAATCTCGCCCGATGATGGGAACTGGCCAATCGCCTGCTCCACCATTGAAGCCAGCCCTTGGCCTTTTACCGACACCAACTCAGCAATCAGCAACCATGGGATCATCCCGCTGTCGCAATAGGCGAAATCGCGGAAGTAGTGGTGGGCACTCATCTCGCCGCCGTAGATGGCATCTTCCTGGCGCATCCGCTCTTTGATAAAGGCATGGCCGGTTTTGCTCATCACCGCGACACCGCCAGCTTGTTCCACCACCGCCTGAGTGTTCCAAGTCAATCGTGGGTCGTGGATGATCTTCGCCCCCGGCTGCTGCTGCAAAAATGCCTCAGCCAGCAAGCCGACAATGTAGTAGCCCTCGATAAACTGGCCGTTTTCATCGAACAGGAAGCAGCGGTCGAAGTCGCCATCCCAGGCAATCCCAAAATCAGCGCCGTGCTTGAGCACCGCCTCAGAGGTGGCTGAGCGATTCTCAGGCAGCAGTGGATTCGGTATGCCGTTGGGGAAGCTGCCATCGGGCTCATGGTGCACCTTGATGAATTCAATCTCAGTCAGCTTCGATTCCAGTGCGTCCACCACATGCCCCGCAGCACCATTCCCGGCGTTCACCACAATCTTTAGCGGCTTAAGCTTGGCGACATCGATATAGCCGAGTAGATGCTCCACGTAGGCGTCGGTGAGGCTAAGCGATTGAAAACCTCCCGCCTGCTCGCAGTGGGCAAACTCGCCGCTCTCTGCCAGCGCTTTAATATCGTTCAGACCGGTATCGCCGGAGATCGGCTTACTTTGCTCGCGCACCAGCTTCATGCCGTTGTAATCGATGGGGTTGTGCGAGGCGGTAACCTCTACCCCACCCGCAACATCAAGGTGTTTGGTGGCGAAGTAGATCTCCTCGGTGCCCACCATGCCGATATCAATCACCTCCAAACCGGCGTCCATTATGCCGCTAGCCAACGCGCGTTTCAGCGGCTCTGAGGTTTCACG
Source organism: Aliagarivorans marinus DSM 23064 (assembly GCF_000429485.1). GTDB lineage: Bacteria > Pseudomonadota > Gammaproteobacteria > Enterobacterales > Celerinatantimonadaceae > Aliagarivorans > Aliagarivorans marinus. Next base: position 95,655 of record NZ_AUBY01000016.1, on the reverse strand, counting down.
CACATCCCCGCCAACCACCACGGCGGGCTTGGGATGTCCTTCAGCTTTAAGAAACTGTCCGGTCGCACGACCGATGCGATAGGCTACTTCATCGTTGAGCTGCTCACCGAGCTTGCCGCGGATGTCGTAGGCCTTAAAACAATCCATTGCCATCTTCATATTGCTACTTCATCCCTATTTCAGTCGGCCATAGCGGTCTTCAAAACGCACGATGTCGTCTTCACCCAAGTACGAGCCCGATTGCACCTCGATCAGCTCCAGTGGCACCTTGCCTGGGTTCTCCAACGCGTGAGTGACACCGATGGGGATGTAAGTGGATTGGTTTTCCGACACTAGGAAGGTCTCGTCGCCATTGGTCACCATGGCGGTGCCCTTCACCACAATCCAGTGCTCGGCGCGGTGGTGGTGCATCTGAACCGACAGCTTCTCACCGGGTTTCACCGTAATACGTTTTACCTGATAGCGGTGACCGGCATCGATGGAGTCGTATTTACCCCACGGGCGATAGACTTCGCGATGGTTGAGGTGCTCGCCACGGCCTGCCTCTTTAAGCTGCTCGACGATCTTCTTCACCTTTTGCACTTCGCCTTTATTGGCGACCAGTACCGCGTCCTTGGTTTCCACCACTACTAGGTCGTTAACCCCCACGGTGGCAACCAATTTATTCTCTGCCGAAACGTAACAATTGTGACTCTCGTGGCTTAGCACATCGCCCTTAAACGAGTTGCCATCGTCGTCCTTGTCGGTGACATCCCACAGCGCCGACCACGAGCCCACATCGTTCCACTGGGCATCCATGGGCACCACGACCACATCATCGCCCGCGGCGGATAGCGGCTCCATCACCGCATAATCGATGGACTCGGCCGGACAAGCGGCGAAAGCCTCGCTATCGACCCGTACAAAGTCCATATCAGGGGTGGTCTCAGCCATCGATGCCACGCAGGCCTGATGAATATCTTCACGGAAGCGTTTCAGCTCGTTCAAATACACCGACGCACGGAACAAGAACATACCGCTGTTCCAGTAGTATTTGCCGCTCTTGAGGTAGGCCTCGGCGGTTTCCTTGTCGGGCTTCTCGACAAACTCTTTGACCTCGAAGGCGTCGTTGGGCTTATCTGCGCCTTTGTCGACAAATACAGGTTGGCCGGCGTTGATATAGCCATAACCGGTCTCAGGTTGGTCGGGGACGATACCGAAGGTAACCAGTTTGCCCTGCTCGGCAAACGGGATCGCTTTGCGCACCGACTGCTGGAAGGCCTGCTCGTCGCGGATCACATGGTCGGCCGCCAAAATCAGCAGCAAAGGGTCGTCATCAGGATACAGGCACTGGGCCTCCAGTGCTGCTAGAGCGATAGCTGGTGCGGTGTTGCGTCCTTCTGGCTCGAGGATGATCTTGTCCAGTTGATTGATCGCCCGCAGCTGCTCTGCGGTGATAAAGCGGTAGTCTTCGTTGCTCACCACCAATGGCGGCTTGGTGGATAGACCAAACAAGCGCTGAACGGTGGCTTGTAGCATGCTTTGCTCGCCCACCAGGGGAATCAGTTGTTTAGGATAAAGAACGCGGGACAGTGGCCACAGTCTTGTGCCAGAGCCCCCTGCCATAATGACGGGTAGTAACATGAAACTCTCCTTGTTTACACGCATGCTAGCTTACAGCGAAAATCGGCGTCGCTGGTAGTGCACCAGCCGCTTAACCTACATCCTTGTAGCGATGTACTCTACGAGCACATCGCCGAGAATACTTGAACCAGATCACAAGTTTTCACTCTATTGTGGCACTTTGTAGAAAAAAACATCCACTTGAAACAATTTTAGCCACCTTGGGCCAGCTTGCGTGCGGGAACGCCTAGCAATTGCTTTTGATGGCCGGTGAGGCGTAAAAACCGATCGACCTGATAGGGAGATAGCACCACAGTGGCGGTATTAACCAGCGGATGACACTGTAAGGCATGCTCATCTATACGCTGGTCGTCGCTAGCACCACGCCATAAGTCCTCATCGATCCATAGCTCCACCTGACACTCACTATCGTTTATCAGTGCGAGCAACGACACGCAGCCGGGCTGGACACCTAGATACTGGGCCAAGCGCTCATCCGAGGCAAAACCCAGTCGCGACAGTTGCTGCTGTTTGGCTAAGGCTTTTAAGTCGACGAGCTTGTCTGCAGGCACCAGCAACAGAAAATGGCGGCGGCCATAGTTATCTCTGAGAAAGAGGTTTTTGATTCGCTGACCGGAGCGATTGAGTTGATACTGCTCGGCGCAGCGCGCGGTGCTAAGCGCAGGATGTTCCGAGTATTCAAAATCGATCTGCTGCTCACGTAACCATGTGAGCAACGAATCACAGCCATGTATTGCCGAGTTCACTACAGCCTCAACTATATCAATCGTTTAGGCCAGTGATACTACCTCAAGCCAAGCGCTGCTTAAACGGCTTGAGCTGTTTCTGATAGAAGGCATTAAGCATAGCGCCAGCTAGTAATGCAGTTGCCGCCCACACCAACATACTGATGGCGGCGTGCTGATGCTCGTGGCTTAAGGTGGGGACAATCTCCCAGCCGAAGTGCTCAACCAGCCAGTTAAGTAACAGCCCAAACAGTAGCGACACGCCAATGTCGCCCCCGAGATAGGCAGCAAGCGCTCGATTGCCCAGCTCCTTTTTGACCAAGCCAATGGTGGCAATGTTGGTGGCCGGGCCTGCCAACATAAACACCAGCACTGCGCCCGGTGAGATCCCAGCCAGCAAAAAGCCTGCAGCCACCGGGGTAGAAGCGGTGGCGCAGATGTACATTGGCACCCCAATCACCGCCATAATCAGCAAGGCTGCTGGCCCCTGTCCCCACTCGGTCAGCCACTGCTGCGGCACAAAGGTTTGCACAATCGCGGCAAAGAATAAGCCGATCAGCAACCAGCGGTAGGTATCTCCCACCATATCCACGAAGGCATAGCGCAGTACTTGGCGAATTCGTTCCACCAGACCAGGCGTTGTTGGCGCCTTCGCTTTTGAGCTACAACAGCTGCCGCTCGATGGCTTGGCAGCTGCTTTGTTTTCGCTAGCACAACAGCTGGTCGCTGGTGGATCAACCGCTACGGCTTCGGGTTTTGACTGACTGCTACAGCAACTGCTCTCAGCCTTAACCGAGTCGACGTTAGACGCAGCGGCTTTACTGGTCGAGGCGTTGGACGCGCAGCAACTCTTGCTTACTGCAGGTGCCGCCGATGAGACTTGCGGCTCACTCTCCTCGCTACGCCCAACTAATAGCCCAGCGCAGATAGCACTGGTAATTGCGGCAACCGGGCGTATCACCGCCATAACCGGCCCGAGCATCGCGTAAGAGACCGCCACCGAATCCACCCCAGTTTCCGGCGTGGCCACTAAAAAGGCGGTGGTCGCGTTTTTCGATGCACCGGCTCTGCGCAGCCCAAGGGCTGCTGGGATGACACCACAGGAACACAGGGGCAGTGGCGCACCAATTAAGGCGGCGCGCACCGTGGTTTTGGCATCGGTGCCACCAAGCTTCGACGCCATTAAATCGGCCGGCACAAACTGTTTAATCAAGGCCGCAACGGTGTAGCCGAACACCAACCAAGGCGCGGCTACCACAAACAGGTCGAACAGGTTAGTCAACAAACTCATCGAGGGCCTCCAGAATTGCACAATGGGTGGCTAGCTCGTCACTGCCGCAGCACGCCGCACTTAAATCACTGAGGGAGCGCTCAAAGGCCTGCAGCTCGGCAAGCTTCTCTTTCACCTTGGCCAGCTTAAGGTCGACGATGTCTTTTACTTCGCGACAGGTCGACTCTTCGGCATGGGCCTTAAGATGCACCAACTCGCGCATATCGCTGTTGGACAAGCCCGCTTGCTTGCCGCGCAGCACAAAGCGTAGCTGTCGCTCATGGAGCGAGTTGTAGTAGCGGTAGCCGTTGTCGGCCCGCTCGGCGGGGGCAATGATCCCTTCGCGCTCATAAAAGCGCAGTGTGGCCTGACTGAGGCCAAGGCGTTTGGCGAGTTCACCTATTTGATACATCGTCGATCTCGGTGGATGGATAACAGCTTAAGGTTAAACCCTAAAGCAATGTTTAAGGTCAAGCCTATTGGTGCAATTAAATGCCACGAAAAATTCATCTCTCGCAAAGCATTTGGGTTAACCAATTAGATCTTGTCGGTTTGCCGCTGTAAGCCCGTTTGTTAGTAAAGTATCTAGCAGATGTAAACAGCACCAGCAGATCAACTGGATTTTGAGTGTTCACTGTCACTTTTAACTAAGTTGACGCGCAATTGTGGTGAGTAAAAACTGGTCATTCCACTTCCCAATGTGGTAAAACACTTGCGATATTAGCTTACTAATTGATATTACGGGCAATTTTTCATCAATACAGATGGGTTGCCCCTGCAAGGAAGCCACATGAAACTCTCAGTCGTCACACGCATTGTCGCCGGTTTCGCGATCCTGCTGCTTATGCTGGCAGCAATAGCAACCATGGCGCGACTCAATGTTCGTCAGCTACAAGCGCAACTCAACATCACGGTGCAAGAGCTGGCCCCCATGGCCGAGCAAGCCAACCAGCTCAGTGGCTTGCTGCTCGATAGCGCCCGTCAGGTGAGCATTCACAGCGTTGCTAACGCCGCCGAGCAGCGCCGCTTTAGGGAGCAGCAGGTTGAGGTGGCCGCGCAAGGATTTCGCGAGCGTTTAAGCGCCTTGCAGAGCCTGGCCAGCAACTACCCGCAAGTCACTGAGCAACTGCAACGGCTTGAGGCGCCCATCCAGCACTTGCAAGCAACAGCAGAGCAACAGCTCGCCTTGCGCGAGCAAGCGGTGCTCGCCGAGTCGCAGCAAGCCCAACTACGCAGCGAGTTTAACAAACGTTGGGTATCGCTCATCGATGAACTGGGTTTCTTGTTCGACATGGTCGATGAGACCGATGAGTGGCTGATTACCGGCATAGAGAATGACGCGCGGTCACTGTTAGCTCTAGCCGAGAAGCTATTCGTGATGCACGATCCAGTGCAGTTTGCCAATCAGATGCCGGTGCTGGAAGGCTATCGCGGGTCGCTTGAGCAAAAATACCAACAGCTACAGCAAAGCGACTCCGATACCGCCAGCGAGCTCAGCGCCAGCTTCGAGTTACTGGCAACCAGCTTCAGTGACCAAGGCAGCTTTGGCCTGCTAGCCACCCAGCAACAACTGCAGCATCAGCAGCAGACTCAGCTGGAGCTGCTCAATCAACAGACCGACCAAGCGCTTGTGCAGTTAGAGCAGCTATCGCAAGCAATCAATGGCATCATCACTCAGGCCTCAATAGACGCCCGCGAGTCGGCCAACCGCGCCACCTGGCGCACCGTTAGTGTAGCGGCCTTTGCATTGCTACTGTCGGTGGTGGTAATTGCCAGCATTGTTACCAGCATCCGCAAGCCCCTTAAGTCGACTCTGGCGGCGATTCAGCGTATGGCCCAGGGCGATTTCAGCCAAACACCGCAGGCCAACAGCCAAGACGAATTTGGCCAGATTGCGCGTAACCTGAGCGAGCTTAATCTGCAAGTCAGTAAGATCATCAGCAACGTCAATCACCAAGCCAACTCGCTGGCGCAAAGCGCCCAGCAAGGTATGACCACCAGCCAACACACCCACCAACTACTCTCCAACCAACAGCAGCAGAGCCTACAAGTAAGCGATGCGGTGGATGTCATGGAGCAAGGCGTCAGCGAAGTGGTTCATCAAGCCATCGAGAGCGAGCAATCCATCGAGCAGCTCGACCAGCTCACCCAACAAGGACAAGACGCCGCTAAAGTCACTCTGCAAAGCAGCCAGGAGCTGCAACAAGCCATGGACGATGCCAGCGCGCAGGTACAACAGGTAAAAGAGCAAAGCCTGGGCATCAATGCCATCGTCGATATGATCCGAGGCCTATCCGAGCAAACCAACCTTCTAGCGCTAAATGCAGCCATTGAGGCGGCCCGGGCCGGCGAGCAAGGTCGCGGTTTTGCGGTAGTGGCCGACGAAGTGAGGACGCTGGCCGCCAGCAGCCAAGCCTCCACCGATGACATCCTCGAAGTGGTCGAGGGCTTACAAAAAGGCGCTCAGTCAGCCATGGATCTTATGCAACAGGGCGAGACGCTAGTACAGAGCTGTATGGTCAGCGCCCAACAAAGCGAAGCGCAGTTGCTGGAAGTAGCCAAGTTGTTGGCTAGCGTTCGAAGCCATAGCGTGGATATTGCTGCCAACGCTAAAGAGAAGCATCAGGTAGCGGTAGATGTTAGCAAACACGTGAAAACCATCGTCGAACTGGGTGAACAGGCGGGCCTCGATGCCAATCGCAACCTCGATGTCAGCGAGTCGCTGCAGCGCCAATCCCAAGAGCAGCTCGAAGCCTTGGCGGGCTTTAAGCTTTAAGCGCCGTTTTTAATACGAGTGTTGAAACGAATGTTGAAACACGTATACGGAAACGCCCGAGCTTATTAGTCTCGGGCGTTTCTTCTGACAGGGGGTGAGATTATCGGCTTAGCCGGCGACTCAACGTGTCATATGGAGTATGGGAAAGGGTTTGCCCATATCATCAAGCGGTGAGCGCGCTACCACATGGAAGCCCATGTGCTGGTAGAACGCGACCGCCTCAGGGTTTTGCTCATTTACATCCACCTTATTCACACTCAGCTCAGCCACGGCAAAGTTTAGCAGCGCGCTGCCAATCCCTTTGCCTCTGGCTGAATTGAGTACGAACAGCATCTCTACCTTGCTGCCTTGGCAGCCGATAAAGCCTTCAATCGCACCATCGCTTGTTTTTACGCAATGCAGTGCCACATTCGGGAAGCCGTGTTCGATAATCAGCGGTTTAAAAAACGCAATATCGTCTTCTGTGATAAAGGTGTGAGTCGCCCGGACTGAATCTTCCCACACCGCCAACAGCTCGGCGTGATCGTGTGGAAATGCTGGTTCAACATGCATAATGACTACTCTTGTTGTTCTGCAATCCAGTTAGGGGCGCGCAGTATAGCAATAGCCGTAAGCCCCTTCAACGCGGGGGCTGCATGCTTATTAAGGGCAATAGGGCGGGCAATTGAAGTTCACCGCATATCCGGTAAACTAGCGCTTTTTCATCGGATGAGCCGACCTATCACTATGGAACTTAACGACTTTCTACAGCAGCTGGCAAACGCGCCAGAAGCCATTGCCTTTAGCCAAACCATGGCCGTGATTGACCAACACTATGACTTTGAGGCGACAGCCTTTGCTAACGGTGCCCAGCAAAACGCTGCCGGAGAAAACAATGGCTCGTGTAAAATACTGGCCTTCGCCGAGTTGCATCAGCTAAACCCTGCGCAAACCCTGCACCTGTTCGGTGACTACTACCGCAAAGATGTGCTCGCCAACCCACAAGGGAGTGATCATCAAAACATCCGCCAGTTTATGCAACATGGCTGGGACGGCGTAAGTTTTGAAAGCGCGCCGCTAAGCGCTAGGGCTTAAGCGGCTATCAGCGAGGCTACGCTAGGGCACCTCTTCAGGCCTTAGCAGCACATAACGAGAGCCATCAAAAGCCAGATAGAAGTCAATCCCCGCTTCGGTGGGGATCACCATCACTTGCTCAGCCAGTTGTCGGTAACGCTGCTCGCTGAGCATGTCGCTAACCACTTCTTTATCGGCGTTTGATAAGCCCAAGCTCGCCCCATGGAAGTCCGATTGGCAGGAGTAAAGCAAGTGCATGGTCTCATTGTCACCGGCAACGACCAGCAACATGTCGCTGGCGCTCTCTAGCTGGCAAGACGAATCGGCCGTTGCCGAATACTCAAGCACTTCACCATTGGTAATCTCGAAGCGCTCGGCAACCATAAATATGTTGGATTTTAGATTGCGATCGATGGCGACAGAACGAGATTGTATGAAATTAACGATGGCAACATTCGCCTTGCCTACCCCGAAATTAGTCACGTCATCCTCACCGGGGCTCTCATTGGCGGGTGCTTGCTCGGGTGATAGCTCAGATGTTTGTTCAAATGAGTGCGAAGGGGCGGTCTCTGCAGGAGCGCGAGTGAAGCTCTCGCTATCAGGGCTTGGCTCAGCGGGCTTCGCCTGTTCTAGCGCAGCACTTTGCTTAGCGGCTTCGCTATCTTTCCAAAAGCCATGATAGACAACAAAGCCCAGCAGATAGACGAGGACCAACAGCGAGAAAATCGACGGTTTTTTCATAGTGCTCCCATAAGGTAAGCTGCCAACCAGAGCACAGATACCACCACAACGCTCATCACAACTAAAACGACAAACGCACGTTGACTGCATAGTGACATAAGCGAGGCTTGCTCAGGCTTGCGAGGATTCACCCAGACCGCAACACGGGCACCGGCTGGATACTGCTCGTGTAAGGCTTGAGCGCTATCGAGCTCACGTTGGGTATTGTGAAACGGGTAAGCGATACGTTGGCCTTGATAGCTGCGGCCAGCAAACAAATAACGATAGCGTAGCTGATTGCGATACATATAGCTGTCGGAGAGGCGCTCATGGACCACCTCAGAGTGCTCTATAACCGCTTCACTCGCCGTCCAGTCCATCACGCTGCGCAGCTTGTACAAGCTCCAGAAAACAAACAGCGTAGTCGCGACTAGTCCTATCAACATGCCCTGCCCTCCATACATCTTCTTAACTGGCTGGGGTAAATCGTAAGCGTATGATAGTACTAGCTATTGTTTTCGTTTACATCCTAAAAAGGTGTTTAGGCCCTAACGCCACTGGTTGATCTGCGCATGATAGTAGAAACCGGCGTCAGTCAATCGCTCTTTCAGGCCTGACTCGTCCATTTCAAAGCGTGAACACAGCTGGTGGTAATCGTTGTCGAGGTTGCGCAACTGCATGTTGAGGATCGACACCAGCATATTGATATCCATAGTTTGCCAGTTTTCGAACATTGCTACTCCTTAGTGAGCGTGCCCAACCTTCGGGCCGCCCATATCCATTTTATTCCAGGCCTTTTCATGGAAGAAGAAGGCGACAGTATTGACCGCAGGCTCTACCAAGGCGACTAAACCGCCGATGACAAAGTCACCAGTCAAAGCCCAAGTTACTAAAAACGCGACAGAAAAATGCATAATGGCGAAGCTGATAGTCTTTTTCATGTTAACCTCCGAAGCGAATCGGTAATTGCTAATCTCAAGACTAAATGTAAACCATTCTCATTTGCATTTGAAGAGATTTTTTCTTATCACATTCATTGAATGTATCTATCGGTATAGCAGACGCCTACAGCTGCTGCCGTGTTGCAGCCAGCACAATTTCACGAATACACACATGTTGTGGCTGTTGGTAGACGTAGACGATGTTCGCGGCAACTTCCTCTGCACTGAGAATACCGCCGATAGATTTCGCCCACTGATCTTGGCCCTGCTTAAACTCAGGCTTTTGATTACTCTCTAGCAAGGCTGTTTCGATAGCACCGGGAGCGATGGTGCTCAAACGCACGTTGTGCTGGGAGAGTTCTTCGCGCAACCCTTCACCAATGCCGTGAACCGCATGTTTGCTGCCACAGTAGACGGTCTGGTTGGGAATGAGCTTGTGGCCACCGAGCGAGCCCATATTGATAATGGTGCCCTTCTCTCGGGCAATCATCCCGGGTAGCACCGCTTGAATGCCGTTCAGCATGCCCATCACATTCACCTTGAACATAAGCGCAAAGTCGCTGCTTTGCTGATTAGCCACACTGTCCATGCGGATCACGCCAGCGTTGTTGACAATGCAATCTACCGGTCCGAACTCACGCTCTGCCTGTTGAACCGCCTCGGTCATCGCTGGGCCATCACTCACGTCCACCTGCAGTGCCATTGCGTGTGGCAGCGCTAAACCCGATACCACATCCACCTTGAGGTCGAGCAACAACAAGGCATGACCCAGTTCACTAAAGCGCTTTGCACAGGCCAGGCCAACCCCTGAGTTCGCGCCGGTGATCACCACCAGCTCCTTGTATTGTTGTACCATTAACGTCCCTATCAATTTATGAAACCGGTTACAAACATAACTCGCAGAGGAGAAAACGCAAGCAGTTATAGATGTTCCGGTTCACAACAACGCATAAGGCTATTCGAAAAGCTGGCTCAAAGAGTAAGGATTAAGGCGCAAGAATTGCAGCTAGCTCAGCAAAGTATTCACTGGCAGCTGTGGCATAGCGCTGCTGCTGCTCACCACGGGGAAACGCGCCATTCTGCGCAAGCTCACCCTGCTTGGTACCACTGACCAAGTATTGGTTTTTGATATCCTCTCGCCCCTGCAGCCAGCCCTCGAAAGCGCGGGCGGTCAGTTCCTCGGGCTGGGAAAAGTAGCGGGTACCGTTATCACGATCTAACGCTAAACCATCCTTGACTAGCTGGCAGGGCTGATTCAGATCGTCACTTAACAACACGGTGGCAAACAGGTGGTGCAAGCGATGGTTGAGCGGGTGATCGGTGAGTGGCTCATCGTGTAGCCACCGGCGCGAGGCAAATGCATTGGCCCGACCCGGCTCCTCGAATGCCTTGCCGGCGAGATGATTGTCTAGCGCATGCCACCATTCATGGGCCAGTGCTCCAGCGCCTGCATTCTTAGCTAAGGCCAAGGTGGCAGAGCCCGGTGCATAGTGCGCCTGCACGCCGCGCTGACCGCCCCGGCCAAAGGCCAGTGCCAGGCTCTCGCGCAAGCCGATGGCCGCCGGTGGCAGGGCCAGCATAAAAGCCAGATCGGCAAAGGCATCAAACAACAGGTTGGCCGCAAGTTGGCGCTCCTCGCGGGTGACCCACGCCCCCACCTCTATCGAACGGAAGCCGAACTGCTGCTTGATATCGACAAAATCGACGTCATCACCGAAGCGGTAGTCAGGCCCACGCCGGAAATACTGGCGATACAGTCCGCTGGCTTTTGCGTTCAATGAAGCCGCATCAGGTGAAGACGCGTTTAATGAGGCCTCTTTTATTGAGGTCGCTTTTGATGATGGCGCTTTTGAAAACGAAGAATTCGATGACATAAGATGCAGGTTTACCGTAACAGCCGCAGTGTAACAACTCACCGTTGCTGCGCAAGCCGTCTAGCCCCAATCGCATACCCCAAAATAGAGATAGCCAAGCGTCCTCGACAGGTGCTTAACTAAGCAAATGCCCCATCATTACCCGAAGGCCCACTATGACACTCGCTATCCTCGCCATCGTCGTTGGCTTTGTACTGTTGGTTTGGAGCGCCGACCGCTTTGTTGATGGCGCAGCAGCAACCGCCAGCCATGCCGGTATGCCGCCGCTACTAATCGGCATGGTGGTAGTGGGATTTGGCACCTCGGCCCCGGAGATGGTGGTTTCCGCCATCGCCGCAGTCAACGACAACCCGCAGTTGGCGCTGGGCAATGCGCTGGGTTCAAACATCGTCAACACAGGCTTGATACTCGGGCTCACCGCATTGATTGCGCCCATCGCAGTGCAATCGAGCATTGTGCGCAAAGAGCAGCCGCTGTTGGTGGGCGTCAGCCTGCTATTAGGCGCGCTGCTGTGGAATGGCAGCTTGGGGCGGCCAGAAGCTGTTGTGCTGTTGCTGGTGTTTGCCGGGCTGATTGGATGGAGTGTGTATTCCGGTCTAAACGGCAAGGAAGATGCTCTACAAAGCGACACCGAAGAAGTACTGGCGCAGCAGCAGATGCCACTTAACACCGCGTTGATGTGGCTGATTATCGGCTTAGTCTTGCTGATTGTTAGCTCCCGACTGCTGGTTTGGGGCGCTGTAGCCATTGCCCAATCCATGGGCATCAGCGATTTGGTGATCGGACTTACCATTGTCGCCTTAGGCACCTCATTGCCAGAGCTGGCGGCCTCGGTGATTGCTGCGCGTAAAGGCGAGCACGATATCGCTATCGGCAATATCGTCGGTTCTAACCTGTTCAATATCTCCGCCGTCATCGGTATTGCAGGGGTGATTACCCCCATGGCCTCGATGCCCGCCAGCGTTTTGTCGCGCGACTGGTTAGTGATGTTGGGGATGACCTTGGCGCTGTTCGTGATGGCCTACGGCTTTGGCAGGCAGGGGCGGATTAATCGCTTTGAAGGCACAGCGCTGCTGCTCGCCTATGCGGCCTACAACCTCTGGTTGGTCATGTCTGTTACCGCAAGCTGAATGCTGTAACTGTTTGATCGACGTTAAGACTCAAATCAGTTGATGACTATTCACACAGTCGCCTCGCCTAAAATGTGATAGCTTAGCCTCACTATTTACCTTGAAGGCAGTACCGTGGCGCTTAAACCCACCATCTACAAGTTCCGAATCCACCTGTCGGATCTGAATATCGATCACTACGACAGCTTGAGTCTGACCATTGCTCAGCACCCGTCTGAGAACCCAGAACGCATGTTGACCCGGGTGTTAACCGCCTGTTTGTTGGCGCAAAAGCAGCCGGAGATGACCAAGGGCCTGAGTGAGATCGACGAGCCCGATCTGTGGGTGCGCACCCTCGACCAGCAGATTACATTGTGGGTAGAGGTGGGCGAACCAACCTTTGACCGCCTCAAAAAGGCCTGTCGCAGCGCCAAGCAAGTGGACGTATTCAGCTTCAACAGCAAATCGGATACTTGGTTTAACCAATCCCAAGGCAAATTCAGTCAATTGCCGGTCAAGATCACCCAGTTTAATGCCCGCGATATCGAGGCCTTTAGCGCGCTGCTGACGCGTACCATGGACCTGTCGGTGACGATTACTGGCGAGACGGCCTTTATCAACACCGAGAGCGGTGATTGCGAGGTGCACTGGCAAGTCTTACAAGATACCCAAGGACAAGCATGAACAACGTCTCCATCCTGGCGATGCATGGCATCGTGTTCCTCGCACTGCTCGCCTTTAAAACCTTGGTGCAACGCCCTGCGATTGCTCAAAAGTTTAACCGCTTCGCACTCGGTGATCGGATGGTGAATCTGCTGCGCATCGGTTTTTGGGTGGTGGCGTTTGCCTATATGATCATCAGCCACACAGCCTATCAGCAAGCGCACTGGGCCATTGAAGGGCTGTCGATGGCGGTGATTATCTTCTCCGCCTTGGTGGTCTTTGAACTGATTAAACAGCTCGGTTGGCTGATTATTGTTCCACTGAGCCTGCTGGCGGTTAGCTGCTGGCCGAGTCCTGGCGCAGGGCTGGGTTAGGCCCTTCCCCGGCGAATCGCTCTAGAGGTCTAAAAACTGATCGAGCGACGCGGCTTTTTACCTTTGACGCCGCTATCGGCTGCGGGCTCTGACACGTTGTTAGGCGCGCTTTTTTCAGTGCTTTTTTCGAAAGTGCTCTGCTTAGGCGTCTTACCCTTAGCTTTGTTTGGCTGCGCCGCTTTACGCACCGGAGCCTCGGTGATCGGCTGATCGCACACCACCAAGAAAAACTCGCCGTTAAACTCAATCACATCGCCGTCGTACATCTTGCGACGTTTGCGGGTCTCCAGCTCACCATTAACCGCCACATAGCCTTCGCTAATCAGTTGCTTGGCTTCGCCGCCACCGCCCACTAAATTGGCGATTTTGAGGGTTTTATACAGCTCGACCGGCTGGGCGGTAACAAATAGCTCTTCGGCTTCGACCAGGAACTCCTGCTCATCATCTGAATGTTCGGTCATAGCGACTCCCCTCGGGCTGTATTTAAAGGCGCGCCGATTATGGTTGCTTACGCAGACAAGGTCAATGAGCCCTAATACCAATCCACATGAGTAACTGCTCATTCTTGCTAGTTAAAATCATTGATGACAGCGTCAACGCTTTTGTAATTAGCCCACTAGTTACGGCAAGCGCTTCCTCGTCCTCAATGATTTTCCCTGCGCAATCTCTGATCACTTACTTATCCGGATTGGTATTAGCAAACGGTCTATACTCTCTGGGTTTTATGTAACAAGGAGTTATCACATGGATTGGGTTGAATGGTTTGGCTATCTGGCATCGGTCATCGTTGCGGTCTCGCTAACCATGCGTTCGATAGTTAGACTGCGTTGGTGGAATCTTCTCGGGGCCGCCTGCTTTAGCCTGTATGGCTTTATCATTGCCGCCCTGCCGGTGGCCTTTTTGAACCTGTTTATCGTGTTTGCCAACCTCTACTACTTGCGGGCGATATACAGCGCCAAAGACCAGTTTCAATTGGTTGAAGCCCAACCCGACAGCCCGATGGTTAAACACTGGCTACAGCAATATCACAGCGACATTGTCAGCTACTTCCCGCACTTTCAAACCGAGCAACCCAGCGAGCGACTATGTTGGGTGCTAATGCGCAATCAAGACGCCGTGGGAATTTTAATTGCCGAGCAGCAATCGCAACAGCTGCAGATCCACCTCGACTATGTATTTCCTGCCTACCGCGACTTTAAGACCGGCGCCTTTCTGTATCAGGAGTCCGGCCTGTTCCGCTCGCTAGGCGTCAGTGAGTTGTTGGCCAAGGGCGAGGTCAAAAGCCACCAGCAGTACCTTGAAAAGATGGGCTTTACCGCCCTGCCCAATCAGCTCTATTCCATGCAGCTACCTAGTTAGCACTACAACGTTCTAAGCGCCCTTAACAGCTTCAGTTAAGGGCGGATCCCCAGCCATTCTTGTAGCAGCAAGCCCATGTAGAACTGGTGATTCACTACGCTTCCGTGGCGATACAGCACCGAGTCGCTGGTAAGCAGATACTCGATAAGACGGCCGTTTTCCTCGACGATGATCTGGCAATCCGGACGCACTCTCACCGGCCGCCCGCGCGGCCAAAAACGCGACAACCATTCGCCGAGATTACGACGAAGCCAGCCACCTTCCACCCGTCTCAACTCATCTTCTACCAAGGCCTGTTGATAGCTGTCGAGCAGCAGCTCGTTTTGCGTGGCGTACTCGACAATGCGGATACTGTTAGCCATTACCAACTCCCATTCTTAAAGTTCGCCCAGCAGGCATTGCCAGTGGCGTTGCTGCCACCGGGATAGCGCTGCCACACCGTGCGCGTGACCGGCGGCCAGGCGAGTGCAAAGTTGTATTCGTTAAAGCTGTCGACGATCTTCTCGTTGCCCTCGCCGTGGCTACCGCTGAGATAGCCCTTGCTGCCATACACCCTGATTTTGTGGGCAAAGTTCTGCGCATCGAAGGGCATGGCCTCGGCCAACTGCTGGGCAATGGGGCCGACCCGGGCGGGGTCTTGAATACGGGTGGTACGCGGCAGACCGGTGTTACAACCGGAGAGGTAGATCTCCGCCTCATCGCACCAGTTCAGTGTTTTAAGTTGAGCCGCCCAATTGTTCACGTCCAAGCGCGACATATCGTTGATGGAGATAGGGTTACCATGGGCGACGATCTCCAACACCTTGAGGCAGGGATTCCCGGGGTTTATCGTCAGAAGCTGATTGACCTTGGTAATTAGGTCAGCAAGGTTGTCATAGCCGAGGATGATCTCCCAAGTATTAGGAAGGTTGCGCACGATGCGAGTCTCTTCTGCATCATAATCCGCCTGAGAGTCCCAGCCTCCGGTAAACGGGGCAACGACTTTTAGTTCTGAACTCATGGTCGCTCCTATGCGAGCCTGTGTTTAAACAACCAGCAGTGGCTAACTATAGAAACTAAAAGGTAGAGTTTAAAACTAAGTAGACCAGTTATACCTCAGGCATTGGCTTGAGAGAGAAGCGCTGGCACCTCCAGCAAACTGCTTACAATGGCCATGGCATTGGCGCGCACATCATCATCGGGCTTGAGTAAATCCGGCACCATCACCGCATGGCACCCCGCCGCGATACCTGCGCGCATGCCGTTGTTGGAATCTTCTAACACCATACACTGTGCCGGTGTCACGCCCAGCCGCTCGGTGGCGAGCAAGTAGCAATCCGGTGCGGGTTTGCCATTGGCAATATCTTCGGCGCTGATCACCACCTCGAACTTCTCCAGCCAAGGGCTATCGGCAAAATGGTGGCGTACTTGCGGCAAGCTCGATGAGGTCACCAGTGCCAGTCGATAATCCTGGGCAATCAACTGCTGGAACAGCGCCGCAAAACCAGCTTTGTAGTCTACCGGTTTATTGGACAGCGCGGCGAGTTGTTGGTCTCGTTCGCGGCGAAAGCGCGATAGATCGAAGCGGCTGCCAAAGTGGCTAAGCAGCATTTGTTCACACTGCGCGTCTTGCACGCCGATAAAGCCTTGGTAGAACGCATCGTCCAAGGTGAAGCCCTGCTCGCTGGCCGCCGCCTGCCAACACAGCTTATAGCGGCCTTCGGTATCGAAAATCAGGCCATCCATATCAAAAAGCACGGTGGAAATGGGCATAGCAGTGTCACCTTTCTTCATCGTCGGAACGGAGTCAGTCTATCTATTCGGTTTGCCCCCCGCAATAAGACGGAGGCGCGCTTCAACTCGAGAATAAGCTACCTTGTTCATAGAAAAGGCATCTTGGACTTGGTAAGGCAAATGCGCATGTGTTTTACTTAAATCAATCAGTTACATGGTTGTTGTATCCAAGGGATAAGCGCTGTCTTCCGTGTTTAATTTATTACTGCGTGCTGAGTGTAAGGTCGAACTCCAATCCTACCTCAGCCCGGCGGGAGCATAGACCTATCAATATGACAACACACAACCCCAAAGCCCAGCTACAACAGTTCGGTCGCTTTCTGACCAATATGGTGCTCCCCAACATCAGCGCCTTTATTGCCTGGGGCTTTATCGCTGCACTGTTTATCCCCACCGGCTGGTATCCCAACCCGCAGTTAGCCTCTTTGGTAGAGCCGATGAGCAGTTACCTGCTACCGCTGTTGGTGGGCTTCACTGGAGGGCGCTTGATCGCCGGTGAACGTGGCTCGGTGGTGGGTGCGGTGGCCACCATGGGCTTGATCGTTGGCAGCGAACTGCCGATGTTCTTTGGCGCCATGATTGCAGGCCCTCTTGGAGGCTATGCGATTAAGTGGGTGGATAGCCTCTATCAAGGCAAGGTCAATCCCGGCTTCGAGATGCTGGTGGATAACTTCTCCGCCGGCTTGGTGGGGATGATACTGGCGCTGTTTGCCTTTACCGTTATCGGCCCCATCGTTGAGGCCACCACTCTGCTGCTAAGCTCCGGCATCGACGTATTGCTGCACTTCGACCTACTGCCGCTCACCTCGCTGTTGGTGGAACCGGCCAAGGTGATGTTCCTCAACAATGCGGTTAACCATGGGATCTTCTCACCACTGGGGGTACATGACTCGCTAGAGAACGGTAAATCGCTGTTCTTCCTTATCGAAGCCAATCCCGGCCCCGGCCTGGGCGTGCTACTGGCCTACTTTGTGTTTGGCCGCGGCCGCGCCAAGCGCTCAGCCCCTGGCGCCATCATCATTCATTTATTGGGCGGAATTCAGGAAATCTACTTCCCTTACGTGCTGATGAACCCCAAACTACTGATAGCCGTTATCTTTGGTGGTGCTTCGGGCGTGGCTACTTTGTCTTTATTTGACGCAGGTCTGGTATCGACCGCCTCACCGGGGAGTATATTTGCTATCTTCGCGATGACACCGCGCGACAGTTTCCTTGGGGTGCTGCTTGCAGTCTTGATCTCCTGCGGGGTTTCGTTCATCATCGCCAGCTTTTTCGTCCACCGAAATACCGTGGTCGAACGTCGTATCAGGAGTCAACAGCAGTGACCGGCACCAACAGCCGCCAACAATCCGCCTCAGTCATCGACTTAATCGCCAATCTGCCCACGCTCAGAGGCTGTTTAGTCTCGTCCATCGGGCACCTTGAAGAGTTGCTGCATGAAGCGCTCAACCAGATGTTTCAAGGCAATGACGATGCTACCCGCTATGTCACCGCGCCCTTGCTGGAGCAGCAAGGCCCCCTTGCCGATATGACGGTAAAAGCGCGCCTGCTGGTCGCATTGGGACGTATTGAGTCGGATGTGTTCGAAGACATGGAGAAGCTGGCCAAGCTGCGCGACCTGACCGTGTACTCCCCAGAAGAGCTGACCTTTAGCTCGCCGAGTGTGCTGGACGCACTGGGCCAACTGAGCCACTTTGACAAGAGCCTGCTGCCCTTATTCGAGCAGCGACTGGCTCAAGCGCCGGACGATGACTCGTTGCGCGGCCAATACCTTGAAACCGTCAACAAGAGCATCCGCTCGGCACTGGCGCTCACCATTGCCACCCTCTCGCAGAAGATCAGCGACGATTAAGGGCTGATCGGCCCAGTCAGCCCTTGCTTCACAGCGCTGTTTTTACGGGCACGCCACCGCTGCTAGTACTGGCATACGGCCCGGACTCAGCTGACGCACCTCCTCGGCCGTTGCCAGCGCCAAGGCGGTGCTTGCCAACGTTTTACACTGCGCCATATCCAGCTCTCTGATCTGCGCCTTCACCTCCGGCAGCGCCGGTACGCTGGTCGACAACTCATCGACCCCTAAGCCCAGTAGCAGCGGTACCGCTTGTACATCGGAGGCGATGCCACCGCACACTCCCACCCACTTGCCGTGTTTGTGGGCACCTTGTACCGTCATATCGATAAGTCGCAATACCGCTGGGTGAATGCCATCGAGTTGCGCCGCCAGCTTTGGATGGCCCCGGTCGACTGCCAGGCAATACTGGGTCAGATCGTTTGAGCCAATCGAGAAGAAATCGACTTCCTTGGCGAACACATCGGCCATCACCGCCGTAGACGGGACTTCCACCATAATGCCAATCTCGTAGTTGCTCACCTCAAGGCTATTGGCCTCTTCAACCACCAAGGCCTTGGCCGCGCGTAGCTCTTCGATAGTGCCGACCATCGGGAACATAATCCGCACCAAACTCTTGGCCTCTTTGGCAGCGCGCAGGATACCGCGCACCTGAGTACGCAGGATGGCCGGACGACGGATACCGATACGGATGCCTCGCTCGCCCAAGAAGGGGTTCTCTTCTTCCGGCATTGGCAAAAAGCTGAGTGGTTTGTCGCCGCCCACATCCAAGGTGCGGATGATGATTGGCCGCCCATCCAACTGCTCGATAATCGTTTTGTAGGCGAGATACTGCTCGTCTTCATCGGGCGCGCTGGCGCGGTTTAAGAACATAAACTCGCTGCGCAGCAATCCCACGCCTTCGCCGCCAAGCTCAACACTGGCCCGCGCATCATCGGCATTGGCGATGTTTGCCACCACCTCTAACTGTTGGCCATCGAGGGTTACCGCCGCCAGATGCGCCGAGGCCTTGTCTTGGCGAGCCAACTTGGCATCGTCGGCCTGTTGCTGACGGATCGCCGCAAGCTGCTCATCACTGAGGTTAATCTTCAGTTGACCTTGGTAGCCATCGAGCACCACGTTGGTCTGATCGGCCAAGGCCATTGCCGCGTCATCCACCGCGGCAATGGCTGGCAGGTTCATACTGCGCGCCAGAATCGCCGAGTGGCTGGACGCGCCTCCTTCGGTAGTAGCAAAGCCAATCACCTTGCTGGTATCTAGCTTGGCGGTAACCGATGGAGTGAGATCGCGGGCAAGCAAGATGGTGTTTTCCTGTAGCTGCAAACTCGGCTCGGCTTGACCCAGAATCAAACGCAGCACACGTTTGCCAATATCTTCCAGGTCGCTGACGCGCCCGGCCAGCAAGGCGTTGTTCAGGCTAGCCAAGGTTTGGCTTTGATTATCAATGGCACGCTGCCAGGCGTAGGCCGCCGACTTGCCTTGAATGATGCCTGCTTTGGCATGCTCCACCAGATCCGGGTCGCTCAACAGCTCTTGGTGGGCACTGAAGATCTCTGCCTGCTGCTCGTTGCCTTGGGCAATCACCTCATCGCGCAGCTGCTGTAACTGGCTTGCCGCTTGCTCCAGCGCCTGGGTGAATGTCGCCAGTGCTTCACCGCTGTTCTCGCTTAGCTCTGGGTACTCGAACCGCTCCTCTTGCAAGCGCAACAACTGCCCGACGGCTAAACCCGGTGACGCGGCGACGCCTTGCAACACATTGGGATCGTGGCTGACCTTGCCAATCAGTGGCGCTTCTTCCAGCCAATCTGGCGCGGCTTCGGTTTGCGCAACCGGGCTCAACTCATCGCCCAGTCCTTCACGAATGGCTTGCTCTAGCTGCATCAGTGCTTGCTTGGCATCGCTGCCTTTGGCTTGCACCGTTAGCTTGTCGCCCCATACGGTGTTCAAACCAAGCAGGGCCGTCACTGAGCGCGCGTTGGCGGTGCGGCCGTTGGCTTCAATCTGGGTATCGGCGCTAAACTGCTTGGCCAGCGCCACCAAGTTGGCACTGGGGCGAGCGTGCAGGCCCTCGGCCAATAGCAGTTCGATGGGCGCGCTGCTTTGCCACGGCTCCTCCGCTTGGTGGACCGGCGCGTTGGCCGCCTGTCCTTCCAACAGCAATTGCAGGCACTTATCGCCGCCACTGACTGCGCCCTTAGAGGGAATAAAGTGCAGCACATTCTCACTGTTGGTGATCACCATTACCGTGGCAAGGCTGGCGACATGCGACTGCAGCGCCTGACGGTCGAAGCGGATCAAGGGGTCACCTTGACTCACCCGCTGGCCCTGCTCTATCAGGCACTCAAAGCCTTGGCCACGCTGCAATACCGTATCGATGCCGATGTGCAGCAGCAGCTTGATGCCCGTGTCGGTTTGCAGCGTTAGGGCGTGCTTGGCTGGGTGGACTTTAACGATAAGGCCATCGCAAGGGGCAGCCAGGGTGTCGCTCTCCGGCTCAATGGCAATACCATCGCCGAGGATTTTGTTGGCAAAGATGGGATCAGAAACCTGGTCCAACTCAACTAGGGTGCCCGCTAAAGGAGCAACCAGGGTTTGTAGATTTTTGGGGCTCGATGGAAGATTCATGGTGTTACTCCTTCGCTCTCTTAGCACCGGTTTTAACCAAACGGCTGAGTAGCAAACCGTCGTCGGTTTGCTTAGAGGTTGGACGCTCTTTCGCCAGTCCCGCAGCCGCTCTGCTGCCCTTGTCCTGGCTGGCTCCCACCTCGGTTAACAGCGAATCAATGGCTATCTCGAGTGCCGAATAAATACTTTTGTTTAAGGTCTGTAGGTACTCGTCTCGTAGCGCGTTTTCCTGCGGCAAGTTATCGAGACGAACGTAAAAATGTCTGAGCAAGCTGTTGTCAAAGCCGCTTAGCTTGGCCAACTTTGGTAACAGCTCTGCGATGTAATGCTCTGGTGCGGCTGGCGGTATCTGTTCTGAAGGCTCTCGGTAACTGGCCTCAACAATGGCTTGCAAAGTAATGATGTCGGCAAAGTGCTGCGGTGACAGGTAGCCCAAAGCCACCATTAAGCGCGCCTTCACCAAGGGCTCCGCCAAGGGGCCGCGCTGGGAAAACAGCGGCGCCGTGACGTAGCGAGTCGCATCGTCTTCACCACTGAGCACCTGACTCAATAGCTGCTCTAATCGCTCACCGAGCCGACCAATACTGCTATTCAGCAAGGCGCTCAGTGGCGAGAGTGGCTTAGAGTCGGGCGTCGTCATCAGCGTGGCCTCGCGCCTTAAGCGGTCTTAAAGCGCTTGTAGTTGCGCACGATGGCTTCAACCATGGTGCTCACCGGCGACAAGCCAGTGATGTCAGAGGCGGTCTCTTCGATGCCGCGCTCCTCAATCATGTGTTGAAGCTCGTTGGCCTGTTCATCGTCTTTATTGCGATACAAAAAGGCCGCCGCAATGCCCTTGAGCAGGTTTTGGTTGCCCAGACCCAGCTCGATGGTGCCGCGCAGGGGCTTCATCAAACGGTCTTCACTGCCGAGCTTTCGCAAGGGTTGGCGCCCTACCCGCAGCAGCTCATCGGTCAAGTAAGGGTTGCGAAAACGCTCGATGATTTTATCCATGTAGGCTTGGTGTGCGTCGCGCTCAAAGCCAAAGGTTCTGACCAGTACCTCGCCGCTCTCTTGCATGGTGCTGCGCACCGAGGCTTCGATCTCAGGGTCGTTGATCGCATCTGCGATGGTTTTGTAGCCCTTTAGCATGCCCAAATACGCGGTTACCGCGTGGCCAGTGTTGAGTGTGAACAGCTTGCGCTGCACGAAGGCCATCAGGTTATCGGTCAGCTGCATGCCTGCAATCTCAGGCGGGGTGCCAGAAAACTGGGTCTGGTCGACAATCCATTCGCTGAAGCTTTCAACGGTCACCCGCAGCGGATCGCCCTGATTGTCCACGGTCGGTGGCACGATGCGGTCAACCGCCGAATCGGCAAATCCAACATGGTCTTCCAGCCAGTCCTGCTGCGCAGGCTCAAGCAGGCCCATTACCAGCGTCTTCAAATGGCTGCTGGCACAAACCATATTCTCGCAGGCAATGATATTGAGCGGCTGACTCGCGCCCTGCACCTGGCGGGCGATGATCCCGTCGGCCAGCAGCTTGGCCAGCTTGGGCAGTACCTGAGGACCCACCGCTGTAGTCACCAGATCAACCTGGGTGAGCAAGGGGGTGATATCTTCCTGCAGGGTATTGATGGCCGAGACCCCAGTGACCCGTTCGGTGACACACTGCTCACCGACAATGTCTACGTGGTACTGCTGGTTGTCTTTAAGGGCCGATACCAGCGTATCGTCCACATCGGCGAAGGTGACTTGAAGCCCCGCATCCGCCAGTAGTTTTCCTATAAATCCGCGCCCGATGTTACCTGCGCCAAAGTGAATCGCCTTATTCATGGCAAAGCTCCGCTAGGCCGGTAGCCCACGGCTACCAGCTAGTTAGTGAATTGAAAGGGGTTAGAGACTTAAATCAGTGGCTTACGCCATGGACACCGAAGATTGCCCAGAGAGCACCTTGTAGATAAGGGCGTTGCTGTCGGTAGAGCCAAGCAGCTCCATAAGTTCGCCATTGGCAATCTGGTCGGCCAGGCTGGAAAGTAGCGCCATGTGCTCATTACCCTTAGCCGCAATGCCAATCAGCAGTTTGGCTTTCTCGCCATTGCTGCCAAAGGCAATCCCTTCAGGGAACTGGCATACCACCAGACCGGTTTTGCGCACCTGACCTTTTGCATCTGAGGTGCCATGAGGGATGGCGACGCCGTTTTCCATGTAGGTAGAGACTTGTGACTCACGGTCGACCATGGCTTCAACATAGCCTTCGTCGACAAAACCCGCGTCATGCAGCTTGCGCCCTACCAGACGGATAGCATCGTCGCGATTGGTGCTTGGCAGGTTCAATGAGATGTTGCTAAGGCTCAGTACCTCACCTTCTTGTGGCTCCGCATTCGATTGAGCGCTAGCTTGCGTGTGGGCTTGCGCTTGTGGGGCAGCCGCTTGGCTGAGCTTGTCTACCAACTGCTGATAGAAGGCCTGATCCATAAAGTTAGTGAGTGACAGATGCTGGGCACTCGGGCAGCTCTGTACCGCACGGTCGGTCAGGTCTTTGTGGGTAACAACGATATCGATATCGGCGGTCAGGTCGTTGATGGCCAAGTTGCTTACATCGATGTCCAAGCCAGCAGCTTCGACTTTTTTACGCAGAACTGAAGCGCCCATGGCACTTGAGCCCATACCCGCATCACAGGCCACCACAATCTTACGGATGTTTTGAGTGTTAACTGAGGCAATGCTCGCCACTGCCACAGCAGGTTTGGCATCGTTTTTCATCGACTTCATCTGCGCGGTGGCCGCTTCCAGGTCACCTGAGCCTTGCTCGTCGCTGGCAGCGCGTTTAACAAAGAATGATGCCACCAAGAACGATACACAGGCCGATGCCGCAACCGATAGCAATACCCCAATCAGCGACGCTTTTGGCGTCATCAGCAATACCGCAAAGATACTACCCGGTGATGCTGGCGATACCAGACCGGCATTGAACAAGCTGAGCACCGCCACGTTCGTCATACCACCGGCAATCACTGCCAGCAGCAGGCGTGGGTTCATCAGCACGTACGGGAAGTAGATTTCGTGGATACCGCCAAAGAAGTGGATGATCACCGCACCTGCAGAAGACTGTTTGGCATCGCCGCGACCAAACATCAGGTAGGCCAGCAGTACGCCTAAACCAGGACCGGGGTTGGCTTCAATCAAGAAGAAGATCGACTGACCCACCTCTGACGACTCCTGAATACCCAGTGGCGAGAATACACCGTGGTTGATCGCATTGTTCAGGAACAGGATCTTCGCGGGCTCAACCAGTACCGAGGTCAGTGGCAGCAAACCGTTTTGCACCAAGATGTCGACGCCAGATTCCAGCATCGCTGCGATGCCAGTGGCGAACGGACCAATCAGCTTGAATGCCAGCAGTGCCAGGATCATACCGACGATGCCCGCAGAGAAGTTGTTTACCAACATCTCAAAGCCGCTTTTGACACGGCCGTGGAAGTAGGCATCAACGTGCTTGATCACGTAGCCACCTAAGGGACCAGCCATCATTGCGCCCATAAACATCGGGATATCGCTGCCGACAATCACCCCCATGGTGGTGATGGCACCGACCACACCGCCACGTTCACCGGCCATCAATTTACCGCCGGTATAACCAATCAGCAGGGGAAGTAGGTAAGTAATCATTGGGCCCACAAGTGCGGCTAACGATTCATTCGGCAGCCAGCCAGTGGGAATAAATAGCGCGGTGATAAAACCCCAGGCGATAAAGGCGCCAATGTTGGGCATTACCATGTTACTTAAAAAGCGTCCAAAGCTTTGGATGCGTATTTTTGCATTAGAGCTAAGCATAATGTTTGTACCAGTAGTTGTGATGTTCCTTCAGCCAGCAACCCACGGCTTTAACAGCGCCGGCAACCTTCGAAGCGAAGTATCGGTGACTAAGTACAAATTTTATGTGACACACATCACTCTTGATTTTTATGCGGGAAAACTCCGGAGTGACACAGATCACACTCATGCCACAGTTTTAACGAATTTTGTGACGCGTGATATTTTTTTTACTTCTTGACTTATTTACAAAGACGATCCAGATCACACTGAGTGGCATGCTTATTTTCGAGTCACATATGTGACGGATATCACTATATATTTTGCGCCAGCTAATTTCCCAAAGAGATCTTGATCACATTAACAGTGATGCATTTATAATTTTCAAGCAGCAAGAGTGATTCACATCACACTAAATGACGGATAAACAAACGAGGTTGGGAGAGGAAAATTGCAGAGTTCAGGCGCATAATTCGACCATAAACAAGGTCTAGTTAGCCTGCGTATATCGCCACGCTAAATTCACGTTGATCTGTTTAACACCGACCAACATCACGATGAATGTTCAACAAGAGCTTACTGGGAGTTTTCACTTATCTTTGCGCGCAATAATAAACACACTGCTATTTTTGGTGCCATGATGCCACTGTGTTTCAATTGCAAACCCATGGTTAATTAACTCGCCTGCCAACTGCCGTTCAGTCATTACATAAACGTCAGGCATTAGGTTTAACAATTTGCCAAGTGGTGCAAGCCAGGTGATATAGCGCAACATCGAGCTACCCAGACATGCGGTGCTGCTAACAAACACACCGCCGGGTTTAAGTATTCTTGCCACCTCTGAAAGGGTCGCATCTCGATTGGGCAACAAGTGAAGAATGCTCAGCCCCAACACCATACCCATACTTTCGCTCTCGACGTTAAACTGCTCTAGCGTGCCCTGATGGAAGGTAATGTTGCTGACACCCGCTTGCTGGGCCTTATCGCGTGCAATATCTAGCATGTTGTTGGAGAGGTCGATGGCATCGATATGCGCCACATGCGGTGCATGATGTATGGCCGTGGTACCTGTACCACAGCCAAACTCCAGCACACGCATGTGCGAAGACATGTATTGCTGGGTCTGCTTGAGCTTTTTCTGATAAGCGGCTTCGTCGCTGACCGGAGAGCGTGAATACTTCTCCGCCACCTTGTCCCAAAACTGTTCAGGCTTGCCCATGGTGATATCCTTATCCGCTTGTTGGCATGCTACGGCTGCTAGTGAGTACAACCTGAGCATATTACAACACGATGATGCGCAGCCATTGCATGGCAATAAAAAAGGCAGCGCATGTTGCGCTGCCTGATTGACGACATAGAGAATTGCCTACTCCACTGTTACCGCCTTGGCTAGGTTTCGTGGCTGATCCACATCGGTGCCTTTAATTAAAGCCACATGATAGGAAAGCAGCTGTAGCGGTACGGTGTATAAGATTGGCGCGACCAACTGAGCACAGTGTGGTACCTCCAGCACGCGCATGGTGTCGTCGCTGCTAAATCCAGCCTGCTGATCGGCGAACACGTACATAATGCCGCCGCGGGCTCTCACCTCTTCCACATTCGAGTGCAGTTTCTCCAACAGCTCATTGTTCGGCGCAACGACAATTACTGGCATTTGCGCGTCAATCAGCGCCAAGGGGCCATGTTTGAGCTCACCTGCCGCGTAAGCCTCCGCGTGAATGTAGGAGATCTCTTTGAGCTTCAGTGCGCCTTCCATCGCAATTGGGTACTGATCGCCACGCCCCAAGAACAGTGCGTGGTGCTTGTCGGCAAACTCCGCCGCCAATTGTTCGATGCTCTCGGATGATTCAAGCATCTGCTCAATCTTCGCTGGCAGTGCTTTAAGCTCGGCCACGGTTTGCAGCTCCAGCTCTGGGTCCAGACGCTGCTGCGACTTGGCAATGCCCATAGTCAACAGTAACAAGGCCACCAGCTGAGTGGTAAATGCCTTGGACGATGCTACGCCAATCTCCACACCCGCTTTGGTCATAAAGGCCAGATCAGATTCTCGCACCAGCGACGAGCCCGGTACGTTACAAATGGCCAGGCTCGACATATAGCCCAGCTCTTTGGCCATTCTCAGTGCCGCTAGCGTATCGGCGGTCTCACCAGATTGAGATAAGGTGACGAACAGCGAGTTAGGACGAACCACCGATTTGCGATAACGAAACTCTGAGGCAATCTCAACATTACAGGTCACACCTGCCACCTCTTCCAACCAGTAACGCGCAACCATGCCCGAGTTGTAACTGGTGCCACAGGCAACAATCTGTACGTGCTCAACCTTGGCCAGTAACTCCTCGCCTTTGGTGCCAAAGGCATTAATCGCCACACCGCTGTCGCTCACTCGCTCAGCCAGAGTCTGCTGCAGCGCCTTAGGCTGCTCGAAGATCTCTTTTTGCATAAAGTGCTGGTATCCGCCCTTGCCGCCCGCGTCGTGCTCTACGGTAGATTCAATAACTTCACGCTCTACCGGCGCACCGTTAACATCAAATACGGTGACGCCCGCACGGGTGATCTGGGCGACATCGCCCTCTTCCAAATAGCTGAAACGACGCGTCACAGGCAGCAGAGCCAATTGGTCGGAAGCCAGGAAGGTTTCGCCAAAGCCGTGGCCAATCACCAGTGGACTGCCTGAGCGAGCAACGATCAGTTGATCGGGCTGCTGTTTGTCCATCACCACAGTGCCATAGGCACCATCTAGCTGGGCTACCGCGCGTTGCACCGCGATTAGCAGCGAATCGGCGCTTTTCAGCTCATGATGCACCAAATGCACAATTACTTCGGTGTCGGTTTGTGAGCTAAAGCTATAGCCAAGCCCCTGCAGCTTCTCGCGCAGTGGGCCATGGTTTTCGATGATTCCGTTGTGAACGACCGCAATGGTTTCGTTTGAAATGTGTGGATGGGCGTTTGCTTCGCTCGGCTCGCCATGGGTGGCCCAGCGGGTATGTGCGATGCCGATGCGCCCTTCAACGCCGGACTCCTTCACTGCTTCGGCAAGCTCGTTTACCTTACCCAGGCGACGAACCCGGCTCAGCTCACCTTGGTGATCCAACAGCGCAACGCCGGCAGAATCGTATCCGCGGTACTCAAGGCGACGCAGTCCCTCGACCAGAATTTCACTCACATCACGTTGTGCTACTGCCCCAACAATGCCACACATATGCTTTTCCCCTTTAGATTCTAAGCAACGTTAGTCCTGTCTTGCTTTGCCGCTCTACTCGTTCCAGTTGAGTGAAGGTCAAAGCCACAATCAATTTCGGTTTACGATTATATTCTTTCGCTTCGAAAGTTCAATATTTAAAATCGTTCTAAATTTCAATCCAATCAGTCTGCCACATCCGCAACAATGCCCGCATAAATTGCCAACAACCGTCCTTTCGTTTCGAAAGGCATTGAGGTCATCCAATAAACTTGATGCCTTGTTATCTACCCGTGTCGCAAATCATCAGCCATTTAATCCTAGCTGTAAGTGACCTGAGCCACGGCTTTAGCTTATAAAATAGGCATTTATTAATAGTTAGACATATCATTAAATCTAGGCAAGGAAGCAAAGTAGTAAGCCTCCCATGTGGGTCGGAGAGGCTTTGCCACTAGGGAAACACAAGCAAGTCATCGCGCTATCGATTTCTCGAAGGGATTCAGGGAGACCCAATGAAACTCTATCCAAAGTTTCTGATTGCACTAGCCATCACCGTGGGCTTAATGCTGCTCTCGGTGTTTTACATTATCTGGCAGGCCGATAAAGCACTCGTTGAAAGGCAAAAGGCCTCGTTCGCCAGAGAGAGTCGACTGCTGATTGACGAAGTCGACCGCATGCTGTTCGAACGTTTCCACAATGTGCAAACCTTCTCCCTGTCACTGGGCGATATAGAACCGGGGAAACTGGCCTATATCTCCACCTCACCCGAAATGATCGCCAAGCTCAACAGCTTGGTGGTGAACTACCAAGCCTACCGGCGCATAGCCATCTTCGACACCGACGGCAGCTTGTTGGCTGCCAATAGCCGCAACGCCCAAGGAAGAACGCTGCAAGGGATCTTTATTCCCAAGCAAAAAGTGGCAGCCTCGGCGTGGTTTCAACAGATATTAAACAACGAGGATGTTAAGACCGGAGAGGTCGCCACCAGCCCGGTGGTCGCCGGCCCCTACCGTTACATCTTGAGCCCCAACCCCGACCATTACGACCTCATTTTTGGCTCGCGGATCCTCGATACCGAAGGGAATATCGCTGGGGTTTGGGTAAACATTGTCGACCTCGCCAGTATCGAGAGTATTTTCGAGAGCCACTACGCCCTGCTCGCCGCCAAAGGGATGGAAGACACGCAGCTAGTGTTGATCGATAAAGACGGCAAGCTGCTTATCGACTTTGCGCCACTGCAGCAGGGCTCGCCGGAGTACCACCGCAGCTTCGATCGCATCGACGCAGTAAACCTCAAATCACAGGGAATGGAAGCGGCGCGCCTTGCGGTATCCGGCTTGTCTGGCAATGTTGTGGAGGGGGCCACGAACCAAGAGCTAGTGGTCGGTTTCGCCCGCAGCAAGGGGGCCCACGACTTCACCGGGCTAGGCTGGTCCTCACTTATTAGCATGCCTAAATCCGCAGCCTTCCGGCAGTCTGAGCGGATCAAAACCTCAGCCATTAGCTTTGCCTTAGTGCTGGTTTCGTTGACCATGGCAGGCGGCGGACTGGTGTGTTGGCGGCTTAGCCGTTCGTTTAACAGTTTGTCAGATACCATGGATCAGCTGGCTTTGGGCAACTCGCAAGTAGAGCTGCCCAACATTCGCCGTAGCGATGAAATCGGCAATATGGCTCGCTCGCTGGGTAATCTACAGCAGGTGTTGATAGAGAGGGACCGACTACGCGAGCAAAATGAGCAACAGCTGTTCTGGCTGGAGATCCAAAAACGCGCCACCGACAGCAGCTCTATTGGCATCTGGGTCTCTGATATCAGTAAGGCCGAGCACCCTATCGTCTACACCAACCGAGCTTTTGAAACCCTCTCCGGCTACGCATCAGGCGATATCATCGGCTGCAATACCGAACTACTTAATGGCCCCGGCACCGAACCCGAAGCCTTAAGTGAGATCGACAATGCCATAGCAGCTGGCAACCCCGTGTCGGTGACGTTGACCCATTACAAGAAAGGCGCACAACCCTTTACCAATAAGCTACGTTTGGATCCTGTTTACAACTCAGAGGGTGCGCTGACCCACTACATCGCCTTCCATGAAGATGTAACTGAAGCATTGGCGAAGGCCCAACAAGATCGCCAGGCGCTGGAAACCGAGATAGAGCAGCGCACTAAAGAGGCGCGCAGTGCGGCAAACCGATTGCAAGCGGTTTGGGAAACCGCCCCCGATGGCATGGTGATCTTCTCCCCCGAAGGCCAAATCATGGATGTTAACCGCGCCTTTGAGAAACTATTTGGCCTTAAGCGCGAGGAACTGTTTGGTAGCACCATCACCGCCTTGTTTACCTTGCGTGCCAGCCAAGGTATCGAGTCCATCGCCATCCAGGACATCGCCTACGAGTTTGCCGCCAGCGATGACTTCGACGGCCTACATTTTCATAAACGCCGTTTTCCGGTCGAATTGGCCATCGCCGAAGTGTATACCGAGGACCTACACGCCTATTTAGCCGTAGTCAAAGACCAGACCGAACATCAGCAACGTAAAGCCTCCGAGCGTTTCTTACGCCACGCCTTAGAAGAGCGTGAGCTGATTTACCGCACCGCCTTTGGTCAAGCGGCGATGGGGATTGCCCGAATATCGCTGGAAGGCCAGTTTATCGAAGTGAATATGAAGCTCTGCCAACTGTTTGGTTACCCAGAAAAAGCCTTCCTTCGACTGAACTATGCCGATATCTCGCTGGATAAAGACAACGCCGCCCAACAGTTGTGGCAACGCTTGAAAGAGGGGCAGATCGACAACTTCAGCGACGACCTGGAATTTGTCACCCGCAAAGGCGATTGCTTCTGGGCCAATCTGGCAGTATCACTGGTATCAACCGATACCGGGGAGGCCAAGTACTTTATCGCTATCTTTGAGGACATCACCAGCCGCAAAGCCTCCGAGCAAAAACTGCAGGATTCGAAACAGCAAATCGATGAGCTACTAAGAGGCATGCAGGTTGCCTCTGATGCGGGGGGAATATGTAACTGGTCGTTGGATTTGGTAACCGGAGAGGTCAAGTGGGACGAAGGCAGTTTCGCACTGTTTGGCTACTCCCCTGAAGAGACCGCAAGTTACGAGCTGTGGAAGCGCGCCGTACATCCAGACGACATGCCCAACGCCGAGCAATCGCTCTCTATGGCGATTCAAGATGGCAGCGATTACCACGCCGAGTACCGCGCCTATTGCCAATCAACCGGAGAGCTTCGTTGGGTGAAATCGGCAGGTAGCGTGGTCACCAATGAAGACAATCAGGCGGTGGTCATTCACGGCATTAATCTCGACA
Organism: Aliagarivorans marinus DSM 23064; assembly: GCF_000429485.1. Lineage (GTDB taxonomy): Bacteria > Pseudomonadota > Gammaproteobacteria > Enterobacterales > Celerinatantimonadaceae > Aliagarivorans > Aliagarivorans marinus. Next base: position 64,627 of record NZ_AUBY01000016.1, on the reverse strand, counting down.
TAACCGAAGAGCGGGAGATCCAAGCCAAGCTGGCCCAAGAGTCTCAGGCCGCCCAGCAAGCCAACAAGGCAAAATCCCAGTTTTTGGCAACTATGAGCCATGAGATCCGCACCCCGATGAACGGCATCATCGGCATGGTCGATCTGCTCAAAGACACCTCCCTGAGCGATGACCAAACCCGGATGGTGCAAACGGTTAAAGATTCCTCTTACGCGCTGCTGGATATCATCAACGACATTCTCGATTTCTCCAAAATTGAATCCGGCCAGATGGAACTAGAGATCTTGAATATCTCCATCCTATCCACCGTCGAGAAGATGATTGATACGGTATGGATCAACGCAAATCGCAAAGGCGTGAGACTGTGCGTGCTGGCGCGCACCGAGATCCCCGACGAGCTGCAGCTTGACCCCGTCAGAGTCAGACAGGTGCTGCTCAATTTGGTAGGCAACGCCATCAAGTTTACCAGTGGTGAACAAAAGCATGACCGAGTATCGATAATCCTTGCCTATGACAAAGTCCGCGGCATGCTCAACATGCAGATCGAAGACACAGGGATCGGCATGAATCAAGCCCAGATAGGCTCGCTATTTAAGCCCTTCACTCAGGCAGATTCATCCACCACCCGGCAATATGGCGGTACCGGACTGGGTTTGAGTATCACTAAGTCATTTGTTGAGCTGATGGGCGGCTCGGTATCGGTAAGCAGCGAAACGGGCAAAGGCAGCTGCTTTGCCGTGGAGATACCCAGCTCACCACCCAGCGAGTTCGTCGATGTGTTCGGCAAATACGACATCTCAAGCTACTCAATTGTGCTGATGGTGAAAGACCCGCTGCACGGGCAGGTTTGCCGGGACGTAGCAGAGCGCCTTGGGCCACGAGAGATACTCGACACCCTCCCTGAAGATAGCCTGGAAAACCTCAACCAAGTCGTTGTTATCACCGACAGCGATGACGACAACATCTCCATGTTTGGCTGGCGAATGCTGCTGCTCAATGAGGACCCACTCTCAGAACATGGCAGCATGACCCCGACTTACTATGTGGTCGGCGCCCACCCGCTCAAGCCCAGCGAGCTGATGTTTGGTGTTGCCGTGTTATGTGGCCTGGACAGCGCTGAGTTACACGCACTCAGCAACGTGATTGACCTTGACCACATCCCCGCTCTGGCCGATCGCGAGCAAGCCGAACGTCAAGGCCGGGTTATTCTGTGCGCCGAGGATCAACCCACCAACCGCTTAGTGCTATCCAAGCAGCTCGACAAGCTCGGCTATTGCTATGACATGGCAGAAGATGGCTTGGAGGCGCTGGAGTTATGGACTCGCCATCAACATCGCGTCGTACTGACCGACTGCCACATGCCCAAGATGGATGGCTTTGAATTAACCAAAGCGATTCGACAGATAGAAAAGCCCCAGAACCGGCCTACCATCATAGCAATTACCGCCAACGCCTTAACCGGCGAATCGGAGAATTGCCGCAATGCGGGTATGGACGATTACCTGAGCAAACCGGTCGATTTAAAAGCGCTGCAAAAATGCCTGAGCAATCACTTTAAGGAGATCGGGGACTCCCTCGAGCCCGCCACCATCGTTGAAGAGCCTGATGGTATCACTGTCGATGGCATCGACAACGAACATCTTTACCGAGTACTGGGCTGCGACGATGAAGAGCTCGCCAAATCGGTGCTGGCAATGTTCTGGACCAGCCTTGAGAGCGATCAACAGCGCCTAAATGAAGCCGTGGGTAGCGCCGATTTCAACAGCATTCGCTCAATTGCCCATGGCGCTAAAGGCGCAACCGCCTCCAGCGGCGCACTCGAGCTTAGCGAGTTGTTTAAACAAATTGAACATCAGTACCAAGACATTGATACCGTCAACAAGATCTTGGTCGACATTGATCTGCTTGCCAACAAGATTGGCGACAGCCTCAGACAAAGCCATATCGTCTGACTAATCAGGAGCGAATATGAATATCAGCACGTCACGCATTATCGTTGTTTTCGACTCTCACGAGATTATCGACATTATTCGTCAATTACTCACGCCCAGCAGCGCCCCCGTTGTTGAGCTTCCCACTACCCTTGGGGAAGAAGAGAGCAAGCCATTGCTGAACGAGTTTACCGGCCCTCAGTTGATCATCTATGCCTTTGCCGACCCCAAGTCCGCAATTACCGCCAAGCAGCAAATCGACAGCCTTCTCGACGCTCCTCTGAGCTACTTCCGCAGCATTCTTTTTTGTGACAAGGACCAACGGCAACTGGCCTACAAAGCCTGCTTCGAAAATCACTTCGACATCTATGACACCATCCGCCCGGTCTATGACGTTGGTCGTGTTCGGCTACTGATTAAACGTTCAATCGAATGGCTCAACCAGCAAGTCGAGCAAGCCAAGCAAATTGAAGAGTTAGAAGCGCGCCTGGAAGAGTTTGTCGACACCGAAGAGGAGGAGCAAACACCGCTAGAACAAGTGCTCGATGAGATCCCCCGTGCTGAGTGGGAAAAAGCGCTGGAGAGTGTACTGTCGTCACTGGAGGTCACCGAGCTAAATGGCCTGCTGGAAAAACTGCCGCAGGAGACCCTAACCCAAGGGGTGATGGAGGTGAAAAACCCCGAGTCTCAGATGCTAACCGACTTTAGCCAAGCCATCGACAAGATCCGCAAAGGCAAGGCCAATCGCAAGAGTACCGTTATCGTGGCTGAAGACCACCCTGTGATGCAAAACATTGTAGCGTCAATCTTAGAGCGGGAAGCCTACCACGTTGAACGGGCGGGTAACGGCGCTGAGGCACTGTTTAAAGCCAAAGTAATGCAACCTAAGCTGCTTATTCTGGATATCGATATGCCCACCTTAGACGGCTTTAATACCCTCAAAGCGCTAAGAGAGTGCCCCGCCACCCTCGAATTACCGGTTATCATGCTAACCAGTCATTCTGATAAAGATATCTTTCGCCAGTGTATTCAATCAGGCGCTCAGGACTACATCGTCAAGCCAACCAACGCCAGTACGCTAATTAAAAAAGTGGAGAAGCTGATAGCCAGTAAAGGGGGTAGCAACTTCCAGATATAGCATGTAAGCGCCTATCGATTTCGGCCTTGAACAAGCACGGCTTGAGCATGACTCGAGCCCAGTGGCTTTTGCCCCACCAACAAATGATAAGCTAAACTGTGTCTCGCAACTCTGTTTTAAATGTTTTCAACTCCCGAGAAAGGATCTCTCAATGAAGTTTGTCCCCGCAATACTGCTTGCCCTACTCATATCTGGCTGTGAATCAACTTACTACAACGCAATGGAAAAAGTGGGCTACCACAAACGTGAAATCCTCGTTGATCGGGTAGCCGATGCGCAGTCCAGCCAGCAAGAAGCCCAGCAGCAGTTCAGTTCAGCCCTTGAGGAGTTGCAGGTACTCACGCAGTTCGACGGCGGTGATCTGGAAGAGGTCTACGATCAAGTCTCCAGTCAGTATAAAAAGTCGGTGTCATCCGCCGAGGAGGTGAGCAGCCGCATCGACAAGGTTGCCAGCGTAGCCGATGCCCTGTTTGAGGAATGGCAACAAGAACTTAGCGAGTATCAAAGTGACTCCTTGCGCAAACAGAGCGAGCAACGACTAAAAGACACCCAAGTTCAATATCAACAGATGCTCACCACCATGCGCCGGGCGGAAAGCAGTATGGAGCCGGTGTTAAGACGCTTGAAGGACAACGAGTTGTATCTTAAACACAACTTGAATGCACAAGCGGTGGGCGCGATTGGCAATGAGTTCACCCAGTTAGAGGGAGAGATAGAAGCCCTGATAAGCGAGATGCAAGCAGCCATCGACGAGTCGAAGCGCTTTATCAGCACGCTGAACTAACGTTCTCGCTTCCCTAACCACGCGCAGCCTGCTGGATGTAAGACCGGGGAGCGGCATTGCTCCCCCTTAAATAGTCATTTTTAGATGCACGTCATCAAATTTGACCTATAAATGACATCGCACATTGTTGATTCATATATCATTAATATATCCCCCTACAAACGGGAATGATATTGAAGCCAATCTATTCGTGTATCGAGTTCACCAAGCGGCTGATAGCATCGCCGAAGACCTATCGTGATGGCGCCCATCAAGAAGCGAAGGATCTCGCCAGCATCGTTAACCACCAGCATGTCGAAGACATCGCTGAGTTTGGCTTTATTTGGCGCACCCTCGACATCCCCGACTTTTTGCGCTGCACCTATGTGCGCTACTACCTCAAGCCCCAGCAGTTCCCTCAGCAAGTGCTGATGAGCGAAGTGTTGAGCCCCTTTGATATCGAGATATGTAATTTCTTGCTGTGTTCCAAATCGGGAGAGCTGCTGAGCGAGGATGAAGCCTGGGAGGAGATACAGCAAGCCGTTTATACCTTTACCCCTATCCGCAGTATCTCACCTCCAGCGCAGCTGGCGACTTCTGCGCTCAACAATCAAAACTCACTGCTAACCGAGAACTAAATCAAAGGTACTGCACGTTACGCGACGTTATTTGCTCGGCTGACAGGCGACTCTTTTTGCATGGGGTCTTGATACTCTAACGGTACCACCAGCATAAACCGGGCGCCTTTCTGGTAGCTTTTATCCAGCCGAATGGTCCCACCTAAACACTGGGCAACCCACTGATGAACCAAGTGCAAACCGAGGCCAGTGTGCTTTTGTGCCCGCTTACTGGTAATAAACGGCTGAAAGATAGTGTCTTGCATAAACTCCGGCACGCCCGCGCCGTTATCAGCGACACTGATCACTAGCTCCTCGGCGCCGATACCAACAGCAGATACGGTCACCCGGCCCTCTTTCACCGCCTCCTTGAAGCCATGAGACAAGGCGTTCAAGATAAGATTTTCCAACACCTGTGAAAGGATGCCCGGATGCGTGGTGATCATCTGCGCCGGCTCAACCTCTATCTCTAACTCTACGCCTTTCTTTTTAAACTCTGGGACCAACGCCCTCCCCAAGTCCTCAATAAACTCGCGCAGGTTGAACTGAATGATGTCGTCGTGGGTTCGCTCCAAGGTCAACCGCTTAAAGCTCTTCACAATTTGGGTGGCCCGGCTCAAGTTCGAGCGCGCTAACTCCAGGCTCGAATCCGACTGCGAGATATATTGCTCGAACGCACTTTTGGTCAACCCCTGGGTCACTGCCTGTTTCAGGCTTTGCAGTCTGGCGAACGCATCCGATACCGACAAGGCAGCCCCACCAATGGGGGTATTTAGCTCATGGGCGACCCCTGCCACCATCACGCCGAGGGACGACAAGCGCTTGGTCTCAGCAAGATCCTCAGTGAGCTGTTGCTGTTGCCGTAAGGTGTTATCAAGCAGTCCATTTACCCGGTTTAGCTCCTGCATGTCAGCACGCATCTGCCCGGCCATAGACAGCACCGCCAAGCGTGATTTGTGGTCACGGAGAATGAAGATCGCGCCAAGCAGCATCACGATAATGCCGACACTCACCGCATTAAACACAAAGCGCTGCATTTTGCCTTGCACCACGTGAGCCGGAGTCATACTCACGAGCAGCAGCTCACGCTTGGGATACACATTGGCAAAGCCATAGATGGGTATGCGCTCATAACTTACAACACCGCCAGAGTAGAACTCGGTATCTATCGCCTCTTGGGAAGAGAGCATGCTCCACAGCGCGGGGTCTTTAGCGGCGATATTGTTTTGCAGCTGCCCCAGCTCATCGCCCCAGGTCATCGTCGTATCTGGATGCACCAACCAGTAACCTTGTTGGTCACTGAGCTGAAGCTGCAGGCTGTCAGAAGAGATGGCAGCAACGCTGGCTAGTAACTCACTCAGGTCGTAGTTGATGATAAACAAGCCTGATTTTAATCGGTCACGCACGCCAGTGACCTTGGAAAGGCGCATTGCAGGTTGAAACGGCTCGATGATTTGACCATTCTCTACATTCAGGTCGATGGGCGACAAATACATACGCGGCGGAGCAACGCGCATCCCGTCTTGGAAGTAGTAGCGGTCGGCTTTTGACTGCAAGTCCCATTGGGGAACCACGGTGATCGCGGTGTCGCTGACATCCACTCGAACCTGTTCCATGCCGCTATCATCAATCCAGCGGATGCTGTTAATGCCTTTGATGACTCGGGCATAGCGTTTAAGCACCGTTGATACCGAGGAGCGGTCAATAAAGTAATCACGATGCAGTCCCGATATCAGCAACTCATCGCTCAGCACCAAATTCAGTATATCTTCGAGCACCACCAACTCGTGATAGAAGGTATCCATCGCATGACGCAGCACTTCCGAGTGTTGGGCACTCAACTCGCTCTGGTAATGATCACGTTCGGTCTTGAACAGTAGGTAACCACTCAAAGCTGCAAGCACGCCCAAAATACCGGCGAAAATGGCAGTTTTGACATTCAACCAACGTAGTTCACTCTTGGAAACAGGCATAAAGGCTCCCTGCCGTTAACCGGTTTAATTACGATCTGATAACCAGGTGAATAGATCAGAAAGTGGCATGGGCTTGGCGAACAGATAGCCCTGGCCGATTGCACAGCCTTTAACCTGCAGCTGATTACACTGCTCGACGGTTTCGATCCCTTCCGCCACCACTTTGAAGTTAAAGCGCTCACCCAGTTTGAGCACCATGTCCACCACATGCTCACCGGAGCTATCCTCACTCATGGCGTCCACAAAGGCGCGATCAATCTTAAGGTGAGTCGCAGCCAGGTTGGTCACATGCTGCAGCGATGAGTAGCCGGTGCCAAAGTCATCGATGTTCACGCCAACCCCCAGCTCAATCAGTTTCTGCAACTCGCTATTTACCAGCTTGTAGTCTTCCATGGCTTGCGACTCTGTAAGCTCAACTTCCAGCATCGCTGCAGGCACCTCTTGGTTATCCAGAGCCTCTAGCAAACGGGTCATAAAGCGGCTATCCAGCAGGTCGGCGCAAGTAACGTTGAACGACACCGGTAGGTAAACGTCATTGGCGCGCATCACCTTAATCGCTTCAAGGGTCATCTTCAGCACTTCATAGTCCAGCTGATTGATCAAGCCGTAGGACTCTGCCACCGGCACGAACTCACCGGGAGAGACAAAACTGCCATCGGGTAAGTGCCAACGTAGCAGCGCTTCAAAGCCCACAACAGAGTCGTCTTCCAAGCTGAGCTTGGGCTGGAACACCAAAAACAGCTGATCCGTCCCGAGCGCACCATTGAGTTTTTGCAGCAAACGGTGTCGATGTGAGATCTCTTCTCTAAACTGAGGCTTGTACTCAACATATTGCTGCTGCTCCTTGTCAGAGAAGATCAGTGCCGACTCGAGCATGCGGATAAGCTCACGCCCCTCAGTTTCCTCGACCTTGCTGAGCTGCAGCAAGGCCACCTGAGTTTCTACATGTAGTTGAATATCCTCGGTCATCACCCGGAAGGTATTGATATTGCGCTGCAGCTCAGGGCGAGGCATGTCTTCGCGATTAAGCACAATGGCAAAGCAATCATCGCTGATGCGGGCAATGACTTTGTACAGTGCAAAGCGAACCCGAAGCTTGAGAAAGAACTGCTTTAAAAATTCATCGATAAAGTCGCTATCGGCGCTCAGTTGCAGTTCAGTAAAGTTCTTTAAGCGAACCGCGTAAATTACCGCCGCCTGCTGGTCGCGCTGATGGAGGTTGTCGAGGAAGCGCGTTAGCCAGGCGCGATTGGGGATCTTTAAGTCAGCATCGTAGTAGGCCAACTCAGTCAAACGATCACACAACAGGATGTTGTTGAAGCCGTTATTAATATTCTCGCTAAAGGCCTGCAACAAGTTGATGTGGTAATCAGTCAGGTTTTCGTTGGACTCAACGATGACGACAAAGCTCGATAGCTCAGCAATATCCGCATCGAAGTACAACACGGTCAGATTATCCTCAAACTGATGAGTCTGCAGCTCGATGGCGCGCTGCATAGACGGCCAAATCCGCTCACTAACCGCCTCAGGAAGCTGTTTGATTTGCTTAATACCTCTGGCTGGCTGCAACTCACTGAAGCTGCCAGAGCAGGCTATCAGGTGGTAATCCATGCCGTCTGCACCACTGGTGTTACGGGCACAGATAATGCCGCCCTTGCTCACCCCAATCAGCGCGGCGATCTCTTCAAGCAGTTGCTTGGAAAACTCCTTGAGCTCAGATAAGCGGGAAAGATGTCTTGAGGCATCAACCAACAGGTTAAGGCCGTGGCGAGCCCGCTCAAGCTCATGATAGGCATGCCAGGTGCGAATATGGCTGGCCACCGTGGTGCGCAACTTATCGACTTCGAGATCGGCCTTGTTCCAATACTCATCGATATCGTAGCGCTGCATAACATCCACTAACGGCGCCATGCCGGGCTGTCCGGTAAGCAAGATGATCCTAACCTCGTTATTACCCATCACATCGCGGATAGTATCTACTAGCCTGAGGCCAGCATCATCTTGCTCCATCACCACATCGAGTAAAATAACCGAGATATCATGCTCTTCGGTTAGGATCTCAATGGCTGATTTGGAGCTGTTTGCACGGAGAAACTGAATAGGAAGGTCGGAAACCGATAAGTCACTTAGGCTATGAACCAGGGTGTCCTGATAGGAAATGTTGTCTTCAATGCTGAGCACTTTCCAAGCGCGGCTCGCTTGGAAGCTTTCTTCAAGCGCCGCCTCTGGCGCAAAGTTGAACAGACTCTCTTGCATGCCGTCTACCATCCATGACATCTGACAATAATGTCACTAGTATAGCAAGCTGAGCATTTTCACTAGCCAAAGTTGTTACATTTCATTGACAATTTTATTTGCAGTGGAGAATAGTCTCGAAGCTAGTCACTACTCCACCGCCCTAACACTGATAGCTTGGCCCCGGCATTAAGCACCATGATGTGCTGAGGACCAAACTGACCGCCATGATAAAGCTGTTCAGTATCTACAAAGCCCACTTTCTTATAGCAGTGATAAGCCGCTGGATTTTTGCAGTTAACCGTCAGGTATAACGACGTGTGCTGCGGGTACTCATGAAATACCCACTCGCTCAACTGGGTCAGCGTTAAGCTGGCCAAGCCTTGGCCCTGATAGCGTTGATCGATAAAGAAAGCGCGCAGGCCTAGCCCCCCCTTACGAGCAAACTCATAGTTCTCGCTGTATGTGGTATCGATTAGGAAAAAGCCCACCGCGGTAGTATCTTGCCCATTCCCCCGCGCAGTCACCTGTTCAATCACCTGTTCAATCACCTGTTCTATCACCCATGGCTGCACCGTATCGCTAGCCAGCGTTAAGATATCTTTGATCACCCCAACAAACTTCTGCTGCTGCGGCGCAACAGCGAGAGCCAGCACAGCCTTGTGTTCGATGGATGAGTACCGTTTAAACTGCAGCGCCAAAGGCTTCTCCTTATTTGCTTCGTTCTGCACACTTTTCGTGCCCCTTGTTGGCTCGCGAGTGCACCAGCTTATAGCGCAACTGGAACAAGAACAATCGCATCACCGCTAGCCCGATTTTCACATTTCGATCTTAATCCCTTATTTTTCATATAGATAACTATATTTTATACCACCAAAGTAATAGTGGTTCATTTGTTGCAAACAACCCTCTCGCCGACTCACACGTTTCATCCACAAGGACGACACACTATGAAATTTCTGCGCAAGTTAGTACAAACAGTGACTCTATCTGTAGCCATGCTGCTAAGCCTTGGTGCACAGGCAGATCTATTGGAAGATATCCAACAACGCGGCACCTTGAAAGTCGCGGTCCCTCAAGACTTTCCCCCATTTGGCTCCGTTGGTCCAGACATGCAACTGCTCGGTTACGACGTCGATATGGCGAAATATCTGGCCGAGTCGATGGGCGTAAAACTAGAGCTAGTCCCAGTGACCAGCGCCAACCGTATCCCTTATCTGCAAACCCGCAAGGTCGACTTGGTGATCTCTAGCATGGGCAAAAACCCAGAGCGTGAAAAAGCCATCGACTTCACCGACGCCTATGCGCCGTTCTTCTTAGGTGTATTTGGTTCCGCCGACGAGCAGGTGAGCAACGCGCCTGAGCTGAGCGGTAAAACCGTTGGCGTGACCCGAGGTGCGGTGGAAGATATCGAGCTGAGCAAGATTGTTCCGGCAGACGCCACCCTCAAGCGTTACGAAGATAACAACGCAACCCTCTCCGCCTACCTATCGGGTCAAGTAAGCCTGATCGCCACTGGTAACCTGGTGGTTGCCGAGATCGCCGACCGCTACCCTGACCGTGCTCCCGGCGCCAAGTTTATGCTGAAAAACTCGCCTTGCTATGTTGGCCTGATGAAAGGCGAACAAGCCCTGATGGACGAGGTAAACCGTCTAATCGCCAAAGCAAAGGCCGATGGCACCCTCAACCAGCTGTCAGAAACTTGGTTTAACGCGCCGCTGCCTGATCTTGACGCTTAATCGCCGGAGTCGGTCATGAGCTATCAACTAAACTTCTCTGGCCTACTCCCCTACCTGCCGCAGTTTGCGGCAGGGATATGGGCCACTATCGAACTCACCCTCATCAGTACCTTTCTCGGTTTGCTACTTGGCACCATTGGCGCCGCAGGTAGAAACTCTCGCTACCGAGTTGCCCGCACGCTGTGGGGCTGCTACGTCGAGATTATCCGCAACACCCCGTTTATCGTGCAGCTGTTCTTTATCTTCTTTGGACTACCGGCGCTGGGTCTAAAGCTCTCTGCGTGGCAAGCAGGCATGATCGCCATGGTGGTGAACTTAGGTGCCTATAGCACCGAGATCATCCGCGCGGGTATCGACGCCACGCCTAAGGGGCAATGGGAAGCGGGTAAAACCCTTGGGCTAAGCCGCCGTCAGATCTTTATCCGCATCGTATTGCCGCCCGCATTCCAGCGGGTTTATCCAGCGCTGGTCAGCCAGTGCATTATCGTGATGCTCGGCTCCGCCGTGGTCTCGCAGATCTCCTTGGAAGAGCTCACCTTCGCTGCCAACTTTGCTCAGTCCCGCACCTTCTTAAGCTTTGAGTCCTATCTACTCACTGCGGTGCTTTATCTGGTTTTGGCCTTGTTGATGCGCCAGAGCTTCGCGTTTGCCGCTAAGCGGCTGTTTAAAAACCCCTCGCTTTAGGAGAAACCGCCATGATGCAGTTTTCCGATTGGGATATTCTTCGCAACTTATTGCTGGCCGCACGCTGGACCTTGTTGCTCTCGCTGATAGCCTTCACAGGCGGCGGCTTGGTCGGGCTATGCCTCACCTTGGCCCGCAGCCTGCGTAATCCGCTGATTAGCGGCTTTATCAAGGCCTATGTGGAATTGTTCCAAGGCACACCGCTGCTGATGCAGTTGTTTCTTGCCTTCTTTGGCCTGTCGCTGATCGGCATTGATGTCGACCCATGGACCGCCGCCGGATTGTCCCTCACCCTATTTAGCAGCGCCTTTTTGCATGAGATCTGGCGTGGCTGTATCGATGCCCTTCCCAAAGGACAATGGGAAGCCTGCCGCACCTTGGGGCTGAGCTATCTGCAAACCATGCGCTACGTCATCTTGCCGCAAGCGCTGCGCATCGCCATCGCCCCCACCGTGGGCTTCTCGGTGCAGATTGTGAAGGGTACCGCGCTTGCCTCGATTATCGGCTTTGTCGAGCTGACCAAGGCAGGCACCATGCTCAACAACGCAACCTTCCAACCGTTTAAGGTGTTTGCCATGGTGGCCGCCCTCTACTTCATCATTTGCTACCCCTTGTCGCTTTTCGCCAAACATCTGGAGAACAAAACCCATGTCACTCGTTAGCATTGATCAAATCCACAAATACTACGGCGAAAACCACGTACTCAAAGGCGTCGACCTAAAAGTCGCACCGGGAGAAGTGGTCTCGATCATCGGGCGCAGCGGCTCAGGGAAAAGCACCCTACTGCGCTGTATTAACGGCCTCGAAGCCTACCAACAAGGCGCCATCGTGGTAGACAGCCAAGCGGTTGAAGACGACGAATACAAGCTACGCCTACTTAGCCGTAGCGTGGGTATGGTGTTTCAAAACTTCAACCTGTTCCCGCACATGACCGCCGGTGAGAACGTTATGCTGGCGCCTAAACTGGTGCTGGGGCAAGACAGCAAAACCTCCCGCGCCCACGCCCAAGAACTGCTGGAAAAAGTCGGCCTTGGCGACAAGTTCGATGCCTACCCCAACAACCTCAGTGGCGGGCAGCAGCAACGCGTCGCGATTGCCCGATCCTTGGCCATGTCGCCCAAAGTCTTGCTGTGCGATGAGATAACCTCGGCCCTGGACCCTGAGTTGGTGGGAGAAGTACTAAAGGTGCTTGAGCAGCTTAAAGCGGAAGGCATGACCCTGATTTTAGTGACCCACGAGATGAACTTTGCCCGTGATGTGGGCGACACCGTGGTGTTTATGCACCAAGGCAAGGTGTGGGAAACCGGCCCCAGTGACGAGGTATTTGCCAGCCCACAGACCAGCGAGTTGCAGAGCTTTATTTCTGCGGTTCTTTAACCTAGCATAATGAAACAGAATTTAGAGTGATGAAACGAATGTTTCACAACACAAGGACCAGCATATTGATGAATCCAGCCAGCTGCCCACTGAACCAACGGATCACCGAGCGCTACCCAGAGCTCACTGGCAAGGCACGCCAGCTCGCCGACTATCTGCAGCTTAACTCCGACAAGATGCTGATCTTGTCGACCGCAGAGATCGCCGAGGCCTGCAAGGTATCCAAAACCAGTGTCAGCCGCTTTATTCGTCAACTGGGTTATCAAGATCACCAGCAGCTACGTCAAGAGCTGCGGGCCAGCCGCGAACGCGGCGAACCGGTGGCCGCCGAGCCCTCACAGGGCGATCATCTGCAGCAGGAGATCAGTAACCTTCAGCAGTTGTGGCAACACATCGACCAAGCCCAGCTAGAGCAAGTGGTCGAGCGCTTGGCCAGTGCCAAACGGGTTAAGATCATCGGTTATCGCAACAGCTACCCACTGGCACTGCATCTGCGCCAGCAGCTCAGCCAATGCCGTCAAGATGTTGAGCTCCTGCCGCTACCGGGTCAAACCCTCGGTGAAGAGCTGGCCAACCTCAACCAAGACGATCTGGTGTTTCTGATTGGCATCCGCCGCCGTACCCATGGCTTTGCCGATCTGGTGGAGCACTTACAAGGCCAAGCCTGCGTACTACTCACCGACCAATCAGGTCAGAAGTACGCCAAGCAGGTGAGTCATTTGCTGGTCTGCCCCATGGGCAACCATGGCGCGTTAGACAGCTATGCTGCCCCCATGAGCCTGCTGGCCAATATTGCCAATCAGGTATATGGCTGGCTGGGCAACCTGTCTAAGCAACAAAGCGGACAGATCAGCCGCCACTACCAACAGCTACAAGAACTCGAACAGTAGTCGCCACGCAGCCACTACTGTTTCTTTGCGCGTATCGATGGTTCAATTGTTTCTCATGCTAATTTAAGGAAACATACGAAACCAGCGATACCAAGGATGAATTAAGGACCTATAAGATGGATATCTACACCGAAGCCACTAGCGAGCTCACCGAGCAAACCCGCAACCTCGGCGTAAACCTGGCCGATGAACGCATCGGCGCCAAGGCGCTTAGCTGCTCAGACGACTTCTTCGCTTCTGCTCAACGCATGCTTAACCACCTCCCTGCCCGCTTCTACCCAGAGCGCTACGATGATAACGGTAAGTGGATGGATGGCTGGGAGAGCCGCCGCCGCCGCGATAACGGCCACGACTGGTGTATCGTCGAGCTGGGCGTTGCGGGCATTATCAACGCTATTCAGGTGGATACCCACTTTTTTACCGGTAACTTCGCCCCGGCGGTCAAGGTACAAGGGGCCAATGGCGATCAGCCTCCCGCAGCAGACAGCGACCAGTGGCAACCAGTGCTTGCCACCCACAGCCTTAGCGGCAACAGCGAGCAGCTGTTTGAGGTGAGTAGCGAGCAACAGTTCCGCTTCCTTAAGGTCAGCATCTTCCCCGACGGCGGCATCTCTCGCTTAAAGGTATTCGGCAAGCCTTGCGTATCGCACACCCCGGGTCAGCAAATCGACTTGATTGCCCTGCAAAACGGCGGGCAAGGCCTGGCCTATAACGACTCCCACTACGGACACCCAAACAACCTGCTAAGCCCCGGCGATGCCGCCAACATGGGCGATGGCTGGGAGACCCGCCGCCGCCGCGAACCGGGCAACGACTGGTGCATTATCGCGTTGGGCCAAAAAGGCATCGCCGAGGCTATCGAGGTCTACACCACTCACTTCAAGGGCAACTTCCCACCCGAGGTGTCAATCCAAGCAGCGTGTTTAGAGCACAGCGATATCGACCTGGTGCCACAAAGCTTGTATTGGCAGGAGCTACTGCCCAAGCAAGCCCTCGCCGCCGACGGCCAGTTCCGCTTTGAAGAACTTGCATCGCTGGGCCCAATCACCCATTTGAAGATCAATATCTATCCTGATGGCGGGCTGGCACGGGTGCGTCTGTGGGGTCAACCAGAGGCCTAATGCGATGAGTTCAGCCACTTCCCAAGGCGCACGCCGTCTTAAGGTTCGCCCCCTGACCCAGCAAGCCTTCGCGCCCTTTGGTCAGGTGATTGAAGCGCGCCCCGGCGAGAGCTTTGAGATAAATCAGGGCAGCACCGAGCGCTATCACGATTTGGTAGAGGTTGAGTTTAGCGGTAGCGCAGCCCGCCCTATCGTCAATATCTTCCGCGGCCAAGCCTATCAAGACGCACTACTAGCGCTGATGGAGTATCACCCCTACGGCAGCCAACTGTTTATGCCACTCAATCAGCGCCCCTACCTGGTGGTGGTGGCGCCCAAAGGCGAGCTGATTGAGGATGAGATCTGCGCGTTCTTGGCACAAGGCCACCAAGGTGTGAACTATGCGGCAGGCGTATGGCACCACCCGCTGCTAGCGCTAGAGCAGACCAGTGACTTCTTAGTGGTTGACCGAGCGGGCGATGAAGCAAACTGTGTGGAGCAAAGCCTTAGCCAGTTTGTTCAGCTGGACTATTAATACCAATCCAGATTGGTATTAACCTTGCGCAGGATAACGAATAAGGCCCGCTACAATGCGGGCCTTATTATTTGCGAACCTATTCCCAATCATTGATGGAAAAGGCCGTTAGCAGCGCGTTGATACGCTGTTGGATCGCGGCGATTAACCCCTGCTGCAGGGCGCGGCTGAGTAGCTCCGCATCGCGCCGCTGAGCCTTAATCAGATAGGTATTGAGATACAAGATATCCAGCATACCCAGCTCTTCCACCCACTGTGGGTCAGATTGCTCCAGCTCGGCTGCATACGGCCAGCTCTCCCAATCAAAGC
This sequence comes from Aliagarivorans marinus DSM 23064, assembly GCF_000429485.1. GTDB lineage: Bacteria > Pseudomonadota > Gammaproteobacteria > Enterobacterales > Celerinatantimonadaceae > Aliagarivorans > Aliagarivorans marinus. Next base: position 49,336 of record NZ_AUBY01000016.1, on the reverse strand, counting down.
CGGGCGCCATATGTCGCCGCTCAACCAGATAGCTGTAGTCGCGCAGCTGCGCCTCTTCATCTTGCTGTTGGGGGTTCTCAAGTAGCTCCGCCAGCTCACCATTGAAGCTCTCGAGCTGATGCATACCAGGCAGCAGTACCAACTGCGCCGCACGATGAGCAATCGACTCATCCCATGCCAGCGTCTCCAGCCAGTGTGTGGGTAAGCCCTCCCGGCAATAATAGGCACCGGCGAGTTGGCCATACACCGCTGCAACCGTGTCGGCATCATCACCTAAGTTAGCCGCCAGCAGTGCTCCTTCTTCAAAGGTTGAGGTGTTGATAAAGCACCATAATGCGGCTTCCAGTGTGTCCACCACAAAGCCGGTGCTGGCGATATCTTCACGCTGCTTGTTGCGATAACAGCCGTGGATCAGCTCCTGCACATCTAGGTGAAACTTGTCACTGATACGACGCCACTGCGGGTCGCGGTTGGCAAACAGTGAAGACTTATGTACGTGGCCATCGGAGTTGAGGATGCGGTGCAGCAGATAGACCAAGTACTGACAGCACTGCACGCTGCGGATCTCGCCATGGGTGGTACGGCTGACCTCTGCGGCCGCCTCCACCGCTTGCTCAGCGCTGGAGCTGGCATAACGCAGCGCCACCGGTGCAATACGCATCAAGCTGCCATTGCCTGCGGTATGGCGTTTGTCGCTGCCAGCTAGCGGGTTGCCATTGGCACGATAGCGCTCCATCGCGCTGCGTGCGGTGTAGCCAATATCGCTACATTCGCCGGTGCAGGAGTTTTCACCTTGCTTATACCAGCGCCAGTAGCGCTCCATTTGATCGCTAAGATGGTTGATGCCACAGGCCAGATAGCTGTCGCTTAAACACAGCGACATAGCAGTATCGTCGGTCCATTCGCCGGCCTTCAGCTTATGCGGGCCTCCACCCACAATATCGGTCACCGGCGCTTTGCTGTCGCGGGCGCAAAACTCCAAACTGGTGCCCAAGGCGTCGCCTAAGGCTAGCCCTAGCATTGCTCCCTGCGCGCTCTCTTTGAGATAAGCCTCACTCATAAAGCGGCTTTCCTTTTTTTAGATCGTTATTAACCATAAGATTATCTGGGCATTGTACCTATCTAGCGCTAATACCCAAGCCAGGACGCTCATGCTTTAAGCTATCGAGCTGAAATCTCTGGAGATCTGCGAATGTCCTCGCAAATCTCTATACAATCAGTAACAACTACGCCAACCTCGCCTGACAGAACGTTCACATCTTGAATAGCTTTTGCTTAGGTTCTCAACCCTTGCCTTATTTACAATTGGCGATTAAAGTAGCGCCCGCCGAAATCGGCACACCCTACGCAGACCCGACATGCAATCCTGCCTCAACCCCATGGTCTGTGATATTGGTGTACACGCCTCCATGTTAAAACACACTCATTCTCTGTCTGGTTTTTTCAACGAATCAGCGGCTTTGCTGCGCCTGTCACTCCCGATTATCGTGACCCAACTTGCCACTCAAGGTATGAACTTTGTCGATACCAGTATGGCGGGACAAGTTAGCGCCACCGACTTAGCCGCCATCGCCGTGGGCGCGAGCCTGTGGTACCCCATCAGCCTGCTGCTGCGTGGGGTCTTAATGGCGCTTACGCCACTCACCGCTCATCACCGCGGCAGCGGCCAACAGCAACAGATCAACCACGAGCTCGGTCAAGGCCTGTGGCTGGCAATGGCAGGCTCACTGCTGGCGATCCTGTTCCTGCAGCAAAGTGAAGGGATCATGGCCTATATGCAGGTCGCGCCCGAGGTTGCCCCCATCGCCACCCAATACCTGCAAGCACTGGCCTTCGGCGTACCCGGCATAGCGCTGTTTTACAGTCTTAATAGTTTCTGCGAAGGCATGGGCAATACCCGCGCGCCAATGCTGTTCTCTTTGTTGGGATTAGCGGTCAACATCCCAGCGAACTACCTGCTGATTAACGGCAAGTTCGGCCTGCCCGCACTTGGCGCTGTCGGTTGTGGCTGGGCGACCAGCATTGTTTACTGGCTGATGTCACTAATGATGGGGCTGTACATTGCACGTCACCACGAGTATCGCCAGTTCCTCAGCCGCAGCGTGTTGCAGTTCAAAGCCAGCCAAGCTTGGGCGCAGTTCAAACTGGGCCTGCCGATTGGTATGAATATCTTCATTTGCGGTAGCATCTTCGCCATTATCGCGCTGCTGATTGGCAAACTGGGCGCCAATAACATCGCCTCGCACCAGATTGCGTTGAACTTCTCCGGCTTGATGTACATGGTACCGCTGAGCCTGTCGTTTGGTATTACCATTCGCGTTGGCCATGCATTGGGCCAAGGTAATGCTGCGCTGGCCAAGCTGCGCAGCTACAGCGGCATCGCGCTCACCCTGGCGTTCTCGTGCATCTCCTCTGCCAGCATCGTGCTGTTTCGCGAGCAGATTGCCCGCATCTATACTCAAGACCCATTAGTTGCCGCCGGTGCAGCCAGCCTGATTATCTTCGCTGCCTGTTATCAGCTAAGTGACGCCATCCAAACCGCCACTAATGGGGTGTTGCGCGGCTATAAAGATACCAAGCTGCCGATGTTTATCTCCGGTATGGCTTACTGGGGCTTGGCGCTACCAGTGGGCTACACCCTTGGCCTGACCGATAAGGTGGTGGACGCGATGGGCGCTGCTGGCTTTTGGGTTGGCATTATTGTCGGACTTACCGCCGCAGCGATCATGATGAGCCTGCGTCTTAGAGCAATGCTGAGTAAGCAGCAGGCACAACCGCTGCAAGCAGAACTGGGCTTCGCCTAAACGCGCATCTTGAGTTTGCTCGGGTATAAAAGACATCCAGAAAAAAGCCCCCTTGGCAAAGGGGGCTAAACACAGGGTAAAACAAGTGTTGACGAGCAACACCCAGATGACCCGGATACCCGAACCACCTGTTTTGCCAGCGAAAGCAAGAATCACTGGCAAATTCTTTAGTAAGCTAAAACGCTCACCGTCAATAGTGACAGTTGTAACACCGAACGCCCCATCAATATTGAGCAAGCTCAAAGCAGCGTGCTGTTAGCTCCTCGCTATTTTCCGATTCTCTGAGCGATCTCCCACTATCACTTTAGATATACAAAACAGCTTAAGCTGAACCACCTTAGTGATTACATTTCGCCAACTGTCCAAATTAATTGCCACCTATCACTCATACCTACCGTTTATCGCAAGCCTGGGTTTGTCGCGCGGCGAAGCGCTGTAATAGCCCTAACAACGAGGTGAGTGATGAAAACCCAACAATATCCGGCGCTAATATATCTGACATTGTTTACAGCCCCATTACTGTGTCATGCGAGTTATGAACAACCGCTTTTTGATCAACAGTACTTTGAACAGCAGTGGCACTGGCAAACCGAAGCTGGCTATCGCGCCGCTTCATCCAGCGATATGTTTGAGCAGCAAGATGCCGTCGTCGCACAGGGCGCATTGTGGTGGAACCCCAGCTATCGTGGCTGGGTTGGTCAGCTAAGTGCCCTTGGCTATGTCGACCATCGTGGCGAACAGGAACTCGACCTTAGCGTGAACGAGCTGTTTTGGATGGGCCAATGGGGCGAGCTGGACTGGCTGGTCGGCAAACACCGCAGCGATTATGGGGTGAGCTATGCCCATCGACCGCTAGATATCTTCCTGCTCTTTAGGCAAAACCCGGTGGGTATTCAGATAGAGGAAGGGGTTGGCATTGTCGCAGGTAGTTACTTCACATCACAAGGCGAGCTTACTGTGCTGTACAGCGACTCCCATTTTCTCGACATTGAGGACAGGCTCAAGCAACGTGGTATCGGACTGCGTTATTATCAGCTTGATTTTACAAGCGAATGGCAAGGTATTCTGTACTGGGATGACCGCCGTAAACTCAACGCTGGCGGCTCTTGGGTGAGCACCTTTGGCGATAGTTGGGAGCTGCATTTGGAAGGTCGCTATCAACAACGTTATCAGCAGCCCGCCCTCAATAGTCGCGTCGGTGATGCCCAATGGCAGCAACCGCTAAGTTGGCACGAGCAAGACCACGGCTGGCAGATGTTAGTGGGCGGCTCCTATAGCAGCCACCTGATCGGCACGGTGATTATGGAGTACTGGAACGATGGACGCGCACTTAGCGACCAACAATGGCAGTCGGCGATAGCCACCACCGCATGGCTTCGCGCCCAGCAGCACTATGGTAATCTGTGGCAAGCGGGCGGAGCGCTGTTTAGTATGGAAAACCTGCAGCAACATAACCTGATGTTGCACTGGCAAAAGCAACGACAACCCTGGACCAATCGGATAGATCTGATGTTTTCACCCCAAGACCAAGGACTGATCGCCACGGCAAGTAGCGAATACGAACTCAGCCAACGCTGGCTAGTACGCGCCAGCCTGCGCTATTTTGGTGGCGCATCGGATTCGCTGTATCAGCAGCTGCCCGAGAGCAGCATTGCCCTACTCAGCCTGGAGGGTCGATTTTGAGAAGCCCAGAGTGTTTTAACGACTATTTCCGCAGCCTTGCAATGACCTTTACTTTCTCGATAGGGATCGCCTTTGTCACCCAAGCCATCTGGGAAGGCCCCTATTGGATGCACTATATGATTGCGCTGGGTTATAGCTTCCTCGGCTCCACCACCGGGGTAGCCATGGCGCTAATATTGCCCAAGCTCCCTCACTTAATGCAGCAATTTGTTTCGGTGATCATCACCGGCGTGTTGGGGACCTGGCACGCCAGTTACTGGGTTGGCCGAATGGGTGGGCCAACTGATTTTGACTTCATGCTCAAGGTCTTAGGCGTCGCCATCCTGTTTGGCTTGGTGTTCTACGCCTACTTCCACCAGCGGGTGCAGCGCCTCCATACCGAGAACACCATCAAGCAGCTTGAGTTGGAAAAGCTCAAGACCGAGCAGGCGCTTACCCTGTCCCAGCTTAAGAACCTGCAAAGCCAGATTGAGCCACATTTTCTATTTAACACCCTGGCCAACCTCAAGGCGCTGATTGCCATCGACCCCAAGCAAGCCGAGGTGCTACTGGAGCGCTTTACCGATCTTATCCGCCTCACTCTAAAGCTCTCGCGCCAAGAGCAGGTAAGCTGGAAGGACGAGATAGCCTGCCTTGATGCCTATCTGGATATTCAGCAGATCCGCTTAGGTGGGCGACTGCGCTACAGCATCCAAGTCGACCCTGAGTTAGATGTGCACAGCCAACTACCGCCAATGCTACTGCAGCCCTTGGTGGAGAATGCCGTCTGCCATGGGATTGAACCCAAGCCCGAAGGTGGCGAGGTAACAATCAACATTAGCCAACAGCCAGATAGCTGGAAGGTAGAAATCAGCGACAGCGGTGTAGGCCTTAACCATAGTCAACAGCAAGGCAATGGCCTGGCGATTGGCAATATCAAGCAGCGTCTGCACAGCCTGTTTGGCGCTCACGCTCAACTCACCTTGTCACCCCGTGAACCCGGCACCCAAGCCACTCTGGAGCTACCATGCAAGCCATAATCGTCGACGACGAGCCGCTACTCCGCTTCCATTTAGACAAGATGCTCGGCGAGTGTTGGCCAGAGCTTGAGGTGGTCGATAAGGCTGGCGACGGCGACAGCGCGCTCAATAGCATTAGCCAGCTTAAGCCCGATGTAGTGTTTTTAGATATCCGCATGCCGGGCCTGAACGGCATAGAGCTGGCGGAGAAACTCAACCAGCTAGACACCCCACCCGCGATTGTCTTCACCACCGCCTTTGATGAGTACGCGATTCAAGCCTTTGAGCAGCAGGCCATCGACTACTTGCTTAAGCCCATCGAAGAGCAGCGCCTGTTGGGTTGCTGCCAACGGGTAAAACAGCGGCTACAGCACACCGACGCGCCGGTCGATATCGACTATCAGGCCCTATCGCAAGCGCTTAACCCACAAACCAGCAGCCTACGCTGGATTAAGGCAGGCAAAGGTGAAGACGTGGAGCTGGTTGCCACCTCAGAGGTGCTGGCCTTTGTTGCCGAAGACAAGTACACAACTGTGCATACCCAAAGCGCCGACTACGTTATCCGCACGCCCCTCAAAGAGTTAGTGAAACAGCTCGACCCGGACCAGTTTTGGCAGATCCATCGCGCCACCCTCGTTCAGGTTGCCAAGATCCAGCGGGTAAAACGCAGCATGCTGGGCAAGCTGAGCGTCGAGCTCATCGATGGCAAAGAATTTGCGGTTAGTCGCAGCGCCAATCACTTATTTAAGGCTATGTAGTGTTAGGCCGCTTTATTCAGTGAACATTAAAGTTTTGTAAGCTAGGGTAAAGGCGCTTGCCGGGTTAAACACCCGGCTGCTATGCTTCACTCACTGTTATCAATCCTGTCAAAATCGCTTTTGACAGAGTTATTCTCTAGTTTATTGAACTAACTCAGGAGTTCACCATGAAAGCACCCATCGCCCTTTGCTTAAGTCTTGTTGTAGGAAGTGCCATGGCCAGTGAAAAAGCCGCCGATCATATGTTCCCTGAAACCCTTGACGAAAACTTGGTTAAACACAGCATCGAACTGCCGGTTCGTGATAACGAACAAGAGTTGTTGGTTGAATTGATCGCCAGCACCCAAGCCGAAGTAGACTGCAATCGCGCCAGCCTAGGCGGTCAGTTTGAGCAGCAAAACCTGCAAGGTTGGGGCTACAGCTACTACGTGTTTAACGGTAACGGCGCAGTTGCCACCACCCTGATGGCCTGTCCCGACGACAGCCGCCGCGTAGAGACCGTACGCAGCGCCCGTGGCGAGCTACGCCGCTACAACAGCAAGCTGCCATTGGTGGTCTACTTGCCGGAGAACATCGACTTTGATTATCGCGTGTGGGCGCCAGAATAGGTCACCCCATCCTGCAGAAGCCGGCCTCGCGCCGGCTTTTGTTTTTCTGCTTGCCTTTCTACGATACAACGAACTTGGCTTCACATTTAAGAACCTCTAAGCTGGCAACTTCTCTCACCACAAGGATCTGTGATGCAATGCACCCTGGTCGATGTCTTTGCCAATAAAGCTCTGACTGGCAACGGCCTAACCATCTTCTCCGATTGCGAGTCACTAAGCAGCCAACGGATGCTGGCGCTGACTCGCGAGATGCGCCAATACGAATCTATCTTCCTGTTTGAATCGGCTCAGGGCCTCTCTGCGCGGATCTTCACCATGGATGAAGAGCTCGATTTTGCTGGCCATCCGCTGCTGGGCCTGGCGCACTTTCTTGGCGAGCGCTCTGGTGTGAGCGGCGAGCACTCTAGTGTAAGCAGCGAGCAGCACTGGCAGGTAGCACTCAATACCCGCAAGGTAGAACTGCGAAGCTGGACACAGCAAGAAGGCAGCTTTGCCGCCATGGACCAAGGCAAGCCCAGCTTTGGCCACATCCTCGATAGCGCCCTAGCGCAATGGGCCTGCGAAGCAATTGGCTTAAGCCGCGAAGACCTCGCCCACGCCCCCGCTCAAATCGTCTCAACCGGCCTGCCCTATCTGATTCTGCCGCTGCGAACAGGTTTGGAAAAAGTCAGCTACCGAGAAGATATCTCCTACTGGCTGAGTGAAATTGGCGCCAAGTTTCTCTATGCCTTGGATGTCGAGCGTCTGGAAGGCCGCAGCTTTGATAACGCCGGTAAGAGTGAGGATATCGCCACCGGCAGCGCTGCAGGCCCAGCCGCTGCTTACCTGTGGCAGCACCAGTTAGTAGCGCGACCGCAACTTAGCATCCAGCAAGGACGCTTTGTCCACCGCCCCAGTGAGATCAAAGTCAGCCTTGATTGCGAGGGCCGAGATATCAACAACGTGGCGATCAGCGGCCAAGTGATCACCACCGCCAACATCAGCTTCGTCTAAGCGGATAACTGCCCCGCCCCTCTAGTGCTGTGCTGAATGCGGGGGGCTTCGCGCCTCGCGCTCATGGCCCCGCGTGTCGCAGCTAACGATCCTTTTATCCTGTTCGATAACAGTTTGTCTGCCCAAACAACCAATCGTCGCATCCTCAAGCCAAGCCCTCTCTCCCTTTTTAGGATTACAGCATCAACAACAGGGAGGACACACCATGAAAACCTTACAACTTGCCGGACTGTCACTTTTGATGAGTTTTGCCGTGAGCGCCGAGGTGAGCGACGAGCTACTCGGCCGTTACTACACCGCCGCCCAAGGCGACTACAGCGAACTGGATGCGGTTTACAAGGAACTAAAACAAGCGCAAGAGCAAGACCCTAGTGATGCCTGGACGCTATTTCACTATGGCGCCGTCGAAGCACTGAAAGGCGATGATGCCTTTCTGCCTTGGAGCAAGATGCGCTTTACCGAGAACGGCTTAGCGCGCATGGATAAGGCGCTCAACATGCTCGATCAGCAAAACTGGGACCAACACTTCCGCGGTCTACCGCAGGCCCTGTACATGCAAGCCAGCGCAGCTGCCACTTTTACCTCGGTACCGGATTTTTTCAATGTTAGCGAGCAAGGCTTGGTGCTGTTTAGCAATGTCATTGACCACGCCGAGTTTAACGCAGCCCCCGCACAAGCCACCTCATGGGTGTACTGGCGAGCAATCAAGGCAGCGAAACAGCATAACCGCGACGCCCAAGCAGAAGACTGGTACCAGAAGCTACAACAAAGTGGCGTCAACGATCAGTACAGCGCCAAAGCCGAAACCCTGATGCAGCAAGGCTAGGAGCCACTATGTTACAGCTAAACAGTATCAACAAAAGCTACCGACTGGGCCAGCTTGAACAGCAAGCGCTGTTTGATGTCAGCCTCGACGTGGCAGAAGCGGAACTGGTGGGCCTTTGCGGCCCGTCGGGCTCCGGTAAAAGCACCCTGCTCAATATCTGCGGCTTGCTGGATCAGCAGTTCGATGGCCAAGTTTTCTTTTCCGGCGAACAAGTCACTGGCGCCCAGCAGGCCATGCGCCTGCGCCGCAGCCAACTAGGCTTCGTGTTCCAGCGCTTTAACCTCGTCCCAGTGATGAGCGCCTTTGAGAACGTCGAGTACCCGCTGCAGCTTAATCGCATCGCCGCGCCCCAGCGCAAGCAACGGGTCAATGAATTGCTCGAAGCGGTTGGCATGTTGGAGCACGCGGGCAAACGCCCCGACCGTTTATCCGGCGGGCAACAGCAGCGCATCGCACTCGCAAGAGCGATGGTGTTAAAGCCGCGTTTAGTGATTGCCGATGAGCCCACCGCCAGCCTCGATAGCCAAACTGCCCACCAAGTGGTATCGCTGATGAAGCAGCTAAGCCATCAGCATGGCACCTCCATCGTGGTGGCCACTCACGACGATAGAATGAGCAGCCACTGCGATCGGATTATCCGCCTGGAAGATGGTCGAGTAGTCTCGGATAAGGAGGCACTATGCGTCGCCTAACTCAAGCCTGGCTAAACGTTCAACGCAACCGCCGCCGCTCACTGATGTCGGTCAGCATTATCGCCATTGCCGTATTCGCCCTGCTCTCCGCCGGTGGCTTTGGCCTTTACACCTATCAATCATTGGCCGAAGCCTCCGCCCGCGAAAGCGGCCATATCAGCGTCACCATGCCCGGCTACTTCGATAGCGAAGAGGACTACCCACTGCAAAATGGTATCGCCGATAGTGGAGCGCTGATCAAGTCACTGCTCAGCCACCAGCAGGTCAAAGCGGTGCAGCCGCGCGTGGAGTTCTCCGGCCTAGCCAGCAATGGCGAGAAATCGGCAATCTTTATCGGCCAAGGGGTACAACCCAACGAGTTCCGCCAAAAAGGCCCGTTTCTCGATGTCGTTGAAGGCAAGCTTCTAGACAGCTACAGCCCCGACGAGGCGCCGCAAGTGGTGCTCGGCAAAGACTTAGCCCGCAACCTGAAGATGCAAATCGGCGACTGGCTGACCTTGCTCTCCACAACCAGCGAAGGAGCGCTAAATGCCTACGATTTTGTGGTCAGCGGCATCGTCTCCACCGGCGTACCGGAGATGGACAAACGCTTGTTATACATCGACCTAAACGCCGCACAAGCACTGCTCGACAGCCAGCGGGTCAGCGTCGTATCGATGTACTTCTACGACTATCAAGATGTCGGGCCGATGCTGCATACCCTCGCTGCACCGGGCGCACAGCAGACACCATCACTCGAGTACACCCCGTGGTGGGAGCGCGCGGTGTTCTACGATGCGGTGCGCAACCTGTATAACCGGATCTTCGGCGTAATGGGTGCGGTGATGGCATTGGTGGTGTTCGTTGCCCTGTTCAATACTCTGAGCATGTCGGTCACCGAGCGAACCCGCGAGATTGGCACTTTGGCGGCCATGGGCACCAGCCCAGCCGAACAACTGCGCGGCTTTGTCTATGAGGCGCTAGTCATGGCCTTGATTGGCTGTGTGCTGGGCATCATTGCCAACGGCGCGCTTTCAGCTGGCCTGCTGGTTGCTGATATCGAGATGCCACCACCGCCCGGGCGCACTGATGGCTACGCTTTGCAGGTCTATTTCTCACCGATGCTAGCACTGTGGGTCACCATCAGTATCGCCGTTATCTGCGCCGGAGCATCCGCGATTGCCGCCCTGAAGGGTGTACGTAAACCGATTACCGAGGCACTTATCTATGTCTAACTTATTCAAAACCCTCGCACTGAGCCTCGCCTTGGTGACCAGTACCAGCTTCGCAGGTGAACTACAACAGCGACTTGCCGAAGCGGATCACTACCGTTTGCAAGAAGGCCACGCCAAAGTCACCACCGAAGTGGTGCAGTACCAATCTGAGCAGGAGAAAAAGCGCCACCTCTACAACGTCTACCTACGGCCGCAGCGCGAATCGCTGGTCGTGTTTAAAGCCGCCTCCGAGGCCGGTCAAAAACTGCTCATGCTTGGAGACAACTATTGGCTGCTGATGCCCAACTCGCGCCGCCCACTGCGCATCACCCCGATGCAAAAGCTACTCGGTGAGGCCTCGGTGGGCGATGTCTCCACCCTGACCTGGAGCGAGGACTACGACGGTGAGATTGGCGAGCTCAGTGATTGGCAGGGCTTCTCCGCCCGCCACCTGATGCTGAACGCACAAACCAAAGGCGCATCCTACCAACGCATCGATCTGTGGGTGGATGAAGATACCAACTTCCCGCTCAAGGCCGATATGTACCTTAAATCGGGCAAGCTGGCAAAACGCGCCTACTTCGAGCCCGGTGAGCGCGACGGGCAAACGGTGGTCAGCACCATGACCTTGGAAGATGCGATTCAGCACAACAACACCACGGTGATCTACTACCAACAGGTGGAACCAAGGACGCTGCCTGACAAGTATTACAACCCCGCCTATCTAAGCCGACAGGATGTAAGCGCGCTCTAAACGGTAATTGATTAACATGTAAATAAAAGTGGCCACAGCGGCCACTTTTTTTGTCGAGCCCACTTTCTTTAATCCGGTTTGCTAACTATTCCCTTGGTATCTCTGGCTATCTCTCGACCGAAACACCCCTCTACCCAAAGAGAATAAGGAGCACACCATGCAAGGAATACTGTTCTTTCACTTTGACGGGACCGGCAACGAACCAAAAGATGCCCAGCAAGGGACCAAAGGCTTAAAAAGCGAGATTGAGGACAACAGCATCACCAATGTGTTGAAGCTGCACCTGTTACTTGGCGGCACCCTGCAACAGGAGCGCGGCGAAACCGACTTGGGCGATGACTGCATCAGCTTCTACTACCGCGGCATTGGCACCTATGGCAATAAGCTGCAGAAGATGCTGGCACTTGGCTTGGCCACCGGCGATGTAGCGCACATCCTGACCAGTGCCACCGAGGACTTTAAAAGGGTCTTCAAGCGTGATGTTCACAAAGCGGTGGTACTCACCGGGTTCTCACGCGGTGCGGCGCTGGCGCGGCGATTCGCTCAGGTACTGATCAATGAGAAGTGCTTAACGGAACAAGACACGATCGTCACCGAACTGGTGTTTGATACTGTCGCCTCCATTGGCCTTCCTAACACGGTGCAGGATCAGCGCCCCAAATCCGAGGTGGTGTTCGAGCATGGCTTTAGCCTGCCACCTAATGTGAAACGCGCGCTGCACTTAGTGTCACTGGATGATAAACGCGATATCTTCCAGCCTACCTTGATGAACAACGAAAAGCGCGTTGAGGAGATCTGGTTCCCCGGCGCCCACAGCGATGTTGGCGGCGGCTACAACTTTGATGGGCTATCAGACCAAACCCTGTGCTTTGCCAAAGACTGGCTCGAATCCATCGACGAGCTGGACGTGCAGCTCAAGCCACCCGCGCGAGTAGAGGTAGACCGCCTGTTTAAAGACGGTGAGCCGCAGTTGATTGGGCAAGACGACTTGCTGGTCGATCCCACGCCATTCGGTGTTATCCATCAGCAGCAATACCGGTTCTATACAGACTTTCTCTACAACCATCGTCGCTGCGTGGTCATCGAAGGGGATCGGGTTCGGCCCAATCTAGCCCCCAAGGTTCACGTGTCGGTTGCCCAGCGCATTGCCGCTAAGCGCGAGTACCGCCCCGAGTCGCTCAAGCGCATCGACCACCAGCTGGTGTTCGCACCGACGCATGTCCACCCCAACCTCTGCACCGGTATCGCCTCACACGAGCTAGGCTTCTACTCCAACTTACTGCTCGCAGACGATGAGCTAGAAGTTCGCGTGGTCGCTCATCGCAAGAACAACCACAGCGGCGTATTAGTTGAAAAAGGTCAGCGTTATCTGGTGAAAATGGTGGGAAGCAAACGCTGGAATGACTCGGACATCAGGAAGGTTGATGGCGAAGGCTGGACCCGCGAAGGACAAAGCTTCCGCTGGTATAAGAACATTGCCATCTCATCGATGGAGCACAAGCGGCGTGTACCCGACGCCGACTGGTTTGCGCTGTGTTTTAACATCGACGAAGACGATGACTGCGCCGAATACATCGGCAACGAGAAGATCATCGCGCCACAGCAAACCGGCGAGCTTTGCCTGTTCGCCAACGACCTCAACAGCTACTACGGCAATAACAGCGGCTTCTTAGAAGTCTCTATTAAAAAGCTTTAACGCCACATTAAAACAACAAAGGGAGTGGCCTTACCAACAGGCCACTCCCTTTTCGCTTTAATTAACAGGCGATTACTTACTGAAATACTTCACCGGCGGCATATTCACCGAGCTGGCGCTTTCCATCTCATCGGCAATCGGGTTAGGTGTATCGCCGAGCAGCAGCACGCCATCGGCGTAGCGGCCCGACCAATGTACGCCCGGTAAAAACTGCTGGGACGAGGCCAATATCAGCTTGCCCTTAGGGTCGAGCATACGGGCGTTAAGCATGGTGCCGCGTACCGATTCCGAGTAGGAACCGACCACCACATACTCGGTGGCGGTTTGTCGCACCAAGTCATCAAGTTCACGCTGGTACACCCACTCACCTTCAGGGGCGACCTTAATCGGGTCTTGCAGCTTAAAGTCGATGACCGAGAAACCCGCTTGTTGCAGCTCGAAGCTAAGGCTTTCCGCCAGCTGAGCGCCAAACTCATCACCGGCGGTGAGGTCATCCAGCGATACAAAACGCGTTACACCGATTGGCGCATTGAGATTTAGCTTGTGGCCACTGGCGATCAGCTCTACCGACATCGCGCGGGCAGTCTGGGCCAGCAGCATTAGCGGCTCCGCCGGATAATGATCCGACGAGTAGCCAATCACCCGATAACCGGGCTCATGGGGTTCGCCGAATGCTTCGTCGGCATACCAGTGATATAAGCGTTGATGCGGCACCCGATGCGCAATCAAATCTGGATGGTACTCGTCGTTGACGTCATGTTCGTGTTCTGAGACTTCAGGAGCCGGTGAGGAACAGGCGCTGGCCAGCAGACACAGTGGCAACATTGTTCGATGCAGTCGAGCCATGGCTTCTCCTTACAGATGCCAGAGGGAACAGATAGGAAAACGAACTGGCAGGCAACGCGCTCGTAGCCTGCCAAGCAGGGCTATTCTGACAGATTACCCAGCAGCAGCACACCATCTTTGCGTGCCGGTGTGGTCATCGGCTCGGATGAGCGATATACACTGTGCGGAACCAGCGTCTGCGCCGAGGCCACTACCACCTTAGACTGCGCCCCCACGATACGCGCATTCACCACCACGCCGTGCTGGGTATTGGTGTAGGTGCCAATCAGCAGGTATTCGATGGGTAGACGCTTTTGCAGCTCACTCACCTTGCGGCTATACACAAAATCGCCGTTATCGGTGACGCGGATGTAGCCGGTGCTCTTGTAATCGATCACCGAGAAGCCGTATTGCTGCATCTCATAGACGAAACTCTCAGCCAACTGCAGACCGAAGTTATCGGTAGCGTGGTAGTTATCGAGCTCAACGAATGAGGCCACACCAATGGCGGTGTCACGATTCACATAGTGCGAGCTGGAAACCAGGTTAAACGACAAATCGCTGACATAATCGAGCAGCGTGGCGCTGTCTTGATCAACCGGTTTTGGCGGCGCGGTACCCAGAATATAGAGAGCACCATCAGAGCCCACCACCGCTTCGCGATAGTTGGCGTTATGGTCGCTGGCTGCACGCATTGGGTCGTAGACTTTAACCGTTTGAACAGAGGACGGTTCAACCTCTGGGGTTTGGCTTTGCTGCTCTGAGCTGGAGCATCCGAGCAAGAGCAGCGCCGAGGCTGCCGTAATAGTTATAGCTTTCATAGAGCTCACCAATGGAAAAACTTAGTTTAAGTATCGGCGAGTTTGGCAAGAACTTTATCAAATATACCCGAACTGCCTCAAGATGCGGGATTCAGAGGAACTCAATGTCCATCGGGCTAGGCGAAAGCACGCAGGAATGGTATCCCCTTTCAAGTGCTTTCAACGACGAACGATGGACATTGAGCTCCTCCCGAAGGGCGAGTTTTCCATGCCCTCATGCTGCGTTCCTGCTCCTTGATTTAGACCACTAAACCTGCGGAACAGGGCCTTGCCTGAGGGCTTGGCTAATCTCGCTGAACAAGCATCTTGAGATAGTTCGGGTATATTGGCAACCAGCTTAGGGGGGGCTGGTTGCCATCGTATTGGGTGGGATCAGAAGCTAGCGCTGGAGGCGCTACTGTCTTTCTTGGTGGAACCGGTGGTCACGCTGCGATTTGGGTTCATCGACATAGTTACGCGATACACTTCGCGAAAATCTAGCTCTAACTCAGTCACATAGGTATCTTCCAAAGCATAGGCGCGGATTACCCGAGCACCGCGAATAACCCCTGCCACCGAAGCGGCCAAGTGCTCGTTAGCCAGCACCATATCGCTCACTGTTGCACTGCCTTCAATGCGCTGGCCGTAGACCTGCTCAGACAGTTCGCGGTAGGCATCCAGTTTCGAGGCCTTCATGGCGCGCAGCTGACGCGCAGTATGGTCGGCTCCACGCTGATTACTGATCTGGGCATAGCCCACCGCATGTACCAAGGTAAAGTCACTCGGTGGCTCATACTGCCAAGATACCTGCTGGGGGTTGCTGGTCGTGCCGCAAGCTGCCAGCAGCAACGTTGCCGCTACCGCGATGATCTTATAAAAAACTTTGGTCATGGCGCTCCAGGCTCCCTTTCTCATTCGTGACCCGAGGGCCGGTAATTCCAATTGCATTCGGTACAAACTCATAGGCGGCAGAGACCACTTCTTGTGAGCCAAGGTGAACCAAACGAAGATTCACATGGCGGCCCGAGCGGCTTTGCTGATAACTGCCCACCATCAGGTAGGTGATCTCCATGCGATCGCGCAGCTTTTCTGCATCGCGCGACAGGCTAAACTCGCCCTGATTGCTCTCAAACAGCAAGCGACCGGTTAAGCGCGCTTCGACGGTACGCACTCCCAACTGGTCCAAAGCGGCAAACATTGCCTCCGACATTTGCCGTCCGAAGACATCGCTGGCCTCTAAACTATTCAAATCGGCCACCGAGCTGATGGCGACCGTTTCGCCAGCTTGGATCTCAACCCCGTCAACCAACTGCTTAGATAAGCTGTCCACATACATGTAGAGCTTGTTATCATGGGACTCACGCGGCTCTACGTAGGTATAGTTGGCCGTATGAAAGGTTTCGCTATTTTGGCTACAACCTTGCAAGGTTCCCTGCAAGAGCACAGCGACTACCAAGAACTTCAAATATCGCATCGATAAATCCTCCATCTACAGCATCTTAGCAATTACCGTTCCAGTATTTATTGCCAAAATTCCAGCGCCTGGCGGAGGGTAATACCGCCGATAGTCGTACTTGGGAATAGTAATTGCATTCTGTGCTGTCAACAGGAGGGACATATGAAGCAACTAGCACTGATTCTCGCGTTACTACTGCACTCAGTAGTCGCTCAAGCAGAATGGATGCAAGCGCAAGGACGCAGCGCAATCAATGGCTTAGGTAAGCAACAGGCACGTAGTGAGGCGACCCAAGATGCGGTCAAGCAACTGCTGCTGTATAGCGGCGCCTCGGTGACGGCGATAAGCCAGGTCAACGACGGAAAGCTGACGCTTGACCAGTTGGAAGTAGTATCCAAGGGTAATCTGCATAACGTTCAGATCGTCAAAGAGTGGCGCGAGGGCGACCACTACTATGTGGAGATGGGCGCCGATGTCTTCCCGATCCTCAGCCAATGTAAAGCCAGCGGCTACAGCAAAAACCTGTTACTGCTGCCGCCATTTCTCAAACCCCAGGCCACCATTAACGTGGGCCAACTGCACGACATGTCCCCCGCCGTCGAGCAGCGCAGCTACGATATCGCCCGCGAAGTGGCGCAGCAGTTTAACGTACTTCACCCGCCCAAGCTGCCGCAGAACTACTACAAGCCGGGTAGCCATAACTACCAAGGTATCAAAGACTTAGCCAAGCGTTACGACGCCCAATACCTGCTCGGCTTAGAGATTGAGAACATCAGCCTCGATCGCAAGCACCAGCCCAAGCACTTTACCCTGAGCTACCCCAATCGCTACTTCGTGGTTAATGTGCGGGTCTACAACGCGGTAGACCTCGAGGAGATCTACAACAAACGCTACAGCCTGCATACCGAGTGGCGCTTTAAGGCCGAGAAGATTGTCTACCCCGCCAGCGCCGAGTTCTGGCTGTCTGACTACGGCGATGCGGTCAACGACATGCTCTATTCGATCATCCGCGATATCGACGCCCTACTCGCCTGCCAGCCATTGCAAGGCTATATCGTGCGCCAGCTCGATGAAGACCGCTGGCAGATCAATCTCGGCCACAACAACCAGATCCAGCCCGGCATGCTGCTCGATGTCGACCACCAGCGCTTCCACTGGGGTGACTGGCAGATCCCACGCCAAGAGCGCCAGCCCGTGGGAACAGCGCTCAAGGTTGAGCAAGTCTACCAACGCAACGCCATCGTACAGGCAGTGGACCCGAGCATGAGTGGGAACATTCAACTGGGCGATATGGTGAGTAAGTATTAATCTGCATCCAATACGCCTTGTCCAACCACGGACGAGGCTATCGCGCTAGTTTGATGTTCACTCAAAAGATGTATCGGTCTAGAAAACTGTGGAAGCGACTACTGATTTTTCACTATCAACCACTTGGTGAACGGTATCGCGGTCAATCCATGTGCGACGGCGCTTAGCAGTACCGTACAGGCGACAACCACAGCCAAAAACTCCGCCTCTGGCACCTGATGGCTCAAAACGTGTATAGCGAACACGATGCTGGCTAAGCCCCTTGGTCCAAACCATGAGAGAAACAAACAGTTACCCATGTTCTCTCCGGTTCCTGCCAGCGAAAGCAAAATAGGTAGCATTCGTATCACCGTCAGACTTAACACAGCATAAAGAACGATCGTGCCAGAGATATGTGCAATTACCGCCGGTACCACGATAGAGCCAAACAGCACCCAAGTGAGCATTGCCATGCCCTCACCGAACCCTTCGGTATCGAGCACCAACTGATGAGACAACCTTCGGGTTACATAACCGAACAAAAGCCCTCCGGTGAACGCTGCAATGTAGCCACTCCCATGTACGCTTTCCGCTGCCGAAAAACACAGCAAACTTAAGAAGGTAACCGACATCTGCCCCCAAAGCTTGGTGATGTATCCAGCGCGCCACGCGAAATACCCCAGCAACAGCCCCACGCCAGTAATGCCTATGCCAACCAGCAAGCCTATACCGATCTCTTTGATAATTAGAGAAAACGCCAATTCCCACACGTTATGTCCTGTTGACGAGGCTAACGCGATAAACACAAACAAAATGGGTACGCACAGCCCATCATTTAGCCCGCTTTCAACATTCAAACTCATGCGTACTTGCTCTGGCACTTGCTTGTTAACCACGACCGATTTACCCAAGGCCGCATCAGTAGCAGCAAGCATTGTCGCCAATAGCGCGACACTCCAGGTGGACAACTCAGGAAAAATCAACTTGGCGACACCGGCGCCAAGCAGAATCACCCCGGTTAAACCAACGCTGAGCATTCGCAAGGGGATGTGCAAGCTAGCTTTTAACGCGCGCCGATTAACATTGGCTGCATCTGAGAACAGAATGAGCGCCAAAACCAAGTCTGCAAGTACTTTAAGCTCTATCGGAGTAGCCTCAAGGCTTAGCCAGTTCAAGCCAAAGGGCCCAACCACCGCACCAAACATAATGAAGAGAATTGGGCCCGAAATAGGAAGCGTCTCCAGCTTGCCGGCCAATATGCTGAAAAGAAAAGCAAATACAGAAAGAATCACAAGAGGTAGGTACACGGTTATCCTTTCACTACACAGCCCTAAAACAAGCCGCTACAACGGGCTCACAAAGAGGTGCTTCGCTGAGCCCTGTTACTGGGAAGTGTTGGGGACACAAAACCGACGTTCAGTAACAGAGCCCAACGAAACACATAACAATGCCCGGCTACATTCCCGAGCCGCATTTACACGCACTATCGCTTTCTAAAGAGCAAAGTACATCACTACTACTGGCTAGTTCAGCGGTCACAACCTGTTGCCGCTGGAGAATAAACATCGCATCAGATGGGGCCCTCCCTCGAGCAATCAAATCTCGCATCAAACGCATTGCCGATGCACTATGTCGAAAAAACTGTCGAAACCCCTCACATAAGTAGTTGTGCTGTGCTTCGCCACTTTGGGAACTCGAAAAACGGTGCTTAGGGCACCCGCCATGGCAGGCGAAACGATAACTGCAGGATTGACACTGTCCTGTGAGTCTGCGCTGCTTATTGAGACTAAACTCGACCGTTGTTGCGCTACTTTTCATCTCCGCCAAGGTTTGCTTGTGGATACTTCCCGATTTTGTTTGGGGATAAGCGCAATCAAGGCAGTGATAAACGTTGCCATTTGCTTCAGGTGCTTGTGAATAGCCACAAGCAGGAGACAGGACGCACAAACTACTGGGTTGATCACACCAAGCAGACAGCACACTATCGAACATATCGACATGGACTTGCCCTACATCTTTTTGCAACCAACGGTCGAAAACGTCGCTTAAAAAACGGCCATAGCCATCTGATGATACCGATCTTTGAGTCACCCCAGATTTATTGCCAAGCAGCGAGTAGGCCTGCGTCAATCCATTTAACGCCGGACGCGCGCCCAGCTTCTCTACCAACGGAACGAACTGAATAGCCTTAGAACCAATACCGACTAGAAAGTCATACATGCGCTTTGGAAATTTAGCATTCTCAGCATGAACAATCGTCAACGTGCTAAATCGAACACCATGTAGCTTGAGGCGTTCAATGGCGTCCATTACACGACGATAGGTAGCTTTTTCACCTTTGTTTAGCCGATAAAAGTCATGTAGATCAGCCGGCCCATCAATGGAGATCACGACTAAGAATTCATGACGTCTGAAAAACTCGCACCACTCATCGTTGATTCGAGTGCCATCAGTTTGAATGACATTGCGAATGGTCCGCCCATCTGAGTACCTTTGTTGTAGCCCAACTACTTTGTTGAAAAAAGCGAGCCCCATCAAGGTTGGCTCCCCTCCTTGCCAACAAAAGGTAACTTCACCGCTCGCGTTCGCTTCGATGTACTGCTGTATCAGGCACTCTAGTTGCGAATCATCTATTTCCGAATCAAGCTTGTCCCTCTCCAAGTGGAAACAGTCGCAGCTGTCGGCAACACAGCGGCTACCGGAAGCGGTAACGACTCGACAGTGACTTAAGGAAGCAAATGGTTCAGACATGTTTTCTCCAGACAAAGGGGCGCTCCGTATCGACGTAAGCGGCACAGCCATGAGCTAGCAAAATTAAGTAGAATAGATTGATATGTAAGAAAGCTGGGATTGAAGAATTGGAAAGCGGCCTGCTTTATACTGCATGCCCTCAGCGGAGATAAATCAATGTTAGATCTAAATTTGCTACGAACCTTAGTGGTGTTAAAAGAAAAGCGAAACCTCAAGTTAGCCGGAGTGAAACTAGGAATTACAGAAAGTGCAGTCAGCAAGCAGCTAACTCGCCTAAGAGAGCAGCTGGATGACATGCTCTTCGAACGAACCACGAATGGACTGGAACCAACCGATTACACTCTCGCGATACTACCAACTGTCGAGCAAGCAATACGAAACATTGATAATCTCGCCTCTCCCACAAGCTTTACGCCAGAGCACTTTAAGAAAACACTAACTATAGCGATGCCAGCAGCATTGCTAGAGCATCGCGGCATAGTAATTTACAACCACCTAGTGAACGCTCTACCCAATGCAGAGGTGAAGCTCATCACCTGGGAACACAACTCTCAACGCGCAATTGCCACACGAGAGCTAGATGCAGGCCTACACTTTTGGAGCGATGAGCGCAGTGCTGATATCCACCAGCAAGTGGTTTGCGAAGACTTGTTGGTCGTCTCTGTAGCCAAGACACAAAACGTACAGTGGGAAGATGTCAAAAACTGGCCTTTTCTTAGGTTGAATGTGCATGGCTGGAGCGAGTATCGAAGAATATATGTAGAGTACTCCCAAAGGAGTGCTGTAGAGTTTGATTACAAGTTAGAAACTGACAATCTTGCTTTCGCCAAAAAGCTTCTTCTACAAGGAAAAGTCGCCAGTGTGCTCCCTCAAAGCTTACTTGGCGAGGACTTAAAAAAAGTGGTAACTCCTAACGGATTAGAAATGCCAGTCAAGTGGGTGTTAAACACAAACGTCGCGAATCGCTCTACTCCTATTCACAAAGTGGTGCATCGAGCAATCACTGCAGCTTTTAAAGAGTCTATGGAAAGCAATGCGTAAGCCAAATGATTGAAGCAACGCCCCACGGGTATAAACCTCTGCAAAGGGCGCTGCATTGACTCGATGCACACGGTAACTGCCATTCTAAGTAACACGCGTTCCAACATGCTCACACAGACATTTTCTGTCCCGTAACGATTAGCAGCCTGCGGCCCGTATTTATCGGCGACACAAACACCTTTCGCATTTCGAAAACCTGTTAGCTTATGAACACAAAACTAAAAAAAGACATCGCTCTGATTCCCACGTTAATGGCTCTTTCGCTGATGTTGCCAGTGATTACCTGGCATGGCATAGGCTATAGCAGTGCGGATGCCGCAGGGTGGTTTCAACGTAGCGGCTCATTGGTGGTGCTGTGTTCTGCAATCATGGAGTACGTACTTTTTAAGATTACTTGGGCCTATACGCCAGTTTGTGGGACAAGTAAACAGACAACACATGGTCGCAGGCTACCCGTATCGCCTACTTATTTACGCTTAATAGAATCGCTAAAATATGTAACCGCTGCTATTGCGATTTCTGGAACGGTAATTTGGGGTTATGGAGACTTGATACATCTAGCTCTTTACTAAAGTAGACACCTATGCGCTTAGTTCAAAAGTCGCATTTTCAATCGCAGAACGCATTAGCTTCGCAAAGCTCTCTATTTCACGATCAATTGACACATCTAAATCATGAAGTGATAGGTTTAAATCATCTTTTCTTGATAGCTTTAATTGCTTGCTTAACCATATCTGTTCTTCTACACGGGTTTCCTTGTAAGTAGAGAACACCTCAGCATAGAGCAAAACATCGTCAACAAAATCTTGCTCAGTCTCTGCATCAACATTGAGTAAATTCAAGCCAATATCAGGACATAGCAGATCAATGCAGGTCTGATACTCCTGAGGCATCGCCACGTAAAAGTTTGCAGACTCATCAGCAAACAACACAAAAGGCAGCGCATATCTGCCTCGATTGATTAAGCCTTTTGTCGGTAAACCAGAGTCGGGCACAACGTTGACGTAGCTATACTCGTCACTGTTACAACACACAGAGGCCAATAGCAGCGCGCCCCAGTTGGTGTCATCGACGTCCTTGAGGGTCTTGGTGTATCGCCAGTCAGATGAAGACAACCAATTGAGCCCGTCAGTAAAGCTAAGCCCCGATATCTGAGACAAGTCAATAATAGAGGACAGGCGACCGCCTAGCTTGTTAAAGCTCGCAATAAAGCTAAAATCGAAAGGGATTTTATTTTTTGAGGTACTACCAGGCAAGTTAACGGCTCTTCTTTTCAAATATTAATACGCAAGCAACATTTAGGAATAGCCTAAACGCAGCAAGCGTTAAATTATAACAAGACGCTTTGGTTATTTATATAGCAAGTCCCCATCGCAACGTTGAAATCAAATAAAACCTAGGGAGGCGCTAGTAACAAGATGACGTCATCAAGTATCGGTTAAAAACAGAAAAATAACGGCCATCCTGCCTTTAGACACGATGGCCGAGTATTGACTCTCGCCCCTTCAAAGCGAGCAGAGAGTTACTTGTCGTGGCAGCGCCTAAGCCTCAACCGGCTGCGCCAACTGCTGGTAGATCTCACCGCCAATAAAGCGGGCCTTATCGCCCAACTGACGTTGAATCCGCAGCAGCTCATTCCATTTCACCATCCGCTCACTGCGGGTAAATGAGCCCACCTTAAGCTGTCCGGCGTTAGTGGCCACCGCCAGATGCTAGATAAAGGCATCTTCGGTTTCGCCCGAACGCGCCGACACCACAGGCAGCCATCCGGCTTGTTGGGTCAAACGAATAGCATCGATGGTCTCAGACACCGTGCCGATCTGATTGAGCTTAATCAGCACGCTGTTAGCCAGCTTCTGCTCGATGCCCTCGCGGATCCGCGCAGGATTGGTGGTGAAAAGGTCATCGCCAATCACCTGCACCCGATCGCCCACTTGCGCGGTGAAGGCGCGCCACATATCCGGGTCGGTATCGGCGAAGGGATCTTCAATCGATAGCACCGGATAGCGCTCGCACCAATCGAGCATCAGCTTGAGAAACTCCTCGCTGGTGTAACTGGCATCATCCAGTGGCAGGTGGTATTTACCGTCACGATAGAGGTCAGATGCAGCGATATCGAGGGAGATGGACACCTCTTTACCCGGCTTGTAGCCGGCCTTCTCAATCGACTCCACCACAAAATCGAAGATCTGATAGTGCCGCGAGAAGTTTGGCCAGAAGCCGCCTTCATCGGCGCAGCCGCCTAACAAGCCACGCTGTTTTAGCAGTGACTGGGCGGTTTGGTAGATGTTGTAGGTGGCCTCCAAGGTTTGCTCGTAGTCGCTAGCTCCATTCACAATCAGTAGGAAGTCCTGAACGTCGGTGCGCCACTGGGCGTGTGCGCCGCCGCCCACCAGTTGGATCTCTGGCAGTGCAATCAAGTTGCCTTCGCCGCCGCCCAAGCTTTGATAGAGTGGCACGCCGGCCAGCTTGGCCGCGGCATCGGCCACCGCCAGCGATACGCCCAAAATGGCATTAGCGCCCAAACGCGACTTATTGGCGGTGCCATCCAGCTCGCACATGGCTTGGTCGATCTTGCCTTGCTCGCGCACGTCCATGCCCACCACCAGCTTGGCGATCTCGCCTTTGATGTGGCTCAGCGCCTTAAACACCGACTTGCCGCCAAAGCGCGCCTTATCGCCATCACGCAACTCTAGTGCTTCAAACTGCCCGGTTGATGCGCCCGAAGGCACCAAGCCGTAGCCTTTAACGCCGTTGGCTAGCACCAGCTCCACCTCAACGGTCGGTTGACCGCGCGAGTCGAAGATCTGGTAGGCATCAACTTGTTGAATATTCATAACCACTTACTCCTTGAATTAGTGCGTCTAACGAATTGGGTACATTTGCCAGCGCGATCATCACCCGCTCGCGGATCTCGTTTTTCTCGCTGTCGCTCAGGTATTCCACCGGCGATTTCCCGTCCAGCCGGGCCAGCATCATAAACAGGGTTAGCTCCATCAGGTGCTGGGGTTCGATGGCCGCCATTGGCCCCTCTCCCAGCTCTTGTTGGTAGCTTGAATAGAAGGCGTCGGCCATCTCTGCCAGTACGCTGTCGCCCAAATGGCAGAGCTTGAGCAGCAGGTGATGCAGGGTGAAGGCGATATCGAAACAGGGGTCGCCATACCAAGCCACCTCACAGTCGACGATCTTAATGCCCTGCTCCGCCACTAAGATGTTCTTAGGGCTAAAATCGCCGTGCACCAAGCAATGCTTGTTGCTGCGAATGCGCTGGCATAGCTGTTCAATCTGCGTCCGTAGCTGCGGATACAGCGGCACCAGTGAGATAAAGTACGGCGACAAGCGCAGCTCTTCGAAATTCTCATCGGAATCAAACTGGCGCATAGTGCCCAAGTCATGCCAGCTCACCCGGTGAATCACGCCCAGCGCCTTGCCGATGGTCGCAGCGGTTTCCACCTTGCGCTCACCGGCCAACAGGCGTTTCTTCCAATCGCGGTATTCGCTGGGAAGAAACTCCATGGTAAAAAACTCGTCTTTGGGAAATGCAGCCAGCACCTTGGGCACCCACTGGGGAAACAGCGCCCCCACATAGCTCAGGTACTGCTGCTCGTAACGGTTGCGGTTCGTGTTGGCGAACCAGTCCTGCTTCACTTTCAGCTTGGACAAGGCCCGCTTAACCACAAATCGGCGGTCGCCATCCTCAACCAGATAGATCTCACAGCTCACCCCGCCAGTTAGCGGAGTGAGCGTGGCATCATCGGTGGTTAGCAATTGCCGTTTTTTCAACAATTCCAACACCATCGGCGTCTCCTAGCGAATCGCAGCAACAGACTGGTGACGCAAGTAACCTTCGAAGGTTGCTTTACTGTTCACCCCACCGCCGCAGCCACTTTGGTTACACGCGCCGTAGTGCAGGCCGTACTCGAACACGTTGTGGGCGTTAATCCAGCTATTGCCCGACACCAACTGAGCGGCAATCGCTTTAGCCTTGGGCAGATCCTGACTCCACACGCTGTTGGCCAAACCGTAAGGGTTGGCATTAGCGCGGGCCACCGCATCCGCCTCATCGCTAAACTTGAGCAAGAAGGCCACGGGGCCGAAGATCTCTTCCTGCGCCCACGGGTTGTTGTCATCCCCCGCCAGCAGGGTCGGTTCAAGGAAGTAGCCCTTGGCGAACTCGCCCTCAACAATGCGCTTGCCGCCGGTTACCAGCTCAGCGCCACTGGCCTGCGCCTCGCCAATACAGCTGAGCACCTTGGCCATCTGCTTGTGGGTACACATTGGGCCCATCTCGGTGCTGTCATCCAGCCCGCGACCGACCTTAATCGCCTCAAAGGCCGCCTTGGCTTTGGCAACGAACTGATCGTAGATAGCCTCATGGATATACCAGCGCGACGCGGTACAACACACCTGACCGGCATTAAGAGTAATCGCGCCAGTCAGCCCTGCCACTGCGGCGTCTACGTCGGCATCGGAGCAGATTACCGCTGCGCCTTTACCGCCCAGCTCCAGCTTGGCTGGCACCAGGTTACGGCCACACACTTCGCCTACCCGGCGACCGACGCTGGTAGAGCCGGTAAACGACATCAGTTTGATACGCGGATGACCAATCAACGCCTCACCCACGGTCGAGCCAGTACCCGGTAGTACATTCACCACCCCGGCTGGGAAGCCCGCTTCATCCACTAACTTGGCCAGATACAAGGTGGATAGCGGAGTCTCACTGGCTGGCTTGATCACCACGGTATTGCCCGCCGCAAGCGCCGGACCAATGCCCCACGCACACAGGGTTAGCGGGAAGTTCCATGGGAACACGAAGCCGGCCACGCCATAGGGGCGCTTGATGGTTTGGCTATCGGTCACACTCAGGCCCAGCTCCACATCGTATTGGCACTCTTCGGCCACACCGGTGAAGTACTCAAAGCAATCAGCGGCGAACGGCACATCAAAGCCTGCAGCGGCTGCCACTGGCTTACCAACGTCTACCGATTCCAACTCGGCCAGCACCTGCAAATCGCGACGGATAAGCTCGGCTAGCTTACTGATATAGCCATTACGCTCCGCCACCGACAGCGCACTCCAGCTCACAAAGGCTTGTTCGGCAGCAGTCACTGCTTGCTCGACATGCTCGGCACCCGCCAAGGCCACCTCGGTTAGCTTCGCGCCAGTCGCCGGGTCATACACCGCCAGGCTTTTCTCGCTGCCCTGCCATTGGCCATTTAGCAAAAACGGCAGTGGCGACTGCTCCATGTAATTTAGGGTCACTGCACTAATGTTGTTGTTCATAGGGTTTTCCTTTTTTGGGTACAGATTGTTGTAGCAAGTGTCCTAACGGGCCTGCCGGCCCGTCCCTTCCAACTCTCCTAGGCGGCAATCCCCCAAGGAGAAAAAATCAGATACAGCAGCACGGTGCCGGCGCAGATCACCGCCGCCATGGTTTTCGCGTGCTTCCAAGGTTCCAGTTGCACCTGCTTGGTTTGGCGCGGTTGATAGTCGTGGTCCTGTGGATAGAACTTACCGATCACCATCATCAGCACGGCAACCGCCACAAACAGCACACCTGTGAGGTGCAAGAAGTGAATATCGACACTGAACACAAACGAGGTCAGTGCATAGGCGGTCATAAACACCACGATGCCAATATTGGCCGCTTTACCGGGCACTCTGCGGGTGATCAGGCCCACCACGATGATGGTGAACATCGGTGCCATATAGAAGCTATTGATGGTCTGGAAGTACTGGAAGAAGCCTTCCGGTGCGTAGTAGATAAACGGCGCCACAAAGATGGCAAACAGCCCTACCGTTGCCGCAAAGCGTTTGCCCACGCGTACCAAGTCTTCATCGCTGGCCTGCTTGTTGATAAGCGGCTTGTACACGTTCAGGGTGAACAAGGTCGAGGTACTATGCAGCACCGAGTTGAATGAGCTGAGCACCGCGCCAAACAGCACGGCAGCAAAGAAACCCACCAGTGCATGGGGCAGCACTTCACGCACCAACATTGGATAGGCCACCTCGCCGTTGGGCAAGTCGGGGCCAAACATTGCGTAGGCGATAATTCCGGGAATCAGCAAGAAGAACGGTCCGGCCAGCTTAAGCATACCGGCCCACAACACCCCTTTTTGGCCTTCAGCCAGGTTCTTGGCTCCCAGCGCGCGCTGGATAATCGACTGGTTGGTACCCCAGTAGAACAGGTTGAGAATCAAGATACCGGTGAACAGGGTGCTAAACGGTACCGGGTCTTCCGCGCCGCCGATGGCGTTAAGCTTTTCCGGGTGCTCGGTCATCAGCACTCGCCAGCCGTCGAGGGCGCTACCATCACCCAGCGCGCTCAGGCCAAACCAAGGGATGATGATCACCCCGCCGATCAGCAGGCCCACGCCATTAAAGGTGTCGGAATAAGCAATCGCCTTCAGACCGCCGAATACCGCATAAGCCGCACCCACCAGGCCAATGCCCACCACCATAATCCAGATGCCGCCCCAGTAAGAGACACCAAAGGTGGCCGAGATATCGAAGATCCCACCAAGGGCCACCGAGCCGGTATACAGAATCGGCGGCAGTAGGTTGAGCACATAGCCGATCAAGAACAGGCAGGTACAAAAGTACATGGTGCTCTTGCCGTAGCGGTCTTCAATGAATTCGGGGATGGTGGTGAAGCCGCCACCAAGGTATTTGGGCAGCATATACAGCGCCACTATCACCAAGGTAATCGCGGCGCAGATCTCCCAAGCCATGGGCGTCATATTGGCGGTATAGCCCTGAGCATTTAGCCCCACCAACTGCTCGGTGGAGAGGTTGGTGAGCATAAGCGATGAGGCGATTAGCACCCCGGTCAGCCCACGGCCAGCCAAGAAGTAGGACTCGGCAGACTCGCCTTTTTTGCTTTTCTGTTTAACTTTGTACCACGATCCAATGGCGACCAAGCCAGTGACCAGGGCAAATGATAAGGGTACGATCATGATGCCTTCCTTTTGTTAGCGTTCATTGTTCTCCGCCTATCCTTGTTGCGCGGCGGTCCTTTTTCTTTTGTTATTCAGTTGCGAGCGCCTCACGCTTGTTCCGCGAGTTATCAGCGCTCGCTTGTTCAACGACTTGCGCCGCTAGTGCCTTATTCATATCCGCCGAGCTTCCACCTGCCAACTGCAGCCCCATGCCCAGCGCCTTCTCTAGCCCCAACTGGCGGCCAAGCCCGGTGAGTACCCCCACCACAAAGCTATTGAACGAGGGCTCGGCTGATTGCAGCGGCGTTTCCAGTGCGTAGCTCACCGCTGGGCTGTCGCCGTGGCACAGGCAGGCGCGCTCGCCCTCCAGCACCACCAACTGGCCAGGGCCACTGCCGCTTAGCTTGCGATAGGCGCTGGCCTGCGAGTCATGGGGAAACCAGCGCTGCAGCACTGCGACATCGATAAACAGACAATCAAGATGGGGAAGTAGGCAGCGCAGCGCCTCAAAGCTGACCGGCTCCTGCGCGCCGATACTGAGCGAGGTACGTTTGCGCAGCGCCACCGCGGTACAAAGAATTTCTGCTAAACCGCCCTGCAGCAGCAGCGCCATCAGTCCGCAGTCGCTGACATGGATACGGTCGTGTTTAAGCAGCACCGACACCTCGATGTCGGCCAAATCAAACTGCTCAAAACTGCCGGGATAGAGCCAGCGCTGCAGCGCATTGCCTTGGCTAATCGCAATGCTCGACGCCGTGCTAAGCCCAGCCTTGCAGGTGATATAGCGATGGCCAACGCCGCTGCGCTTAAGCTCGCCAACCAGCTGACGACCGCCTTGGTCATCACCCACGCAGCTAAACAGATTGACGGTGGAGTTAAGCTTGGCCAGTTGCAGGGCCATCGCGGCCGCATCCCCGGCAACACCAAAGCGGCGCTGGGAGAGCATCCGCCAAGACGATTCGCTGGCGCTGTCGCCAGCTTGCTCGGCGGCACTGGTGTGCTGGGCGGCTAAGCCGATGAGGGCTATCGACTGCATGATTCACCTCGCGGTGAAGCAGAAACAAAGGTCAAGGGTTCGGCTGAGAGCGCGTATTGGGGTTGAGTACCAACCATCTGAACAGACACCAAACAAAACCTGCTGATCGCCAGCTCTGCTTGCGGTTCTCGAGCATAGAGGTGTTGCTGCGACATTCGCCATCTCCTTATACCGAACAGTTGTATCCAGCATAAAAAGTTGTTCTGGCGGGCACTTTGCAAATATTCGCAGGGATATGTACTAAATTAACCAGCGTCGCTAAATGTGACTTCTAGCGCATCTTTATTCGCCGGTTCGCTTAAGCTATTGAGTAATCTACTTTGTGGAGTATTCACGTGCGCGCGGTTCGGGAAGATATCAACTACATTAACGCCTCGTTCAACGCGTACCTGTATACCTGCGAGCACTTCTTCCACCCCTATCACTTCCATCACGAACACGAGATCGTGCTTATCGAGCAAGGCCAAGGGCGCCTGTTGGTGGGCAACGAGGTGATTGACTACCAAGCCAACGACATCTTTATCATCGGCGCCAACACCCCGCACAAGTTTTGCGCAGCCCAGGACGATGACAGCATCCGCTCGGTGATTATCCAGTTCGAGCCCGACTGCTTTGGCGAGATGTTCTTTGAGCTGCCTGAACTGAAGCGGATTAACAAGCTGATTAGCCAATCACGCTATGGCCTGAAGGTGACCGGCGAGCACCACAGCCTAAGCGACAAGATCCGCGCGCTTATCGACAAACAAGGGGTGTATCTGCTGATCGAGCTGCTGGGTTTGCTGGCAGAGATTAGCGAGCACCATCAACTGCAGCTAGTGTCGGGCCACAACGGCGAGCCCTTGCTGGTAAAAGAAGAGAGTAAGATTAACGCGGCCATCGACTGGATCTGCGAGAATTATTTTCGCGATATCACCCTGGAAGATGTGGCCGATCTCACCAACATGCACAAGAACGCCTTTTGCCGCAGCTTTAAGGCCGCCACCGAGCGCACCTTTGTGCAGTTTCTCACCGAGAAGCGTGTCGAGCATGCCGCCACCCAACTGCTGCAAAGCGATAAGAGCATCACCCAGATCGCCTTCGATGTGGGCTTTCGCAATATCAGCAACTTCAATCGCAGCTTTAAAAAGCAGCTCAAGCAATCCCCCAAGGCCTACCGCGAGCTAACGCGGCAGCTGGATTAAGTGGCACTAGAGGCTCAAAAACAAAGAAGTGCGCCCCCGATTAAAGAGGCGCACTTTTCATAATTGGCGCACCTTGCGATGCGCCCTTGCCACGACGGTTACTGTGCTTGCGCAGCCAGCAGCTGCTTACGCTTTTTTGAACGGAAGGCAATGCCCACCAACATAATCAGACCGCAGATACCGTAGATTTGCAGGAATGATTTATCGTCACTCATCAGGCCGATATCAGAGAACATAAAGAATGCGCCCAATACCATGTACAGCACGATGGCCGATGCCTCGAAGCGGTACTCCCAAGGCGTGATATCCATATTTTCGTTCACCGGCATCACGTAATCGGTCTCACGTGGGCGGAACTTCGCAATCACAAACATCAGCGCAGTACATACCACAAACAAGATGGCCAACTGGTGCAGGAAGTGGATGCCAGTGTCGAACACTAGCTGCATCGCTGCATAAGAGCTTACGAACACCACCAGTGACACCTTGGCCGCAAAGGCAGGCACACGTTTAGAGATGTAGCCAACAAATACGATGGTGAAGATTGGCACACTAAAGAAGCCCGCAACCATCTGTAGGTATTGGAACAGACCATCGGGTGCGTACATGATGAACGGGGCGATACATACCGAGATAATCGCAATGATCACGCCGAACACGCGCCCTTTCGAGACCAGCTCGTGGTCGGATTTGCCTTTACCAAACAGTGGCTTGTACACGTTCAGAGCGAACAAGGTGGTTGAGCTGTTCAATACGCCGTTAAAGGTACTGAGGATGGCGCCAAACATCACCGCCACAAAGAAACCCACCAGCGGCTTAGGCAGCACTTCGTTCACCAAGCGGGTGTACATGCTGTCTGGGTTACCGGCATCGGCACCAAACATATGGAAGGCGATAATACCCGGGATAATCAGGAACAGCGGCGAGATAACCTTGATAGCGCCTGCCAGGATCACCCCTTTCTGGCCTTCTTTCAGGTTCTTGGCACCCAATGCACGCTGGATGATCGACTGGTCAGTACCCCAGTAGTACAGGTTCACTAGCAGCAAACCGGTAAACAGGGTTGAGAACGGCAGCGGATCGCTCTCTGCGCCCACCGATTGCAGTTTCTCAGGCGCTGCAGTCAACAGAATATCCAGACCTTCGCCAAAGCTGCCGCCACCGAGTACCATCAAACCAAACACCGGAATCATCAGGCCGCCGATAATCAGGCCAACGCCGTTAAAAGTATCGGCGATTACCACCGCCTTTAGACCACCGTAAATGGCGTAGAAGAAGCCCAGCAAACCGATAGTAGCCGAGATAATCGCAATCGCGGTGAACTCCGACACCCCGAGCAATCCTTGCACATCGAAGATTTCACCAAGTACCACTGCACCGGCGTACAGGGTAGTCGGCAGAATGTTAATCACGTACTGACACAGGAACAGCAGGGTCACAAACTTCTTCACCGACAAGTCGTAGCGACTCTCGAGGAAGTCAGGAATGGTGGTAATCCCCTGCTTGAGGTAACGCGGTACCAGCAACAAGGCGATGATCACCAAGGTCACACCTGATGCCACTTCCCAGCCCATCACGCTCATATTGTGGGTGTAAGACTGCGCGCTCATGCCAACAAACGAGGTAGCACTCAGGTTTGTTAGGATCAGCGAGCTTGCAATCAACCCACCGGTGAGACTGCGCCCGCCCAGGAAGAAGCCCTCCTGGGAGTTGTGTTCACTGCTTTTTACTTTGTTGTAGGTAAACACCCCTACAAAGCCGGTAAAGAGCAGGAATGAAAGTAGTACGGTAAACATAACTTTATTTCCTTATAGTAGATATTTTCGCGGCATTCGGCTGTGAGCGAAGGACTGCGAGCTCGGACTAGATCCGCTCCAGTGACAACAGCAACGCTGACTCAGGATCCAGAATCGGTAGTGTCAACCCAACCTCGCGCAGGTTGTCACCGGTTAAAATCAGGGTTTTATCCAGCCAGCTAGGGCGTTGTTTCATTAGCTGGAAGCTAGTCTCAGGCATCTCCACCAACGTGACCTTGTAGCGAGCATCAGGCTCAACGCAGCTAATACGTAGCGGCGCTGGCAGTGCATGATCGGGCATGGCCAACTGGCACACGGTAATCAGCAGGTCGTTTTCATCGGTAACGCCATACACATGCTGGCGCTCGTCGTGGGTATCGAGGCGGAAGCTGCGGCCCGAGTGCAGCAACTGGCGGTACTGCTTGTGCAGCGCGATGTAGCGCTTAAAGCCGGCCTTGTCCTCGTCGCTGGCGCGCACCGGGTCAAGCTCCACGCCCATGTGGCCGCTCAAGGCCGTCATTCCGCGCATGTTGATGTGGTGGCAGCGGCGCGTGGTGTGCGCTTCATCGGGGCCGATGTGTGCGCCCATCACCTCAGGCGGGAAGAAGTAGCTCATACCCCGCTGGATGGTTTGGCGCTCAAGGGCGTCGTTACAGTCGGAAGCCCAGAAGCGGTGGGTACGTTTCAAAATCTCAAAATCGATGCGACCACCGCCCGAGCTGCAAGACTCAATCTCCACCTCAGGGTGAGCGGCCAGCAGTTGGTCGACCAAGCGATACAGCGCCTTGGTTTGGCCATGCACCGCCGGACTGCCTTGGTGGCCGGGCTGTACCAACTCGCGGTTCATATCCCACTTCAGGTAGCTGATGTTGTAGCGGGTGAGCAGGTCGTTGAGGCGCTCAAACAGGTAGTTGAAGCAGTCGTCGTTTTGCAGGTCCAACACATACTGCCAGCGGCCAGAGGGCTGATGGTAGCCTTCTAATCCCAGCACCCAGTCAGGGTGGGCGCGATACAGCATCGAGTCTTCGCTGATCATCTCCGGCTCAACCCACAGCCCAAACTCCATACCCAGCTTGTTCACATGGGCGATAACCGGCTCAAGTCCATCCGGGTACTTGGTTTCGTCTAAGTACCAATCGCCCAGTGCGGTGCGCTCGCCATCGCGGCCGACAAACCAGCCGTCGTCGATAATAAAGCGCTCAACGCCAATCTCGGCAGCTTCGGTGGCCATCTCTTGGATGTACTCGGGGCGATGGTCGAAGTAGATGCCTTCCCAGGTGTTCAGGTGCACCGGACGTGGCTTGTCGACGGGGAAGCTTACAATGTTTTCGCGAACATATTTGTGAAAACGTTCAGACACACCGTTCAAACCGCTATTGCTAAAGCAGCCGTAGAACTCAGGCGAGCTGTAGCTTTCGCCCTTCTCCAGTACCACTTCACCAGCCAGTAGCAGCTCACCGGCTTGCACAAAGCGGCGGCCATCACTTTTCACATCGGCGCGCAGTTGGTGGTTACCCGACCACGCCAGCTTAACGCCCCACACCTGCCCTTGCTGTTCAGAGAAGCCTTTGGAGCCGACAAACATGCCCGGGAAGTTTTCGTGGGAGGTACGTCCGCGACGGTTCTCTTGCATAAAGCCACCGTGGGAGAACGACAAACGCTGGGTTTGGAACTCGCGGCTCCAGCGGCCATGGAAGGTCATCAGCTCTACCGCATGTTGTGGCAGTGGCAAGGTGCACGACAGCTTGCCCAGTTGGTAGGGCTGCTCGCCGATGTTGGTGATAGACACCTGCTTTTTCAGTACATCGGTGGCGTAATCAAGCTCGATGTTTACGCTCATCAACAGTTGTGCGGTTTGGTCTTCCAGTTGGAACACTAACTGCTGCTCGCCCTGCTCTACAGCTACCACCTTAAATACCGGTGCCCATGCACTGCGATCGCGGTGGCCTTCAATGCCCGGAGCATTAAAGTGTCCGGCGCCCATCTCTGGCACCAACGACAGTGGCACGTCTACATCTAGCCGCGCCTGTGATACTGGGCGCTCGGTGGCCAGCAGCAGATCTTCGTCGATCTGACTGATGCGATTGCCCCAGTGGATAATCTCTGCGTTCCGGTCAACCTTAATAACTAGACTGCAGCGCTCACTTGTTAGATGAAGTATTTGGCTCATAGCATACCTTTGCTTGTTAATTTTCCAGCGCATGTGTTTGCGCAAACATATTGCGTTTATTTAAGTCCGATTTGCCGATTTTCGACAGTGCGATGGCAGGATTAGGCGATCAGCATCACGCTTTCGCGTGACATTGATTAGACATTTTTGACATTGCGCAGATTTGTTTGTGAAAACATTTTCAATGTTTGCGCTAACATGCGATGCTCAACATCAACAAGGTATGCCCGAACAAGCTCAAAAAGCTTGCTCGGGTATAGTCGTTATCCAGATTAAGACAGGAAGCATCATGGGCGTTACCTTTAAGGAAGTCGCAGAGCGCGCCGGCGTATCCACCCAAACCGTATCGCGGGTCACCAATGGCTCGCCCAGCGTGGCCCCCCGCACCCGCGAGCGAGTGTTAGCCGCCATTGAAGAGCTGGGCTACACCCCCAACCAAGGCGCGCAGATGCTCAGCCGTGGCAAGGTAAAACTGCTCGGGCTGATTACCCTCGACATCCACCTGCATGGGATCTCGCTGATTGCCAGCAGCATTCGCCGTCACGCCGAGTTAGTGGACCACGGTGTGAGCATCTCGGTGGTCTCCGACCCCGAGCTGGAGCTGCTGCACAACGCCATTCGCAAGCTGCGCGCCCAAAGCATTGAGGCGATGATCATCAACGTGCCCGTTAGTCAGGAGTGCGCAGAGCAACTGGTGGAGCACTACCCTCACCTGCATCTGGTGTTTATCGACGTACCGGCCACCGCCAATGTGCCCTCGGTATGTGCCAACCACTTCGACGGCGCACTGGCCGCCGCCAAGCACTTAGCAGCCTTGGACCGCCAACACTTTGTGTTGATAGCCGGCCCGCAACACTCCTTTGCCGCCAGCGAACGTTTGCGCGCCTGGCAAAGCGCCCTGCACGCCGAGCAAATCGTAGCCACCTACGAAGGTGATTGGAGCACCGAAAGCGGCTACCTAAAAATGCGGGAGCACTTAGTACAAGGCCAGCCAGTGGATGCGGTACTCGTCGCCAGCGACCAGATGGCATTGGGCGCGTTGCGCGCGCTACATGAATATGGCCTGAGCGTGCCCGCCGCCGTGTCCATCGTCGGCTTCGATAACATGCAAGACAGCGCCTTTTTCCAACCGCCACTGACCACCATCGAGCAAGACTTCCAGCAGATCGGCCAAATGGCGGTCAAGCAAGCCCTCGACCCACAACCGCGCCACCAAGAGCTGCCCACACACCTTATCGAGCGCAAAAGCACCGCCAAGCCACAGCAAGGCAATGAGCAACCCAACGCCCAGGCGCTGCTACAGCAACTGTCGAAACTGATTGATAACTAAGGGCCTGGCCCTAGGAGATTTGGGGCCGCAAAAGGCGAGAGCGGCTCGATAAAGAAAGTTGCTTAAATTGTGCCCAAACAATGGCTTAGCGTCTTTTCAAAGCGCTTCCCCGCGCTATAATAAAGCCGTCTCCTCATAGCTCAACAGGATAGAGCAGTCGCCTCCTAAGCGATCGATCGGGGTTCGAGTCCCTGTGAGGAGGCCAAATCGCCTTACCTTCCCTTATAAATCAATACTATGAATATTCACCAACGTAGCCGTGCCGACGCTGTGCCGTGTTGATATTTGTGGATTTGGTTACTCAAAGCAATCTCAAACTTAAGACTCTCTATATCGAAGACTATGCCGAGGCCGCTAAGCCCACTCGACGGCTAAGGATTGGAGACGTTATATACATATGTCTGGTACTACTGCTATCCCTCAGCCGATATCTGGCAAACGCTGCACTTTAGTTACGTTTCATATGAACCCCACCTTGGAGTTCTGGCAATATTAGAAGTGGTTGATAAGGCGTATTGAAGCTCGTAAGCAGACCAACCAAACGTTCTGTCCGCCTCCCGATTAGTGAAACAGTTCAGCTATTGGTCGGTTTGAGTCGGTAACACACTCATGCCCCATTAAGTGTTAGGGAAGCCTGCATCACTACTGGCATAGATATACAGTATTGGGAATATAATCTGTTTGAGCCGGCTAGTGTGCTCTCTTTCTTGCTATGTATCCTCCACGACACGGCTAACCGCTTGTTGTAAAAGCTTATTTTCAAGTGATAAAGTAGACATTATGTGGTGGATACATAGCGTAATGCTCTGTTTAAAGAGAGCCCTGTGCTATTGAATAAGATGTTGTGTGTCTATCCGAGCAGTGCTTAAGGAAGTCGAATGGAATTCAAATTACCGCCCGGATTATTCGGGCTCATTAAGAACTGGCTAGAAAAATTGATTTTTCTTCGGGCATATATCATTTCTCACAATGACTATGTTTCTCGTACATCAAAACTACACTTTAAAGAGCTAGCCGATGAGATTGACTATGATGTTAAACTAGCAAGTCGGTATATTTCAAACAACGAAGTTCCGATGTCTAAGTTATATGTAAAGACAGGTAAAAATAACGTTTACACCCGTTTTTCTGGATATGTAAAGGCTTTCTCTGGGAATGTTTGCTATCAAAATTCGATAGATCTTGAACTGATCTCAGATGACCAAGTTGTTATAACTCACTTACCGTCAATACCTTTGAAGGACATAACCATCGATGACGATGGAGTTTATACTACATATAGCGAAGTTACATTATCTGGTGTTTTTTATGGTGAAGGTGGAGTAACTAAGGAAGTCAGTGAAACATTCGGTTTTCCAACTTATACCGAGTTCCTAAATAGCACTTGGAGTAGAAAGTGGGACCACGTATGGAACTTAGACTTCCTAGAGTTCGAATTTGGTGAAATGAGGCATGCGCTTATTTACACTTTGGCTGGACCATTTGCTTTTATGGTGCACTCGAATACATATGTAGGTTTTTGGGGAAAAGTAAAGAAACTATGGGATAAACTCGTTCTAAACGTATTAGCCAATAAAAAAGCACTAAAGGTATATTGGTGGGTAACTATGCCACTTAGAGTTAGGCGTTGGCAAACACATAACAAACAATTTAAGGGTGATTCCTAACGCTTGGGACTTTTGGTTCTAATTTGAGTAAAGTGTTTACGGTGGTTTGGTTGAGTTTCGTGGTAGCGTTACTCACACCTTAATTGGGCGTTATTCCCCACTTCCCTAGCTCATTTCTGTCCAAAAGCGTGTTATGTAACAGCCTCCATATGGCGGATTATCTCCGCCCTATCCCGCTCATTTAACCTCAGATACCTCCTCAAGGCCTAACTTACGATCAGACGGGATGAACTCAGTTTTTGGATCACCCCACACCTAGAGCTTAATCTCCCGCAACTCCTGTCAAATACTCTCAATATCCAAATGTGCAGAGTTACTTGCTTTAAAGCCAAGCTGAGTAATGCTGCGCCGCCATAAGCTCCCCTTCCCTGCCTTCTCCGTTTACAACAACCCAAGCCCCATCCCCAGATTTGCCTCAGCTCACAGTTAAATGCCCCAAAACCGCTATTTTGTGACCAGCAACACCAAACACATAATCACCTGTTGAACATATGATGCGTGGGCGTATGTTAGCTAGTGTTAACCAAGGGTATTTACACTAATTACTTTAATAGTGGTTTATTTGCTTGTTACATATAGCAAAACCTTATGGGAAAGGGGCGTTTTCACCCTAAAAGATGCCTGTTAGGCGTCATCACTGGTTTAGCATCGTAACCGCAAACATTCTGCAAGCTTGTGTTCAAGATTGCTCATATGAACACTCGCTGGTCATACTCTTGTTTCTTGTACTTTTGGATTAGGAGTGTTCCATGCAGCGCTTGATTAATCGACCTGACGAGGTTGTCGAAGATTCTGTCCGTGGCTATGTCAAAGCCAATCAACACCTGCTGTCTAGTACAGATAACCCTAGAGTAATCAAATCAAACTGGTCCCCAACCAAGGGCAAGGTCGGTATTGTCACGGGCGGTGGCTCTGGGCATGAGCCGGCTTTCATCGGTTACGTAGGTAAGAACCTGGTTGATGCGGTGGCCATTGGTGAGATCTTCTCCTCCCCTTCCGCGAAACACTTTGCTGATGCCATGCGCGCCGCAAACGGTGGTGCCGGTGTCGCTTGCCTATATGGCAATTACGCTGGCGATAACATGAACGTAAAAATGGCCGTCAAGATGCTCAAACGTGAAGGCATTGAGGTTAAGACGGTTGTCGCCAACGACGACGTTGCCAGTGCCCCTTTGGATGAAAAGCACAAGCGCCGTGGCGTGGCCGGTGAGATCTTAATGTGGAAGGTGGCAGGCGCTGCGGCCGCACAAGGCTACGATCTTGACCAAGTGATTGCGGTTGCCCAAAAGGCTATCGACAATACGCTGTCGGTGGGGATTGGCCTCTCCTCGTGCACCATTCCAGATGTTGGTCACCCTAACTTCAACATTGACCCGGGCAAGATGGAAATCGGTATTGGCCACCATGGTGAACCCGGTGTGTCTGTCGAAGACATATGCAGCGCAGACGTCGCTACGCGCAAAATGCTCGATACCATCTTGCATGACGAGCTGTTCGCCTCTGGCGATGAGGTCGTGGTGCTGATATCAGGCTTAGGTGCCACCCCTATCAACGAACTCTACATTGTCTATGACTCGCTGTGCGACATGTTAGACGCGCACAAAATCACCATTGAAGAGAACTTCATTGGCAACCTGTTCACCTCGCTCGACATGATGGGCGCCACGCTCACCATGATGAAGCTCGATGACGAGCTCAAACAACTCGTCCAAGCGCCATGCCAATCTACCGGCCTTTCTAAATTCTAAATAAGGGACAGTTTTATGATTATCTTGAGTTGCGAGAATTTAATTAAAGTGGCAAATAAAATCATCGAGTCCAAGCAATACCTCAGTGATCTCGATGGCCTGATTGCCGATGGCGACCACGGCATCAATATGGCCAAGGGCTTTTCGATGGCTAAAGAGCAGATCCTTGCTTGTTCCCCTGCGCCGAGCTTTGCTGAATCCAGCGAGATGATTGCATCCACCTTATTCAATGATATTGGCGGCTCGATGGGACCTATCTACGGCACCATTTTCTTCTCCCTGAGCGAAGTGCTAGACCGCGACCAAATCGAAGCGGTAGCGCTGTATAACGCCTTTAAGTTTGCCAACGAAGAGCTGATGGATATCAGCGAGGCAAGAAAGGGCGACAAAACCCTGATGGATACCCTCGCCTGCGCACTAGAGTCGATGTCGCTCGCCATCGCCGACGATAAATCTGACCCAGAAATTCTGGCGGCCTTCTCTGAGGGTGCAAAACAGGGCTGGGAATCAACCAAAGAGATGGTGGCGAAATTTGGCCGAGCCTCTCGCTTAGGCGAGCGTTCCATAGGCGTGTTAGATGCAGGTGCCACCTCCTGTTACCTGATTATTAGCACCTTGGTCGACAGCATTGTTGCAGATTTGGATTAGCCGCGCGCCCAGCGCATCGCGAGTTCGCGTTTGCGTGCCCTGATTACCTTGTCGCTCAAATCTTGCCGCTCATATAAGGGGGAACCATGTCTTCAAAGTTCTTAGACGGCCAACTTGGCTTTTTACTGTTGGTGAATGCCCTGGTCGTGATCGCCTCACTGTTTTTGGTGGGGCCGCGGTTTGTTGGCCTGTATAACCTGCAGTCGATGGCGATCCAGCTCTCTGAGCTTGGTTTGTTAGCCTTTGGCGTGATGTTGGCCATGTCGGCCGGTCGGGGCGGTATCGATTTGTCGGGCGTGGCACTGGCAAACCTATCGGGTGTTATCGCGTTTATGCTCACCCCCACCTTTGCCACCGCCACAGAGTCGCCGTTGCTGTATTGCTGGGTGTTTGCGGGCTTTTGCTTACTCACAGGCCTGGCCGGTGGATTGCTAAATGGCGCATTGGTGGGCTATGCCGGGCTAACGCCGATTATCGCGACGCTGGGCACACAAATGCTGTTTACCGGCATCGCGGTGGGTTTGACTGGGGGCTCGGCGCTGCGGCTGGGCTTTATCGAACCGCTGGATGATTTTGCTAATACCTCGGTATTGGGTATTCCGATCAGCTTTGGCTTGTTTTTGGCCATTGCCGGGGTACTTGCCCTTTTCTTGAAGTACTCCTCGTATGGGGTCCGCCTTTACCTACTTGGCAGCAACGACAATGCGGCCAAGTTCTCCGGTATCAAGGTGAAGCGGATGTACCTTATCACCTACACCTTAGCGGGGCTGCTGGCCTCAGTTGCCGGGGTTATCATCGCCGCACGAACCTCCAGCGTGAAATGGGACTATGGCTCGAGCTACGTCATGGTTGCCATATTGATCGCAGTAATGGCCGGGGTGAAACCCGAGGGCGGCTTTGGCCGGGTGATCTGTGTGTTGATGTCGGCGATTGCCCTACAACTTATGTCTAGCCTGTTTAATTTTATGGCGATCTCCAACTTCTTCCGCGACTGCGCTTGGGGATTGTTACTACTGATCTTTTTGTTCGCCAGCAAAGTCAATATCACCGATTTCCTAAGATTGCGGCCGTCACCCGCAACCAAATAGTTAGCGCCAGAATTTGCCTGATTAAACCCTACGTTCAGGCAGAGCCAAGGAGAAATAACAATGAGGAACATCAAAATGCGCAAATCTACATTCTTACTCAGTAGTCTGTCGCTGTTAGTTGCAGCTAGCGTTGCCCTACCGGCTGTGTCGGCAGAAAAAGAGATTGCCACCGTGGTCAAGGTGACCGGTGAGAACTGGTTTACCCGTATGGGCCAAGGCGTTGAGGCCTTTGGCGCAGAAACCGATGGGGTAAAAGCCCGCCAGGTTGGCCCGGCAAAGGCTGATGCCGCCCAGCAAGTTGCCATTATTCAGGACTTAATCGCTCAAGGTGTTGATGCCATTACCGTTGTCCCGATGGACCCTTCTGCGCTGGAAGGCGTGTTCCGACGCGCCATGCAGCGCGGCATTGTTATCACAACCCACGAGGCGGATAACGTGCAAAACACCATGGTCGACATGGAAGCCTTCGATAACTTCGAGTTTGGTGCCAACTTCAACCAGAAGCTTGCCGAGTGTATGGGCCATCAAGGCCAGTGGACCTCCTTTGTAGGCTCATTGGGCAGCCTGACTCACGTACAGTGGGCCGATGGCGGTGCCCAGTATGCCGAGCAATACCCAGAGATGGAGCTGGTATCGCCGAAGAACGAAAGCTTCAACGATGCTAACCGCGCATACGAGCAGGCCAAGGAGATACTGCGCTCCTACCCTGACATTAAAGGCTTTCAGGGTGGCTCGGCGATCGACGTTATCGGCATTGGCCGCGCTGTAGAGGAAGCGGGGCTTATCGGCAAAGTCTGTGTTGTTGGACTTGGCCTACCTCAGGATACCGGCCCTTATCTGGAGAGTGGCGCAGTACAGTACATCTCGTTCTGGGACCCGAAAGATGCCGGGATGGTGATGAATATCCTGACCAACATGACCCTGAATGGCGAAGAGATTAAGAGCGGCATGGACCTTGGGGTTCCCGGTTACAACGACATTCAGGTCACTCAAGGCCCCGGCGAGGGCATCATTGTGCGTGGGCAAGCATGGGTTGATGTAGACGTATCAAACTACAAGGATTACCCATTCTAATCCTCGTCATTGGTTCAGGCGGGGTACACCGGGGTACTCCGCTTGCTAAGGCAATAACCTCATAAGGAGTCTGGAGTGATGGCGGCGCAACCGATTGAACAAGCTCTCCCTACTACTCGCGATAGCTCAGCCACTGCATTTATTGAGCTGCACGAGATCCACAAGCGTTTTGGTGGTGTGCATGCCTTAAAAGGCGTCAGCCTCAACATTGAGCCAGGCCAGATCTACCACTTACTGGGCGAGAATGGCTGTGGCAAGAGTACCTTGATCAAGGTTATCGCTGGGGCGCACCCTGCCTCATCGGGACACTTGAAGGTGAATGGCGAAACCGTCTCGGATTTTAGCTCCATCAAAGCACTCTCACTGGGTATTGAAACGGTCTACCAAGACCTGTCGCTGCTGCCCAACCTCACGGTGGCTGAGAATATTGGGCTGAGCCAACAGCTAGTCAAATCAAACGGAAAGCTCTATCGCAAGCTAGACAGCGCTGCGCTAATTCAAACTGCCAAACAAGCGTTAAGAATTGTTGAGCTACCCGTTACTCCTACCTTCTTAAACACTCAGGTCGATCGCCTGCCGATTGCCACCCGCCAGTTGGTAGCGATAGCAAGAGCGGTGGCCGGAAGCGCCGGATTGGTGATTATGGATGAGCCAACCACGGCACTGACCAAGAGTGAAGTGGATAACCTTATCGCTGTGGTGCGCAAGCTGCAGGCCGAGGGCGTTGCGGTGCTTTTCGTCACTCACAAGCTGGACGAGTGTAAAGAGATTGGCGGTATCGGCCTGGTGATGCGCGACGGCGAGCTGGTTTGCCAGTGCGACATTGCCGATTTGAGCAAGCAGCGCATCGGCTACCTAATGACCGGGCGCGAAATAGAACAAGGGCGTTACCGCGCGCCGCAGCAAGCCGGTGAGCGGCTGTTAACGGTGAACCAACTTGGCAAGACTGGGGCCTTCAGCAACGTTAACTTCTCGCTGGCGAAAGGCGAGATCTTAGGTATTACCGGCCTGCTGGACTCGGGCCGTAATGAGTTACCCAAAGCGCTGGCGGGTGTGGAGCCAGCCAGTGAAGGCACGATACAGCTCAATGGCCGCCTACTTAGCCTTCATCAAGTCGATGATGCCGTGAAGGCGGGTATTGGCTATGTGCCGGAAGATCGGCTAACCGAGGGCTTATTCTTAGATAAGCCGATTCTCGACAATGCCGTGATGGGCATTCTGGACAAACTGCGCGGCCAGCTTGGCTTAATCGACAAACACCGAGCGACCGAGCATACCGAGAATATGGTCAACGATTTGGCGGTGGTCGCGAGTGATGTGAAGGCACCAGTAAAATCGCTAAGCGGTGGCAACCAGCAAAAAGTGTTGATTGGTCGCTGGCTGGCGACCGACCCGCAGCTTCTTATTCTTCATGGCCCAACGGTGGGCGTTGATGTCGGCTCCAAAGATACGATTTATCGAATAATTCAGCAGCAAGCAGAATCCGGCATGGGGGTGATTATCATCAGTGATGACCTCCCTGAGTTGATTCAAA
The DNA here is from genome assembly GCF_000429485.1 of Aliagarivorans marinus DSM 23064. Lineage (GTDB taxonomy): Bacteria > Pseudomonadota > Gammaproteobacteria > Enterobacterales > Celerinatantimonadaceae > Aliagarivorans > Aliagarivorans marinus. The sequence continues at coordinate 5,961 of NZ_AUBY01000016.1, read as the reverse complement.
ACTGTGACCGTATCGCGGTGATGTCTGACGGCAGAATGAAAACCATTGTCCCCGTGGAAGAGCTGACCGAACAGCAGTTGTATACCCATATCGCGAGTGGCAACAAAGCTACACAAGGAGTTGCGCTATGACCGCAATAAGCGACACCAATACCAAAACGATGGACATCTCCGACAGTGCGAATGTATATCAAAAGTTGCAGCAGTGGCTGGTTAATCATCCGATTATGTTTCCACTGTTGCTGATCATCATCGTCTGCCTAGTGGTGGGCACGATTGCCCCCTCTTTTTGGCAGATGGCCAACGTGTTCGACATTCTCCGTGCCTCAGTGATTCGTGGGCTATTCGCCCTCGGGGTACTGGTAGTGCTTGCCGCAGGCGGGCTGGAGGTGTCTTTTACCTCTGTTGCGGCCTTGGTGATGTACTCAGTTACCATGTTAGTGACCAACTACATGCCCGAGCTGGGATTTTTCCCCATCATGGTTATGGGGGCCATAGGTGGCACCCTGCTAGGTGTGGTGAACGGCCTGTTGGTGAATACCTTAAAAGCGCCGTCGCTGATTGTAACTATCGGTACCCAATACGCGTTCCGCGGGTTCCTGTTGACCTTTATCGGTACCGCACTGTTTATGAACATCCCCGCATCAATGGAGCAGTTTGGCCAGATCACGCTGGTGACCTTAACCAACGATGCAGGCTTCGAGGTGAAGCTACCGGCCTATGTGCTGGTGTTGTTAGCCGCTGCCCTACTCACCTGGTTTATTCTCAACCACACGTTGATGGGGCGCGCTATCTATGCGACCGGTGGTAACCCGGATATCGCCGAACGCTTGGGATTTAAAGTGCCGCAAGTACAGCTATTTGTTTTCGCCTACGCGGGCTTTCTGGCTGGGATCGCCGGCATTTTACATGTGTCGTCCAATCGCTTGGCCAACCCCTTCGACCTTGCGGGTACCGAACTTGCGGTGATTGCCGCAGTGGTGCTGGGGGGGGCGCGGATTACCGGTGGCTCCGGCTCTGTAGGCGGCACCATGCTCGGGGTTATCCTTATTACCTTGGTGAGTAACGTACTGATCTTGGTTGGGATACCCAGCACTTGGCAAACCGCTATCCTTGGTAGCTTTATTCTGATTGCCGGTTTGTTCTTCTGCTTTACCGACAAGAAGCAAGCCTGAGGCTCGGCTTCTCACCTAACAAGCCAAACATATGCTCGCAAGCGTAACAGTGCGCTTGCGAGCCTCGGCTTTTGTAGCTTCGCCATCCTAATTCGAACATATGATGAACCGTTTGGGTGTTTGATGTGCTTAGTACTGCTGGGCGAAGCAGTAAGGATGAGCGCTTCAACTGCGCTGTGTTTGATTCACGCCTGCAGTGAGGCTTACTAGGAGTTGACTTTCGGGAGTGCCAGTCGCAAGACCTGGCTTGTTTAAAGCCAGGCCAGCGGTCTAGGGGAGCAAGCTGTTAAGGACTTGCGATTAGCCAGGAGCTAGGCGTTTTGCTGCTCTAGCTCGTGGATCCGCTCTACTTTTGCCGTCGACGGCCCATCAACAAACTCGCATGACAGCCAGGTGGAGACGATGCGCTTTGCCAGCTCCGAGCCAATCACCCTCGCCCCCATGGTGATGATCTGGGCGTTGTTGCTTAACTGGGCTCGCTCGGCGGAAAAGGTATCGTGACATAGCGCGGCGCGGATGCCGCGGACCTTGTTGGCCATGATGCATACGCCGATACCGGTGCCGCATAGGATGATGCCGCGTGGTTGATGCTGGTGCTTAACCGCTAACGCGACTCGCGCGGCGACATCGGCATAAAGCTCATCGGGGTCGTGACCGTGATTGTGATCGACCACCTCAAAGCCTAGCGATAACAGGTGTTGCGTAATTACATTCTTCAGCTCAATAGCAGCATTATCACAGCCTATTGCAATCTTCATGTTAAGCCTCATATGTTCATATAGCGCACATTTGAATATGCCAGATCAGCGGATTACATACAAGAATTCCTGTTAAAACCCGTAGTTACGATCACTCAAACCGTTTGTGGCGCGAAAACATTCACCAAACCACCAATCGAATGATCGCATTATAAACATAGGTTCACGCATCGTGGGAGAAGTTAAACGGCAGCGAATGCAGCAATTACCCAGGCATTTGGAGCAAGGATGGTAGTGGACTAGGCGAGCTAAATAAAAGCTTGAACAAACAGTTGAACAATCGAGAATGGAGACGCTAAATCAGCGGGGCTTAGTCGCTGCCCTACGACGATTCCCCGCTTAATGAGGTTTGCTTCTTAGGCCAGTCACACATGACCGGAGCCAGAAAAGCACACCGTAACAATGACAGTGACCGCGCCCTATCCAGCGACTAACGCTAGGCTTTGTTTTGCTTAAGGTCGTCGAGATTTATGATTGCCATGGCGTTGGAGACACTGGTAGCCAGTACGTCGATCACGCCGGTGCGCAAGGCTCCCAGCAAAGAAAGCGACTTGCTGCTCTCAGAGGCGACGGCGATAACCTCGGGGATCTGCTTGAACTCCTCAATATTGAGGCCAATGATACGGTCGCTCATTATGTTGTGCGAGGTGTTGCCATGGATATCGAAGAAGTCGTAGCCGGCGATATCACCGATAACCCCATGGTGCATGCGCGCATCGCTGACTTCCTGAGCACTAAACCAACCCAGATCGACCATATAGCTATTGCTACTCATATCGCCCACCCCCACCAATGCCATATCGGCCTTTCGTGCGAGATCAAGGGTTTGCGTAATGGTGGGGTTCGCCATCAAGCTGGCGCGAATGGTTGGGTCGTTCACAAAAGCAGGGGCGTAAAGCGTTTCGCTGCTACCACCAAACTTCTTCACCAACTGTCGGCAAATGTGGTCGGCATTGGTCAGCCCGCCGCGCGGGTGGATACCACCGATGCCACACACAAACCGGCAGTTACGCTTGGCTGTCACTCCCATATACTCGGCCACTGCAGAGATATTCCTCCCCTGCCCAACGGTGACGACTGTGTCATCGGTGAGTGCATTAGATAGGTAACCGGATACCAAGCCGGCGACTAAGCTACGCTGCTCTTCCTCATGTGGCTGATCTAGCGCAATTAAGGCGCGCTTAATCCCGAAGCGATCAATGAGCTGTTGCTCAAGGTTGGCCGAGAACACCGGATGATACTTCACGGTGATTTCTACAATCCCTTCTTCGCGGGCTTTTCTTAGCAACCGGCCCACTTTGATCCGAGACACGGCAAAGCGTTTCGAGATCTCTTCCTGGGTGGCGCCATTCTGGTAATAGGCCATGGCGATCTCAGTCAGAAGATCGGTTTCATCCGGTAACTGCAAATCCATAGTTTTTTCCTTAAGTCTTTGTGAACGCTTGCTTCCGCCACACCAACAAAAATATCGCTATCGTTCATATGTAATCACATCGAAATCATACTCACAACGTATACATAGCCAAAACAGCGAGGCCAGCTCAATAAACACGCACCATTACGCGCTGAGCGAATGCTTTACGCGTCACACTATTGACAATCAACTTATACAACAGCCTAAACATTTGGCATTATAATGAACATATGAACACAGAGAGGGTAATCAGTATGGCTAATCAACTCAGTGAACTTAAACGCTACTCAACCATCGTTGCAGACACTGGCGATATCTCAGAGATCACCACCTATGCGCCGCAGGATGCCACAACCAATCCATCCCTCATTCTAAAAGCGGCACAATTATCTCATTATAAGCAATTGATTAATAATGTTTTAAGTGAAGTTCGCCAACTGAACTTACCCCGCCAGCAAGCGGTTGAAGAAGCGTGTGACCGACTAGCGGTACAGATAGGCTGCGAGATCCTCTCGATGATTCCGGGGCGTATCTCTACCGAGGTGAGCGCGACACTCTCTTACGACATCGAGGCTAGCCTCGCTAAGGCCCGCAAGCTTGTTGCACTCTACAACGACGCCGGAGTGCCCAATCAACGGATACTGATCAAGCTGGCTGCGACTTGGCAAGGCATTCGCGCAGCGCAGATACTGGAACGAGAAGGGATCAACTGCAATCTAACTTTGCTGTTTTCATTTGCCCAAGCTCGGGCGTGCGCAGAAGCAGGTGTCTACCTAATCTCACCTTTTGTGGGCAGAATCACCGACTGGTACCAAGCCCGGGGGGCCGGAGAGTTTACCCCTGAGACAGACCCGGGGGTTCGCTCGGTAAAACAGATCTATCAGTACTATAAGCAGCACGATTATCCCACCGTGGTAATGGCGGCAAGCTTCCGAAATGTGGGTCAAATCACCGCGCTAGCCGGTTGTGACCGCCTAACCATTAACCCCCACCTGCTGGAAAAACTCAGTTATGGGGAAGCGGCCTTATCGCGCGCACTAAGCCCCGACAGTGCTCATCAAGCGCGCCCCTTCCCCTTGTCCCAAAGTGAGTTTTTGTGGGAGCACAACCAAGATGCCATGGCGTCGGAAAAGCTCGCGGAAGGGATTCGTAACTTCGCCATCGATCAGCACAAACTTGAGACGATGATGGCGTCGCTAATGTTCGACCAAGTTGAACAGCCACCAATGGTGGCGACTGTTTAAACTCGAGAACCACTGACAGATATGGGGCTTGTGCCTGAATCATCATAAGTCTGGATAGTATTCAGTACGATCAGGTGTTTGCCTCTATCGCATATTGAGACGCATTCCATGGGTAGCACTTGATACTCACAGAGGCGCCAACACCACCGTTCAGGCTGCAACATTCAAGTTCGAATGTAGTACGATTCCAGGTCATAAATTTAGCACCTGCTGCACTCTTTCAGCATTCCAGTTTCAGGCAGTATCTTGCGAGCCCCCGACTTCGTGAGTCAGCTTAAACTTCCAGAAGTCGCGTTGTTGAGATGATCACAATTCGCAGGAATGCACCTTTAGCTTCCTGCTCAAACTGCGAAAATTAACATAACAATCAATTGGACAGGGGCAGCATTGATGCATGCTCAGCGCGTCGAATATCGGGACCCTACACTTATTAACCGCATTCTTAAGTGGCTACTCTGGCTGCTGTTGGTGTCGATATCCTTATTGTTTGCCAGCCATCTTTTTGAGCTTGTATTTGAGTACTCGGGCTATCAGCAGGAACAGCTTCGTGAAATGGGGGTGCCTTACTTCCCGCGTACCGCTGAGCTCACCGGCAGTTACCTCATCGTGATGGTGAGTTGCAGCGTGGCCATGTTGTCTTGGATTTATCGCTGCAACTACAACCTGCATCAGTTGGGGGCCAAGGGGCTGCGCTTCAGTCCGTTCCAGTCGATTGCCTGGTATTTCGTGCCTGTCGCGTTCTTCTGGAAACCCTATCAAGCGATGGTTGAACTGTGTCGCCATATTCATACCCTGGAAGGCAAAACCAAGCCGGTTCCGACCTTCCTGTTGCGCTTATGGTGGATAAGCTTTGTAACGCATTTTCTAGCGCACTTGCTTAATCCGCTTCACTCGCTCCCTAATGCCCTGCACTCACCCGAGGCGGCGTGCTTGCTGGTGACCGATATGCTAAGCATTACCCTGCTTAGCACAACCCTGTTGTTGGTTGGCCATATCAATCAATCACTCGATCAAATCGCCCACCGCCATGTGGGTGCCTTCGCCAGCCTGGCATGTAAATATCCACCTTCTAAAGAAGGTGGCTTTGAATGAGCCCCCTCGAAGGGGGCCTTTGTCTAGTGCAGCGCCAACTCACCTTGCTCTTGACGCTCAACTTTCTCTTGATGTCTTACATATCGGCGTATGATTTCTTCGTTAATACCCACAGTATCTACGAAATACCCTCGCTGCCAAAAGTGGTTGCCCCAAAGCTTGTTCTTCCTCAAGTACGGAAACTTGTTGAATAGCTTCAGAGCTATCTTCCCTTTTAGCGCCCCCATCAGCTTGGAAACACTCAGCTTTGGCGGAACCTTTACAATCAAGTGTACGTGG
>NZ_AUBY01000015.1 GCF_000429485.1 Aliagarivorans marinus DSM 23064 | reverse complement strand
CTCAACCCTGACCCGCTTTCACCGCAAACCCTGTTGCGCCGTGCCGTGTCAGTGGTGGCGCATTATAGGGAGCCGAGGATTTTGCGCAAGGCTTTTTTGAAGAAAATATGAAAAAAGAATGCGTTCGTATACTAATCACGCGAAACACCCTAAAAGTGGCTATTTATCATGCGACTTTGGTCGCGCTCAATATACTTTTCCGCACAGCCGAGCAATAATTGAGCGACAATCTAGCTGTGCGATAAATAGAGACTCTAGCTATCACAGCTATACCTCATCGTAATCAGGGAGCATTCATGAGCATCAAGACTTATCAAGGGATCCTACCCGAACTGGCCGACAGCGCGTGGGCCGATGACAGCGCAGTACTCTACGGCGACGTTAAACTAGCCGACGACGTTAGCATTTGGCCATTGGTTGCCGCCCGCGGCGATGTAAACCATATCCGCATCGGTGCCCGCACCAATATCCAAGACGGATCAGTGCTACACGTCACCCGTACTAGTGAAGGCAAACCCGAAGGCTATCCGCTTATCATTGGTGAGGATGTCACCGTGGGTCATAAGGCGATGCTACATGGCTGCCAGATTGGCAATCGGGTATTAGTCGGCATGGGCGCAATCATCCTCGATGGCGCGGTCGTTGAAGACGATGTGATTATCGGCGCAGGCAGCCTAGTGCCACCCAACAAGGTCCTACAATCGGGCTTTCTCTATATAGGTAGACCGGTAAAGGCCGCGCGCCCACTCAGTGATAAAGAACGCGCCTTTCTACCCGCATCTGCCGCCAACTATGTAAAACACAAGAATGAGTATAAAGAAGAGCACGGTTAACCAGCCGCGCTAGGTGCGACGGGTAATGCCTAGCCTAAAGCACCACCGCGCCGGAGGTATCGTAATCTTCGGCGTCGATACGCTGTTCGATTAAGTCCTCAATATCGAACTGCACACTGTGGTAGGCCTCAAGTAGGGTCGCCTCATCATTAAGCGGTAGGCCAACCATATGTTCCAGGGTTGCCTTGCGCACTGCACACTGGACCTTGGCTCCGCCCACCTGGGCACTGAATTCAATTCGCTGTTCAACTGGCTGCCAATGTTGGTCATCGCTGATGATAATCCCTTGATTCATACTCGCTTCCGCCTTTTTACTTGAACTGAACTGCGCGGCCTCTAACAATGAGGCTGAGAAAAGCCCTGAGTTATCCACTCAGGTACAGGCAAATTGTGTGCGGCTTTAATAAGGAGTGCAAGTGGACCAGCAACAGATTGAGTGGCAACAACAAGGTTTTGACGAACTCACGACTCACGAGCTGTATCAGATAATGATGCTCAGGGAGGCGGTGTTTGTGGTCGAGCAGGACTGCCCCTACCAAGATGCCGATGGACAGGACCTACACGCCATTCACCTTAGCGGCTGGCAACAACAACAGCTGCTCGCCTATGCGCGGATCTTCGCCCCCTCCCAAAATGGGGAGCAGCAAGGCGCGGTAAAGATAGGTCGAGTGGTGACCGATAGTACCCAGCGCCGCTTGCGCTTGGGTAGCCAACTGATGCAGCAGGCGGTGGATTACTGCCACCAGCAATGGCCAGATAGCGCCATCGTCATCTCAGCCCAGTCGCACCTACAAGGTTTCTACCAGCGCTTTGGCTTTGTCGCCTTTGGAGAGGGTTACCTGGAAGATGGCATCCCTCACCAAGGGATGCGGCGTCCAGCAAGTCGTGCCTGAGCGATAAAATCCTAAGCGCTAAGGTTACGGCGCAACTCGCGCAGAACCTGACGGGCGCCGGGGCGGATCCCGCGCCAGATGGCAAAGCTCTCGGCAGCCTGCCCCACCAGCATCCCCAAGCCATCAACGACCTGTTTAGCGCCTTGCTGTTTAGCCCAGGCGTTAAATGGGGTGGTTTGGTTGGCATACATCATGTCGTATACCCAAGTGTCGGCTTTAATTAACTCAGGAGAGATGGCTGGTAACTGGCCGCTAAAACCGGCCGAGGTGGAGTTAATGATCAGCTGGTAATCGTCTTGCGCCTCGGCAAAGCCGCAGGCCTTGACTGCACCGAACGGGGCAAAGATCTCCGCCAGTTGCTCGGCCTTAGACACGGTGCGATTAGCAATGGTCAGGCTCTCTGGGCCACACTCCAGCAGCGATTGGATCGCACCACGTGCTGCACCACCTGCTCCTAGCAACAAAATACGCTTGCCTTCAAGACTCCCAAACTGCGATTGCAGGTCACTGACCAAGCCCGCGCCATCGGTGGTATCTCCAAACAGCACGCCATCATCGGTCAGCTTTAGGGTGTTCACGGCCCTGGCGAGTTTGGCACGCTCGCTATGTTGCTGCGCCATACGGTAGGCCTCTTCTTTAAACGGGGCGGTGATGTTGCAGCCTTTCCCGCCGTTTTCTAAGAACTCGCTGAGTGCCTGCTCAAAGCCATCTACTGGCGCTTCAATCGCACTGTACTCCAGCTGCTGCTGCGTTTGCCGGGCAAACAGGGTATGAATAAATGGGGATTTTGAGTGGGTAACCGGATTTCCGAAAACAGCGTAGCGATCCATCACAAACCTAATGACACGTTTAAAAGGGCCCCTAGCTTATCAAGCCACGGGCAGCGCTGCTACGTTATCGAACGCTTAGCCATGTAGGTAGCTAGTCGTCGTCAACCACCAGATCGTTGCTGTCGACATTGTCCGCACTATCGTCGCTTGTGCTGGTATCGTCGGCCGCTGGCGCATTCTTCGGCGTGGATACCAGACCATGGAAGCTTTTCCTGCCCGTTAGCTTTTTATACTTCAGCCAGACCTTTTCTTCGGTGGAGCTAGGCTCTCGCTCGCCACGACAGACGCTAATAAAGATCTGCTCAATCTCATCGATGGGATCGCGCTGGGCTTCATCCAGCTCTTTGAAGGCATATCCGCTACGTTCCAAGATATCGGCCTCTTTGATGGTAAAGGCACCGCTGCGGGAGAACCCACGACGAAAATGCTTATCATCATAGAAACGGCGCTTAGCAATAAACGATGTGCTCATAGTGTTTAGCTCAACGGTTGAATACAGGGCTAGCCAGTGACTAGTAAATATTTAATCCAAAGATTGCCACTCGGCAAGTTGATAACTTAAAAAATCTTTGGCCAGTATCCAAGCCGTTGTTTTTAGAATTTTTTGTTACAATTCAGTGAGCTAGTCAATAGTGAGCCAATCACGTGGGCGTAAGTAATCGCTGTAAAGCCGCGCCTCGGGCGAGTCGGGCTCTGGGTTCCAGTCGTAGCGCCATTTCACCAGCGGCGGCATCGACATCAGAATCGACTCGGTGCGCCCACCCGATTGCAGGCCAAACAAGGTGCCACGGTCGTACACCAAGTTGAACTCCACATAGCGCCCGCGACGGTAGAGCTGAAAATCACGCTCGCGCTCGCCATAACTCAGTGCTTTGCGCCGCTCTACAATAGGCAAGTAGGCTGGCAGAAAGCCATTCCCCACAGCCTGGGTAAAGGCAAAGCACTGGGCAAAGCCATCTTGGTTCAGGTCGTCAAAGAATAGCCCGCCCACCCCGCGCGTTTCGTTGCGGTGCTTGAGAAAGAAGTAATCATCACACCAACGCTTGAACTCAGCATAGCGTTGCTCTCCAAAGGGCTGGCATAGATCGGCAGCGACTTGATGCCAGTGCACGCAATCTTCTTCGAAGGGGTAGTAAGGGGTAAGGTCGAAGCCGCCACCAAACCACCAGATAGCCTCTTCACCGGGCTTCTCGGCGATAAAGAAGCGCACATTAGCGTGGGAGGTTGGCACGTAAGGGTTGTTCGGATGGATGACCAGCGATACCCCCATCGCCTCAAAACTGCGACCGGCCAACTCGGGGCGCTGGGCGGTGGCAGAGGCTGGCATCTGCTCGCCGGTTACATGGGAGAAGTTGACTCCGGCCTGCTCAAACACCGCACCACCGGTTAGCACGCGGGTGCGCCCTTCGCCGCTCAAACCGCGATGCTCTGCAGGGTCGCGCAACCAATCATCATGAAAAAAGCGCTGCTGGCCGTCGGCTTGTTCCAAGGCCTCACAGATCTGTTGTTGCAGGGCAAGCAGGTACTGCTTTACCTGATGTTTGTCGACGAGTTCCATGTGTATCAAATCCTGTTAACGCTTAAGCCCGGAAGAGTTTCCCGGAGAAGATATCTTTGATTTGGCTAGGTTGACTGGCGCCTCCCAGCGGCGCATCCCATACCCAGTGCACTCCATCCAAGCAGGCCGCTTCGCTGGCCGTTCGGGCCGGCTCCTCGCCGCTGTAGTTGGCCGATGTCGAGACAATGGCGGTCTCCAAAATGCCACACAACTGGCAAACACCGGGATGGCGGGTCAGGCGCACCGCCACCGTATCGAACTGGCCACAGATCCAACTGGGAAGCTGTGGCCCTGCTGGCACCACCCAGGTGGTGGGCTGCTCCGGTTTACTGGTCAAACGGCGCATCGCTTGGGCATCAAGCTTAGAGAAATCCACCAAGCCCTCTAGCTGCTTGGTGTTACCGGCAATCAGGATCATGCCTTTTTCCACCGGGCGAGATTTGATGGCAAGGATGGTTTCCACTGCTTGCTGATCGCGCGGGTCACAACCAAGGCCGAATACCGCCTCGGTGGGATAGGCGATAACCTCGCCCTGCTCAACGGCAGCAGCAATCGCGCTTAGGTCTTGAGTTACTTTTGCTACCACTATGCTTTCCCTCTGATAAGTGTGTGCACCAAGATGAATTGTGTCGCGGCAGCAACCACCACCGACGGCCCGGCCGGCGTATCTTGGTACCAAGACAGGCTTAAGCCAAGTAATACGGCAAACCCGCCAAACAGCACTGCCAAACCGGCCATCTGCTCGGGCGAGTGGGCCAAGCGGCGGGCGGTAGCCGCAGGTATTAACAGCAGCGAGCTGATAATCAGTACGCCGACGATCTTCATGGCGATGGCGATCACCAGCGCCAACAGCAGCAGTAATAACGCGCGCAAGGCCTCGACCTTAACCCCTTCGGCTGCCGCTAACTGCTCGTTCACCGTCGCCGATAATAAGTTGTTCCATTGACTAGCCAAGATGGCAAGCACCACCGCGCCGCCGCCCCAGATCCACCACAGATCGGCATGGGTCACCGACAACAGATCGCCGAACAGGTAGGCCATCAAGTCAACACGAACGTTGTCCATCAACGCTACCACCACCAAGCCAAAGGAGAGGGCCGAGTGGGCCATAATCCCCAGCAAGGTATCACTGGCCAGCTGTTTGTGGCGCTGCAGACTCAGCAACACCAAGGAGAGCAAGGCGCCACTGAGAACCACCGCCAAGGTCAGGTTAATCTGCCACCACAGGCCAAGGGCAATCCCGAGCAATGAGGCGTGGGCCAAGGTATCGCCAAAATAGGCCAAGCGGCGCCACACCACAAAGGAACCCAGCGGACCAGCCACCACTGCAATGCCAAGCCCAGCCAGCAGTGCATTGATCAAAAAGCTGTCAATCATCATCTTCGCCTTGGTCTACCCGGTGGTCGTGGTCATCGCACTGGTGGTGATGGGTGTATACCGCTAGCTGCTGTTGTTCATTTTGGGCAAACAGGCGAGCGAATTCGGGGTGCTTGGCGACACTCTCAGGTGCGCCCTTACAGCAGATATGATGATTCAGACAGATCACTTGATCGGTACCGGCCATCACCAAGTGCAAGTCGTGGGAGACCAGCAGTACCGCAAAGTTCATCTTGGCGGTAAGCTCGGTGATCAGCCGATAGAGCTCCACCTGGCCGCTGATATCAACCCCTTGAACCGGCTCATCCAACACCAGTAGCTGTGGCTCGCGCAGCAGCGCCCGCGCCAACAATACTCGCTGCATTTCACCGCCGGATAGCCGCGCCATCTGGCGTTTTAGCAAGCCATCGATGGCGAGTAGGTTAACCACCTCGCGCAGCTTGGATTTGACGCCATTGCTAGCCAGTCGCAGGAAACGCTCGGCAGTTAACGGCATGCCTTCGTCCCATGCGATCTTCTGCGGGACATAGCCTATCTTTAGCTTGGGCGCGCGGGTAATCACACCGGAATCGGCGTTCAGTAAGCCTAAGATCACCTTCACCAAGGTGCTCTTGCCTGCGCCATTAGGGCCAATTAAGGTAGTGATTTCGCCCTGATTCAGTTCCAGCGAGATGTTGTCCAACACCCGCCGCTGATCAAAGCTGAGGCTGACCTCAGAGAGTGAGAGTAAGGTTGCCAATCCCGGTCCTTTCTAAATGAGAATGGTTTACAAAAAAGCGCGTTATTCTATATCAAATGTTACACTAGCGCGAAATTTAACCCCAGAGGAAGCCCCCACCATCATGATAAAACGGCTATTCACTTGTTTTCTGGTCGCTTTTGCTTGTCAATCCAGTGCTGAACCGGTCATCTTGACCTCGATAAAACCACTGCAGTTACTGGTCACAAGCCTTTATCAGGAGCAAGTCAGCACAGATTATCTGGTGGACCCGCGCTTTTCGCCCCACGATTACGCCTTGCGCCCCTCCGATATTCGCAAGCTGCGCCGGGCCGATCTAATTATTTGGGTGGGTGAAGATTTAGAGCCCTACCTCGGTAAACCGCTTGATCATTTTCCCACCCCGCAATTGGAGGTGATGGCACTCTCCGACATCACGCTGCGGGCAGCCGCTCAACAGCATGATGATGGACACTATCATGAGCTTGACCCGCATGTGTGGCTGGATATCGAGATAATGCTGCGTTTAGCTGAGCGCCTCACCGAGAAAGTGATAAAGCTGGAGCCAGAGAACGCCGAGCTACGTCGCACCCAACTGGCCGAGTTCTCCGATCGCCTGGCCACTACCGAGCAGCGACTGCAGCAACAGCTCAGCCCCCACCAAGACAAGGGCTACTTTGTGTTCCACGATGCCTATGGCTATTTCGAAAGCCACTTTGGCATGAACCGCTTAGGGGAATTTACCATTAACCCACAGCAACGCCCCGGCGCACGCACCTTGAGCCGGATCCGCCAGCAGCTCAGCCAGCAGCAGGCACACTGTATCTTTGCCGAGCCACAATTTGATGGGGCGATCTTGCAAGGGGTGAGTGAGGAAACGGGCGCTCAGATCGGCATGCTCGACCCGATGGGCCTGGCGATTGAGGCCAATGCCGATGGCTATTTCGCCTTTCTTGAGGCAATGGCAGACGACTACCTGGCCTGCCTGGCGCTCAACTAGCAAGCACGCCCAAGCGAACGGCTAAGGCAAAAAAGAGCCGCTTGGGCGAACACTCAATCGCTAATCAGATAACCCGCGAGAACTGCTGGCGACGCGCCTGATCGCGGAAATACACATCAAAGCACATACAAATGTTGCGGATCAGCAGCCGCCCTTTGTTGGTCACCCGGATAGCGTGGGGTAGCAGCTCCACCAGTTGGTCATCGGCAAAGCTCTGCAACAGCTTCAGATCTTCACTGAAGTAGTCGTTAAAGCTAAGTCCATAGGCCTGCTCGATGGCCGCAAACTCTAGCTCAAAGTTGCAGATCAGCGATTTGATCACCTCGCGACGCAGCTTGTCGTCGTCGCTCAGGGTTAGGCCCTTGGTGAGCGCGTGGCCTTGCTCGTCGATCTGTTGGTAGTAGTCTTTCAGCTCACGCTGATTTTGGCAGTAGCTGTCACCCAGCATGGAGATGGAGCTGACGCCCATACCGAGAAGATCGGCATCCCCTTGGGTGGTGTAGCCCTGGAAGTTACGATGCAGCACGCCCTCGCGCTGAGCCTTGGCCAACTCATCCTCGGGCTTGGCGAAATGATCCATCCCGATGAACTGATAGCCCGCCTCACACAAGAATTCGATGCTGGAGCGTAGTATCGCCAAACGTTCGTTAGCCGATGGCATGTCTTGCTCTTTGATCTTGCGCTGAGCGGCAAACCGGCTCGGTAGGTGGGCATAGTTAAACACCGACAGGCGATCCGGGTCGAGGTCTAGTACCCGCTCAAGGGTGGTCAGAAAGCTGGCTTGAGTTTGCTTGGGTAGGCCGTAGATAAGGTCGATATTCACCGACTTAAAGCCAACATTGCGCGCCCGTTCCACCAAAGCAAAGATAAACGCTTCGTCTTGGGTGCGGTTGACCGCAGCCTGTACCTCAGGATTAAAGTCCTGCACCCCAAGGCTGAGTCGGTTAAAGCCCAACTCGGCGAGCAGGTCGATGGTTTCAAGCTCAATCTCACGCGGGTCTACTTCGATGCTGATCTCGGCATCTTCTGCGAAGTTAAACTGCTCGGTTAAGCGGCTAAACAGGCGAGTAAGCTGAGCGGGTTCAAGGAAGGTTGGGGTGCCGCCGCCCCAGTGCATCTGGCTAACCTGACGATTACGGGTCAGCTGAGCATGCTGGGCAATTTCCCGCTCAAGGTAATCCAGATAGATATCCGCCTTGTGCAGATGGCGGGTGATCACCTTGTTGCAGCCACAGTAGTAACAAAGCTTATGGCAAAACGGGATATGCACATAAAGAGAAAGGGGACGCTCGGGGTAGGCGCCTAGCGCGCTGGCCAGATCGCCCTCGGAGAAGCCATCTTTAAACTCCAGCGCCGTTGGGTAGGAGGTGTAACGCGGGCCAGAATAGTTGTACTTCTCAATTAAGGCCTGATCCCAGGCAATCCCCAGCTTGTCCATTATTTCTCCAGGTAGTGGCTCAGTTCGAAGTCCAGCAAGCGTTTGGCTTCATCCAGTATGCCTTGTTCCATGTCCTGCTCATCTTGCCAGCGCTTAAAGTCTTGCTGGCGACGTTGCTTAAGCGGCAGGGCATTGCGCGCTTCATGGGTCGGCAAGTCTTTCACCTTATCGTACAGCGCGAACAGAGAAGGGTAGTGACCACGCCAGTCTATCACCTGCTGGCTCTGCATAACCGGAAGCAGGTTACACAAACGGATAACCCCTTCCGACAGGCCACAACGCTCATCTAAGATGGCCTTGGCAATATAGCGAATATCATCGGTCAAACGCTGGTTGCGTTTGGCGACCGCCTGCTGAATCATCCGGCGCTGGGCAATTAAGCGCCCAACTAATACTGCAGCGTAAGCGGCCAGCCCGAGGATAATCAACGCTGCGATCAGCAAAATCACCGTTGGCATCACGAATCCTTAAAATCGTCCAGAGATGAAGAGTCGAGCGAGTCCCACAGATCGTCATCGGAGCGTTCGCCATCGAGATCATCGTCGTCTTCTTCCAGCAGGCCAAGCTCTGCCAGCAGTTCACGGTGGCGTGCCAATTGCGTGTCCAGCCACTGCTGATCGGCCGCTTGTAAGGTTTCGCCTTCATCGACCCGATCGATCAGCGTGGTCAAGCGAGGATCATTCTCCAAACGTTCCAGCTCTTGTTCAGGGCTCAGGGCTTGCTCTGGGCTCAGCGCTTCCACCTTCGGCTTGGCAACTTTCTCGGGCTTCGGCTTGGCTACCACCGGAGCTGCACTCGCCGCCGCACTCGCCGCTGCAACCAAAGTAATCGGCTTTTTGCTGCCCAGACGCGGGTCGGCCTTGGCTTCTGCGCCCGAAGCCTTCTTGGCCGCTACCACATGCTCTTGTTGGCGACTGCCCGAGCCTTTACCCTTACCTTTATTGGCGGTTTGGTCTGGAAGAACCCGGTTCTTTTTAAAATCGGCGTCCTTACGTATGCCGATCAAGCCGCCTTTGCGGCTCTTTTTTCTAGACATCGTTTACTCTCTTAATTTATCAACGCTTGTTGACTAACAAGCTGGTCGTGACCGGAACAGCGCGACATCTGCGCTCACTAGTTCCAAGTCTAACTGAAAGTTGTGCGCCAACCATTCCATCGTTTGATCGCTGTAGAACGCCACATGGGTGAGGTCGTTCTTATAGTGCCACTGTTTAAAACGCGCCAAACCGAGATGACGTTTAGTCATCACCCCTAGCAGTCCACCGGGCTTTAGCAAGCTCAACAGGAGCGGCCAGCTCTGGCTTGGCTGGTTAAAGTGCTCGGCCACCTCGCTGCAGCTGACGCAATCATACTGCTGCGTTAACAGCTCAGGCTGATTGGCAAACAGCGGATCGTAGTTAGCCATGGCGACCCCGGCTTCGCCAAACAGCAACGACATAGCAGGGCCCGGGCCACAGCCAAAGTCCAGCCCTTGGGAGTCAGCACTGAGCCGTTGCAACATCGGCTCCGCCAAGCGGTTTAGGAAGCGCAGGTAGCCTTGATCGTCTGGGTCGTTCTCGTGCAGCTGATATTCAGCCAACTCATCACGCGATGACAGATGTTGCTCGGCAGGCACGAACACCAGATCGCAGTGGCCACAGCGGTAATAGTCACGGCGGCGGTCTTGATAAAAATGCTGGCAGTTGGGGCTCGCGCAGAGGCTACAAATCACGATATCAACAGACGGTCAAAAAAGAGGCGCAAGCTTACCACAGGACGTGGGTAATAAGGAGTAACAAGGGGACAAATCGTCCCCTTGAGATATTTACGCAGCAACTCGCAGCGCAGCGAGCATCACTGGTCGCTCAAGCGGATCGCTCTAACGGTAAATTCTGTCCCCGGTTTGGCATCACCCAGCAGCAGTGAATAGGCGCTGTTGTTGTCCTTCTTGGGCATCTTGAATCGGTAGCTAAAGCTTTGTGGCTCGGTACCCACCTCAAACTCTTCGATGAAGAACGGCGCATAGTCGTCGTAGTCTTTCTGAACGATCACCAACGCAGTGGTGGGGTGATTAGCAGATATCGTAAACTCAACCAAATACTCTTGGGATTTCTTAAGCTTAAGCGAGGGGCGCTTGAGCTGAATGTGGTAGTTTTCGGTACCGGCCTTGTCAATACGAACGGTCGCCTCACTGGATGAAATAGCAAAGCTGGCCTCGCCATTGCCCCAGCCATCTTTACCGGCACTGACGCCTTGCCAGGCGCTCCCCAGAGTTACCTCCAGTGCAGCAACATTCCAGCTGAGCAACAGCGTGATAACGACGCTGATGGCACCTTTATAGATCCGATTCATAATACTCTCCTTGCGATGTGGTCAGTTATGGGTAAGCGGGATATCCCTTTTGCTTATCCACTGCTTGACTAATCTAGAAGCCAGAAAGCACGTCATCGGTGCCGAAGTTAACAATCGCCCACGCAACTGGTGAAACCACGAGAGCCATCTCACAGCAATTTCTCGATTAACCAAAAAACGTAATGCGTGTGCATTTTTTAGTCAGGAACATTACTCTTACACAACAAAACGGAGCCAAGTGGCTCCGTTTTACTCAGTACGCAAGAGAGGGACTAGTGCAGGCCACCCAGGTACTTGGATAGGATCTCGATATCCTCGTCGCTGAGCTTCATGGCGACATCGCGCATCATGCCGTTCGGGTCGTTAGCCCGCTCGCCACTGCGAAACGCACGCAGCTGGCTATCGATGTAGCCCGCATACTGCGAGGAGACACGTGGGAACTTAGCCAGGCTCTGCCCGACACCACGCGGCCCGTGACAAGCCGTACAGGCAGCGATGCCGCGCTCGATGTCACCGCCCATATAGAGCGCTTGGCCTCGCTCGACCACTTCTTCCGGAGTTGTGTTAGGGCTCATAGTCAGCGATGCATAGTAGGCAGAAAGGTCGAGCATGTCCTGATCGCTCAGTGGCATCGCCATACCGCCCATCACGGCGTTGGCGCGGCCTTCTGCACCACCGCCGGTCATGCCTAACTTAAAGTCTTGTAGTTGTTTATACAGGTAGGAGGCGTGCTGCCCCTCGAGTTTTGGGAAACCACCGGCTTCGCCTTGCTCATTGTGACAAGCGGCGCAGGAGGCTGCTTTTAGCTTACCCGCTTCGATGTCGCCAACGGCGGTTTCTGTTGGGCTTGCCGCGAGAACCGGAGTGGCGATCCCCGCCAAAATCGTGAAAACTAGGCTTAGTTTCATCTTAACAGTCCATTATTAGTATTATTCCAATCCACACGCTGGCACGCTCCGTGATACACTTAGCAACCCAGCAACAAATATTCTACACAAATTCGCAACAAACGTAATCACTCTTTCCCTGTGGGAGTATTCAGCACCATGTCTCGCTATCCATTTCAACAAACTCATTTTATCACCAGCGCGCCGAACATCCGGGCTATGCCTGACGACGAGGGCATCGAGGTTGCGTTTGCCGGCCGCTCCAACGCAGGAAAGTCCAGTGCGCTGAATACCCTGACCCAACAAAAAAGCTTAGCCCGAACCAGTAAAACCCCAGGCCGCACTCAGCTAATCAACGTATTTGAGGTGCAGCCGGGTTATCGCCTGATCGACTTGCCCGGCTATGGCTTTGCCCAAGTCCCAGAAGCCATGAAGATCGAATGGCAGAAATCGCTGTCTGAGTACCTGCAAAAACGCGAAAGCCTGCAGGGCTTGGTGGTACTGATGGATATTCGCCACCCCTTTAAAGAATTAGACCAACATCTGATTCAGTGGGCGGTGGATTGCGAGCTGCCGGTACTGGCGCTGTTGACCAAGGCCGATAAGCTCAAGCAAGGTGCCCGTAAAAAAGCCTTGCTGGAAGGGCGTAAGCTGGCCGAGGAGTTTGGCGAGCTGGTGCAAGTAGAGACCTTCTCTTCACTGAAACGCCAAGGTTTGGACAAGCTAGTTATCAAGCTGTCTGGCTGGTTCGATGGCGACGCGGCTGACGACGATATCGACGAAGACTCCGAGTAAACCCTGCGAGTAAGTGTTCGCGTCAACCAGAGTCGCCCTGCGGCTCCGGTTGCTCCCCCTCTCCATCGAGTCTCTGCGAAGCGCTCAAAAAAAAGCCCCACTAAAAAGCGGGGCTCGAGAACTAAACTCTAAAAAACTGAAAGCACTATTCCAATTGCATAATATAGGACCGCCTGCTTTTGGCTTAGTTCACATTAGTTTCAACTTTTTTATCAAAACCCCTTTCTACGCCCGCACTGGTCACATAGAAATTTGGCAACAAAGCTGTAGCTAAATTACGTATAAGATAGAAAATGACGCGGACGCTCAACTTAATTAGTAATTACTGAGAAAACTTTCAATAAGCTGTAAGGTTAGATGGGCTTAGGGCAAAAAAAACGCCTCAGCACATCAGTGCGGAGGCGGTTACATAGCTGTTTCAACTACGTGAAATAAAGGTCTGAAAGATAGAACATCTTACCTCTGTACCCTACGCGATTAAAGATAGTACATAGTGGACGAAAAATAAACCCTAAAATGTATATTAATTTCATTTTTAGCCAATTTATGAATCTAAAGTTACAAGAAAAGCTTTTCAAAAATTACAAAAAGTCAGCGTTGCGCGACTAAAAAACATACAGAATTAGGCGGCAGGCACAAAAAAAGCCGACCACCGTCGGCTTTTTAGTAAATACTTTGTTAATTTTAGTGAGCTTGGTCCCAGTTATCTCCGACCCCAGCTTCAGCGACCAATGGCAGGTCCAAGGTGACCGCAGATTCCATCAGTTCCACCAGTTTCGGCACCAAGGCATCAACCAGCTCTTGCTTGATCTCAAACACCAGTTCATCGTGTACCTGCATCAACATACGCACATCGTCGTTGTCTCGTTGATCGATCCACTCAGCCACCGCAATCATTGCTTTCTTGATGATATCGGCGGCAGTCCCCTGCATTGGCGCATTCACCGCGGCGCGCTCTGCCGCTTTCTTGCGCATGCCGTTACGTGAGTTGATATCAGCCAAGTGCAGGCGTCGGCCAAACAGGGTCTCGACATAGCCGTGTGCTTGCGCGAACTCGCGGGTGCGCTCCATATAATCAAGAACACCCGGGTAACGCTCGAAGTAGCGATCCATATACTGCTGGGCGTCTTGACGACCAATATGCAGCTGCTTGGCCAAACCAAAGGCACTCATGCCATAGATAAGGCCGAAGTTGATCGCCTTAGCGCTACGGCGTTGCTCGCTACTCACCTGCTCTAATGGCTGGTCGAACACCTCGGAGGCGGTAGCGCGGTGGATATCTTCACCCGCGGCAAAGGCGGTTAGCAGGCCTTTGTCACCACTTAGGTGGGCCATAATACGCAGCTCGATCTGCGAGTAGTCGATGGCCACCAACTTATAGCCCTCTTCCGGCACGAAGGCCTGACGCACCTTGCGCCCTTCCTCATTACGGATCGGAATGTTCTGCAGGTTGGGATCGGTTGAGGAGAACCGCCCGGTCGCCGCGCCCGCCTGATGATAGGAGGTATGCACCCGCCCGGTGCTCGGCTCCACCAGCTTGGGCAGCTTGTCGGTATAAGTAGACTTTAGTTTCACCAAACCACGGTGCTCCAGAATCAGCTTCGGCAGTGGGTAATCCAGGGCCAGCTCCTGCAACACTTCTTCGGCGGTCGACGGTGCGCCCTTAGGTGTTTTCTTAATAACCGGCAGCTCCATCTGCTCAAACAGGATCTGCTGGAGCTGTTTGGTGGAGCTTAGGTTAAACGCTTCGCCAGCCACCTCATGGGCTTGTTTTTCCAACTCGCCGATGCGCTCACTCAAAGAGAGGCTATGGGCAGACAGCAGTGAGCTGTCGATGCGCACGCCGGTGCGTTCGACCTTGGAGAGGATGCTCACCAAGGGCAGCTCGACCTTTTCAAACAGCTGCTTTAGTCCCGGCTCGGCTTCCAGCTTTGGCCATAGGCACTGATGCAGTCGCAGGGTGATATCGGCGTCTTCGGCCGCGTAAGGCGCCGCCTGCTCCAGCGGGATCTGGTTAAAGGTAAGCTGCTTGGCGCCTTTACCGGCGATCTCTTCAAACTTAATGGTTTTGTGCTGAAGGTATTGCAGCGACAATGAGTCCATATCGTGGCGAGTCAGGGTGCTGTTTAGCACGTACGACTCAAGCATGGTGTCGAAGGCGATACCACGCAGCTCAATGCCATAACGTGCCAATACGCTGGCATCGTACTTAAGGTTTTGGCCAACCTTGGCTTTGTTGGCATCTTCCAGCAATGGCTTAAGCTGAGCCAGCACCGCATCGCGCTCGAGTTGCGCGGGCGCATCCAGATAATCGTGACCAAACGGCAAGTAAGCCGCTTTGCCGGCCCCCACCGCGAAGCTCACACCCACCACTTCTGCCTGCATATAGTTAAGTGAGGTGGTTTCGGTATCAAAGGCGATCAGCTCTGCCTGTTGGAGCTTTTCTAGCCAGCCATCAAAGCTTGCTTGATCGAGAATGCACTCATACTCGCCTTTAACCGCTTCCGCTGGCGCTGCGCTCTCGGAGGCTGAACTACCACTAGCCGCAGTTCTGCTGTCCATCGCCTCGCTCAACCAACGCTTAAACTCAAGCTCACCAAACAGCTTGATCAGGGCGTCACGATCCTGTGTCTTGAGCTTAAGATCGTCTTCGCTGATCTGGTGCTCCACATCCAATTTGATGGTCGCCAGCTCGTAGGACAAGCGCGCCTCTTCGGCGTGCTCACGCAGCTTATTGGGCATCGACTTAGAGCCACGGAAGCCCAGCTCTACGGTGGCATCAGGGTCGGCCAGTAGCTTTTCTACGCCGCCAATGCCTTGCAGCAGAGCCAGTGCAGTCTTCTCACCCACGCCAGGCAGGCCCGGGATGTTATCCACCTTGTCGCCCATCAGTGCCAGATAGTCGATGATAAGCTCAGGTGGAATGCCAAACTTATCCACCACGCCTTCGCGGTCCATTACTGTATCGGTCATGGTGTTAATCAGGGTGATATTGTCATCCACCAGCTGGGCCATATCTTTGTCGCCGGTGCTGATCAGCACTTTCTCGCCGCGCTTGGAGGCCTCTACTGCCAGAGTACCGATCACATCATCGGCTTCCACGCCGGGCAAGGCGATCATGGGTAGCCCCATGGCTTCAATCACCGCATGCAAGGGCGCGATCTGCGAGCGCAGGTCGTCAGGCATGGACGGACGGTTTGCCTTGTACTCTGGGTAGATCTCATCGCGGAAGGTTGGCCCCTTGGCATCGAATACCACCACGATGCGCTCAGGCGAGAACTGACGCAGCAAACTGCGCAACATATTCACCACCCCGTAAACAGCCCCTGTGGCTTCTCCTTTGGAGTTGGTCAGATGCGGTGGTGCGTAGTAGGCACGGTATAAATAAGAGGATCCATCGACCAGGATCAGTGGGTTCTCAGGCAGGCGAGACATGGGCTTTCCATCAACGATTAGTTTGCGCAGATGATGCCACATGCAGCTGGGATCCTCCAGCTGGGTACAACGCTCAAAATCTGTGGATAAGTCTGTTTACAGATGTGCCAAAGCCTCTCGAGCATTAGTTGTGCACAAGATAAGCAAAAGAAGAATATTCCTTTTAAAACAGCACTTTACAACTTACTGAAGGGGCTACGACAGGAGTGACTGCGAGTTTTCCAAAATGTGGATATTTACTTGTCCTTGTAACCGAACACCGCCGTTATTGAGCAAAAAATCGCCTTTCGCTTTGACGGGGTGGAGAACTATATGCCAATCGACTAGGTATAACTTTGAGTTAGATCACATTTTGTTTTCCTGTCCTTGGAAAATGATCAAACCGAGATCCTTCTTCAACTTTTCGCAAAGTGCTTGAAAATGCGCAGTATTTGCACACTCTGCCCACAAGCTGCCAGCCAGTGCCTCGTAGCGCAGCCAGCACAGCACCTCTTGGTAGTAAAAGCTCAGTGCCAACCAATCAGCACCTTGTTCAAGACTAGTCGGCTGGCATTGCAGTTCGGTGACGCAACGCGCAAACAGAGCATCAATCTGCGACTCGCTAAACTGATGCTGGATCTGCAGGCATTGATGCTGATGATCAACGGTAATAGCAGGGATCAACTGCTGCATGAAATCTCCAAATGCTTACCCCAGTCGGGCGCGGCTTGGGCATACTCTTCACAACCGGCTTGCTGCTGATAAGGCGTGTTGAGCACCTTATGTAACTGCTGTACTGTCTGAAAGTCGCCTTGCTCAGCGTGATCGATGGCCTGCTGCGCCAAATAGTTGCGCAGTATATAGCAAGGATTGTGCTGTTGTTGACTGGCCAGTCGCTGTTGCTCGGTTTGGTCGTCATCAGCAAGCCGTGCGCGATACTCGCCCAGCCAACGCTTGCCGGCGCTGCGTTGTGAAAGTAGCGATGGCTCCCCCTCGCTAAGTTGACGCAAGCTCACAGTGAGGTCGAGCCGCTCAGTCTGCAACAGCTCTAGCAAGCCACCTAGCAGAGCCTCATCGTTTGCCTGCCACTGGCTCAGCCCCAACTTGCGCTGCCAATGCCATAGATAACGAGCATTGATGTGGGTTTTATAGCGCTCCCACAGCGCGTCGCATTGCTCGCTGCTCACCAAGTCAGACAGGGCATAGGCCAGGCACTGCAGATTCCATAGCCCGACACCAGCCTGTTGGTCGAAGGCATAACGCCCGTAGCTATCGCTATGATTGCAAATATGCCGTGGGTCGTAGTCATCGAGAAAGCCATAGGGGCCATAGTCGATGGTTAAGCCGAGCAGCGACATATTGTCGGTATTCATCACCCCATGACAGAAGCCCACCGCCAACCAGTGGGCAATCATATCGGCGGTGCGGATGGTGACCTCTTCGAGCATCGCCAACACCGGATCGTCGGCATTGGCCTGCTCGGGAAAGTAGTGTTCCAAGCAAAAGTCCACCAAGGCTCTCAGGTCATCTTTGCGCTGCTGATGAAACAGGTACTCAAAGTGACCGAAACGGATATGCGAGGGGGCCATCCGCAATAACATGGCTTCCGGCTCTGGGCGCTCGCGCTGCACCGCGCCGCTGCCCATGGTCATAGCCAGAGCGCGGGTGGTGGGGATCCCCAATGCTGCCATTGCTTCACTGGCGAGAAACTCGCGGATCGTCGAACGCAGCACCGCCTTGCCATCGCCATGGCGGGAGAAGGGGGTGAGGCCAGAGCCTTTGAGTTGCAGCTCCCAATGCTCACCTTGCTGGTTTCGGTATTCCCCCAGCATCAGCGCGCGCCCATCGCCAAGTTGTGGGCTGTAGCCGCCAAACTGATGACCGGCATATACCGTGGCAACTGGTTGCATACCATCGATAGTGGCCTGCCCCGCCAGTACCTGCTGCCATGGTGCTTGTTCAAGCGCGGGCAGGGACAAGTCCACCAGCTTGGCTGCTGACTCACTGACGATCACCAAGCGCGGATCGCTTAGCGGAGTCGCCTGCTGGGCATGACACAACTGGGGAAAGGCTCGGGCGTAACGGTTGGTATAGGGCATCGCTTATCCTTAAGCTGGCCGAAGTATGGGTTAGCGCGTAAAGGGCTTAGCCAATCATTCGGTTATTGGTTGTAACGGCTAATCAGCGCCATAAATTCATCGCCATAACGCTCTAACTTTTTCAGGCCAACGCCGCTGATGGCCAAGAACTCATGGCGGGTTTGTGGCTGTAGCTCGGCCATCTCTATCAGGCTCTTGTCATTGAACACCATAAACGGCTTGAGCTCTTCTTCTTCGGCCAAGCGCTTTCTGAGGTTACGCAGCATCGCCATCAAACGTTTATCGTAGTTCATCGACAGCGCCGGTGAGCTCCGTTTGCTGGTGATGTTCAAACGCGGCACTGCCAGCTCGAGGGCGTCTTCGGCCTTGAGGATTGGCCGCGCCGCCTCGGTGAGCTGCAAGGTGGAGCTTTGTACGATGTTTTGATTGAGTAGGCCAAGGTGAATAAGCTGGCGCAATACACTTACCCAATGGTCATGGCTCTTGTCCTTGCCAATGCCATGGGTGCTCAGCTTGTGGTGGCCTTGCTCTAATACCCGCTGACCTTGGCTGCCGCGCAGCACCTCGACCACATAACCAATGCCAAAGCGTTGACCTAGGCGATAAACACAGGACAGCGCTTTTTGCGCATCTTCCAGGCCGTCGTAGCGCTTGGGTGGGTCAAGGCAGACATCGCAGTTTCCACAGGGCTTAGAGTGGTACTCGTCGAAGTAGTTGAGCAAGACCTGGCGACGACAGGTAAGCGCCTCAGCAAAGGCCACCATGGCGTTGAACTTGTGGCTCTCGACTTGCCGCTGTTGCTCGTTTTCCTGCTCGTCGATCATCCGACGCACCCAGCCGGTGCTATCTGAGCCATAGAGCAGCACCGCTTCGGCCTCTAAGCCGTCGCGACCGGCGCGGCCGGTTTCCTGATAGTAGGCTTCGATATTGCGGGGCAGGTCGTAGTGAAAGACATAACGCACATTTGGCTTGTCGATACCCATACCAAAGGCAACCGTGGCCACCACCAGCTGCAGTTCATCGGCTTGAAACTGCTCTTGCACCGAGCGGCGCAGCTCTAGCGGCAGCCCAGCATGGTAGGCGGCGGCGCGAAAGCCCGCTTGCTGCAGCTTTTCTGCCAGCTCTTCCACCCGTTTGCGGCTGCCGCAATAGACGATGCCGGCGTTATCTTCCTGACAGCGTACATAGCCAAGCAGCTGCTGCCATGGGCGATACTTCTCTTGCAGGGTGTAGCGAATGTTCGGCCGATCAAAGCTGGATAGCTGGATAAACGGTTGGTTCAGCTGCAAGCGCTGCAGGATGTCTTGGCGCGTCGCCTCATCAGCCGTCGCGGTCAAGGCGACCACCGGTACATTGGGGAAGCGCTGTTTCAGCCCGCCCAAATCGGCATATTCAGGGCGAAAATCGTGGCCCCATTGGGAGATACAGTGAGCTTCGTCGATGGCAAACAGGCTGGGCTGCCAGCTACTTAGATACTCGAGGAAGTCACCGCCTAACAGCCGCTCTGGCGAGATATACAGCAGCTTGAGCTGTCCATGATAGAGCTGACTATACACCGCACTTTGCTGCTCGCGGGTGAGGCTGGAGTTTAGGTAGGCGGCGCTGACACCGTTGGCCAGTAGGCTATCGACCTGATCCTTCATCAGCGATATCAGTGGAGAGATTACCACGGTCAGCCCAGGTTGTAGCAATGCCGGCACCTGATAACACAGCGACTTGCCACCGCCGGTGGGCATAATCACCAGTGAGTCTTGGCCTTGCAGGATGGCGCTGATCACTGCCTCCTGACCACGACGAAACTGTTCGTAACCGAACACTTCGCGCAGGATTTGCAGGGCAGCAGCAGGGGAACTCACGGTCAGGTTATCTCGGGCATCACTTAAAAGGTGGGCCATTTTACCCACTGCCCAGCCGCTTGCCTAGGCGCGCTGGGGCGATGTGGAATAATTTTTATTTAGGCGGTTTTAGCCCCGCTTAGTTCGATCTCAGCGCCTGACGGATCACGCCGTGATTGTTCGCCAGTAGCGCTTTGGCATCACTCGGCGCTAAGCCACTGAGACCAATCATAATTGCCAGCTTGGTATCGAACTGCGCTTGCTCAAGCAGCACATAAGCTTGTGCCTCTGGGCACTGGCACGCTTGCATCACTATGCGCTGGGCGCGCGCTTGCAGCTTCTCGTTGGTGGCCTTGAGATCGACCATCAGGTTTTGATAGCTCTTGCCCCAGCGGATCATGCTGGCGGTGCTCAACATGTTCAGAACCAGCTTTTGGGCGGTGCCAGCTTTTAGGCGGGTAGAACCGGTGAGCGCCTCGGGGCCGACCACTGGCGCAATACTGATAGCGGCCGCATCGGCAATCGCCGAGTCTGGGTTACAGCTCAGTGCCACAGTGGTGGCGCCGAGTGATTCAGCATAGGCCAGACCACCTAACACATAGGGAGTGCGCCCACTGGCGGCGATCCCCACTAACACGTCATCGCCAGTCAAAGCGATGGCCTGCAGATCGGCCTGTGCCAAAGTTAGGCTGTCTTCGGCCCCTTCCTGAGCACGAAACATCGCCTGTTCGCCACCGGCGATTAAACCAATCACGGTGTTTTCATCCACCCCAAAGGTTGGCGGGCATTCTGATGCATCCAATACGCCCAGTCGCCCCGAGGTTCCCGCGCCAATATAGATCAGGCGACCACCACAGCGAAAAGCCTCGGTGATTTTATCCACCGCCTCAGCGATGGCTGGCAGGCACTGGGCCACCGCATCGGCCACGCCGCGGTCCTGTTGATTCAGTTTGGTCACCAAGGCCAAGCTATCAAGCTGGTCGATATCCATGGTCTCTGGGTTGCGGCCTTCCGAGACCAGGCTAGCCAGTTGGTTTAGTAGTTCACTCATTGCTTGATATCCAGATTAAGGGGCAGGGTAGATGGCACCCAAGCTGACCACTCGGCTCGCGCCGGTCACCGCCGGTAGATTGCTCGGTAGATTATGAATGCGCCGATAGGCCAGCCAGGCAAAGGCGATCGCCTCCAGGTTATCGGGGTCGATACCATAATCAGCGCTGCTGCGAAGCTGCCAGTCAGGCAGCGCTTGGGCGAGCTGCTGCTGCAGATAGGCGTTTTGCGCGCCTCCGCCGCAGACCACTAGCTCAGGCTGCTCTCCTTGGCCGTGTATGCGCAGTTGCTCGGCCAAGCTGATAACGGTCAGTTCCAGCAGTGTTGCTTGTACATCTTCGGCAGCATAGTGCGCATCGCCGATTAGCGATGTTAGCCACGATAGGTTGAACAGCTCTCGCCCGGTGCTTTTAGGCGCAGGCTGTTGAAAATAGGGTTCGGCCAGCATCTTGGCCAGTAACTCCGGCAGCGCTTGACCTTGTGCTGCCCATGCGCCATCGCGATCAAAGCTAAGACCTCGCTGCTCAGCGATCCACGCATCCAGCAACATATTAGCCGGACCGGTATCGTAGCCAATGCAGCTACCATCGGCTTGCAGCACCGTAATGTTGGCAATGCCGCCCAAGTTGACGATCACCCGCGTTGAATCACTTACTGGAAACATCTGTTGATGGAAGGCCGGAACCAGCGGCGCGCCTTGACCGCCAAAGGCCATATCCAGGCGCCGAAAATCTGCAACCGTGGTCACCCCTGTGCGCGCTGCAATCAAATTAGCATCGCCCAGTTGCAGGGTGAACGGGTACTCGCCGGTGGGCTGGTGAAACACCGTTTGCCCATGGCTGCCAATGGCGCGAATATCCTTGGCGGCTATGGCTGATTCATCGAGCAGAGCGTTAACGGCCTCGGCAAACAGCAGACCGAGCCGATGATCCAGTTCGCCAATCGCTTTTAAACTGGTGGGCTGGCCCTGATTCACCGCCAGTAGATCGGCTTTTAAGGAGGGGGGCATAGGGTGGGCGCGTTGCTGCAGCAGCTGACAGTGCTGGGCGTCGATGGCGACCAACACCGCATCCACGCCATCCATACTGGTGCCAGACATTAAGCCGATATAGTGCTCCACGCGTAACTCCTCATTGTTAGTCTTCCGATTACCTGCCGCTCACCAGGCAACGTGAAGGGCGCAGTCGCTTCTCAATTAAGACCCCAAGGGCTGCTGGGCTAGCTTAGGCAAAATCAGGCGGTGAATAAACCATTTTACCGAGGGTTTACACTGAATACATGGAAGATTTATTTCTTGGGTGGAATTTAATCTTCCCAATGTCATCAATGGCTTAGCGAGTTCACTTAATCGAAGCCCTGACTAAAATTTATTCAATTTAGGGCGTATAATTACTATCCGCTTACCCGCAAGGAAGGATACCGTGAATCAAACCATGGAGTTGGCTCCTCGCCATGTCGAACCTATCCTCAGCCAAGCTATTCATCTGGCGGAGCAGTATCAGCTAGACGATATCGCTAGCTGGCTCAAGCATGAACTCGGCGGCTACGGCGACTTTGCAGACTACCCTGACTACCGCCTGCTGGATTGCCAGCTGTTCGGTATTTTCCTCAAAGACGGCAGTGATCAGCAGCACTTCGAAGAGATCCACAGCGACTGCCTGAGTGAGCGGGACCGCGGACGGCTATGCCACCTCTACCTGCGCCGCCCCATGGCCTACTATCTGGAGAAACCGCGCGAGATCAAACGCAACTGGCCCACTTCGATACTGGCCAGTTACTCACGCGAGCTGATCCCCGGCTATCGCTGTATTCAAGCATGGCAAAGCCATCAAGCACCGATAGGCAAGCGTTTGGTCGACGGCGCCTTAGGCCATCTGTGGCACTTGGCCCGAGGGCACCACGAGTTTTGTGACAAAATGGAACGCTTGCTGGATCTGCGCGCCAAGCCACTGCCCTATCTTATCGATGCCTGGCACCACCAAAGCCATAATCACTGAGTTTCTTGCCTAACCCAGTGGTGATCATCTAGTGAGCCAGCTCACAGACTGATAAACTAAGGCCTTGTTTACCAAGACCTATTCCCATGCCTGAAAATGCCACTCGCCAAGGGGTGTTGTACGCCCTGGCGGCCTACATCATTTGGGGTATCGCCCCGATCTATTTTAAGTCTGTCTCCGTGGTTCCACCGCTGGAGATTCTGGCGCATCGGGTGCTCTGGTCCTGCGTATTATTGGTGGTATTGCTGTTTATCAGTCGCCAGTGGCATGCGGTGGTGGCGGTACTCAAGCACCCCAAGCAGCGGCTTATTCTGATAGCGACTTCACTGCTGGTTGCCTGTAACTGGCTGATATTTATCTGGTCGGTGGCCAATAATCGGATGCTCGACGCCAGCCTCGGCTATTACATCAATCCGCTGTTTAACATTGTGCTGGGGATGCTGTTCTTGGGCGAGCGCTTCCGCCGCCGTCAGTGGCTGGCGATTGGCTTGGCAGGGGCTGGCGTGGCGATTCAGATCATCGCCTTTGGCTCGCTACCTTGGATTGCGCTATCACTGGCCAGCAGCTTTGGCTTGTATGGCTTGTTGCGTAAGAAGGTCAATCTGGGGGCGCTGCCCGGTCTGTTTATCGAGACCTTGTGGCTACTTCCGGTCGCGGTGGGTTTCCTGCTAATGAGCGACAGCCCAAGCACCACACTTGGCAACAACCCGTGGCAGCTGAACGGCTTGCTGCTTAGCGCTGGGGTGGTGACCACCTTGCCGCTGCTGGCCTTTGCCGCCGCAGCAACCCGCCTAAGGCTGTCGACTATCGGCTTCTTCCAGTACATCGGCCCATCGATGATGTTTGCCTTGGCGGTTGGGATCTACGACGAGCCACTGGTGCTGAGTAAGATGATTACCTTCGGCTTTATCTGGTGTGCCTTGGCGGTGTTTAGTTGGGATGCCTACCAGCACCAACGCAAGGCATAACTAAGCAGGCGCTTAGTAAGAAAAGAGGGGCGCTAGAGCGCCTCGAGCCGCGCATAAGCGACCACCAGCCACTTGCTACCCGCCTGTTCAAACTGCACCTGTACCCGGCTCTGGGCACCGCTGCCTTCAAAGTTAAGCACGATCCCCTCACCAAACTTCGGATGCATCACCCGCTGGCCCAAGCTAAAGCCGCTATCGGCGAAGGCGGCTTGCTGTAACTGCGGCGAAAAACGCCCTTGCTGCATCGGTCGGCTGATATTGGTGTTAAGGCGGATCTCATCCAAGCAATCGGCCGGCAGTTCACGTAGGAAACGCGAAGGCGGATGCAGTGCCTCTTTGCCGTATAAACGGCGACTCTCGGCATGACAGAGGAACAGCTTCTCCATCGCCCGGGTCATGCCCACGTAGCACAAGCGGCGCTCTTCCTCGAGCCGGCCACTCTCTTCGCTGGATTGCTGGCTGGGGAACATGCCCTCTTCCAGACCCACCATAAACACCACCGGGAACTCCAAACCTTTGGCACTGTGCAGGGTCATCAGCTGCACCGCATCCTGATCGGCCTCGGCTTGATTGTCGCCCGCCTCCAGTGCGGCATGCGACAAGAATGCTAGCAGCGGCGACATATCTTCGTCTTCTTCCGACGGCGAGAACTGCTGCGTGGCGTTGACCAGTTCCTCAAGGTTTTCCACCCGCGCCTGCGCCTTCTCGCCCTTTTCGGCTTGGTACATGGCCAGCAGGCCAGAGCCTTTAATCACTTGGTCGCACAGCTCATGTAAGTCGAGATCGCGGGTCGACTCCGCCAGATTATGGATAAGCTGCAGGAACAGCCCCACTGCGTTCGCCGCACGCCCGGGCAGAATTTTGTGCTCGACACAGTGATGGGCCGCCTGCCACATACTCAGCTGCATCTCGCGCGCACTTTGGCGCAGCAGCTCGATGGTGCGCTGACCGATACCACGAGCCGGGGTATTGACCACCCGCTCAAACGAAGTGTCGTCGTGGGCATTGCTAACCAGGCGCATATAGGCCAGCGCATCTTTAATCTCTTGGCGCTCGAAGAAGCGCAGGCCACCGTAGATGCGGTAGGCCATGCGCTCTTGCATTAAGGCTTCTTCCAAGACCCGCGACTGGGCGTTGTTTCGATACAGGATGGCGCAATCCGACAGCCCGGTGCCTTGCTCCAAACGTTGCTGGATCCGCGCCACCACAAAGCGTGCCTCATCGATATCGTTGAAGGCGGTGTAGACCGAGATCTTCTCGCCCTCTTGCCCCTCGGTCCACAGGCTCTTGCCCATGCGACCTTGGTTATTCTCGATTAACTGGTTGGAGGCCTTCAGAATGGTCGCACTGGAGCGGTAGTTCTGCTCCAAGCGGATGGTGCTCACCTTGGGCACATCCTCTTCAAAGCGTTGAATGTTCTCGATCTTGGCCCCACGCCAACCGTAGATACTCTGATCGTCGTCGCCCACGATCATGATGTTGTTTTCATCGGTGACCAGCATTCGTAGCCAGGCATACTGGATGGTGTTGGTATCCTGGAATTCGTCCACCAAGATATGGCGGAAGCGACGCTGGTAGTGCTGCAGGATGTGCGGCTGCTTTAGCCACAGCTCGTGGGCGCGCAACAGTAGCTCGGCAAAATCCACCAGCCCAGCCCGGTCGCAGGCTTCCTGATAGGCCTTATAGACTTCCACATAGGTGCGCTCCACCGGGTTGTGGCTGTAATCCACATGATCGGGGCGCAGCCCTTCGTCTTTGCGGGCATTGATATACCATTGGATCTGCTTGGGTGGCCACTGCTTCTCATCGAGGTTCATCGCCTTGATAATGCGGCGCAGCAAGCGGTATTGATCGTCAGAGTCGAGGATCTGAAAATCCTCTGGCAGGCCCGCATCGCGGTGGTGGGCGCGCAGCAAACGGTGCGCCAAGGAGTGGAAGGTGCCCAGCCACATGCCCTGAAAGCGCCCACCTAACAATCTCTCGACCCGCGAGCGCATCTCGGCCGCTGCCTTGTTGGTAAAGGTTACCGCTAACACCGAAAGGGGAGAGTTGTGCTCAACCTGCATCAACCAGGCGATCCGATGGACTAACACCCGAGTCTTACCACTGCCGGCACCGGCCAGTACCAGTATGTTGGAAGGCGGAGCTGCAACAGCTTCGCGCTGCTTATCGTTCAGCCCATCTAACAGCAGTGAAATATCCATCAAAGTCTCTTCGGCAGGTGTTCAAGAAAAGACTGTATATTATAACAGGTACCCGATGGGGTCACGGGCAAAGTTTCTACACCGCCTTTTGCTGGTTCACGAGCAAAACTTGCAGCTCAATGTGATCAATCTCACTATAATATGTTGGCGTTACGCGCTTTTCGGAGAATCTATGAGCGACACTCTTTATCTGGCCCACATCAATGACACCCACTCGCACTTTGATCCCAGCCCGGTAAACCTGAGCTTCGATATTGACCAGCAAAGCAAGCCCTACACCATCGATTGTGGTGGCTATGCGCAGATCGCCAGCGCGGTAGCCCAGCACCGCGAGAATGCCGCCGAGCAGCACTGCCCACATCTGCTACTGCATGCCGGCGACAGCTTTCAGGGAAGTCTCTATTTCAGCTGCTATAAGGGGCGTGCTAACTCGCGGCTACTGAATATGCTGCGCCCAGACGCCATGACCATCGGCAATCACGAGTTTGACCTAGGCAACGATCCGCTGCAGGAGTTTATCGCCGAAGCCGATTTTCCCTTGCTGGCGGGCAATATGGATCTCAGCCAAGAGAACCAAGCTAAGTCTCATCCGATGCGCCCGCTGGAGAATCTCTACAGCTACAACAGCGAGAAGGGCATCGCCCAATACCTGCTTAAATCCATGGGTGAGGCGCCATTGGCGATCTTCGGTATCACCCTGGATAGCATGCCCAGCATTGGCAGTCCGGACCCTGATTGCCTGTTTGTCGATGCCATCGAGACCACTCGCATCACGGTCAAGCACCTTAAACAGCAGGGAATACACCGCATTATCGTGTTGAGTCATTTGGGCTACGCCGGCGATGTTGCACTGGCCGAAGCCGTCCCCGGCATCAGCCTCATTATTGGTGGGCATACCCATAGCATCAGCGGCGACTTCAGCGATCTGAACGTGGCCAAGGCCGAAGATATCAACCATCGCCCCAACGGCAGCTTGATCCTACATGCCGGCCAGCACGCCGAATCCATTGGGCTGTTCCAGCTGCGTTTTGACCAAGATGGTCAGGTTCATCAGCTTGAGGGCGGGGTCAAATTTCTGGTCGACAGCGATAACCTCGGCGTTCCCGCAACTATCAGTGGCGTAGAGCGCAGCCAGCTCAAGCAAGCCATCGTCGACCATCCACAGCTGCAGCGTGTGCCACGGCAAGCGGCCATGGAAACCCTGATTGCCCGGGAATATCGCCCAGCCATCGAAGCGATGCACCGCCAGCAGATCGCCGAGCTGCCTTGGCCGCTGATCCACACCCGCCTGCCCAATGAACAGTTCCCAGCGGGCAGTGAGATCGCCCCACTGGTGTGCAAAGCGTTTTATCTGGCGGCGCAAACCCAAGGTGAGATCGACTTCGCCCTGCATAACGCGGGTGGTGTGCGGGTGTCTCTAAAAGCCGGGCCGCTAACTCTGGCCGAAGTTCATGGGCGCTTGCTGCCCTTCCAGATCCCGATTGTGGCCTACAGCATCAAAGGCAAGGACTTGCGCCAGGCCTTGGAGGGTGCGCTCAACAACGCCTTTAATAACGGCGTCATTGGCAGCGGCGATGGTAGCTACCCTTACTGCTATCGGCTGCGTTTTCACTATGAGCCAGATAATGTCGCAGGCGAGCGGGTCCAAAGGCTTCAGCTTTACCGCGATGGAGAGTGGCAAGCGGTTTGCGATGACAGTCAATATCGCGGCGTTTCATCGGCTTATACCCTGGCAGGCAAAGAAGGCTACTCCATGCTGACACGCAGTGGCCAGCACCACGAGCTGGGTTATACCATGAGTGATGCCTTCGCGGAGTTCGCCTTTGAGATCTTTGGTAATCAATCAGCCACCGCATAACGGTGGCTGATGGGTTGGTTCTGGGGGTATGGGCTGGGTTTTGGTGGTGCTAAAGATCACGCATCAGTACTTCAAACTCCTCTTGAGCATCCTGAATCGCGAACATCAGTTCTTTGGCATCATTGGGGTTGAGTTGCACCTGCCACTCAACATGCTGATGCTGGGTTGAATCAAAGCATTGCAGCTTGGCATCGCTGGTAAAGGTAAGCAGCTCAAATTCGGCGTGTAGCACTTGCTGCTGCTCTTCCAGCAACACATCCAGCTCACCCAGCGGGGTAAATGCCACGTGTGCATGTACATGATCTTGCGGCAAGGTGTAGTGCTTGTATGTGACTAACATATTGCCCTCCTAGCTAATTAAAGTTGTCACCCGGTCATGTAGACCGATTACCGTTTAGCGAGGTCGAGAGACCTTCCGGACAATTATAGGAAAGACTCAATAGGGCTAACTGAGCGCAAATTTAATTTGTCTCTCTTATTTTGTTTAGGCTGTCACGCCACTTATACAGTTTTTTATTGATAGTGAATAAGGTTATGAAACAGCAACGAATTCTCACTTGTGTTTCGATAGCCATGGGGGCGGTTGGCAGCAAAACGGTACACCTCCCCTTGCTTTAAAGTAAGCCACTGTTGATCAATCAAGATCTGCAGTTCTCCTTGGATCACGGTCACGTGTTCGGTCACACCGTGGTCGTGGGCTTCCGACAAATGTTGCTGCCCCGGGGTCATACCAATAGCAAACAACTCAAAGCCAAACGTCGGGTCGAAGGGCAGCAGAACCTGGTAGCTAAGATCGCCCGGGCGCACATCCTGACTAAGCAATGCCGGGTCATCTGGCAAGGTGGCCGACATATCCAGAAACGCAGTGAGCGGGCGCTGCATGCCGGTGGCAATCTTCCACATTCGCGCCACCGTCGGGCTAGATTCGCCCCGTTCAATCTGCCCCAGCATGGCCTTCGACACGCCGGTATGCTTGGCGGCAGTATCCAAACTCCAACCCAGCTCGCGACGGATCGCCCGCAGCTTCTCACCCAACTGACTATCAAACTCTTGCATCACTGCCCTATCCGTTTCGCTCTAGGTCGCTTAGTTGCGCCTTTGCTCTTTGCTGCTGTTCTCTGCTGCATTTCTCACTGCATCTTCGGCTTGTGCGTTATAACGCACAGGTGCTAAGCTATGTTCGTTCGTGCGCTATAACGCACATTAGCCGATAGTCGGATAACAAGGAAGTACTATGTTCAGTCTGCCACGATTTCGTCTCGCTCATCTGAGCACCGGATTTATCGCCGCCTTGGTCGGCTATGCCAGCGCGATTGCCATTGTGATTCAGGCAGCCGAAGCGGCGGGCGCAGACTCTCAGTGGCTAGGTTCTTGGCTGGTGAGCTTGGGCTTGGTGATGGGGCTGACCAGTATCGGCCTATCGTGGCGCTACAAGATGCCGGTACTTACCGCGTGGTCGACGCCCGGTGCCGCCTTGCTGGCCAGCAGCCTCGGCGATGCAACGCCTGCCCAAGCGGTGGGCTGCTTTCTGTTTGCTGCAGCCTTGTCGCTGCTGTTGGCGGTTAGTGGTGGTATGGCCAAGGTGCAACGCTGGATCCCCAAGCACATCGCCGCCGGCATGCTCGCCGGCGTGCTGGTCTCCATTACCATCAAGATAACCGGCTACGTGGAGCAAACCCCGCTGCTACTGGGCGGAATGCTGGTGACCTACATCGTGGCCAAGCGCTGGTTGGCCACCTATACCATGCCCTTGGTGCTGCTCTGTGGCCTGCTGCTTAGCTTTCAGCTCGACTTGTACCAAAGCCAGCCGCTTAACTGGTCAGCGCCCACGCTGTATTGGCAGCCGCCGGAGTTCTCTTTTGATTTACTGCTCGGGGTTGGCTTTCCGCTGTTCTTAGTCACCCTCAGTTCTCAAAACATTGCCGGTCTGGCCGTGATGCAGGCCCATGGCTTCAAGGCTCCGGTATCGCGCTTACTGGGCCACTGCGCTTGGGTTAACCTGCTAACCGCCCCCTTTGGCTGCTTCTCGTTTGGCTTGTCTTCCATCACGGCCGCCATTTGCATGAACCCGCAGGTTGAGGCCGATAAGGACAAACGCTATCAGGTCACCATCTGGGCAGGGGTGATCTACCTCATCGCCGGACTCATGGGCAGCCTGCTGATCGCATTGGTGGCTATCTGCCCACAGGCCTTGATCATCGCGCTGGCCGCATTTGGCTTACTATCGACCATTGCCAATAGCCTACACAGCGCCTTGGCTGAGCCCAAAGGTCGGGAAGGGGCATTGGTTTGCTTCTTAGTGACCGCGGCGGGCTTTGGCTGGTGGGGGGTCGGCGCGCCGTTCTGGGGACTCCTGCTAGGTGTGCTGGTAGACCGCTTGCTCAATCTACGACTTCAGCAGATCAAGGCCGTCCAAGCTGACCCCAACTAGGTATTTTTGTCAGATAAATTTACAACCAAGAATAACCGCATATTTAAAGCATTGATAAAAAAGGTATTTTATAGTGGCGTGACTTTTGCTTTAGTCAGTAGAGACTTTTTAGAGCTAATGACCTAATGAAGAATATGCTTGGATATCGACGCTTACTACTTGCCGCCAGCATGGCCGGACTCAGCTACACCGCAAGCGCCAACCTGCTTACTTTTGACGAGTTTGCCCATGGCCAGGTAATCACCGACCAGTACGCCGGTGTCACCATCTCCGCGGATAACTATGACCCCAACGCCGACGACCATGCCGTGGTCTACGACACCCAACCGCGGGTCGGCGATGCTGCGGGCTTAAGCAATGAAGACCCGGACCTGATCGGCCCGAACTGGGGCGCAGGCAATCTAGGCGACACCAGTGAGCTATTTATGGGTGGCGTACTGATTATCCAAGAAAACAACCGCGATTGCGCCAGCGGCATCTGCTCTAGCCCAGACGACGAGGGCACCCGCCCGGCAGGTATCCTTAGCTTCAGCTTTGATAATGCCATTAGCGAACTTGGCTTCGACCTTATCGACGTGGAAGGTCCGGAAGAGTACAACGACGATGCTGGCTACGTCGCCTTGCTGTTCGATGAGCTGGGTAATGAGCTGGGCCGCATCGGCTTTGGCAGCCTGGTCGGCGATGGCATCAACAATGCGGTGTTCGGTAATAACTCGGTGAACCGGATTGCCCCCATCGACCTGGCGGGCTTTGGTTCGGTGACCCAAGTGGACTTTGTGTTCGGCGGATCAGCGGCCATCGACAACGTCTACTACAGCGTCAATGAGCCACTTCGCCTTGGCTTGTTCGGTTCGGTGTTGCTGCTACTGGCACTGCGCACCCGCCAGCTACGCCGCAGCAGGTAATCTCGTTAGAGTATCTCAGCTAGCGCCTGTAGATGGTGGATCTCCACATCTGGCAGGTGCTTAATCGCTGGTTGGTGTGGCTGCGGGTTGAGCCACACGCTTTTAAAGCCTGCCCGCACCGCGCCACTCACGTCACTCACCGGATGATCGCCGATATGGGCAATCTCATTGGGCGCCAGCGCTAAGCGCTCAGCGGCCAGCTGGAACAAATCACCTGCCGGCTTGGCTTTGTGGCCACCTTCTCCCGCCCGCAGACTGAACTCGAAGACATCACCCAGACCTATCTGCTGCAGATCCACATTGCCATTGGTGATCGCCACCAGCCGATAGCGTTCAGCCAGCTGTTGGAGCAATGCCAAGCTCTCTGCTGGCACTTGAAAGTCACTGCGCACTGCAACAAAGCGCTCAACCAGTGCCTTGGCCTCGCTGGCATGATCACTCACCCCCAGCTCTTTAAACGCCAGGCTCACCCAAGCTTCGCGACAGGCAGTGACATCGTGCTTGAGGATCGGCTCGGCGCGGGTCACCCGCTGCTTGTAGCTACGCCAATGATGGGCGGTGAGGTTGGCCGTTTCAGGGCGCTGTTTGAGCTGCGCCATCAGCCATGCTTCAGCACGCTCAATGTAGGGCCCGTTATCGTACAGCGTGTCGTCCAGGTCAAACGACAATGCCTGAGGCCGCTGCCAGGCGCGATAGAATCTCATAACTTCACCTTAATCGGGTTTGCGTTTAGCGCGAGGGTGGGCGCTGTCGTAGATCTTGGCCAAGTGAGCAAAATCCAGATGGGTATAGACCTGGGTGGTGGAGAGATCGGCATGACCCAGCAGCTCTTGTACCGCTCGCAGATCCCCCGAGCTTTCCAGCATATGGGTTGCAAAGGAGTGACGCAGTTTATGCGGGTGCAGGTTCTGCCCCAGCCCCTGCTGCAGCGCCCAACGCTTGAGACGTTGTTGGACGTTGCGCGGGCTGATCCGCCGCTGTCGCTTACTCACAAACAACGCCGGCTCGCTGCTATCGTCGAAGATCAAGGCCTTACGCATCGCCAGCCAGTTCTTCAGCGCCTGTGCCGCTTTGCTGCCAAAAGGCACCAATCGCTGCTTATTGCCCTTACCCGTTACCTTGAGCATGCTTTGACTGAAATCGACATCACTGACATTCAAAGACACCAGCTCCGCCAAGCGCAGCCCGCTGGCATAGAACAGCTCTATCATCGCCAGATCGCGACTGCTTAACAGCTCATCGCCCTCGTGATTGACCAACTGGGTAACCGAGTCCACATCCAGATTCTTCGGCAGCGGCTTATCCAGCTTGGGGGAGGCGACTGCCTTAGCCGGGTTATAGGCCAGCTCACCACGCAGCACCATGTACTCGCAGAAACTGCGCAGGCAAGACAAACGATGGCCCATTGAACGCGGCGCTAGCCCGCGGGATTTAAGCCGCAGCAGCAGCAGTCGGACGGCATCGGTATCTAGCTCGGTCCAGCCTTGGTAGCCAGCAGCAAGCAGATAGTCTTTGAGTTGGTGAAGAGCGCGATGATAGTTGTTGAGGGTGGCCGGGCTATAGCGGCGCTCGACTTCCAGGTGGCGCAAGTAGCGCTCTAGTGGGAGCTCGAAGGCCTCGCTCACAGCTCGTCACGCAATGGCAGTAGGCGCAGCAGCAAGCCACTCACCACTTGGCAGAGTTGGGTCAGCAGCAGGCTGTCCATCCCTTCCACGTAATGATCGGCATCTTTGCTGGCCGCCAGGAAAAAGCCCTG
This sequence comes from Aliagarivorans marinus DSM 23064, assembly GCF_000429485.1. Taxonomy (GTDB): domain Bacteria; phylum Pseudomonadota; class Gammaproteobacteria; order Enterobacterales; family Celerinatantimonadaceae; genus Aliagarivorans; species Aliagarivorans marinus. Next base: position 131,300 of record NZ_AUBY01000015.1, on the reverse strand, counting down.
CTCAGCCTGTGAGCCCAGTGGCACCACCGCCACGGAGGAGACTTGCTCGTGAGAGTCGAACATTAGCTCGATCTCGCCTTTGCTAAGGCGGCCAAAGTAGTGCGGCTCCTCGCCGAGACGAGTCACCCGAAAGCGCTGCAGACGCTCTTCGTCGAGGGCGCATTCGCTAGCGTTTTCACTTAAATCGAAGTAATCCTGATTCAATCTCAGACTGACTTGGCTAACTCCCAAGCCATCAACAATCGCCCGGCGCAGCCGATGCTGCAGCTCGGCAAAAGAATCGCAGGCCAGCAGCGGCGGCAGTAGGTCGACATAGGCCTTGAAGATGCGCTCATTGTGGCTGGCTACCGTCATCAGATCGGTAATCTCTTGTTCGAGATTGGCCACCTTGCTGCGCAGCTGTTGAACTTGCAGCTCCACCAACGACACTGCACCGCGTTCGCTATGCGGTACCCGCAGCTGTTTAACCAGATGCGGATGGCGAGCGAAGAAGTCCGGGTTATCCTGGAGATACTCGCCAATCAGGGTTTCGTTGGTCAGCAGCGGCTGACTGAGATCGAAATCGCTCATAACTTCACTTGTCCATCGAAGACGTGCTCTGCGGGACCGGTCATCTTGACCGGCTTGCCGGGACCCTGCCAGAAGATCTTGAGCTTGCCACCGGGCAGCTCAACGGTCACTTTGTCGGCCAGTTTACCTTGTTGGCGGCCAATCACCATGGCCGCACAGGCACCGGTACCGCAGGCCTGGGTTTCCCCCACGCCGCGCTCATACACCCGCAGCTTGATATTGTGGCGATCCAACACCTGCATAAAGCCGACGTTCACCCGCTTAGGGAAGCGCTCGTGGCTCTCCAGGGTTTTACCTAGCGTCTCCAGCGGCGCTTGCTTGATGTTGTCGACATCGATAACGCAGTGGGGATTGCCCATCGACACCACCCCGCACATCACGGTCTGCTCTTGGGTGCGCAGGATATAGGTGCCCTCGGCTTTTTTCGCCTTAAACGGTACCCGCGAAGGTTCAAACTCGGGGATCCCCATATTGACCGACACCTGACCGTCTTGCTCAACATGCAGCACGATGTTGCCCGACTTGGTGCTAACCGCGATGCGTTTCTTGTTGGTCAGCCCTTGGTGTTGCACAAACCGGGCAAAACAGCGGGCGCCGTTGCCACACTGTTCCACCTCGCTGCCATCGGCATTGAAGATACGGTAGTGAAAGTCCAGATCCGGGTCGTAGGGCGGCTCGACCACCAGCATTTGGTCAAAGCCGATACCGCGGTTGCGATCGGCCAAACGGGCGATCGCATCGTTGTTGAAAAACAAGTTTTGGGTGACGTTATCGATCACCATAAAGTCGTTGCCCAAACCGTGCATTTTCGAAAAATTAACCAGCATCGTTAGCCTTGGTCCTCAGGTAAGCAGGCTTCTCCTTGCCAAAGTTGCTGCAAGCTTTCCCGAGCTCGGATTAGATGGGCTTGGTCGCCATCCACCATGACTTCGGCAGCGCGTGGGCGCGAGTTGTAGTTAGAGCTCATGCTAAAACCATAGGCACCGGCGGAGCGCACTGCCAGATAATCGCCTTGCTCGATGGCCAATTCGCGCTGTTTGCCTAAAAAGTCGCCAGTCTCACAGACCGGACCCACCACATCGTACTCAGCGCTAGTGAGTTCCGGGCGCTGCAGCACCGGCACAATCGCCTGCCAAGCCGAATACAGCGATGGACGGATCAGATCGTTCATCGCCGCATCAACAATGGCGAAGTTTTTGGTTTCGGTGGGCTTGAGGAACTCCACCTGAGTCAGCATGATTCCAGCGTTGGCCATAATCGCGCGGCCCGGCTCGAAGATAAGCTTGAGAGGGCGCTCGCCCAAACGTTCGGCCAAGGCCTGCGCATACTCAGCAGGCTGCGGCGGTTGCTCGTCATCGTAACTCACGCCCAGACCGCCGCCCACGTCTAAATGCTCGATCACAATGCCTTGCTCGGCCAAACGATCAATCAAGGCTAATAGCTTATCGATGGCTTCGACAAAGGGCTCTAGCTCGGTGAGCTGTGAGCCGATGTGGCAATCGAGGCCAGTAATCTTCAGATTGGGCAGACTCGCCGCAAAGCGATACACCTCGGGCGCACGCTCGATGGGAATACCGAACTTGTTCTCTTTCAGGCCGGTGGAGATATAAGGGTGGGTACCGGCATCGATATCTGGGTTGATCCGCAGCGAGATGGGCGCTGTTTTGCCCACGCGCGCAGCCACCGCAGAGATCCGCTCTAACTCCGGCTCAGACTCTACATTGAAGCAATAGATACCGGACTCAAGGGCATACTCGATCTCTTGCGAGGTTTTACCCACGCCCGAGAACACCACCTTCGCCGGATCGCCACCGGCTTCCAGTACCCGCGCCAGCTCACCGCCAGAGACGATGTCAAAACCACTGCCCATGCGGGCCATCAGGTTCAATACGGCCAAGTTTGAGTTGGCCTTCACCGCATAGCACACCAAGTGCTCGCGATCCGCTGCCGCCAGGTCAAAGGCGCGCCAGTGACGTTCAATAGTTGCGCGCGAGTATACAAAAAGAGGCGTTCCAAAACGCTCAGCCAGTTCGGTAAGAGAGCAATCCTCGGCCATGAGTTGCTGCTGGCGGTAGTTAAAAAAGTCCAAGTGCTGTCCTTGTATCTAATCCGTCGATTACTGTTGTTGCTCGTCCGGCGCGGTGGGGGCTTCCTGGTCCGCCGGAGGGTGATAGAGTGGTCCCTTCTGGCCGCAGGCGATAATGCCGCAACACAGAGCCAACACCACAATCAGTTGTTTTGTCATGAATAAACCATGAATATTGCTAGAATGCCCTTATAATCCGCATTCGCCCAACGAATTGCAACAGAATCGCTACAGATCAACCAAGGATGCAAGCCATGAACGATAGCTACTACCACCAACTTATTGATGACGCATTTGCCAAAATCGAACTGGCCACCGACAGTGACGACTTCGATATCGAATGCGACGTGAATGGTGGAGTGCTCACCCTGGAGTTTGAGAACGGCTCACAGATCGTGATCAACAAGCAAGAACCACTGCATCAGCTATGGCTAGCCACCAAGTTTGGCGGTTATCACTTCGAGTGGCGCGACGACAGCCAGTGGATCTGTAACCGCAGCGGCAACGAGTTCTGGTCCTTCCTAAGCCAGTCAATCAAAGACCAAAGTGGCGTAGAGCTAAGCTTCGCTTAATCACCCGTTGATGTGGCCGCGCTAGCGGCCTTCACCACTGCGGAACGGCTCTACCTGCCAATGGCCTTCACGCACCACGATGTCGTAGAACTGAGGGAGATTGAAGTTAATCGCTTGGCTATTGCCACTGCCGCCCACTTGCTCGCGTGATGAGGTGGTATAGAAGCGGTTGATTCCCTGCACCAACTCATCCTTACTACCCGCAAACTCATGGTACATCTCGATCTGGTTGGTCTCATCGACGATATAGATGTTGAAGCCGTCCGCCAGATTCTCGAAGAAGTACTGCACTAAGCCTTCACTGGCGTGGGCTTCTACCACGTTGGGCACGGTCTTCTTGTCGCCGGTGTTGAGCTGCAGCGGCATCCGCTCCAACTTGTTGTTCGACAGCTCGCTGTAAAAGCGCACGCTGTTATCCAGCTTCTTCACCGACACGCCACGGTCTTCGATAAACAAGCCGTATTTCTCTTTGCCCAGCAGCACGGTTTTCACCGCTTTTTGCTGACGCGCTTTCAGGCGACTCTCGATACACTCTTCCAGTAGCGCCTGAAAGTTACTGCAGATCTCTTCGCGGAAGTGGGCGCTGTAGCAGAACACATCGATATGCTCGGGCTTTTTAGCGTCGCGGTGCATCTTGCCCAGCACGGTGGTCAGGGCATCCACCACCGCGGTATCGCCGGAGAAGTGCAGGGTACGGATCTCGTTCCAGGTGTTGCGATAAACCAAGTCCACCGAGGCGACCAGACAGGTTTCGCTGCGACCAAAGGAGAAGATATTGGTGGCGTTGCCATCGAACTCGATCACCTTGCCCGCCCAGCGCGCCGTTGGGTCTTGCTCGAGGTTAATGAACACCCCCAAGTGGCGGATCTCACAGGGGCGGGTCAAGGCCAAGTTGCTGGCGGCCTCGATATGTACTGGAAAGGCACGGCGTAGGTCACGGTCAAACTCCAGCACCTTTTGCTCGCACATCGCCCCTTCGCGCTGATAGACATGTAGCTGGGTCTGGTTGGTGCTGAGCTCATTGAAATAGCCCCACGACACCAGTTTGGCCAAGTAGCTGGAGTGCTCCAGCGCCACATGGCCGCGCAGGGCATGACCATCGAGCGGGGCGCGGTACAGATACCAGCCTTCGCCACATTGGCTGCCCGCCGGAGAGTGGATAAAGCTCAGGTGGGGCTCCGACAAATCGGGCGAGATCTGCGGGTTAATCTGGGTCACCTTACCGGGAAGGCTTTCAAAGGCGGCATAGAGCTTACGCGATAGGATGCCGATGTCTTCCGGGTTGATCGATTCACTGATGTTATTGCGACGGGCGAAGCGGATCAGGTTGCGGTAGCTGAGCATCAAGGCATCGAGTAGCTCGGCGTGCGCCTCTTTAACGTCTTTAACCTTCCAGCTACTGCGCTGGTTAAGGTGTTCAATCTTCTTCTGCGACCAGCCCCACTGTTTGACCAACTTGGCCATAAAACGCTGCTGCCAGTTAAGCGCGCGTACTTCTAGCAGGTCACTGGGCAGTGGATTGTTATCGGAGTTCTTCAGGTAAAAACAGCGGCGCACCAAATCGAGACGCGGGTAGTCTTCGATAGACTCCAGATAGTCGGTTACCTTGGCCAGCATCAGGTAGTAGGCATCTTGGGTGAGTTCAAACTCACGGCCTTCCTGAGCAATGCGCTTGGCCTCTACCGCCAACAGCGCGGTGTTGGGGTACTCCGACGAGTAGGCTTCCATCAGCAGGGTTTTCAGCACCGCTTTATAGGGCGAGTCGATACCTTTATAGAGCTGCCATAGGGCAGAGCCAAAGTACTCCTCGGCGGGAATCACATCCAGGCCACCGAGGTCCAGCCAGCGTTCGTGGTTGAAGTGACCAGCAGCAAACTGCTCGGCCACGAAGCTGTCGTAGCTTTGGTCTAGCTCTGCCGGCACCGCGTACCACACCAGTTTTTTACCCGCTAAGGGCAGCGCAGTGCGGTAGAACTCATCAAGCAACAGCAGGTGCTGGGCGCTACCACAGTTATCTTTGGATAGCTCACTGATCGCGCCAGTTTTGAACTGATTCTCCGCCACCATAAAGAAGTTAAGCTCAACCCCTTGGTGGTCGGCCCACACCGAGATTTTGTCACACTTGCTGCGCAGCAGCTCCACCCGTTCGGCGTCCATCTCGGCGTCGTGACACACCCAAATATCCAAGTCGCTGGTCTGCGACTGGCCAATGGTTGCGGTACTGCCCATGGAATAGATACCCAAGATCTCGCGACTTTGCGGCTGCTCGGGGGTGCACAAGAAGTGCTGCTGCAGGAAGATGGAGTGACGGGTGGTCGGTTCAAAACGGCAAATACCTTGTGGCACCTCACCATCGACAAAGCCCGGGATACTCGGGTGATGGTAATGCAACATCGAAGGCAGCAACTCAAACACCTGCTGCACCTCCGCCGACATAGTTTGTAATGCCAGCTGTTTGCGATGTTGTTGAGTGCGACGTGCCTTATCTAGAAGGGCTGCTATGGTTTCCTGCAAGGTACTCTTTAACCCGCCCAGAGTGTTGGGCAAGTATATATAACGTATGAAATGTGAGCATGTTAACACTTCTACGCATCACCGGTAAACTAAAACCCTACTCCAAGCAGGGCTGTGCTTGGCGTGTAAAAATCGCCTAAGCCAGCCGCCAATTTTGCACGGGAATCCGGGTAAGACGGTTGGGCCAGCGGCTCGCCAGTGATACCCTGAAGGCATTGTAAAACATGCATTAAATGGAGACGCGTGTTTGTGAACACCCTGCGTATTGCCACCCGTAAAAGCCCCTTGGCCATGTGGCAGGCCGAGTTTGTTAAAGCCCGCTTAGAAGCCGAACACAGCGGCCTTAGCGTCGAACTGCTGCCGATGAGCACCAAGGGCGACAAGATCCTCGACACCCCACTGGCCAAGATCGGCGGTAAAGGCCTGTTTCTCAAAGAGTTGGAAAACGCCATGCTCGATGGCCGAGCAGACATTGCGGTGCACTCCATGAAAGATGTCCCGATGGAGTTTCCCGATGGTTTGGGCCTGTACTGCATCTGCGAGCGCGAAGACCCGCGCGACGCCTTTGTTAGCAACGACTACCCCAGCCTCGATGCACTACCTCAAGGCGCGATCGTAGGCACCAGCAGCCTGCGCCGCCAATGCCAACTGCTTAAGCTGCGCCCCGACCTACAGATCAAAGACCTGCGCGGCAACGTGAACACCCGCCTGGCCAAGCTTGATGCAGGCGAGTATCACGCCATTATCCTGGCCAGCGCCGGCCTGCTGCGCTTAGAGATGCAACAGCGTATCGCCGACTACCTCTCGCCCGACACCTTACTACCCGCCGGTGGCCAAGGCGCGGTTGGGATTGAGTGTCGCAGCGATGATGAGCGCCTTCACACATTGCTGGCGCCACTAAACGATGCAGACACCTCGATTCGTGTTAAAGCCGAGCGCGCCTTAAACCACCGACTGCAAGGCGGCTGTCAGGTACCGATTGCCTGCTTTGCCGAGCTCGATGGCCCCCAGCTTCGCCTACGCGCCCTCGTCGGCGCTATCGACGGCTCCAGAGTCATTGAAGATGAGATCCACGGCCCTGCGGAACAGGCGGAGCAACTGGGCGTAAGCCTCGCCGAGCGCTTACTCAGCGCGGGCGCCGATAAGATCTTGGCCGAGGTCTACGGCTAGATGCGCGGCGTGTTGGTTACCCGTCCCCAGCACCACGGCGAGCAGTGCAGCGCGCTGCTGCGTGAGCTGGGCTACACGGTGACCTTTGCGCCGATGCAAGCGATCCATCCCCATGATGACTTCCCCCAGCTGCATAACATCGACACCTCTACCAACACTTGGTTGATCGCAGTCAGCCAATATGCGGTCGATGCGGTGGAACAGTGGCGCGAGCAAGCTCAGCTCGCCTGGCCCGAGGCCCTCAACTTTTTAGCGGTTGGCCAAGCCAGTGCTCAGCGTTGGAAAGCGTGGGGGGTAGACGCCGTTTATCCCGCACAGCAAAACAGCGAGGGGATGTTGGCATTGCTGGCGACCCAGCAGATTGAGCGGGCGATTATCATGCGCGGCGACACTGGGCGCGAGTGGCTGGCCGAGCAGCTAGGATCCAAGGGCGCCCAAGTGAGCTACGTGGAATGCTACCGGCGGCAAGGGCTACGCTACTCCCCAGCGCAGCGACTACAATGGCAACAAAACATCGATACCTTGGTGGTCAGTAGCGGCGAGCTGTTAAAACAACTTGTCGCACAATCTGACAACGCCGATTTTCAAAGCTGGTTGCGAGCGTGCCACTTGCTGGTACCCAGCCAACGTCTAGTAGACTTCGCCAAGTCATTGGGCTTTAATCATTTAGTGCTCAGTGAAGGCGCCTCCAATCAGGCCTTTGCCCAGGCATTGACGAAGCTGTCTTAGTAAAAGGAATAACAATGAACGAGACCCTACCCAGCGAAAGTCAAACTGACGCATCAGCATCTGCTGCCCCGACTGCGTCTGAGAAGAGCGACTCGGCCCCTAAAAAACAGTCCAAATCTCTGCTTCCTGTCATTCTGGCGGTGATTGCCATTATCTTGGTATTGGCGCTGGCAGGCCTTGGCTACTGGCAGCTCAGCGAGCTCAAAGAACAGCAAAGCACCCAGATGCGCCTGCTTAACACCAGCCAAGATGCCCGCGAGCAACAATATCGCGAAGCGCAGCAGCAGGACCAACAGCGTCTTCAACAACTCAACGCCCTGATAGAAGCCCAGCAAAGCACCATAGATGGCTTCCAGCAGCAGCTGGAAAGTGCCAGCCAAGATGCCGCCGACCTGCAACAAGCGCTGGCTCTAATGAATGTCAAAGATGCCAACCACTGGCGCCTCAACGAAGCCAACTACCTACTGCAGTTGGCCGCCAACAAGCTGTGGCTGGAGCAAGACAGCGCCACCGCCAGCATGTTACTCAGCGAAGCCGATGCCTCACTCGCCGTGGTTAACGACCCGCATCTGCTCACGCTGCGCCGGGCCATCGCCCAAGATCTGCAAACCATACAGGCGCTGCCGCTGGTTGATCGCACCGGTATCGCCCTAAAACTGGAAAGCATGCTGGAGCAGGTAGAAGCGCTGCAGTTGGCTGCCATTGAGCTGCCCGAAGCACTAGAGGAACAAGACCAAGCCCTCAGTGACAGCGCCGCCGATTGGCAGGAAAATCTCGCCAAGAGTTGGCAACGCTTTAGCGAAAACTTCGTCACGGTGCGCCGCCGCGACGGCCAGGTCGAGGCGCTGATCGAGCCACAGCACGCTTGGTATCTAAATGAAAACCTCAAGCTGCAGCTGCAACAAGCCGAGCAAGCGCTGTTCCGCCAACAAGGCGAGCTATTCAAGGCCAAGCTGGCCCGTGCTGAGCAGTGGATCGGCCAGTACTTTACCCAGAATGCGCAAGCTGAGGCCTTGATCAGCGATCTGCGTGAGCTGCAAACCCTCGATATTCAGGTCGAGGTTCCTGACACCTTGGCGAGCCTGGCCGCCGCCGAGCAAGCCATTAAGCAGCGCGAGCAACGGCTGATCCGCGAGCCGCTGGCTGAAGGGGGTCAATAATGATTAAGGTGCTGATCCTGCTCTGCCTGCTTGCACTGGGGCTAGCCCTCGGCCCGCAGCTGGCAGGTAACAAAGGCTATGTGCTGATTGCGTTTAACGACTACACCATCGAGATGTCGGTCACCAGCGCGATCTTCTTTCTGTTTATCCTGTTCTGCGCACTGGTGTTCAGCCTGTGGCTGCTGCGGATCATCTGGCTGAGCATCACCCGCTCCGGCAACTGGTGGGGGCGTCAGCGTCGTCGCAGCGCCCAAAGCCACACTCAGCAGGGCCTGATGGCGATGATGAAGGGCGACTATCAGCACGCCGAGAAGCTGGTCTCGAAGGCGGCACAACACAGCGAGCTGCCTGCCCTCAACTACCTGACCGCTGCCGAGGCCGCCGCCAACCAAGGGCAACAATCCAAGCGCGATGCCTATCTTGAGAAGGCCAGCCAGCTCGGCGACAGCGACGAGGCGGTACTGCTCACTCAGGCTCGCCTACAACTGCAGCAAGGCGACCATCAAGCAGCGCTGGGCAGTTTACAACAGCTACCCCAGTCAACTATCGATAACGCCAGTGCCAAGCGCCTGCTGCTGCAGATCTATCCCGAATTGGCCATGTGGCAGCAGTATCTGGATATTTTGCCCTCTGCCCATAAGCTGCATTTGATTGATAGTGAACAACTAAACGCCGAGCGCAAACGCAGCTATCAGGCGCTGTTTGACGCGCTGGCCACCCATGACGGTGCCGACAAGGTAGCCGACTACTGGAATCGCATGCCGCGTAAGCAAAAGAAAGACGCACTGATTGCTGCCACCGCCACCCGGGCGCTGATCAAAGCGGGCGACAGCAGCGGCGCCTATCAGTTGATTGGCTCGTTGCTAACCAGCTCGGCAGACAGTTTGTTGTTTGAAGTAGCCTCAGAGCTGGAACTGGAAGATCCCTACCCGCTGATCCAACAGCTGGCTAAGTTGGAGAAACGCTGTGGTGACTATCCACCGCTACTGCTGACCTTGGCCAAGCTCTATCTTGAGCAACAACAGCTGAGCGAAGCGGAAAACGTATTAAGCCGCTGTCTGGAAGCAGAACCATCAGCCAAGGCCTACCAGTTGATGGCAGAGGTGAAGCACCAGCAGGCCGATCCCGAACAGGCAGTGGAGTTCTATCGAAAGGCCTTGGCTTAAGCCCTTAGGCAGCACATACAACAAAGCCGCTCAATCGAGCGGCTTTTTCTGGTTTAAAAGGGCGTTAGATAAACTCGTAGGCATCACCATGGAGCTGCTCGGCGGGTAGGCCGCGGGCAGTAAAGGCTTCACGCGCCAATGCCGCCATCTCAAAGCGCCCGGCAATATAAACCTCTAGACCACTCATATCTTCAAAGTCTTCCAGCACCGCTTCGTGCACCAGACCACGCTTGCCGGTCCACTGTGGCACCGCATGCTCTAGTACCGGTACAAAGTGCACGCGGTCCAGCTCTTGCCATTGATAGGCCAGCTCATTGAGATACAGTCCGCCCATGTTGCGGCCACCCCAGTACAAGTAGATCTTGCGATCCTGCTCGGTGTCGATGATATGTTCAACGATGGATTTGGCATACGCAAAGCCAGTGCCGCCCACCATCAGCAACAACGGCAAGGCGCTGTCGACACGATAGCCGGCTTTGCCGAAAGGCAACTCAATCTCAACTTCGCCACTGTGCTGTAGCTTCTCGATGACCTGACGGGCATAGGAATTGGTTTCTGGTGCGCCGATATGCAGCTCGATAAGATCGGTCTGTTCTGGCGAGCTGGCAATAGAGAACGGCCGTTTGTCATCTTCCGCCATGACCATCTGCAGGTATTGCCCTGCGATAAAGGTTTGTGGCGACTCTGGTTTTAGCTCTATGTTAAAGATGTCGTCGAGGATCGGCTCAACCGATACCACCTTACAAGTCACTCGCTTCATGCTTCCTCACTTCCCTCAAAGCAAAATATGTAGATCAGAGCGCGCTTGGGCTATGCAGGCTAGCAGCCAGCCTTGGCTCTGTTCATGCTGGGTTAACTCATGTTTACTTAACACTGGCTCCACTTGATACGCCCACTCACCCTCAAAGGCGCGTGCCGCGCAGCTCAGACAGGCTCCAGCTCGACAACGATGGGGCCATGTTACCCCCTGACGAAGCGCCGCTTGCAAGATGGTTTCGCTTTCCTTAGCCTGAAACTCGCAAACACTTGAGACTGTGCCCGACTTAATGAGCCGGATCCGATGTTCATTTTCCATCAGGCCTAGTCTATGCCCAATTGCTGCCAAATACTATCAACCCGCTGTTTTACTGCGGGATCCATCTCAATCACCTGGCCCCATTCACGGTCGGTTTCACCCGGCCATTTGTTGGTGGCGTCCATTCCCATTTTCGATCCTAAGCCTGAAACCGGAGAGGCAAAATCTAGGTAATCGATGGGGGTGTGCTCGATCATGGTGGTGTCGCGCGCCGGGTCCATCCGGGTGGTAATCGCCCAGATCACGTCCTGCCAGTTACGGGCATCCACATCGTCATCACAGACAATGACAAACTTGGTATACATAAACTGGCGCAGGAACGACCAAACTCCCAGCATCACCCGCTTGGCGTGTCCGGGATACTGCTTCTTAATCGTCACCACGGCCATGCGGTAGGAGCAACCTTCTGGAGGCAGATAGAAGTCAGTGATCTCCGGAAACTGCTTTTGCAGGATCGGCACAAACACCTCGTTAAGTGCGACGCCTAGCACGGCCGGCTCATCGGGCGGGCGGCCGGTGTAGGTGCTGTGATAAATCGGCTGTTGGCGCATAGTCACATGGGTGATGGTAAACACCGGAAACTCATCCACCTCGTTGTAATAACCGGTGTGGTCACCATATGGCCCCTCGGGCGCTGTCTCGCCCGGTTGCAGGTAGCCTTCCAGCACAATCTCGGCGCTAGCCGGCACCTCCAGATCGTTACTCACACATTTGACCGTTTCTGTGCGGCTACCGCGCAATAGCCCGGCAAAGGCGTATTCGGACAGGGTATCTGGTACGGGGGTTACCGCACCCAAGATGGTCGCGGGATCGGCCCCTAGCGCCACGGCCACCGGATAGGGTTTACCCGGGTACTTTTCCTGCCACTCACGATAATCGATGGCACCACCGCGGTGGGATAACCAGCGCATAATCAGCTTGTTCTTGGCGAGCTTCTGCTGGCGGTAGATCCCAAGGTTCTGGCGCTTTTTGTAGGGACCACGGGTGACGGTTAATCCCCAGGTGACCAATGGCGCCACATCACCGGGCCAGCAGGTTTGGATCGGCAGCTTGTCCAAGTCCACCTCATCGCCCGTTAGCACCACTTCCTGACAGGGCGCAGAGCGAAGCTTCTTGGTGGGCATATTCAGCACTTGTTTGAAGATCGGCAGCTTGTCCATCAACTCGCGGAAGCCCTTCGGTGGTTCCGGCTCTTTTAAGTAAGACAGCCACGTGCCCACTTCTCGCAGCGCAGCTACAGAGTCCTGCCCCATCCCCAAGGCCACTCGCTCTGGCGTGCCAAACAGGTTACCCAACACCGGCATATCGTGGCCCTTAACGTTCTCGAACAGCAGCGCCGGGCCACCGGCTTTAAGGGTGCGGTCGCAGATCTCAGTCATCTCCAGCTCGGTGGAGACTTCCATAGAGATACGTTTGAGTTCCCCGCGCGCTTCTAGCAGTACAATAAAATCTCTTAGGTCTTTATATTTCATGGATTTATCCGGTTCCTTTCCGGTGATTAGTTTAGCGGCTTTGCAGCTCTACCATAACGGTTGCCGCTAACTGATGGTTTTCCTCACTGCGAAACTGCTCCAACATGTACTGGGCCGCAGGAGGATAGGCTCCCCCCAACAGGGCGATACTACGAAAGGCAAAATAGCGCACATCGATGCTCTCCGCGGCATTGACCAACAGCGCCAAGGCCTGCTCTGGCGGATAGTGCTGCGAGACCCACTCAAGCAGTAAACGGGTATGATTATCCACCGGGCGTTGCAGCACTTGCAAAATCAGGCTGGGATCTTGCGAGCGCTGCGCAAGGGCAAACGGCACAGCGTTGTCGGCAAAGTGCAGTGAGTCCGGCAGGCTTTGGTAGGTATAGCGCGCTTGAGCCGAGGTCAACTCCGCCAACGCTTTTAGCACATCGGCTTGCTGACTATCGATAAAAGGATTGTTGGGACGAAAGATCAGTGACCAATGAAAATCATCACGTAACAGCTCGCTGGTGATCTCACCCACCCGCTGTGAAGAGTGATACTGGTGCAAGATGCTGCGCGCCAAGGCCGGATAATCATAACGCGGCAAGATCACCTCATAGCCATCGGCCAGATGTGAATCGCGCAGAAGTGGCGTGGTAATGGATTTAGCGAGTAGCCAGTTTTCCAGCACTTGATCTGGCACATGACCGGTGTAGTGCAGGCCGCCGAGCACTTCATACAGCAGCTGTTCACGATGCTCTGGTGACAGGTGGAGTAATAGCTCGTCGACCCAGGCGGGCTGGTTAACCAGCAGTGCCTTTACGCTGCGCTCCACCAATAAAGGCGGCACCCGTGCGGCAATCACCGACTCCGGCTGGGTTGGTCCCATGGCAGCCAAGGCCTGGTAGCTCAGCCAGCAACTTAGTATCCCTATGATGCAACGACGCATTCCGTACCACCGCCCGAATACAACACTGGCCGCGGGAGCGGCCAGTTTTCTCAACTACTTCTTCTGTGCCTTCATGGCATCGAAGAACTCGTCGTTGGTCTTGGTCATCGACAATTTGTCGATCAAGAACTCCATGGCGCCGGTTTCGTCCATTGGGTGGACAATCTTACGCAGGATCCACATCTTCTGTAGCTCATCAGAGGTGGTCAGCAGCTCTTCACGGCGAGTGCCCGAGCGGTTGATGTCGATAGCTGGGTAAACCCGCTTCTCGGCAATCTTACGGCTCAAGTGCAGTTCCATGTTACCGGTACCCTTGAACTCTTCGTAGATCACTTCGTCCATCTTCGAGCCGGTATCTACCAGCGCGGTAGCGATAATCGACAGGCTGCCACCTTCTTCTACGTTACGCGCAGCACCGAAGAAGCGCTTTGGACGATGCAGGGCATTAGCGTCAACACCACCGGTCAGTACCTTACCAGAGGAAGGGATCACGGTGTTGTAAGCACGTGCCAGACGGGTAATCGAGTCGAGCAGGATAACTACATCTTTTTTATGTTCAACCAAACGCTTGGCTTTCTCGATCACCATCTCAGCCACTTGTACGTGACGGCTGGCTGGCTCATCGAAGGTAGAAGCAATCACTTCACCACGTACCAAACGCTGCATCTCGGTTACTTCTTCCGGACGCTCATCGATCAGCAGTACGATCAGCTCACACTCAGGGTGGTTAAAGCTGATGTTCTGGGCGATGTTCTGCAGCAACATGGTTTTACCGGCTTTCGGCGGCGCCACGATCAGGCCACGTTGACCTTTACCGATGGGCGATGCCAAGTCCAATACGCGAGCAGTAATATCTTCGGTAGAACCATTACCGCGCTCCATACGCAAGCGAGACGCAGCGTGTAGCGGGGTTAAGTTCTCGAACAAGATCTTGTTGCGCGAGTTTTCCGGTTTGTCGTGGTTAACCTGACCAATCTTCAGCAAGGCAAAGTAGCGCTCGCCTTCTTTAGGCGGACGAATTTTACCTTCAACAGTGTCACCAGTACGCAGGTTGAAACGGCGGATTTGGCTTGGAGATACGTAGATGTCGTCAGGGCCGGCTAGGTAAGAGCTGTCTGCGCTACGTAGAAAACCGAAACCGTCCTGTAGGATCTCCAGTACTCCGTTGCCGTAGATCGCTTCACCGCTTTTAGCGTGAGCCTTTAGGATAGAGAAAATGATGTCTTGCTTGCGTAGACGGGCCAGATTCTCCAAACCCATGGATTCGCCCAACGCAATCAGCTCGTGGACGGGCGTATTTTTTAACTCAGTTAAGTTCATAATGGTGAGTGTTAGTTAGATTGATAGGCTGACGCACAGGGTCGTATAGATGCAAAGGAAAGCTCTGGACTCGCTAGTCGGCCATGGGATAGCCAAAGGGCTTAAGACAATTTCCGTTTTAAATTAGCACTATTGTGCAGAAAGATCCAACAAAAGCAGGCCTAGCAATGTAAGCCTGCTCACAGTTATACCCGAACAGAGTATCTTGAGATTGCTCGGGTATATACTTTAGATGTTTTCGTCGAGGAAGGCGGTCAGTTGGGCTTTAGACAGGGCACCGACTTTGGTGGCTGCTACTTTGCCGTCTTTGAACAGCAACAGGGTCGGAATGCCGCGAATACCAAACTTTGGTGGGGTTTCTGCATTCTGATCAATGTTGAGTTTACCGACTACTACTTTACCTTGATACTCATCAGCGACTTCGTCGAGGATTGGTGCAATCATCTTACAAGGACCACACCACTCAGCCCAAAAGTCTACCAATACTGGTGTAGACGCGTTCACTACGTCTTCTTCAAAGCTTTCATCTTTAAGCTGAATAATTTTGTCGCTCATTGGCGGACTCCACTTGGTTTCGTTGCTTAAGGTATTGCTATACCCGAAAAGCCTTAAGATGCTTGTTCAGCTAGATTTTCCAGCTCCTCTAAATCCTGCATCTTGAGGTCGCTCGGGTATATATGGGGACCCATTTCACGAGATCAAGGCGGAATATTCAAGCATCGATTGATTCAATTCCCGCCTAAGCTAAGCCTAAGCGCTATAAGCGAAACCGGCGGCACCAAGCAAAAACACTTAGCTAAGTCGGCATTGCTCCGCCAACTAGCAGAAAACTCGGTATTTAATACAGACAGCAGGGTGGTGCATAAAACGACCTGTGATATGCTTACGCCATGAGCAAAACACATCTTACAGAACAACGGTTCGCCGACTTTCCGCTACAAGAGAAAGTTCTTAATGCTTTAGAACAGCACGGCTATCACCAATGCACCAAGATCCAGGCCCAAAGCCTGCCGATCTTACTTAAAGGCAAAGACATTGCAGGCCAGGCACAAACCGGTACCGGTAAAACCCTGGCCTTTTTGGTCGCTACCTATAACCACCTGATTAGCACTGCGGAAGTCGAAGGGCGCAAACCGAATCAACCACGCGCCATTATCCTCGCCCCAACACGCGAGCTCGCACTCCAAATCCACCGCGACGCCAAACTGCTATCAAAACACACCGGTATCACTGCGGGTGCGGTTTATGGGGGCGAAGGGTATGACAGCCAAAAAGCGATGCTAGAGAAGGGCGTAGATATCCTGATCGGCACCACTGGCCGTACCATCGATTACCTCAAGCAAGGCGCATTCAGCCTGAACGCGATTCAAGCAGTAGTGCTAGATGAAGCCGATCGCATGTTCGATATGGGCTTTATCAAAGACATTCGCTACTTGTTCCGTCGCATGCCTGCCGCCAACGAGCGTTTGAGCATGCTGTTCTCGGCCACCCTGTCACACAAAGTGCAGGAGCTGGCGTTCGAGCACATGAACGACCCCGAGCATGTCGAGATCGAGCCAGAGCAGATGACCGGTGCGCGCATCGTCGAAGAGCTGTTCTATCCCTCAAACGATGACAAGATGGCCCTGCTGCAGACGCTAATCGAAGAAGATTGGCCGGAGCGCGCTATTGTATTCGCCAATACCAAGCACCGCTGTGAAGATATCTGGGGCCATCTGGTTGCCGATAAGCATCGTGTAGGCTTGCTCACCGGCGATATTCCGCAGCGCAAACGCGTGAAGATCCTTGAGCAGTTCACCAAAGGGGAACTAGACATCTTGGTTGCCACCGATGTAGCCGCCCGTGGTCTGCACATTCCTCTGGTATCGCACGTGTTCAACTATGACCTGCCCGACGATGCCGAAGACTACGTTCACCGCATCGGTCGTACCGGCCGAGCTGGCGCTAGCGGCCACGCCATCAGCCTGGCGTGTGAGGAGTACGTGTTCAATCTGCCGGCCATCGAGGATTACATCAAGCACTCTATTCCGGAAACCAAGTATCGTCATGATGCTTTGCTTACCGACTTGCCTGCACCGAAGCGCATTCACCGCAACAAGCAGATGAACTCTCGTAGCGGACAACGCAGCAAAGGACACTCTGCGCCACGGCGTAATCGTCATTAGGAGCAGGAATTAGTGACAGGAAGTTGTCCTCTGTACGCGGCGATCGACTTGGGCTCGAACAGTTTCCATATGTTGATCGTCCGCGAGTTGCACGGTTCTATCCAGACGATCTCCAAGGTGAAGCGCAAGGTGCGCTTGGCCGCGGGATTGGATGAGCAAGGTACCCTCAGCCACGAAGCCATGGTACGTGGCTGGCAATGCCTTAGCATGTTTGCCGAGCAGCTCCGCGATATCCCGGCGGCGCAGATCCGCATCGTCGGCACCGCCACCCTGCGTAAAGCCAATAACGCCCAACAGTTTCTCGAACAAGCCGAAAAAATCCTGCAGCACGACATCGCAATTATCAGCGGCGAAGTAGAAGCCCGCCTGATCTACCGCGGCGTGGCCTTTACCAGCAGTGGCTCAGGAAAGCGTTTGGTCATAGATATTGGCGGTGCCAGCACCGAGCTAGTGGTGGGCGAGCAGAGCGAAGCCAAGCTGCTTACCAGCCTCGATATGGGCTGTGTTACTTGGCTGAATAACCACTTTCCCGGCGGTAAGCTCAGCAGCGACGCGTTTGCGCAAGCTGAAGCGGCCGCCAAGCAGATCATCCAACCGGTGGTGAGTGATTATCGCCGCCTTGGCTGGAAGACCTGCGTCGGCGCCTCCGGCACCATTCAAGCGCTACAAGAAGTGGTACAAGCACAAGGGCTGGATGAGCGGCTGACCATGGAGAAGCTGCAGGGCATTAAACAGCAACTTCTCGCCTTCGAACATATCGATGATATCAAGATTCCCGGTCTGCTGGACGAGCGCAAACCGGTGTTCGCTCCGGGGCTCGCTATCTTGATCGCCTTGTTTGAGGCACTGCGCATCGAAGGACTGACCCTAGCCGGCGGCGCACTGCGTGAAGGGCTGGCCTATAGTCTGATTAGTCAGAGTGAAACCAGCAGCGTGCGCCAGCGCACCGCCGACAGCTTTGTGCAACGCCACCAAATTGATGCCGCCCACGCCAAGCGGGTGCGCGACTGCGCCCTGCAGTTGGCCAGCCAGCTACAACCGCGCTTAAGTGAGCGGGCGCGCAGCTTGCTCAAGTGGGCCGCGATGTTCCACGAGGTGGGGTTGAATATTGAGTTTAAGAAGGCGCCACAGCATGCCGCCTATATTCTCGACCACAGCGATCTGCCCGGTTTTACTGCCGCTCAGCAGCACCTGCTGTCTTGCCTGATGCTCAACCAACGCGGGCCTTTGCAGCTCGAGGTGTTGGAAAAGCAACGGGCCATCGCCCAAGAGGAAGCCATCTGTTTGGCACGCCTGTTGCGGATTGCCATTATCGTCTGCATGCGCCGCACCGGCGAGAGTGTACCCAAGGTTAACGTCTCTCAAGACGGCGATGACTGGCGGCTTAACTTCCCGCCCTTGTGGATGGAAGATCACCCGCTGCGTGCAGCGGAGCTGGAGTTAGAAGCCTCAGAGCAACTGAGCAACGACCTACCGCTAAGCTTTATGGAAGGGCTTTGTTAAGCACACCTTTCAGGCACGCGCCGAGTAGCCACTGATAGGCTACTTGGGCGTCGCCAGCTCAATCCGCACCCGACGCTTAAAGTTAAGCAGCTTAAAATCGTCGAACCAGTACTCTTCAATCAGCTTGTCCATCAAGCCGCTGTCACGTGCTTGCTCCAAGGCTTCTGTCAGTAACTGTGCCAGCTCTATTTGCTCGGCAGGCAGATAAAAGTGGAAGTCGCGCTGATAGACCAGCACCAAGTATGGCTCGATGGAAAGGTAGGGGTGCTGCAGAGATTCGTTGATCACCTCTGTAAAGCCACGTGAGAAGTAATCAATGCCGCGCTTGCGGTTGGCCACCATCTTATAAAGGCGACGCCACTCGCCATCCACCTCCAGCGCGTTCAGGTCGTTGGCCTGCCACACCGCCACATCGAACCAGTTCTTGCCAAAGCCACCGGTCTTGTCGAGCTGGCGAAAATCGTCGAGAGTCTGCACAAAGCGATAGCTGTCGTTGTCAGCGGGTGGTATCAGCAATACCCGATGGCCAATCAGCCCATTGGTCAGGTCCACCGGCACCGAGACCAACTGCTCGCTGTTATCCCTTTCCTCAGAGTGCAGCAACCACACCAAACTCAGTTGGTTATTGTACAGCATCGCTTCGGCGCGCTTTTGCGGCAAGTGCAGCGAAGGCGTGGTGATCGCTACATCATGCCCGGCAGCCAGCAATGCTTGTTCCAAGAGCTCATGATAGTAGAGGTGAGACTCGTCCGAGTAGGAGGGCAATACCAAGGTAACTTGCTTAGCCTGAACCGAAAAGGTCAGTAAAAACAGTAATAAACCGAAAGCTTTATGCATAATACCTCCTGACTCCGATTCTCTGAGCGTAGTTGATATAAGACTGTTCAGACGGTGGTCCAACCTGATGCGCCAGGATTCGCGCCCGACTAAACCGGGCTAAGCGTTTAAATTGGTGGCAGATCCGCTATAATGCGGAGCCTTCCAAACATAGCTACCGAGCTATACCCGTATATCAACGAGGAACAATCGATGTCGAAAACCCAAGTAGCCGTAATTATGGGCTCCAAGAGTGACTGGCCAACCATGCAAGGCGCTGCCGAAATCATGGACAAGCTCGGTGTCAACTATGAAGTTGAAGTAGTCTCGGCCCATCGCACTCCCGATAAACTGACCAGCTTTGCCAAAGAAGCCGCCGACCGTGGTATTCAGGTGATTGTTGCTGGCGCAGGCGGCGCAGCCCACCTACCTGGTATGGTGGCAGCCAATACTCGTCTACCGGTACTGGGTGTGCCAGTACAAAGCAAAGCGCTAAACGGTATGGATAGCCTGCTTTCCATCGTGCAAATGCCAAAAGGCATTGCGGTAGGTACCCTGGCGATTGGCACTGCGGGTGCATTCAACGCCGGCCTGATGGCCAGCCAAATCCTGGCCAACAACGACGCCGCCTTGGCTGAGCGTCTGGAAGCCTTCCGCACCGAGCAAACCGAAAGCGTATTGGCCATGGCCGATCCTCGCGACGCGGAGTAAGCGACCATCATGAGCAAGATTTGGGTTCTTGGCGCCGGACAACTCGGCGCAATGCTAAAACATGCCGCACAACCACTGGATATCGAGCTGCGCCCGGTAGAAACCGACGAGCTGGATACCTTCCCGATCGCCGACGATGATTGGATCACCGTAGAGCGCGAGCACTGGCCGGATACCCCTGCCACCAAGCAGCTAAGCGAACATCCGCGCTTTTTGAATAAGCAGCTGCTGGCCACCTTGGCCGATCGCGCCTCACAAAAGCGCCTGCTGGATGAGCTGGAACTGGCCACCGCCCCGTGGGTGGATGTGACCGAAGCGGTAAGCGCTGAGCAGTTGTTTGACGAGCTGGGCGAGCGCGTGCTACTGAAGCAACGCTCAGGCGGCTACGATGGCAAGGGCCAACACTGGCTGAAGCAAGATGGCGGCGCGGCACAGCTGAGCGTGCCACAAGGCTGGGGCGGTAACTGCATCGCCGAACAAGCCATCGGCTTCGATGAAGAAGTCTCGCTGATTGGTATGCGCCACCGCGATGGTCGTATGGCCTTCTACCCACTGGCGACCAACCTGCACCATCAAGGAATCTTGCTGGCCACCGTATCGCCGGTTGCCAGCAAAGCCCCACTGCAACAGCAAGCTGAAGCCATGCTCAGCAAGCTGATGGAAAGCCAAGACTATGTGGGTGTAATGACCATGGAGTGCTTCCAGGTTGGCGATAAGCTGCTGATCAACGAAATTGCCCCACGGGTACATAACAGCGGCCACTGGACCCAAGCCGGTTCAAGCCTTAGCCAGTTTGAAGCACACGTACGAGCAGTCGCAGACCTGCCAATGGTAGAGCCCTTGGTGAAAGCCCAAGGCATCATGCTCAACTTGATTGGCGTGGACTACAACCGCGAATGGCTGGGCGTACCGGGTGTAGAAGTGTTCTGGTATGGCAAAGAGGTTCGTCCGGGCCGCAAGGTTGGCCATATCAACCTATGTATCAGCGAGCGCGCCCAGTTGCTGGCAAGCCTTGAACAGCTCAAGCCACTGATGGACGAGGTCTACGGCATGGCCATCGACTGGGTGGTTAGCCATCTGGACTAAGCACTACTAGCAACACCATCAATACATCAAAACCGCGGCCTGCCAGCGGTTTTATTTTATGTAGGCGGGTAAATCGAGGATGCGCTGCTCTATTTCAGCAAACAGACGCTGGTAGGCCGCAGATTGCACATCGCCAAAACGCCGGGCAAACTCCGCCTCGGGGATCCCCTCTTCCAGCCCAGCGATGCTGGGGAAGAAACGCTCCTCAGCGCCCGATTGCATCAGCGTTTCCACAAACACCCGCGCGGCAAACTCGCTATCAAGAGTATGTGCCAGGCTTACTCCGGCGCGATCGGCGGCCAAATCGGCAAAGCTAAAGCCCGAGCCCCCCTCGCGGGCATCGAACAACTCTTTAAACTCACCAATCGCCAGGCTCACGCCATACTCGGCAGCCAGCGCAATGGTCGCCGAGTAGACATAGTGCAGCGCCAAGTCATTGCGCCCGGCCAAGGTCGCCCCATAGCGATAGGGCTGGAGGGCCTCAAACACCCCTAGCTGGCGACCTAGTGCGCCGCGAAACGGTCCTTGGGTAAAGTGCAGGCTGAGCGCCCAAAGCATCGCCTCCAACTCTTGGCTGAGTGAAGCATCGACACTTTGCTGCCACACCTCATGACTCAAGCCTTGCAGATAGTGGCCCAGTGAGTCACCTTGCGCCTGAGCATCCAGCAGCAGCGCATGGCGGTAGTAATGCAGCACCCGTTGTTGCATCAGCGGATCCGGCGGATCGAAATTCACCGCCTCTTGCGCCAGTTTCAGTGCCACCACCACATCACGACTCAGCGCCAGATCGAGCTGCTGAGGATCAATCGAGAGCGAGGTGACCGACTGGTCCAAACGGCTAAACGCCTGCTGGTCACTGAGCGTATCAAGCAGCGCAAGTACTTGGCGTTTCAGCCATGGCCCGGGCAGGCGCAGCCAGCCCACATGCAGCTGGCCGAGAGCAACTCCACCAGCCGAGGAGTTCACCGCTATCTGGGCATTGAGGTAGCGCGACAGTGCCGGAACCGGTAACGCGATGCTGGCATCCACCAGCAGCTGTTGCCCACTCAGTTGGGCGTGTATGTTCAGCGGGGCAACCGCGTAGGAGGCCAGCTCAGATAACTGCGTCACCTGCTGAGCGGAGAGCTGTAGCTGAAAGTCTTGATCGCTTAGATAGAGCTGTTGGGCAAATTGCTGGACCAGCTGTTTGGCCGCCACCACCGTTTGGGTTTGGGGTGGCGCCACCTCGACCTGCGACTGGCTATCGGTCAACGACCACAACAGCAGCGCCAAGCCAAGGCCCAGTAACAAAAGCGCGACCATCAAGCCGCGCAGCAGTCTTAGCACGGTTTAGCCATCCTTTAGCCATTGCGCCACATCTTTGGCAAAGTAGCTGAGAATGCCGTCGGCGCCGGCACGTTTGAAGGCCAGCAAGGACTCCAATACCACCGCTTCGCGCGCCAGCCAGCCTTGCTGTGCCGCGGCTTGTAGCATCGCGTACTCGCCGCTGACCTGATAGGCAAAGGTGGGAACCTGGAAGGTGTCTTTTACCCGGCGAACAATATCTAGGTAGGGCATGCCCGGTTTAACCATCACCATATCAGCGCCCTCTTCGATATCCAATGCCACCTCGTGCAGGGCCTCGTCGCCATTGGCCGGGTCCATCTGATAGGTAAACTTATTACCGCCCTTTAGGTTACCAGCGCTGCCCACCGCATCGCGGAACGGGCCGTAGAAGCTGGAGGCATACTTGGCCGAGTAGGCCATGATCAAGGTGTTTATGTAGCCCGCCTCTTCCAGCGCTTCACGAATAGCGCCGATACGGCCATCCATCATATCTGAAGGCGCTACCACATCGGCGCCCGCCGCCGCATGGGATAGCGCCTGTTTCACCAGCACTTCGGTGGTCAAATCGTTAAGCACATAGCCGTCGTCGTCGATGATGCCGTCTTGGCCGTGGGTGGTGAAAGGGTCGAGCGCCACATCGGTCATCACGCCAAGCTCCGGGAAGGCTGCTTTGAGCGCCCGCACCGCGCGTTGTGCTAAGCCGTCTTCGGCGTAGGCGGCCTCGGCCAGTAGTGATTTGTCAGACTCCGGGGTCACCGGGAACAAGGCAATCATCGGAATGCCTAATGCCACCAACTGTTCTGCTTCTTGTAGCAACAAGTCGATGCTGACACGCTCCACGCCTGGCATCGAGGCCACAGCCTCTCGCTGGTTCTCGCCTTCCAACACAAACATGGGGTAAATCAGGTCGTCTACTGTCAGACGCTGCTCTTGGGCCAAACGGCGGGAAAAATCATGACGGCGCATACGGCGCATACGGGTAGCGGGGAACAGACGAGGGGCACTCACTAATGACTCCTTCTTGAGAACAGGATCCTGGGAAAGCGATAACAGGCGGCATTAACCACGCGGTGAAATCCAGCCTGCAGTTGGCTCTAATGTAAACCGAGATCACTAAAATAGCTATTGATGTAAAAAATCTGCCAGAATTCTAGGCCGCTCAAAGTTTCCCCACCGCGCTGTGTCAAGATAGCGATCTAGGTAAACGTTTCCAGTTTGATGTAGAATTGTTTCCCCAATCTCAGCCAACATATAGATTCTCGGGTGAAACCGTTTAACTTAAGAAGAGAGCAGAATGGCAACCATTAAGGATGTAGCCGCCGCCGCAGGTGTGTCCGTCGCAACCGTTTCCCGCGTGATCAATAACGGTCCGAAAGTTAGCGATAAAAACCGCGCCAAGGTGAAACAGGTGATGGTAGATCTTGGCTACCGCCCCAATGCCAATGCCCGCGCCTTGGTAACCCAAAGCAGCCCAACCCTGGGCTTAGTGTTCAGCGAGCTGACCGATCCCTTCTTTGCCACCCTCGCTGGCGGCGTAGAGAAAATCGCCCGCGAACATCATCGCCAGCTGTTGATCTCCAATGGCTTAGTCAGCGCCGACACCGAACGTCAGGCGATTGAAACGCTGTTGGAGCAGCGCTGCGAAGCTCTGGTGGTGCACTCTAAGGCTCTGAGTGACGATGAGCTGATCGCCTACGCCGAAGCCAATCCCGCGATGGTGCTGATTAACCGCCACATCCCGCAGATTGCCCACCGCTGTGTCTGGTTGGATAACCGCGCCGGCGGCGAAGCTGCTGGGCGCTACTTGATGTCCTTAGGCCACCAGAAGATTGCCTGCGTATCTAGCCGCTATCACATTGAAGATCCCCAGTTGCGTTTGGAAGGGCTACAGCAGGCCTTGGCAGAAGCTGGCCAGCCGCTGGCCGATATCGCCATCGAGCACGGCGACCCGAACCAAACCGGCGGCGAAGTCGCCACTCAGAATCTGCTATCGAAGAATCTCGGCGCCACCGCTATCGTGGTGTACAACGATGCCATGGCCTCGGGGGTGATCTCGGTGCTTACCGACAATGGCTACCGAGTACCGGAAGATGTATCGGTAATCGGCTTCGATGACGTGTTGCTGTCACGCTACTTGCGCCCTAAATTGACCACCATGCGCTATCCCATTGAGATGATGGCAATGGAGGCTGCCGAGATGGCCTTGAGCCTGTCCAGCGGCAAATCAGTGAGCGATTGCCACAAATACGTGCCCACCTTGGTCAAGCGTGATTCGGTATTGGCCTTGCGCGGCTAGCTTTCTCTAATCTGCAGATAGTAAAAGGGACGCTGCAGCGTCCCTTTTTAGTTCAAATGCGCATCACTTAGTTATCGTAAAGAGTAATCGCACTCGGCTCGCTAATCGCATAGCCCACCGTGGCCATATCCTGCACATCACGGATCTCGGTGCGGATGGTGCCTTCTACCCAAACCGGCTCCCACCAGTCTTCCAAGCGGAAGCCCCTCTCGGTGGTGACATAAACGATCTGATTGGGCGGCGGTGGCGGGTAGTGGATACACGCGCCAAAATAAGGCACCAGCAAAAACTCGGTCACCATATCCTGATCGCCCTCCAGCGGTACTACAAAGCCCGGAATACGGATCGGCGTGTTGTTCAGCTCTTCATTGAGGCTGACATTCAGGTTCTGTTGGGCCTGCGCCATGGGGTCATCGTGGTCGACTTCTGGCTCGTCAATCCAGATCCCGCGCTCACTTTCAGGGAGCAGGCTTTCCCAGACCTCTATGCCAGACTCATCTTCGGCCCAGACCAATGTGCTGAAAAGCGCCAGCACCAAGGCAATTACTCTCATCTCGATCCCCTATACTCGAATGCTCATGCCGTCGTTCAACGAATAACGATAGGCACGCCAGGCCGGAATCATACCGCTAAACGTGCCAACCATCACTACTGCTAGCAACATTTGCCACTGACTGTTACTCAGACCACCCAAGGTCAGATAGAGTCCCATCTGATTGAGCAGAAACGGCTGCAGTGCTGCTAATAAAGCATACTGTAGCAGTGCGCCGAGGATCACACCTGCCACACTGAGCAAAAGCGACTCCAACACCAGCAATAGGAAGATCTGATAGGGGCGCGCGCCCACCGAACGCAGAATCGCCATTTCCCGGCGGCGCTCTTTAAGGCTAGCCAGCAGGGCGGCCAACATACTCAGCAGGCCAGTTAACACCACACATACCGACACCGCCAGTAGTGCCTGCTCGGCCATACCCAGCACGCCCCATAGCTCCTGCAGGGCGACACCCGGTAAGATGGCCAGCAATGGCTCGGCCCGGTAGTTATTGATGGCGCGCTGCTGAGTAAACACCTGTACCCGCGAGTTCATCCCCATCAAAAAGGCGGTGATGGACTTAGGCTCCAGCTGCTCTGCGGTATAGCCGTCAGGCTGGACCGGCATATGGATCGCTTCGATAGCATCCAGCCCCACCATGACCGAGCGGTCCACCGGCGTGCCGGTTGGCGCTAAGATACCCACCACCTCGAAGGGGTGTTGGTCATGCACGTTAAAGCTGATCTCCGCCACGCCGTGGGCCACCACAATCTCTTGGCCCAGCTCGTAACCGAGGGAACGCGCCACTTCTGCGCCAAGCACCGCTTCAAAGGTGGTCTCGAAGCCATTGCCTTGAGCAAAGCTCAGCGGCTCACGGCGACCATAGCGGTAGTACTCGAAGAAATCACTGTTGGTACCCACCACTCGATAGCCACGGTGTGAATCCCCCAAGGCAATCGGAATAGTCCACTTCACGTTGCGCTGGGCGGCAATGTCCTGATAGGACGACCAGCTGATGTTGTTGGTGGCATTACCAATGTGAAAGATCGAATACAGCAGCAACTGGGTTTGGCCACTGCGTGCGCCGACTATCAGATCGGTACCGGAAACGGTAGAGGCAAAGCTCTGCTTGGTTTGCAGGCGCAATTGCTCAACCCCCAACAGCAGCGCCACACTCAGGGCGATAGTCATCACCGTCAACAGCGCCGAGGAGCGGCGCGCCCACAGGCTATGCCACGCCAGATTAGCTAACTTCATGGTGACCTCCACGATTGAGCTGAGCCAGCGACCAGGTTTGATCGAAGCGCTCAGCTAGCGCCTCGTCGTGGCTGACCAGCAGCAGGCTGCTTTCGCCCAGTTGCAGCTCAGCCATCAGCAGGTCCATAAAGCGCTCACGATTGACCGAGTCCAGCGCCGAGGTCGGCTCGTCGGCAATCAACAATGCCGGTGAGCCAATCAGAGCGCGGGCAACAGCTACCCGCTGCTGCTGGCCAATACTGAGGTTGGATACTGGCTTGGCAAGTGCAGAGTCGGGGATCTGCAGATGGTCGAGCAGGCGCAAAGCCTCCTGCTTCACCGAGCCGCCGCGCTGCTGCGCCTTGGCTCGGCGCAACTTGGAGAACTGGCAGGTCAGCATCACGTTATCCAGCACTGACAGGTAAGGCAGCAGGTTAAACTGCTGGAACACATAGCCCATATGATCGGCACGCAGCTGGTCGCGCTGATGCTTACTCATACTCAAGCAGTCTTTACCGAGAAAGTGCAGGCTGCCGGAATCGGGTTGTACCACGCCGGCAACCACACTCAACAGTGTCGATTTGCCACAGCCAGATGGCCCATGGACAAACACCTGCGAGCCGGCATCCAGCGCCAGCTGGTCAATATCCAGCACCGGTGTTTGCTCGCCGGGCCAGCTGTAAGTCAGCTGGCTCAGGCTTAACAGCTGCTCGCTCATACTACAGTGCCAGACGAGTTTGCTGAGGCGTCAGCTCCACCTGAGTTTGACCAGACTCAGTAGCCACCTGCACATTCAAGCGTTGCAAGCTTGGGAAGTGATCGAACAGTTGTAGGTCCAAGCCATTCAGCTTCTCCGGGTGATGGCAGTGAAGATGGTAGTGGTAGGCAACATCGGCATGGCCATGCTCGTGGTCGTGGTCGTGGTCGTGGTCGTGGTCGTGGTCATCATGCTTATCATGGTCATGATGATCGTGGTCATCGTGCTTATCATGGTCATGATGGTCGTGGTCATCGTGCTTATCATGGTCATGATGGCCGTGGTCATCGTGCTTGTCATGGTCATGATGGTCGTGGTCATCGTGCTTGTCGTGATCATGATGGTCGTGGTCGTCATGATGATCATGCTCGGCAGCAGCAATAGTGAGCTCACCCCATTCCGCTTCTACTTTCTCTAATTCACACTCGGCCGCCGCAGGCAGGCCCAAGGTAGCTGGGTTCGCCAACAAGGTCATTGCGCGTTCGATAGCCGCTCGCTGCTCAGCGTTTTGCGGTGCATGCTCAAAGCCCACCAAGTTGTCAGCAGGGCTGTGGAATTGCAGCTCCAACTCGTCGCCTTCGCTGGCTAGCAATAATTCCGCCACACCATGTTGGTGAGCGCCGTGACCCGCCGCAACTGAAGCCGCGCTGAAAAGGGCTGCGCTGATGGCAGCAATAGTCGTAAGTTTCATTGTGAATCCTTGTTAGTTAAATAAGAGTAAAACGTCATAACTTACAAGGAAGGGGGTGGCGCCCGAGAGAGACGGAAGTAGCCAGCAGTGTAGGTATAGCGGGCCAGCTGCAGAGCGATAAATTCGCACCGTTCATCACAAGAGGCCAACACCACCGCAACCCCCAACAACTGAAGCTGCAGTTGCCCAAAGGCCTGACAGGTATGGCACTCGTCACTATTGTGTGGATGGGAGTCGCAGTGCACCCACCACATACGCAGCAAGGCAGAGCGTTGCTGATGCAGGTGGCTGACTAAGGCGTGACTATCCGAACACATGTGCGTAGTTAGACTCAGTTGGTTGGTGATAAAACGCTGGCTATCCTAGATAACCAGCATGACCGAAACGTGACAGTTGCCGGCGAAATCGATTTTAAGCGCCTTTAGCGGCGCTGTTTGCTCAGTCAATGGGCATATTGAGCAAACGAAGCGCGCTCTAGCACTGCCACTCTACTTGATAGCTACTGAACTTGCGAATGTTGATAACGCCGGTATCCAGCAGCAAATATTGTCCTTTGATGCCCATGAGGGTGCCTTCCACTAGCGGTGCTTTATCAAGGTTAAAGCTGGTGATCTTGCTCGGATACTCTAGCACCGGGTAGTCAATGGCCACATTCTCGCGCTGCGCCAACAGCTCAATCGCCTCTGCGCCGCGCTCTAGGGCGATCTGCTCGATGGCCGGGGCAACCGTCTCCAGCAAGCGATCGGCTTCGGCGGATAAATCGATATCCACCTGCTCTCCTTTGAGCATGGCTCGCCAGTTGGTTTTATCTGCCACATGCTCTGCAATGGCGATTTCCAGCAAGCCAGACACATGGCGGCTGCTCACTTTGGCAATCGCCAAGGCCTGGGTAGCACCCTGATCAATCCAGCGAGTAGGCAGTTGGTTTTCACGGGTGATCCCGACCTTTAGCCCGGAGGTGTTGGACAGGTAAACATAGTGAGGGATCATACAATGCTGCTCTCCCCACTCTGGCTCGCGGCATGTGCCCTGCGCGAAATGACAGGTCTCAGGCTTTAGGATGCACATATCGCAGCGGGCCAGCTTCTTCATACACACAAAGCAGTGACCTTGGGAGTAGCTTTTCTTGGTTTTCTTGCCACAGGCGCTGCAGTGGATCGCCTGCTTGAATTCGAAGCGAACGGTCTTCCCCAGATAATCATTAAGGGGAACTTCCTGCTCGTCCAAGCGCATAAAGTAATTTACCGGCGAGTCCAGCTCCACTCGCATCTTATCGAGATGTCCCAGCATCAATGTATATCTTCCGTTGCCCTAAAAAAGCGCAGTGTAACGACGTCACAGCATGAAGAAAAGCGGTGTTAGCAATAACCACAAGGCTAGCTAGTAGGGATACTCGATATCGGAGCCGAGGGTATCAATCATGATTTGCCGCAGTTCACCGCTGTCGATGAGAGCCTTCATTTCATCTTCAAACTGAGCGCGTAACTGTTGGCCACGCTCACTCAGCGAAAAGCAAAAGTGGATGGGAAACTCCACTACGTTGTCGATAAACACAAAGCCTTGGCCGAGATTCGCTTGCTGCAAGGTGCTTTCCATATCCACCCGATAATCAATCACTGCATCAATGCGGCGGCTATTCAGCAGCTTCAGGATAACCGCCAAGTCTGCTAGCTCGTGGTAATCCGTGCTTGCCGGTAGGGTGTCAGCCCAGTCATAGCCAAGGCGTCCATAAACCCGCTTCCCTTTGAGATCGTCAAGACCGGACCAGTTTTCTGCCAGCTCTTGGCTAAGCGCAAGATCGGCGGTCTCCAAGCCAACTAAGTAGGGGGAACAGAACTGTGCAGGGATGGCATCCGGCGAGATGCCCATCGCCATATCCACGGCGGCATAGCGAACCAATGCGATACTGCGCAGGTAAGGAACAAAGCTGACTTCATAGTCGCGCTCTGGAAAGATGCGATTAAGGATGGAGAAATAATAGCCGCTAAGATCGCTATTGGAATAGTCCTGCCACTGCTCGGTGGCAACACTAAACGGCTTGGCGGGGAGGCTCGCCAAGCAGAGTAATAACACTAATATGCTCAGTAGTTTATACACGGCCAAGCCATATAGAGAATTCTATCTGAAAGCTTAGCAAACGCTGTTAGATCAGTTTGTCGATCTCTTCCTGAGTTTCGCTCATATCCTCATGCGAGGCATCGCCTACTTTAAACTTACCGGCACCCTGCAACATCGCGGCGATGAGATCAGGGGCATTGAACTTGGTCAGTGCATCGTTGGCCCCCACCTGTTTGGCGCGATCGACGCTGATCTCACTCGACAACGAGGTGTGGAGGATAATAAAGGCATCGGCCAGCTTGGGGTTTGAGCGCACCTCAAAGGTCAGCTCGTAGCCATCCAGACCGGGCATCTCAATGTCACTGACCAGAATCTGAATCGGTTTATCATCGGCGGCAGCTTGTTCCATGACCTCCAGCGCATGGCGGCCGTTATCCACCATACGGAAGCTCACCTCAATGCTATCGAGGGCACGCTTTAGCTGGCGACGAGCAGTGGGCGAGTCATCCACCAGCAAGATCTCGCAGCGACTAAGCATTGCTTGGTCGGCCAGGCTGATACTGATATCGTCCTGAATGAACTCATCGGGGAAGATCGATTCGAGCAGCATCTCAATATCCAACAGCTGGATAAGCTTGTCGTCGCTGCGGGTCACCCCGGAGATAAAGGCATTGCGTCCCACCGAGGCGGGCACCGAATCAATATCGTCCCAACGGCACTCGGTGATCTTATCGATACCGCGCACCATAAAGCCCACGGTTTGACGGCACACATCTACCACGATAATCGAGCAACTCTGGCGCTCTTCCGGGGTAATCGGGCGATAGCCCACGGCGGCCGGTAGGTCGATAACCGACAGAGTAAGCCCGCGCAGCGAGGTTGAGCCCAACACATTAGGGTGCGAATGCGGCAATGGCGTGAGCGGCATGCATGGCACAATCTCTCGCACCTTCAGGGTACCGATAGCGAAAGACTGGTTAAGCGATAACCTAAAATGCAGCAAGCCTTGCGACTGACTGGTGGTGCTATGCATAGAGCGCTCTCCGGTTGTGATATTGCGACCATTCACATGAAATCACTAGGGATATTATCATGGTGCAACAACATTTATGCAGTGGCTGATCGACATATTCTGTTGAAATCACTGTTCATAGATCTCGCCACTAATCCCTTGCTTATATCTCTGTATCCGAATCCAGCACGCAGCATTTAATTAGCAGTAGCTATCAAACCGATAAAAACAACCTTTTTTACCTATCGTTCGGTTTATCGGATACTAACACCATCAAAACGAAAGCTACTCACCACCAGGAGTCACAAGATGCTAGAGAATAAAGAAGGACAACGCGTACCACAGGTTGTATTCCATACCCGTAAAGGCGATAGCTGGGTAGATATCAGCAGCGACGAGCTGTTTGCTAATAAAAACGTTGTGGTGTTCGCGCTACCCGGTGCATTCACCCCTACCTGTTCATCGACTCACCTGCCTCGCTACAACGAGCTAGCAGATGTACTCAAGCAAAACGGCGTAGATGACATTGTTTGTCTGAGCGTGAACGACACCTTCGTGATGAACGCATGGCTGGCCGACCAAGAAGCCGAACACATTACTGTTATCCCTGATGGTAGCGGCGAGTTTACCGACGGCATGGGCATGCTGGTCGACAAAGCCGACCTGGGCTTCGGCAAGCGTAGCTGGCGCTACTCGATGCTGGTTAAAGATGGCGTTATCGACAAGATGTTCATCGAGCCAGACGTACCGGGCGACCCGTTCGAAGTATCAGATGCCGATACCATGTTGAACTATCTGAACCCAGAGGCCGCCAAGCCGTCTGCTATCAGCATTATTACCAAGCCAGGCTGCCCATTCTGCGCCAAAGCCAAGCAACTGCTGCACGATAAAGGCATGCGCTTTGAAGAAATCGTACTGGGCAGCGACGCCACCAGCGTAAGCCTAAAAGCACTGAGCGGTCGCAGCACCGTACCGCAAGTGTTCATCGATGGTCGCCACATCGGCGGTAGCGATGACCTTGAGCAACACTTGGCCTAAATGAAAGATAAGCAGCCCGCCCCGGTCCTAATCGGGGTGGCTGTAATCAGGAGAACAACATGACTGCCCCATCTCAATTCGACGTCAAAGTAGCCATCCTCGGTGGCGGCACCGCTGGTTTGGCGGCCTACCGCGCAGCCAAAGAGCACAGTGACTCTGTAGTAATGATCGAAACAGGCCCTTACGGCACTACCTGTGCGCGGGTTGGCTGTATGCCAAGTAAGCTGTTGATCGCTGCAGCAGAGAATGCTCACCAGTACGAAAAATCCGCCGCCTTTGGGGTAAACCTCGGCAAGCCCGAAATCGATGGCCACGCAGTGATGCAACGGGTTAAAAGCGAACGCGACCGCTTTGTGGGCTTTGTACTGGAATCGGTAGATAGCATTCCAAGCGATCATCGCATCGATGGCCGCGCCCGCTTCGTCGACCAGCACACGCTGGAGATCACCGCAGCCGATGGGCAAGTATCGACGCTTACCGCCGAGCGTGTTGTGATTGCCACTGGCTCACGCCCAAGCTACCCGGCGCCATGGCAAGAGCTGGGTGACCGTCTGGTGGTAAACGACGACGTGTTTGATTGGGATACCCTACCGGAATCCGTTGCCGTATTTGGCCCAGGCGTGATTGGCTTGGAGTTGGGCCAAGCCCTTCACCGCCTTGGCGTAAAGGTGCTGATGTTCGGTGTGGGTGGTGTTGTTGGGCCGCTGAGCGACCCAGCGCTGCTGGATTACGCCAACAAGACCTATGGCGATGAGTTCTACCTCGACAGCGATGCCAAGGTTGAGAAGATCCAACGTGAAGGCGATAAAGTGCTACTCGGCTATCAAGACAAGCAGGGCGAGTACCAAGAAGCCAAGGTGGATTACCTGCTAGCTGCCACTGGCCGCCGCCCGAATGTGGATAACATCGGCCTGGAGAACCTGTCGATTGAGCTAGACCAGCGCGGTGTACCGGTCGCTGACAAGTACACCATGCAAACCTCGTTGCCACATGTGTTTGTCGCCGGCGATGCCAGCAACCAGATCCCTTTGCTGCATGAAGCCGCTGACCAAGGCAAGATTGCTGGTGACAACGCCGGTCGTCCGAGCAATGATATCCGCGCCGGACTGCGCCGCACCTCGATCGCTGCGGTCTTCAGTGACCCGCAGATCGCCATGGTGGGTGAGGGCTTCCGCGAAATCGAGCAGCGCTTGGGTAAATGTGGCTGTTTCGAAGTGGGCGAAGTCAGCTTTGAAAACCAGGGCCGGAGCCGCGTGATGTTGGTGAACAAAGGTCTGGCGCATCTTTACGGCGAGCAGGGCACCGGTCGCTTCCTTGGTGCAGAGATCATTGGCCCGAATGCCGAGCACTTGGCACATTTGCTGGCTTGGGCGCATCAAAACCAGATGACTGTGGCGCAGATGCTTGATATGCCGTTCTACCATCCGGTTATCGAAGAGGGTGTTCGCACTGCACTTCGCGACCTAAATGCTAAACTGCATCTAGGACCTGAAATGATCGACGCATGTATGGAATGCGGTGTAGGTAGCTAGACCCCTACCTTAACCCTCCATCTAAGCAAGGCTTCGGCCTTGCTTATCTTTTTTCAGGGCTTGGGGTATGCTGAACTAAGTCGATAGCAAAGGAGGGCGGATGCTAAGACTGCTAGGGATCTGGATTTTAACTTGCAGCATGGCATGGGCCGGTAGCCTGATCGAGTCTGATCTGCGGGTATATGTCGCCAAGGACAGCCAGGTTCTACCTAACCGCTACCTTAGTATCCCGGATTGGCTAGAAGGGCTAACCCAAGTCGAGCAGGTCACCCCTGAACATCAAAGCTATTGGTTGGTTAAGCAGATCGTGATCAACGAGCCAGACCATTGGCTGGTTAACATCGATGGCAGCATGCTGCAAAAAGCCGATATTTACTTATTCTCCGAAGCCAACCAGCTCTACCACCGGGCCAGCGGTTACAACAAGCCTTCCCCGCACGCATTTTCTTACGCAGCAACCATCGACACCCCAACCCTTGGCGGATACTGGCTAATCGTACGTGTTTATTCTCCCTTTTATACCGGGCAGCCCGACGTATCAATGCAGCCCGAAAGCGAGTTTGCCAAGCACCAAGGCTGGCGACTCGGACTAACCTCATTGGGTTTGGGCGGTATCTTGGTGTTTGCCCTCTACCACTTGGTTCTGGCCGGGCTGGAGCGGCAATGGCGCTTTGTCCATTCCGGGCTATTTATCTTGGTGTTCTCCGCGCTGATCGTCACCCGTTTCGAGTTAGAGCGCAGCATGTTGTCGCTCTACTCAATGCAGCTCTACCCCTTGCTTAGCCTGAGCTTGCCGCTGTTCAGCGCACTCATGTTCAACAGCTACCTCAAACCCGGCAAAGAGATGCCCTTAGTGGGTTACAGCCTGCTGCTGTTGCCGCTGGCCAGTATTGTGGCGATGGCGCTGTACAGCCAATATCCGGCTTGGTTTGCCACCATCAGCCAATTTATGCGCTTGCTTACCGGCGCTATCGGCGCCTGGATCATTGCGCTCGCCTGCTACCTGCGTAAACCCTATGCCAAGGTATTCGCCGCCAGCTTTGTTTTCTGGCTGCTGGCCATTAGCTGTCTGTTCAATCCCTTCTCCAGCGGTTTGGGACTAAGCCCGCAGTTGTCGGAGATGCTGGGCATTGGCTTCGCCTCTTTTGGTGTCATGGTGTTTACCCTTGGCTTGGGGCAGCAGTACCGGCGCTGGCAGATGCTCAGCCAAGACGTGAAGCAAGAGCTAGAGAATGAACGTAAGCAGGCGCGCCTTGACCCCTTAACGGGCCTAAGCAACCGTTTTGCCTTTGAGGAGTTTCTCAACCAGCAAAGCGGTAAGGAGACGCTTTGTCTAGCGCTGGCTGATATCAACTCGCTACGCCAGCTTAACGAGACTGAGGGGCACCAGAAAGGTGACCAGCTGATCTGCCTGATTGCCGACACCATGGAGCTGGTGTTCAAGAACAAAGCCCAGGTGTTCCGCATCCGTGGCGATAAATTTGCCATCGTCAGCCACCAGTTGGGCAAGAGTGAAATGCTCGACCAACTCGGTTTGGTAAACAAGATCGCCCGACTTAACAGCAGCGAGAAAACCGGCCTGAGTCTCGGCTGTGCCTACAAGAAAAAATCGGATGATCGCAACCTGCTGTTCTATCAAGCAGACAACGCATTGAGAGAAAACCAGCGTCAACGCAAAACCCCTTGCGAGGTGTTGTCCATCAGGCGCTAAGCTTCGGTATACTGACGGGGTTTCCCCATTACCGGAGTTTGCTTTGGACATTCAACTTAAGGGCAATGTAGCCAGAAACTGCCACCCACCGGGCCTACAAGCCTACCTGCAACAGCAAGCCAACTATGTACGTCAACAGCCGGCAATCAACGGCGCCAAGAAAGTGTTAATCCTCGGCGCGTCTTCCGGCTTTGGCTTGGCGTCACGTTTGGTGCTCAGTGAAGCAGGAGCGGCAGACACCATCGGCGTATCCTTTGAAAAGGGTCCAAGCGAGCGCGGTATAGGCACAGCAGGTTGGTACAACAACATTTATGCTAAACAGCTGGCTGAAGAGAAAGGGCTAATCGCCAAGAACTTCGTCGCAGACGCCTTTCAAGCAGACACCCGCAAACAGGTCATCGACTACATCAAACGCGAGTTTGGCGGCAAGGTCGACCTGGTTATCTACAGCCTCGCCACTGGCCGTCGCGTCACCGAATCGGGCCAATGGCAATCGGTGCTAAAAACCACCAGCGAGCCGCTGACTGGCTACAGCATCAACCTCGAGCAGCAACAGCTAGAACAGCAAACCGTTGAGGTCGCCAACGCGCAGGAGATTGACGCCACTACCAAGGTAATGGGAGGCGAAGACTGGCAGCTCTGGATGGAAGAGCTGCAACAGGCGGGGGTACTGGCAGAGGGCGCCAATACCATCGCCTATTCCTACATTGGCCCAGAGCGCACCTCGGCCATCTACCGCGAGGGCACCATCGGCTACGCTAAACAGCATCTGCATGCCACGGCCGATGCGCTCAACCAGCAGCTGCAAGACAACGTCGGCGGCAACGCCTATGCCTGTGTGTGCAAGGCCCTGGTGACCAAGGCCAGCGTCTACATCCCGGTGATGTCGCCGTATATCGCACTGCTCTACAAGGTGATGAAACAACAGGGTCTACATGAAGAGTGTACCGAGCAGGCCTACCGTCTGTTCAGCGAGCGACTCTATCCCGCTGATGGACAAGCGGTTACCGATAAGCAGCGGCAGATCCGCATCGATGATTGGGAGCTCTCGGCCGAGGTGCAATCGCAGATAAACCAGCTCTATAACAGCATCACGCCCGAGAACTTCAAGCAAACAACCGACTACGCCGGCTACCGCCAAAGCTTTGAAAGGCTCAATGGCTTTGCGGTAGAAGGAGTCGATTATCAGCAAGCCTTAAACATCGATGCACTGAGTCAGCTACGCCCATGATTGAGATACGCTCCATTACCAGCGAACAGACCTTGGCCATTCGCCACAAGGTGCTTTGGCCAGACTACCCGCTGGACTTTTGCCGGGTACCGGAAGATGAGCAGGGGCTGCATCTGGGCGGCTATATCGACCAACAGTTGGTGATCGTCGCCTCGCTGTTTTTAAGTGACAACAAGATGCGCCTGCGCAAGTTTGCCTGCTTGCCCGAGCATCAATCGCGCGGCTATGGCGGCGCAATGTTGACCCATATGCGCCAGTTGGCGAAGCAGCATGCAGCATGCAGCACAGCAACTGTGGTTCGACGCCCGCGAAAGCGCCATCGCCTTTTATCAGCGCCATGGCTTTAAGGTGATCAGCGAGCGCTTCTTCAAAGAGGATGTGCCCTACGTGAAAATGGGCAGCACTTTGTAACACCTACGATACATTGCGTAACTAAATCGCGGCCAAAAAAAAGAGAAGCTCAACGCTTCTCTTTTTAATTCTGTCGGTCAACAAAGGTCAGATCTTATATCTTTCCAAGTTATCCTTTCCTTAGGACAACGTGGCTAATCTACTCGATAGCCCTTTATTTCTGCAAGCGTTTTCAATATTCGCATAGCTAAAATATTGATCAACCTCACTATATTTCCCATTTGTTACATAGAGATGGCTAATTGCCGCTACTGACTAAATAGATATCAAAACGATGGCTTTTGGTGTCTACGGTCGCGTTCGCCTTACGCCCTGCTAAAGGCTCCGCGTAGGAGGGGCGTTTGACCACCACCCGCTTAGTGGCAACAGCAAGGGCCTTGTCGAGCAAGGTATCGGCATCTTCATCGGCGCCGACCAACGATTGAAACATCCGCATCTCTTTTTTAACTTGCGCGCTTTTTTTGCGATGCGGGTACATGGGGTCCAGGTAGACGACCTCAGCGCTGTGGCGCTGCGGGTCGAGTCCTTGGTCTTGCGCGCAAAACTCCAGACTCATCCGCTGTGACACCCATTCGCCCAGTTGGCTATCGGCTTGGGCCCGACGCAGACCATCCGCCAGCAAGGCCGCGACCATCGGCACCCGCTCCAACATGCGCACCTGACAGCCGAGGTTAGCCAGCACGAAGGCATCTCGCCCCAAACCGGCGGTGCCATCAATCACGCTGGGTCTTGCGCCCTTTTTTACGCCAACCGCGCGCGCCACCGCTTCGTTGCCACCAAAGTGGCGACGGTGGGCACTGCGTCCAGCAACAAAATCGACCAGCACGCCCGCCATCTTAGGTTCATCACACCAGCGCAGGCACAGCGCATCATCAGCGAGTTGTAAGCAAAAGCCACTGTCAGGAAGGGCCGTTACGGCTTGCCAGTTAAGGTTGGCCGGGAAGCAGTCGAGTAGCGAGGTCGATGCCTCGCCATCAATAAACACAGGTACGGTATTAGCTTGCACGTGTCGGTCTTAAACGAAAATTTGCCTAAGTTTACCTGATACCCATCCACACACGTAACTGCTCATTCATGCTGATTGGTCTAGGATAGGGCCAGCATGTCCATTGGCGTTGGTTTGCCGAAGTAGTAGCCCTGCGCATAATCGACCCCTATCTCTTGGAGAATCGCCAGGCTTTCTGCATCTTCAACAAACTCTGCGACGGTTTGCTTACCGAGCGTCTCCGCCAATTGGTGGATACTGCGCACAATGGCAGCATCCTGGGCATCGTTGGCCATATCACGTACGAACATACCGTCGATCTTGAGGTAATCGATGGGCAGGCTCTTGATATAACCAAACGACGATAGCCCGGAGCCGAAGTCATCGAGAGCCACCTTACAACCCAAGGCGCGTACCCGATTAAAGAAGTCGGTGGCAACTTGCAGGTTGGCGATAGCTACGGTTTCGGTGGTCTCAAAGCAGAGCTTGTTCAGCGGCAGTGCGCTTTGCTGTAAGTAATCGACTAGCCAGTTGATGAAATCACTGTTGCCTAGCGAGTGGCCCGAAAGGTTAATGGAGCACATATTTAGCCGAGCCACATGGCTCGGGGTTTCGCTTAGCCACACCAGAGTTTTGGTGATAACCAAGCGGTCGATTTGATCGATAAGGTTATAGTTTTCTGCCGCAGGCAGGAACAGGCCGGGCGGCACAATCCGCCCTTCTTCATCGATCATACGAATCAGCACTTCATAATGCAGGTAGTCCTCACTCGGGCCACTGACGGGTACGATTTTCTGAGCATAGGGAATAAAACGGTCTTCACGCAGCGCTTTTTGGATACGTGATACCCACGCAACCTGACCTTGACGGTGTTGGATCTCCTGCGCCTCGTCATGGAAGATAAACACCCGGTTGCGCCCCAGCGCCTTGGCGGAGAAACAGGCATTGTCGGCTTGCGCCATAATGCTCTGCACGCTGGCGCCGGACTCACGATCAAACATGGTAAGCCCCAGGCAGCCGCCAAAGCTGATCATGCGCTCGTCGCGAACAAAGTGGGTATCTTGCAACTTGGCTAGCAACTCTTCGGCAATAGTGACCGCTTGTTTTTGATCGACGTCGGTCAAGATCATGCCAAACTCGTCGCTGCCAAGGCGCGAGACAATCGCGTTTTCCGGTAGATGATGCTGCAGCACGCGCGAAACTTGCTGAAGGGCTTGGTCGCCACTGCCATGACCAAAGCTGTCGTTAATCACCTTAAACTGAGACAGGTCAAGGTGGAGCATCGCGTGCTGCTGTTGCTCGGAGTGGTCTAGCAAGCGCTGCAGGTGGCGCTCTAGATAGCCCCGGTTATAGATCCCAGTGAGCGCATCGTAGTTGGCATGGAAGTTAAGGTCATGCTGCATTGCCTTGGCAACGGTGATGTCTTCACAGACAAACAGCACCAAGCCGCGGTCAGGCAGAGACAGCGCACTCTCACGGAACCAGTACTCCTCGCCGTCGCGGTGATGATAAGCCACCTCGCGGGTTTGCACCTGTTGCTGCTGACTGAGCTTTAGCAGGTACTTGGGTAGGCTGTGTTTCTCTTTCTCGTTGATGTACAGGCCACGTAGCTGCAGCAGCTCAATGCTTTGTCGTGAGTAGCCCAGATGATTGGCGAAGGCCTCGTTGGCCATGCAGATCACCCCAAGTGGGTTGACCATGAACAGCATCGCCGGGCTGGTATCGAACAGATGACGATACATCTCTTCACTCTCGGTCAAGGCCTGCTGCTGTACCTGCACCTGCTCTAAGTCGCGCACCTCTAAAAGCACACTCTCGGTTCGATAGCCGCTGTCCAACTTGGGCGTAAAACTGATATCCAATAAACGCCGCTGCTGATGGTAGGCAAACTGCCCAAAATAGAGCACCAACTCGCCCTGACAGGCTTTAGCAAACTGCTCAGAAAACCCTGAACGCATGCGATCAGGCCAGCGCAGATGCTCGAGAAAATGCTCTCCGTCTGCAATACGTTCCTCTCCGCCAAGTAAGCGCTGCATCGCGGTATTGTGTTTAATCACCAGGCCATCCGCATCGAGCAGCGCCATCGCTTGATGGGCGCGGTTAAAACCGGCCTCCCAGCGCGCCAGTGCCTCTTGTAGGCGCTTGTGTTTGCGCTTTACGCGCAGCCACAGCAGCAAACAAAGCAGCAGCAACACGATGCCCAGCCCCCAGCCGCTCAGGGACAAGCTCATTTGCGCTACGGTAAAGCCAGGTTGGGCGGAGTCATTCATCAAGCGAGCTGTTTCTGGTAACTGTGAGCGGCTGATCCCCCAGCGCTTAAGCTGTTGGGAATCAAACACGAATTCTGCCTGCTCGGCGTCGCTCTGGCCCATCCGTCGGAAGTCTCGACCTTGTAGCAACTTGTTCAAGATAACCGAGGTCTGCTCGCCAATTTGTGACGCGCGGATCACCTTACCACCCAGCGCTCCTACCCCAATCGGCAGCTCAGACAAGCTAAACAAGGGCACCCGCGCCAGACTCGCAAGGCTCTCCATATTGTGGCTATTGAGCGCAATGCCTTCGGCAACATGCTCGCGGAACACGGCGAATACAATCGCCTCACCACTGGTCATGGTAGAGGCATGGGCTTTTAGTTCTTCATAATCGGCTTCCGTCCACAGCTTAACCTCTAAACCTTGCTGCTCAGCGAGCTCGCTGAAGCGCCGCCCTAAGGCCTCGCCAGTGGGGCCTGTCGATACCAGCAGATGCAGGGTATGCAAGTTGGGAAGAAGCTGATGATACAGAGCTATATTGTCGGCCAGCGGCAGCTCTTGCTGGACCACGATAATGCTTTGATTATCGATGGGATCACTGACCGCAAACTCAGAGCGAACCGCGGCGATAACCGGGTACTGATAGTCTCTAAAGCCTTGTGAGTGCGTAGCAAGCTGCAGTGCGTAGTCGCCGAGCGTGACTACATAGTCGAATTGGTAGTAGAGCATCAGCTCGTTGAGTTGCTGCTCCTGAGCGCGCCGGAACTCGGTAAAAGCCTCATCCACATATTGGATGCGGTGGTGATAAAACCACAGATCGGCCTGTCCCATGCCACGGTTAAGGCCTTCTTCAAACTGGGCATCCCAAATCACCCCGGCTTGATTGGCATTGAGTACCAGTACTCGGTAGGTTCTCGCTTCAAGAGCCTGTGTGCTGATTACCAGCCACAGCCCCAGGCCAATCCATAAGCCTCGCAGCACGCAATAAAACTCCCTTTTTCAATTTCTTAGCGCTAACTATAGCAAGATCTGGCAATCAAGCTATGGCTAGCTAGCGTTACTCAGCCAAATCTGTGTTCAATCAAGAGTTTTGTTAGACTGTTCCGGCAGTTTATTCAGTTACAAATCAGAGCAACAAGCGATGGAAAACCGTACCGTACTACATGTTTGTCTAAGCAAGGGTTGGGGAGGGTTGGAGATGTACCCAATCCGCACTGGCGCACAGTTTCAACAGCGAGGCTGGCGCGTTCTCGGCTTATGCTTATCAGGTACCCCGGTGGCCAAGGCCATGCAAGAGCAGGGCTTTGAGGTACTGATGTTTCCTTCCAAGGCGAAAGCAATATTGGCACTGGGCCAGATCAGCCGCTGGCTGAAGGCGCAGCAGTGCTCATTGATCCACTGCCACAAATCGGGCGATCTACTGATCGCCGCCTTGCTGGATAGCTTGTGCTCGCGGCGAGTTGTTTTTACCGAACATATGGGTGGAAGCAGCAGCAAACGCGACCTGTTCCATCGCTGGGTATATCGCCATGTGGACCAGCTACTGTCGATCAGTGAGTTCACCAAAGCCAAAAACCTTAAGAACCTGCCAATTGATCCCACTAAAATTGCGCGACTCTGGTTAGGCACCGCGCCACCGCCCGCGGAGCTATCCACAGGAGATGTACTCAGATTACGCCGCGAGCTCGGCTTACCAGATACCGCTCCAGTCATCGGGACCTTAGGGCGTATCGACCCGGGTAAAGGGCAACTACAGCTATTGGACGCATTCAAACAGCTTGTGGAACACGGTGATGAGCATTCCCACCTACTGATTGTTGGTGGCTTGCAAGCGGATCAGGGGGCTGATTTGACGACGCTAGGCATGCTCAAAGATAAGATTGCCGAATATGGTTTAGCACAGCGCGTGCATTTACCGGGCTTTCGCAAGGACATTCACAACATGCTGTCCGTTATGGATGTGGTTTGCCTATTGTCTAAAGAGGAAGCCTTTGGTTTAACCGTCATTGAAGCGATGATGACAGGGCGGGTTGTGCTTGGCGCTGATAGCGGGGCAATTCCAGAGCTACTCGATAATCCCGCACTCACGGTACCTTTTGATAACCCCGACAAAATCGCCACAACATTGGAGAAGCTTATCGCCGATGATGACAAACCCGCGTTAGCCGCTGGTTTGAAAACACGCGCCGAGAAACACTTTTTACTGGAGACGCATTTAGCCCAGTTAGAGAAATATTACTTGAACGGTGAATAATCAAACACATCGAGTGATACTATTATTTATAGCCACAGCTCGATGTTCGCTAAATGGGGCCGCGAGCTTGTTAGACACTTGTCTGCATGTTAGATTCCCTGAAATTAACAAACTGAAACCTAGCCGTAGTTAATAGGTTAAACAGTATCGTAATCGTATAAAGCTTGCTTGGATACTCGTCATTGATGACCCCTCCCTATGCGCAGTCTCTCTGGATTGGTTCTAGCCTCTCCAAGGTAGAGCAATTGTCTTTGGCCTCGTTCATCGCCAACGGTATGCCCTTTGTACTTTACGTTTATCAAGACGTGAAGAATGTGCCCGATGGCGTAGAGATCAAAGATGCCAACACCATTCTAGATGAGAGCAAAGTATTCAAGCACGTAAAAGGAAGTTTCGCGCCGTTTTCAGATCTGTTCAGAATCTCGCTACTGCAGCAAACTGATGGCTACTGGGTGGACACCGATATGGTGTGTTTGAAGCCTTTCGATTTCAGCCAAGAAAACGTGTTTGGCCTGGAGTCTGATGACAAGGCAAACACCGCCGTGTTAAGGCTCGCCAATAATGACAGCTTACTTACCACTATGAGTGAGTATTGCTCTCACCCTAGCAAGCTTCAGCCCTACGACTCACGCCGAACTGCCAGAAATAAAATCAAGCGCAAGCTACAGTTTAAAAACCAGTATCGGAATGTGCGCTTTGGGGAAACCGGCCCAGAGCTGATAACCAGTATCTTGAAGCATCAGCAACGCTTCGATGAAGCCCTGCCGTTTAGTGCGTTTTACCCGATTCACCATAGCAGCGCCGCCGCGATGTTTAGCAAAGGTTCTCAGCAACTAAATGCCTTGCTGGAGAATAGCTACGCGGTACACCTTTGGAATGAAGTATTAAGAAAGCGTGGCGTAGATAAAAACGCTGGCTTTGAGCCCGACTCCTTGGTGGGCTCGCTAGCCAAACGTTTTCTTTAACAGCCTATTCGCTTTGAACTCTCTTTGAATGGCCTAGAAGTGGTAACGCAGTGAGATGCCACCAGACAAGATATCAACGAAGATATCGGGCCGCTCACTAGGGCGGTCACCCTCCTCAGTGCGGCGGTTGCGGGTTAGCGTATCGCCACTTTTCACATCCAGCACCAGACTCAGGTTCTCGGTGAGAAAGTTTCTTCTCTCCAACGTCGCGCCATAGTAAAGGCCGTAGGCAGGCAGGCGGTAATCATAGCTGGCCGCACCAATAAACGCCCCAGCACGCCAGCGGCTGGAAAACGCGTACTGATAGTCCAGTGCACGCAAACCATAAAACCAGTTACCGTCGTAGCGATCCACATCGAGGCGGATCCCCAAATGATGCTTGTCAGAGAATGCACGCGAGACACCGATCCCGGCGTGTACGCTTCCTTTTACTGAGCTGAAGTCATGGCTGGGGTCTTCTTTGACCTCGTTGTACTTAATGGCATACAAGTTGGCACCTGCCTCAACGCTTACCTCATAGGCCATGGCTGGCAACGAGCACAACAACAGGGAACCTAAAAGAATTCCTTTTTTAGACACTACCATCTTACAAAGCCTCCCAGCCGTGCATAGTCTTCATCAAATACATCTCTACCTACCATTAACTCACCACCCCATAGGTAATCACCGTGCTTCAGGCTGGCTTTCAACGTTAAAGAGTGGGCTCTTACGTAATCATTTTGGCTGTAGCTCTCGTTTTGCAGAGTCTTGTAGTTAAGGTCAAAGCGCGTCCGAGAGGAGTATTGCCAACCCACAAACAGCTCATGAGCTTGGGCACCCACGCCATCACCCATTACACGTTGCGTCGCCCCCCAGTGACCTAGCACAGTACCTTCATTGGTCATACCGTCCAAGTAGATGGAATGCACGTACCAAGCATCCTGCCACTGCGAGAACTCATAGGTAAGGTCGAAATCCTGCCACACACGTGGAAAGTCAATCCCCCCACTAAGCGCAGCATTGCCGATACGCTTGTTGGAACCCTTGGCCGTATCTTCGCCGGCATACTCCAGGTAAATCGCGAATGGCACACTGCCGCTGAAGTTTACTCGGGTGAACAACGCAACCTGCTGGTTACCAAACTCATCATCCATCGACAAATCATCGCCACGGTTGTCGGTGCCCGATGGGTCGAAGAAGGCTTTAAAGATATCTTTGATGCTAGCGCCGCCGCGGGCGCCACCGCCGTATTGCATCATACGGCTTAGACCCATACTCACACCCTCAAATGGCTCTAACGAGAACTGCATTCCCGCGACATAAGGCTTACCGCTGGTAAAGTCGCCTTCGTAACGAATGCGATCAGAGTGCGACAGCTGGCCCCAGAACAGCTCGTAGTTAAAACCCACACCCCATAAATCTATCGGTCTCACGTTAGAGAACGACACCGTTGCGTAAGTTTCAGCCTGAGTGCTCAGCAGCATTG
Source organism: Aliagarivorans marinus DSM 23064 (assembly GCF_000429485.1). Classification (GTDB taxonomy): domain Bacteria; phylum Pseudomonadota; class Gammaproteobacteria; order Enterobacterales; family Celerinatantimonadaceae; genus Aliagarivorans; species Aliagarivorans marinus. The sequence goes on along the minus strand of NZ_AUBY01000015.1, from coordinate 86,502 downwards.
CCGAGCCACGCATTGGCGAGATCCAATGCGGCTTATAGCCAACATCGATTTGGAAGGTATCAAATCCGACGCTGACAAAGCTGCCATCAGGAGTGAAATTAGAGTCCGACGCGACCATTCCTAGATTAAACAGCACGTTGTCATGGGCGCGCCAGTAGCCACCCACACTACCATGCCACCAATCGTCGGTGGTTTCGCCACGGCGATTAAACAAGGTCATATCATCGTGATTAGAGACACTAAGCTCTGTTTCCGCCCAGGCCACACCAGCGCGTGACTGGTAGCGTGCCAAGATATCTTTGACTTCGGCACACAACCCAGCATCTCGCTCACAACCGATCTCCAAGGCATCTTCGACGGCACGAATGGCGATCGGCCGTTTTACAACCGGCACATCACTGATGAGTAAGAACCGTTCAACACTGCGCTCCATTTCAGGAGCAAGGTTAACAGGTAAGTAGGCACTGACCGGGCCCGCAAATACAGCGCCAGAATAGGCAAGCAATCCAGCTACAGGTATCCATGCTTTCATTGTTAGAGTTCGCTATGAGTTAGACCTAAGCCACGAGACTTCGCATCCTTGCTACGTGAACTAGGGTTTCCAGGGGAAATAAGGCTTCGAGTCTAAAGCAATTCTTGGCTTGAAACAAACCTGCGGCATCGAGTAATCCGCTGATTTTGGTTAAATATTTTGTTCACTCTCGACACTGTAATATAAGCGTCTGTGTCAGACATTGGTCTCTTCAAGCAAGCCTTGGTACATCACAAAGCGGAAGCACTCAGTAAGTAGTTTCGTTATAATCGCTGGCTTGAGCGGTATACAGATTAAAAAGCTAAAGAGTACTAATTTATGACTAGACACCTCTGGGTAGACGAAGGCGTATCAGTGAGCAAACGCGCTCAGGCATATCTGCAGGACCAGTTCGACCCTTTAGCCATCACCAAGATTGCGGTTATCCGCCACGCCGCGTTGGGCGATATGATTGCCGCCCGGCCGTTCTTCGTGGAGGCTCGCAAATTCTTCCCGAATGCCAAGATCACCCTGTGTCTAGATGCCAAGAGCAAGCTAGGAGCACCGCTCGATTTGGTCGACGAAGTGTTTTACATCTACGGCGAACAAGGCACCAAGAAAGTATCGGAACGCTTCAGCAACCTGCGCTCGTTGCCAGAGCAGGATATTCTGTTCGACCTGGCCGCGACCAATCGCTCTCATTTGCTCAGCATCTTCGCTAAAGCGAAACTCAAGATGGCCTTCCCCAGACGCGATATCACCCGCCCGGTCTACGACATTTGCCTAAAGCGTAGTGTCTACAAGTATGAAACCGAAACCCTACTGGACCTGCTGGTGACCCTAGGGCATTTCCCACCGCATCGCCTCGACTTCGCGCTGCCAGAGTATCAAGGCAACACCAACACCATCGCCTTTTTCACCGGAGCTTCCACCCCAAGCAAGTGCTATCCGCTAGAACAATACAAGCAGGTGATTGGCGAGCTGGCAGAGCACTATCCATCGCTCAACTTCGTGTTGCTCGAAGGCATGAACCCTGAAGAGAAAAGAACAGGTTGGGAAGCACTGTTAGAGCGTGAGAACGTTAGCGCTCAGGAGACTATGTCTATCGATGCGCTAACCGAGTTTATGGCGAACAAGTGTGATTTACTGATATGTAACGATACCGGTGTGCGCAACATTGCTCTAGCGACCCACACTCCCACCTTGGGCCTGTTCTACTCGACCTTGCCGCAACGCTATTGGCCCAAGTATGAGCCGCACTTTGTTGCTTACAGTCCGGATAGATCGGTACCGTCGGTCGAATCGGTCATAGGGGAAGCGACTAAAGCTATCGAAAGCCTTATCGGCAGCTAGCTAGAAGTCTTTTCGCGCGGCGAGCAGCTTGATAGCACTCGCTGCCTTTGAGGTGCTAGCTTAGAGGCTCTTTCTGAGGTTGAAGATCAGTCGCTGCAAGTCAGACTTAAACCTCAACCACTCGCGCTCAATCTTAGCAGCCAGTGTCCGCTCCTTGTAGCCAACCACCTGCTCTTTGATCTCAGACTCAAAATCGGTTTCGTCATTAACGATACCCGGCACCAAGCCCTTGCACTCCACGCCACTGATCCAAAACTCGTCCATATAGTCATCGACAGGCTTGTACCAGCGGGCAGCATGGGCAAGGAACTTCTCTGCGGCAGAGGGGTGTAGCAGGTAGGCCCGGGTCGAGGCGGGCCCTTTTAGGTAACGCACCACGTCGCTACCGATGTCGTCCCAATGCTCAACCAGCACACGCTTACGATGGGTTGTTTCGTTCTCAAACAAGCGGACATAGCCGTGCTTGTTAGCCAAATCCGTCAAGTGAGGTAGAGCGCTGGCGAAGGTGTCTTTTAACTCGGCGTCATCTTCTACCACGACAATCGACTCGTTCAACTCAACGCAGCGTTGCCAAAGCAAGTAGTGACTAGCAAAACAACCAAGCTCCCCGGGTAGCAGCGGGATCCCACACAGCTTTTTGCGTAGCACAACATCTTGTCGCTCAAACAGCGGATGAGGGCCTTTTCGTCCATCTATGGCATCAAAGAACTCAAAGCGGATACCTGCCTCGTTGAACTGACGTTGAATACTCTCACGCCGCGCCAACGAAGAAGCCAAGCTGATCACATAAACCTGAATCATCGCGCTATCCCGCATACCTCTTCATCAACGCACCGATCAGCGAGTTCGCGGAGAAATCGCCATTTTTGTCGATCCCTTCCCGCCGGAAGATCTCATTCCAAAGATGTAATGAATAACTGTGCTCAAGAAAGCTCGCCATCTCCTTTCCATTCTCAGAAAAAATGGTTCTCGCGCAGGAATGATGAATGGGGTAGAAGTAATAAATCGGCTTGGCTGTCGCCAGTAAATCCTTATCTTTTAAGATCTTCGTGATGAGATCTGGGCCAATCTCACCAAAGCTAATATCAGAGAGCCCACTGCGTTTAATTTTGCGCACCAACTTACGCCGCTTTACCTTATTGGAGTCGTAGTCGCGAACGACATTAGGACGTGCGCAATAATCAAGGGCTTCGCGCAATACATCGGAATCCTTGCTCAGACGCAGTACCGCACCGTTAACGCTGCCATCATCTTGGAAACCAAACACTTCGCTCTCTTCGAAGTCGTAAGGCTTCAGACATACTACATCGGTATCCACCCAAAACGACGCTGTGCTTTCCAGCAACTTGAATCGAAATACATCAGAAAAAGCGCCTAAGCTACCCGAACGGTCGCGGAAAATCTCACGCTCAGGCAATATCTCATTAGCATCTTTAACGACCACACCATCAGGCACATTGTCAATATCGCTGTAGGTATACAGATGGTAGGGATTGCCATGATGGACAAACGAACGCATAGAAAGCTGTTCGATCTTGGACAGTGACGGTCCAATCCATAGAGATTGTACGGTGTTTTTAGTCATTTCCGCTTCCCATCCACACTACATTAGGAAACTGCTTCTGAAGCGAGTACTCAAAGATAGCGCGGCACTTAAAGTAGCTGTTGCTGTAGAGGTAGACTTTCTTGCCTAACATAGCAGCCCCGATCGCCACATGTAACCTATCGGTATAAACCTCTTCGAACTTATTGATAAAGCTCAAAAATCTAAACGAGGTGTACTCCAGTTTCTCTGCCGAATTAACCCCAAACTGCATAGAGTAAGAGACATCGATATTCACATCTGGAATCGATATTCCACTTGCCTCTTGATCATAGCGAAACGCATTCAAGCGCTTCGGGTGACCCGCCTTTGCGGCCTTCTTACGGTATCGGAGATCATGGCGAAACGCGCGATATAGATACTTGCCACGCACGGTTCTCGGGCTTTTTCGACCAAACTGTTGGCGTTGGCTAACAAACTTCTTAAAAACTTGGGGGAACTGTAATTCTTGCTGTTCAACAAAAGCCTTCGCAGGGATGCAAAACGCCATATCAGGTGCGAGGTGAACCGCCACGCCTTGAGTGTGTTTTTGAACATGCTCATAGGTGACCAACTCCCTACAAAAAACAGTGGTTTCACTGCCAAGACTGGCCAAGAACTCTTCCGAACCTTGCGTTGTCTGAGGCAGCATGACCAAATGCTTGGCATGCTGACGCATCCATGACAAGTTCTCGGCGTTGTGAGGATAGAAATCTGTCAGATAGCCACCTCCCGCGTACACCACCACCTTGCCTTCAAGCACCGGGTCACGCGGAGACTCCACAAAGTGAAAACGAATACCTTCACGTTCAAAGAAAGATAACGCGCCATAGCCAATTAACGCATCACCAGCGTTACCTTGGTTAGTCACATAATAAATCTCTTCACCGGCAAAGTTCTGCTTGAAAAAATCAGCTACGAGTTGAGCATCTGACATTAGTTACCGCCTTTAAGACTATTAATCATTGTTCGTTTCTTTTGCTTGAAGTACTTCGCTAGGGCTCTGGGCCAAACTGCTTGCTGGAGCAAACGCTCCAACTGTTTTTCAAGCTGAGGATTGTTGCCGTTTCGAGCAAGCTCTTCGATGTTTTCTATTACAAATGATCTGACGTTGTCATTTGTTACATCAGTAGTTCTTTTTAAACGCTTAAAGCTATATGAGTCAGGAAAAGTCTGACATTTCTCTAAGGCGCCATGGACTTGCAGATTGATCATGGTTCGCAAGCACTTTTCGCAACGCCCACAATTATACAAGCTTCCGGGGTTCACGTAACAAACCCGCAAGTGACGCATGGCCACTTCAGAGCCTGCTATTAGCCCTATTTTGTTTACTCGAGTTGCTTCCGAACCATCATGTACAAACTCGAGTGCTTCAGAACTCCACAGCGGATCTAACAGAGGATGAGAGCCCCAGGGAAACATGTCTCGGTAAGAGTGTGTAGATGGAATCAGGACTTTTGATAACTGACTAGATAACAAGTGACCAATCGTCGCCAATACAGCACCATGACCAAACTCGCCCCAAGCCACGTGTTCATCCATATAAGCACGAGCATCCGTTTCAACTTCAATGAGGTTTTTACCGAGCTCAACTGCAATCGCCCGCAAGTTTTCCGACACCTTGTTGCGAAGATCAGTATTGTCGAGTGGAATATCCAGACCATGAACAAAAATGAGATCGGTAACCTCATCATTGTTTTTTAGAACACTGTAGAACGAGTCTGCCCCACCAGAGAAGAAGCAACCCACTCGGCGAGCCTGACTACTACTGCGCTCTACTGCTGCAGATTCACAAACCACGGGATTCAAACGAGAATCCCAACAGTGGTAGATGTCCTGCATTTGAGGCAAAGAACGCCGTAACTTGGCACTAACCTCCCCTGCAATATGCAGGGTTTGCCCACCAGCATCGACCATTGCCGGGAGTAACCCATACGATAACAGCGCATCTGCACTGGGAGTCAGAGTGGTATCGCCAAGAGCTCTAAAAAAAACAGAGCGGCTGTCGCCTGATAAGTGCAGGTTTAACTCTAGGTACTTACCACCTTCACCTATATGTTTAAACTCACACTTACTCAATTTGCTCACTAAAAACTCTCAACTTCATCGGCGTACTCGCGCCCAAATAACTCTCACAAAACCTCAGGCTGAACAGTCTGATACCGCCTGTGCTACTCTCTAACAGCTAGACCTCACCAACTCAACACCACTTTGCCACTCTCACCTGAACGCATCACATCAAAGCCTTTCTGGAAGTCATCGATTGCGTAATGGTGGGTGATGATGGGAGAGATATCTAAGCCGGACTGGATAAGGCTGGCCATTTTATACCAAGTTTCGAACATTTCACGTCCGTATATCCCTTTTATCACCAAGCCCTTAAATATCACCTGATTCCAATCCACCGCCATATCACTCGGTGGAATACCTAGCATGGCGATTTTTCCGCCGTGATTCATGGTGTTAAGCATGGTGTTGAAGGCTGAAGGTACGCCCGACATCTCCATGCCAACATCAAAGCCTTCGGTCATCTTCAGCTCAACCATCACATCTTCGAGGCGCTCTTCGGCCACATTCACCGTGCGGGTAGCACCAAGTTTAGCAGCCAACTCTAAGCGGTAAGGATTAACATCGGTAATCACTACATGACGCGCCCCCACGTGACGAGCAATCGCAGCTGCCATGGCACCTATCGGTCCAGCTCCGGTGATAAGTACGTCTTCGCCGACCAAATCGAAGCTCAAGGCAGTGTGCACCGCATTACCGAGGGGGTCGAAGATAGCGGCCAAATCGTCGCTGATCTCATCGGGTAGCTTGAAGGCGTTGACCGCAGGGATCACCAGATACTCGGCGAAGCTACCTTGGCGATTTACCCCGACACCCACGGTATTACGGCACAAGTGGGTGCGGCCACCTCGGCAATTACGGCAGTGGCCACAGGTGATATGGCCTTCACCGGAGACACGGTCTCCCACCTCAAAGCCACGCACTTCTTGACCAATGGCCACCACTTCGCCGGCGTACTCATGACCAACCACCATAGGTACTGGAATGGTCTTCTGTGACCACTCGTCCCAGTTGTAGATATGCACGTCGGTACCGCAGATGGCGGTCTTGTTAATCTTGATAAGCAGATCGTTATGGCCAAGCTCAGGCATCGGCTCATCGGTCATCCAGATGCCCGGCTTCGCATGCAGTTTGGAAAGCGCCTTCATTAGATCACTCCCAGCTCTTTGCCCACTTCAATGAACGAGGCCACCGCATGACGGATTTGCTCCTCGCTGTGCGCCGCCGACATCTGAGTGCGGATCCGCGCCTGGCCTTTTGGCACTACCGGGAAGGAGAAACCAATCACGTAGATGCCACGAGCCAGCAAGGCATCCGCAAAGTCACTGGCCAGTTTGGCGTCGCCCAACATCACTGGGATGATGGCATGGTCGGCACCAGCTAAGCTAAACCCAGCCTCACTCATCAGCTCACGGAACAGCTTGGCGTTGCTCCACAAGCGCTCACGTAGCTCGCCGCTCTCACGCAGCAGGCGCAGGGTTTCCAGCGACGCGCTAACAATAGATGGTGCCAATGAGTTAGAAAACAGGTAAGGGCGCGAGCGCTGACGCAGCCAGTCAACCACCTCTTTCTTAGCCGAGGTGTAACCGCCCGAGGCGCCGCCCATAGCTTTGCCCAAGGTGCCGGTGATGATATCAACCCGCTCCATCACCTTATGGTATTCATGGGTGCCGCGACCTTGTCCGCCAACAAAGCCCACCGCGTGGGAGTCATCCACCATTACCAGCGCGTTGTATTGCTCGGCTAAGTCACAGATACCCGGAAGGTTGGCAATCACCCCATCCATCGAGAACACGCCATCGGTGGCAATCAACTTGTGACGCGCACCGGCTTCGTCGGCTTCGATCAGGCAACGTTCCAGCTCTTGCAAATCGTTGTTGGCGTAGCGAAAGCGCTTGGCCTTACACAGACGTACACCGTCTATGATCGAGGCATGGTTGAGGGCGTCGGAGATAATCGCATCTTCAGGGCCGAGCAGGGTTTCAAACAGACCCGCGTTGGCATCGAAGCAAGAAGAGTAAAGGATGGTATCTTCCATCCCCAGAAAATCACTCAGCTCTTGCTCGAGCTGTTTGTGAATATCTTGGGTACCACAGATAAAGCGCACCGAGGCGACACCAAAGCCATGGCTGTCTAGGCCCTGTTTCGCGGCATCAATCAATCGAGGGTGGTTGGCCAAGCCCAAGTAATTGTTGGCACAAAAGTTAACCACCTGCTGCTCGGCAACCAAGATGGATGCCTGCTGTTGGGACTCGATTACACGTTCGTTCTTGTACAGGCCTTCCTGTTTAACCTGCTCAAGTTGTTGACGGATCTGGGAATAAAATGACTCAACCATGTGAAACCCTTCGATAAGTGGACATTACGATGCATTATAGTGCCACAACGGGTTAAAATCAGTGGATAAACCAGATCCAATGGGTATTTTATGGTGTTTTAGCCAAATGCCAGTTCACTGTAATGTTGCTCTAGGCGATCACAGGTAGAGCGGGAGGTCTCAGTAAAGTACGGACGCAGCAATACCAGCACCTGAAGCACGCCTTTGTAGAGGGTCGATTTATCGATTTCGCCTTTGTCCTTCTGCACGCTTTGATAAACGATCCACGCGCCAACAATAAACTTCACCATATCGGCCAGCTCTTCCATGGTCTTGTCATCACCCGCTAAAAAGCGACTATCGCGCAGCTGAACAAGAATTGCTCTTACCCACTCCACCAAGTCTTCCTGGATGGCGTGATAGCGTGCCTTCATCCCTTCATCACGCGCCAGCAACTCCGCCAAGTTGGCGTAGAGGAAGCGAAACTGCCACATGATCTCAAAGCAGGCATCGAGATAGGCGGTCACTTGCTCCAGCGTGAGCCGCTGGTCCGCTTGAGGGCGAAAGCTGTCGCGCAGCTGCTGCTCATACTGGGCAAAGATGCTGCAGATGATCTCTTGCTTGTTGCTGAAGTGGTAGTAGAGATTACCGGGGCTGATCCCCAGCTCCGCAGCAATGTGATTGGTGGTCACGTTTCGCTCGCCGAGGCGGTTAAACATATCGAGCGAAACCAATACGATTTTTTCTTTTGTCTTCATAGTTTACTGGACTTTTGAGTAGCGCTTTTTCATTGATACCGACAATACCCTCTTAAATCTAGCGCTTCTTTACAGATCAGAGCTGTCGCAGTTTGCTATTGACTCCTCTGCGGCATAAAATCTCAGCACTTTCCCACCGGACAAAGGTAGCACCCATGATCATCGTCACTGGTGGCGCCGGCTTTATTGGCGCAAACATTGTTAAGCAGCTCAACGAGCAAGGTATTACTGACATCATCGTCGTCGACGACCTCAAGGATGGCACCAAATTCGTCAACTTGGTTGACCTGGAAATCGCAGACTATCTGGATAAAGACGACTTTATTGCCCGTATCGTGTCTGGCGAAGACTTCGGCCCGATCGAAGCGATGTTCCACGAAGGCGCTTGCTCAGCCACCACCGAGTGGGATGGCAAGTACATGATGGAGAACAACTACGAGTACTCCAAAGAGCTGCTGCACTACTGCCTGGAACGTGAGATTCCTTTCCTGTACGCCTCATCGGCCGCCACCTACGGCGACACCGAGGTGTTCAAGGAAGAAAAGCAGTACGAAGGCCCGCTTAACGTGTATGGCTACTCCAAGCTGCAGTTCGACAACTACGTACGTCGCCTGTTGCCGGAGATCCGCTCGCAAGTGGTTGGCTTCCGTTACTTCAATGTGTACGGCCCACGAGAGCAGCACAAAGGCTCGATGGCCAGTGTTGCCTTCCACCTGAACAACCAAGTTAACGACGGCAAGAACCCACGCTTGTTCGAGGGTTATGACGGCTACGAAGATGGCGGGCAGATGCGCGACTTCGTCTACGTGGGCGACGTATGCAAGGTGAACCTGTGGTTCTGGAAACACCCTGAGATCAGCGGTATCTTCAACCTAGGTACTGGCCGCGCCGAACCGTTCCGCGCAGTTGCTGAAGCGGTCATCAAACACCATGGCAAAGGCGAGATTGAGTACATCCCGTTCCCAGACCATCTAAAAGGCTGCTACCAAAGCTTTACCCAAGCAGACTTAAGCAAACTGCGCGATGCCGGTTACAGCGACGAGTTCAAAAGCGTTGCTGAAGGCGTTGCCGAGTACATGAGCTGGTTGAATAAATAATTATAAGGAAGGGGCTTAGCCCCTCATCTGAGCGCTGTATGAAAATCCTCGTAGTCGGTCCTTCCTGGGTGGGGGACATGGTTATGTCTCAGAGCCTGTATATGGCTCTAAAACAACATTACCCCGATGCCCAACTTGACGTGCTGGCCCCAGATTGGTGCCGGCCACTGCTAGAACGCATGCCGGAAGTCGACAACGCGCTCCGCATGCCGCTCGGTCATGGCGACCTCAAGCTAGGCGTGCGTCGAAAGCTTGGGCTGGAGCTGGCCAAACAAGGCTACGATTGGGCAATCACCCAGCCAAACTCGATGAAATCGGCGCTGGTCCCGTTCTTTGCCAAGATCCCACGCCGCACCGGCTGGAAGGGCGAGAGCCGCTACTGGGTACTGAACGATCGCCGCGACAACAAGCTCGATTTTCCCTTGATGGTGGAGCGCTATGTCTCGTTGGCCTTCCCCGCGGAAGAGATGACCAACGCCACTAAGCTCCCCAGCTATCCGCACCCCAAGCTGTCAGCCGACATCGACAATCAGCAACAGCAGCTACGCCAGCTTAACCTCAAGCAGGACCGTCCTATTCTGGCAATGTGCCCCGGCGCTGAGTTTGGCCCGGCCAAACGTTGGCCTGAGCAGCATTATGCCGAGGTTGCGCGAGTGTGGATTGAGCAATACAACGGTCAGGTGTGGATATTCGGCTCCAACAAAGACGCCGCGGTGGCCGATGCCATCAAGGCACATTTGGATGACGCCCAGCAAGCCCACTGCCGCAGCCTGGCAGGGCGCACCCAGCTTGCTGATGCCATCGATCTGATGGCCTGCGCCAATCTGGCGATCTCGAATGATTCCGGCTTGATGCATATTGCAGCGGCCCTAGGGCTGCCGCTAATTGCGGTGTATGGCTCATCATCGCCTGAGTACACGCCGCCACTCAGTGAGGTCACCGCCACCCTGCACACCGATATCGGCTGCCGACCGTGTTTTAAGAAGACCTGCCGCTTTGGCCACAATAAGTGTCTGACCGAGCTCTCTCCCTCGCACGCTATTTCCGCCATTGAGCTGCTGCTAGGCAAGCCTGCTTAGCCATTATTAAAAACTGGTGGTCATGTTTTGGCCACCTTGATCCCACCCTATAAACTTAGCAATAACTTTGGTTATAATCGCCCCCGCAAATCCTAACCAAGGGCTACTAACCCAATGAAAATCTTTGTTATTAACTTAAGTCGTGCGACGGAACGCAGAGCCAGAATGCAGAGTTCGTTCGAGCAGATGGAGTTGGAGTTTGAGTTCTTTGATGCGGTCGATGCATCGCTACCCATGGACCATGTGAGTGTCTACAACGACAAGAAACGGGTGCACCGTAAAGGCAGCGGTTTGGTCCCCGGTGAAGTGGGCTGCTTTGCCAGTCACTATCTGATGTGGAAGAAAGCCGTAGAGCTTAATGAGACGATCGTGGTGCTAGAAGATGACGCAGTACTCAGCGATGAGTTCAAAGACGTACTGGAAAACCACATCCCCCGCGATTTGCTGGAAAAGAACGGTTATCTGCGCTTGGGCAAAGGCACCACCAACACCCCTAAACTGCACGTCCAAGACCGCGTATACAAATACCTGAAATGGCCCGCCTCCGCCGCAGGCTACATTATTACACCAGCTGGCGCCGAGCGCTTCTTGAAACACACCGAGCATGAATGGGTAGATGCGGTAGATAACTACATGGACAAAGACTATCTGCACGGTAACTACAACCTCGGGATCGAACCAGAGTTGCTGATTCAGAACGACCACGGACACAGCTTTATCCCCGGTCGCGAGCGCAAAAAAATCAGCCTGGGCCGACGACTGGTCAGAAACTTCTACCGTGGCCGCGAGTTGCTGATGACCCAGCTTGCCAACCTTAAGTTCCTGCTAGAGTACAAGCTGCTCAATCGCTAGATTTGCTTACGCGTTCGCCAAAAAGCTCACGAAACGCAGCTATTTCTATCAAGTAAGCCCCTGCTTTTGCTAAGGTTCAGCTAACACACAGTGAACCTTAGCCTAAACGTGCGGATCCTATACAACCTAGTTAACTTTCTAGCGCTCCCTTTCTTCCTCTACCAACTTTACTGGCCTCGCAACAACAAGCCCGGCTTCGGTGGCCGCTGGCCGGAACACTTTGGTATCAGCAAAGCGGTTAAGCAGGTCGATATCTGGCTGCACGCCGTATCCGTCGGTGAGGTTATCGCGGTCACTCCGCTGGTAAAGCAGCTCAAGCAGCAACACCCCGAGCTGAATATCCTGCTAACGACCACCACCGCCACCGGCTATCAGCAGGCCGAGCAACGCCTTAGCGAGGAGGTGACTCACCGCTATGCACCGTTGGACCTATGGCCGTGTATCAGCCTGTTCTTGCTCAAACACCAGCCGAAACAACTTTGGATCATGGAAACCGAACTATGGCCCAACTGGCTGGGCCGTTGCGCCAGCAAGGCGATCCCAGTCAAGCTGATCAACGCCCGTATGTCGGAGCGCTCTGCCCGCCGTTACCTAAAATTGCGCAGTGCCACTCGACCGCTGTTCTCGAAGCTGGATCTGGTACTAGCGCAGCACCAAGACGACGCCGAACGCTTTCGCCAGTTAGGGGTAGAGCCCGCTCGCCTACAGGTGACTGGCAGTGTGAAGTACGATCTGCCCGACCAAAGCCAGCTAATGGAGCCGGCTAAGCAGTTTCGCGCCGCCTTTGAAGGGCGACCTTGTTGGATTGCCGCCAGCACCCACAAGGGCGAGGACGAGCAAGTATTGGCGATGCACCGCCAGCTGGTTGCTGACTACCCAGAGTTACTACTTATCTTGGTTCCGCGCCACCCTGAGCGCTTTAACAGCGTGGCGGAGCTAATTGAACAACAGGGCTGGCAAACGGCCCGCCGCAGCCATCAACAAATTATCGATGAGAAGGTACAGGTCTATCTGGCCGACACCATGGGCGAGCTGATGTTGATGTATGCTGCAGCAGATATCGCTTTTATCGGAGGCTCGCTGGTACCAGTGGGCGGACATAACTATTTAGAAGCGGCGGCCATGGACTTACCCATGGTGGCCGGGAGTCACGACTTCAACTTCAGTGATATCAGCCAGCAGCTGCAAGCCTGCGGGGCGCTTTATCTTAGCGCCGATATCGATGCTCTGGCTAAACAGCTGGCAAGGTGGCTGGATGATCCGCAGCTACGTAAGCAACAAGGCGAGCAGGGCGCGGAGATCGTCGAACTCAACCGCGGCGCGCTGGCACGCAGTCTACAATCCTTGCTTGAATGAGGCTTGATAGCCCTCTATCAGACACTGCCAGTCGGATCGCAGCCAATGGCAGTGGCTGCTGTTCTTCTGCTCTTTTTCCAAGGAGCGCAGCAAACGGTCCAGATTGGCCTGACGCCAGGATTTAGCAGGACGACGGTTACGCCCGTTGTCCCAGTCGATTAGCCACACCTGCTGCTGGTCGTCCAACATGATGTTACGCAAGTTTAAATCAGCGTGATAGATGCCATTAAGGTGGTATTGAGCGATAGTTTCGCCAATTCGCGCCCACTCCTCTGGCAGTAAGCGCTTGTGGCTGAGCAAATCGGCCATATCCCGCGCGTTGTCGATCTTCTCGGTAATCAAGTCAGCGCGACAGCTAAAGCCCTGACGCTTGAGGCGCGCCGCAATCGGCAAAGGCGCCTTCAGCCCTAAACTGCGGATCTGCGCCAGCAACTTAAACTCGCGCCAAACCCTGCTGCGGCTGAGCCCCAGATAGAAGTAGCGGTCATCGCTAATGCGCGACACCATACCGCCACGATGATAGTGGCGTAACACACAATCGCGATCCTGATAACGAAAGAACAGGGTCGTGCCACGGCCAGAGGCCTGTCCAATCACCGCTCGATTCTGCTGCCAATGACGGGGATAGAAGTAACTCTCCTGTACCTCAGTCCACACCTCTGGGTTGAAGAACATCCACCCATCATCCAGTCGTTGTTTTTCTATCTGCATGACACTACTTATTGTTATCGACGCGGGAATTTTACATCGTCACTTAGCAAAAGCATAATGCTGCCAACACCCGAATAGCCTGACACCATGAATAACACCGCCTCACCCAACACTATCTGCGTACTCCGCTTGTCTGCGATTGGCGACGTATGCAATGCGCTCGCAGCCGTCCAGCAAATCCAACAAGGTTTTCCCAAGGCAAAGATCACCTGGGTGTGTGGCAAGGCCGAGGCACGTTTACTGGCCATCTTCGACGATATCGAAGTCGTTGTCTTTGATAAATCCCAAGGCTGGCGCGGCTTAATCGCCTTACGCAAGCAGTTGGCAGGGCGCCGTTTTGATGTGCTACTGCATATGCAGGCGGCACTTCGAGCCAGCCTGTGTAGCCTGATGATATCGGCGAAGCGACGTATCGGTTTTGATCGCGCCCGCGCCAAAGATGGCCAATGGCTGTTTACCAGCGAGGCGATCCAAATCGCCAGCACTCCGCATGTACTCGACGGCTTCATGCAATTTGTGGCACAGCTGGGGTTGACGCCACAGCCTCCAAGCTGGCACGTGCCCTTAAGCGAGCAGGCCGTAACGTGGGCCAAGCAGACGCTGGGCGAGGGGAAGCATCTGCTAATCTGCCCAGCTGCTAGCAAAGACTACAAGAACTGGACGCTGGACGGCTATCAACAGCTGGCCGAGTATGCGCTTGAGCAAGGCTTTAGGGTAAGCCTGATCGGCAGCCCTTCCGCCAAAGAGAAGGCCTTAAGCGCCAAGCTAAGTCAGCGTTGCCAAGGCCAGCTCAACGACTTATGCGGGCACACCAGCTTAGAGCAGCTATGGGCGCTAATCCAACGCGCCGATCTACTGCTATCGCCAGACACCGGCCCTGCCCACATGGCCGTAGCCGTCGGCACCCCAGTGCTGGGGGTGTATGCTCACCATAACCCCAAGCGCACCGGCCCCTACTACAGTCAGGAGTATGTGGTTAGCGTGTGGCAGCAACTTATCGAAGCGCAACATCAGCGCCCGGCGGATCAGCTAAGCTGGCGCAGCCGAGTCAAAGACCCTAAAGCGATGCAAGCCATTGAGGCCGATCAGGTCATCGCCATGTTTCAACGAATTCAACGAGAGCATCAGCTATGAGTCATCCCAGTTTAGCAGTGGTCATCATTGCTAAGAACGAAGCCGACAACCTGGCCGAGTGTATCGCCAGTGCCGATTTTGCCGATCAAGTGGTGGTGTTTGACTCGGGCAGTAGCGATAACAGTCAGCAGATCGCCGAGCAGGCTGGTGCGGAGTTTCATCAGAACACCGAGTGGCCAGGCTTTGGTCGCCAACGCCAACTGGCCCAGCAAAAAGTTCGCTGTGACTGGTGCCTGTGGCTAGATGCCGATGAGCGAGTCAGTCCGGAGCTGGCACAGAGCATCAAGCAAGCCATCGCAGCCGATCAATCAGCGATCTACCAAATAGCGCGTAAATCGTGGGTGTTTGGCCGCTTTCTAGAGCACTGTGGCTGGTACCCTGATTGGGTGATTCGCCTGCATCCCACCGGGCTCACTCAATACGACGATGCGTTGGTACATGAGAAGCTGCAGATCCCTCAAGGGCAGCAGGTTCAAAAGCTACAGGGCGATCTACTGCACTATACCTACGAGTCGATGGAACATTATCTGGTGAAATCTGCCGGATACGCGCGGGCCTGGGCCGATCAGCGTCAGGCGCGCGGAAAGAAAAGCTCACTGGGCCAAGGCGTGCTGCATGCGGTGGGCTGTTTTTGCAAGATGTACCTGCTCAAACGCGGCTTCCTCGATGGCAAACAGGGCTTTTTGATCTCAGTGCTATCGGCCCACTCCACCTTTGTGAAGTATGCCGATCTGTGGGTGCGCGACAACGACAGCCGCAGCCAATAAGCGCGCTTGCTTAGCCGCGCTCACTCATCCATAGCTGGATCTTCACCGCCGCGTCGCTAACGTTAATCAGGCTCATGTCTTCTTGGGTCAGCTCACCCTCTGGCGGCGTGAAGGCCAGATGATTGCCCTCGCGGTTAAGCGGCTTCCAGCGAAGCGGCGTGGCGCTGCGGCGGCTTGGGAAAAAGCCCACGGTGGGCACGTCCAAGGCGCCGGCGATATGCAGCGGTCCAGTGGAGCCGGCAACAAACAGCTCGGCGCAGGCGAGCACCTCGCAGAACACATCCAGTCCCTGCTCGGAGTAATACAACTGCGCACACACATCGCGCTTACCCAAGGCACTGACCATCTCCTGCGCTTCGACCAGCTCGCCCGGGCCAGCGGTAATCACAAAGCAGCGCTGCGGCAGTAGCTGCGACAGGCACTCAATCAAACTCAGGTACTGCTCGAAGCTTAGATTGTTGGCCGAGCCGCCGCTGCCGATATGCACCATCACCAAGGGCCGAGTTTGCTGGTTAGCAAACTCACGCTCACGGCGAGCCGCCAGCTGCTCTGCGGAAAAGCTCAGATAGGGCGCGGAAACAGATGCAGCCTCAACCCCTTGCTGTTCTAAAAAGAAGCGGGTCAGATCGAGGTTATACTCCGATTCTGGCTTGAGAGATTGCGAGCGACGCTGCTTAAGGCGTTGATTAAACAGCAGTTGCGCCGCTTTAGTGGCCGGTGCACAGCGGCGCTTGATGCCCGCACTAAAGCCTAGCCAGGCGTTACGCATGGTAGAGAACAGGCACAAGTAGCCATCAAATTTTTGCTGGCGGATCTCCCGGCGCAGCTTGCCTTGCAGCTCGGAGCTGGCGGAGGAGCCACAGTCGATGATCACCTTATCGATCCACGGGCACAGCTCAGCAAGCGGGGCGGTATAGGAGGGCACCAGTGCAGTCACTTCAGTCTCGGGCATACTCTGCTTTAACATCGCAAAGCTTGGCCATGCCAGCATAAAGTCACCAATCTTGTCGTTTCTAACCACCAGTACTTTGTTCATCTCACCCTCCGTAAAAGCCGCTGTATTGTAACCCTATTTGCTCGCTAAATGCAGGATTAGCCAACACGATGAGACCCGCGCTTTCGCAAGGTTTCCCCTGACTCAGCAGGCTGGTTATAATCGGCTTCTTGATGGATATCTAAATGAGCAAGCTTGCATGTCAACCAAAGTACTTTACCCCGGCACCTTTGACCCGGTGACCAACGGACACAGTGATCTGATTCGGCGCGCCGCCAAGATGTTTGATCATGTGGTGGTGGCAGTGGCAGCCAGTCCAAGCAAGCAACCGTTGTTCTCCTTAGAAGAGCGGGTCGACTTGCTAGAGCAAGCCTGCAGCGAGTTGGATAACGTCTCGATCATCGGCTTCACCGATCTGTTGGTCAATCTGGCAAAGCAGCAGCAAGCCAACGTACTACTGCGTGGCCTGCGTACCGGCTCCGATTTCGAGTATGAGCTGCAGCTGGCAGATATGAACCGCCAGCTCGACCCCAACTTGGAGAGCGTATTCCTCACCCCCGGTGAGGGCGTATCGTTTATCTCATCCAGTCTGATTAAAGAGGTGGCCCGCCACGGCGGCGATATCCGTGGTTTTGTGGCGCCCCATGTCGCCAAGGCGGTGGCGGAAAAGCTTGCCTAGAGGTGCACACCGCTAGCGCTGACAGTGCGGGCAGAAAAAGGTATTGCGCTGGCCGATCCGCTCGGCCTTAATCAGCCCGCCGCAGCTATGGCAGGGCTGGTTTTCCCTCCCATACACATCCAACTGCTGGACAAAGTAACCGGGCTTACCCTCTGGGCTAGAGAAGTCTTTAAGCGTGGTGCCACCTTGCTCAATCGCCTCGGCCAGTACCTGCTTTATGTTCTCGGTAAGCTCCGTTAAGCGCTTCGCCGATACCTTATTGGCGGAGCGCTTAGGGTGAATACCGCTGCGAAACAGCGCTTCATTGGCGTAGATATTCCCCACACCCACCACCACTTTGTTGTCCATCACAAACTGCTTGATGGCCACGCTACGCTTTTGCGCCTGCTCCAATAGGTACTTAGCGCTAAAGGCCTCAGAGAGGGGCTCAGGGCCCAGATTGGCCAACAGTGGATAAGCCTCCAGCGGCAGCTCACAGAGCAGCACGCAGCCAAAACGGCGCGGATCGTTAAGCCTGAGCAGTTGGTCGCTTTGCAGCACAATGTCCACATGGTCGTGCTTTTGCGCAGGGGTGCCTGTTGGCAGAACCCGCAGACTCCCCGACATCCCCAGGTGAATCACGATATGCCCAGCAGTCGTTTCCAGCAGCAGATACTTAGCGCGGCGGCGCACGCTGATAATCTCGCAGCCGACACATTGCTGGATCTGCTCAGGCACAGGCCAACGCAACTTGGGTTGGCGCACCTCAATCGCGGCGATAACTTGCCCTTCGATATGCGGGGCAATACCGCGGCGGCTGGTTTCTACCTCGGGTAACTCAGGCATAGCGATAAACCTTATTGTGGCGCGAACAGCAGCTCATAGGTGCCCGGGTCGAGTTCCAGTAGCTGCCCTTGCCAGTTGGAGATGACCCGCCGCTCTGGCAGCTCAAACAGGGTCAGTTGCAGGGGCTCACTGAGCGAGGCCAGATACACGCTAACCTGTGAGGTTTGCGCCGCACCGCCCACCGCTTGCTCCCACGGGCTCAGCTCGGCATGCATCCAGGCATCGATCGTGGTAATCGGGCTGGCATTGACGGCGGCATTGCTGGTGGACTCGACATGCCACTCGGTACCATGGCGCTCGATAGTGCGATCGGGAAGGTTGAGCTGCAAAATCACCGCCCCCTCAGGCAGTAGGCGGCCAGCGCTGATCTCTGCGGGTTGCTCGCCTGGGCGTAGCTCGAAAAAGCGGAAGGTGAGGATCATGGCCGCGACAGTCAGAATAATCACGTTATTCCAGGCGCGTCGACTTAACTTCATGTAAAAACTCCATTTGCAGCAAGTGCCAAACATCGAACTGGCACGTGGCATCATGATACGCAGAGCCCGCCGCCGCCGCAATTGGGGCATAAAAAAACCCGGCCAGAGCCGGGTTTTTGCAAAGCAGAAAAAATCTTATTTGATTTTGCCTTCTTTGTACATAACGTGCTTGCGAACTACAGGATCAAACTTTTTGATCTCCATTTTCTCAGGCATGTTACGTTTGTTTTTGTCAGTGGTATAGAAGTGACCAGTACCAGCTGATGAGTTCAAACGAATTTTTTCGCGAATACCTTTAGCCATTTTTTAGCCCCTTATACCTTTTCACCGCGAGCGCGCATTTCAGCCAATACAGCGTCAATACCTTTCTTATCGATAACACGCATACCTTTAGTAGATACACGTAGTTTAACGAAACGTTTTTCGCTCTCTACCCAAAAACGGTGAGATTGAAGGTTAGGCAAAAAACGACGACGAGTGCGGTTTTTTGCGTGTGATACGTTGTTACCAACGGCTGGTTTTTTACCAGTTACTTGGCATACTCTAGACATGTCAGTCTTCTCCAAAAAATACTTCTGCTCGAGCACCTGTTAGCGCCCCGTGTGGCCGTCGCCCGGGACGACACAGAAAGGCCGCATTTTATACAGCAAAAGGCGCGGTTGATCAACTAAAAAGTGAACAAATGATCATATCCACCCGCGTTCGGCGAAGGAAACCGTTTCGCCATGTCCAACCACGATATGATCAAGCACCCTAACATCTATCAAGGCGAGGGCATTGATCAGTCGATCGGTTAAATGTCGATCTGCCTGGCTCGGCTCCGCCACCCCAGAGGGATGATTGTGAGCCAATATGACTGCGGCGGCATTGACTTCAAGCACTCGCTGCACCACCACGCGCGGGTATACGCTGGCAGCATCTATCGTTCCATAGAAGAGCGGCGCGAATTGTACCACTCGGTGCTGATTATCCAATAGCAGAATCGCAAATACTTCCCGCTGTTGGCCACTTAATTCCATTGATAAGTAGTTTCGCGCGGCATCGGCGCTGTCTAAAACGGAGAGATCCTGCATCTCTTGCTCCAGATAGCGGCGACTCATCTCGATACAGGCTTGCAATTGCACAAACTTGGCCTCACCCAGCCCAAGCTCTTGGCAGAAGCGCTCTAGCGGCGCACTGAGCACCCCTCGCAGCGAGCCAAAACGCTCTAACAGATGCTGCGCTAGCCCCACCGCATCCAAGCCGGGAATACCAGTGCGCAGGAATATCGCCAACAACTCGGCATCACTGAGTGCTTTAGCCCCTTGGCTTAATAGCTTCTCGCGCGGCCGCTGCTGCTTGGGCCAGTGTTTTATCGCCATATCTTGATCGCCATACTTTTCCCTTGTAATGATAATTAACACATTAGAGTTGTTAGCATAGTTGGCCAGTCCTTACTTGCCATCGCAAAGACGCCATTAGGCTGTTTCGCATCCGGCAATATTCGCTGCTATGGATTTGTGATAGTCTTGGCAACGCATTGTGATCAATGGGAAACTTTCTGAATATGCAGGCAACCCGCAAGGTACTTTTAGCGATTAGTGGTGGCATTGCCGCCTACAAAACCCCGGAAATCGTGCGTCGATTAAAAGACCGCGGTATCGAGGTACGTGTCGCGATGACTCAACATGCTCAGGGCTTTATCACGCCACTGACATTGCAAGCTGTCTCCGGTGAACCGGTAAGCAGCGCCTTGATCGATCCCGAAGCCGAAGCCGCAATGAGCCATATCGAGCTGGCCAAATGGCCCGATCTGATTGTGGTCGCCCCAGCCACCGCCAATATTGTTGCCAAACTCAGCCACGGCTTGGCCGATGATTTAGTTAGCACCTTGCTGCTGGCAACCGACGCCCCGATCGCCATCGTGCCGGCGATGAATCAACAGATGTTCGGCGCACCAGCCACCCAAGACAACCTTGCACTGCTGGCCAAACGAGGTGTACTTCAGTGGGGCCCAGCCAGCGGCGAACAAGCCTGTGGCGATGTTGGCAAGGGCCGGATGATCGAACCGATGGCGGTGGTTGAAGCCGTTAGCCAGTTCTTCGAGAGTCAGCAAAAGCCCCAGCTACTGGCTGGCACCCGTATCAAGATCACCGCCGGCCCGACCCGCGAGGCCATCGACCCGGTGCGCTACATCTCTAACCACAGCTCCGGCAAGATGGGCTTTGCTCTGGCCCAAGCCGCACAACAGTTGGGCGCCGACGTTGAGCTGATTAGCGGCCCGGTTAATCTGGCCACCCCAAGTGGGGTACAGCGCACCTCGGTCACCAGCGCCCAGCAGATGCTCGAAGCCAGCATGAATGAGATCGCTCAATGCGATATCTTCATCAGCTGCGCCGCCGTGGCCGATTACCGGGTGGCGGAAGTGGCCGAGCAGAAGATTAAGAAGAGTGGCGACAATATCCATTTGTCGCTGACCAAGAATCCAGATATCGTCGCCAGCGTTGCGGCGTTGGATAATAAACCCTTCACCATCGGCTTTGCCGCCGAAACCCAAAATGTGAAGGATTACGCTTTAGGTAAGCTCAAAGCTAAAAACTTGGACATGATCGCCGCTAACGACGTATCCAACACAGATTTAGGCTTTAACAGCGATAACAATGCCTTAAGTGTCTATTGGAATAACGGTAATAAGGAGCTCGCGCCCTGCAGCAAGACTGAGCTGGCCGAGCAATTAATGAACTTAGTAGCACAGCACTACCAAAAGACGAAACCAACACAATGAAGCAAATTGAATTAAAGATCCTCGATGCGCGGATCGGCAACGAATTCCCCTTGCCTGACTACGCCACCCCCGGCTCTGCCGGCATGGACCTGCGCGCTTGTTTAGATGAAGCGGTCTCCCTAGAGCCGGGCCAGACCCAGCTTCTGCCGACCGGCTTGGCCATCCACATCGCCGACCCAAGCCTGGCCGCCACCATCCTGCCGCGCTCTGGTCTGGGCCATAAACACGGCATCGTACTGGGCAACCTAGTGGGCCTTATTGATTCCGACTACCAAGGCCAGCTGATGGTCTCTTGCTGGAACCGCGGCCAAGACAGCTTCACCATCGAACCCGGTGAGCGTATTGCCCAGCTGGTGTTTGTACCGATAGTACAAGCCCAATTCGAGATTGTTGAGGATTTTGCCGACTCTGAGCGCGGTGAAGGTGGCTTTGGCCACACCGGTAAACACTAATTCCACCTGCGCAGAGAAGGAAATACAGCACTATGGCGGGAAATAATAAAACCAATCGCCGCGAACAAATCTTGCAAGCGCTTGCCCAAATGTTGGAGTCCAACCACGGTCAACGCATTACCACCGCTAACCTGGCCAAACAGGTTGGGGTATCGGAGGCGGCGCTCTATCGCCACTTCCCAAGCAAGGCCCGGATGTTCGAAGGTCTTATCGAGTTTATTGAAGAAGCACTGCTATCACGCATCAACCTGATCCAAGACGAGCAAAAGCAGACCCTGGCGCGCTGTCAGAGCATTCTGCTGCTGATTTTGGGCTTCTGTGAGCGCAACCCAGGCCTCAGCCGCATCATCACCGGTGATGCGCTGCAGGGCGAGCATGAGCGCCTGCGGGCCCGTGTCAGCGTATTGTTCGAGAAAATTGAACTGCAGCTTAAGCAAGTACTGCGCGAGCGCAAACTGCGTGAAGGCGAGGCCTTCGACATCGAAGAAGGCTCACTCGCAACCCTGCTGCTAGCCTATACCGAAGGTCGAGTTAGCCAGTATGTGCGCAGCGAGTTCAAACTCAAGCCCACCGCACAGTTTGACGTGCACTGGCAGTTCCTCGAAAGCCAGATGAGCGCAAGCTAAACTAAGGCCCTCTTTATGAGGGCTTTTTTTCAGCAAAGCCGCAGGGAAGCTGCTAGATTAGAAAGGCGCTAAAAACGCGACTCACTTTTAACCTCACTTGTTGGAGAGCCCATACATGGACGTATTTGGATCCGGTAGCTCTTGGATTGAACAAAACCAAGATTTAATCATTCAGTATCTGGTCAATATTGCCGCGGCATTGATCATCATCGTTGTCGGCTTCATCGTGGCCGGAATTCTCGCCCGAGGCGTCGAAAAACTGCTGAACGCCCGCAACCTCGATAACACCATCAGCCACTTTATCGGCTCGCTAGTGAAGTATGGCGTAATCGCCTTTGTTCTCATCGCAGCACTATCGCGGGTGGGTGTGCAAACCGCCTCGTTCGTCGCAGTCATCGGTGCCGCCGGTTTAGCGATTGGCTTAGCGCTGCAAGGTTCACTATCAAACTTCGCCGCAGGCGTGCTAATTATCGGTTTCCGCCCCTTTAAAGCCGGTGACTTTGTTGAAATCGCTGGGGTATCTGGCGCAGTGCAATCGGTGCATATCTTCACCACCGAACTAACTACCCCTGACAACAAGCTGGTGGTGGTACCCAACTCATCGGTACTGGGCGGCAACATCGTTAACTACTCCGCGAAAGATAAGCGCCGTATCGACTTGGTGATTGGTGTTGGCTACAACGCTGATTTGGCCAAAACCAAGCAAGTGCTGCGCGCAGTGTGTGAAGCCGACGAGCGGGTATTGAAAGACCCTGATATCACCGTGGGCGTAGTAGAGCTGGCCGACAGCTCGGTGAACTTTGTGGTCCGCCCATGGGTGCGTACCGCCGATTACTGGGGCACCTATTTTGACTTGATGGAGAACATCAAGAACGAGCTGGATAAAGCTGGTATCGAGATCCCCTTCCCACAGATGGATGTGCATCTGGACAAAGCTGCCAGCTAACACCTTGGCAAGCGCTGCTACCGAGCCCATGCTTTAGCGTGGGCTTTTTTGTACCCAATACGGAGCATGAAGATGAGAGCCGTCACATTCACACTGTTGTTGCTTAGCAGCTACAGCTGGGCCAGCGAACCGGTCGCCACCAGCTTTTGGAGCGATAAAGCCATTGGTGGCCACGACACACTCGGCTATTACGCAGGCGATACGCTAGAAGGCAGCAAACAACACAAGGTGCGCTGGCAAGCGGCCGATTGGTACTTCGCTTCGGCCGAGTCAGCCGCGCGCTTTGCTGCCTCACCAGAGGACTATATGCCGCACTACAACGGCCACTGCGCCAATGCGTTGAGCTTGGGAGAAGGGCTAATTTCAACCAATGGTAAGGTGTGGGAGTTCTTTGGCGACGAGCTCTATCTGTTTTACGCGGAAAAAGGCCGACAGCGCTGGCTCAGCGGCGACTGGCAAGCCTATAAAGCCATCGCCGACCAAGCCTGGCAGCAGGCCTTGGCTACGCCCTAGATATCGTCCATCCGGTGCGCTGAGTGAACGAGCTGTTGCTCGCGTTTTTGCTGATGCTCCAATAGGTTCTCCAGATACTCCTTAGCGTGGGCCATGCTAGCCAGCTGCAGTACCCCAGTATTGAGCAGCTCGAGGGTTTTTCCCTCCAGCTCCACCGCTACCGCCAACACCTCTTCCACATGCATGTTAGCTGGCAAAAACACCTTACTGCATATCTCAGCAATGTCGTTCTCAGCCCGCAGGTCGACCCAGGTTTCCAGCACATCCTTCGGCGTTTCACTATAGCTGGATTTAAGCTGTTGGCAGTTCTCATGTTCGCGCTGCTGCAAGTAAGAGAGCAGCATTCTTACCCGCTCGTCATCGGCCTGGTTTTCCAGGTGGCGATAGAGTTTGATCAGCTGGCGGCGGTCACTCTCGAAATGATCCAATAGCTCTTTGAGTTGTTGAAAGCGCATATGCCTCTCCTCCGGCTGTGGCGTATAGCTAAAGTCTAAGATCTCCTCGCTAAGGCGATGGGCAAAGACCGATTCCCCTTGATACACGTCAAGTTTGCCTCGCCTCGAATAGTGAATTTGTGCAGCAGTTCATAGAGTGCGAGTAAAGGCACTAACCTTTAGTCGAAATCGGGGCTAGCTCTCAGGCACAAAAAAAGAGGCTGACGCCTCTTTCTTCGGATTGGATGTTCGCCCTAAATGCTAGGCAATACCGTACTGTTCACGGTAGGCACGCACTGCGGCCAGTGCCTCTTGATTGTCGCCTTGCTCTTCAAGGTAGGTAATCAGATCAGCCAGCTTCACGATAGAGATAACGGTGGCGTCGTAGTCGCGCTCCACCTCTTGGATCGCACTTAGCTCACCCTTGCCTTTCTCTTGGCGGTCTAGCGCAATCAGTACCCCAGCCAGAGAGGCTTCGTGAGCGGCGATAATATCCATCGACTCGCGGATGGCGGTGCCAGCGGTAATCACATCATCCACCAACATCACTCGGCCTTTCAGCTCTGAGCCCACCAGGTTGCCGCCTTCGCCATGGCCTTTGGCTTCTTTGCGGTTAAAGCAGTAGGGGTAGTCCTTGCCGTAGTGCTCATCTAGTGCCACCACGGTGGTGGTAGCGATTGGGATGCCTTTGTAGGCAGGGCCGAATACCAGGTCAAAGCCCACGCCGGAATCTTCTAGCGCCGCCGCATAGAACTTGCCCAAACGGTTTAGGTCACGGCCAGTGTTAAACAAACCTGCGTTAAAGAAGTAGGGGCTTTTACGGCCTGATTTCAGGGTAAATTCGCCAAACTTTAGTACGCCCTTGCTCAGGGCAAACTCGATAAACTCGCGTTGATAAGCTTTCATGGTGCTCTCTTCTGTAACAGGTTAACTATTTAAGGCTTGGGTTTGCGCCTCGATGATCTGTGCAATGCCATCTTTGGCCAGTGCCAGCATCTCCAGCAGCTCTTCATGGCTGAATGGTTCGCCTTCCGCCGTTCCCTGTACTTCGATCATTCGACCATCTGCGCCCATCACTACGTTCATGTCGGTCTCGGCGTTGCTGTCTTCCACATACTCCAGATCGCACACCGCTTGGCCATCGACAATGCCCACTGATACCGCCGCAATCATCTGCTTAAGTGGGCTGATCTTCAGCTTCTTCTGCTCCATCAGCCACCACAGCGCATCTTGCAGGGCCACACAGGCACCGGTAATGGCTGCAGTACGGGTACCGCCGTCGGCCTGAATCACATCGCAATCCACGGTGATGGTGAACTCGCCCAGCGCTTTAAGATCCACCGCGGCACGCAGCGAGCGGCCGATAAGACGTTGGATTTCCTGAGTACGACCGCTTTGCTTGCCGCGCGCCGCTTCACGACCCATACGAGAGTGGGTAGAGCGAGGCAGCATGCCATATTCGGCGGTGATCCAGCCCTGGCCTTTGCCTTTCAAAAAGCGTGGCACACCGTCATCCACCGAGGCGTTACACAGTACTTTGGTATCGCCAAACTCCACCAAAACCGAGCCTTCGGCATGGGCAGTGTAGTTGCGGGTAATGGTGATCGGGCGCATCTGCCCTTGCTCTCGGCCGTTGGGGCGCATAGGAAACTCCGTAGTGACAAATTGCGGCCTATTATAGGCGCGAAAGCCGGTGGGGTCACGGCTCAATGGGCCAAGACTGGAGAGATCGCCGCAGTTCAGTATAATCAGCGCAAAACCTTTGTTGAGAACAGTTGATGATTCATAGCATGACCGGCTACGCCCGCCGCCAATACAAAGCCGAGTGGGGCACCGCAACCTGGGAAATTCGCAGCGTAAACCAACGCTACCTAGAGTCTTACTGGCGCATGCCCGAGCAGTTCCGTTCACTCGAGCCAGTACTGCGTGAGCGCATCCGCAAGGCCCTGCAGCGCGGTAAGGTGGAATGCAACTTGCGTTTCGAGGCTGACCAAACCAACCGCAGCGACCTGCAGCTCAACGAAGCACTAGCCGAGCAGATCATCAACTCTGCCAAATGGGTGCAAGAGCACGCCGGCGGCCAAATCAACCCAGTGGACGTGCTGCGCTGGCCGGGTGTAATGGAAGCCCCCGAGCAAGACGCCGACGCCATGAGCAAAGAGTTGTTAGGCGAGTGGCAAGCCACGCTGGAAGACTTTATCGCCAGCCGCGCCAGCGAAGGCCAGAAGATGGCTGAGCTTATCGAAGCGCGCCTGCAAGCCATTACCGAGCAAGTCAGCTTTGTACGCGGCGAGATGCCTGCAGTTATGCAATGGCAACGCGATCGCCTGGAAAACCGCCTAGCGGAAATCAAAGACGAGATGGACCCACAGCGCATCGAACAAGAGATGATCATGACCGCGCAAAAGGTCGACGTCGCCGAAGAGCTGGATCGCCTTGACGCCCACGTGGCCGAAACCCGCAAGATCCTCAAAAAAGGCGGCGCCTGCGGCCGACGCCTCGACTTTATGATGCAAGAATTCAACCGCGAAGCGAACACACTAGCCTCGAAGTCGATTAATGCTGAGATCACTCAGGCAGCGGTGGAGCTGAAGGTGCTGATTGAGCAAATGCGCGAGCAGATCCAGAACATTGAATAGTGTTTTTTGAGTCTCTCTAAGCTTACTTAATCTTACCAAGCCCCTGTAAATAGGGGCTTTTTTGTTTTCAGGAGATTTCAGGGCTTTGCCTCTGTTTTCAACCAACTGGTGAGTTTAGTGGTGAGTAGGATTGATCTAGTATGCCCTTAAATGGTGAGTAACCTTCCATGATAAGGAGAACTATATGGGCAAGCTCAACGCACGAAAAGTCGCCGCTTTAGCCAAAGATGAACCACGCAAAACCGCAGATGGTAATGGCCTCTACTTCGTTGTACCCACATCTGGAGAACCTTTTTGGATCTTGCGATTTTCAATCAACGGCAGTCGTCCAGAAATGACACTTGGGTCCTATCCAGAACTATCCCTTGCAGATGCACGCGATGCGGCCTTCCAACAACGAAAGCTGATCCAACAAGGCATCAACCCGCTTGCAGAGCGCCAGCGCCGCCAATGGTCCGGTATACAAACCGTCGATGACCTGTTTAAAGACTGGTTTGAACATGATCTTAAAGGCAGGCTCAAGCACCCAAACATTCCAAAGCGTATATACACCAAAGAGATCCGACCGGTAATTGGGAAGCTTAAAATCGATCAGGTAACAGCGCTGGATGTGCGAGAAGTCATCAGGCGTATTGTTGATAGCAATCGGCCAACCATCGCTAACGATACTCTCATGTATATGAAGCAACTGTTCAGGCATGCCAACAAACTGGATCTGACCCAGATAAATCCCGCCGCAGCTTTTCGTGTCAACGATGCAGGCGGTGTCGAGGAGAGTCGTGCCAGAGTTCTGACCGAAGACGAGATAGCAACTGTGTTTAGAGCGTTCAGAGAGAACGCTGTAAGCTTTACACGAGAAAACTATCTAGCTTGCTGCTTGTATCTAGTGCTTGGCGTCAGAAACAGCGAGTTATGCCAAGCGCCTTGGACTGAGTTTGATTTAGACAATGCTCTATGGGAAATACCTAAGGAGAGGACCAAAAATGGCATACCATTAACTATCCCACTTCCTCATCAAGCCATAGAGTGGCTGCAAGAACTCAAAATCAGAGCTCTTGATTCCGATTATGTTTTTCCAAGCAGAAGACGGAGTAAGAACCCATACATGGGATCAGACACCATAACCACTGCGATTAAATATCTCTTTGGTCAGGATAAAGCTAGGCCAACCAAAAACAAAATGCAGGATGTTGATTACTTTGTTGTCCATGACCTACGCCGCACTTTCAGAACACTGGCTTCTGCTGAGGGCGTTGCAGGCCAAGTGGCTGAAAGGTGTTTAAATCACAAACTCAAAGGTGTTGAAGGCATCTACAATCGTCACGATTTTCTGGAAGAACGAAGAGAAGCACACCAGAAGGTTGCGGACCGCATTCATCACATGCTTTGACACTATTTGTAAGAGTATGCTGCATACAAGCTGACTGAAGTCAGCAAAGCCTGTGAAATAAAACTGATTGCACACCTTTCACCTCTTTACACATAAAGACAATCCATAGGCTTTGTCTATATCATTTACTCTTTGTGACTTAAGGCGGAACTCCGGGCCATCTTCACTTCACTGGGAAAATGGGATACCTGGGATATTCAGTCTTTATTACTCAAGCAATAGCACCACATAAGACAGAACTGGACATAACAGAACAGGACAGAACAGGACAGAACAGGACAGAACAGGACAGAACAGGACAGAACAGGACAACAATGGACAAGGAAAGCCAAATCTGTTAGAATTATCACAATTTTTCTTAAGAAATCTGAGCATATGCATGATGAAATCCTCACATTAAAACAAGTTGCAGACTATCTAAAGGTTAATGAAAAAACCGTATATCGGCTTATAGCAAGCAAAAAAATACCGTGCTTCAAAGTAGGTCACTCATGGCGATTTAAAAAAGAAGACTTGGAACTATGGATACAAGAGTCAATAAAGAAGTAATAAAACCACTTGCGTCTCCATCACTCAAATCAGGCATCACAACATGCAAAACAATTCCAAGAAGCCACGTTTCACCTGTGGATAATAAGTTATTAGGAAGTAATCAATTGAAAGCACTATTAGACGAACTACAATCTCCCTTTGACATCAGCAAAGACTACAGTCTTTCACCATATGTCCATTGGAAAGAGAATAGTATTAGTAGTATCCATAGGTGGCTGCGGTATAGAGAAGCATACTCCCCAGAACTAATTGATAAACTTGGTTTAACTGGAAAAATTTTAGACCCATTTAGTGGGTGTGGTTCAATAATGGTAGGAGCCGCTCAACGAGGATTGATATCTACTGGAGTTGATATCAATCCACTATCAACATTCTCCACTAAAGTAAAACTAACCAAGTTAACAAGCAAAGAGTTAAATGAAGTCGAAAGATTCAAAAATAGTCTAGAAAGCATTGTTAACGAGAGCCCTATGCATGCTCTACCAGAACTGTCTATTGCTGAAAAAGTTTTTGAGCCAGAAATACTAGAAATAATATTAAAGACCAAAAGTGCAATAAAAAATACGCAATCGAAGAATAAAAAAGTAGGTGATTTTTTACACCTAGCTTGGCTAGAGTCGCTTGAAAAGGTTGGAAGTTATTACAAAGAAGGCAATGGAATAAAATATAGAAACAAACAAAGAAGAAAAGGTAAATACATAGAAAAAATTGATGGCGAATGGCAGCTTAAACGTTTTGGCCCTGACCAAAAATCATTTGCTATCGACACTATAAAAAAACAAATAGATATAATGCTAAGTGACACCAATGAGTGGAGCTCTGGTTTATGGTCTCAGCAAAGAGTAATAAACGGGAGTGCTCTAGAACTTGAAACTTTAATTCCAGAAAAAGTACAATTCGACTCCATAATATTTAGCCCTCCATATGCAAATAGGTTTGACTATTTTGAAGCATTTAAAGTGGAGCTCTGGTTTGGAGGATTTGTTGAGAGTTACAATGATTTAAACAAGCTAAGAAAAAAATCTATCAGATCCCATTTAGCAGCTGAATATAGAACTAATAACCCTATATTCGAGGAGCTAGAGTCATTAATAACCATGATGGATAAGAATACCAGTAGCTGGAGAATGGGAGTGCCTGATTTACTAAGGGGCTACTTTCAAGATATGCATACTGTATTAGCTCAATGCCGCAAGTTAGCCCCAAAAGGCCGTACCCATGTTGTTGTTGGAAACTCAGCTTTTGCAGGTGTAATAATTCCGACAGATGTTTTAACAGCGATGATTGGTTTAAAGTCTGGTTTCAATAAGGTTAAAATTATTGAATCAAGACATCTAACAGTATCTCCACAGCAAAGAGCAATATTAAAAGGTTTTGAAGACTATATGAGAGAATCGGTGGTAATTTTCGAATGAGTAACTCAATGAAAAGAAATGATGTGAAAGTTACAAAATCAAATACAGATAGCTGTAATATAAACAATGTTGAAATCTTTCCAGATTTCTCAGAAATTCATCATGGCGATCTCTTAGGTCTTAGTTTGTCAACACAAACAACACAATTAACACATGGAATGCACCGTTTCGCCGCAAAATATATACCTCAAGTTCCAGGTTGGGCAATTGAAAATTTTTGTGACCAAGAATCTGTCGTTCTTGATCCATTTATGGGTTCGGGTACGACTCTCGTTGAAGGTCTTAAACATGTAAGAACTGTTTATGGGTTAGATATAGATCCTTTAGCAAAGTTAATAACTAAAGCAAAAACAAATAAATATGACATATCATCAATAGAGTCTCTATCAAATATAATTCTAAAAAACAAAGGCCATAAAGTTATCGGAGATGAATTACCAATGGAAGGAGTATCAAATCCATTACATTGGTTCAATAAGGAAAATAAAGAAAAACTTAATTTTATTTTTGAAAAAATAAACTCTATTGAGATGAAAGAAAACGAAAGAGAGTTTTTCCTATGTGTTTTTAGCTCAATCCTAAGATGGGTATCCAATGCCGATGATCAAAGCCAAAAGACTTATGTTTCAGGTACATTAAAAAAATCTCCTCCTGACGCATGGGAGGTATTTGAAAGATTCCTAATCAAATCTATCAATGGAATACGAAGTCTTGATCATACAAGAAGCGCAACGTGTGAAAGTAAGATCCTAGAAGGCAATGCATTATCAGCTCCCCTACCAAATGAGAGCATAGACATGATAGTGACTAGCCCTCCTTACGTGGACTCTGTAGACTATATGTACAACTTCATGCTGGAGTATTTTTGGCTGGGACCTATACTCGGGATTCGTACTAGAAAAGAATTCAACGAAATGCGACGCAAGTCGGTTGGTGCTAAAAACCCTTCAGAAAAGTGTGACGTACCTCCAGCCGCCATCAAATCTATGGTGTGCCAAGAGAAAATACCCAGTTATAGGAGAGCAGCTGTTATTAAGTACTTCTATGAGATGGAGAAGCATTTCAAGGAAGCGAGTCGTGTACTAAAACCTGAAGCTCGATACATTCTAGTAGTAGGAAATAGCCAATCATCTAATGGTATAATGCCCGTACATGACTGCTTAACAAGGTTAGCCGCTCAATTTGGTCTAAAGATTGAAAAAGCTTTTGCTTACCGAATTCGCAGGCACTACATGAAGTTCCCAAGGAAAGGGCGTGGAGGGATTATCTTGATGGACTGGGTTATTATTCTACAGAAAACGAACAATATACTAAATTATGAAGGACAGGTTCTGCCCATTCCAGACATTAGTATTGGTGAGAACGAGGTAGCACACTAGACATGAGCTTCAAACAGTGGCCAATGGATTTTTGGCGAGTAAATAGCTATAGTTACCCTAGCTTTTTTTCAGATAATGATAAGGCCAAGGAAGCTTGGTGTACTTTTTTAAGTTTTTTTGACTTTGAAAAATACGACAAGCTGAAGGCCTACTGGAATTCTAATAAGTCACCTAGAAAACTAAATCCATCAGCACTAGAAAGCTGGAAAGCTACTTTTGAAGAATGTGGATTGCTATATGTAATCACAAGGAGTAATACTATATCAATTACTCCTGTTGGTTACCAACTAAGAGAACTTGCCGAATCAGATGATATAAATGGTTTTGTCTGGACAGGAGTGAATGCTTTAATTCACTACCCTTTACAGGGGCCACGAAGAGCTCGTAGTGAGCTTCATGGAAAATCTGACCTATTTCTTTATAGATTCATCTACTCCGCAATTATAGAACTTGACAATTACCTTTGGTGGAG
The DNA here is from genome assembly GCF_000429485.1 of Aliagarivorans marinus DSM 23064. Lineage (GTDB taxonomy): Bacteria > Pseudomonadota > Gammaproteobacteria > Enterobacterales > Celerinatantimonadaceae > Aliagarivorans > Aliagarivorans marinus. Next base: position 54,362 of record NZ_AUBY01000015.1, on the reverse strand, counting down.
TGAACTAGAGCGAATATTATGTCGAGTGTTTTCAACAGAAACAGCGATTGACGCTATTAATGATATTAAGAATCTTAGAGAAGAGCCTGAGAAAATTAATCATATCCCCCTACCGGCAAAAAAAAGAAAAGGAGCTTTTTATAACTCATTAAATCAATTGTGTAATCACGCTAGTATGAACCATCTTATTATGGAGACGGTTAGGGAAGAAACACCTTACAAAGCCTTTTCGGAGGGAGAAAGTGATAGAAAAATCATTATTAGACCACAATGGTTGCCATTAATAAAACGAGCATTAATGAATGGCATCAAAAATTTCAACGATGATGAAAATATTATTAAATCACTACCAACTTATGAAAAATTTGATACTGAAGAGGAATACTTTACATTTTTAGGTAGTTTAGAAACTAGACATATTGAACAAGATAATAGTTTTGTTCACGATTTTTCAGAAATTTATGGATTAAATGTCAGTGTAACCGAACGAGAAACCCTTGTATCAGCTAGGGTAGGTCAAGGTAAATTCAGACAAAATGTAATTCGCGTTTGGCAGAATGGAGAGCGATGTGCGGTCAATCTCGTCAATATCAAAGAAGTACTCATCGCATCACACATCGTACCATGGTCAAAGTGTAAAGATAATAAAGAAAGACTTGATGGCGCAAATGGTATTTTACTTTGCTCTCATATAGATAAACTATTTGATTCGCACTTGATAACATTTATCAATGAATTTGATAGATATATTATGAAAATATCGCCAAACATTGACATGAAAATGATCCAAAGACTAGGGATAGACCCAGACAGTGAACTCAACACTCAAAACATGAGCATTGAAAACAAGGCTAGATTTGAAATCTACTTAAAATCTCACAACGCCGAGTTTAATCGAAAACTAACCAATATAGTAAGTTAACATCCAACAAACAATGAAGAGCTGTTAAATTAATACAGAGTAGTATAATCCGCATTAATTTTCCTGAGTTATTAAGTGAGCTTAACGAATAAAAGTCATATTAAATGTAAACTACTCTTGCTTTCCTTTATTACCTCTCGGCCGCTTAACTTGATAAGCGGCATACAAATATACCCCTCCTACCAAAGCTACTGTCAGCAGTAATCCTCCCAACCAGTACCAAAGCAAATCCATACAACCTCCTCAAACGATTGAATCAAATTGATCGGAGCTAATCCCACACTCGAAGCCGATGTCAATGCTGGTAATGTTGTCACCTCCAAACACATTACCACCGACATCAATACAGGAGTCTTCTATCATAGGAAGACCACTTGCTGGGTTGATATCGCCACACCAATGGGATGAACTCGAATCAGAAATGAAATCTGGATTATCAGGTATCAATTCCGCCCCCACCACGCCAACCAATCTAGCTTGGTAGGTTCCCGAGCTTGATAAGCCAGATGCCGAACCAGATCCACTAGATATAGCCCCATGCCCTCGAAACCTTCTCTCCCTGCCATAATATCGATGTAGCTTGTTCACGTAATAAGATGCAGTGAACAAAATAATAAAAAATGAAATTAGACTGGGCAAGGCAAACAACAGCACTACAAAAAGAAACAATTTCACTATAGCTTTTAGCGGCCAAAGCCAATCACAACGTATCATTGTCTTCGTTTCTTTGTCTGCGAAAGCGTGTGACTCAATACCTGGGCAACCAGGGTGCCTCGCCGCAGCTTCCGCTGAAACAGCTTTCATTTTAATTGCCATACCAGCTCCTCATCTAGTTACACCTTATTAACCAGTCTGGCATAGAACATCGAATACGCAATAACCCATTGAAATATTTATACTATGTACTAACAAAACAATCCTAAACCCAGTACAAGCCATCTGAAAAATGTACCGATTAATAACGACCTAAAGAATCGGTACAGTTATATTAGGGTTTGTGATTTCGTTAATTACGGTTTTCTCAAAAACAACCCTATTCAACTTGTTGAATTTCGACTTCATTATCCTCATATATACAAAAGAGAAGCGTGAAACTTTCAAAATATAGATAGGTAAGAGGAACCAAAAGAGCAATGCAAGTTTTGGATGATATCTGGTCCTCAATTAAGGGGAACGCAAAGACCCGAGTTAAGGATCCTGTCATTGGAGCCTTCGTTGTTTCATGGTGTTTTTGTAACTGGGACAAGTTAGCTCTTTTGTTTTGGGGCACTGATAAAGTTGATCAGCGTATTGCGGAGCTGACAAACAGTATGTCAGTCATCACCAAGCCAAGCTTACTTTGGACAGACTTGGACTTGGTAATTATCCCCGGAATCCTTGCCTTGACCTACCTGTTTGCGCTTCCGTGGCTATCACTGTGGGTGAAGAAGAAGCAAGACACAGCTGTTTTATCACAGCACACTCATGCCATTGACCTAGATATCAAACGGGCTAATGAGCAAAAAGAGCTGAACAAAGCGGTTCTCCGTGCCAACCCTGAAAAAGAGTTCCTTGCAGAAGAAATTAAGCTCGATCAGCAACGCGAAAAAGAGAGACTTGAACGCAGAAATAAAATAAAAGAATACATCGATCAGAAAGCCAAGGCTGCAAAAGCCGATGCTGACGCCAAAAGTGTTCAAGCTGAAAAAGAACGCTTAGATCTTGAGAGCAAGAAGCGGCAAGACGACAGCGAAAAACTACGATTTAACGCACAAACCGCAGTCCATAAGGCGACAATGGCTTCTTCTCGGTTCCCTGCGGCTTATCAGTTGATGGATATGCTCTCCCAAAGCCTGCGTGAAAATGACATTGTTCTCAGTCTTGATGGGCTTTCCAACACCGTCGCTACACTGTTCGGATATAGTGACGCCAAAGAAATGATGGATGATGAAAGCTTCAGCAACGAGGGACTGAATGAAATCAAATACCTCTATCATGACTCATCATTTCTTGCCAAAAGGCTTGATCAAATTGTCAAAAGTGAAGAGTCGGATAATGAAGACTTGTCCGGCGAAATACTCTTCGAGCACCTGCAAGGTATTTTAGAAAACTACCCCTTTGAACTGTTATCTGATGAATCACTTGCTGAGAGGATCAGCGAGAGCGTCAATGAAAATAGTTACGATATTTTAGGTAGCGATGAGCTGTCTGGGCCAATGGCTGAAACCGACACTATTTTTGAAGAAATTTATCTCGAGGTGGATAACTTTAACTTTGATACTGCTTTTGAGGTCAAGATGAGTGGATATGCCAGCGGTCATCACCGAAATGAGGCCGACATGATGGGACGTGACCTATCGGTTCAAGTCGTCGCAACTTGCAAACCAACGGTAGGTAAATTTGGGCTGTCTGACTATCAGTTAGAAATCGGTGGTTCACCAAGAGATTATGGTGACGATGCATATTCTAGCTCCAGAAATGTTCACGTCAGCATTTCACCCTAAGGTCGAGTTTTGATGCTGTTTTGATCATCGGGAGGATAAATTCCCCCCCTTTATCAGCAGCTTTTCTTCAAAACACGACCGACAGAGCCCTTTGAGATAAAGTTAACCAGATCATCCAAAAACAACCCAAAAGTCGCGTTTCGATTTCTATTGACGCTGCTCTTTTCTTGCGCAAAGATTAGGGTGCATCAACGGTAGCTGGCCAAAAACAGCAATTACAAAATACCTATCAACTCAAAGGCTTTGGCCTTTAAATCTCTAACCCAGCGTGGGGGAACCGCCCCTACTGGGCACTCCCTCGCCTGATTATTCTCACACCGAGGGAAACACCATGATTTTTTTGATCATATTTGCGGCACTGTGCTGCTGCATTGCTGTGCGTACGCTTTACTGCACAGCCAAAGTTACCTGCGATCAGACCTGTTCGATTGCAGAATCCAGACTCAATATCGAGCCTGCCTACTTCACCAGAGCACCTCCTGCTCTGCAACACAAACCAAATAGCTGTTTACACAGCAGTACTCCAGCCCCCGTCTCTGTCTCCCGTCAGGGAACAGAGACGGGGGTAGCTACCCCCGACGGAAGCCTTGACGCTCAATGCGTCAGGGCTTTCGCACCGCGCACAAAAATGCACGAAAAGTCCTGCTTATCGCAGGTTCCTTCCATCAATACAAGGAGACAAAGACGATGACATTAGCCGGATCTGCTACCAGTACAACGCATCGATGCAACAAAACAATGCAATGGACCAGGTAGTTGAATGAGTTGCTTTCTCCATAGCGATGTTCATTCGTAACTGTTTAACAGTAATTAACACCGTGGGTATCGGGCTTATCTACCCTATGTGCCGAGCAAGATCTCGGAGGCCAAGCAGCAAGCAGAGCTGTTAGAAAAACTGCCTTATCACTTACCAATCAATGATGAAAAGCATGGCCACTAATTGAATAACCTGAAGGACGACAGCAATGAGGTGCGAACGAGCAAATCCAGACGCTTACAATTTTGGCTTACAGAACAGGGATATGATCCGAGCAGGGTTAAATGCGCTAAAGGAAGACGTGCAAAGTTTTCAAACACGAGAAACACTCCATGATCGATGGCGGGTGTTTGCTACTTGGGCCAAATCGGAGCTTGAGATAAAAGACATGCGAAAGCTGGAGACTCACCATCTACAGCAGTATGCCGCGCATTTGCGAGATCGCTTTGAGCGTGACCAAATTTCACCGGCAACGGCGCAAAATTATATGAGTGCCGTAAATCGGGTAATGGAGATCGCCAGAGGAGATAATCAAGTGCGGGTAGATCCGGTGCGAGAAGGCGGCTTACCAACCAGAACCGGTGTTTGTGAACAAAGCCGAAGTGTCACGCCTGAGCTTCATAATTTAGCAATTTCAGCTGCGTCTGACCGAGTTGGCGTGTTACTTGAGCTACAGCGGGAGTTTGGGTTGCGATTTGAAGAGTCAGCCAAGTTAAATGCAGAAACTGCGCTTAAACAGGCCACAACAAAGTCTGTGATTGATATTAAAGATGGCACCAAGGGAGGACGCCACCGTTGTGTACCTATTGTCTCGCAGCAACAATTAGACGTTTTACAGCATGCAGCAGCAATTCAAGATGGTAGAAGTCTGATCCCTGCTCATCAGACCTATAAAGAGTTTCGCCAAGACGCTTATAAAGAAGCCGCCCGTTTACCGGTAAATTTTCACGGAGAGCGCCACCATTATGCTCAAGAGCGCTACCTGATGTTGATGCGAGCTGAATGCCCAGTTCGAGCGGAAGTTAGTCACGGTAGGCCTCATCACCAATACCTTGCTGATAAGCTTAAAATTAGCGTTTCACATGCGAGGGTATTGGATAAAGAGATCCGTACCCAAGTGGCAAGCGAACTGGGTCATGGTCGTATTGACATAACAAACAATTATTTGGGCTGAGATTATGGAACGATGGGTCAAACAAAGGTGCCATGAATACGTTCGCCATGGCGGTAAGGTTGCTCGCCGCAATATGGTTAAGCGGCTGATAACAGCACTAGAAGATATTGCGGCTAACGAGCATGGAGTGAAACAGCCCCCGCAAGTGGGTCGTGCGCATATTCACCGCTATTACAACCGGCGAGATGATTTGAGTGAAGCTACTTTAAGAGATCATTTCTACGCATTCAGCCTACTCTGGAAGCTGCTTGGCAGAACCGGTGAGCCACCAAAGCCTTAAATCGACAGGGTTGCGCCCAGAATGGGCAACTACAGAGTGCGCTATCGCCAATGAACGCAGATAAAATGTAATTTCTTTAGTGATCTAAGGCCACTGAATACGCGGTAGCTGGCCGCGAAAAACAAACAGCATTTACCTTGCCTCCAACTTTCACTTGTGAAAGTTGGAGGCTTATGTCAACAGCGAGGATAGCTGGTCACTAATGTGCGAGTATCCCCGTCCTTTAACACAAGGAAGCGAAATTCATCATCAGGATGCCGCCACTCCTCAATGTTATCAGCTGTGCCGTACTTTCGAACTTTATGCTGGCGAACCTTGTCTGTCAAAAGTGAGCGGCATAACCGAGGGTGCTGCAAGCGCTTAACCAGTGACAACCAGGGATTCTTAGGCTTACCTGAGCTGAGACGGGATACATATTGCTCTACAGCATGCTTGGTGATTTTCAACTGACCCATCGTAGGGGTGTTGATGGAATGAACCTCACTAGCTATGTCAGTCGAGTCAACTGTCAGAACTTCAGTCAGTGAATCATTAAGCACTGGCAGAAAATCCTTCGACTGTGAAACCTCGATGGTCACACCAGCCATTCGATTTCGCAGGAAGGACGAGTATTTAAAGGCATATTTTTTATCGGAACGCCCAAGGGCAAGTTTTTTAATTGCACCTTTCGATACAGTCAAACGATACCCGTTACCAGAACCCGGCTCACGGCCAAGTACCAGCTCAACAAAGAGCAAATGTTGGATGGCGTATAACTCTGCAATCAACGCACTGTCGCTATGCTCAAAGCTTAAAGTTACATCAAGAACGCCACCTCGCTTAGTGCCAACACGCCAGTACACATAAACTTTTGAGTCAGTTTGCTTTTCGGAAAATGTCGTTAATGTCATCATCAGCTTGGCCTCTTACTCAGGAGTCATCTTGAGTGATGAACAGATGAGGCTGACCTTGCTCAAGCAGATAAGGCGCAGTTACGCTTTGCTCATCGAACTGTAAATTGCCAGACGCAATGTATAAGTAGACCCACTCCGGTAACTTTTTGCTGACTGAAGCATAGATCTGCTCCAGGGGAAGAGTCGCTGTTTTTCCAGGCGTTACTTTGAAACGATGGTAACGATACTTGTGGTTGGAGCTGAAGGTGTAGGCTTGAGTACTGCTCTCGACAAAATCAGGGCTAGCGTGAACATAAGGCTCAATGATCTGCGCCCGCACGTAGCAAAGATCGCGGTTGGTCATGCCTTGTTCATACTGCGGGCACCCTAGAGCATTGCTATAAAAGTAGAACTCGGTAGTTTCATCATCGGTGGCTGATGTTTTTTCATAGCCAACACCAAGTTCATCCAAGGTTTCCGACATCGCCTTCGTTACCTGATTGAGTAGGAGCTTCTGAGCCTGTGCTGGCGATTCTGCCTCAGATTGTGGCATCCAAGCTACGATGCTATTTCGTTGGGCTGGATCTGGGTTTTCCAGAGCAGCAGTGAGCAAGCCGATTCCGAAGCCTTCTGAAAGGCTCATGCCCAAGCCAGCAGATGAAGTGAAAAGCAAAGTGTTTGCAGCCGCATCACCTGCAAAGCTTAACGATTCATAGGCGGCTCGCGGAACATTCTTGTCTTTTACGTCATATAAGCCACCGGCCTGCGCAATGTTGTAGGCACGGCTATGGCTGCTGTCATAAACAACAGGCTCTGAAGTTGAAGCACAGCCTGTGATAATCAAACAGGTGGCTATCGAGAGATAGATTAATTTATTCATTTTGACACTCCTTTGATTTAGTGAATAAATTTATAATCTCACGAAAAAACCGATACGCAACCCTTTAAATTCAATCACTTAAATCTGTTCTAACGGAACAATTCAGCGCACTGAAAACACTGTCAACACAGTTAAGGATAAGTATGAAGAACTTAAACCAAGCAAAGCTAGAAATAATAAAAGAGGCGATTGAACGCAGCCAAGATGGAGATGCCAGCATCAGCTGGCATTTTGATAATCTGACCCTAGTTATCAAGGCAGATGAAAACAAATTCTCATCTGATTCAAGGATGTACGGTTCCAACAATCCATGCGGTATTCTTCAACCTTGTAGGGTTTACGTCACGTTGCAATCGCCATGCAAAATAGTAATGTTTCCTACCAAATTTGATGAAAAACTGTTCGTTGCTGCACAGAAAAAATTTGGCAATCTTGAGGAATTTAGCACTAAGCACCAATTAAAATATTTGTTCCTATAATAGCGCGAATACCACTCTCGGTTTCAGCCTGACGCTTTCACATGTGCAAGCGTATCACTTGATGATGCTGTAATAGCCATTTAACCAAAACCATCTCACCTCACACTTAAAATCACCGCCAAATAGCCCGGTTTGGACAGTTCCAGAGTGCTAATTATTCAGCCAACACAGATACCATAGCAAACGTTAACGAAATGAACTGAAATCAGCTGAAAACTATAGCGCCGCGGCCTATTAAATTAGGAGTGATTTATGAACCAAACAGTAATAGCCAAGAAAGTTGGCTTGATCTTGGAACAGGAAGATAAAGCACCAGTGCAAATCGCTGGCCCAATGAATGTCAAAGCCTTCACCTATGATCCTGACTTTAAACGAGGGTTTGGCATTTTGATCCAGTGGTGCTCACGAGTCGGTGAACATCATGAACGAGTATTCAAGATGAAAGACATTCTTGCAGATGGTGGGCGTTACATGATCCAGGCACTTGCAGACACAGGTTTATACATACACCACAAGCAGCATTACTGGAAACACATTATTGATTACGTCCTTTCATCAACACCTGATGAAACTGTGGTAACAGTCGATCAAACAGGCTGGTATTTCAATAAATTCGTAACCCCCAGTTGGACCGCTGGATTTAGCGGGCAAGAAGTTATTTTTCAGAATGAGTCAGCAGAGCAGTTAAGTACGAAAGGTACGTTTCTAGATTGGCAAGAGTCCGTTGCCAGCTTATGCAAAAATAATGCGTTGATGACCTTTACGCTGTGTGCAGCTTTCTCGGCTCCACTCCTATCAAAGCTCGACTGGGACTCATTTCTTATACATGTTTTAGGCGGTTCCAAGTTTGGTAAAACCACCTTGCTGAGACTGGCTGCGTCCGTGTGCTCAGACTTCAATTACTGTGACTCTTGGAGCAGCACTGCCAACGGTCTCGAAGCCAGGGCGAAATCTCGTAACAACATGATTGTTCTGTTGGATGAATTCCAACAAGCAGATCCGGAATCGGTACTGACTGGCGTTTATCAGTTGGGCAATGGCACATCAAAACTTCGAGCGACAAAGAATGCAAATCTCCAACAACAATTTCACTGGAGCATCATCGGGCTCTCTACAGGTGAGGTTAGTCTTGCCCAAGTGTTAGCCCAGGCAAATAGGAAAGTTCAAGCAGGTCAGTTAATGCGTTTTTTTGAAATTCCTTTATTTCAGAAGTACGGAGCCTTCGACGACACTCATGGGTTTCCTTCTGCGAAAGAATTCGCAGAACACATAACACAAGTAACATCACAACAATTTGGCACAGCGCTTCAGCCTTTCTTAAATCAAGTGGCGTCAATTGACGATCTTCAGGAGAAGCTGCAAGTCAAAATTAAATCGATATCCTCGATGTGGCTTGACTGTTACGGACTGTCCAAAAGCAATCAAATTGGCTTCGCAACGGATCGCTTTGCTCTGGTTGCTGCTGTAGGAGAAATCGCTATTGAGCTCGGAGCCCTTCCTTGGAGTAAAGGTAGTGCTGTACTAGAGATAGGCAAAGTGTTTGAAGTTTGGTCCGCCAATCAAGATGAGGACTGCAATTTTGAAGAGCGAAATATAAAAAACCAACTTCGGCGAATCATTCCTAAGTGGCAGTACTCAATGAGTTATCCGGGTGAGATAGCCAAAAATGGATGGTGGCGCTATGAAAAAAATGAACTTTGCTGGCATATCCACCGAGATGCGTTTGTACGAGCCTTCAAGATAGATTTCAACCACCAGGTCTCTCAGACAGCTTTATACCTCAATAAACAAGGCTGGCTACAAACCAATGAGCCAGCCCGAGGCACATTCAAAAGCAATATTTCTGGGCACGTAGCTCGAAACTTCAAATTTTTCCCAGTAAGGATCGCTGAACAACTGGAACTGGACGTCGACTTCAGCGGCTTTCAACAAGGAGGCGAAGCATGATTTCCCACTTTCCCATTTCCCAAAAGGAACGATCGGAAGCTAAAGCCCTTCTGGCAGATATCAAGACCGCAACAGAAGAACTCCGCACCTTGATCGCATCGCAAAAGCAGTTTCTTAGTGCTGAAGAGACCGCCCAATATACAGGTCTATCAGTTAAGTACATATACAAGCTGACCCATGCTAAGCAGATCCCGCACTACAAACCAAGCCGCAAGCTTTACTTCAAGCGCGATGATCTCGATGCCTGGTTGATGTCCTACCGAGTAGAGGAGGAGAAGTAAATGCCTTATACTGAACCAACTCTGACACAAAGAGCAGAGATTTTGAGCGCATACCGTGAGTCAGAGCGATTGGTAAGAGAAGCTGAGCGCAAACAGATCACCTCGGTCAGCAACACCACATGGTGGAGGCTAAGCCGAAAAGGCCAAGTTCCGGTAGCCAAACAAGTTGGTACAACCAAGTCCTGGTTGCTGTCCGATCTGCTGCATTGGATGCAACATCAGTAAATTAGCCAAAATCTTTCTGGTGAGTATATCGGTGAGTAACGTGATACAGTTACTCACCACAATCGCTTGAAAGCACTGGTCTCACAGGGCATGACCAATGCTATTCTTCGAGCAGATCCAAAATATTGAGTAGTCTTTTAGAGATAAACAGGCGGGGAGGCAAAATGAAAATATCGTACGAGGATCTGGTCAGCTTGATCCGAGCATCGTTCCCTCAAACCCGCCTGATATACCTGTTCGGCTCCCAAGCTGATGGCAGCGCAACAGCCAATAGCGATATTGACTTAGCCATACTGCTACCGGAAAAACTCGATCCCATCGCTCGTTTCGATCTTCAAGAAAGCTTGGCGATTGCCGCTGGGTTGGATGTTGACTTGGTTGACTTGCTATCGGCGTCTACCGTTATGCAGCATCAGATTATCTATAAAGGTGTCGTACTTTGGGGAGAAGCAAACGACAAACTGAGGTTTGAAATGCAAGTCATGTCGATGTATCAACACCTTAACGAAGAACGCGCCGATATTTTAAAAAGCTACCACTTATGAACGACGTAATTGTAAATAAGATCGCAACTATCGAGCGCTGCCTAGAGCGGATTCGTAGTGTCTACCAAGAGGCGGGAGAGCACTTTGCCGAAGACTTCACTCGCCAAGACTCTGTGGTTCTCAACCTGCAACGCGCCTGTGAGGCTTGCATCGATTTAGCGAATATCGTGAATAAGCAGCAGCGGAATGGCATTCCACAGAACAGCCGTGACAGCTTTGCCTTATTGGGCCAAGTGGGAGTGTTAGACACTGCCCTCTCAGATAACCTGCAGAAGATGGTTGGTTTGCGAAATATCGCGGTTCACGATTATCAGACTTTAAACCTCGCCATTGTGCAACATGTCGTTGAGAACCGCTTAGGGGACTTTCATTCGTTTTGCCTAGCGCTAAAGGCGGTTGATTTAACCAGTGACTAGTTCTGCTTTCAGATCCGAATCATCGATCAAAACATCGAACCTTTTCGGTAACAGCTTCCTTTGTTACTGCAGCCCCTAGTGGGGCATATTAGCCAAGTCAGATACAGCAGGCTTCTCCTGCTGTATCTACGACAAAAGCATGGCGACTTTCTCGTCCAGCCCCTCTAGCAGCGTGTCACGTTGCGCTCCAGCACGCGCCCGAAATACCAAGCCCTGACGTAAATCAAACATCAACCGAGCCCGCGCCAAGCTAGGGAAGTCACTTGGAAGCTTGTTAAGCTCAACTTCTCGTTCAAATCGCTCAGCGATGCGCTTATCGGTTTTGGCGATCGCTTGTTGGAGCAGTTCGTTGGCGCCTTCTACATTACCAACGCTGGTCGCAACGCTCGAAGCCAAAAAACACCCACTCAATCCATCTCCACAGTCGGAGGCATGATCGATCGCAGCAACAAGAAAAGCTCTCACCGCATTGTAGATATCGGGTTCAGACTCAAAAGCCACCAAAGGCGCGCAAGCGCCATTGCTGATATAGAGCTCGATGGAGGCAAGATAGAGCCCGCGCTTGTCGCCAAAGTCGGCGTAGAGGCTGGGACTTTTAACACCGATCGCATCGGTAAGGTCTTTAACTGACGCCCCATCAAAGCCTTTCTTCCAAAACACGTCGATCGCGCGCAGAAGCACATCCTCTCTCTCGAGCTTTTTAGGCCTTCCAGCTTTTTTTGTAATGATCATAACAAAACACCTTGACGAATCTGCTAATCAACAATTATATAATGATCATCACAAAATCAAAACCAACGTAATCAACAACAAGGAAGAAACATGAGCAACGCCACTGAACAAGTAAAACAAGTGATCGACGATCTGATTCAAACAGCCACCAGTTACGACGTGGAAGCGCTCGATCGTATCTATCACGATGAGCTAAAGGTGCTGATGATCGATCATCAAGACAATCTGAGCGAGGCGAACAAAGACGCGTTCATCGAACTGTTTAAGGCAAAGAAGCAGGCCGGCGATCCGCCGATGGATACCTGGGCCAAGTACCACAGCGTGGTAGCCAGCGGTGATAGCGCCCATGTTTTGCTATCCCGAAAGAACAACCTAAGTGGCCACCCGATGAAGTTGCTGCTTAGCATCGATTTAAAACGCAGCGAAGAACGTTGGCAGGTTTATCGGGAAGTGATTCACCTGCAGCCAGATGCATAATGATTTCTTACGCGACAAAGCGGTACCAAAGGGGTACCGCTTTACTAGGAGAGAACCAGCTCAGCGCAGTTAGTCGCACAGCGCCGGCAATAGGCCTCAGCGAGAAATAAGGAGAAAGCTTGCCCCCTCGCTACATCACTAGCGGTATTGAGCCATCACGCCATCTGCTTGAGTAAGCTGCTCGGTCACATCACCAAACAGATCGGATGCTCCTGCCTGCAGGGTGTAGTTTTTGCCATCATTTAGCTTGTCGAAATCCACAAAGTAGTGGGTGTAGCTGTCACCAAACTGATAGCGCACTTGCATCACCTTTTGGTCCAGGTTGTAGCCCAGAGAATAGATGGTTGCATAGCCGCGCATATTGCCTTCCGCGTCGGGGCGGTTAGCGGCGTCCAGCGGGATCTTGTAGGTACTGCTGTCGAGCTTGGCAATACCGTTGGTGTAGCTAGTTGGCTCCTGTAGTTGCGACTTCATGTACTTGTTCCAGATAAAGCGCTGGGACGAAATAATGTTGCCCGGCACCGGAAACTGGCCATCAACCACATCATCGGCTTGCGGCTTGGCAGCCTCCCAGTTTGCCAGATGCTCAGAGAACACGGGGCTGTTGGTCAGTACATCGTACTGCTTGCCGTGATAAACCTGCCATTGCCCGTCAAGGAATTCGATAATGGCTGAATCGCCACTGGCATCTTGCAGCGAGTAGTGGCCCTTCATGGCAATACCATTGAACTCAAATTGCTGGATCTCAATCTGATCGAGGTTTTCCAATGCCTGCTCAACACTAGCAAAGTTATCCAGCAGGTAAGCCACAAACACCGCATTCAATACTTGAGATTTATCGCTAGTCAGGTCGCCAGTAGTCTCTTCATCAAGGAACAGGCCATTGGCAGAAAACCCCACTTCGTTGAAGCCATCGATAATACCAATGCCATATAGGGTCATGCCGATAGAGGCGTACTTAGAGGTCCACTGCAGGGCATTGTCACTGCTGTGCCCGGTGTAGCTTTGGCCAGCAGCGCGAACTTCAAGGGTTGGATAGTTATCTTCCATCCAATCCATCGTACGGCTTACAAACACGCCATGATCTTGGGTTTCCCAAAGAAGGCGAGAACAGGCGCTTACTGGGTTATGGATAGCTGCAGTAGACACAGCCAGGGTTAAGGCGATTGCCGATTTTTTGAAGAACTTATTCATCACTACGCTCCAGAATTAACTCGTTTCAGAGACAACTTACGCGAAACAGACCACAGATAAATCTCAGTTATGTTGTACTATTTGCAACAAACGATAAGGAGAGTTCCCATGCCGAGAGCTAGTTTTGAGCAGTTGAGTGCCTTTGTTGCCGTGGCTGAGCAAGGCTCATTCAGCAAAGCCGCAAGGCTATTAAGAAAGGACCGTTCGACCCTGCACCATCAAGTTAGTGACCTTGAGATTGACTGGAATGTTGTGTTGTTTGAACGCTCAGGCAAAGCCCCGGTGCTTACCGACGATGGCAAAGCTCTGCTGCGCCCAGCGAAGTTCATCATCTACCAGATGAACAGCCTAGAAAAAGCCACCGAAGGATTGCATCTGGGAGATAAAGCCTCGCTCACTATCTGCTACGACGCCTCCATCCCTAGCTCAGCGATTGCCGAGTTTGATAGGCATATCGTCGAGCGCCACCCAACGACCGGCATCAATTGGTTACAGCGAGATCGCAATCAGGCGCTGTCACTGCTTGGCGAGGCCGCTGCCGATTTTGCCATCACCCTCAACCAAGGAATGGTGCATCCAGACTCAGGCATGAGTTTTGTCAACCTGGGATATCCCCGTTTTGCCTTTTACGTGCACCAAAGCTCGCCGCTTGCCACCCAAGCTCGGGTGTCCATGGCAGAACTCCAATTGCATCGCCAATACACCTTGGAGGCCTTTGAAAACACCCCTATTGGCAGTCAGAGCGCAATCTCCCCGCGCTTACACAAGGTGAGTGACTCTTACTTGCTGGCATCGCTGTTAGCGCGAGGAGGCTTTGCGCTGCTACCACGACACTTGGTCATCACTCTGCCCTGCCAGCTAGCGCCACTCGATGTGGATTTTGCCGCCCAGCACGGGCACTTTGGCTATGTGCTGCAGTATCCCTCAAATGCGGCATTGCCACCGCTTCAACAGTTCGTTGTCGAGACCGTTGTAAGCTGGTTTAAACAGATATGCAGTTAGGTTAAAACACTGCTCACTTGGATAACACTAACCTTTGATCTTAAGCGCCGAACAGCTTGCTCCAAAGTCGTTAACGGTCCATCTTCAACTCGTCTAGCTTCACTATTAAGGCCTTACTACATGGTAAGAAGCTCAGAAAATTAGTGCCTTACGCGCAAATCTGACTTTGTCATCTATATTTTTAATACATCAACTATTTGCCCATCGAGACGATGCGGCAAGCTGACAAGATGGACAAAGATGCATATGAAACTCGACCGATGGTTTCACCGCGCCAATTGGCTATGGGCGCTGGTGTTTCTGCTCCTCACCGGCCGCTCGCTGGCCGCTACAATCGAAGTCGTCGCCATCAATACCGGTAATCAAAAAACCGTGGCCTCGGCGCTGTTTCGTGCCTATCAGGACAAAAACCCCGGGGTGCAAATCAACCTGACCTCGCTGTCTGATAGTGAGTTTAAAGAGCAACTGCCCAAGTGGCTGGCCTCATCCTCAACTAAGTACCATTTAGTGTTCTGGCAGGGCGGTAATCGCCTGTTCCGCTTTGTGAATCAAGGCCAGGTAGCCCCCATCAGTAAGGCGATTCCAGAGGGCGAGATCGCCGCCGCGTTTACCCCGGGCAGCCTCGGCGCAGTGACCCTTGATGACCAGATCTATGCAGTACCGACCTCCTACTATCAGTGGGGTATCTACTATCGGAAATCGATCTTTCGCAACGCCGGCCTCACGCCCCCCAGCAATTGGCAGGAATTTATCGAGGTTGGCCAGGCTCTAAGTCGGCAAGGGATAACTCCGATTGCCTTAGGGAACTCGGGTAAGTGGCCGGCCAGTGCCTGGTTTGACTACCTTAACCTGCGGATCAACGGGCTGGAGTTTCACAAAGCGCTACTCCAAGGGGAGCACTCTTTCAACGACCCTAAGGTGACTCAGGTGTTCGCCCACTGGAAGGAGCTGGTGGATAACGGCTTTTTCATTAAGCATCAGGACGTGGTGGACTGGAATGACGCACTGCCGTTTATCTACCATTCGCACGCGGCGATGGTGCTGATCGGTAACTTTGTCACCGGCGAGCTATCGCCAGCGATGATCGACGATTTCGCCTTTATCCCGTTTCCGACGATCAGCAGCCAAGTCCCCTCGTTTGAGGATGCACCACTGGATGTCGTGATGATCCCCAGTAACGCCAGCGTCTCGAAAGAGCTGAAGGACTTTGTGAAGTACCTAAGTTCAGCCTCTTTTCAATCGGAGTACAACCGCGAGCTGGGGCTGATCTCGCCCCATGTGGATGCCACCTTACCGAACAACGAGTTTATTCAAAGCGGCGCGCGCCTGCTGGCAGAAGCCGAAGGGGTCGCCCAGTTTTTTGACCGGGATACCAAGGCCGCATTTGTGGGGCCGGCGCTGGATGTGTTCGCTGAGTTTCTAAAAACTGGCGATGCCAATGCCGCCCAAAACAGGCTTGAGCAACTCAGGCAACAACACCTAAGCAGCACTCTTTAAACGAGCAGGGATGCACCATGAAAATCAGACAAAAAATGAACCTGGCCATTGTTATCGCGGTTGCGGTCACGTTACTGGCTTCCACCGCGATTTCTGTGTTTCTCAACCAAGGTAAAATGCAAGAGCAGCTGCAAATGGATGCCCAAAGCAGTACTGCACGCTTAGGCATTACCTTGTCTAACCCGCTGTGGCGTATGGATCTGAGCACCGCCCGCAAGGTGATCCAATCGGAGCTCGGGACCAATGGCTTGGTGTCGGTAGATGTCATCGGCAGCGATAAATCCTCGCTGTTTAGCTACACCCTCAACGAGAGCAGCGGCGCAATTGCTGAACAAAGCTTTTCTGGCAGCAGCTACCTGACCAACGAAGAGACCATCTACTTCGAGATTCAGGGCGACAAGTTTGAGGCTGGCAGCGTGCGTTTGCACTTCTCCGACAGCAGTATTCAGGCTGCCATGGCTGAAAGCCTGCGCGGTGGCTTGATTCAAGCAGTCCTGCTGGTGGTAATCATCTCGCTGGCCATGTGGGTGCTGACCAACCAAATTATTATTGGCCCGCTGCAGGCCATCCGTGACCGGGTGTTCGATATCGCCCAAGGCGATGGAGATCTGACCCAGCGGGTTAAAACCAACGGCAACGATGAGTTTGCCGAGCTCGGTGATGGCATCAACCAGTTCATCGACAACGTGCATAGCATTATCAAGCAACTGAGCGATGTAGCGCTGCTGATGGACCAAACCACCCAGCAAGGTAATACCACCACCAACCAACTCAACGAGTCGGTCACCATGCTAAGTAGCGAAGTCGGCCATATCGCAACGTCAATGAACGAGATTAGCGTCACCTCGCGTGATGTGAGTCTGCAGGCAAGTGAGTTAGCAACGATTCTGGGCGATACCAGTAAATTAGCCGATGAAGGCACCCGCTATATCAGCTCCACCGCCGATATCACCAATGAGCTAGCAGACTCGGTGAATCAATCGGGTAGCCGGATGGCAGAACTGGACAAGCACACCCAAGAGATTGGCTCGGTGGTCACAGTGATTGAGAGCATTGCGGAGCAAACCAACCTGTTGGCACTGAATGCCGCAATTGAGGCAGCGCGCGCTGGTGAGCATGGCCGGGGCTTCGCAGTGGTATCTGATGAAGTACGTTCCCTGGCTCAGAAAACCCAGAACTCGATCAGCGAGATCGTCAGTATCGTCGAGCGCTTACAGGCGCTGTCCAAAGAGACCTATGGCGCGATGTCGAACAGCTTGGAGAAAGTGGACACCAGCGTAGAGTCAGTAAAAAGTGCCGGCTCATCGTTTGAAGACATCAGCCAGGCGGTACGGCAAAACCTCTCCAGCTCGGACATGATCGCCACCGCCGCCGAAGAGCAGGCGCAGACTCTGGACGTTATCGAGAACAACATTCGCGAGATTAAACGGATTAATGAGGAGACTCAGAGCATTTCAGCTAGCAACGCAGCACTCAATGAAGACATTGTTACATCCAGCCACAAGCTGAAGGCCTTGGTGGATAAGTTCAAGATCTAGACGTGCCCCGTAGTGGAAAAAGCCCACCCTCAGCATTGAGTGTGGGCTTTTTGTTTGAGCTCGCGAGGCGATCAAGGTGCTTTACTAATCAGCTCAGGTGAGCGACTCAGCTGCATCTGGTAGCCGGCCAAGGTGCCATCTTCTGCTTGCTCTTTGGCTAGGCTCAACTCGCCCTCTAACCACACCGCCTGCCACGGCTCGATATTGTCGATGGTGGCTTTAACGTGAATCAGCTGATTCGGTGGTGGTGGAGGAAAGTGCAGGCAGGCGCCAAAGTAAGACACAAGAAAGAACTCACTGATCTTGTCGCCATCAAACTCCAGCGGCACGATAAACCCGGGGATCCGCTGCTGGGTTTGATGCAGCGCCTCAACAAAGCCGCCACGTTTGTCCTGCTCCGGCACCTCTTCAGGGGCCAGGTTATGATTCACCTGAAACTGCTGCACCAAGTGGCGCTCATCTTCCGGGATCAAGGCTTGCCACGACAGGTTGCTCGCCGCCCACGCTTTGCTAAATAGCGCACTGGCGAACACGCACAGTAGCAAACATTTGAGTCGCTTGCCGATCATCACAATCTTCCTGTGTTGTTGGAAAAAGCTCCCCGCAGAGCGGGGAGAACGAAAAGGAATGGCGGGAGGCTTACTCGGCGTCGAGTGCACCACGCATGATGCTGTAGATGGAGGTGTTGTCCACCGAGCGTCCTTGGATAACCTGGCTGTTTAGGCCCCAGGCCGATACCGGCACAGGTACATTGGTGTGGTTACCCCACAGCCAGCTCACCTCCGGGATCTCGCCAACACCGTTGGTTTTAATCAACTCCAGGCCACCCACCTCGTGGTCAGCGGTGACCAATACCATGGTGTTGCCATCGGTTTCAGCCCAGTTCACGGCATCGATAACTGCATCATCAAAGGCCAGCGTCTCGTAGATCATGCGCTCCTCATCGTTCATATGGCCGGCGAAGTCGATCTGCGAGCCTTCCACCATCAAGATGAAGCCATTGGGGTTACGCGACAGCACATCGATGGCCACTTGCGTCATCTCATCAACATGCGGAATGTCCAGGCTGTCATAGCTCCAGCCTTGCTCCTGCTGGTATTCATTCGGCAGTACGTAAGGGATCTCGTCTTCACCGAAGATACCGGCAAACAGGATCTCGGCATCAGCGTCAGTGGCTGGCAAGGCATCGATGGCGGCAAGCATATCGGTGCGATTCTTCACCACGGTGTAGCCATTGGCTGCAGCTTCGCGGCTGATTACATCTACCATGCTGTCATCACTTTGCTTAACTTGCTTACTGCCACACAGCGCCAAGTTCGGCTTCACATCGCCAAACATGCTCTCAGACAGTTGAGTAAAGTCGTTACGATTAGGACCATGAGACACAAACGCAGCCGGCGTAGCGTGCACACAGTGTGAGGTAGCCACCACGCCCACTGACTTGCCCATTTGCTGGGCGTACTGCATGATGGTCTCCAGGTTCGAGCCATCGCCCGGACGCGCCTGGGCAATAGTGCCCGACACCACCTTGTAGCCGGTCGACATGGCGGTCGCGGCAGCGGCTGAATCGGTGTAGTAGTTCACACCCAGCCCAAGCAGCTGCTCATAGCCCAAGGTATCGGCGCTGGCAGTATGGAGTTCACCACGGTGAGCGGCGCTTTCCAGGAACAGGGTCTCGCCCTTGTAGGCGCGGGTTACATCGATCTGCGCGTAGCCCATGCCATCACCGATCATCAAAATGATGTTGTCTGCAGGGTCAAAGGCGACCACGTCCACTTCGTGGGCATCGCTGCTTTCGGTAGGCTCGCCTTGATTGGTGGTTAGCGTTAGTTGATAGCGACCTTCGCTATCAGCCGTTGCCAGCTGACGGAAGCCTTGCTCGCCCTGCAGCGCATCGTTCTCCAGAGTAACGCTCACTGCCCCATCGGTTTGCTGCCAGTCGTAGCTTTGCGCGAAGGTCGAGCCATCAGCACCCACGCTGACCGGTACATTGGCGGCGGTTACCTTGTCGTAACCAGAAACCGCACGCACTTTAGCGATAGATACCGGCACGGCAATCTGACCATCGCCCAACACCGAGATGTTAAACACATAGCTGCCCGCTTCTACAGTGGCATGCATGATATCGCCGGGGTAGGTAGTCAGGGCAGAAGCGCCTTCTTTTAGGTCCACAAGCTGGTTTTTCAGCGCGCCATATACCAGGGCTTGATCGTCCAGCTGCTGCTGAATGTTGAACTGAATATCGGTTTGCTGGTCGAAGCTCAACTGTACTTGGTAGCCGCCTGCGCCTTGGTATTCAAAGGCGTAGCTCTCGTCCATCTGCCAATCATTAAAGCTGCCCACCAGATACATCGGGCTGCTAAGGTTGTCGCTGTCGTTGCCGGTAATGTTCTCGATAAACATAGTGGGGTTGTCGATCCCCTCCGAGGCATCCAGAGTAAAGCGGAACACCTGATCCTGACCAGTTACCGCAATGTTCATGTTCTGGTTTTCAAACTCATCGAACTTGCGCTGAAGCAGGTATTCGGTATCCACGGTGACATCAGCATCCTGATCCACGCCAATCGCCAAATCACGCTCGGCGCTCCAGTCTGGGTCGGAGATCTTAAACGAGTAAGAGCCATCTTCCATGCCAAACAGCGCAATGTGTAAGCCATCGCCTTGATAGTGCAGCTGCCCTTCTGGGCGCGATGACCAACTGTTCATCGAGCCTTTGATATACAGGCGACAGTCTTTGTTGGGATTGCTTGCCAGCTCGTCATCACTACACGCATAAGGGCCGGTATCGATGGATTCTGCGATTTCGCGGTCCACGTAGACGGTGTCAGTATCGCTGCCACAGCCTACTAGCGCAGCCACTGCTGCCGCCACAAGTGTTAGGGACCAATTGGGATGTAAGTTCACGGTGAATTCCTTTATTGACCGAATAGAGATCGCCAGTTGCGCACACACGCTAACCGGTAGAGAAAAGTCGTTAGTCCTTGGCCAAGGCGAGAAACAGGCTAGGGCGCAAATATGGCAATTCGGCGACACTGGGGTGACAAAATGTAAGCATCCGATCATATTGCAAACGGAGCTATCTAACTGAAAACCTTTGCATTTATCATGAAAAGCTTTGCATAATTCACGCGGCCATACAGGCTAGCCGATGAAACCCCACGAAACTCAATCACCTAAGCCCAATGTAACCACACACTTACAATTCGTTACCTTTGGTTGCGAAGATTCTTCAAAGTCCCGGGCCATACCCACATTGTTGTCAGTAAAGACTCTGATCGGGTTGCATTCGCGTCGCTTAAGGGCATATCCTCGGGCATATTTCTCTGCTGTATATCGAGGAAGGAATGATTAATCAGCTTAAAACCGCGTTGGAGCAACGCTACTCAACCAAGCAATTCGATCCCGCTAATCCGGCGCCACAAGACAAAATCGACACCCTGCTCGAAACCTTGTGCTTAGCGCCTACCTCCATCAACAGCCAGCCTTGGCACCTGTTTGTGGTGACCAACCAAGCGCAAAAGGCCCGTATGGCCAAGGCCGCTTGGGACGCCAACAAAGGCAAGTTTCAAGATGCATCGCACGTACTGCTGTTTTGTGCCAAAACCAACTTTGGTAAGGCAGAGATCCGCGCGATTGAAGAGCTGGTGGCACAGGTTCGCGGTGGCGAGGTGAACGAGCAACGCGTTGAGATGATGACCAACTACGTAAACAGCATGTCCCATGAGATGCGTATCGAGTGGCTAAAGCGTCAGGTGTATCTGGTATTCGGTCAGTGCATGCTATCGGCCGCGTTGCTGGAACTGGACTCATGCCCCATCGAAGGCTTCCTGCCGGAGCAGATGGACGATGCGCTGGAGCTGCATGACAAAGGCCTGACCTCTGTTGTTGCAGTGGCGATTGGCCAGCGCAGTGAAGATGACTTCAACACCCTAGATAAAGCCGCCAAGGTTCGCTTCCCACGCGAGGCGATGATTACCGAACTGGCCTAAACCGGCGGCGATCACCCACCATTCGCTATATACCATGAACAAGTAAAGGCTTGCCCTCTACTTGCTCTTGGTGTTGTCCAATAAGCGAACTTCCCGCTGCGGGAAGGGAATGGTAACGCCTGCAGTTTTGAGGGCTTTGAACACCGCCAGATTGGCCTGATAGCGGGCTTGGTGTAGCTGCTGGGAGGGTACCCAAAAGCGGTAGCCGATAATAATAGCGCTGTCGCCAAAGCTGTCGATGCCGACTTTCATCGCTGGCTCGCTTTGCACCGCGTCGATTTCCGTAAGGGTACGTTCGATAAGGGCAATCGCTTGCTCTGGCTCGGTGACATAGCTCACGCCTATGACCCCTTCCACCAGCGAGTTGGCTTCGGTGTTCATTAAGATCTCGCCAACAATATGCCGATTGGGGATGGTAATGCGCTCGCCATCCTCGCTGCATAGCACGGTAGTGGCCAGATTAATCTCTTCTACCACCCCGGTGTAGCCCTTAACGCTAAGGGTATTTTTCAGCACAAACGGGCGGGTGAGGATGATAGCCAAGCCTGCGCCATAGTTGGACAAGGTCCCTTGCACCGCCAAACCGACCCCTAAAGATGCAGCACCGATCGCGGCAACAAAGGGCGTGACACTGATGCCGATCTTGCCCAGACAGATCACCACAGTCATCACAATCAACAGCACTTTGACCACATTGGCTAAGAAGTTGGCCAAAGTGACATCCAGGCCTTTGCCTTCCATCAAGCGGAACAGCCAGCGGCCCACCCGATTAGCGATCCACAGGCCAATCAGCAGGATAAAAAGTGCCGCAACCAACGAGAAACTGTAGCGCAGCAGATAATCGACAATGATCTGGTAATAGCCCTGCAACTCAGCCAACTCTTGTTCCATGCTACCTCCTTGATTTTTAGTGCTTTAACTATAGTTCCTGCAACGAACTACTGTCAGGTATGTTGACCGTATTCCAACGCTACCTATAACTAAGCCTTCACTAAACTAATCCTGCTCACTGCCGATAACCCTAGCTGTATGCAGTACTCGGCAAGGAAGGCGAATGAACATCAACTCAGCGACCTCAGCAAATCCCTACTACCCCGCAGCGTCCCAGCCTGCGAAGGCACCCGTACCGGCGGAGAAACCCGCAGAGCAAACCGTGCCCGTTCAAGCAACAGCAAACGCCGCTGCCGACGTCGAGGACAATGAAAATCCCAGCAAATTGAAGTCGTTTAGCTATGGCGCTCTGGGCATGGACCATCCCGCCCAAGTCGAAGAAACCGAAGATAAGAGCTACACCATGGGACAGTACCTCAAGGCCGCCGCCACCATCGGTAGCCTGATTGCACTAGCGGTATAACCACTTCACCCGCTCACCTTGTGCTTGTTAAGCGCTAGCGCCACTGTTGGCCTGCCCAGCTAAATCAGCAGGCTTAGCTATACTTGTCTGGTCAAGACAAGGAGTTCGCCATGCAAGTCGGAGCCGTTAACAGCCTCAATACTCTGGTGGTCCAAAAGCCAGACACTGCGCAAGAGAAGGTGCAGCAGCAAGATCTCAACAACCCCACCGCCGCCCGCCCGGATGATCGAGTCGGACTCAATCAACCCTCTGGCGATGTGGAGGCCAGCCAACTTTATCGCCCCTCCGGTCAGGGCGTGCAGGGTACCCAACTCGATACCGAGCAGCGCTTCAATAACCAAGCGCAAGCCGATGATCGCGGCCTGTATAAGCGCATCGACACCTTCGTTTAACCGCCACCCAGATCATAAAAAACTAAGCGGAAATTGAGCCAATTCAGCTAACGCCCGTACGCCGACACAGCGTACAAGCGTTAGCTTAAAATGCAGCCATATCAGCTAGTTACACACCACAAAACCAGCCTTTGGCCAACTCAAACAGAATAAAATCCTGTATTTTATTTTTAGTAAATTTTCTCTTGTTAGAGTTAAAACTCCAGAGTTAGGATGCGTCGCCCTGAAGTAAGCTCGCTGAATGCGCTACGTCGGCCTGAATCGCTCCACAACATCGCTCTACAACTATGTACGGATACGTTTTGCCCAGACCATCACCTGCTTCCTTCAACCCTCTGTAACAACTAAAAGGACGCAACGTGAGCATCTCTACCTCTTCTCTTCGAACTGCGGTTGTGCTGGCCGGATTCGCTAGCAGCCTGGCCTACGGCGCTGGATTTCAGCTAAATGAACACTCTGTTGGAGGCCTGGGCCGCGCCTATGCCGGTGAAGCCGCCAACGTTGAAAGCACTGCGGTTATCTTCCGCAACCCGGCCGCCATGAGCTACTTCGACAGCATCAGCTTCGCGGTCGGTGGCACCTATGTCGACCCACGTGTGGATATCTCCGGCAGCTCGGCCGCTTTTGGCCCGTCGACGGCCAACGACGTTGCGCAAAGCGGTATCGTGCCGAATGCCTCTATCGTCGTTCCGCTAAACGATCGCTGGTGGCTGGGGCTATCAGCCAGCTCTAACTTCAATACCGGGGTCGAGTTTGGCTCAGACTTTAGCGCTACTCATTTTGGCCAGTTGGCGGAGATCACCACCGCCGACATCAACTTCAGCGCGGCCTACAAAGTCAATCAGCAGCTAAGCGTGGGCGCGGGGGCAAGCCTAATCATTGGTGAAGGCCGCATCCGCAGCACTCTACCGGCTAACTTCCCGGGAGCGGGTGGCGCCACCATGCTGGACATGGAAGGCGATAACCACGCCTGGACCTGGAATGTGGGGGCGATGTGGCAGATCAACCCACAGCATCGCGTAGCATTGACCTACAAGCATCATGTGACCTTGGATCTGGAAGGTAGCGCGAACAGCGATATCGGCGGCCCTGTGGGTAACGGTAACCTGCCTATCGATTTACCAGCAATGGCCGAGCTTGCCAGTGAACACCAGCTAAGCGATGCGCTACGCCTGCACTTTAGCTTCAACTGGACCGGCTGGTCGCGCTTTGAAAGCCTGACTGCCAACGTTGAAGGCGTAACCGTGCCGGTTAAACAAGAGAACTGGGACGACACCTACCGCCTGGCTATCGGCAGTAGCTACCAGCTCAACCCGCAATGGCTGCTGCGCGCAGGCTTTGCCTATGACAAGGGTGCGGTAGACGATGAGTTCCGTACCATCACCATCCCAGATTCGGATCGCCTATGGTACAGCGCGGGTGTTGGTTATCAACTGAGCCCTAACGCCAGCATCGATGTTGGCCTGACCTATATTCACTTCCGCTCAGCCAATATTACTGAAACGACCGATCTAAACGGTATAACCGATGTCTTCTCTGGCCGTGCCAGCGGCAATGTGTGGCTAGCCGGCTTGCAGTACAACCACCGCTTCTAAGCGCCGCAAAAGCGTACTAAGGCCCTTGCCTGAAACCGGGCAAGGGTAAATACTGGCGTTTTCTCTGACCGGATCTCGCGATGTTAAAGCTGCTCTACCAAGCCCTGGCCTGGCTGTCGCTGTTGTTGGCCATCCTTGGTATTGCCCTGCCACTGCTGCCCACGGTGCCGTTTCTGCTGGTTAGCGCTTGGGGCTTTTCGCGCAGCTCACCACGCTTTGAGCACTGGCTGCTCAATCACCCTAAGTTTGGCCCGCCGATTATAGATTGGCGACGCGATGGGGTGATCAGCTTGAAGGCCAAGCGGATGGCCACGCTGTTTGTGGGGATCTCACTGGTCATCATGCTGCTCAACGACATGCCACTCACCTTGCGTTTAGTGGCAATCAGCTGCCTAAGCGCGGTACTGGTATTTCTGTGGAGCCGCCCCTCACAAGCACCGGCCCAAAAACAACAACGCGCTGCCAAGCCAAAAGACTCGCAGCACGCTGATTCAGACTAACGCAGGCTACAGCAACGATTCGATACCGTAGTCTTTGCCGTAGTGCTCCACCACAAAGTCGATGTCTTTGTCGCCACGCCCTGACAGGTTCAACAAGATAGCGCCTTGCTCCCCCTGTTTGGCCAGCTTGATGGCGTAAGCCACCGCGTGGGCCGATTCAATCGCCGGGATAATCCCCTCCAAACGCGACAGTTCGAAGAAGGCGTCGATGGCCTCTTTATCGTTCACGCTGCCGTAGGCAACGCGACCAGCATCCTTTAAGAAGGCGTGCTGCGGGCCCACCGACGGGTAATCCAGGCCACTGGCCACCGAGTGCACCTCGGCCGGCTCGCCTTGCGAGTCTTTGAGCATGTAGGACTTAAAGCCATGCATCACACCCGGCTCACCCAGGGTTAAGGTTGCCGCATGTTCACCCAGCTCATCAAGGGTACGGCCAGCCGGCTCAACCCCATGAATCGCCACGCCTTGATCGTTCAGGAACGCCGAGAACAGGCCCATGGCATTGGAGCCACCACCGACACAAGCGACGAGATTGTCTGGCAGCTGACCGGTCATCTCTTGGAATTGCTCGCGTGCTTCGTTGCCGATGATCGATTGAAAATCGCGGACCATCATCGGGAAGGGGTGAGGCCCCACTACCGAGCCGATGGCATAGAACTGATTAACCGGGTCGCCCATGTAGGCCTCGAAGGCCGCATCCACCGCTTCTTTCAGAGTTTTACGCCCATGGGTTGCAGGGATCACATTGGCGCCAAGGATACGCATACGCACCACGTTCGGGTGCTCCTTACGAATATCCACCTCGCCCATGTAGATATCACACTCCAGCCCCACCAGCGCGGCAGCGGTGGCCAATGCTACCCCATGCTGGCCCGCGCCAGTTTCCGCAATCAGCTTGGTTTTTCCCATCTTCTTGGCGAGCAGCGCTTCGCCCAGACAGTGGTTAATCTTGTGAGCGCCGGTGTGGTTGAGGTCTTCACGTTTCAGGTAAATCGGACAGCCGTACTTTTCGCTCAAGGCTTGGGCGTGGAAGATTGGGCTGGGGCGACCCACAAAGTGCTTGTACAGGCGAGCCAGCTCAGCCAGAAAATCTGGCTCCTGGCGGATCGCCAGATAGGCTTGAGTAATCTCATCCATAATCGCCTGCAGTTCAGCAGGGATGAAGCTGCCACCGTACTCACCAAAATAGCCAGCCGCGTCGGGCAACGGATGGTCAAAGCTGTTGCGCATGTTCTCTCCTTGAAAATCTGTGTGTTAGATGCACTGGGGGCAAGATTACCGCGAGAGCAGGCAGGCTGAGTAGAGACCCAAATCAAAAAACACAATTTGCGTATGGTTAATGTGAGGTGTAACCACCTACAGAAACTAAGTCATTAAAATATCATCGTTATTTGCGCTTGAGGCGATGTTAAGCCCCATCGATTGCGAGTATAGTGAGCAGATTGTTTATCCCCTCAAAACAACGAAGGACCTGTTATGCCTTACATAGTTGATGCATTGTTTACCGTTCCAGTGATTCTGCTGGTACTTGCCATTATGATCCTGAAATCGTCGATCAAATTCGTTCCTCAGAACGAGGCGTGGATCGTCGAGCGTTTCGGTAAATTCAACTCCACCCGAGAAGCGGGTATCAACTTCCTGATCCCGATTGCCGACAAGGTATCAGCCAAGCGCTCACTGAAAGAGCAGGCCTACGACGTGCCTAGCCAAGGTGCGATCACTAAAGACAACATCTCGCTGACCGTAGACGGCGTACTCTACTTCCGTGTGCTTGACCCATACAAAGCGACCTACGGCGTAGAAGACTATGCCTTCGCGGTAATCCAACTGGCGCAAACCACCATGCGTTCAGAGATCGGTAAGATTGACCTGGATAAAACCTTTGAAGAGCGCGATGCCTTGAACGCCAAGATCGTTGAGCAAATCAACGAGGCCTCGCAAGCCTGGGGCGTTGCGGTACTGCGTTACGAGATTAAAGATATTACCCCTCCAATGTCGATCATGGACGCCATGGAATCGCAGATGAAGGCCGAACGTGAGCGTCGCGCTAAGATTCTGGAGTCAGAGGGTGAGCGTCAAGCGGCCATCAACATTGCCGAAGGTGAAAAACAATCGCGCGTTCTACAGGCAGAGGCAGAGAAGCAAGAGCAGGTACTGAAAGCGCAGGGTGAAGCCCAAGCGATCATCGCGGTTGCAGAGGCCCAAGCTGAATCGCTACGTGTAGTCGGTGAAGCCGCCTCTACCGATATGGGTCAAAAAGCGGTACAACTGGAGCTGGCCACCAAGGCCATTGAAGCCAAGGCCGCCATCGCTAAAGAGAGCAGCGTGGTATTGCTGCCAGATGGTCAAACCGAAGCTGGCTCACTGGTAGCGCAAGCGACCACCATTTTGAATGCGTTAAACAAAGGCTAAGCCTATGGTGCTGTTTATGTCCGAATACATCCCACAACTGCTGATTGTCGGCGGCTTTATACTGATCTTGTTCGAGGTGCTGGCATTGGGGTTCTCTACCTTTATCCTGGCGTTTCTCGGCCTGTCGATGGTATTGAGCGGCACCTTCATCGCCTTGGGGTGGATGGGCGACAGCTGGAACACCATTGCCCTGAGCAACGCGGTACTCACTGCGCTGCTCGCAGCCCTGCTGTGGAAACCGCTGAAGAAGATGCAGAACAAGCAAAGCCCAAAGCGGGTCACCAGCGATTTCCATGGCCTGCGTTTTTACAGCGAGCAAGAAATCGATAAGCGCGGACTTAGCCAGTATCGCCACAGCGGGGTGAGCTGGGCGCTGAAAAGTGAACAGCCCATCGAAGCCGGCACCGAAGTTGAAGTGGTCGATGTGGAAGTGGCGGTGTTCTGGGTTAAGCCAGTCAGCTAGTACGGCCCTTACTAAAACAGCCAAACTAAAAAGGTCGCCTCAGCGACCTTTTTTATTCTCGACTTATGCAGCTAGACCTGCCAGTTGATCGGTGCCTTGCCGATGCTTTGCAGGTAGGCATTCGCCTGAGAGAAGTGCTGACAGCCGAAGAATCCGCGGTGGGCCGACAGTGGCGATGGGTGTGGCGCTTTCAACACATGATGGCGCTGCGCATCGATAACCGCACCTTTTTTCTGAGCATGTGAACCCCACAACAGGAACACCACGTTTTCGCAGTGCTGGTTAACCTGACTAATCACCGTGTCGGTGAAACGCTCCCAGCCAAATTTGGCGTGGGAGTGGGCCTGACCCTGCTCAACGGTGAGCACGGTGTTGAGCAACAGCACGCCTTGCTCTGCCCAGCTTTGCAGGTAGCCATGTTGGGGGATCTGGAATCCGGGAATGTCCTGCGCCAGCTCTTTGTACATATTGACCAGTGACGGCGGCGTTTTTACGCCGTGCTGAACACTAAAGCACAAGCCGTGGGCTTGGTTGGGGCCGTGGTAGGGGTCTTGGCCGAGGATCACCAGCTTTAGCTGGTCCAAGGGCGTGGCTTTGAAGGCTTCAAACACCAGATCTTGCGGTGGGTACACCACCTTGCCAGCGTCGCGCTCGGCGGCCACCTTGGCCATCAATTCCTGAAAATATGGCTGCTGTTTCTCTTCGCCCAGCAAGTCACTCCACTGCATACTGCCCCCTTTAAAATAAGCTAGCAGACTAGCCTAGGGAGAAGTGTTCGCTCACGCAAGCCAATCGTGCTCGCGGTCATTGATAAATGCTTGGGGGCTGTCGCTGATCAACATATCCACGCCCCACTGGTGATGGGCTCGCACCTTGGCCGGCTCGTTGGCTGTATAGCAGTAGAGCTGATAACCCGCTTGCTTGATGGCGCGCGCCTCAGCCTCGCTAAGGCGCGTCCAATCGCAATGGGCACTGTAGGCATCCAAGGCTTGCAACTGCGCCAGCCAGTTGCGCGGAACGCCTTCCCATAGCTGGCCGCGCAGGTAGTGGGGCATAAGCTGTTTGGCAAGCAACATCGCTTCATGCTCAAAGCTCGAAAGCACCAGATCGGCACTGGCAAACTGACAGTCGGCGAGCTGCTGCGCCACCGCCTGGCAAAGCGCTTCAACGTGATCCCCCCGATAGACCTTAAGCTCGAGGTTAAGCTTGAGCTTAAGCTGCTGGCAGAGCATCAACGCTTCCGCCAGTGTAGGGATACGCTCATTGGCAAAGGCCGCATCGAACCAGCTGCCAGCATCCAGCTCTCGCAGCTGCTCGAGCGTTAACTCACCCACCTTGCCGCGGCCATTGCTGCAACGGTTCACCGTGCGGTCATGGACGATAACCGGCACCCCGTCGGCGCTTAGCTGCACATCGATCTCAACCCACTGCAAGCCCAACTCCACCACTTTGGCGATCCCGACAAGGGTGTTTTCAGGGCAAACACTTTTCACCCCGCGGTGTCCGGCAATAATCATAATCTCTCCACAGCCTTGGCTGGCTCACAGGCCTTTCATGCGAAAAAACGCGTTATAACATGACTTTGTGACTGTATGACTTCATCAATAGTAGTCCGGCACAAAGCTTTGCTCATGCATCGGCGCCCGCACGTAGCCGCTCTTGTCTATCTCCGGCAGCTCAATCTTTTCGTGCTTCACTTGCTGGTAGGGGATTTGACTCAGCAGATGGCGAATGCAGTTGAGTCGTGCACGCTTTTTGTTGTCGGCCTCCACCACCCACCAGGGGCTGTGCTTGGTGTCGGTATAGGCGAACATCTCATCCTTGGCTTTGGAGTACTCCACCCAGCGGGCCCGCGACTGCAGGTCCATCTTGGAGAACTTCCAGCGTTTTAAGGGATTACTCAGGCGCTCGCTAAAGCGCTTCTCCTGCTCCTCGTCAGAGACCGAGAACCAGTATTTGAGCAAGATAATCCCAGAGCGGATCAGCATGCGCTCAAACTCCGGGCAGGCGCGCAGAAACTCTTCATGCTCTTCATCGCTGCAAAAGCCCATCACCCGCTCAACCCCGGCGCGGTTGTACCAAGAGCGGTCAAACAACACCATTTCACCGGCGGCAGGTAAGTGCGCCACATAGCGCTGAAAGTACCATTGGCTCTTCTCCCGCTCGCTGGGCGCGGGTAGCGCGGCGATACGGCACACCCGCGGATTGAGCTTCTCGGTAATGCGCTTGATGGCCCCGCCTTTGCCGGCGGCATCGCGCCCCTCAAACACCACCACCACCTTCAGCCCCTCTGCCACCACCCATTGCTGCAACTTGACCAGCTCAGTTTGCAGACTCAGCAGCTCACTCTCATAGCGCTCTTTGCTTAGCTTCTTGCCCATATGACATCCCCTGCGACAACTGTAAATTACGTGCTCTACACTCTGTACTAGCGGTTGGCGGGTTTTACTGTCAACCTGCGCACAGCAAAGTTGCCAACGGGCTTTAAAATTAACCAGAAAATGGTACCCTTAGGCGCCTTTAATTCCACGCATCTTGTAAACGAGCGCACCATGGCAGCAACAGGCACCCTCTATATCGTTTCGGCTCCCAGCGGAGCAGGCAAATCCAGTATGATTAATGCGTATTTGTCGCGCCATAAGGCCTTCCCCGCTCAGGTCTCGGTGTCACACACCACCCGCGCAGCCCGTCCCGGTGAGCAAGATGGCGTACACTACCACTTCGTTGATCATTCCCAGTTTGAGCAGCTTATCGAAGAGCAGGCCTTCTTCGAGTACGCCGAAGTGTTCGGTAACTACTACGGCACCTCACGCCGCACCATCGAAGAAACCCTAGCCAAAGGCATCGATGTGTTCCTAGATATCGACTGGCAGGGCGCCCGTCAGGTCAAGCAGATGATGCCAGAGGCGGTATCGGTATTTATCCTGCCGCCAAGCCGCCATGAACTAGAGCAGCGCCTGCATATGCGTGGCCAAGATAGCGAAGAGGTGATCGCCAAACGCATGAATGAAGCGGAAAGCGAGATGTCGCACTACAACGAGTACGACTACCTGATCATCAACACCCATTTCGATGAAGCGGTGAGCGAGCTGACCGCGATCATCACCGCGCAGCGATTGCAGAGCGCAAGCCAAGCTGCTAAACATAGAGAATTACTCGCCGATTTACTGGCAAAATAGCCCCTGCGGGTCTGGTAAAACACTGCCAGATCGGCTAGGATCTTGCGTCATTTTTAGTCAACGGAGCTGTGCATGGCACGAGTTACAGTAGAAGATGCAGTAGAACAGGTTGGCAACCGCTTTGACCTGGTACTAATCGCCGCGCGTCGCGCACGTCAACTTTCAGTAGAAGGCAAAGAGCCACTAGTGGAAGAAGATAACGACAAAC
This sequence comes from Aliagarivorans marinus DSM 23064, assembly GCF_000429485.1. Lineage (GTDB taxonomy): Bacteria > Pseudomonadota > Gammaproteobacteria > Enterobacterales > Celerinatantimonadaceae > Aliagarivorans > Aliagarivorans marinus. The sequence continues at coordinate 22,569 of NZ_AUBY01000015.1, read as the reverse complement.
CCACCGTTATCGCGCTGCGTGAAATCGAAGAAGGATTGGTAAACACCGAGACCATGGACGCTCAAGACCGTCAAGAACGCCAAGAGCGTGAAGCGGCAGAACTGGCTGCAGTTGCGGCTATCGCTGACAAACGTCTGTAAGTCAGCGTCTCCATCAGAGTCTGAATCTCCTTCCAAGCTCTAAGCCTGCCGTGCTGGTTTACTAAGCACGGCAAAGCTTTCATACTTAAAACCACGAGTTAGCCCCTTACCGCCCGCTTACGAGGTAGAGATTGTATTTATTTGAGAGCTTACGCGAAGTAGCCGTCGGCTATCTGAGCAATGACCAAGTAGAAATCCTCAAACAAGCCTACCTATTGGGGCGCGATGCCCACGAAGGGCAGTTCCGTTCTAGTGGCGAACCATATATCACCCATCCTTTGGCGGTTGCCCGGCTACTGGCTGAGTTACGCCTCGACCACGAAACCTTAGCTGCCGCCATCTTGCATGACACCATCGAAGACACCTCGGTCACTCACGAGGAGCTTGAGCAAAAGTTCGGCATCGATGTGGCCGACCTGGTGGAAGGGGTCAGTAAGCTCGACAAGATTAAGTTCCGCGATAAGAAGGAAGCGCAGGCGGAAAACTTCCGCAAGATGATGATGGCGATGGTCCAGGACATTCGGGTTATCCTGATTAAACTGGCCGACCGCACCCATAACATGCGCACCTTAGGCGCGCTACGCCCAGACAAACGCCGACGGATTGCCCGCGAAACCCTCGATATCTATGCGCCCATCGCTAACCGCTTGGGTATTCACAGTATCAAAAACGAGTTGGAAGAGCTGGGCTTTGAAGCGCTCTACCCAATGCGCTATCGCGTCCTTAAAGAGTCGGTAAAAAGCGCACGCGGTAATCGCAAAGAGCTGATCAACGGCATCTACGAAGAGTTCCGTGGCCGTATCGAAGAAGCCGGTATCAAAGCTGAAGTAAAAGGCCGCGAGAAGCACCTCTACAGCATCTATAAGAAGATGGTGAACAAAGAGCTGCAGTTCCACGAGGTGATGGACATCTATGCGTTTCGCATCATCGTCGATCAGCTCGACACCTGCTATCGGGTGCTGGGGATTACCCACAGCCTGTATAAGCCGCGCCCTGGCCGCTTCAAAGACTACATCGCTATTCCCAAAGGTAACGGCTATCAAAGCCTGCACACCTCGCTAGTGGGCCCGCACGGGGTGCCGGTGGAGGTGCAGATCCGCACCGAGCATATGGACCAGATGGCCGATAAGGGTGTCGCCGCCCATTGGCAGTATAAGCAAGGCGGTAAGAGTGGCACCACCGCGCAGATCCGCGCCCAGAAATGGATGCAAAGCCTGCTGGAGTTACAGCAAAGCGCCGGTAGTTCGTTCGAGTTTATCGAGAACGTAAAAACCGATCTGTTCCCGGATGAGATCTACGTGTTCACCCCGAAAGGCCGGATTATCGAGCTGCCCAAAGGCGCGACTCCGGTCGACTTCGCCTATGCAGTACATACCGATGTTGGCCACGCCTGTGTGGGTTGTCGGGTGAATCGTCAACCCTACCCATTGAGCAAGGCGCTGACCAACGGTAAGAGCGTTGAGATCATTACCGCGCCGGGGGCTCGCCCGAATGCCGCATGGCTGAACTTTGTGGTGACCGGTAAGGCGCGCGGTAAGATCCGCCAGCTACTGAAGAACCAACGTCGCCAAGAGTCGGTGAACCTTGGTCGCCGCTTACTCAACCATGCCCTTGGCAAGACCAAGCTCGATCAGATCAACCCACAAAATCTAGAGCAGGTTCTCGATGATCTGAAAGCAGAGAATCTGGACGATTTGCTGGCGGAAATCGGTCTGGGCAATGCCATGAGCATCGTGATTGCCCGTCGTTTACTCGGCAGTAGCGAAGAGCTCAGCCAAGAAGAGCAGGGCAAACGGATCGCGATTAAAGGCGCTGAAGGCCTGTTAATCACCTACGCCAACTGCTGCCGCCCGATTCCGGGCGACCATGTGGTTGCCCATATCAGCCCGGGTAAAGGCCTGGTGGTCCACCTTGAATCCTGTAAGAACATCGCTGGCTACCAGCGTGAACCGGACCGCTACATTCACGTGGATTGGTCGGAAGAAGCCGCCTCAGAGGCAGAGTACAAGACCGAAGTACGTATCGATATGGTTAATCACCAAGGTATCTTGGCCAACCTGACCACGGTGGTTGCCTCGACCGGTGCTAATATCTCGAACATTGTCACTGAAGAGAAAGAAGGCCGGGTCTATACCGTCGATCTGCTGCTCACCACCCACAGCCGTATTCACTTGGCAGACATCATGCGCAAGATCCGGATAATGCCCGAGGTACTGCGAGTTGTAAGGACGCGTAACTAATAGCAAATTCAGGCGCAGCTTCTATACTGACAATGAAATTATTTGCAAGGATGCGCCATGTTAAGCCTCAAGTCGATCTCGATCCGCAATAAGCTGATTGCCTTACCGGTATTCTTTGCCATCGCGCTGCTGTCGATGGTTGGTCTCGAGTACTACTCGCTAAGCCAAAATCACGATGACGCCACCGTGATAAACGTTGCCGGACGACAGCGTATGCTCACCAAGAAATTCTCGGCAGAAGAGCTGGCCCGGGTCACCGTTGGCGAATCAGCCCTGGCTAATGCGCTAGGGGCGGGCAAAACCGCTGACCTCTACCAAGCCTCGCTCGATGCCCTGCTAAAAGGTGGGACCACCTACGCCGATCTGGGCATGACCAAGCCAATCCAGCTGCCAGCACCGAGCTATAAACCGTTTATCGATCAGCTGCATATCGTTCAGCAAAACTGGCAACAGCAACTCGACTTGGCCCGTCAGCTTGAGGCTGCCACCGACGACACCCAACGCACCCAGCTAGCCAGCCGCTTTTTGCTGCAAAACCACAAAGCGATGGCAGAAATGAACAAGGCAGTGGGCATCTACACAAGCTACGCCAATCAGAAGCTGGATCATCTGATCGTAGAAAGCCTGGAACTTGGCGCACTTTTTCTGGCGTTGATCATCGGTCTATCTTGGCTGCTGATTAGCGACATCATGAAGCCGCTCAACTACCTAGTGTTGGTCAGCCGTCGCATTAGCCGCGGTAACCTGCAGCCGGATGAAGAGATCACTAAATACATCACCGCTAACGAAGTTGGCATGCTGGCCCACCATATCGAACTGATGCGTGAATCCTTGCAAGAAGCGCTGTCCGATGTGCGTAAGGCCTCTTCCAGCATTACCCTTTCATCGAATCAAGTGAGTGAACTAGCCTCGCAGATCAACGCCTCCAATCTGTCTGAGCAGCAACGCTTCGATGCCATGAGTGACAGCGCCTCAGCACTGAAAGAAGCATCGCAGCGGCTTAACGAGATTTCCGAAGATACCGTGCAACTGGTCAGTTCTTGTTTCGATCTATCGGAAAATGCCTCTAACCTGGTAGGCGAGAACATCCAAATGATGGACTCCACCACCCAGCAAACCGAGAAGGCCTCGGTGCTGATCCGCGACTTGAGCCAGACCGCAGAGCAGGTCTACGGCATTGTTGACGCGATCCGCGCCATCTCCGAGCAAACCAACCTGTTGGCGCTGAACGCCGCCATCGAGGCAGCTCGCGCCGGCGAGCAAGGACGCGGTTTCGCGGTGGTTGCCGATGAGGTAAGAACCTTGGCTGCGCGCACCGGTGAGTCCACCGATGAGATTGCCAGCTTGATTACCCGCCTAACCGATGGCGTAGAGCAGGTGGTGACCAGCATGGAATCGGTCAGCGAGAAGGTGAACGACAGTCGAACCAAGTCTCAGGAGACCGCCAAAGGCATCAATCAAGTACGCGAGACCATCCAAAGCGTGGCCAACTCCCAGCAGCAGGTCGACCATCAGATCGAAGCACAAAATCAGCACTTAGAAGTGATGGCGACCTCGCAAGCCGAGCTACATCAGATCATCGAAGACAGTCACCAGAAAACCGAGACCTCTTCCATGGTGGCTGATCAGCTCTCCAAGGTCAGCGAAACCGTGGGCGATCTGCTGGATCGCTTCGATTTAGATACCAGCCATCACGCCATCCAGCGCGATAGCAACGACAAGCGTAACTTCCCTCGCCTGGACGTAGCCCTAAGCTATGTACTTACTCAAGGCGATCTACGCGCCCAGGGCCTCACCCAAGATGTCAGTATGGGCGGACTCAAGGTGGTGACATCCTTGGCTACTCCGTTTAACCCTTCCCAGCCAGTCAGTTTGAGTATCAACTACTTGCATGAAAACCAGAGCAAGCAGATCGAGGTGGTAGGGCGTATCGTTGATACCAGCAGTGATGCAAGTCAGCGCCGATACCATATCGAGTACCAGAGCCTCAATCAGGAACAGCGCGATCAGCTGCAAGAGATCTTTGCCTACAAACGCATGAAGAGCGAGTATGGCAACACCCACCAACGCGGCTATGAGATTCCCGATCCACACGGTCTGTCATTGGATAATCAACCTAGCTAAAAAACTCGGCGCACTAGTTGGTTAGGTCGTTCGTGTAAAAGGTTGATTAACGCTATAATCAGCCTTTTTTCATACGGCTATTGTCATGACCCCAGAACGTTATCAACGGATCCGTCAGATGCTCGATGCTCGTCAGACCGATCTGACCATCTGCATGGAGAACGTCCATAAACCCCACAACCTAAGCGCCATCGTCAGAACCTGTGATGCCATTGGGGTCGACCACGTGCATGCCACCTGGGCCGAAGATGCCAACCGCCTAGCCGGTGGCACCGCCACGGGTAGCCAAAACTGGGTGACCGTAAACAGCCACAACAACATCGAAGATGCGGTCAAGGCGATGCGCGCTGCAGGTATGCAGATCCTGGCTACTAATCTGTCAGACTCCGCGGTAGATTTTCGCGAGATCGACTACACCAAGCCCACTGCTGTTCTGCTCGGCCAAGAGAAATACGGCATCAGCGATGAAGCATTAGCCTTGGCCGATCAGGACATCATTATTCCGATGGTGGGCATGGTGCAATCACTCAACGTATCGGTAGCAGCAGCAACCGTGCTGTATGAAGCCCAGCGCCAGCGCTCGCTAGCCGGGATGTATCAAGGCCCTTGCAAGGTGAGCGAGCAAGAGCAAAACCGCATCTTATTCGAAGGCGGTCACCCGATCTTCGCCAAAGCCTGCAAACGCAAGGGCTTACCGATTCCTGCCATCGATGACCAAGGACAGATCGTGGCCGATGAAGAGTGGTGGAGCAAAATGCAAATGAGCCAAGACGCATGGCAACATTTGGACGATGAATAGAGCAATTACCCAACCAGCTGGTAACAACTCCATTACCTTTGATTCAAATCAAACAGTTTATTATCGATAGCTTAGATAATAATGAGCGATAGCTGGCTTTGCAGCCGGCTTTGTTACCAGCAATTAACCTTGGATCGCTCAACATGTCAGCTCAGCCACGAGCATCACAGTCTATAGCCCTGTTGTGCTTAGTGACCTTATCGATGCTTGCCAGTCAAGCATGGTTTAACCTTCAACACCTCAACTACGAGTTAGAGTTAGCCCACCAGCAACAGCTATCCGCCAACGTCGATATTGCTAACAGCTTGGTCGAACACTACCAGTCGCTGGAAGCCAGCATTGGCCGTGAACAGGCTCAACAGCTCGCGTTGGATGCATTGCGCGATCTGCGCTATCAAGGTAACGAGTACTTTTGGGTTAACGACCTGCAGATGAACCTGCTGATGCATCCGCATCGGGCGGATGAAGAAGGCAACAACATGCTGCAAGTCAGTGATGCCAAAGGCTACTACCACTGGCGAGAGATGCAGAGCAAAGTTAAGGCTAACGATCATGGTTACGTGAAGTACGACTACCTATGCCCGCAGAGTGGCAATGTATCAGCCAAGATGAGTTACGTGAAACGTATTGAAGGCTGGGACTGGATCATAGGCACCGGTATCTACCTCACCAATATCAAGCTCGCCGTGAAAAACGGCTTGTACATAACCATCGGTATCTTCAGCCTTTGCCTGGTGATCTGCCTGCTGCTCGCCCGCGCCATGCACCAGACGCTGAAAACCCCCGGCGACGAGCAAAAAGCCTCTCGAGAAGACCCCCTACCGCTGTAAGCTCTCCCGATATTTCCGGCATATTCACGGGAATATCGGACAAAACCTTACCTTTATGCTTTTGAATCATATTAATTGGATATGATTCGATGTTATATCTCAGCATTAATAGTAATTACTAAATAACGTGACGAGTCTGCCGACATTTATTCGAAGGCCACTGCGTTGTGCCGATTGAAATGTGCAAATCGAAAACAGGAACCGCTCAATGCTAAAAACCATTAAGCTAAGCCGCGTCTTTATGCTGTTTGGCATCCTTACCCTTGTCGCCATTGTCTGTCAGGCGAGCTTGATTCGGGCACAGAACCGACACGATATGTATCTCGCCTACGAGCGCCAGCTGCAAGCAAGTATGGATATTGCGGTCACCTTAGTTGAGCACTACCGCAGTCAGGAGCAGGAACTCGGCACCGAGCAAGCGCAAGCCTTAGCGATGGAAGCGGTTGCCGCCCTACGCCATGGTCCAGAGTATTTCTGGATCAATAACATGCAGCTTGAGCTATTGATGCACCCGATCCGCGCCAACAGTGTTGGCCGCAACATGACTCAGGTGGCCGATGCCAGTGGCAACCATCATTGGCAAGCGATGCGCAGTGTGGTTCAAGCGCAGGGCGAAGGCGCTGTAAACTATGACTTCCTGCACCCATCGAGTAACGAGATCATCCCTAAGCTTAGTTATGTGCGCCGTATTGACGGCTGGAACTGGATACTGGGCACTGGTGTGAGCATCGCTAATATCGATGCCATCTTAGCCCGCTCACTCTACCGCACCCTAATCGGTACTTTGCTGGCAATGCTGATTATCGGAGGCTTGGTTTACCGTATGAAAAACTTAGTCGAGGCACAAAGCAAGCAGCTCTCTGAAAGTATGCGCACCATGGCTAAGGGTGATTTCACCAGCCCAATCGCGATCGACGGTGACAATGATTTTGCCCAGCTAGGTCGCCAACTGGAAGGCCTACGTCGCGACCAACAAGAGATGCTGTTAGGTATCAGCGAAGCCAGCAACACCTTGCTGCTTGCCAATCAAACGCTGGAGGAGAGCAGCCACGTAGCCACCTCAAGCTCTAAGCGCCAGTTTGGCGAGATTGAGCGCATGGCTAGCACTATTACTGAGATGAATGCCTCGGTCGAAGAGGTCGCCAGCAACAGCGCCGAGACCGCCTCAGTAAGCCAGCAAACCCGGGATCGCACCTCTGAGAGTATTAAGTCATCTTCAGCAGCAGCCCAGGCTTTACTTGGTCTCAGTCAGCAGGTGGAGTTGAGTCAACCGGCGCTTGAAGAACTGCGCGAATGCAGCCAGAACATTGGCAACGTGGTGGATGTGATCAACAACCTCTCAGAGCAAACTAACTTGCTGGCACTTAACGCCGCCATTGAAGCAGCCCGTGCTGGCGAACACGGTCGCGGCTTTGCGGTGGTGGCCGATGAGGTGCGCAACCTAGCGTCGCGGACTCAGGAGTCGACCTCGGAGATTATGGAGACCATCAGCCAACTGCAGCGCGTCTCTACCACCGTGGACAAAGAGCTAACCCACACCATCAAGGAGCTTAAAGAGCAGTGTGGCTTGGCCAACCAAAACATCGAGTCAGTGGAGACCATTCGCCAGGCTATCGAACGGTTGGAGCAGCGTAGTCAGGAAACTGCCGTAGCCACCGACCAGCAGCGTCAGGCCTCAGAAGAATTCACGCGCAACGTGTATACCCTGCGTGATGATAGTCAGGCGAGCGCCGAAGCCGCCGAGCGCAGCGAACAAGCGCTGAGCCACCTTAAGAACGTAGCGAACGGCTTAAGCCAGTTGTTAATTGAACTGAAAATCGCCTAACCAAGCCACTATAAACCAATAACAGGAGCAGTGAGCAAGGCCTTGTTTACTGCTCCTAGAGGCTTAGCCAGCGCCACTGATAGTCTTCCGACCAAGGCGCGTTAAAGCCCCACTCCAGCGGCTGACCGACTTCTTTATCCAACCAAAAGATCGGTGTCTCCACCATCCGCGGGAAGGTCAGGTGAATACTGTTGTTGTTGGCTTTGTAGAGATCGGCCTGAATATCACAGCGCACTAACATCGTTAGCATCGCCAGCAGCAACAGTAGTTTAAAAAAGCGCATAACCCCTCCTTGGATGAACGACTAGTCACCCGTTCTAGGCGACCGCTTTAAGCAACCCAGTGCTCGCTAAGTGCATCACGCACCTGCTGGATAATCGCCTGAGCCTGCTCTTCAGCATAAGGCTTAGCTGGCACGGCGCCCCATACTGGCGCAGGCCACGCTGGGTCGTCCTTAAAGCGTACGATATGGTGGATGTGCAGCTGCTCAACCATATTGCCCAGCGCCGCAACGTTCATCTTGTAGCCTTCGAAGATCTCCATCAACGCCTTGGCGAAGCGCTTCGACTCGCGCCAGAACTGCGATGACTGGCAAAAATCCAGCTCATGGATGTCGCGTAACTCGCTGCCCATAGGTACCAAGATAAACCAAGGGTAGTTGCTGTCATTCATCAAAAGTACCCGACAGATATCTAGATCCCCAACTACATAGCAGTCTTTCTCAAGCTGGGGGTGAAGCTGGAACTCGCTCATTATTTCTCTCACTTGGCTGAACAATCTTTCAGCATTTTCGCATGTTACTCAATTTGTTACACTTTAGCCCATGGCTTGGGCAAAGCCATGTCAGCCCGCTTATCAAGCCGCCGCGTTGCAAAGGACCCGCCACGGATGTTGCTAAAGATTTTGACCGCCTTTATATCAGCTTCGCTGGTGATAGCCAATTCAATCCCGTTTGGTAGTGCCGTCACCCTGTGTGGACTTATCAAATTGCTGTTGCCCAAAGGAGCCTACCCAAGTGTCACACGGGTTGCTAACGTCTTGATGGGCCAGTGGATAAGCGTCAACCAAGCAATCTTTTGGCTGATCAACGGCAGCCATTTTGAGATTGACGATACCACCCAGCTTAGCCGCGATAAGTGGTATCTGGTCATCAGCAACCACCGCAGTTGGGCGGACATCGTCATCCTTTGCATGGTGTTAGCAAAGCGCACGCCGGTGCCAAAGTTTTTTCTGAAGCAACAGCTACTGTACATTCCCTTTATCGGCCAAGCGTGCTGGGCGCTGGATATGCCGTTTATGCGCCGCTACTCTCGCAGCTACTTGCTGCGTCACCCGGAGAAACACGGCAAAGACCTCGAAGCCACTCGCCGCGCCTGCGAGAAGTTTCGCAGCGTGCCCACCACCGTGGTGAACTTTGTTGAAGGCACCCGTTATAGCCACGATAAGCAACAAGGCAGCTACCAGCACCTGCTCCCACCTAAGGCCTTGGGTATGGCTCAAGCGCTATCGGTACTCGGTGAGCAGTTTGAAGAAGTTATCGATGTCACCCTGTGTTACCCCGGGCTCGATGAGTCGCAGAGCCCCTTTCTGGCCCTGCTGTGCGGCGAGCTCTCCAGTGTGGTGGTCAAGCTCGATAGTATCCCGGTCACCCAAGCGTTTCGCGGCGATTACTTGGGAGATAAGCACTACAAGCAGCACTTCAAGCGCTGGCTCGAGCAGCGCTGGCGACAAAAAGATCGCTACTTATCACGTTTAATCACCCTCCAAGGGCAAGACAATCAATCCCTTACTACGCTTATTTCCAAGGATGAGCAATGAGTAAGCTATGGGATCGACATTGTGGAGGCTGCTCGTGGTTTGCTGTAGTTGGCAAGCCGCAGCAAATACAGAGCACACCGCACTCCTTCAGCATTTTCCCCAATCAACCCTAAGCCCAGAGCAGCAACTTGCAGAGTGGGCGTGGTTTGCCGATGCCGCCAAACCTTACCAAGGTATGACTATCAGGGTGGTATCGGAGCGGATCTACACCCACTGGTATGAGTCCAATGTACTCGCGCCGCTGTTCAGCGAGCTGACCGGAATCCAGGTTATCCATGAGCTCACCAGCGAAGATGACGTCATCAAGAAACTGCAGGCTCAGCAGCAAACTGGCTTGAACATCTACGACGTCTATATCAACGACAGTGACCTAATCGGCACCCACTTTCGCAATCAGCAGGTGGTCAGCTTGAGCCGTTTTACCGAGGGAGAGGGCAAAGTGGTCACACTGCCCACGCTCGATCTCGACGATTTTATGGGCCTGCCCTTTACCACCGCCAGCGATGGCCAGCTCTATCAGCTGCCCGACCAGCAGTTTGCCAATCTCTATTGGTATCGCCAAGACTGGTTCTCCCGCCCCGAGCTAAAACAGCAGTTTAAGGAGCTGTATGGCTACGAATTGGATGTACCGGTCAACTGGTCCGCCTATCAAGATATCGCCGAGTTCTTTAGTGAGTATGTCAGAGAGATCGATGGCCAACGGGTGTACGGGCACATGGACTACGGCAAGCGCGATCCCTCGCTAGGCTGGCGCATCTCCGATGCCTGGCTGTCGATGGCCGGAACCGGAGATCAAGGCCTGCCCAATGGGGTACCCGTTGATGAATGGGGCATCAGAGTTGAAGACTGTCGCCCAGTAGGCGCCAGTGTGGCGCGCGGTGGTGCTATCGATGCACCGGCCAGCATCTATGCTATTCAAAAGTATGTAGATTGGCTTAAAGATTACGCCCCACCCGAAGCGCAGAACATGAACTTCAGCGAAGCCGGTGCCGAGATCGCCAAGGGCCATATCGCCCAACAGATATTCTGGTACACCGCCTTTACCGCTGAACTCACCCGCCCAGAGCTGCCAATCACCGATGAGCACGGCAAGCCTCTATGGCGGGTCGCACCGTCGCCCACTGGCGCGTACTGGCAAGAGGGAATGAAATCGGGCTATCAGGACGTGGGAGCCTGGACTTTACTGAAATCAACACCGCTTAAACGGCAGCAGGCCGCCTGGCTGTATGCTCAGTTTGCGGTCTCCAAAAGCGTATCACTGACCAAAACCCTCGAAACTTTAACCCCAATCCGCTACAGCGATGTCCACTCCGAGGCGTTCAGCGCCATGGCACCGAAGCTTGGTGGCCTAGTGGAGTTCTACCAAAGCCGCGCCCATCAAGAGTGGACGCCAACCGGCAGCAACGTACCCGACTACCCACAAATGGCGGCGCTATGGTGGCAGTATGTTGGCCTGGCTAGCTACGAAAATGAGCCAGTTACCCAAGTGATGCAGCAGCTCGCCGTTGCAATGGATAGCAAACTGGAGCAGCTTGCCAGCAGCAGCGACTCTCCCTGCGCACCGCGGCTAAACCCACAGCAAGAGAAGGGCGTCTGGTTTGCTCACCCCGGCTCGCCGAAAGCCAAACTGGATAACGAAGACCCGGCAGGGCGCACCCTTAGCTATAAGGAGCTGCTTAAACGATGGGAATGATACGAGCTGCACTGCTGGCTAGCTGCCTGGTTTGGCCCGCACTCACCCCTGCCAAGCAGCTAGTGCTGCACGGCTACCTGAACCCTCCCTATGTGATGCAGCAGGACTACTCACTGGGCGGGCTTTGGATCGATATCATCAACCATCTGCAAAGCGACAGTGAGGTAGAGCTGACTATCGAGATGCATCCGCTGCGGCGTGCCTATAAGCTGGCGCAAACCAAGCCCAATCATTGTGTGTTTGCGATTGAGCGTAGCCAAAGCAGAGAAGCGCAGTTTACTTGGGTAAGCCCGCTGAGCATCAGCCGTTATGCACTGTTTAATGCCGATACTGAGCAGGCCACTCAACCGGGTTTGAGTGCGCTGCAAGGCCAGCAAATCAGCGCTCATTTTGGTAGCGGGGTTGCTGAGTACTTGCGCTCTTTTGATATGGATGTGGTAGTGGCGAAAACCCCTGAACAGGGAGCCAAGCTGTTGCTACGCGAGCGGGTTCAGGTATGGGCCAGCGATGTACTCACTGCCGCCTACTTGCGCCAACAACTGCCGTTGCCGCAAAACGGGGTGGAGTTCTTTAGCTCAGTACGCTCCATCGCTTGCCATCCAGAAACAGACAAAGCCCTACTGCAGCCCTTGCAGCAAAGCTTGGATGCGTTCTATCAAAGTGGCGGTTTGGCCAAGCTGTTACAGCGCTACGAACAGCAGTACCAACTATCAATGGGCTTGTAGGCTGAAACATTGCTTATACCAATCCGGATAAGTAAGTGATCAGAGATTGCGCAGATAAAATCATTGAGGACGAGGAAGCGTTTGCCGTGACTAGTGGGCTAATTGCAAAAACGCTGACGCTGTCATCAATGATTTTAACCAGTAAGAATGAGCAGTTACTTATGTGGATTGGTATTAAAGGTATCTGCCTGCAATAGCGCTCGCTGCAGCTCTTCCAGCTGAAGTTCGTTAAACACCTGCAGCCCGTGGGCTTGCAAAGCCTCGACGCTCACCCCGTTACCCGGACACAAACGCCCTGAGAAGCTTCCGTCGTAGATTTGCAGGTTGCCGCAGGAAGGGCTGTTGGCTTTGAGCAGGGCAAAGCGACATTGTTGTTGCTCAGCTAACTCAGCGGCAAGTTGCGCACCGCGCTGGAAAGACGCAGTCACATCCTCCCCCTCAGCGGTAAGTACCTTATCGGCGACCCGTTCGGCAGGTGGGCGCGGAGTGGGTAGGCCGCCCAGCACCTCAGGGCAAACCGGCACCAAACGACCTTGTTGTTGCCACAGGCTCAGATACTCAGAGGCCAGGCGTTTAGCCTGGCCATCGTAGCGCACCGCTTCGCCTAACAGGCAGCGGCTAATCAGGATCTTGTGCAAAAGGATTAGTCGTTTTTAGCAACCAGGAAGTTCACCAACTCCACCAGCTCTTCAACGCTTTTCACCGACCCGGTGTTCACCTGGTACTTACCGTTTACGACTACCGCAGGTACGCCGCGAATTTGGTAAGTCATGGTGTTTTTGTCCATCTGCGCGAGCATGCCGTTAACCACAAAGCTCTCAGAGGCGGCGTCAACATCTGCGCCGTCTACACCACTGGCAACGAAGATCTTACGGATATCATCACGGCCGCTGAAACGCTGGCCTTGGCGATGGATTGCATCAAACATGGCCGCAGAGAAGGTCTTTTCGGTCTTCAGTACTTCTGCGGTCGCGTAGGCACGGGCCATCTCTTCGCCCATTGGGCCACCCAGGAAGCTCACATGGTTCTTCTTGAAGCTTACGCCCTCAGGCAGGCTGGCTTTGATCTCTTCAGCCACCGGCTCAAAGCGGAAACAGTGGGGGCAGTAGTAGGAGAAAAACTCGATGACTTCAGGCTTGGCCGTCGCCGTTTGGCGCACCACCTCAAAGTGAGTGCCTTCTTTGAAGTTAGCCATGGCGCTGGGAAGAGTAAGCATTGCCAGTACAGCAATAATGATGCGTTTCATTGAAATTCCCTAGATTCGGTTAATCGCAAGCCATGAGCTTAAATCCCCAGCCGGATGGCGTCAATGACACCACTCGCAGCTTGGGGGTATTTACGCTAATTTACAATTGCTTAACGTCCCCAGTTGTCGTCTCGCTCAAAGTCGACCAACTGGCTATGCTGCTGATGGATCAGCGCATCGTAGTGCTTTTCGATTTGTGGGCGGCGGATCTTGAGAGTAGGCGTTAGCAGGCCGTTCTCGATGCTCCACTGCTGATCGACTACCAGCACATGGGCGATCCGCGCGTGGCTCTCGATCTGGCTGTTCACCTCTTTAACGGTGCGGGTCAAACTGTTAACAATTTGTTCCTGACTATGGTGATGTAGCTCATCAGCCAGCACCACCAAGGCGATCGGCTGGGTCAGCGCTTGACCACAAACGCATACCTGCTCAACCATCGAGTTCTCTGCCAGCTTCTGCTCGATCGGCACCGGGGCGACATACTTGCCCTTGGTGGTTTTAAAGCTCTCTTTCACCCGACCAATAATCTTCACATAACCGTCGGCATCGATGCTGCCTTTATCGCCGGTGTGCATCCAGCCGTCGCTAAAGAACTCGTCATTCAGCTCAGGATGCTTGTAATAACCGGTCATCATCGCCTCGCTGCGCATCAGCAGCTCGCCTTCATCGGAGATCTTTAGCTCAACACCCGGCGAGGCCTTGCCGATGGTGTCATACTTATCCGCGCGGTACGGCAGGTTCACCGTGCCATAAGCCATGTTTTCGGTCATCCCCCAAGCCTGGGCGATGTTTAGTCCCAGCTTGTCGCGGTACCACTCCAGCAACGCTGGCGCCACCGGTGCGCTGCCACAGCCAAGTAAGCGGGCATGATGCAGGCCGAGGTTGGTGCGGATTTTCTTGCGGATCAGGCCGCCAATTACCGGCACTTTTAGCAGGAAGTGCAGCTTTTTCGGCGGCAGCTTCTCAAATACCGCTTGCTGGAAACGAGCCCACAGGCGCGGGACCGATAGGAACATGGTCGGCTGTACGCTTTGCAGGTTATCGGCAAAGGTATCCAGCGACTCAACAAAGCTCACCACAACGCCGCCATTGTACAGGCTCACACCTTGCAGCAACACGCGCTCGGTGATGTGCGCCAAAGGCAGGTAGGAAATCGCGCGATCTTCTTTGGTCGGCTGGAATACCTCCATCCAACCCAAGCTACCGGCGCGGTAAGCGCCAAAGCTCACCTCGGCGCCCTTTGGCTCACCAGTACTGCCCGAGGTGTAGATCAAGGTCATGATGTCTTGCTCTTGCCACTGGGCCGGCTCAGCCAACGGCTCGTATTGCTTGAGCCAATCAGACCACTGGTGCTCTGACTCGATAGTCGGATAAGGCATCGCCATACGCGCAATGCCCTCTGGAATACCTTTCGCCTGCGCATCCGGGTTATCCAGCTTACCGACCACGATCAGCTTCGACTCGCTGTGCTCCAGGATGTAGCGCACGGTGTCGGCATTGGCAGTGGAGTAGATCGGCACACTCACACAACCGGCCATGGTAATCGCCAGGTCGATGATGAACCACTCGGCAGAGTTCTTGGCCAGAATAGCGACCTTGTCGCCACGCTCCAGCCCCTGCGCTTGTAGGCCTGCTGCAATGCGTGCCGTTTCATCGGCGACCATTGCCCAGGTGCGTTCTTGGAACTCGCCAGCAATCGGCTGACGGAGATATACCCGCTCAGGGTGTTCTTGCGTCCAATGCAACAAAGCGTCCACGGGGGTGAGTAGCTGAGTCATGCTATTCCTCGTTGTTGTTTACGCTGGCTGCGCTGGCCAGCCTTGGGCTAAGCCCAGGATTTAAAAGGGTGCCGACTTAAGGCACTGTTATAGTAGGCAACCTGTCCGGTTACCTCCTCTCCCAGCCAATCAGGGCGGGGAAAGGACTCGTTTTCATCGCTCAGCTCAACCTCGGCCATAATCAGCCCTTGGTTGTCGCCGGCGAATTCATCCACCTCAAAGCAGTAGCCATCGATCTCCACCCGGTAGCGGCGCTTATCGATAACTCCCGGCTCACACAAGCCTAGTAGCTCTTCGGCGTCTTGCAGCGGGATCTCCCGTTCCCACTCATAGCGGCTGGTGCCGCTGTCATTACTTTTGCCCTTAATGGTCAGGAAGCCCTGCTCACCGTAGATCCGCACCCGGACCGCTCGCTCCGCTGCGCTGTTCAGGTAGCCCTGCACGATGCGTGCATCAGAGCTGGCTTGCGCGCGATAGTCACTGCTCTTTACTAAAAACTTGCGCTCGATTTCCTGTGCCATCCTAGTACCCCGGTGTTAATCGAATCGGCCCTTGCTGGATTGCCGCCATCTGCTCTTTCAGCGCCAACACCTGCTGTTCCCAATACTGCTGCGTGTTAAACCACGGGAAGGCGCGACCAAAGGCCGGGTCTTGCCAGCGCTTGGCCAACCACCCCATGTAATGAATCATTCGCATCGCCCGTAGCGGCTCAATCAAGGCCAGCTGGCGAGTATCAAAGCTGGCGAACTCTTCGTAGGACTCCAGCAATACCTCTAGCTGCAGGCGCTGCTCGTTTTCATCGCCGGCCAGTAGCATCCATAGGTCCTGAACCGCAGGGCCATTACGGGCATCGTCCAAGTCCACCAACATCGGGCCATCGCGCCACAAGATGTTGGAAGGGTGACAGTCGCCATGCAGGCGGATAACTTGCTCGGGCTGATAACGCTCGCGCGCTTCATTGGCCACGAGATCGGCGATGGTAAAGAAGGCGTCTTGTAGGTTGTCTGGCACAAACTGGCGCAGTAGCGCCAAAGGCCCGTCGAGCATCTCGCTACAGCTAATGGTTGGGCGTGCCGTGAAGGTTTGCGCGCCCGCTAGCTGGTGAATTCGCCCTAAATACTGGCCAACCCGCTCTAGTTGATCGAGGTTATCCACCTCATAGGTGCGACCGCCAACACTGGGAAACAAGCAAAACCACAGGCCTTGGAAGTTAAACAGGCTCTCGCCATCGCGCTGGATGGGGGCCACCACTGGAATATCCGCTTCATTGAGCTGAATAGAGAAGGCATGCTCCTCGCGGATCTGCTGCTCGCTCCAACGCTCGGGGCGATAAAACTTGGCCACGTAACGCTGGCCATCTTCGGCGGCAAACTGATAGACCCGGTTTTCATAGGAGTTAAGCGCCAACAAACCACTGGCCGGATACACGCCGATAGATTCCAAGGCATCAAGGATCCGTTCAGGGGTTAAATCAGAAAATAAAAAGGCGCTCATTCTTATTCACCGGATAAAATATTGGGGGAGTGTACCAGTCTTGGGTAATCAAACTGTTCCTACCAGTCTAGAGTAATTACTCTAAAGAGCTGCAACGATCACAATCAGGCAACTTAGCCAACCGAGCACCACATCCAGTGAACGCAGGGTTGCTAAGCCCTTTAGATACAACAAGGGATGAGCAACCCGGGTAAGCAGGTACACCAAGGAGGCAACACTAAGCAAGGTATCTGGCACTTGTTGAATATAGGCGATAAGCAAGGTGGCGGAGAACACAGCAAGAGCCTCCCAGGCATTATGCTGCGCCGCGTAGACCCGTTTGCCGTAATTATCGAGGCGCTCCGCCTGTTGGCGCGGGTCGCGATTGTCGATCTTGCCATGCTGGCGCATCTTCAGTACGCCGCCGTAGGCAGCCAGCAAATAGGGCAAGATGATTAAACAAGTCAGTGTTAGTAACGCCGTGCTCACGCTCTACCTCCATGTAGATTTAGAACGATAAGGTTAGACCAGTTTGAAAAATTGAACAGGTGTTTGAATTTAAACTGTGCGCCAGAGCGAGTGGATGGACTCAAGCAAACGAGAATAGTAGCTGCCTGCGGTCTCCACAGGCAGCATTAATGCTGTTAGCCACCACTGATAAAGCGGCTGCTATGCTCCAGACGATGACCGCGACTACTCAGCACAAACTGCACCTCAAGATTAGGGCTCTCCAGCTCGTAGGGGTCAACAGCGATGGTGATCGGTTGAGTCCAAACCGTGTTGGCCGGGATCTGCAGGGCCTGCGGGCCGATCCACTGATAGTCTTCCAAGCCAAGTAGGCTTAGCTCAAACTGCTGGGGCTCGCTGGATTTGTTGATGATCTTCAAGGTATAGGAGTTCTCCACCCAGCCCTCGTTATTGGTGACAAACAGGGCTTGGCGATCACGAATAATGTCCAGCTGCATCGGCTTCACGTTCAGCAAGGTGATGACAAAGGCGACGACGATCACCGACAGCACCAAACCATAGCCAATCAGCTTAGGCCGCACCACCGAGGTTTGCTGGCCCGCCAGATTATGCTCGGTGGTATAGCGGATCAGGCCCTTCGGATAGTTCATCCGCTCCATGGTCACATCACAGGCATCGATACAGGCACCGCAGTTAATACACTCGTACTGCAGGCCATCGCGGATATCGATCCCCGCCGGACAAACCTGAACACACAGGTCGCAATCTACGCAATCGCCCAAGCCAAGCGCTTTAGGATCGGCCTTGCGTTTACGCGGGCCACGCTGCTCGCCGCGCTGCTCGTCGTAACCAACAATGTAGGTGTCTTTATCGAACATGGCGCTCTGGAAGCGCGCATAAGGGCACATATGGGTACACACAATGGTGCGCATCCAGCCAGCGTTGGCATAGGTCGCCAAGGTGAAGAATAGCACCGAGAAGGTCACGGCAGCGCTGGATTGGAAAGTAAAGAACTCTACCCACAGCTGCTTCACCGGAACAAAGTAGGCGGCAAAGGCCAGTGCGGTGAATAGCGAGACCGCCAGCCAGGCGAAGTGCTTAAGAAACTTCTTGAAGAACTTGCTGCCATCCATCGGCATCTGGTCAAGCTTACGGCGTTTGTTGGCCGAACCTTCGATCTTCTCTTCGAACCAGATGAAGATGAAGGTCCACACTGTTTGCGGACACAGGTAGCCACACCACACCCGCCCCAAAAAGGTGGTTATAAAGAACAGGGCGAAGGCCGCCACAATAAAGAACCAGGCTAGCAGCAGCAGGTCTTGCGGCCACAAGGTCAAGCCAAAGAAGTGGTATTGGCGGGCACCAATGTCTAACAAGATCGCCTGCCGCTCACCCCAAGGGATAAACGGCACCAACAAAAATGCCACGATAAACAGCCAGCCCATGTACTTACGCAACAGCTGAAAACGCCCTAGCTGGGCACGCACATAGATCTTGTCTTTGGGGTTATAGCGGTCGCCCTGGGGCTTGCGTTTTTTGGGTTCGACCTGCTTTACGGGGATCCGCTCACTCATGGCTCACTCCTTCTCCACGTTGCTCCCGATTAACGGGGCTCCCTTCCTTGGGGAGTCGACGGCGGGGCTAAGCCCGCCTTTATTATGTTGTTACTTTTAGTTATTTCAGGGGGTTACTGCTTGATGCCGCGCGCCTTTAATAGCGCCGCTTTAAAGTCATCTTCACAATCTTTGGCGATACCGGGGATCATCTCGCTCTTGTCGGCATCCCACATCTTCAATTGATAAATCAAAATGTCGTCGCTTAGCTCGCTCAAGGGCTGCTCGAAGCCGGCACGCTCGGCTACCAGCGCCAACATCTCAACCAAGTTGAGTTCCGGTTGGCGTTTCCAGATTGGGGTTAATAGTTCGATCAGTTCTTCTACTCGATGCAACTGCATGCTCATAAAGGCTCTCCACGTGCGGCGATCACAGCCTGATTTCGTCCTCTCAGCTTGGCTTGATAGAGGGCTTGGTCGGCTTTTTCTAGTATCTCAATGCTACTGTTATGATAACTGGGTGTTAAACAACAGATTCCGATGCTAACAGTAACATGACTTGCCACCGCAGAGTATTCATGTCGCAAACTTGCCGTGGCCATGTGCTGCTTTATTCGCTCACTGACCTGGATCGCCCCTTTGCTCGAGGTGGTCGGTAGGATCATCACAAACTCCTCGCCGCCATAACGCGCCAGCAAGTCATCTTCCCGCTGCAGTGCCGCCCGTAAGGTATCCGCCACCAAACGCAGGCATTGATCACCCGCCACATGGCCATAGTTATCGTTATAGGGCTTGAAGAAATCCACATCGATCATCAGCACGCTCATGCTGGTCGAGGCGCGGCTGGCTAAGCGCCAGTAATGCTCAAGCATCTGCTCAAACTTGGCGCGGTTATACACCTGTGTCAGCGAGTCCAGTTCACTGCGCTCACGCATCGCCTGATGATCAGAAGTCAGCTCGCTCAGCAACTCCCGGTCGCGATGGTGCTGATCCAAGCTGCTGCCCAACCAAAACTTGGCGCGCTTAAGCAGCAATATCAACATACCGAACACCAACCACACCAGTACTACCGCCAGTATCACCGCAGGACTGGCAGAGGCCGCCATCACCGCCAAGGCAATTAATGAGGGCAGCACGGTACCGGAGAAACTGCGAATACTCAGCAGGTTGGGGATCGCTAATAGGCCCATCATCAGCCCCACTAACAACACAATCACTAGCTTCCACTCATTCTCCAGCGCCGGAGCGAACAACAAAATGCCTAGGCCCCACAGCAGCCCGCTGCAGCTAGACAGTACAAAGTACCAACGCTGCTGAACCAGATAGGTAATAGAGTGGTGCTCAAGATGGCGGCGAACATGCAGTGAGGTGGCAATACACAGGACCAGGCAGGCTATCAGCCAAACCGAGGGCAGTAAGGCATCGATACTTGGGGTAAGTAGCCACCACCATAGGCAGGCAAACCCAGCTTGCACCAAAGCAGTAATACTGCCACCTAAGCGCAAGAACTGGTTGTGGGCCTGTCGAATCGGGGCGCTGGTGGCTGGCAAGTACTCTGTTCCTTGTGGATATTGATCATCATTTGCGCAACAAATTGTATAACCAAGGCTGAGCGACAACAATGCAAGGGCTCACGGAGAGGACGGTTTTCTTCACAAAACCATCGTATTTTCAGATGGATAGCAGTTTAAGCTGGTGTTTCTATGAGTTTTCACCAAGTTTCAAGACGCACTGTCGATTTAACCCGCAATAAACATTGATCTAATACCCTTGCGCTTTGTGCCGTTCATAAGGACAATTCTTCTCCATTGGCGCGGGCTGCGCCGATATTCGGTCAACATAATTAGGAAGCCACCATGCTGGAAAATATCAATCCAACTCAAACCGAGGCTTGGAAAGCCCTTCAGGCGCATTTTGACGCCAACAAAGAGATGCAACTTGCTGATTTGTTCAAAGCCGATGCGCAGCGCTTTGACAAATTCTCGGTGAACTTCGAAGGCCAGTTGCTGCTGGACTACTCGAAGAACCTGATCACCGAAGAAACTATGCAGAAGCTGGTAGACCTGGCCAAGGAAACCAAGCTGGACCAAGCCATCAAGGCAATGTTCTCTGGCGAAGCCATCAACCAAACCGAAGGCCGTGCGGTACTGCACACTGCACTGCGTAACCGCGCAAACACCCCAGTGATGGTGGCTGGCGAAGATGTCATGCCGGGCGTAAACGCAGTACTGGAGAAGATGAAAGGCTTCTGTCAGAAGATTCACTCTGGCGAGTGGAAAGGCTACACCGGTAAAGCGATTGAAAGCATTGTAAACATCGGTATCGGTGGCTCTGATCTGGGCCCAGTAATGATTACCGAAGCCTTGGGCGCCTACAAACTTGAGCACATCGAGACCTTCTTCGTATCCAACGTTGATGGCACCCACATCGCAGAGACCCTGAAGAAAGTCGACCCAGAAACCACCCTGTTCCTGATTGCATCGAAAACCTTCACCACCCAAGAAACCATGACCAACGCCCACAGCGCGCGTGATTGGTTCCTGGCTTCTGCAGGCGATCAAGCCCACGTTGCTAAGCACTTTGCGGCGCTATCAACTAATGCAACCGCAGTGGCTGAATTCGGCATCGACACCGACAACATGTTCGAGTTCTGGGACTGGGTTGGCGGCCGTTACTCGTCTTGGTCAGCCATTGGCCTGTCGATTGCTCTAACCGTTGGTTACGACAACTTCATCGAGCTGCTCGATGGCGCCCATGCCATGGACAAGCACTTTGCTGACGCCGACTTCGAGCAAAACCTGCCGGTTATCCTGGGCCTGCTGGGCATCTGGTACAACAACTTCTACGGCGCAGAGAGCGTTGCGATCCTACCTTACGACCAGTACATGCACCGCTTTGCTGCCTACTTCCAGCAAGGTGACATGGAGTCGAACGGTAAGTGCGTAGACCGTAACGGCAACCCGGTTGACTACCAAACCGGCCCAATCATCTGGGGTGAGCCTGGCACCAACGGCCAGCACGCCTTCTACCAGCTGATTCACCAAGGCACCAAGCTGATCCCATGTGACTTCATTGCACCTGCTATCAGCCACAACCCGCTGTCTGATCACCACCAGAAGCTGATGTCGAACTTCTTCGCACAAACCGAAGCACTGGCCTTTGGTAAAGACCGCGCCACTGTGGAAGCTGAGTTCGTCAAAGCCGGTAAGAGCCTGGAAGAGGTGGCCAAGCTGGTTCCGTTCAAGATCTTCGACGGCAACAAGCCAACCAACTCGATGCTGGTCAAGAAAGTGACCCCATTCAGCCTGGGTGCGATGGTTGCCATGTACGAGCACAAGATCTTCGTTCAAGGCATCATCTGGAACATCTTCAGCTTCGACCAGTGGGGTGTTGAGCTGGGTAAACAGCTGGCTAACCAGATCTTGCCTGAGCTGGCTGGCGATGAAGCTATCGCAAGCCACGACAGCTCAACTAACGGCTTGATCAACGCATTCAAAGCGTGGCGCTAAGCTAAGCTCAAACGCGTAGTAAATATCCACCTTCTAAAGAAGGTGGCTTTGAATGAGCCCCCTCGAAGGGGGCCTTTGTCTAGTGCAGCGCCAACTCACCTTGCTCTTGACGCTCAACTTTCTCTTGATGTCTTACATATCGGCGTATGATTTCTTCGTTAATACCCACAGTATCTACGAAATACCCTCGCTGCCAAAAGTGGTTGCCCCAAAGCTTGTTCTTCCTCAAGTACGGAAACTTGTTGAATAGCTTCAGAGCTATCTTCCCTTTTAGCGCCCCCATCAGCTTGGAAACACTCAGCTTTGGCGGAACCTTTACAATCAAGTGTACGTGGTCACTTTGGACGCT
>NZ_AUBY01000014.1:160955-180213 GCF_000429485.1 Aliagarivorans marinus DSM 23064 | reverse complement strand
ACTCAGGCTCGGGGGCATCCTGACAATCAAATGGACATGGTCAATTTGAACATTTAGCTCAACGATTTTGCATTTCTTCATTGAGCTGTAGATGTAGATCCCTCTATGCAGCTCTTTGCCTAAGCTCCCCTTCAGGAGCTTGAATCTGTACTTTGGCGTCCAGACGATGTGATACTGACAACGATAGAATACGTGTGAAGCGGATTCATATCTGCTCATGTTAGTTGCTCTCCTATTTGCTGGTTACAAACAGGTTGAACCTTCTAACATGAGCGCTCTTCGGGCAAAGCCCACAAGAACGATCACCACCTCCATAGGAGGTGGTTTAATACTGATAATAAAAAAGCCACTCTTATAGAGTGGCTTTTTAGTATCTGTTACTTGCTTAGGCGCTATTCGTCGCGTTGCTCGCGAGCCAGCAGGTCCATCGCGGCCAGTTTGGCCGGTTTGTCCTGATAAAGCACTTGGAAGATCTGCTCGACAATCGGCATCTCCACACCACAGCGCTTGGCCAAGGCCTGCACCTCTTTGGTGTTGCGATAGCCTTCGACTACCTGACCGATCGACTGCTCCGCTTGTTCCACGCTGCTGCCTTGACCTAAGGCCAAGCCAAAGCGACGGTTACGGCTCTGGTTGTCAGTACAAGTCAGTACCAGATCGCCCAAGCCAGCCATGCCACGGAAGGTGGCTTGATCAGCGCCCAAGGCCTGACCCAGTCGCTCCATCTCACGCAAGCCACGGGTAATCAACGCAGTACGCGCATTGGCACCAAAGCCCAAGCCATCAGCCAAGCCAGCACCAATGGCGATCACGTTCTTCACCGCGCCACCCAACTGAACACCGATGATGTCGTTGTTGGTATAGATGCGGAAGCTACGTTCACAGTGCATGGTCTGAGCTAAAAAGCGGGCAAAATCATCGTCTGATGAAGACACTGAAATGGCAGTAGGTAGCCCCACCGCGAGCTCTTTGGCGAAGGTTGGACCAGAGATAACCGCAATCGAGGTTTGCGGGTCTAACACCTCTTCGGCCACTTGCGAGAGCAAACGTCCGGTATCGGCTTCCAGGCCTTTAGTGGCCCAAGCAACCCGATGTTGAGGCGTTAGCAGCGGCTTGATCTGCTTGAGCACAGCGGCGAAGGCGAAGCTCGGCACCACCACCAGAATGTCGTGACTGGCGGCAATCGCTTTTTCAAGGTCGCCTTCCATTTCAAGACTTTCTGGAAAGGGTGCTCCGGGTAGAAACTCAACGTTCTCCCGGTCGCGAGCCAGCGCGTCAACATGCGGCTGCTCATGGCCCCACATCACTGTGGGGTGGCCATTGCGGGCAATTGCAATGGCCAGCGCGGTGCCGTAAGAGCCGGCACCCAGCACGGTCATCCGCGCCTTAGTCATTAAGCGTCAGCCTTCTCTTCAGCGGCTTTTGCTTCAGCTTGCTTCTGCTGTACGTAGTTAGCGAACAGTGCGTCGAAGTTTACTGGAGCCAGGTTGATTTGTGGGAAAGAACCACGGTTAACCAGACCAGAAACCGCTTCACGAGCGTAAGGGAACAGGATGTTCGGGCAGTAAGAGTGCAGCGCGTGGGCCAGTTGTGGCTCAGGCATGTTGCCCAGAGTGAAGATACCCGCTTGGTGAACTTCACATAGGAAAGCAGTCTGCTCGCCCAGTTTAGCCGTAACAGTCAGGGTCAAAACCACTTCATACACATTCTCAGCCAGCTGAGTGTTTTTGGTGTCCAGATCAACCTTAACTTCAGGCTTCCACTCGGTTTGGAATACTGCTGGAGTGTTTGGAGTCTCGAAAGAGATGTCTTTGGTGTAGATACGCTGAATGGCGAATTCAACCTGTTGTGCGCCTGCTGCTGCTTCAGCCATAGGAAAACCCTTTAA
Organism: Aliagarivorans marinus DSM 23064; assembly: GCF_000429485.1. GTDB lineage: Bacteria > Pseudomonadota > Gammaproteobacteria > Enterobacterales > Celerinatantimonadaceae > Aliagarivorans > Aliagarivorans marinus. Next base: position 178,325 of record NZ_AUBY01000014.1, on the reverse strand, counting down.
TTTATAAATTTACGGTCGCCGCCACTGCATATTGGGCGGCGGCACAAAGATTACTTAGTTTTTGTTACAGGAAGGTTGGATGATCTCCAATCCGCCATACCGCCGCGCAAGCTGTATACCTGCTCAAAGCCCGCTTTGGCTAGAGCAGCACCTGCCGCGCCGGAGCGCATCCCTGTTTCACAGACAACAATAATGGGGCTGGCTTTGTACTTTTCAATGTTTTTAAAGTCACTTGCCTGAATTTGTTTCTGAGGAATGTGAACTGAACCAGCAATTTTGCCAGTTTTCATTTCATCTTTGGTGCGAACGTCAACGACCACTGCGTCTTGTTTGTTGATCAGCATAGTGGCTTCGTGGTGGCCAATGGTTTTGACCTTCGACAGCATAGGTTGGATAAAGCTGTAAACCACAGCGCCAAACAGACCAACCCAGCCCAATGACATGATTGGGTGGTTCGCAGCAAACTCGATAACTTGTTGCATAATTCTATGAGTCCCTAATGAACATTTATTTCTCTGATGCCGCGTGAGTATACACTTGGGGGAACAGAATAACAGCAGCCAGCGCCGCGGGATTTGCGGCCAAGCGGACATTATTCATAGCACTAAGCCGATTATTATTTTTGCTGGTTTGCGTTCAATCAGGTGACTCCGACAAATAATGTAGTAAAATTTCGTCTATTAAACCGGAAACTCAAGCCTTAAGAACGAGGACTCACAATGTCTGTAAGCAAAAAACCTTTGGCACTAGTCATCATGGATGGCTGGGGTCATCGTCAAGACTCAGCCAACAACGCGGTAGCTAATGCCAACACCCCTGTACTAGACAAACTATGGGACGAAGCAGCAAGCACCCTGATCTCAGGCTCTGGTCTTGATGTGGGCCTGCCAGACGGTCAAATGGGTAACTCAGAAGTTGGTCACGTAAACATCGGCGCTGGCCGCATCGTGTACCAAGACCTGACCCGCATTGCCAAGTCAATTGAAGACGGCGACTTCTTCACCAACGAAGCACTGGTTGGCGCGGTAGATAAAGCCGTAGCAGCTGGCAAAGCTGTACACATTATGGGTCTGTTCTCTCCAGGCGGCGTACACAGCCACGAAGACCACATGCTGGCAGCCGTTGACCTGGCCGCTAAGCAAGGCGCTGACAAGATCTACGTACACGGCTTCCTGGACGGTCGCGATACCCCACCACGTAGCGCTCAAGGCACCATCGACAAGTTCGATGCTAAATTCACCGAGCTGGGCAAAGGCCGTATCGCTTCTATGGTTGGTCGTTACTACGCGATGGACCGTGACAACCGTTGGGAACGTGTTCAAGAAGCTTACGAGCTGCTAACCGAAGGCAAGTCTGCCTACGATAACTACGCCACTGCCACCGACGCTCTGAACGCTGCTTACGCGCGCGACGAGAACGATGAGTTCGTGAAAGCCTCGGTAATCGGTGACGAAGCCGCTGCTATCCAAGACGGCGACGCGGTACTGTTCATGAACTTCCGTGCCGACCGTGCCCGTGAGATCACCCGCAGCTTCGTAGACAGTGACTTCACTGGCTTTGCCCGTGCTCAAGAGCCAAAGTGCAACTTCATTATGCTGACCCAGTACGCGGCCGACATCGACGCTGTTAGCGCGTTCCCACCTGCAGATCTGGTTAACACTCTGGGTGAGTGGCTAGAGAAAGAAGGCAAAACTCAGCTGCGTATCTCTGAAACCGAGAAATACGCTCACGTGACCTTCTTCTTCAACGGCGGTAAAGAAGACGCCTTCAAAGGTGAAGAACGCGAGCTGATCGCCTCTCCGAAGGTTGCCACCTACGACCTACAGCCAGAGATGAGCTCTGAAGAGCTGACCGACAAGATGGTTGCAGCAATTGAAAGCGGCAAGTTCGACGTGATCATCTGTAACTACCCGAACGGCGACATGGTTGGCCACACCGGCGTATACGACGCAGCGGTTAAGGCTTGTGAAGCGGTAGACCACAGCATCGGTCGCGTTATCGAAGCACTAGATAAAGTGGGCGGTGAGTGTCTGATTACTGCCGACCACGGTAACGCTGAGCAAATGGTTGATCCTGCCACCGGTGGTATTCACACCGCGCACACCAACCTGCCAGTACCATTTATCTACTACGGCCGCGAAGCGACTCCAGTAGAAGGCGGTCGCCTGAGCGATATCGCGCCTACCATGTTGACTCTGATGGGTATGGAAATCCCTGCTGAGATGACTGGCAAGCCTTTGATGGATCTGAAATAATGGCCGCATGATCGCGCCGTTATTGACGTCCATACGCTGCGCCGCAACGCGTCGCAGCTTTAGTCTGAACGCCAGCATTTTTGCTGGCGTTTTGCTATTGCTCAGCGCCCCTAGCGCAGCCGACAACCAACAGCAGCTCGACGAAGTCGAGGCCCAACTGGCCCAGCGCCAATCCCAAGCGGCCAGCCAAAAGCAAAACATCGAGCAGCTTCAGCAAGATCTCAAAAAGCAGGAAGTGGCGATTGCCAACAGCAGCAGCCAACTGCGCCAAACCAACAACCTACTGTCACAACTCGGGCAGCGCCAAAGCGAGCTTGAGCAACAACAGCAACAGCTGCAGACTCAATTACGTGAGCAGCAACAGCGCCTAGCCGAGCAGATCCAAGGCGCCTATCAACAGGGCCACAGCGACTACCTAAAGATGCTGCTCAACCAGCAGCAAGGTAGCGATTTGGAACGCATGCTCAGCTACTACCACTACCTGTCGAAAGCACGCGCCGAGGCAATGGAGGCACTGCGTGAAAGTCAGCTACAACTGGCCGAGCTCAGCGATGAGCTGGAGCGCAACCGCGAAGAGCTAGTGAGCCAGCAACAGCAGCAAAAGCAGCAGCAACAGCAACTGGCCAAACAGCAAGAACAACGCAAACAGCGCTTGGCAAAGCTACGTGAGGCACTCTCAGGCGAAGAGGCGCAGATCGAGCAACTGCAAATAGCCCAACAGCACCTAAAGAACATCATCACCCAAGAGATCGAAGCCCAGCAACGGGAGCTGGAGCGCAGCACCGCACCACTTGATGGCTTGGCGAAGTCGAAAGGAAAGCTGCCCTGGCCACTGACCGGCCGAGTACTGCATAGTTATAATTCACCCAACCGCGGCCAAACTCGCTGGCAGGGCATGGTGATCGACTCACACCCCGGCACTGCGGTAAAAGCGGTGGCTGAAGGGAACGTGGTATTTGCCGACTGGCTACGCGGCTATGGGCTGGTAATCGTACTGGACCACGGCGATGAGTACTTAAGCCTATATGGCTATAACCAAAGCCTGACCCGTGAGGTGGGCGAGCGGGTAAAACCCGGCGATACCATCGCTCATGCCGGTAACACCGGTGGCCAACCCACAAACTCGCTATTCTTCCAGCTACGCCATCACGGCAACACCCTCAACCCGAACCAGTGGCTGGCGCGCCGCTAAGTCAAACGCTCCAGATAGTAGATATTCTCCAGCGCCTCGGCCTGGTTGTCACCGCACACCGATGGACAGGCCTTAAACTGCAGACACACCTTGGGCCGTTCTGGCTTACCAAACAGCTTACATAGGTTGTTGTCGTCGAGCTGAATACAGCGAGTGCCGGAGGGTTTGCCGTTGGGCATGCCGGGAATGGCCGAGCTGATAGAAGGCGCGATACAGCAGGCTCCGCAGCCCAATCGGCAGCTAAATTCTGCGTGTTTTGAGGTTGGTTTTGTCATCGTTTCTGTGTAGTCTGGATGATTATGTTCGACGCGTATGGCTTTACTGTAACTGAATGAAAATACAAGCTATTCCCAGCTTTGTTGATGACACCTTTGTCAACACGGTTGTGACAGATTGTATTCGCTTTTTTAAGCGCCAGGCTCCGTGGTGGCTCGACCAAAGCTGCCTTAACTGCAATGAGTCGAAACGCCTGATCCAGCTATTCCTGATCAGTTACCGCACCTGGCAACGTCGTCAGCAGCAACCCGCTCACAAGCGGAAAATCACTCCCAATAACATGTATGACCTAGCGCCTCTGGTTTACGACCTGGCTTATACCATCGACTCGCTTATTAGCAAAGATCAGAGTTATCTTAATGCCGATTTAAAATCGAGCATCCAAGAGAGCTGCGATGAACTGCGCCAGTATCTGAGTGAGTGGCATAAAATCGATTTTAGTCAGCTGGGGACCGAGCCGCTAGCCAAAGTATCTTAGGCCTGCCATGCGTCTGTCATTCCAACAGCAAACTCAGCTCAGCGACCAACTGCTGAGCGACCTTAGCAAAATAGAACACTCACTCAAGCGCGATCGGTTATCGGCGCTTATCGAGTCCCAGCAACTGTTTACTGCAACATTTAACGAGCGTCATGTCGGCTATGCAGTTGCCGCTGTCAACCAACAACAGCTCACTGTCGAGCAGTTCGCGGTGCGCGATGCTACCCGCCGTCGTGGTGTCGGCTTGTTCATGTTTCAGCAGCTATTACAGTGGAGCGCAGCCCAAGGGCTGGAGGGAGTGGTCTTTCCTGAGGTCAGCGATGAAGCGGCCAAGGGGTTTTATCAACACCTGGGCCTGGCCGCCCATCAGCTATTTCGCGTGTAACCTAAAGGATCAGTTCCTTTAGCTCCGGGTTCTTACGATCCAGGTAATGGGTCGACTCAATCTTACGAATGGTGCGGGTACGGCCACGTACCAACAGGGTTTCGGTGGTCGCGATGTTACCTTCGCGGCGCACCCCTTCCAGCAGGTCACCCTTAGTGATACCGGTGGCGGAGAAGATAACGTTATCGTTCTTCGCCATCTCATCCATGCTCAGCACTTGGTTCACTTCAATGCCCTGCTCGTTGCAGCGCTTCACCTCATAAGCACCGATGATGCGGTTGTCTTCGGTATCGCCCTTCACCTGTTCGCGAGGCAACAGACGCCCCTGCATCTCACCGCCTAGCGCACGAATAACGGCTGCTGATACCACACCCTCCGGCGCACCACCCACGCAGTACATCATGTCGACTTCGCTAAATGGCATACAGGTCAGTACAGATGCCGCTACATCACCATCTGGAATAGCGAATACGCGCACACCCATTTGCTGCATGTGAGAGATCACATCGTCGTGGCGCGGCTTGGCCAAGGTGATCACGGTCAGCTCATTGAGTGGCTTGTTAAGCGCTTCCGACACGCGCTGCAGGTTCTCTTCGATAGTCAGGTTTAGGTCGATGGCGCCTTTAGCTGCCGGGCCAACCACCAACTTTTCCATGTACATATCAGGGGCGCGCAGGAAGGCGCCTTTTTCTGCAACCGCTAGTACCGCAATGGCATTGTTCTGGCCCATCGCGGTCATACGCGTGCCTTCAATCGGGTCAACGGCGATGTCGACCGGCTCACCGCCAATACCTACCTGCTCACCGATGTACAGCATTGGTGCTTGGTCGATCTCACCTTCACCAATCACAATCTCGCCGTCGATATCCATCTCGTTCAGCATGATCCGCATCGCTTCAACCGCAGCCTCGTCCGCCAGGTTTTTATCACCACGGCCCAGCCACTTGTAACCTGCCAAAGCCGCCGCTTCGGTCACTCGAGAAAAACGAAACGCCAGATCTCTTTTCATAAATTCGCCTTGTTCGACACGCTGATTAAAAATTGACGGCGCGAACTATAGCATGAGCTTATGTTTTTTGAGAGCGGATTTACGAAATATTCAACGCCTTCTGCACCAGTGCCAGTGATGATTCACTAAGCGGTAAGGTCAAGGCATGCTGCTGACCGCGCTCCGACATCTTCGCCCAAGTCTTGCGCACAATATCGACTACTTTGTCGTCGTCATGCTTAGCGGCAAACTCTTCGAAGTAGTAGCGCAAGAACACCAAACAGATCACGTCTTCCAGCGCCTGAACCAACGGGTCGCGTTTGATCCCTTGCTTAGTGAGTAGCTTAGTCACCTGTTGTTGTAACTCACCGTCCGCACCATGCTTGTCGAGGATCTCGCAGCACAACTGAGCGTGCTTGCTGCCGAGATCCTTACGCCATTGCAGGTAGCCTTTCTTGCCCTCAGGGTAATCACTGCGTGGGCTTAACCAACGACCAATGTGCTGGGCGCGCGCAGCGATCTGCAGCGCTAACTCATCACCGCCAAACTGCTCCAGCATGGCGCTCATACGCTGGCCATATAAAAGCTCTTTGGGCAGGGAATCACCCTGTTCATCTAACTGAATATTTGGATCTTGCTGGTTGAATAGATCGATATCGTCTAAGACTGCTTGTAGAAAATTTTGCTGCGCATTCATGGCTTTGCTCGTCACTTCCTTTTGTATTCGTGGTAAGTCACAACATATCGCTCTGACAAGACAAAAACAACACAGTGTTATCTGCTACTCAGAATTTGCATTCGCCACACGTTACCCTATGGTTAAAGCTTGAACTCAACATTTTCGTTGGCAAGCAGCCCATTAACAGGAGGTAATGACTATGCTGATTGGTGTTCCTAAAGAGATAAAAAATCACGAGTACCGGGTAGGGATGACACCGGCGAGTGTGAACGAGCTGAGCAAGCACGGTCATCAGATAGTGGTAGAGACCAATGCAGGTCTGGGGATTGGCTTCAGTGATCAAGACTATATCGATGCTGGTGCACGTATCGCGGCCGATGCCAAACAGGTGTTTGCTGAAGCGGAGATGATCGTCAAGGTCAAGGAACCACAAGCAGTAGAGCGCGCCATGTTGCGCGAAGACCAGCTGCTATTCACCTATCTACACTTGGCGCCCGATCCAGCGCAAACCGAAGACCTAATCAATTCCGGTGCCGTCTGCATCGCCTACGAAACTGTCACCAGCCCACAAGGTGGCCTTCCGCTGTTGGCCCCCATGTCGGAAGTGGCCGGGCGCATGTCAATTCAAGCCGGCGCAATGGCCTTGGAGAAATCCCACAGTGGCCGCGGTGTGCTACTCGGCGGCGTTCCCGGAGTAGAGCCAGCCAAGGTAGTCATCATTGGCGGCGGCGTAGTTGGCCGTAATGCCGCGCAGATGGCGGTCGGTATGGGTGCTGATGTGACCATTCTGGATCGCAACCTTGATGTGTTGAAGCAACTCGACGCCCAGTATCGCGGCCAGTTGAAGACCGTCTACTCGACCGCTGCCAGTATCGAGCAGCATGTGACCGAGGCAGATCTGGTGATCGGCGGGGTGCTGCTGCCAGGGGCTGCTGCGCCTAAGCTGATCACCCGTGAGCTGGTGAGTAAGATGAAGGCCGGCTCGGCGATTGTCGATGTCGCCATCGACCAAGGCGGCTGTGCGGAAACCTCTAAGGCCACCACCCACCAAGATCCAATCTACATCGTCGATGATGTGGTGCACTACTGTGTGGCGAATATGCCCGGCGGTGTGGCGCGCACCTCCACCATGGCACTCAACAACGCTACCCTGCCGTATATCATCACTCTGGCCAACAAGGGCTACCGCCAAGCGCTGCTAGACGATGAACACCTGCGCAATGGCCTGAACGTGATGCACGGTAAGCTGACCTGTGAAGAAGTTGCTGAAGCGCTATCGCTCGAATCGGTGCCGGCGCTGAGTATGCTCTCTTAACTACACACCTTGTTCAGGACGGAACAAAATAGCCAAAAAGAGCGCCTCAATGGCGCTCTTTTTTTAGCGTTTCTTGCCGTAGCCTCTAACCTTAAGGCTCTTGCCCCAACGGTCGACCCAAGCATCCAGACCACTGCGGGCGTTGCCGGCGATCATGCAGGCGGCTGCGCTGGGGCTGGAGAACTGGTAATCACGCATAAACTGCAGCACATCGCCTTCATGACACAGCACATGCTCTTGAATCAGTTGATCGCGTAAGGCCTGAACCGCTGGGCGCAATGAGTCAGCATCGCTGATATTCGCGGTAGAGCCCTTGGTGACCACAAAGTTTGGTTTGTGCTTCGCCCCCACTGGATAGCCAAACGCCACCGCCTGCTTCACCGCAAACTCAAACTCGGCTTGAGTCTCGACTGCTTCATCGGGCGCGGCAATCAAAGATTTGAGCGCCATAAGCTGCTGGTAAAGCTCGTAGGGGAGGATTGCGGCGGTCTTGTGACCTTCGTTATCTACAATGAAATTGACTTTAGAGAAGTCTAAGGGGCTTTCCATGGCGACGCGTGCTGCTGAGAATTTAGCCTAAGGGTAGCAAAAAACAGCTATAAAAAAACCTCGCTAAGCGAGGTTTCTGTTATTAAGAACGGGCCTAAGCCATTGCTGACTTGAGCTTTTTCATGGCGTTCTTCTCTAGCTGGCGGATCCGCTCAGCCGATACCTGATACTGGTCAGCCAGCTCTTGCAAGGTGGCCTTGTCTTCATCCAGCCAACGGCGCTGGACGATGTGAGTGCTACGCTCATCCAGCGTGGCTAACGCGCTACGCAGGCGATTGGCGGCATTTACTTCCCAGTTCTCTTTCTCAACATACTCTGCAACATCAGAGCTCTTGTCTTCCAGATAGTGAACCGGTGCGAATTGGCCCTCGCGCTCTTCATCATCGGCGCTGAGATCGAAGGCTTGGTCTTGGGCCGCCATGCGCGACTCCATCTCCAGCACGTCTTTGGCCGTTACCCCTAGCTCTTGGGCAACCATGTCGACTTCTTCGCTCTTAAACCAGCCCAGACGCTTCTTCGACTTGCGCAGGTTAAAGAACAGTTTGCGCTGTGCCTTGGTGGTGGCAATCTTCACCACACGCCAGTTACGCAGTACGTACTCGTGGATCTCCGCTTTGATCCAGTGAACCGCGAAAGACACCAGACGCACGCCAACGTTCGGATCAAAGCGCTTTACCGCCTTCATCAAGCCAACGTTGCCTTCTTGGATAAGGTCCGCGGTTGGCAGACCATAGCCAGAATAATTCTTTGCTACATGCGCGACAAAGCGCAGGTGAGACATTACCAACTCACGGGCAGCCGTCAGGTCGCCGTCCTCGAATAAACGAGTTGCCAGTTCTTTTTCCCGCTCAGCGCTAAGCATCTCGATCTGATTGACCGATTGGATATATGCTTCAATACTGCCCTGAGGGACTAAAGCCATTGACACGTTAGTTTGCTCCATAACAACCTCTTATTTGTTGCGGACTGGCGATAATACCATAGAGTCGTACAAGATCTAAACTCAAACACCGCGAAACTCAAGCCCGTTTTCACAAATTTACAGACCGAGATTAAGACGATTTATTTGCAAGATAGTTCACACTTTTAGCACTGCCAAGGTGCGTATGTTGATCATTTAGGTGCAACTTATCTCTTAAGTAGTAAAGATGTTGCAGTTAAGTTTCAAACCCAAAAACCCCATAAACCATTGAATATTAAGCCTTTACTTTAAAGCAGTTACCAGTGAAATACGCTGGCACCATGCTTGCGTCGCCAAAAGCGAGCATGGAGAGTATTCGATGAACATAAAAACATTAAGCCAATTAACTCAGCCTAAACACGCAGGGACTGCGGGTCGGGTTGATCTGGTGGGAGCCGGTCCGGGCGATCCGGAGCTGCTGACGCTAAAAGCCTTACGCAGTATCGAAAGTGCCGATTTGATCCTTTACGACCGCTTGGTCGGTGACGAGATCCTAAGCCTGATCCCACAAAAGACCCGCGCCATTTACGTGGGCAAAGCCAAACACAATCACTGCGTGCCCCAAGAGCAACTCAACCAATTTATGGTGGAGCAAGCGCAGCGGGGGTTGCACATCTGCCGATTAAAAGGCGGTGACCCCTTTATCTTCGGTCGCGGCAGCGAAGAGCTGATGGAACTGCAAGCCGCTGGCATCGCCAGCCAAGTGATCCCCGGTATTACCGCTGCAGCAGGCTGTAGCAGCTATGCCGGCATCCCGCTGACTCACCGGGGCCTGTCCCGTGGCTGCACCTTTGTTACCGGCCATCTAAAAGAAGGCAAGCTCGACCTTAACTGGACGCAGCTTGCGAACGTAGATCACACCTTGGTGTTCTACATGGGCCTGAGCGCGCTAAACGAAATCAGCAGTCAACTGGCCGCCCATGGCCTGGCAGCAGATACCCCTGCCGCGTTGGTGGAAAAAGGCTGTCACAGCGATCAGCGGGTGGTCACCACCACCTTGAGCGAACTCACCGAGCAGGCCGACTATCACCAACTGGAAAGCCCCACCCTGATCATCATCGGTCAGGTCGTCGCCTTGCGAGAGCAACTTAACTGGATAGAACAGATGACACCACGGCCAATGGCAGTGGGAGAATAGGAGAGAGATATGCAAAGGATTATTGTTGTTGGCAACGGTATGGTGGGTCACCGCTTTATTGATGAAGCCTTAACGCAAAGCGGATCATTCCAACTGACCACCTTCAGCGAAGAGCCGCGCCTGGCCTATGACCGGGTTCAACTCTCTAGCTACTTCAGCGGCGCCACCGTTGATGACTTGATGATGACCTCCGAGTCCTACTACGACGAGAAAGGCGTCGAGTACTTCATCAATGATCGGGTCGCCAGCATCGACCGTAGCGCGAAAACCATTACCACCACACAGGGCCGCACTGAAAGCTACGACAAGCTGGTTCTGGCCACGGGTTCTACCCCCTTTGTACCACCGATCCCTCGCCCAGATGACGAGGCGGCCAAGCAGCACATCTTGGTCTATCGCACCATCGAAGATCTCGAAGCGATGAAGGCCAGCGCCAAGCAAAGCAAGGTTGGCGTGGTTATCGGTGGCGGCCTACTAGGCTTGGAAGCCGCGAAGGCGCTCAAAGATCTCGGCCTGCAAACCCATGTTGTGGAGTTTGCCCCACGTCTGATGGCGGTACAGATCGATCAAAGTGGCGGCGATATCCTGCGTAGCAAGATTGAAGAGCTCGGAGTACATGTACACACCGATAAGAACACCCAAGCCATTGAGCCCGGTGAAGACACTCGCTACCTGATGAAGTTTGCCGATGGCAGTGTGCTAGAAACCGATATGATCCTATTCAGCGCCGGTATCCGTCCACAGGATCAACTGGCTCGCGACTGCGAGCTGGCGATCGGCCCACGTGGCGGTATCGCAATTAACGACCAGTGCCAGACCTCAGACCCAGATATCTATGCAGTTGGTGAATGTGCGCTGTGGGATGGCAAGATCTTCGGCCTCGTCGCCCCGGGCTACAGCATGGCCAAGGTGGCCAGCGCCCACCTGAGCGGCGATGCCGCAGCCAGCTTCCAAGGCGCTGACATGAGCACCAAACTGAAACTGATGGGCGTCGATGTGGCCAGTATCGGCGATGCCCATGCCCAAACCGAAGGTGCGCTCAGCTACAGCCTGTGCGACGAAGCCAAGCAGGTTTATAAGAAGGTGGTGACCAATGCCGCCGGCGACAAGCTGCTGGGTGCCATCTTAGTGGGCGATGCCAGCGACTATGGCGCGTGGCTACAGCTCTACCTCAACGATATGACACTACCGGTTGCCCCTGAGTACCTGCTGGTGCCGTCCACCGAAGAAGGTGCGGCCTCGGCCGGTATGGGCGTTGAAGCGCTGCCCGACACCGCCCAGATCTGTTCTTGCTACGACGTGACCAAAGGCCAGATCGCCCAAGCCGTTAAAGATGGCGCCACCACCATGGCCGATATCAAAAGCTGTACTGGTGCCGCAACCGGCTGTGGCGGCTGCTCTGCCCTTGCCAATCAGGTCCTTAACAGCGAGCTGGAGAAACTGGGTGTGGAAGTCAGCTCCGCGATTTGTGAGCACTTCGATTACTCGCGCCAAGAGCTGGCCGACATCGTCAAGGTCAAGCAGATCCGCAGCTTCGAGCAGCTATTAGAGGAATGCGGTAGCGGCCATGGCTGTGAGATTTGTAAGCCTGCGGTCGGTTCGATTCTGGCATCATTCTGGAACGACTATGTGTTGGAAGATGAGCACATTGGCCTGCAGGACACCAACGACATCTTCCTCGGTAACATGCAAAAAGACGGCACCTACTCGGTGGTACCGCGGATTGCTGGCGGTGAGATCACTCCAGATATGCTGATGGTGATCGCCGAAGTCGCCAAGGAGTTCGACCTCTATACCAAGATCACCGGCGGTCAGCGTATCGACCTGTTTGGTGCTCAGCTGCACGAGCTGCCACTGATTTGGCAAAAACTCTGTGACGCTGGCTTTGAAACCGGCCACGCCTACGGTAAATCGGTACGTACTGTGAAGTCCTGTGTCGGTTCTACCTGGTGTCGCTACGGGGTGCAAGACAGCGTCGGCATGGCGATTTTGCTGGAGAACCGCTACAAGGGGCTGCGCTCGCCGCACAAGCTCAAGTTTGCCGTGTCAGGCTGTACTCGCGAATGCGCCGAAGCACAGAGTAAAGATATCGGCGTAATCGCCACCGACGCAGGTTGGGCGCTTTATGTCTGTGGTAACGGCGGTATGCGTCCGCGCCATGCCGACCTGTTTGCCAGCGACTTGGATGACGTAACCCTGATGCGCTACATCGACCGGATCCTGATGTTCTATGTGCGCACCGCCGATCGCCTACAGCGTACCTCGGTGTGGATGGAAAACCTGGAAGGTGGGCTGGACTACCTCAAACAAGTGGTGATCGACGACAGCCTCAATCTCTGTGATGAACTGGAAGCCGACATGAGCCGAGTCGTCGAGAACTACCAGTGTGAATGGAAGACCACCCTTAGCGACGACAAGAAACTGCAGCGCTTCCGCCAGTTTGTTAACGCCGATGGCAGCGACCCGCAGCTACAGTATGTGCGCGAGCGAGGCCAGCGCCGTCCGGCAACCGAAGATGAACGTCGTATCGACATCGTAGAAGTGCGTTAGGAGAAGATTATGCAAGCAAGTAAATGGTTCGACATCTGCGATAAAAGCATCCTTAGCCCAAACACCGGTGTATGCGCCTTGGTGGATGGCAAACAGATCGCCGTGTTCTGGGAGAGTAAAAACGACCAGCTATATGCCATCAGCAACTACTGCCCGTTCAGCAAGACCCATTCGCTATCGCGCGGCTTGATTGGCGATAGCAAGGGCGAGCTGTTGGTGGCCTCGCCACTCTACAAGCAGCGCTTTAGTCTGCAGACCGGGCAGTGCCTGGATGATCAAGCGATCTCGGTGCCGGTCTATCCGGTGCGTGAAACCAAGGGCAGGATTGAGATCAGCCTCGACTAGCCCCTTGAACTCATAAAATAAGCGCAACGCTTAAATAAAACAGGCTCATGAAAGGCGCAACTTTACTTTCATGAGCCTGCTAAAAACGTGATCTCTCAACATAAAATCGCGACTGCAAAAAAAGTAAGCAGATTATTGGTTTTGGCAACAGGACAAGGGCCCTTGTGAGGCGTAGAATCCCGGCCAATTATCACTCTGTCCCAGCTGTTTCTTCATGTCCCAATCTCCAACAAGCCGCACCCTGGAAAAAGGGTTGTTCGGTATGGCCCTACCGCTGCTCGGTGAATACGTACTGAATATGTCGGTGCCGGTTATCGATGCGCTCTACCTAAGCCGGATCTCCGATCAGGCTGCCGCCGCGGTGGGCGCAGTTACGCCATGGTTTGCCATGGCCATCACCTTGTTCTCTGCCACCGGCATTGCGGGCGCTAGCCTGGCCTCTCAGTACATGGGGAAAAAGAACTATCCACGCGCCAATCTGATGCTGGCCGGCTTGGTGATCATCGGCATGATGACCTCGCTGCTGGCCGGTTGCTTCTTCTGGTTTCAGGCTGGCGACATCGGCCACTGGATGGGACTGCCAGAGGAGATGGCCACCATTGCAGGAAGCTATCTGGTCATTGCCGGCTCCGGGGTAGGCTTGATGGGCTTTAGGATGATGCTCGGTAATATGTGCAACAGCTATGGCCAAGCCCAATGGAACACCCTGTCAGTCGCGTTAATGTTTTTAGTAAAAATCGTCGGTAATTCGATTGTGGTGTTTGGCTGGTTCGGCGTTGAGCCAATGGGCGTACAAGGCGTTGCTTTGGTGAGCATTGTGGCCTGGAGCCTGGCCCTTGTGCTCAACCTGCTGGCGCTGCTGCTGGTGATAAAGGTGCGCCTGCCGCTGATGGACGCACTGCGCCAGCCAGCACTGAGCCTTAAGCCCATCCTTCGTATCGCCGTACCCTCGTCACTGGAACCCTTCTCCTTCCAGAGCTTTATGATGGTGCTCAGTGTGTTGGTGGTTGGCTTTGGCGAACACGCCATTGCCGCGCGGGTCTATACCCTGAACATCTATAGCTACTGCATCATGTTTTTGGTGTCCATTGGTGTGGCCAATACCATGCTAATCACCCAGCTCGCCGGGGCCGGGCGCTTTGAGGAGTGCCGCCAGCAGATGGTGCAAGGGATCCGCTGGGCGCTGGGGATTGTGATAGGGATGGTACTGGTGATCCTGCTGCTGCATCGTTGGCTGCTGGGCCTGTTTACCCAAGAGCAAGCCATCCTGACCATGGGCCTTGGGGTGTGTTTGATCCACACCTTTCAAGAGCCGATGCGCGCGGTGAACATTATTGCAGGTAACGTGCTGCGGGGCTGCGGCGACGCGGTGTTTGTGACTGCCACTGCGATTGGCGTGACCTGGTTTATCTCGGCGCCGCTGGCCTACGTGGTTGCCAGCTACACCGACTTTGGCTTGTATGGGGTGCTCAGTGTCGCGCTGCTCGACGAAACGCTGCGCGGCCAAGTCAACTGGCGGCGCTGGCAAAGCGGCCGCTGGATGAGAAAACTGGCGCAAGACTAAAGGCTGTGAGGTGTAGTCACCTACATCAATAGGGTTTGAAGCAGAGTGATTGGCCTTTAACGCGACAGAGCCCAGTTTAGCTGGGCTCGATCTCTTTAATATGACGCTGCACTGAAAACGACGAGGCCAACAAGCTCATGCCACATGCCATGACCATCAGGCCAACAAACTCATTGATGTCCAAGCCCAATAGCTGGACTTGGTACTGGTAGAGAACTCCGAGCTGCTGCAGCGCATACTCAGACCAGAGCAGCAACACGTTACATAGCACCCACGCCAACAGACCACCGATCACCCCATACCAAAAACCGATATATAGGAATGGGCGACGAATAAAGCCGTCGGTGGCACCCACCAGCTTCATCACTTCGATCTCGCTGCGCCGACTCAAAATACCCAATCGCAGGGTATTAGAGACGATCAGCACCACCGCCGCCAACAGCAACAGCACCAACAGGCTAGCCATTTGACTGGCCATATTGCTCAGGCTGTTAAGGCGACTGAGCCACTCCACATCCAGGCTGACCCGCTCAATCTGATCCATGCCGCGCAGCTCCTGCTGCAAACGCTTGGCTGCATCGGCATTACGGTATGCCTCGTTAAGCTGCAGCACTAATACATCCGGCAGGGGGTTGTCGGGCAGTAGGGCCAACACATCATCAAAGCCACTGCTTTGCTCGAACTCCGCCAGTCCCTGCTCCTTGGAGATATGGCTCAGGCTGGCAACTTCGTCGCGCAGCTCCAGCTGCTTTTGCATCGCTTGCAACTGCAGTTGGTCGATGTTTTGACTGAGATAAACGGTCAGCTGCGTCTCACTCTGCCAATAAGCAGTCAGGCTGGAGAGGTTCTTCATGGCCAGATAGAAGCTGGCTGGCAGCGACAAGCACACTCCCAGCACCGCCATGGTCAACAGCGAACTGCCCGGTGTGCGCCATAGCTCGCCAAGGCTAGAGATACACTGCTGCACGTGGCGCACCCAGTACATGGCAAAACGAACAGGCCAGGCGACCTTGGCTCGATTAGTCTGCATCTGCCGCTCCTTGCTCACAGGACAGTAGGCCTTGGTTAAGTACGAATCGTTGATGATGAAGCTTGGCAATCAGGCTCAAGTCGTGGCTGGCAATCAGCACCGCCACCCCAACCCGGTTGAACTCCTCAAACAGCTTGAAGATCTCCAGCGACAGCATTGGATCGAGGTTACCGGTGGGCTCATCGGCAATCAAAATAGCGGGCTTGTTGACCACCGCGCGGGCGATCCCCACCCGCTGCTGCTCACCACCCGATAGCGCGATCGGAAGGGCCGTAGCCTTCTCCAGCAGGCCGACTTTGTCGAGAGCGGCTGAGACCCGGCGACGGATATCGCTCATCGCATAGCCTTCAATCACCAGTGGCAGCGCCACGTTGTCGAATACGCTGCGGTCCATCAGCAGTTTATGGTCTTGGAAGATCACGCCCATCTGCCGGCGCAGTGCTGGCACTTTAGTCCGCGGTAGGCGCGAGATATCTTGCCCTGCCACCCATACCTGACCCGCCGACGGACGCTCCATGGCGGTGATCAACTTCAGCAGGGTACTTTTTCCTGCTCCGGAGTGCCCGGTCAGGAACGCCATCTGGCCCTGCTCAAGGTGAAACGACACCTTTTGCAGCGCCTGTTTGCTGCCGGGATAAACCTTGCTTACCTGCTCAAAGCGAATCATCGCCGCAATCCTTGTCGATTATTATTCTTGGCTGAAGAGCGCATCCACAAATGGTTGAGCCTCAAACTCACGCAGATCATCGATACCTTCCCCGACACCAATGTAGCGGATCGGCAACTCAAACTGATCGGCTAAAGCAAAAATCACCCCGCCTTTGGCGGTGCCATCAAGCTTGGTTAGCGACAGGCCCGTCAGGCCCACTGCTTCGTTGAAGATCTTGGCTTGAGAGATGGCGTTCTGACCGGTACTGGCATCGATGGTTAACATCACCTCGTGCGGCGCCGCATCGTTTAGCTTCTTCATCACCCGAACAATCTTCTTCAGCTCATCCATCAGGTGGGCCTTGTTCTGTAAGCGGCCAGCGGTATCGGCAATCAACACATCCACATTACGCGCTTTGGCGGCTTGGAAGGCATCGAAAATCACCGAGGCGCTATCGGCACCGGTGTGCTGAGCAACCACCGATATGTCGTTACGCTCGCCCCATACCTGCAACTGCTCAACCGCAGCGGCGCGGAAGGTATCGCCAGCGGCCAGCATCACGCTCTTGCCCTGACTTTGGTATTTCTTGGCCAGCTTACCGATAGTGGTAGTTTTACCCACGCCATTCACGCCAACCATCAGGATCACAAACGGCCCATCGGTTTCCGGTTGCAGTGGCGCTTCCACTTTTTGTAATAGCTCGCCCATCTGCAGCTTGAGCTGCTCGTAGAGCGCTTCGCCATCTTTGAGCTGGCGGCGGTCGGCCTGTTCAGTCAGGTTGTCGATAATCTTCAGCGTGGTGTCGATGCCCACATCGGCCAGTAGCAGTTGTTCTTCCAGCTCTTCAAACAGCTCATCATCGATTTGCTTGCCTTTGAACAGCGAGAAGAAGCCCCAACCAAGGTTCTCACGGGTGCGCTTAAGGCCGGCTTTTAACCGGGCAAACAGGCCCATCTTCGGCGCTTCCGGTTTGGCTTGTGGCTCTGGCTCTGGCTCTGGCTCTGGCTCTGGCTCTG
>NZ_AUBY01000014.1:104360-160945 GCF_000429485.1 Aliagarivorans marinus DSM 23064 | reverse complement strand
TGGCTCTGGCTCTGGCTCTGGCTCTGGCTCTGGCTCTGCAGCAGTGTTCTCGGTAACAGCTGCGCTTGCAAGCTCACTCTCGTTGCTTTGCTCTGCTTCGGGTTGGCTTACCTCAAGCTCTGGCGCAATTACCTGCTCTTCCGCTTGCTGCTCACTGTCGGACTTTCCACGACTAAACCAGGAAAATAGCCCCTTTTTCTTTGCCATTGGCATTTACCTATCTTTTGGAATTTCTGCTTTGCTAATACCAATCAAACTAAACTACTACTCAGTATTGCTGGTTAAAAACACCGACTATGTCGTTACCGCTTTTGTCACTAGAACCACTAGTCACTCCAAGCGCTTCCTCATATTCGGCGTTTTTCCCTGCGTAATACAAGTGTATTAATTTAGTGTGATTGGTATATACGGACTGCTACAATCCGCAAAATTGCAGCGATTTTATCACAGATTTCAACGAGCTTTAGTCATGCCACGTCGTTCTCCCCAAAAAAGCCCAAAGTCTTCCGCCCGTGGCGGCAACACCCGCAGCGGTAGCATTCGTATCATTGCCGGGCAGTGGCGTGGTCGCAAGCTAAAAGTGCTCGATGGCGAAGGTCTGCGCCCCACCACCGATCGGGTAAAAGAGACGCTGTTTAACTGGCTGGCGATGGATATTCGTGGCGCTCGCTGCCTGGATGCCTTTGCTGGCAGTGGCGGGCTAGGCTTCGAGGCCCTTTCACGCTACGCCAAACATGTCACCTTGGTCGAACGTGACCAACGAGCCGCTCAGCAACTCAAAGACAACTTGGCGCTGCTGCAAGTGGATGCAAACCAAGCCAAGCTGGAAGTGGCCGATACCCTGCAACTGCTGCGTAAAGTGCCTGAGCACGCCTATGATGTAGTGTTTATCGACCCGCCATTCCACCAGCAGTTGGTTCAGCAATGTATCGACTTGCTGATTGCCAACAACTGGCTGGCTGACGATGCCTTGGTGTACCTAGAACAAGAGAGCTCAGCCGCCGAACCAAATCTACCGAGCGGCTGGGAGAAGATAAAATCCAAGCAAGCCGGCCAGGTGAGCTACAACCTCTATCACATCGAACACGCTTAAGGAGTTCCCATGATTACCGTTGGCAAAGGATTAATGGCGTTGATCTGGTTGGTGTTTTTGTTTGCGCCGCTGCTGTTCACCCCGCCCTACAACTGGTTGGTGCTCGGCTTTGGCTTGATCATGTTGATACTTCACGCGGTGCAGTTGCTCGCGCTTAGGGCCAACCTTCAGCAAAGTGGGCTATACCGCCCCGGCGATGGCTGGCGCATTCTACTGTTTGGCTTCTTCGCTATGTGGGAGCTGCATAAACGCGCCCAGCAGCAACAGAGCGAGCAACAAGAGTAAGGCAATAAAAAAGCGCCTTTACTAGGCGCTTTTCAATCGAGCTTAACCGGCCACCGACATCAGATAGTTGGCAATACCATCCATCAGCATCTGTACCGCCAGCATAATCAATAGCATGCCCATCAAGCGCTCCAACGCTTTTAGACCGCGCTCACCCAGTAGCTTCATCAACAATTCATTAAGCATCAGAATACAGACGGTGATCGCCCAGGACACGAGTAGTGCTAGCGACCAATCAGTCATACGAGTCGCATCTTGATTGGCCAATAACATTAGTGATGCCAATACCGAAGGCCCAGCAATCATCGGGATCGCCAGCGGCACCAAGAACGGCTCTTCACCGGCAGCGAGTCCCGCCACACCACCCGGCTGAGGGAAAATCATCTTCAGGGCAATCAAGAACAAGATCAGGCCACCAGCGATACCCACCGCCTCTTGGCGCAGATTGAGGAAGCCAAGGATATGCTCACCGGCAAACAGGAAGCTAAACATCACAACCAAAGCGACGATAAGCTCGCGGATCAGCACGATACGACGACGCTTTGGCTCTAGATGCTTGAGCATCGACATCACCACCGGCAGATTACCCAGTGGGTCCATGATTAAAAACAGCATCACGGCAGCAGACAATGCGTCCATCAGTATTCCTCAGTATCAATAGCAAAATTGCGGCGCATCTTAACCAAACTCCCCACAAATAAAAACCCTGGCCCAACAAAGCAAAAAGGCAGCTCGAAAGCTGCCTTTATCAAGTAGGTAGTACGCTAACTACAAGAGGCGGTCTACGCTGCGCGCATACTCTTGCTGTCCACGAATACTCTGTACCGAAGTTTGGAACAATACATCGTTCTGAGCCTGTTGAGAGCTGGCCAATGCATAGTTGGTATCCAGAATCCGCGAGCGTGCTGCGCTTTGCGCTTCCAGCGCCGCTTGGGTCGAACGGTAGGCTGACTCAGCAGCATTCGACTCAGCACCCAACTGGGCATTCGCCGCATCGGTGGTGCGCTGTGCTTGGGTAAATGCATCGCCCGCGCCGGGGTCGGTGATATCCACACCATCAACGCCCAGATCGCCAGCGTTAGGGATGGTGGCAGTGTTTGCATCCGCTTGGGCTTGCAGGGCCGCTAAATCATCGGCGTTGTAGATGCCGTTACCCGCCTGAATCGCCAAGGTTTGGTTAGCTTGCAGCGCTTCAGTAGTGCCTTGCAACTCTGCAGATGCAATGTTGTTTAGTGAGACTTGGTTTTGATAGATGCGCCCGTAGGCTTCCGCCTCGTTGACCTGAGAGGTCAGGCGGTTAGCAATCTGCAAACCAGCAGGGTCGATAGCCGCAGTGGTGATGCGGGTGCCAGATGCCAACTGCTCGCTTTGTTCTTCCCGTCGCTTCTGTGCCTGTTGAGCATAAAAGTCGGCCGGTGAAGATGTATTATTAATAGAATTGATGGCCATTGTTATTACCTATTTACCTGTTGTGCGCCAAATCAATTTGGCTACTAAATAAGCATAACACATGGCCAAACATCGCACTAGATCGTCAAATCGATTAAACCGCAATCACATTGAGGCGATAGCCAATGTGCCGCATATAGCGGCGCTCGCTCTCTAAGTCCGCTTTAGTTAAGGGATTTTCCTGCAGCCACTGTTTTTCCACCAACAAGCTGATGTGCTCTCCGGCGGCGCGCAGCTCGAGATCTGGAGCGGCTTGTTTACGCTTAGCGCGATTGAAGATAACGGCCAGTCGCAGTAATACGCAGGCTTTTAGCAGCTCCAGGTTGTCCATTGGGAACTCTTGCTGTGGAATGCGCTTGCGGTGGGCCAATACCAAGGCCGCTAACTGCTGCTGCTCTTCCCGGGAGAAGCCTGCCAAGTCGACATGACGAACGATGTAGGCGCCGTGTTTTTGGTAATCACTATGCGTAATCTCCAGTCCTACCAAGAACAGCTGGGAAGCCCAGTGTAGCAGCTGCCCGGTTTCCGCCTCATCCAGCTCCCAGGTCTCAGCGACTTGAGCTAGCAAGTTCGAGCAAGTCTTCGCAACCCGACCACTAAACACCTTATCGCAGCGATAGCGCTCAGCTAAGCGAATCACACTCGTTGGACGAATATCAGTATGCTCTAAACGCCCTTTCAGCTCATAGAGCAGGCCTTCGCGCAGCGCCCACTCCGCCGCATGCATCTGCTCGATATGTAAGCTTCCGAACAGCGATAGTAGGGTGATTACCCCACCTAGAAACACCGGTTGACGCTCCTTTGACAGCCCCTCGATGCTGACATCGCTATTGCCCGCCTGACGATAGATCTCGACAATCTTATCCAGACTCTTCAGGTCGATAGTGCCATCACTAAAGCCATTTTCACGGCACACCTTGGCCACCGCTTTAATGGTCCCCGATGCGCCCAAACACTCCTGCCACCGCATATCGACCACGTCGTCGGCGATTGCTACCAGTTGTTGGGAGCAATAGGTGCTGGCGGCTTTGAGGCGCTTTTCGGTAACTTTACCGCTGCGGAAAAACTTCTTGGTAATAGACACACAGCCCATATCCAGGCTCTCTTTCAGGCGCAGGTCCATACCATCGCCCAAACAGACTTCGGTACTGCCACCGCCGATGTCTACCACCATGCGACGGCCCTTAGTCGGCGCTAAGTAGTGGGCCACGCCCAAGTAGATTAAGCGCGCCTCTTCTTCACCAGAGATAATCTCAATCGGATGGCCTAAGCGCCGCTCTGCCTCGGCTAAAAAGCGGTCCGAGTTGCTCACGCTACGCAGGGTCTTGGTGCCGACGATCCGCACACTGCCGGGCTCAAACTCGCGCAGCCGCTCGCCGAAGCGTTCCAAACAGCCCAATGCGCGATTAACCGCCGCACTGTCTAAGGAGCCATCCTCTTGCAAGCCCCAACCAAGACGGACCATCTCCTTGACCTTGTCGCGCACCTTCAGTTCACCGTCTTGCCAATCGGCGATGATCAGGTGGAAGCTGTTACTACCAAGATCTAGCGCGGCCAGCGACTGGGAGGTCGCTTTGGGACGAAGTAAGCGAGTCAAATTGAACACTGCGGCTCCTTAACATCGATAAACGGGTGAACGGCCAAGCCTGAGAACCCGTAGTAATAACTGTGTTGAAATCACAGGACTATACAGAAAATCCAATTTAGACAACAGTCTAGGCTAAGATTGCGAGAGCCGCGAACCACATAGAGGGGGGCCTGAATGGCCGATAGCAACGACTTTAAGACACATATTGAACATAGCTGGAGCCGACTAGAACTACACCGTACCCAACGGGTGTTCCCTGACCGCCAGCGTCAAACCGTAAAGTACATCCATCACCCGGGCGCGGTGGTGATCGTCCCAGTGAGTGAAGAAGGAAAACTAGTATTAGTGCGTCAGTATCGCCCGGCTGTTGATGCCTGGGTGGTCGAGTTCCCTGCCGGCACCCTTGAAGAAAATGAGGCTTCGCCGCTGCACTGCGCGCAACGCGAACTGCAGGAAGAAGCCAACCTAAGCGCCGACAAATGGCAGTTAATCGGCAAGCTATACCCCGCCGTTGGCTTCTGCGACGAGGTGCAACATATCTTCGCCGCCCACGACCTGAGTTTTAAACAAGGCGAGTGCGACGAGGATGAGTTTATCGAAGTGATAGAGATGGATATCGAGCAGTTTGAGCAAGCCGTCAAACAAGGCGATGTTGCCGACGCCAAAACCATCGCCGCCTTCACCCAAGCCCGCCTAGCTGGATTACTCGCTTAAGCTATATCGGCGGCTTAGGCCGCCAACTTCGCCAGCAAACGCTCCATCGCTCGATAGCTCAAAGCCTCACTGAGATGCACCCGCTTAATATCGGCCAGATCCTGTCCATCGGCAATACTTCTCGCCAACCGCCAGATACGATGAAACGCCCGGGTCGACAAGCCCAGCTGGTGAATGCTCTGCTCTAGAAAGCGGGCATCCTCGATATCCAAGCGGGCGTATTGGGACAGCTCTCGGCCACTTAGCTCGCTGTTTAGCTTGCCTTGTCGTTGCAGTTGGCGTGCTCGCGCCGTCATCACCCGCTCTCGCACCTCAACGCTGCTTTCACCATCACCACTCTTTGACAGGCTACCTTGAGGTAAGGGGCTGACTTCGATACTCAAGTCGAAGCGGTCAAGAAACGGTCCAGAGAGACGCTGCAGATACTTGAGGATCTGATCAGGGTTGCTACGCATCTGCGCACCTTGGTAATGACCACACGGCGAGGGATTCATTGCGGCAATCAACTGAAAGCGCGCCGGAAAGCTCACCTGACGCGCAGCGCGCGAGATATTGACCACACCGGCCTCCAAAGGTTGGCGCAGTGCATCTAACACTGAACGGGGGAACTCTGGGAGCTCGTCGAGAAACAGCACACCATTGTGCGCTAAGCTAATCTCACCGGGCTTGGGCACCGAGCCGCCTCCCACCAGCGCTACCATCGAGGCGCTGTGATGGGGGCTACGAAACGGTGGTAGATACCACTGGCCATCTTCTCTTGGAAGGTTCGCCACCGAGGCAATGGCCGCCGCTTCCACTGCCTGCAGTTCATCGAGCGGCGGTAGGATCCCAGGTAAGCGGCTGGCGAGCATGGTCTTCCCAGTGCCGGGCGGCCCCAGAAACAAGAGGTTATGGCGCCCGATAGCGGCCAACTCCAGCGCCCGCTTGGCCAGCGGCTGCCCCAACACCTCCTGAAGATCCGGCAGCTGCTCGGGCACCTCATCCAGAGCGACTTGCGGTGGGATAACGCTTAGCTGTTGCTGGCCATTGAGCATCGCAGTTAGCTGGGCCAAGGATTCGCTGCCTACCACATCCAGCGCTTTGATACGCGCAGCTTGGCAGGCGTCGCCCATGGCCAGGTACAAGCGCTGCTGTTGCTCACGCGCGGCTAGGGCGGTGGCAATCACGCCCTCCACCCCTCTTAGCTCCCCTGATAGCGCCAGCTCGCCCACATAGCAATCCTTGGACAGATCGACACCGGGCAGGCCACCGGACGCGGAGAGGATCCCGAGGGCAATGGGCAAGTCATAGCGGCCACCGCTTTTCGGCAGATCGGCCGGTGCTAAACTCACGGTGATTCTTTTGGAAGGAAACTCGAAGCCGCTGTTTATCAGCGCGCTACGCACTCGGTCCTTCGCTTCTCGAACCGAGGCCTCGGGTAGTCCAACGATATTAAAAGCGGGCAGGCCAGCGGAGAGGTGCACCTCAACCGTGACCGCCTGCGCCTCCATGCCGAGCAAACCGCGCGTACCCACCAACGCTAAGCTCATTACTCACCCTCGCAATTGACAACTAAGACAATAATAGTTGAGAGAGGGCGTGAGCATTAAGCCGAAATGTTAGTGGGGTAGAACTCTGAGCTATTTGCTATGGCGCGGGTTGCGTTGACTGAGTTGTAGTTGAGACTTTGCGGCTTCCCAGTAATGCCGGGCGATAACGCTTTGGCCGGAGCGCAAAGCACATAGAGCGCTATGAGCTAAGTCGTTGATATTGTTGCGATTGGTTGTTAAGCTTCGCTTGCTGACGGTCATCCACATACTCCCAAACTGTGTTGATTGTCGGCCTCGACCCTGCCAGTTGCCGCTGACAGGGTCGACTCGTACGTCGCTCGCTGCATCTCGAGCTTGCCGCGTTGCAAACATTGGCCGTGTTACCCAGCAACCAGGTTGCTGTCCTATCGGTAACGCCAGTCATTGCTGCCACGCACAAGCTTTATCGGCTCTTCCCCTCAAGCCTTGAGTATTATTTCTACAACGGCGCTCGGGTTAGCGATTGCTTCCCCGTGAGCGCCTTGATTTAAGCTTGATGTTTAAAGCACTGCTGTTGCTGTTGATCAAGCACCTTCAGCACCATACTGCGATCGATCAAGCCGATGATGCGCTGGTTTTCGACTACTGGATAGACCTTCGGTTTGTCGTCGGTCATCTGTCTGGCTAGATCAAGAATGCTGGTCTCTGGCGAAACGCTCAGCACCTCGGGCTTCATCAAATCTTTGGCTAATGCGGTCTGATCGCAGTAATAACCGGCTTGCAGCATCTGCACCAAGCAATCGCGCTCTGATACCCAGCCCACCAACTGTTTGTGCTGATTGACCACCGGGGCACCGAGTTGGCCGCTTTCCACCAGCGCATGGCTGATATCGCTGATGCTGGTCTCTGGCGTAAAGCTCAAAAACTGGCGGCGCATATATTGTTTAACACTTAGGTCCTGCATCGTGTCTCTCCTGACTGTCGCTTACCCTTTAACTATAGTTGGGTGCATCCATCGAGAGAAATGGCTATTTTCAATCAGATTGATAGGGAAGTCTTAGGCGTCGCGCTGTACTAGCAAGCGGCCGCTGTCGTTAAGCAGGCTACGTACGCTCAAGCTCAAGCAAACTGCCACCGACACGAACAACATGACAAAGATCGCTAGCATAATCACTAGCTGGTATTTGATGGCGAGCAGTGGCGAGGTGCCGCCAAGGATCTGTCCGGTCATCATGCCCGGCAGGGTAACCAAACCGGTTGCGCTCATCGAGGCTAAGATCGGCGCAAACGACTGACGCATCGCCGCTTGCACAAAGGGGAAACAGGCATAGCCGGGAGAGGCTCCCAACGAGAGTGCACCGTGGTACTCCAGCTCACGCTGCTCAAAAGCGCCGAACAGGTGTTGTAGCGCGACGATGTTGGCGCTGAGGCTATTGCCCAGCAGCATTCCCGCCAGTGGGATCAAATACTGGGCATGGTGCCAAGGAGAAGGTTGCAGCAAACCGAACAGCATCAGCCCGACTAGCGGCAAAACGCCCAGACTCAAGCCACAAAACACCGGCACACTCACTCGCCAACTGCGCAACTTTGCCTTACGGCTGATGGCGCGGCTACCGACCACCAACATCACGGCTAGCCATGCAAGGTTGACCCACACACTATTTAGCTCAAACAAGAACTCGAGATAGAGGCCAACCAGCGCCAGTTGCACTATCATTCGCGCGATGGAAACGGCGCTTTCAGCCAGAAGGCCTAACTTAAACGCCCGATCGATCCCCACTGGAATCAACAGGATCAGGGAGAAAAGCGCTAGCTGTCCCCAGCCTATCTCGATAATATCTTGCAACAGTGTCTCACTTGTTAATTGGGTGCCAGCCACGCGCTAGTCGCAGGCTTTAATCACCTTAGCGGGCACGCCACCAACCACCATGCCAGCTGGTACATCGCGGCTAACCACCGCACCAGCGGCTATGACCGCATCATCGCCAATGGTAACGCCCGGTAATATTTGCGCGCCCATACCTATCCATACCCGATCGCCAATGGTGATCGCCTTGGCATACTCCCAGCCTTCGGTACGTTCTCGCGCATTCAGTGGATGGGTTGCCGTGGAGATTTGTACACCCGGGGCCAATAGCACGTCATCGCCAATCTTCACCTCGGCGCAATCGAGGATGATACAACCATGGTTGGCATAGAAGTTCTTGCCGGTCACGATGTTGTAACCGTAATCGCAGTAAAACGGCGCTTCAATCCAGGGGTCGAGGCTGTTGGGTAGCAGGTCGGCAAGTACGTCTGAACGCAGGTCTTCATCCGGTGGCATCTGGTTGAACTCGTAGCACAGCATCTTGGCCTGCTTGCGCTCTTCGACCAACTCACCATCAAAGGCCTGATAGGCCTCACCACTTAACATTTTTTCTTTTTCAGTCATCGCATGCTCACTTCATTTGGGCTTCGCCCAGTATTGCAAAGCCACAGCGCGTCACAAAGCATCCAGCGCACAAGCCACCAAGAAACCGGTTAATTTCAAATTAATTTCGATAGTGAATTCTACGGGTTTTACAGTAATTTCTTCGGCATCAAGGCCAGACCGCACCCTTTTATACTGTATAAGAAAAATTCAGCAATCACTTTGACTGCTCATTGTTTATTATTCGCTCCATCAGCAGAACTTTCCGCAACATTCTCCCCCTTGCCTCGAATAAATCACTGTGATACTTGTTATGGCAGATTGATTAAGGGATCTTCGATGTTTACAACTGCAGCCGTCATTCTAGTGCTAGTCCTGGTGGTCATTATTGACTCACGCGGGGGAGCCTTGCTGCAAGCATAAAAGCATCGAGCAAAGATTACCCCCGCACCGCAAGGTCCGGGGGTTTTTCGTTTTTTAGGACAAGAGTTTAGGGATCAAAGAATATGAACGGCGCACAGATCATTGTTGAGGCACTCAGGCAGCAAGGTGTGACTCAGGTGTTTGGCTATCCGGGGGGGGCCATCATGCCCTTGTACGACGCCTTATACGATGGCGGAGTCGAGCACCTGCTATGCCGTCATGAACAAGGTGCCGCCATGGCCGCGGTGGGCTATGCGCGAGCCAGCAAATCAGCTGCCCCGGGCGTATGTATCGCTACCTCCGGCCCCGGTGCCACCAACTTAGTCACCGGCCTGGCCGAAGCCATGCTCGATTCGATCCCGCTAGTTGCCATTACCGGGCAAGTGGCCCAAGACGCCATCGGCACCGATGCCTTTCAAGAAGTCGATGTACTGGGCATGTCTCTCTCAGTCACCAAACATAGCTTCTTGGTCAATGACCCGGCAGAGCTCAAACACACCATCGCCAAGGCCTTTGATATCGCCACCTCAGGTCGCCCCGGCCCGGTTTTGATTGACGTACCTAAGAATATCCAGCTGGCGGAGATCCTGGAATCTCACCCCTATTTAGCCAGTGCGCCTGACTTTGCCATCCCCAGCCAAGAGCTACTCGATAGCGCCCGCCAGTTGCTACTGGGCGCTCATAAGCCAATGGCCTACATCGGTGGCGGCGTAGGCATGGCCGATGCCGTTAACGAGCTGCGCGAATTCTTAGCGGTGACCGGTATGCCCAGTGTCACCACCCTTAAAGGCATTGGTGCCGTGTCTTCCGACAGCCCCTCCCACCTGGGCATGTTGGGCATGCACGGCACCAAAGCCGCCAACCTCAGTGTTCAAGAATGTGACCTATTGCTGGTGATCGGCGCCCGCTTTGATGATCGGGTAACCGGCAAGCTGGATGAGTTCGCCCCCCACGCCAAGGTTATCCACCTCGACATCGACGCCAGTGAGTTTGGCAAACGCCGCGCGCCGGATGTTAGCCTGTCCAGCCCGCTGAAAACCACCCTGCCACTGCTGGCCACCGAGTTGGCCATTGGCCCTTGGCGCGAACACACCGCAGCGCTTAAGCAACAGAATGCTTGGCGCTACGACCACCCAGGGGATGCGATCTACGCACCGCTGCTACTTAAGCAACTGAGCGACAGCCTGAATCAGGACTCGGTAGTCACCTGCGATGTAGGCCAGCACCAGATGTGGGTAGCCCAGCACATGGAATTCGATGCCCCAGAGAATCACCTAAGCAGCGCAGGACTTGGCACCATGGGCTTTGGCTTGCCGGCAGCGGTCGGTGCGCAGTTTGCCCGCCCCGACGATACCGTGGTGTGCGTCTCCGGCGACGGCTCTTTTATGATGAATGTGCAGGAGCTCACCTCCATCAAGCGTGCCCGCCTACCGCTTAAAATGGTGCTGTTGGATAACAATCGCTTGGGTATGGTGCGTCAGTGGCAGTCGCTGTTCTTCGATGGCCGCCACAGCGAAACCATCCTCGACGACAACCCCGATTTCGTGGCGATGGCCGCCGCCTTTAACATTCCCGGCGAAACCATTGTCAAAAAAGAACAAGTAGCGCCAGCACTGAAGCGAATGCTCAGCGCCGATGGCCCCTATTTATTACACGTACTCATTGATGCCGAAGAAAACGTCTGGCCGCTGGTGCCACCTAACGCGGCAAATCACAACATGTTGGAGCAATGCTAATGGAATACAGTCTCTCGCTCACCGCCCGCGGACAGGACGAATTATTTGAACGGGTACTTCGCGTAACACGTCACCGGGGTTTTCGAGTACAATCCATGGAACTCAGCCAACACGGCAGTGGCTATGAGCAACAACAACATATCGCTCTGCGGGTGAGCAGTGAACGGCCGATTCACTTGCTGCGTTCTCAGCTGGAAAAGCTGGTCGACGTGCAACAGGTCGAACTCAACGCTACCCACAGCGCAGCCTCGGCGAAGGCGTAGACGGAACAAACACAGCTTAATGGAGAAAGGCAATGCCTAAACTGCGAAGTGCAACCACCACTGAAGGACGCAATATGGCGGGCGCCCGAGCGCTCTGGCGTGCCACTGGCACCAAAGAGGGCGACTTCGGCAAACCGATCATTGCGGTGGTGAACTCATTTACCCAATTCGTGCCCGGCCACGTGCACCTCAAAGATCTCGGCCAACTGGTCGCTCGCTCGATTGAAGAAGCCGGCGGCGTAGCCAAGGAATTCAACACCATCGCAGTGGATGACGGCATTGCCATGGGCCACGGCGGCATGCTCTACAGCCTGCCTTCGCGTGATTTGATTGCCGACTCGGTCGAGTACATGGTCAACGCCCACTGCGCCGACGCCATGGTGTGTATCTCCAACTGTGACAAGATCACCCCGGGAATGCTGATGGCGGCTATGCGTCTGAACATCCCAGCCATCTTCGTTTCGGGCGGCCCTATGGAAGCGGGCAAAACCAAGCTAAGCGACCAAATCATCAAGCTCGACTTGGTAGACGCCATGGTGATGGGCGCCGACAAGAACGTCAGCGATGAAGACAGCGAAGCAGTAGAGCGCAGCGCCTGCCCAACCTGTGGTTCGTGCTCGGGCATGTTTACCGCCAACTCGATGAACTGTTTGACCGAAGCGCTTGGCCTGAGCCAGCCGGGTAACGGTTCACTGCTGGCCACCCACGCCGACCGTGAGAAGCTATTTAAAACCGCCGGTAGCCGCATCGTTGATCTGTGTAAGCGTTACTACGAGCAGGACGACGAGAGCGTACTGCCGCGCGCCATCGCCAGCTTCGAAGCCTTCGAAAATGCCATGACGCTGGATATCGCTATGGGCGGTTCCACCAATACCGTGTTGCACCTGTTGGCTGCGGCTCAAGAAGCTGGAGTCGACTACAACATGGACCACATGGACGAGCTGAGCCGCCGAGTTCCTCAGCTATGTAAAGTGGCCCCGTCCACCAACCTCTATCATATGGAAGACGTGCACCGCGCCGGTGGCATCATGGGTATCCTTGGCGAGCTGGATCGCGCCGGTAAACTCAACCGCAACGTGACCAACGTACTGGGTGAAACCCTGGCCGATACCCTAGCCAAGTACGACATCATGCAAACCCAAGATGAAGCAGTGAAAGAGTTCTACCGCGCCGGCCCTGCCGGTATTCGTACCACCCAAGCCTTCAGCCAAGACTGCCGTTGGGACACCTTGGATGATGACCGCGCAGGCGGCTGTATCCGCTCCTATGAGAATGCCTTTAGCGAAGAGGGTGGTCTGGCGGTATTGAGCGGTAATCTGGCTGCCGATGGCTGTATCGTAAAAACCGCCGGTGTGGACGATGAGAACCTGGTGTTCAAAGGCCCAGCGCGCATCTTCGAGAGCCAAGACGACGCGGTAGCAGGCATCCTCGATGGCAGCGTACAAGCCGGTGAAGTGGTGCTGATCCGCTATGAAGGCCCGAAAGGTGGCCCGGGTATGCAAGAGATGCTCTACCCCACCTCTTACCTGAAATCCATGGGACTGGGCAAGAAATGTGCGCTGATCACCGACGGCCGCTTCTCTGGCGGTACCTCGGGTCTGTCGATTGGTCATATCTCACCGGAAGCGGCCAGCGGCGGCACCGTAGCCTTGGTGGAGAACGGCGATATCATCGATATCGATATCCCGAAACGTCGCATTGAGCTACTGGTCGATGACGCGGTACTGGCCGAGCGCCGTAGCGCAATGGAAGCACGTGGCGAGAAAGCCTGGCAGCCGGTCAATCGCGTACGCGAGGTAAGTACTTCGCTAAAAATGTACGCCCACTTCGCCACCAGCGCCGACAAAGGTGCGGTGCGCGATAAGAGCAAACTGTAAAGCGCGTAGCTAAACAAGGGCAGACTTCGGTCTGCCCTTTGTGTCTAAAGCGTAAAAAATGTGTACCGTGCAATACCCGGTTTTGGAGTAACGATGTCCCAAGCACAGAATCCCGAACAGCCAGAGCAAGCTGCCGCCAAGCTATCACCCATGTGTCCCAGCAGTGCTGATTATCTGCGGCGTATTCTGCTGTCTCCGGTGTATGAAGTAGCCCGAGTAACGCCGCTGCAAAATATGTCCAAGCTCTCGGCCAGACTCGGCAACCAGGTATTACTCAAGCGTGAAGATCAGCAGATCGTGCACTCTTTCAAGCTACGTGGCGCCTACAACAAACTGGCGCAACTTAGCGAGATGCAAAAGCAGCGAGGGGTGATTGCGGCATCGGCCGGTAACCATGCCCAAGGCGTCGCCATCTCCGCTAAACAGCTGGGTATCAAAGCCGTTATCGTCATGCCCACCACCACCCCCGATATCAAGGTCAGCTCGGTACGCGCCCATGGCGCTGAAGTGATCCTGCATGGCGACAGCTTCGATGAGGCCAGCGGCCACAGTCAGCAACTGAGTGAGCTACACGGCTACACCCGTATTCCACCGTTTGATGATGTGGATGTGATTGCCGGGCAAGGCACCATCGGCAAAGAGCTGCTGGAACAAGATGCCCACCTAGATGCGGTATTTGTGCCAGTGGGTGGCGGTGGCATTGCCGCTGGCGTGGCGGTGTATATCAAGCAGCTGATGCCTCATGTGAAGGTTATCGGGGTAGAAGCGGAAGATTCTGCCTGTTTAAAAGCGGCGTTGGAAGCGGGCAAGCCCACGCCACTGGAGCGGGTTGGCCTGTTCGCCGATGGCGTTGCGGTGAAGCTGATTGGCTCGGAGACCTTCCGCTTGTGTCAGCGCTATCTCGATGGCGTTATCACAGTGAACTCCGATCAGATCTGCGCTGCGCTCAAAGACATCTTTGAAGATACCCGCGCCATTGCCGAGCCCTCCGGCGCGCTGGCATTGGCGGGCTTAAAAGCCTACGCAAGTGAGCACAAACTTACCGACAAACGCCTGGCCTGCATCCTCTCTGGCGCCAATGTTAACTTTCACAACCTACGCTATGTGTCTGAGCGAACCGAGATCGGCGAGCAGAAAGAAGCAGTACTGGCGGTCACCATTCCTGAGCGCCAAGGGGCCTATCTGGAGTTTGTGCAGCACTTGGGGGGCCGCGCCATCACCGAGTTTAACTACCGCTATGCCGACAACAGCCGCGCCAATATCTTTGTCGGCATCCGCTTTGCCGATCGCGCCCAAGAGCTGCCACCGCTGTTAGATCGGCTACGCGAGCATGACTATGTGGTGGCCGATCTCAGCGATGACGAACTGGCCAAGCAGCATGTGCGCTATATGGTGGGAGGTCGCCCAGCCAAGCCGCTACAAGAGAAGCTGTTTAGCTTTGAGTTTCCCGAGCACCCCGGTGCGCTGCTTAAGTTTCTGCGCACCCTGGGCAATCGCTGGAACATCACGTTGTTCCACTACCGCAACCATGGCGCAGCCTACGGCCGGGTGATGGCCGGTTTTGAGGTGGATGACCAGCAGATTGCCGATTTCGATCGCCACCTTAGCCAGCTAGGCTTTGCCTACCGCGATGAGAGCAGCAACCCGGCTTATCAGTTTTTCTTGGCGCACCCACAAGGCTAGCTATTGGAAGTACTCAAACAAGGCAGCGGCCGCGAGATTATCAAGCAAGGCGATGCGGTGCGTCGTCCGCTGCAGCCTTGGTCGCATTCGGTGCACCGCGTGTTGGCCCATCTGCACCAACACGGCTTTCGCCACTGCCCACGCCTGCTCGCCACCGATGAACAGTTCGAGCAACTGAGTTTTATTGAAGGAGAAAGCTACGATTACCCGCTGCAGGGGTCAATAGCCAGTGAGTCAGCACTTACCTCGGCAGCACGAATGCTGCGCAAACTGCACGATTGCAGCGCCTTATTTATCGAGCAAACCGCCACTCAGAAGATGCCATGGATGCTCGCGCCTAGAGCACCTGCGGAGGTGATCTGCCATGGCGACTTTGCGCCCTACAATGTGGCACTACAAGGTGACCTGGTTGTCGGCGTGTTCGACTTCGACTGCGCCCACCCCGGCCCGCGCTTGTGGGATGTCGCCTACGCGGTGTATTGCTGGGCACCGTTTAAAACCAAAGCTGATGACAAGCTCGGAGGACTCGAGCAACAAGCGCAGCGAGCGAAACTATTCTGCGATGCCTACGGCCTGGCTAATCACCAGCGCAAGCTGTTAGTCAACGAGATGATCGAACGCTTGAATGCCTTAGTGGGATTTATGCAAAGCCAAGCCAAACGCGGAGACCAGCAGTTTCAAAGCAATCTCGATGATGGCCATCACCTGGCTTATCTGGCAGATATCGAATACCTCCAAACCCATCGCGATTTTATCTATCGCGCACTAGTCTGAGCATAGACAGAATTTGTAATTGCAAAACAATCGGTTAATGGCGCTTTAAAGGTTATAGATATTAGTAACGATGTTAAATTTTTGTGCCCTTACTCATAAAACCGCACTGTAACGCCTCCAAGATTGGCTAAATTTTGGTAGATTTGCAGCACTGTATGCTGCGAATGTGCATGGATGAACGAAGCAAGTAAAACCAAGACCTCCTATTACCGACGCCTACTGGTCGCTCGCCTGATCGAACAGGGACACAACACCGTGCCTGCAATTATGGCTGCCACTGGGATGCCACGGCGCACCGCGCAGGACACCATCAAAGCCTTGGCGGATCTAGATGTGAAGGTCCGCTTCGTCGGTGCTAACAAAAACGGCTACTATCAGGTGGACGACTGGGGGGCGATTAACGCCACTTGGATCGATGAAAAACTCCCTGAAATCCAACAAGTTCTCGGGTACGTCAGCCATCATTGAGCTTTCCTGCTCTGTGCTCTTTGTCTAACAAAGCGCTTCTGCTAGGATTAGCGGCTTAATTTTCAACAATCCGAGTGAATTATGCCGTACAAACACGTGATTGGCTTCGGTGTGGCGGGCAACTTTGCAGGCCACCTGGAGCAAGCTGGCGAAGCGAAAGACTTCCTGCAGGTAGAAGTCCAAGAAGCGATCCAACCTAAAGCGATCTTCCCGTTCTACGTACCCAGCGAGGAAGCTGGCTTTCTGGCGACCTACCCGCTGTGTGACAGCGCCATCGTGCCGCCAAACGATGCCGACAACCTGCAGATCGAGCCTGAAGTCGCGCTGCTGTGCGATATCGAGTACCAAGGCGAGCAAGTGATTGCCCTGCACCCACGAAAGTTTGCTGCGTACAACGACTGCTCGATCCGCAAGCCAAACGCCAAGAAGATCAGTGAGAAGAAGAACTGGGGCAGCCAGACCAAAGGCATCTCGGCGCAACTTCATAAACTGGACCACCTGCAAGCCGGCGGCACCCTAGATAGCTACCGCATCGCCAGCTTCCACAAGCGTGATGGCAAACTAGCTCGCTACGGTGAAGACAGCCCAGTGGTTGGCTACAGCTACTTCCACCAGCGCCTGCTCGATTGGATTGTTGATCGCATGAACAACCAGCAAGACGTTGGCCCAACCGAGAACATCGCGGCGTTGATGGCCAAAGCTGAGCACCCAGAGCAAGCGCTGATCAGCATCGGCGCCACCCGCTACACCGAGTATGGTGAGACCAACTTCCTGCAATCAGGCGATACCAGCATCGTGGTAGTTTACGACGGTGAGCAGTACAGCCAAGATCAAGTATTGGAAATGGCCGAAGCGGAACGCTTTGCCGACGCCGGTATCTCTGCCTTGGTCCAGCAAGTGCAGTAAGCCCGCTGGGAACTAAGTCTCAGATAGCAAAAAGGCGAGCATTGAGCTCGCCTTTTTTCGTTGCTATGACCGCTTAAGCATCGGCGCTAGCGGGTACCTTATGCATCAATGCGTATAGCACCGGCACCACAATCAAGGTCAATACGGTAGCAAAGCCTAGACCGAACATAATGGTCACCGCCATCGAGCCGAAGAACGGGTCGGCAAACAGCGGAATCATCCCCAAGATGGTGGTGGCTGCCGCCATACTCACCGGCCTCACCCTACTAATGGCACTGTCGTATACCGCCGAGTAAGGATGCTTGCCCGAGTCCAGCTCCACGTTGATCTGATCCATCAATACGATACCATTTTTCAGGATCATCCCGGTCAGACTCAGCAGACCCAGCAGTGCGGTAAAGCTGAAGGCCGAGTCGGTCACCAACAAGCCGACTACCACACCAATCACCGATAGCGGCACCGTCGCCCAAATCACCAAAGGCTTACGGATGGCGTTAAACAGGAACACCGTAATGATGAACATGAACAGATAGCCCATCGGCAACGAGGCAAACAGTGCACTCTGCGCGTCATTGGTTGACTCGTATTCACCGCCCCATTCCAGCTCATAGCCTGGCTGGAAATCGATAGCTTCAATCTCTGGGCGCACCCTGGCAAACAGCGACGCTGCGGTTTCGTTACCCAAGATGTCATGATCGGCCATCACAGTCAGGGTACGCTTACGATCTTGGCGCTGAATCAGCGGCTCGGTCCACACCAAGTCAACCTTGTCCACCACTTGCTCGATGGGTACATAACGCTGTACCACAGGGCTCCAGATCTTGAGGTTTTGCACGGTCGAGAAGTCGACCCGCTCCTCTTCTGGAAGACGCGCCACAATCGGCAACATCTCGGTACCGTCGCGGAACAAGCCGATCGACTGACCACTGAAGGCGAACTGCAAGCTCTGCGATAGCTCGGCTTTAGAGATACCCAGTCGGCGAGCCTGGGACTCATTAAACACCGGCTGCAACTCCTTGGTACGGTCACGCCAGTCGTGGCGAATATTACGCGCACCAGGGTCGGCTGCCAGGATGTCTTCAACCTCTGAGGCCAAACTGCGTAACACTTGCGGATCTGGGCCAATCAAACGCGCTTCAATCTTCGACGAAGGCGAGGGGCCAATCTCAAGAAAACGTAGCTGGAACGTCGACTGAGGGAAGTTGGCGGCTAAGCCTCCCTCCAGATCGCGCATCATTTGCAGCATTTCGCCACGCGAGCTGACCCGAACCTGGAGCTGAGCAAAGCCGGCATAACTCTTCTCCGGAGAATACGTCAATGCAAAGCGTTGGATCCCTTGACCGGTACTTGAACTGACAAACTCAACGCGTTCATCTTCAAGGATAAACCCTTCAACATCTTGAACTTGCTGATAGGTGGTACGGATATCCGTTCCTTCAGGCATCCACAAATCAATGAAGAAGATCGGCGTATTGGAAGGCGGGAAGAAGGTATTCTTTACCATGCCAAATCCGACCAACGAAGCGAACAACATCGCCACCATGGCAATCACCGTCAACCAGCGGAAACGCAAGCAAAAACGCAGCATGCCGCCAAACACCACGAACAACAGGCCTTTGTAAGGGTCCTCTTCTGGCTCGTCTTCAGCGCCACCGACTTGGTCTTTTGGCAGTAACATCTCACACAAGAAGGGAGTCAGAGTAATCGCGGTGATCCAGCTAAGGAACAAAGAGAAACACAGCACCCAAAACAGCGAGCCCATAAACTCACCGGTAGCATCAGATGACAGACCGATTGGCGCGAAAGCGGCAATTGCAATCACCGTTGCACCCAGTAGTGGCCACTTGGTCTGCTGTACGATATCCACCGCGGCCTGCACTTTGGTACGCCCGCGCTTCATGCCAACGAGAATACCCTCAACCACCACAATAGCGTTATCGACCAGCATCCCTAGTGCGATGATCAAGGCACCCAATGAGATCCGTTGCAGCTCAATGTCGTAGACACTCATCAAGATGAATGCGCCGAGCACGGTCAGTAACAGCACCGCACCGATAATCAGCCCGCTGCGCATCCCCATAGTGAACAGCAACACCACGATCACGATGCCTACCGCTTGAGCAAGGCTCATCACAAAGCCATTTACCGACTTTTCTACCTCTTCACCTTGGTTGTAGAAGGTGTTGATCTCAACACCGGCGGGCTTGATGCCATCGAGCTCAGCCAAGCGCTGGGTAACCGCCTTGCCGACATCGACCACGTTCACCCCCGAGGCAAAGGAGATCGCTAAATTAAGCGCAGGCGCCCCATCGAAGTTGATCAAGTTACTCGGTACTTCCACCAAGCCACGGGTCACCGTTGCCACATCTTTTAGGCGGATCAGATTACCGGTATCGCTACCGTGAATAATCAGGTTTTCCAGGGTTTCAACCGAGTTCAGCTCACCATTAGGACGCAGCGCCAGTCGCTCACCATTGATGGTCATGTAGCCCGCTTGTTCCACACTGTTCTGTTGGTTCAGCAAGCCTGCAACCACGGAAAAATCCAGGTTAAGCGCGGCTAGACGTTGCAGCGAGGTTTCCACATACAGCAGCTCTTGCTGCTCACCGGCCACACTGACCTTACCGACACCGTCGACCAACTCCAACTCACGCACCAGCTGGTCAACGTAGCGACGCAGCTCGACCATGCTGTAGTTCTCGCCCGAGACCATCAGCATCACACCAAACACATCACCGAAGTCGTCCATCACCTGCACCGGATTGACGCCCGGCGGCAGACTAGGCTCAAGGTCGTTGACCTTACGGCGTAGCTCGTCCCAAATCTGTGGCAGCTCATCTGGCCCGTAGGTCATCTGCATGCTCACCATAATCTGGGTCATCCCCGCCGACGAGGTGGAAGTGATCTTGTCGATATACGGCAGCTGACGAATCGCCTTCTCAAGTGGGTAGGTTAGCTCTTCTTCCACTTCTTGGGTGGTAGCACCGGGGTAGGTGGCAATCACCATGGCATCTTTTAGCGTAAAGGCAGGGTCTTCCAAACGGCCCAGCTCGAAGAACGACAGCGAGCCGCCCACCGCTAAGATCACTAAGAACAGCCAGGAAATGACTTTGTTTCGAATTGAGTATTCTGCAATGGTCACTGGGCTTGCTCCTGTGTTTCAACTACCACTGGCATATTGGATCGTAGGCGACTGAGGCTGCTGGTAATTAGTTGGTCGCCTTCACTGAGACCTTGGGTGACCAAAGCGCCTTGATTCACTACTTCACCAATCTCAACTTGCACCTGTTGTGCCTGGCCATCAACCACCTTCCAAGCGTAAAACTCACCCGGCGCACTGCCCGGCTGCAAGGCCGTTAGCGGAGCCAGATAGCCCACTTCTGAGCTAAGGCCGGCTGCGGCCATATCCACCAATACCTGTACTTCAGTGCCCGGCAGCACTGGCGGAGTGATTTGCGGCATTGCCAACCACATCTCAAAGCTCTGACTGGCTTGTGCCGGCTCTGCGCTGTGCTTGTAGTAACGCACCGGGAAGCTTTGTTGGAGGTTGCCAAAGGTTGCTGAAGGCTGATAGTTGGTCTCGGGGGCATCTGGGTCGATCTGTGCCATCACCGAGTTCGGCAGCTGCAGACGCACATGCACTTGCTGATGCTGATACAGGCTTAACACCGTTTCACCGGGCGAGGTGCTCTCGAAGGCCTCTTTCGGCACCTCGGCAATCTCACCACTAAACGGAGCATACAGTTTTGAGTAACCCAGTTGCGCCTGTGCCAGCTTGTAATTCACCTCGGTCAGGCTCTTGTTTGCCTTAAGCTCATCAAACTCTGCAGGTGACAGTAGCTTTTGCTGAACTAGCCCTTGGGCCCGACTCAGCTGACGCGATGCCAGCTCGAACTGCGCCTTGCTATCGGCCAGTTGTTGACTCAGGGTGCGATTGTCTAGCTCAGCCAGTAGCTGACCTTTTTCGACGATGTCTCCGGCGCGCACCAAGATGCGGCTGATCTCGCCTTCTAAGCGAAACGCCAGTGGCGTTAGCTCGGCGGCTTCGGTCACCCCGTTAAACTGACGATATTGCGAGCTTTCCACTGCGCCCACTTGCACGGTCGAGACTTGCAGGGTCGGTAGACCTTCAGGAAGACCGCCACGCTCACAACCGACAATACTCAACACCGCCATTACGATGCTTGCTTGTTGCCATTTACGCATTAGATGCCTCCCTCACGCACCAGTGGACGAACCCGCTGACCCGGCTTAAGTTGGTTTGCTCCAACCTGAACAATCTGCTCACCAGCCTTCAGCCCGCCCAGTACTTCACCATTCTCATCCAAGGTCACAATCACTTCGTTGACCACTTTGACAACGGGATCGTACTGAAAAACAGTCACCTGCTGACCGTCACGGCGCACAATCGAGCCTGTCGGCAGACGCCAGTTGCTTTTGTACTCCTCACCACGTACTGACACGCTGGCCGCCATGCCCGGCAAGAAGTTCAGATGCTCAGGTCGGTCAACTGACAAGGTGATGTTGTAGGAGTTGGTATCAGGATCCGGCTGGGTGGAGATCTCTTCAAACTCAGCAGCCAGCTCAGTACCGGCAAAGTTCGCTACTGTCACCCAATAGGACGCGTCGCGCAGGCTCTCTACCGGTAAACGTTTAGTCACACTCACCGGCAAGCTGAAGTTGATATCAAAGACATCGCGCCCCACCACGGCTAACACCGGTTGATTGGCCCCAACAAACTGATGCTGCTTAGCAAAGCTGAGCGACACCACCCCGTCAAACGGCGCAGTAATCTTGGTGTAGCTTAGCTGGGTTTTGGCTTTTTCCAGATTCGCTTCGGCCGCGGTAAAGCTGGTGCGGGCTTGATCGTACATGTCCTCACTGACCAAGCGTCGCTCTGACAACTGTTTGGCCCGGGCAAGCTGGGCCTTGGCCAAATCATACTCGGCCTGGCGCGCTTCCAGCGATAACTGGTAATCGTTGGGGTCAAGGTTGGCTATCTGCTCGCCCTGCGACACATTTTGGCCCATTCTTACCGGCAGCGATTGGATCTCGCCCGGCACCTGAAAGGCCAGCTGGGCACGGTCGTTGGCTTCAACCTGCGCCACAAAGTGAAAGCTGTCGCTGGTCAATGTGTCTGGAACCTTCATCAGCTTGACCGGTGTCACGGCTGATACCGGTGCTTCCGTTTCTGAATATGCATTCTTGCCAAACAGCATGCAGGCAGAAACGAGCGATACCAAGCCGACACCAGCCAGGCTCATCATTCGTTTAGATAGGTGTAACATGGGGCAATACCGCTCCGTCATGGGGGGCTGAGTTAGCCAGCCGGGTTGTTCAAGCGTATACTATACAGGCGTGCAGTATATTTGATGACCGTGGTACCATCAAGATATACTTTCCAATTGTACAGTATGTTTTGTTGACATCATCAAATTATAGTTTGTCGCCACAATTTGGCGTCATGGTGTGAGGGGAAGAAGGTGAAAAAGGTCGGTCGACAGAGCGCCGCCAATGCGGAGCAAACCCGAGGAACTATCCTGCGGGAGGCCCTCAACCTGTTTAGTGAGCAGGGCTATAGCGCAGTCTCATTGCGCGCCATTGGTGAACGTGCGGGCGTTTCCCATAGCCTGTTGCGCCACCACTTTGGCAGCAAACTCAACATCTGGAAACAGGTGAGTGACAACATGCATGAGCATTTTCGCGACTATATCTACCACATCCTCGATGATATCGATGCGCAACTTCCCGCTCCAGAGCGCTTGTATCAGTTGCTGATTCGGATGGTGGCAGGTTTGTTGTCAGATCCACGCCCGCTGCAACTACTTAAGGATGCGGTTAGCCAAGAAGGAGAGATGCTCGATCACCTGTTTAACGACGATCAGCGGATCCATGAGCAGATGGAGTCATTGTTTATCGATACCCAGAAACTGGGATTGTTGACAGAGTTTCAGCTGAAAGAACTCAAGTGGATGATGATTAGCTGGGCCCACGCCGCCACAAGCTTAACCCCACTGTTAGAAGACAGCGTTGGTAAGACGGGCGATCAAGCTCAGTTGCGCCACTGGCAGATATTTGCGTCGGTACTTGCTTTGAAGTTTGGCTTGAGTGAGCAACACATTCCCAAGATTAATGATCTGGAAGATCTCGCCGTTGATTGCCCCTGTCCTTACGACTGAGCGCGATATGGCAGAAAGTAAAAAGGGGCAGATAACGCCCCTTGGTTTTTTTGGGTATAGCTTAACTGGGCTGAATCACCCGGGTCGATTCGCGCACGATCAACTCGATCGGCGGGATCCGATAATCAAATTCACCACCGCTCAACATCGATAGCATCGCTTGTGCAACGGCAGCGCCCGTTTGCAGTAGCGGCTGACGAATAGTGGTGAGTGGCGGTACGAAATAGCGGGATACATCCAAGTCATCGAAGCCAATCACCGAGATGTTCTCTGGTACCTTAAGCTTGCGTCTGTGCAGAGCTTGAACCACACCGTAGGCACTTTGATCATTGGCGGCAAACACCGCAGAGAAGCGTAGCTTCTTATCTAAAAACTGCAGCATCGCTTTTTCTGATGCCGCCGAGTTGAACTCGCCATAGATAACAAACTCATCCCGATAGGGAATACCGGCATCGCGCAGGGCTTTCTTGTAACCTTCCAGGCGCTGCTGCGCGTCGTGGTGGGCCACCATGCCCATCATGTGGATAATCTGACGGTGCCCTTGCTGGATCAAGTGGTTGGTGGCCATATAGGCGCCGACGCTGTTCTCCAGCTTAATGGCATGCAGCTGTTCACCTTGTACCAGTTGGCCCAGGCTCACCACCGGAATCGGCCCTGAGAACTCGCGGAACTGGTTGGGGTTGAGGCTGCCATTGACCACGATGATCCCATCAACGCCATGCTTGCTGAGGATCCCCATGGAGTGGTATTCGGTTTTGTTGTCCCAATGACCTGAGATAATCAGTGCCGAATAGCCCTTGGCATTTAGCTCACGCTCGATACCTAACACCACCTCGTTGGAGTAGGGGCTGTCGGCGTCTTGCACTAACAGGCCGACCGTCATGCTGCGGCCACCTCTGCCATCACTATTGCTGTATTGCGGCTTGTAGGACAGCTCGGCAATCGCCTTCTCGATACGGACCCGTTTCGCCTCAGAGATAAAGGTGGTGCGGTTCAAAAACCGTGAAACGGTACTGGCCGATACCTCGGCCAACTTGGCTACATCGTAAATAGTAGGACGTAGCTTTTTCTTATCAGTCACAGTCGTCATAGGTTTGATAGCGTTCTATTAGAATTATACTGTGCGGGCATGCTTTCAGTTTGTTACCGCTCATTTAGTGAGCTATTGCTTCGGTTTGCATCACTGTTTGGTGAAACCCTATCCGGGCAAGGTAAGCTGTAGGCCCAACACACGTGAAAACAGTTTCAAATGTACCGCAGCCTTACACAGAGCGGGATGAGAAAATGTCTGACCTCAGACAATAGTCAGGTTTTTAGCAACTTCATGAAACTGTTTCATGGGGATTCTGCCAATCGTTGCAAAAAAGTGGGATATAGATCTCATTGAGTCCTGGGTAGCTAACGCTACCCAGGAAATAGTGGCTTATTGAAGGTTCAAGCGGTACACCGAGGTGGTGCCAGAGACTTCATTGCCTACCGCAATAAAGTGCTGACCAAGACGGCTAAAGTAGGCAATCGACTCAGGGCCAAGGTCGCCCGCTGCAGGGTTGTACTGGTCGTTATCACACTCT
Source organism: Aliagarivorans marinus DSM 23064 (assembly GCF_000429485.1). GTDB lineage: Bacteria > Pseudomonadota > Gammaproteobacteria > Enterobacterales > Celerinatantimonadaceae > Aliagarivorans > Aliagarivorans marinus. The sequence continues at coordinate 136,018 of NZ_AUBY01000014.1, read as the reverse complement.
CCGTCGTCATCCACTTCGCTGCACACCGGCTCAGCAAAGTTACGGTTGTTGTGGAAGTCCAGGTAGCGCGGAATGCTTGGGTCACTCAGGTCGTACACCGCCACACCGCCTTGACGCTCCAAGCCAATAAAGGCGATGGGCTTCTCGGCAATCATCGCGATAGTCACCGCTTCTGGCTCAATCCCCTTGTCGTCGCTGCGATCATCGCTCACCTGGCTGTCATTGCTGGCATTCCAGTGCTGCTCGGTATTGGCCATGGTCGATAGCTGGTCGCCGCTGTCAAACACCTGCTCACCATCAAGGCGGAAGATACTGAACGAGCGCGCGCCAAAGGTGATCACGTCTTGGTCGGCGGCAATGGTCTTGTCATCGGCAACCACCTTGATGCGACCGATGGCTTTCTTGCTGCCAATGATGCCTTTTTTGCCATAGCGGCTCTCATCCATCAACGGATGGGCAGGGTCTACCTTAAGTTTGTAGGCACGGGTCTCATCGGTATACGAGATACAATCATCGAGCGCTTCACGGTAGGCTTGAGCGTCTTCGTCTTCACCGCCGCTCTGGTACTCATCGCCATCCCATTTGAACCCAGCCTGCTCGCAGTGCATTTGGGTGGTTTCGAACACGTATTCACGGCCATCACCCTCGTTCGCGGTCACCACATAGCGTTCACCGTCAACGCTAAAGCTGGCGATAGCATCGGGCATGTAGTAGCCGACAAGCTGCGGGTAGCTCGCGCGATGGAACTTGCCATCTTTGTTGGTCACGTCGAGCTGATAGCCTTGGCCGCCGTCAGCCACTGGCGCCCAGCTCTTGGTGCCCAGACCGAAGATGCCATCGACCGAGGCGCTGGCAATATCGACCACCGCGATTGCGTTGTTTTCCTGCAAGCTGATCACGGCTTTCTTGCCATCGTCTGTTAGGGCGACGTACTCAGGCTCCAGGTCTTGAGCAACGCTGGCGCCATGGGGGCGCGGCGTACGCGCGCCATTTAGCTCACCGGCACGTTCACCGTCATCGTTAAAATCATGGAAGTTAATCTGGGTGACGCTGGCACTGTCTGAGGTGATACCGCTGGCCAGATCAATCAAGGTCACGCTGCCTTCTGGGTCAACCAGATAGTCGTCGCTTGGCTCACCCTCGTTGGCCACCACTAGGTAACGGCTATCCTCGCTCATGGTTACCATGTCGGGCAGCGCCCCAGCCGGGAAGGTTGCCAACAAGCTCAGATCATCCGAGCGATACAGGGCGATAATCCCGTCCAGTTGCTTCACCTTGTTTTCAATGGCCACCGCTACCAAGCCGTTTTTCGCCACCACACTGTTGGCAGCTCCGATCTTCACGCCGGCCATCTCAGCGGCTTTCTCTAAGTCCAGACGCGCACTGAAGTCAGGGGCACCTTGTGCGTCGAAGCTCAGTACATCCACACTTTTATCTTCGGCATTCACCACGTACAGCTGATCGCTGCAGCCATCGTAGCTGACGATTTCCGCAGATGAGGTATCAAAGTCATTGCTCGATATGTGGCGTCCCACCAGCTCAAGCTTAAGCGAGCTAAACTCTGCGGTGGCCGCGCGCTCGACGCTGGCGCATTGGATCCCCAGCTCAGCAAGCTGGGCTTCGATCCCGGTGGGCCCAGCCGATTCGCTGGCGGTATGGGTTGCACAAGCAACCACAGAGAGATTAAAGGCGCCAAGCAGGGCCAGGCGGGCAGAGCGAGCCATCATGATTCACATCCTTGTGTGTTTAGCGTTGAGTTGACTCGCCTAGACTAGATAGTGCTATTTACATTTTTATGACAACCAGAGCTATCGCTTTAATTTTGTTAAATTTTAATAACCTACGCAGTTTGGCGGGTAACCAATAGTTGCAGAGGCGTCAGCTTGATTCCACGCACCCACAGCCACGAAATTACGCAGGTCAATGGCGTGATCAGCACATCTCGCAGCAGCGGAGAAAACTGGAGCATGCCGGCCAGATTAAACAGATAGATAAGCACCAGCATATGACACAGGTAGATGCCCAGCACATCTTCACTGCTTAGTTTAAATGGCAGGCGCTTATCGGTATCCGGCAGGCCGATCAGCAGCATAAACAGCCCCATGCCCCACAGCGGGGTACCGAACAAGAAGTCATGACTGATAAAATCCACCTCGAAGTGGCTGAGCGCCAGCCCCTCAAAGATATGGATGTTCATGCCAATCAGCATCATCGCCATTGCCGTATAGGGTGACAGTTGCCAGTGACGGCGACGCGCCTCAAAGCCGAGCGCGAACACCAACCAAGAAAAGAACGGGCCATTGCGCGTGGTGATACCCAGATCGATACCGCTGAGTGATTGATAGCTGCCGGCCAGTAAGCCGAGTAGATACAGCGCCAAGGACATAGGCAATAGCCACCGCAGCCATCCTCGGTTAACCAGCAACACGGTTAAGCCAAGCGCGCACAGCAGCCCCGGGATGTACCAAAGGTGCACCATACCGCCCTCCAGCAAACTGTCTAGCGGCGCGCTGGCCAAGTGTCGCCAGTAGTTGCTTCGTTCGACCAAGTAGCCCTCGCTACCAAGCGTTTTTAGGTTAAACGGCAATAACAGATAAAGCAGCGTCCACAGCCCCCACATCCTGAGCAAGGGTCGGCTATAGCTGCGCAAGGTGATTGCGGTACTTTGTACTAACCTTGGTTGAATCAGATAACCGGCGATCACAAAAAACAGCGGTACCGCAAAGCGCGCCAGCTGATTCATCAGCATGCCGATCCACGGCTGCTGGTTAATCAGCAAGCTACTCATAAAGGGCTTGGTGTGAATGATGACTACGGCCAGCAACGCAATTGCGCGCGCCCAGTCGAGGCGATGATTATGGTGTGGGCTTTGGGGCATAGAAACTCAGTTGTTAACCTTTTCAGTAGCAGGCCAGGTCGCAGTTTAAGCTGTAGAAATAAAAAAATGTTATCAGATAACATGAAAAATATTAATGCGAAAAACTCTTGCCTTGCGCGGATAAATGCGAGTAATAGACCGCAGTGATCCCACGTATTATGCACGATCAACCCAATAAACATCGACTGTTAGTTTGCGCGGCAACTCACGAATTCGACGTATTAAAAACGACAGATAGATTACATTTGTTTATTTGCCAGTCAGCCCGCGCTGATACTAAAGCAGGGTTTGTGGCAAAATGACGCCAGATTTATTCACTGCCTTTGCGCGGTTTAGTAAAACTTTTGGACTGTCTACTCTCAAGGAAGCAGAGAAAAGACAAAGATAAAGCTAGGGATGGCGGTTAAATACCAAATAAATGCAACAACTTAGGGATAACCAGAGGTACCTATGACTTCAACCACCGCCAGCGACGCTGCCCAACCTAAGGGTGGGATCGCACGCTTCCTAGACACGATTGAACGTGTTGGTAACAAATTGCCAGATCCAGCCATGCTGTTTTTGGGACTGCTATTTGTTGTCGGCATCTTCTCCATGATCATGGCTCAGTTCAGCTTTGCTGAGATTGACCCGCGCAGTGGCGAAACTATCGTTATCAACAACCTGCTTAGCGCCGATTGGTTGGTCAAGCTGATGACCGATATGGTTAAAATCTTCACCGGCTTCGCACCGCTAGGTGTGGTACTGGTGGCGGTACTGGGTGTAGGTGTTGCTGAGCGCTCCGGCTTTATTAACGCCGCGCTAAAAGCGATGCTGAAGTTCACTCCGAAGAAAATGATTACCCCAGCAGTGGTACTGATTGGTGTTATCTCGAGTGTTGCGACTGACGCCGGTTACGTTGTGGTGATTCCACTAGCAGGCGTTATCTTCCACGCAGTAGGTCGTCACCCAATCGCTGGTATCACCGCGGCCTTTGCTGGTGTATCGGGCGGTTTCTGTGCCAACTTCATTCCTTCAGGTCTGGACCCACTGCTACAGAGCTTCACCGAGAGCTCAGCTCAGCTATACAACGCCGACATGAAGATCAACCCGCTGAACAACTGGTTCTTCGCATCGGCCTCTTGTCTGCCTATCGTTGCCACCATTTGGTACATCACCGACAAAATCGTTGAGCCACGTCTGCGCAAGAACGCACCGCTGGCTGATGACCTAGAGATCGACAACGATCTGCAAACCACCTCAAGCCGCGAAAGCTTCGCGTTCCGTGTTGCTGGCTGCATCATGCTTGCCCTGATCGGTGCCTTGGTTGCTATCGCTTGGCCACACGAGTCAGTACTGCGTGCACCAGCCGAGTTGGTTGAAGTGGTACTGCCAAGCGGCGAGATCGTGTTCGAAGAAGTTCGCTCACTGACCAGCTTCGCTGCGCCGATGATGCAGATCATCGTACCGCTTATCTTCATCTTCTTCGTCATTCCGGGTGTTGTGTTTGGTTACCTGAACGGTAGCTTCAAGAACTCCAACGACGTCGTTGCCGCGATGTCTAAGACCATGGAAACCATGGGCCACTACATCGTTATGGCGTTCTTCTGCTCGCTGTTTGTATGGGCCTTCGGTCAGTCAAACATCGGCGTATTGATGGCGATGAAAGGTGCCAACTTCCTGGAAGCGGTTGGCATGCCAGCACCAGCCACCATTGTGGGCATGATTATTCTGGTTGTTCTAGTGAACCTGTTCGTAGGTTCAGCCTCTGCCAAATGGGCGCTGATTTCGCCAGTACTGGTACCGATGCTGATGCAGATGAACATCTCTCCAGACTTGGTACAAGCGGCTTACCGTGTAGGTGATTCAAGCTCGAACATCATCACCCCGCTGATGCCTTACTTCCCACTGGTAGTGGTGTACTGTCAGAAGTACGCGAAGAACGCCGGTATCGGTACCCTGGTTGCGACCATGCTGCCTTACTCGATTGCGCTAGCCATCTTCTGGACCCTGTTCCTACTGGGTTACTGGGCACTAGGCTTCCCTCTGGGTCTGGGCGCCAGCTACGTATACCCGCCAGCGCTGTAAACCGCAGCACTGTCAGCAAAAAGGCCACATTTGTGGCCTTTTTTAGTTGTCGCGATTAAACAGCTTAGCGGCGTGTTGATAAAACCAATCTATCGCCGGCCCTTTGCCACGATCACGCCTTTTTACCAAAGCAACTTCCGTCAGCATACTTGTGCCAAGGCTATCTGCTGGAATGCGCTGCATTTCTGCCTGGTACCATTCAGACTCGGCCAGATGCTCTGGCACGATAGCCCAGCCTAAGCCTGCTACTACCAACTCAATGATCGAGTAATAACTATCGATAAACCAATGGTCACTAGATACAATCTGTTCGCCCGATTTCCCCTGCTGATCACAGATAAGCAACTGCCGATAGGCTTGCAAGTGCTCTAAGTTTATTTTTTCTACCCGTGCAAGCGAATGTGATTTCGCCACAATCAGACATTGGCGAAACTGTGATAATAAGCTGTACTGCAAACTGTCCTGTTCGTCTTTTGCATATAATCTCTTCGGGTAAAACGTTAGGCCCAGATCAGCCTCCCGCCGGCTTACCCATTGGGTAATATCAGACTGACTGCCATTGATCAGCGTAAGTTTGAGGCGTGGAAACTGACTAGCAAAGTCTTGAAAAAACTCCCGCTGCAGCGTGATCATCATTGACTCATCAACGGCCAGTTGCAGGCTAATTTCACTGCCTTGAGAAAACTCCCCAGCTCGGGCTTGCAATCGCTGACTTTGATTAAGCAACAGCCGCGCATCTTCCAGCAACTCGGCCCCCGCATGGGTTAGCACCGGTAACCGCCGGGAGCGATCAAACAAGTCCACCCCCAGATCGAGCTCAAGATTGGCCACTGCGGTACTAACCCGTGATTGCGCCTTGCCAAGGTGGCGGGCGGCGGCAGAGAACGAGCCCTTGTCGGCGGCAGCGACAAAGGCGCGAACTTGTTCCAGATCCCAGTTCATGACTCATCCATCCGTTTAACGGATACATAATAACTTTATTCCATCTCAATTATGCCGATAATGCCCGGATGATGACAGAGGTAAACCCATGAAAGACACATCCCCCATCCAAACCAGCGTAGCCCGCACCTTCTGGCGCTATGCGATTCCTTCGGTCATGGCCATGCTGATCAGCGGGCTGTATCAGATTATCGATGGGATTTTTGTCGGTCAGTTTATCGGAATGAAAGGCCTGGCGGGGATCAACCTGGCATGGCCACTGATCTGTGTGATTATCGGAGTTGGCCTATTGGTTGGTATGGGTGCGGGCAGCCTGCAGTCCATCGCCCGTGGTGAGCAGGACGAGCAAAAAGCCCGTCAGGTACTCTCCACCGGTTTGATCCTCTCACTGCTCTACTCACTGGCCTGCACCGTGTTGCTATGGCTGTTTGGTGACTCACTGCTGCAACTGCAAGGCGCACAGGGCGATGTGCTGGTGCATGCCCAAGATTACATCCAAGTGTTTATCTGGGCCGCTGGTATTGCCGTGGTCTCCGCAGCCCTGCCGCTGCTGGTGCGCAACGATGACAGCCCGAATATCTCCACCGCCTTGATTGGCCTGGGCGCGGTACTCAATATCTTGCTCGACTATCTGTTTATTGGAGTATTCGACTGGGGGCTGCGCGGTGCGGCGTTGGCCACCACCGCCGCTCAGGGCGTTGTCTGTGTGCTGGGGATTGGCTACTTCTTTAGCCGGTATGCCAAGTTGCGCCTGCACTGGAACACACTCTCTTTTGACTTTAGCCAAGCAATCAAGCTCACCGGCTTGGGTGCCTCTAGCCTGCTGATGTACTGCTACTTTGGCTTTATTATCGCCCTGCACAACGCCATGTTTATGCAAGTGGGCGATACCGTTGATGTCGGCGCCTTTGCCATCGTCGGCTATCTAGCCACCCTCTACTACCTGTTTAGTCAGGGGATCGCCAGCGGCCTGCAGCCACCGGTCAGCTACTACTTTGGCGCAGGCCAGTACCCGCGGATCAGCCAGACCTTTAACCTGGCCTTGGCCACCATCATTATTAGCGGACTAGCCTTCACGCTCGTGCTGAACCTCTTCCCCGAGCAAGCCATCGGCTTGTTTGTCGATGACGATCCACAACTGCTGGCAGCGAGTATCCCGGGGATCCGTATTCATATTTTGGGCCTGGCCCTAGACGGCTTTATCTTCCTCGCCTCGGTCTACTATATGGCGGTCAACAAAGGACGTCAGGCCACCATGATATCGATCAGCAATATGATGGCGCAGATCCCGCTGCTGTTATTGCTGCCCCGTGTATTGGGTGTCGCCGGGGTATGGATGACCGTACCGCTGTCCAACTTGCTGCTGGGAATGGTGATCGCCTATTTCTTGCTTAAAGAAGTCCGACGCTTTCGCCAAACGCCGACCGAGCAAACGCTACTCGTCAGCAATGCCGCCTAAAAACACTGGGCGCTCGTTTCACTCTTCAGTAATATCAGTACTTTAAGCTTTCTGCCCGCTCGATCCGAGCGGGTTTATCACGGATGAGTACTAGGAAGAAAATGAAAAAACTCAGTGTTCTAATTGCATTAGCCCTGGCAGGGCAGGCGGGCGCCTCAACGCTCGCAGATAGCCGCAGCGTAGCTATGGGTGGCACCGGCGTGGCCTCGGCCAACTACATCAGTGCCAGCCTGCATAATCCGGCGCTTGCCGCTAATCACAACAGCGAAGATGGCTTTGGTATGCTGCTGCCCACCCTAGCGGCACGTATCCACGATGGCGACGATATGATTGATGAGCTGGAGGATTTCCAGGACATCAACGATAACCTCAGCAGTAACCCCAGCGAGCAAGAGCTGGAGCAATGGCGTAACGCACTGCGCAAGCTCGATGGCAATGAGGTCAATGCCGAGGCGACCTTTGGCCTGGTGATAGCCATTCCCAATTCTTTGGTCAGCACCAACTTCTTTACCAAGGCCAACGGAATCAGCCTTGGCAAGACCATTGTCGATGAGGACGACCTAGACCTTGACGACCCAAATTTTGAAGACCTCAACTCATTCGCTCAAGCCATCGGTGGCGGCACCTTCGACGTCGGCCTGAGCCTAGCGAAAAGCTTTGAGACCAATGGCGGCACCTGGCAGGTGGGCGTCTCACCCAAGTATCAACGCCTCTACTCGCTGAACTACAAAGCAACCGTCGATAGCTACGAAGACGATGACTTTGACATCGATGATCGTCTGGAAAAGAGCGGCTTTAACATCGACCTGGGTACTGCCTACCACTTCGACAATGGGGTGAGCCTGGGGTTAGCGGGCCGCAACTTAGTCTCGCGCGAGCTTAAAACCAATATCAGTCAGGGCAGCCAAGCCACCTTCCAGGTGGAGCCAGAGTTTACCGCTGCAGCAGCGTTTACCGGCGACTGGTACCAGATGGCCTTCGACATCGATCTGAACAAACGTCAGTACTTCAAAGAGTATGATTACAAGCTGCAATACGCACGCTTAGGTGCCGAGGTAGAAGCCAAGTGGGCTCAGGTTCGAGTGGGCTACGCCTATAGCATCACCAGCTCCGGCAGCGACCTGTTCACCGCCGGCTTCGGCTTTACTCCTTGGGGTAAATTTGGTCTCGATCTCAGCGGCCAAGTGGGCAAAGACGATCACTATGCCCTCAGCGCGCAGTTTATCTTTACCCTGTAAGCTACCGAGCTAAAAAAAGGGCCTGCACGTGCAGGCCCTTTTTTATTGCGGCAGTGTCACGTCAAAAACGGCTAACGTGAAACACATGCTCGATACTGGCAATCTCATTGAGCACATGCTCGCCCGGCTCATCGGCCACATCGAGAATGGTATAGGCGATATCGCCACGGCTCTTGTTGAGCATATCCATCACATTGATATCCAAGGCCGACAGCTTGGCCAGTACCTGACTCAGTACATTCGGTACATTGTCGTTAGCAAAAGCAATACGGTGGCCACCACTACGCTCTAAATAGATATCTGGGAAGTTAACCGAGTTGCGGATATTGCCGTTCTCCAGAAAATCGATCAGCTGCTCTGCGGCCATGCGCGCACAGTTTTGCTCGGCCTCTTGGGTACTCGCGCCAAGGTGTGGCAGCAGCAATACCCGCGATTGGCCCAGCAGAGCTGGCGAGGGGAAGTCGCACACATAAGCCGACAGGCGCTCTTCCGCCAGGGCGCTTAGCAGTGCGTCTTCTTCCACAATCGAGCCGCGGGCGAAGTTGAGCAGGGTCGCTCCCACCTGGATATTGGCCAGCATCTCGGCGTTGATCAGCCCTTTGGTATGAGCATTGGCCGGCACATGCAGGCTAACGTAATCACAGCGACTTAGCAGCGAGGCCAGGTTCTCCGCCTTCTCAATCTGCGACGATAAGCGCCAGGCCGCATCAACGCTGAGTACCGGATCATAGCCAATCACCCGCATGCCCAAATTCAACGCAGCGTGAGCGACGCTGGCACCAATCGCGCCGAGGCCCACCACGCCTAAGGTTTTGCCATTCAGCTCGCCACCGACAAAGCGTTTCTTCTCACGCTCCACCAGCTTGTTAAAGTCATCGGCCCCGGATTGACCGTCCAGCCCCGCCACAAACTCCAGGCCTTGGGCCACTTTACGGGCACTCATCAACATACCGGTTAATACCAACTCTTTGACCGCATTGGCATTGGCCCCGGGGGTGTTAAACACCACGATGCCCTGATGGGTACACTGGTCCACCGGAATGTTATTGACCCCCGCGCCACAGCGAGCAATGGCTTTAACTGATTCGGGAAAGTCCTCCTGATGCAGGTTCTGGCTGCGCAGCATCAAGGCGTCGGGGTTGCTGATATCCGCCGATAGCAGATAGTCGTCTTGAGGAAAGCGGGCCAGTCCGACAGGGGATATGTTGTTGTAGGTACGGATGTTTCTCATCGTTATCTTTCTCCCTGAAATAAAAAGGGCAACGTAAACGCTGCCCAAAACAAAATCCTTTTTATGCTACTTGGTGGTAGGCCCAGTTGAGCCATGGCACCAAGGCCTCTAGGTCTTGGCTCTCCACCGTAGCACCACACCAGATCCGCAGCCCCGAAGGCGCATCCCGATAAGCTCCGATGTCATAGGCCACACCTTCGCTATCGAGCAGCTTGATCATCTGCTTCACCTGCGCGGCTTCCAATGACAGGCTCAAGCACACGCTGGTATTCGAGCGACAAGCCGCGTCGCTGGCCAGAAAATCAATCCAATCATGTTGGGCCACAAAGTTTTCCAGCACCGCCAGATTGCTTTTCGACTTGGCGATACAGGCCTCCAAGCCACCCAGTGATTCCACCCAACGCAGCGCATCGATGTAATCGGCCACACACAGCATCGACGGGGTGTTGATGGTGGCACCCTCAAAGATCCCTTCAATCAGCTTGCCGCCTTTAGTTAAGCGGAAGATCTTCGGCAGTGGCCAGGCTGGGGTATAGCTTTCCAGACGCGCCACCGCTTTGGGGCTAAGGATAATAATGCCGTGGCCACCTTCGCCGCCGAGTACCTTCTGCCAGCTAAAGGTGGTCACATCCAGCTTCTGCCAAGGCATCGCCATCGCAAACACCGCCGAGGTCGCATCGCAGATGGTCAAGCCTTCACGGTCATCAGCGATCCACTCACCATCGGGTACACAAACGCCGGAGGTGGTGCCGTTCCAGGTAAAGATGCAATCGTTGGCGCCGTTGTACTGACTAAGCTCGGGCAGCTGGCCATAGTCGGCGCTGTAGCTGGTCACGCCATCCAGCTTGAGCTGCTTGGTGATATCGGTCAGCCAACCAGCGCCAAAGCTTTCCCAGGAGAACACGTCCACCGGGCGCTCGCCCAATAATGACCACATGGCCATCTCCATCGCGCCAGTATCGGAGGCAGGCACAATGCCGATGCGATAATCGCTGGGGATCTGCAAAATCTCCCGGGTCAGCTCGATGGCTTCTTTTAAGGTTGCCTTGCCGAGGCTGCTGCGGTGGGAGCGCCCCAAGGTGTCCAATTTAAGCTTGGCCACATCGTAGCCCGGACGCTTCGCGCAGGGGCCAGAAGAAAAGTTGGGGTTGGCAGGTGGATAGAGCGGCTTCATCGATAACTCGTCCTTAAGCTGTTGAATATTTAGTCAAAGCATCAGTATAAACACTTAGTTCTGCAGGTAAATTGATCGCCGTAGCTGTTTGAAACGCCAACGAAAACTCAGTAGTTACCGCCAGCACAGCAAGCCCTTGCAGGCAAAGCTCCGGCAAGGGCTGAAGTTAGTGGTGATTGTCTCTGCGATTTCTCAGAAAAACCTTACGCGGCAGGCTAGCCTTCACTACCCGATACCAACTCAAAGCCTTCGTCCAGCCAGCCACAGACGCCGCCAATCATCTTCTTCACCGGGCGCTCAAGCTTAGCCAAGCGGATCGCCGCCTTCTCGGTGGCATTACAATGTGGCCCGGCGCAATAGACCACGAACAGCGTGTCTTGGGGATACTCCGCTAGGTTTGCTTGATTCAACTTGGCGTAGGGAAAGCTTATTGCGCCGGCGATATGCCCTTCGCTGAAGGCCGATTCGGCGCGCACATCCAACAGCACAAAGTCTTGGCGTTGGTTGCTGAGGGCATGGTGGACATCCCAGCAGTCGGTTTCAAACTGCTGCAGGGCCTGGAAGTGGGCCAACGCTTGCTCGGGGCTGGCGGCAGGGATACGGCTAACGGCGGAACTCATCATCAAATCTCCTTTTGTGGTTTTACGCGTGTTACCTCGCGAGTACCAATCCAGTCTCCACCAAGTTGAGCCTTTGCGAAATTGGCTTTATAGTCAACTATCGATAATATCCAGCCATCGCGTTTGAACTTTAGCGCTTAGAAAAGGAATCGCTATGCGCGTTGCAATACTCTGCCACCCCAATGTCGCCCTGTTCGAGATGGCCTGCGCCAGTGAGCTATTTGCCTTGCCACGGCCGGAGTTTGAGCAGTGGTATCAGTGTGACATGGTCAGCTTTGAGGATGCACCCATCGCCAGCCTTGGCGGTTTGACCCTACAGGCACAAACGGTGACGAGCCTGAATGATTATCAGATGGTGGTGATCCCCAGCTGGCCCACCGCAGCCCCGACGCTCAGCGAGCCACTGTGCTCGGAACTATTGCACTCAGAGCTATTGCATGCCCACCAACGTGGCTGTCGGCTGGTCTCCTTTTGCTCTGGGGCATTCTTACTGGGCGAGCTGGGCGTGCTAGACGGCCAGCGCGCAACCACCCACTGGCGCTATGCCGAACTGTTTCAGCAACGCTTTCCCAAGGTGAGCTATGTGGATGATGTGCTCTATGTTCGCCATGGCAACTTAGCCTGTTCGGCAGGCAGCGCTGCGGCTATCGACCTTGGTCTGGCGCTGATCCGTGAAGACTATGGCTATGCCATTGCTAACCAAGTGGCAAGGCGTTTGGTGGTATCGGCCCAGCGCGATGGTGGGCAAAGTCAGTTTGTAGAAACGCCAATTCTGGCCCACCCCAATCACTTTGCCCAAGCCTTGGATTGGGCAATTGAGCACTTACACGAGCCCTTAGATATCGACGCTCTGGCAGCCAAGGCCGCCATGTCGCGACGCACCTTTGATCGCAAGTTTCGCAGCAGCTTTAAGCTAAGCCCGCAACAGTGGCTGACTCAGCAGCGCTTGCAGCTGGCCAAGCAGATCTTGGAGAGCGAGGCGTTTGCTATAGATAAGGTCGCCCAGCTAAGTGGCTTCGATAACGCCATTACCCTACGCCATCATTTTCGCAAGCAGCTAGGGATCTCTCCCAGCCACTACCGACGGCAGTTTGCGGCAAGCTAAGCGCTTAGCTGGTCGCCTTGCTGCGCCCGCCAGTGCTACGAGAGCTGGTTGAACGCCGCTTCCCGCCACTACGGCTAGAGCCTTTTCGCGAACCTTTGCTCCAGCGCGGCTTGCTCGGCGCTTTCAGGCCGCTGAAGGCCGCCGCAGACACCGGCTGCTGTAGCAAGCTTTGTAACTGCTGCTTGAGGTCTGTCATAAACGCGCCACTTTGATGCTGGGCGCTCGCTATCGCTTCCAGCTGCTGCTCCCACAGTGCGGTCATATCCGGCAGGCTGCAGGCCTCGGGCAATGCACCAATCAAGGCCTTTCCGGCATCAGAGGCATGGATCTGCTTCCCCTGTCGCTGCAAAAAGCCGCGCTTAAACAACAGCTCGATAATACCGGCACGAGTCGCCTCGGTACCCAGACCATCGGTGTCTTTGAGTACCTTTTTCAGCTCTTTAGATTGCACAAAGCGGGCGATCCCGGTCATCGCCGCAAGTAAAGTCGCATCGCTAAACGGCTTAGGCGGCTGAGTCAGCTTGTCCTCAACCACGCCTTGCTCGCACAACAGCTGCTGGCCTTGGCTAAGCGCGGGCAGGCGGCTTTGCTCTTCAGCATTATCTTGCTTGTTGGTAGCCCCTTCACGCTGGAACAACACCTTCCAGCCTAAGGCTAAATCTTGTCGTGCCTTGGCTAAAAACAGCCCCTCTTCGATGCGGATCTCCGCCCGCACCTCACGGTAGCGATAGTGGGGATAAAACTGAGCCAAGTACTGACGGGCGATCAGCCCGTAGATCTTCTGCTCCACATCGCTCAACTTGGCCGAGGCCAGTTGTTTTTCGGTGGGGATAATCGCATGGTGGGCATCCACCTTTGCATCGTTCCAGGCCTTGGATTTTAGGCTGGTATCAGCCTTGGCGGTGAACTCACCGAGCGCAGGATGGTTATTGGCCAGCGCAGCCACCACCTTGGGCGCTCCGGCATGTTGCTGGCGAGGCAGGTGGCGGCTATCCGAGCGCGGGTAGGTGATCAGGGTATGGCGCTCATACAGACTTTGCGCCACCTCCAGCACCTGTTTGGCACTCATGCCAAAGCGTTTGGCAGCGTCGATTTGCAGGCTGGAGAGGTTATAAGGCAGCGGCGGCGCCTGCTGCTTGTCCTTGGCCTCCAGCTTATCCACCAGCGCGTTTTGCTGGGTGATCTTGCGCGCCACATGCTCGGCCAGTTTGCGCAGCAGTACCCGGCCTTCCTCATCTTGGTAGGGCAAGCAGGCCTCGGAGGGTTGCCACATTGCCGAGAAGCGCTCGCCATGTTCGGTAAGCAGCTCGGCGCGCACTTGATAGTAGGGCTTGGCAACAAAGTTGGCGATCTCCAGATCGCGCCTTACCACCAAGCCAAGCAGTGGAGTTTGCACCCGCCCGACCGACAGCACACCCGGATAACCCTGCTGACGACCACGCACGCTGTAGGCACGGGTCAGGTTGATGCCATACAGCCAATCGGCATGGCTGCGGGTACGGGCCGAATCCGACAGGGCCGCAAACTCGCCATTGCCGCGTAGCTTATCCAGCGCCTTGCGCACCGCAGGCGGGTTAAGGTCGTTGATTAGCAGCCGCTGAATGCTGGTCATCTTGGCCTTGGGCAGGCGGCAATGTTCAATCACCAAATCGACTAATAGCTGCCCTTCGCGGTCCGGGTCACCGGCGTGTACCAGCTGAGAGGCTTGCTTGGCGAGCTTTTTGATCGCCGTAAGCTGCTTGGAGGTTTGCCGCTTGGGGCGCCACTGCCACTGCTCGGGCACAATGGGTAAGGTATCCAAGCGCCACTGTTTGAAGCGCTCGTCATACTGCTCGGGCTCGGCCAGCTCCAGCAAGTGGCCAATACACCAGGTTACGCAATCGCCATTCGCCAGCTCGATATAACCTTCGTGTTTTTTCTGAGGCTTGGGCAGCACTGCCGCGATGGCGCGCCCCAGACTAGGCTTTTCTGCAATGTATAAACGCATGGCAATTACTGTATATAAAAACAGTAATCATAATCAAGGCAGCTATCGCTGGCAAGCGCCCACATTACGCAAGGAACTTGCAGGTAACTAAGCAGCCACTACCCCAAGAGCAACCAAGCCAAGGTCGCACTGGATATCGCCAACCATAGGATCACGCCAAACACTAAGGCCTTGCCCCCCGAGGCCTTCACCTTCTCCAGCGAGATACTCGAGCCAATCAAGAACAGACACAGCACCAAGGCTTGCTTGGCCAGACTAAATACCCAATCGTAGGCAAGCTGGAACTGCGGTAGTGCATCACTCAGCAAGATGGCGGCGCAGTAAAACAAGATAAAGTAGGGAATGACAATCTTACGGCTGTTGCTTCTAAACAGCAGCGCACTGACCAAGGCCACTGGCACAATCCACAGCGCCCGCGACAGCTTTAAGGTGGTGGCGGTGATCAGCGCCTGCTCGCCATAGGCGGATGCGGCGCCCACCACCGAGGAGGTGTCGTGGATTGCAATCGCCGCCCAGGTACCAAAGGTGGTTTGGTCCAATTGCAGCGCATGACCAATCACCGGGAACACAAACAAGGCGACAGAGTTGAGCATAAATACTGTGGCTAGCGCCATGGCAATCTGCTGATCCTTGGCCTTAATCGCTGGTGCGACAGCGGCGATGGCACTGCCACCGCAGATGGCGGTACCCGCCGAGATAAGATAGGAAGTGGTGACCTCTAGCTTGAGTAGCCGCGCCAGCCCCATACCCAGCGCCAGCGTAGCCACAATGCTGGTAACAATCAGCCCCAGGCCATCACTGGTCACCGCCAGAGCCTGCTGAAAGTTGATGCCAAAGCCCAAACCGACAATCGAGTAAGCCAGCAGCTTTTTAGTCCAGCGCGTCAGCTCGAGGTTTGCCGGCACCAGCCCCAAAGTCGCCAAGGTAAAGCCCATCACCAATGCTGACGCAGAGGAGATAAACGGGTACAAACATAACAATGCTGCGGCAACAAATACGACTTTCTGCTTCATCACTATCTACCAATAAAGAGGCGACCAACAAGGAGACAACCAACAAGAGAGTAACCCACCGGGCCTAACCAACGGGCGCATACGCGCCTTTCTTACAGCCGCCATAATACGCCTGCTTGATGTTTTAATATATTTAATTGTTATTTACAGCTGTTTTGAGAAACTAAACACACTAGGGATAGAAGAGCAGAGGAAAAGCCAGCGATGAATCCTGCAATCACCATCAAACAGCTGCGGGTGTTTAGCCAGATTGCCCAGCAGGGATCCTTGAGTCAGGCCGCCATTGAGCTGCACCTGTCTAAAGCGGCGGTCAGTCTGGCCCTTGGCGAGCTTGAAAAGCAGCTAGGCTATTCCTTGTTTGACCGGGTTAACAAGCGACTCCAGCTCAATCAACAAGGCCGTCAGCTACTGCCTCTGAGCGATGAACTGTTGCAGCGTCATCAGCAGCTAGCAAGCCTGTCAAACCAGCCCAATGCACTGACCGGCCAACTGAAGATTGGCGCCAGTCAAACCATCGGCAACCACCTGCTCCCCGCAATGCTGGCGGCCTTTAGCCCCAACCATCAAGGGCCAGGCTTGGTAGACAAGGATATCCGCATCTCCAACAACGACTTGTTATGCCAACAGCTACTGGATTTTCAGATAGACGTGGGCCTGACCGAAGGTGAGGTGAGCGACCCTCAGCTAACCGCTCAGCGCTTTGGCAGCGATGAGATGTGCGTTATCGCCCCAAAAGACTGCCCGCTGGCCTCGGCATCATCACTGGATATTAGCGAGCTAGAGCAACAGCAGTGGCTACTGCGCGAAACTGGCTCAGGCAGTCGCAACTACTTCCTCAAGCACGTGGCCCCCGCGCTTAACAGCTGGCAAGAGGGCTATCAGTTCAACGCCACCACCGCGATCATCAACGGCGTCGCCGCAGGCCTGGGCCTCTCCTGCTTATCACTGCATTCGCTTCGTGCCAGCCGGGTGGCCGATCAGGTGGTGCGCCTACCGCTTAAGCAAGCGCTGTTTCGTGACTATTACTTGGTGCTGCACAAAAGCAAGTATCGCGGAGCATTGCTGGAGAGCTTTGTCGAGTTTGCGGTGAAGTAAGCGCGACAAAACTCCTCTTAAAACCAAGCGCTGATACTCAGCCAAACATAACTAAAGCAGCTTTTCGTAACACTGCTCCAGCAGCGATTTGCCCCAAAGATCACGTGGGTACTCTTTGACCAACACGAAGCCGGAACGCAAATACAGCGACTTGGATACCGCTAAACCTGCCACCGTCCACAAGATGACCTTTTCATAGTCATGTTCTGCACAAAAGGTGATCGCTTCATCCATTAGCCGTTTACCGAGCCCCTTGCCTCGAGCGAAGGGATCGAGAAAGAACCAACGCAGCTGGGCCTCGGCCATCGAGTTCTCGCAGATGCAAATACACCCAAGCAGTGCTCCTTGTTGTTTTACTAGCCAAATCCGCTCTCGCTCGCTGCAACGCTTGGCGAATTGGGCCAAGGGTTCTGCCACGTAGGGTTCAAAGCTGGCATCAAAGCCATACTCTTTGGCATACAACAGGCCATGCTGTGTAACGATACTGCCCAGATCGCCGGGTTCCAGGGTGTTGCTGATAATCATCACCGCTCCTTGGCATTAATCACGCTGCGAGTTAGTACGCTGTTAGTTCTTGGTTGCCACCAAAAAGAACAAGGGGTAGTCACGTAGCTCACCATCAGCGTCTTCTTTAGTAATCGAAAAATACTGGCTCTCACCTTCCACCGTAAAGTGATGCTGGGTGAGCATCTTTGACAACTGTTCGATATCAAAACCATTGTGACCATCAAAGCCAGGCTCATAGTGATGAAATGAGCCGTCTTCCTTGTAGAGATCGGCAATCATCAAGGTTCCACCCGCCTCGAGGCAAACGGATGCGTGGCTAAAGAAACCCTCCAGATCCTTGACATGATGCAGCGCCATTAGCGTTACCAGTGCTGATGCAGGCTGAGAGGGAAGAGCCGTTGATGTATCAATATTGCTCAGCGAGTTTGTCAGTGCTTTTTGCTCTGCCTCTTTGAGCATGGCCTGCGAGGTATCGACGACGGTGACGCGTTCAAACTGATCCGCCAATAGGCAGCCCAAAAGGCCAGTACCGCCGCCAAAATCAACCAGGTGCCGATAAGAACTAATCGATGTCTTCCTCACCCTTTCCGCAGTCGCCGAAGCTCTCTCGATGCGCATGGGGTTTTGCTCCCATGTGCTGGCTAACTGATCAAAATACTCACTCATTGCTACTACACACTCCTGCAAACTCACGACTTAGCCGAAGGTGGCTGTTGGTGTTCAAAATTGCCGTTTCTCAGGTAGTGCACCACCTGCTTGATAACCGCCTCGTTCTTCATCAAAAAGGGGTGGCTAACCGGCATCTCGATATGATCATTCATCCCCTCGAGCTTGGTGCGCTCGATGGATACCTTGCCATCATCAGTGCTTGGGATCAGTTGTGACAAGATCAGATTGATGCTCTTAGTACCAGCAATAATGCCCAGATCAAACTCGGCTTTACCCAAGCGATTCGGCACGCTCAGCTCACCGGTGCCGAGCTGCAGCCCAGCCTCACCATTGAGAAAACGAAAGCCGGGCACGTCGGCGAGCTTGTCGACCACCTCACTGCCTTGATTGGGGGGCCCTAACATCACCACTCGTCCCAAGTTGTTGATGGGCTGTTGACTCAGATACTGACGCAGCAAAATACCGCCAAGGGAATGCGTGACGAAGTGGACCGTCATACCGTCTGGACACTTTGCTAAGGCGGGTTCAATGGCCATCTCGGCCAGCTGCTCGATGGGGTAATCCCGCGACGGATAACCCAAGTTAACCGGTGTAAAGCCTTCCTCCTGCAAGGTTGCTTCCAACACCTTCATCGAACTTGGCGTACGAGCAAGGCCGTGTAGAAGCACCACACAAGAAGCATGGGCACTCACAGAGAAAAACAGCAGAAAAACTATCGAAATCAATTTCATACTACGGGCCTACAACAACGCGGTTTCATGGCGGCTAAACACGGCAAACAGCGGAGCAGCCAATACCGAGGATTGACCAAAAGGTTATCATCCGCGCCAACGCTTATCCATCAGCCATGCTGTTGCGGATGAGCTATCAAGGTAGGGTGAGGGCTGCGTGGCAGACGCATCAGATCAAACATAGGTCATTGATAGTTTGAACAAACACACTTCTGTTGATAGTTTTGAAAGCACTATCTAAACACGCATATTGCGCTGTTTGACTAAGGATGGATAGGCCTGTTCACCAATCGACAAAGGATGTCAGCCGCTTTGATGCACGCTAAAACCAAACTCTTTCTTCTCATCCAACTGGCCATTGCGGGCTTGGTCGCGGTGGATATGTGGCAAGACCGCTTTATCCTAGCTGAGCCTTCTTTGCCCGCCCCCTCCGGGCAGGCCCTGTTCAGTGCTATCGTCATTGTTTATGCTTGGATCCCCGGGCTGGTCTGCTGGTTTGTCGCCAAAAAGCTCACCCCGGCAGATAGTGAGTGGGCCCCCTACTGGGTGATCACCTTCTTCAGCTGCTGGCTGTCCGTGATCGCGTGGTTAGTCTCGATTATTCATGGGGTGAGTAAGCCAGATCGGGCATACACCATCTTGCCAGAGTTTATTCTGTGGTTCTCACTGATCCCCATCGTGGTTTGTTTTTGCTATCAGCGCGTCCACAGCTGGTATGGCCGCAGGCATATAACAGAGACTCCCAATACACCCAAAACTATAAAATAAGTACTTAACCTCGGTGGCTTGTCGGTAGCCGTTCCAGGTGGTTGATCGGTGCCCAAGCAAATTGACCCGGCGCAGCTGTTTTTTCTGCCCACACCCAGCCATTTAACTCTGATTGGGCAACAACTGTTTCTCCCACGATTAGACTGTGCTCAATAGCGTGATAATCGCTTAGCATTGTGGCGCTGCTCCCAACTATGCGAAGCAATTGCTTTGGCACCCAGCCTTGCTTGTTAGTCCCTTTACAGAGCACCCAGTTCGGCCAATCCCCTTCAGGGTTAGATTCTTCAATGACCACTAGCTCTTCACCAGCTAGCACTCGTATCGGTTTAGATGGGTTGTCTGAATAGTTCTTCATTACTTTGTAGTGCATAGGGTTCCTTCTCTGGCCAACACGGCGGTAGCTAAGACCTCTCAAGGTGTTACACCTTAAGCCTGTTTAACCCGACTCCTTGGCATGACCGAACATGAGGGTATTTTGGTCACCATGGGCAAAAGGCGAAACTGGATTACCTATCGCAGGCAACCAGTTTTAGTTGAACGTTTACGGAAGTTCTTTCCAAGACAAGTGGACGTGACAACTGGCGCGCGTTTAACTTGCCAGCGCTTCAAAGCCCTCGCCCACTTTGGTCGCCAGAAACTCTGTTATCTGATAGTCAGCCACCTTCTCCCGGTAAAAAGGATCTTCCTTAATCAGTGCTTCAAGCTCTGCTCGTGAAACCTTATTCGCCAAGATCACGCCACCGGTGCGGGGCTCTTTTCTGCCGGAGGCGACAAACACGCCTTGCGAATAGTAGCGGTCGAGAAAGGCCAAGTGCTCGTCAATCAGCGGCTCAACCCGCTCCAAATCGACGATGTAATCCAGCGATATAACGAACATCAAACCTGTCCTTGTAAGCTAATGCGAAAGTGAGACGTTAAAACCCGCCACCCATCTTCAGAGTCGCTGCCACATTACGTGCCGCCACCGCTAAGTTTTGCTCTGCGTGGGTTAGCGCATGTTCCAAGCTACACGGCCCGGGTACCACCGAGAACACCGCATCGATACCGTGCTCGAGCACCACTTCGTAGTCGTAGCGCATACTGCCCGCCAGTGCGATCACTGGAATGTCGAACTGCTTAGCCAATTGCGCGGCGCCAAACGGGGTTTTACCGGCAATGGTCTGACTGTCGATACGGCCCTCACCAGTGATCAGCAGATCCGCCCCTTCCAGTTTACTTTCCAGATCCACCGCTTCAGTGACGATGTTCACGCCGGGGCGTAGCTCTGCCCCCATAAAGGCCACCAAAGCGGCACCCATACCGCCGGCCGCACCGGCACCGGGTAAGTGCGCGACGTCTTGACCTAGCTGTGTGTTGACCACCTTGGCAAAGTTGCCCAAGGCGCGGTCCAGCAGCTCGACCATGTCCTCGGTGGCACCTTTTTGCGGGCCAAATACCGCCGATGCACCATTGTCGCCACACAGTGGGTTGTCCACATCGCAGGCCACCTCGATATCCACTTGCTTAAGGCGCGGGTCCAGTTCACTCACATCGATATGCGCTAGATCGATCAACGCAGCGCCGCCATCTCCCAAGGGCTTGTTAAACTGGTCGAAGAACTTCGCCCCAAGCGCTTTCAGCATGCCTAAGCCTGCGTCATTGGTGGCGCTGCCGCCGAGGCCGAGAATCAAACGCTTAGCGCCGCTATCAAGCGCAGCCTTAATCAGCTCACCGGTGCCGTAGCTGGAGGTTTGTCTGGGATCGCGTAACTCGGGGGGAGTCACCAAGTGCAGGCCGGATGCCGCGGCCATCTCGATCGCGGCGGTTTCGCCATCGCCGAGCATGCCGAAGAAGGCTTCCACCGATTGGCCCAAGGGTCCCTGCGCCAGCACCGGCATAATCCGACCGCCAGTGGCATCGACCAGTGCTTGTACGGTGCCTTCGCCGCCATCGGCCAGCGGCACCTTGCAGTATTCGGCATCGGGATAGATCTGACGAAAGCCCAGTTCGATATAGTCCGCCACTTCCATGGCAGTGAGGCTTTCTTTAAAAGAGTCGGGAGCGATAATCACTTTCATCGGCGAATTCCTTCTACGATGGTGTTGCGTTATTCCGTTGCCGTTTGTTGAGACAGCACCTGACGGGTGTATGCCCGTAAATAGTCTGTAACTTCAATCACTAAGTTACCTGCTAATTGCCAGTGATGCCAGAACAAGGGCACCCGCACCATCCGCTCGGGGCAAATATCTACCAAGGTTCCTGCCGCTAATTGTTGTTCGACTTGAGGACGAGCACACAGGCTATAGCCACCACTGGCCTCGGTAAGTGCCACAAAGCCCTCCGAGGATCGCACCACATGGCAAGGATACTGACCGGGCTGCAGGTCAAAGTGCTGGGAGAGAAACTGCAGCTGCATGTCGTCGTGTTGGTCGAATACCATTGCCGGGGCGAGCCGCAACGATTCAGCGCTGACGCCTTTGGCAAAGTAGCGCTCGGCAAACTCAGGGGTAGCCACACAGAGGTACTCCATGTAGCCCAGAAAGTGCGCCTCGCTACCAGCAATACCTTCCTGCCGCGAGGTAACGCAGGCGATGGCCTCGCCGCTACGCATCCGCTGCCAGGTGCGCGACTCATCTTCCACCATCAGGTTCAGCACCAATCGCCCGGCGCCGAGCAAGGGCTGTAAGGCGGGAATAAACCAGGTGGCCAGGCTATCGGCATTAACCGCCAGCGGCAGGGTTTGTGGGCCTTGCTGCTGCTCAAGCTGCACCGCCAGCTCCGATTCCAACTGGCGAACCCGCTGATAGTGCCCCAATAACTGCTGGCCCAAGGGGGTTGGTCTTAGCGGCTGGGTGCGCAGCAACACCGGCTGTGCCAATAGCGTTTCCAATTGCTTGATGCGCTGACTCACCGCCCCTTGGCTTAGGTGCAGGCTGACGGCGGCAGCCTCAAAGCTTTGATGACGCAGCACCGCTTCAAGGGCTTTTAGCAGCTTGTAGTCAAGCTGCTCCAGGTTCATCCCTGACATAGACAACACTCATATTAATTTTCCTAATAACCAATAAATATTATTAGCTGCAATTAATCAAGGCGGCTAGTTATAGTGACGGCGAATACACGTAGCTAACGCGCGTGAACAAAGACGCGTGAATGCAGCAATAACGCGTGAGTAAAGAGTAAGGAAACAAGCAATGATATTGAGCAGTTATTTGAGTGGCTTAGGCCTGATGGCCGGCATGATTATGCCGATTGGTATGCAAAACGCCTTTGTGCTTAACCAAGGGATCCGCCGACAGCATCATCTGTTTGTTGCCAGTTTCTGCTCATTTGCCGATGTGATCTTTATGAGCATTGGCGTATGGGGCGGTGCCCGCCTGTTTGCCAGCCAGCCTTGGCTGCTCTACACCATGACCATCTGCGGCAGCCTGTTTATGCTCTACTACGGCTGGCAGTGCGCGCAGCGTGCGTGGCGTCGTCAATCGCAGGTCGCCAGCGCTCGCACTCAAGGGCAGTTCAAGGCGGTGCTGCTGGCCTGTATGGCCTTCACCCTGCTCAACCCTCATGTGTATATCGACACCATTTTGGTACTAGGCAGCTTTGCCGCCAACCTCACGCCGGAAGCGCGACCGGCCTTTGTTATGGGCGGGATCACCGCATCATTCGCATGGTTCTTCTCGCTCTCGCTGCTGGGCAGCAAGCTGGCGCCAGTGCTAAGCCGCCCGACTGCTCAGCGGATTATCGATGGGGTGATCGCGGTGATGATGCTGGGTTTGGTGGTGTTTCTGTTAAAGACAGTGTTCGCCTAGCTAAGAGCCCGAAGCTAGCAGCCCGCAGCCCGCAGCCCAACGCTGGTTAATACTGATACTTGCTCTTATCACCGATATCAAAGTCGAGCGGTTGGCGACACTTGGCAATGGCGATATAGCTCACTCCAAGCGCCAACACTGGCAGGGTGACAACCCTTCCGACGGCAAATTGTGCGGCTAGCCAATCCGCCACAAAAACAATCGGCAGCAGCCGCAGCGGCCCGAACTGAAAGCAGAAGCTCTCTTTATAACTAAGCCCTGCGGCAACCACATAACAGGCCCCCAAACTTAAACTGGCCGCCAAGGGCCAGTGCCAACGGTAGTAGATGAGCGCCAGAGCAAGCGCGCTCCAAGCCGCCAGTTGCAGAACGACCCGCACCGGCTTTAAGTAGATATGCAGCTGCGCGCCGAGCATTGCCACCGATGCGACCAACAGCCACAGCGGCACCACCGCATGGCCACCTGTGAGCAATGGCCAGCAACCATATAGCAAGATGGCCGCTAAACTGAGCCACGCACCACGATAGAGCAACACACTCAAGCTATCGAAGGCATCCATCTGCGGGCGGTGGTGGGGATCGTCCATAACTACTCCTCGGTCCTTAATCCTTGAGCTCAAATGAGAGGTGCACTACGACCGGCTCAGGTCTCGTGCCAAAATCAAGGCTAAGCCAATGATCTGTAAAAATAAAGCTAAGTTACGAATGCGCGAGGTATGGAGCATTTGTTCGTTGATCTGCTCATTAAGGTCGAGGTTCTCCAGATAGTAATTGTCGATGCGTTCGCGTAGCTCCAGCTGAATCCCCTGAATGTGCTGGTTCAACGCCGGCAAGTTACTAAGCTTGATCTCGGCGGCAGGCATATCGGGCGTCCAATAGCGCAGGTCTTGCTCGATCAACTGGCCAACCGACGCCGGAGGAGGCGTGTCCTGCGAGACCAAGCCAAGAATTAACTCGCGTTTGCGTTCCAGCGAGTCGAGCTGCAACCACACCTGGCGGATCAGGTTGTCGTTTTGCTGCTGTCGCTGAGACAAGACATTCGCCTCGGCTCCAGCCTCATCGATATAGAAGTTGGTAATCAGCGCAGCGATGATATTAAACAGCAGGCCGATGCCCACCAAGATTCGGGTTTGCTTCACTACTCACTCCATCAATGCTCGTTTCGAAATTATGGCTATGAGTAGCTAATTGTTCGAATATAAAGACCATTTATCGCTAAGTGCGTTACAGAGCATTTTTCAAACTGCGACTGTATAGAAATTGATCTGCCACCTTATTGATAAAAAAGCCTTTTGTTACACTCCCTTTCGTTGATAGTTTTATTTTTTATTGGAAGGGATGCAAATGAAACTCCGTTGTTCAACTACTCTACTCGCCAGTTTGGCTGCACTAGGTCTGAGCTCGTGTGCCTCAACCCCCAGCGACGACACCCCACAAGAATTAACCTCCGTCATTACTGCCAGTTACGTATTAAACGGGTTGTTTGTTCCAGATTCAAAAGGCGAGCAAACAGTCTACACCCGTGAAGATATGCGAACGATTCATGACAAAGTTAAACGCGACAGCTTTTACATGCGCTGGGCGAACAGTGATACCAGCGGTATCTTTCGCATGGACCAAAACCTGCTCTGGCAAGTTGACCACACAAAGAAACAATACCAAGAGTGCGCGCTTTCTGGCTGCAGCAACCTGCTCGAAGAGCTGTTTCCACGCGACGATGATACCGAGAGCTACGAAAGCTACGAGGAGCGAGGCTGCGAAACGGAGCTAACCCGCAACGACTTTGAGGTTGCTGCAACCGGAGAGTCCCGGCAAATGCAGGGAATGGAGACCGAAGAGTACAAGGTCACATGGACCACTGAGTTTACCGATGACCAAGGGCTTAAGGATCTCAACTTAGTGCAGATGGTATTCTGGACCACCACCCCCAATGCCGAAATGACCGAGGCTTGGAGGATTCATCAAAAAGCCACAGATCGTTATTTAGACTCGGTTGGCAATAATCAGCCGCTATCGCGTCTATTGGGCCAAGATGGATTCAGAGCGATTAGCGCACTAACCGGCGATACCGAAAAAGGTAGCCCCGATTTACTGGGCTCTATTAACCAAGAGCTGAGCGCAATTCAAGGTTACCCTTTGTCTATTAAGTTTGAATGGTTCCAAAAACAAGAAGCCTGTGTAGAGAGCAAGCCAGCGAAAGAAAAAGAGTCGCTGAGTATCGATCTATCCAATGGAGTAGATGGGCTGGAAGATGCAGCAACCAGCTTACTTGGGGGGCTACTAAAAAGTGCCGCCAATGATGCAGTAGACAAGAAAGTCGACGCATGGATGAAAGATGTGAGAGTTCGCTATATCTACGATATCCAAAGTGTCGAGAATCGTTTAGCGCATAACAGTAACTTTGAAGTGCCTAACAACTACACAATGCTCGACCGTAATTAACCACGAGCATCACTACAACTGGTGCAGACTCTCTGCACCAGTCATCTCCACCCAGCTACAGTAACTCAGCAAACTTCCTCGAGCTCAACCCAACGCCCAAGTTAACATATTTGCAACATTCAACGACTAATCTGATGGTTTCGACACTCAACAAGCAAGGAGAGAGAGATGTCAGAGCAGGACGCACAATTTACCCAGATGATTAATAGCCAGCTATCACGCCGTGGCTTTCTGGGTGCGACCGCCGCACTAAGTGCTGGTGCCTTCCTAAGCCTCAACCCCGTCGCCAAGGCGATTGCAGCTGCCAGTAGCCCGCTGATTGGTTTCGACGCAGTGCCCGCTTCCACCGCCGATAAGGTGGTGGTGCCAAAGGGCTACCAGGCTGAGGTGCTGATGTCTTGGGGTGACCCGATCTTTAACGGCGCGCCAGAGTTTGACCCGAGCGGCAACCAAGGCTCTGATGCACAAGCCCAGCAATTTGGTGACAACACCGATGGCATGAGTTTTTTCCAGCTTAGCGATGAGCGTGCCGTGCTGGCGGTGAACAACGAGTACATCAACATCGACCTGATGTTCGCCCACGATGGCAAGAAGCTCAGCGCCGACGAAGTGCGTAAATCCCAAGCCGCCCACGGCGTCACCATTGTTGAGCTAGCGAAGACTGGCAATGGCTGGCAAATCGACAAGGGCGGCAAACTCAACCGCCGCATCACCGCCTTTACCGAGATGGAGCTCACCGGCCCGGCCGCTGGCCATGAGCTGCTCAAAACCGCCGCCGATGCTAGTGGAACCCAAGTACTGGGCACCTTTAATAACTGTGCTAACGGCCAAACACCGTGGGGCACCTATCTGACCTGTGAAGAGAACTTCCACGGCTATTTTGGCACCGAGCAAGCCGCCAACACGCAAACAGCACTTAACGACGATTACGGCCGCTATGGCATCAAAGCCAAGCCTAGCAAATACCTGTGGCACAGCCACGATGAGCGCTTCGATGTGGCCAAGCACCCCAACGAGCCGCACCGCCATGGCTGGGTGGTGGAAATCGACCCGATGGACCCAAGCTCTACCCCGCTCAAGCGCACCGCGCTAGGCCGCTTTAAGCATGAAAATGCCGCGATGACCATCAATGGCGACGGCCACGCGGTGGTCTACTTGGGCGATGACGAGCGTGGCGAACACCTCTACAAGTTCGTCTCCAAAGGCAAGTACATCGAGGGCGACAACGCCAACAACCGCAGCTTGCTGGAAGAAGGCACCCTGTATGTCGCCAAGTTCTCCATGGAGCCCGATGCCCTGAAAGGCAAAGGCGAGTGGATCGAGCTGAGCTTTGGCAAGAATGGCCTGGATGCCAGCAACGGCTTCAACGACCAAGCCGAGGTGCTGATCTACGCCCGCCGCGCAGCAACCGTGGTCGGCGCTACCACCATGGACCGCCCTGAGTGGGTCGCGGTGCATCCGGGCAACCAGTACGTGTTCTGCACCCTAACCAACAACAAAAATCGCGGCGTTAAAGACAATCAACCGGTTGGCGGTCCGAACCCGCGCGCCGAGAACCACTATGGCCAAATCGTACGTTGGTCACCGGCCGGTGGCGACCACACGGCCAATGAGTTTGACTGGGATCTCTACCTGATTGCCGGTAACCCGACCGTGCACCAAGGCAACCTCTATGCGGGCAGCGACAACATCAATAAAGACAACATGTTTAACAGCCCCGACGGTATCGGCTTCGATAAAGCCGGCCGCCTATGGATCCAAACCGACGGCAACTACTCCAACGAGGGTAATTTCGCGGGCCAGGGTAACAACCAAATGCTGTGTGGCGACCCGATGACCGGTGAAGTGCGCCGCTTTATGACCGGCCCGATTGCCTGTGAGATCACCGGCCTGGCCTTCAGCGACGACCAGCGCAGCATGTTTGTAGGCATCCAACATCCGGGCGAGAAGGGTAAACCTTCGCATTATCCTGCGGGTGGCGACAGCAAGCCGCGCTCCACCATTGTGGTGGTCACTCGTGATGATGGCGGGGTGATTGGCGCCTAGCGCATCAGCCGATTGCTCTTGGCTAAAGCTGGCCGTTTGAGGCCAGCTTTTTTATTCCTCAGCAAGGTTGTTATAGGCCTTTTTACGCTGCTCAAACAACTTTCTGTCGGCCCACTCTACCAGCGAGCGCGGTAGCCAGGATGCCACTTTCTCCACCTTGGGGTTAAAGGTCAGACGATGCATCTGACTAAAGTTCAGGTAGGTGCCCAACAGCAAGGCACTGCGATGTGGCGTGTTGGGATACTGCTCCAACATAAGCTTAATCACCGCATCGGCATTGTCGTGTCGTGCCATGGCGCGATCGTAGGCCAAGATGTAGTCGCGGGTATGGGTTAGCGCACCATTGGGTGATAGATCTGCGCCCTTGGGCATATGGCCCGGCACCACAACGCTTAAGTCCATTGCCAACCAACTATTGAGCTGCTCCAGCCAGATTCGGCGACTCTCCTCAGTGGTACCGCCGAGCATGACGTGGGCGTTGTAGTAAACCACGTCACTGGGCAGCAAAGCGTTTAAAGCGGGGATATGTAGCGCTACATGGGGTTCGTCCGGGTGGCCGATCCCGGCATCACCAATGATGTCTTTCCAGATCTCAATCGGGTAGCCATCGATCTCGATGGTATCGGCAAGATAATCCTCTGCAGGTAACGAGGGGACCGCCGCGTTTGTGCCATAACGCGATGTCGCCATCTTGTCATCTAGTGGGATGCGATGGCGTTGCAAGGCGGCTACCTCAGGGGTGGCGATAAAGCGAGCCTCAGGGAAGCGTTCCAACAGTATCCCGGCACCTTGTGAGTGATCGAGGTGTGGGTGACTAAGGAAAACATACTTGAGTGCCAGCCCTTTGCTCTCAATCAAGTCAGCCAAGCGCAGGGCCGCCGAGCGGGTACCTTGAGCACTCATAACCATCATCTCCGTGGGCCCCATAATCAAGGCCGAGGTGACATTGATCTCCTCTGGCTCGGCAACAAAAATCTCTAGACTCAAACCTTCAGCCACCACCGACTCCGACCACCACAGCAGCGCCAACGCTGCTGCCACCATCACCATTGCCATCGAGCGTTTTCTTAGATTGGCCATATTGCCTCCTACATGCTGTTTATCTTTTAACCAACTTTGGTTGCGTTAGGAGACTAGATTATTTGGTTGCCTATTGCAACCAAATAAATCACACTAGGGTTTATGACTAGAGTTAACTTTTCGCAGTTCAACTGCTCAGTAGCCCAATGCCTAGCCCAGGTTGGAGATAATTGGTCGTTTCTGATTATTCGTGATGCGATGGCCGGTGTGCGTCGCTTCTCTGATTTTGAGCGCAGCATGGGGATCGCCAAGAACATCCTACGCAACCGCCTAAGCCAACTGGTTGAGTCGGGGATCCTGGAAAAGATAGAGGTGGGCCAACACGGCTCGCGCCAGGAATATCAGCTCACAAATAAAGGGCGGGATCTGTTCCCAGTGCTAGTGGCATTATGGCAATGGTCGGAGAACTGGGTGCCCAGTGCGCAGCGCAGTCCCTACCAGTTCTTTAACCAGCAAACCGGCAGTCCACTGGCGAAGGTAAGTGCCAGCGATCAGGATGGCGATGAGATTGGTTTGCACAACATCGGTCGCCGGCCACGCACCAGTGACTAGGTGCTAACGGCCTTAGAGCTCGCCTGCTAGCGCCCGTTCGGTGCTCTCGGAGATGCCCTCCAGCTCAAACAGCTTGTGGCGGATACTCCAAAAACGCCCCTGCTTGCGGGCAATGATAATCGCCGGGGGGCGAAAGCGGTGGGCGCTTTTGGCAACCTTGCTCGGGGCTGCGGTATCGAAGGGGCGATGGCGATCTACCAAATGGGCGGGCACAAAGCGGGCTAAGAAATCCTGTTTTTGGCGCTTGGTGGCGAGTTGCCAATGCTCTTTTAGCTCGGCGCCACCAGCGTCGATATAGGTCACCCGCAACTGTGGCTTGCCGTATTGGTTTTTGGTCGCTTCCAAGCGCATCTCTTGGCACTGGAAGATCAGCGCGTCTTTTAGCTTGAGCGCTTCGCGTAGCTTTTTGTCTGGGTCGACCATCACTGCATCGCACAGGTGACAGCGGCGGGCGGCGATATCATTATCGGCGCCGCACTCATCGCAGAACTTGGCGCGAAAGCGGTAGCCGCAGTCTTCGCGCTCGCCCTCATCGTCTTCCAAATAACCCTGACAGCGGCGGCCGTAGTGCTCCACCAAAAAACCATCGTCATCGAGGATGCCCCAAAAGTTATTGTTAAAGCCGCAGGCTGGGCAGGGAACGGTGACAATCTCCGCCTTGGAATCAGGCTTGGGCTCGCCCACCTCTGGCTGATGCAGGTCGTAGTGATTGCCGGCGTACTCCAGCACCAAGCAATCCTGCTTGCCATCACTAAGGCGCAACCCACGCCCGACGATCTGCTGATAGAGGCTGACCGATTCAGTGGGACGCAGGATTGCAATTAGGTCCACATGGGGCGCATCAAAGCCGGTGGTGAGTACCGACACGTTCACCAAGTATTTAAGCTGCTGTTGCTTGAAGGATTGGATCAACGCATCGCGCTCGGCCAGCGGGGTATCGCCAATAATCAGTGCCGCTTCGCCGTCGGGCAGGTAGCCGAGCACCTCTTTAGCGTGCTCCACGGTGGCGGCGAAGATCATCACCCCTTTGCGATCGGCAGCCACATCCACCACCTGCTGAATAATCTGCGGGGTGGCGCGCTTGTGTTCGGCAATCACCCGATTGAGTTCGCTGTCTTTGAAGTAGCCGTTTTTAGAGGGGTGCACGCTGGAGAAGTCGTAACCCAGTACTGCCATATCCATGATCTTGGCTGGGCATAAAAAGCCCTCATCCAGCAGGTAGGCAATCGGCAGCTCGAAGATGCAGTCTTTAA
This sequence comes from Aliagarivorans marinus DSM 23064, assembly GCF_000429485.1. Classification (GTDB taxonomy): domain Bacteria; phylum Pseudomonadota; class Gammaproteobacteria; order Enterobacterales; family Celerinatantimonadaceae; genus Aliagarivorans; species Aliagarivorans marinus. Next base: position 105,377 of record NZ_AUBY01000014.1, on the reverse strand, counting down.
AAAAGCGCGGGTCTTCGCTGCGCACCAAACCACGGGTATGGTACTGGTAGAGCCAGCCCATCCCCAAGCGATAAGGGGTGGCAGTGAGTCCGAGGATTTTAAGCTGCGGATTGACCTCCTGCAGATGACTAATGGCCCGGCGATAACTGGAGTTTTTATCATCCGGCACCCGGTGACACTCGTCGATCACCAGTAGCGAGAACTCTTTGGCGAAGCGATCCAGACTCTTCACCATCGATTGCACCGAGGCAAACACCACCTTGTCGTCACTCTCTTTGCGCCCTAAGCCCGCCGAGAAGATGCCCGCGCTAAGATCGTAGCTCTTATACTTAGCATGGTTTTGCTCCACTAGCTCTTTCACGTGAGTAAGCACCAACACACGCCCGCGTGCAATGCGCGCCAGCTCGGCAATCACCAAGCTCTTGCCCGCTCCGGTGGGCAAACAGAGCAAGGCGGGCGCATCATTTTTACGGAAATAGTCGATGGTGGCGCGAACGCAATCTCGCTGGTAGGGACGAAGGGTGTACATCAATTTGGTGCTTGTGGGATTGGAGAGGCCAAGTGTATCGACAGGGATGACGTTCTACAAATGTCTGAGGTTAAAGTTGAAAATTAAGAAAAGCGGGACCAGCCCGCTTTTGCCCGAATGTAAGATAAGCGCTGTTACTACACCCTTACACGTCTGCTTAACCCGGCAAGTATAAGCAACGCAAGAGCAAACAAAAGAACTGTACGCGGCTCTGGAACACTTGAGGTCACAGATGGATCTCGAGCCCAAAAGTCGATATGTGAAAAGTTTGCAAAGCCTAAGTCATCGGTATTGATGGTGCCCGATAGCTGATACGGAGTCATGAAGTTAAGCTGCGGGTTATCTTCGTCTGAGAAGATACGGTTAAAATCGAAGTCGTAGACCGCAAATCCCCCATCACTACCGCCGTTGCCACCTTGACCGCCGTTGCCACCTTGACCGCCTTGACCGCCTTGACCGCCTTGACCGCCTTGACCGCCTTGACCGCC
>NZ_AUBY01000014.1:0-104350 GCF_000429485.1 Aliagarivorans marinus DSM 23064 | reverse complement strand
CCTTGACCGCCTTGACCGCCTTGACCGCCTTGACCGCCTTGACCGCCTTGACCGCCAGCATTACCACTACCCGCTTTGAAAACAATTGCTAAGTGGTCAAATGTGGCAGCGCCAAGTAAGTCCTGTACGGCCCCGATAATGTCAGGGTTAGTTTTAAGTGTCCAACCACAAGAGTTCTGTGTAAGGGGATTACCACAATCAAAGGTAATGGTGAGCAAGTCCGAAATCTCAAGCGTTAAATCCCCAACAGTTGCCGAATCATAACTAATACCTCCATCACCGACATGCGCTAAATGAATCCAGCCTGGATCGTTAATTTGTCCATCATTGTCCAAATCTTGAAGCTGGTCAGGTGTAATAAACTCATCCCCAGTAAAAAGCTGTCCAAATGGGCCATCACCGCCATTAAGTAAGCCGTTATCTCTAAGGCCCACGTTGTAATAGGCTATATCTTCTCCGAGCAAATGATGCTCAACCACTACCGGATCCGGCCCATAAGGCCCATCGTTTCCTGACTGTTTAATACAGTTGGACGCACTGTAGGGAGTGGAGAGTAGCTCAGACCCCACTCCTCCACCTTGTTCAACTTTTTTAATCGAGGTTAAGGTTGCGGAATTACGATCACAATCAATTTCAACAACAGCTGCATTCGCCCATTGACCGGTCGAGAGTAAAACAACGGATATTGCGATTAGCCAGCGTTTCATTTTTCTTTTTATCCTTTGCCTGTAGTTGTTAACACACTGTTAATGCATCAACTATTCCACAAGTAAAACCGCTTATTAATCATAGACTTTTAATGCGCTCTCTAACGTTATCCACATAAGGTGTAAAAAACTCTGACAGCCTTGAACAAGTCTTTTTTCTTTTAGCTATCAAATATTTATAGCTAACTCATAAGAGGTATTTTGCAAGTTTGAGCTCACTGTTTCGCTCAAAAAAACGCTTGTATTTTCTTTTATACGAAGCTTTAATGGTAATGATTATCATTTTCATCACACTCAGCAAGGCAGGCCCGTTATGGAACAATGGAAAGCACTGATCGACGAAGGCAACGGTTACTACCAGCGTGGGATCTACCGCGGGGCCTTTGCTTACTACAATTGGGCAGCCCGGCTGGCCGAGCGCCATCTACTGGACCGACTAACCAGCGAAGAGATGCTGTTTGCCTATGTGGTGAGCCATCAAAATATCTCGGACTCTCAGCGAGCGCTGGAGCGCCATGATGACGCGCTCGAAACCCTGAACACGCTACTGGCCCGACTCTCCACCCTGCTATATGCCGATGGCCTGTCGTGGGCGATGAAGCTGGCGGCCTGCAAGCTCTCCAATAAGGTTTATCAGCAGCTGCGCCATTATCAGTATCAAGCGAACTAAGGCGTAAAGCTAAGGCTTGAAGCACTGTATCCGGCAGGGCTACTATCAGCAACAAGCCCCTTTGGAAATGGAGTTCCCCATGCAGCTTTCTACCACCCCTCAAGTTTATGGCAAACAGATCGTGCATCACTTCGGTGTGGTCACCGGAGAAGCGATCCTCGGTGCCAATGTGTTTAAAGACTTCTTTGCCGGGATCCGCGATATCGTGGGCGGTCGTGCTGGCGCCTACGAAAAAGAACTGGCCAAAGCACGCGAGATTGCCTTTTCCGAGATGCAGCAACAAGCCGCCGATATGGGCGCTAACGCCATCGTCGGTATCGATATCGACTATGAAACGGTGGGCGCGCAAGGCGGCATGCTGATGGTCAGTGTTAGCGGCACCGCTGTCAGAGCCGAGTAAGCCGACTACGCTTAGGGAACGCTTTTAGTCGGAGCTTCCCTATGCCTAACAGCTACACCTTCTCAGAACTGGAATCGTTTTTAGTCGCCATTGCGGTGTTGTTTCTGGGGCGATTTATCGCATCCAAGGTCAGCCTGTTAGAGCGCTACAACATCCCCGAACCGATTATTGGTGGCCTGGTGGTCGCCTTTGCCGTGGTGCTGATGCGCCAGTTTGGCATTGAGGTTAACTTCCAACTGCCCCTACAAGACACCCTGATGCTGATGTTCTTTAGCACCGTGGGGCTGGCCGCCAACTACAAGCTGCTGGCCAAGGGCGGCGCTAAAGTGTTTATCTTCCTAGGGGTGGCGACGCTGTTTATCGTGGTGCAGAACGCCATCGGCGTGAGTATGGCCAGCGCGCTGGGGCTAGAACCGCTGCTGGGCTTGATTGCCGGCTCCATCTCGCTCTCCGGCGGCCATGGCACCGGCGCGGCCTGGGCGCAAACCTTCGCGGAAGACTACGACCTGCAAACCCTAGAGTTCGCCATGGCTGCAGCTACCTTTGGGCTGGTGATGGGCGGGATCATTGGTGGCCCGGTGGGGCAGCGCTTGGTGCGCCGCCGCGAATTGAACTCAGACTATGGCAACGACCACCGCCATCACGAGCAATACCCCGACTTGGTAACCTTCGATCGTAAAGAAGAGGAGCGGGTCACCGCCACCAGCCTCAGCGAAACCCTGTTTGTGATGCTGTTTTGTGTGGCCGGCGCAAAGCTAGTGGGCGAGGCGATCAATCAGCTGCAGATCAGCGCCCTGCGTATGCCCGATTTCGTTTACGGCCTGTTTATTGGGGTGTTTATTGCCAATGCGCTGGAGCTTAGTGGCAAGTACAAGCTGCACAGCGAAAGCCTGGACGCCATGGGCACCCTTAGTCTGTCACTGTTTTTGTCGATGGCGCTGATGAGCCTGCGACTTTGGGAGATCTTCGACCTGGCCCTGCCGCTGCTGTTGATCCTGTTTGTGCAGACCATCACGCTGATGGTGTTTGCCTACATCGTCACCTTCCGTTTTATGGGCAGCAATTACGATGCGGCGATCATCAGTGGCGGTCACTGTGGCTTTGGTTTGGGCGCCACCCCAACCGCGGTGATGAATATGAGCGCCTTGGTGGCGCGTAATGGGCCGTCGCCGCAAGCCTTTATGGTGGTGCCGATCGTGGGGGCCTTCTTTATCGATATCGTGAACCTGATCGTACTTCAGTTCTATATCGGCTGGCTGACGTAGATCGCTGTTGGCCGCTTTCGCGTAATGAGTGTGTGAGGCACTGTTTACGAGGAAGCTATCATGGACCAAACCAAAGCGCGCACCGGCATGCGCTGCATCTATGACCATGGCTACGCTGTGATCGATCGCATCGATAAGATCAATCGCTTAGCGATTATCCGCGACCAACATACCGGGGAATTCCACACCCGCTCCATGAATGAGCTGTTCCCCGATGACGAACAGTACCATTACCGCCACGACCAATATTATTAGTCGCCGCGGGCTGCGCTAACGCATAACGCATAACGAGAGTGTTACGGTAAATCACAGGCATAAAAAAACCACATCCTCGGATGTGGTTTTTCGTATCAAGCGCCGCTAGCGATTAACGGGCAGCCTTGATGTGATCAGCAATCAAGAAGGCCAGCTCCAAGGCTTGGTCGGCATTCAGGCGCGGGTCACAGTAGGTGTGGTAACGGGCAGCCAGGTCATGTTCGGTGATCTGGAAGGCGCCACCGACACACTCGGTCACGTTGCGACCGGTCATCTCGAAGTGAACACCACCGCCGTAGGTACCTTCTGATTTGTGGATCTGGAAGAACTGCTGCACTTCGCGCAGGATGTCATCCACCCGGCGAGTCTTGTAGCCGTTTGGCGCTTTCACGGTGTTGCCGTGCATTGGGTCACAGCTCCACACCACTTGCTTGCCTTCACGCTCAACCGCACGCACCAGCTTAGGTAGGTGATCGGCCACGTTGTCGGCACCCATACGAATAATCAGGTTCAAGCGACCGGCTTCGTTCTCTGGGTTGATGGTGTCGATGATGCGTAGCAGCTCATCTGGGTCGGTGGTTGGGCCGGCTTTCAGACCAATCGCGTTTTCTACGCCGCGCAGGAACTCGATGTGAGCGTGGTCTGGCTGGCGAGTACGGTCGCCAATCCACAGCATGTGGGCTGAACAGTCGTACCAACGGCCTGTCAGGCTGTCTTTGCGAGTCAGCGCCTGCTCGTAGGGCAGTAGCAAAGCTTCGTGCGAGGTGTAAAGGGTGGTCTCACGCAGCTGCGGGGCATTCTGGGTGTTGATGCCACAGGCCGCCATAAAGGCCAGCGCCTCTTCGATACTATTGGAGATATTCTCGTAGCGCTCGCCCAGCGGGCTCTTGGCGATAAAGTCCAGGTTCCATTTGTGAACCTGATTCAAGTCGGCCAAACCACCGTTAGCAAAAGCACGCAGCAAGTTTTGGGTAGAGGTGGACTGATGGTAAGCCTTGAGCATACGCTCAGGATCCGGCACCCGGCTCTTCTCATCAAAGTTGATCGCATTGATGATATCGCCACGGTAAGAAGGCAGGCTCACGCCATCCACTTCTTCCATATCGGCACTACGTGGCTTAGCGAATTGACCGGCGATACGGCCCACTTTCACTACCGGCTTCTGACCACCAAAGGTCAGTACCACAGCCATCTGCATCAGTGCTTTGAAGGTGTCGCGGATATGACTGGTCTGGAACTCATCAAAGCTCTCGGCACAGTCACCGCCTTGCAGCAAAAAGGCTTCGCCACGGGCAACCTTGGCCAGGTCGTCACGCAGGGCGCGCGCTTCACCGGCAAACACCAGCGGAGGCTGTGCAGCAAGTTCTTTTTCTACGGCTTCCAGCGCTGCCTGATCAGGGTAGCTGGGCAATTGCTTAACTGGCTTACTACGCCAGCTCGAGGGGCTCCATTCACTCATCTATGTTGTCCACGCATTGTTTTAATTGGCCTAACATAATAGGCATTCTGACAATGATGAAAAGCTTTAACGTAAATTAAGCGAAAAATAGCCCGGATCAGCCTGTCAAAGCAGGCGTTGAAGGGAAATAGATAGTGTTTCGACGAGGGGATTTGCCAGACAAATTAGCCGTATCTGGCAAATGGTTTAGCCACGACAGACGGCGTTAATCTTTCTCCGCCAAGCGCGCTTCCAGCTCTTCGACTTTTTTCTCCAGCTCTTCGAGCTTAGTGCGCGTGCGCAGCAGCACTTGGGTTTGCACTTCGAAGTCTTCGCGATTAACTACGTCGAGTTGGCTTAGTTTAGCCTGTACGACCTGCTTAACTTTGCGCTCGAACTCTTCGCCCGCGCTTTTCAGGCCCGGAGGCACCAGCTCGCTGACTTGCTTGGCGATCTCTTCTATTTTGTTGGGGTTGATCATCTACGTCTCCTTGTTTTGCGCCATTGTAGCCAAGCTCTATATGCCCCTCAAGCCATGCAGAGGGCAGCGTTTCCAAGACAGTATTCCCTAAGGCTCAATGACTGCGACAGTCGGCTGCAGTGAGAATAGCTCAGTCAGCTCTCCACTGCTGCGCATTTGTCGCAAGGCCTTAGCCAGCGCATCGGCTTGCTGCTGTTGCGGGGATTGCCGCGACCAGTACAAATGCGCACTGGGACGAGATAGCACGTACACCGGCATGATCTCGCTGCCATCCCAACCGAGCTCATCAAGCGAGTGGAATATGGCGTAGTCGGTGGCTACCATCACATCGATTCGACCAAGTTTGAGCATCTCCAGGCCTTGCGCTGTGCTGATGAAGGTTTTCCTGCTGATGTGAGGGTTGTCATCGATGGCCGGGCCATAACGCGAGCCCCGGATAACACCAACTCGCTTGCCTCTGAGCTCGTCTGGCGCTTGAATGGGAAGCGCACCTTTAAGCGCAACCGCCACCACCTGTAAATCAAGGATCTTACCCAGATCGATACCAATCTGCTCGGCCCCGGGGCTGGCAAACATCACGGCAAAATCCACAGAGCCAGCGGTAAGATCGCGGATCACACGGGGATAGGGGCGGATGGAGTTTACCAGCTCATAACCGGCAAGCTCAGAGACTCGCTCACTGAAGTCCACCAGCAAGCCTTGAGCCTGACCACGCTCATCGGTATAGCCCCAAGGCTTTACCGAGCTGGTCGAAAACACCACTTGTTCAGCAAACGCCGCAAACTGGAACAAGCAAGCAACAAGTACAACTACACGCATAAGCTTGAGTCTAGGCGCTGGTGCTTAGCGAAGTAAATTGCCCTTTAGTAATAGAAGCCAGTAGCTGAGCGTTAAGCCCAACACTCAATCCGCGCTTACCGGCACTCACATAGATCTGCGCAAACTGCTCAGCGCTGTCATCGATAAAGGTCGGTAGCAGTCGCTTTTGCCCAAGCGGGCTGATACCGCCTTTCACATAGCCGGTGGTGCGCTCGGCCAAATTTAGCTCGCACATGCTCATCTTCTTGATACCTGCGGCCTTGGCTAGCTTCTTTAGATCGAGCTGGGCGCTCACCGGTACTACCGCCACCACCATATTGCGCGGTTGGCTATCGTCGCTGGCGAGCAGGGTTTTAAATACCTGCGCTTCGGGCAGGCCGAGCTTTTCGGCGCTGGCTTGGCCAAAGTTACCCAGCTTGGGATCGGCTTTATATTCGAGAAGCTCAAACTCGGCCTTGGCTTTTTTGAGAAGTTGTACTGCGGGGGTCATGGTTCATCCTTGTCTAACTACGAGAAGCAATCTGCCAAAAACGCTGCATCAATGGCTCGTGCAGCCGTTTGCTTAGCATACAGATCCCAAGGTCGAAGGGCACGATCTCGATACCCAGTTGCAGGCTCTCGATGCGCTCGCGCACCGGGCTATTCTCCACCACCACTTCCGGCGCAATGCCCACGCCACTGCCCAGTGCCACCATGCTGACAATGGCCTCATGCCCCACCACCTTGGCATAGACATTGGGCTGCACCCGCATCTGGGTAAACCAGTTATCGATACGCGAGCGGGCCGGGCCGTGCTCAGGCAGAATAAACGGGATCTTCTCCCAGGGGATCGGCCGCTGTTCCAGCAAACGGCGCACATTGCAGCTTACAGTGGGGGCGATAATCGACAGCGGCACCTTGCTAATACTGGCAAAAGCCATGTTCAGTGGCAGGCTATCTGGGCGGGCCGCCAAGGCAATATCCACCTCGCCCTGCTCAACCTTTTGCACCGCGAGTGCTACATCGCCGGTCACCAATTTGATGTCAGCATTGGGGCAGACCAAACGGTACTTATCGAGAATATCCGGCAGATGGCTATAGCTGGCGGTCACCGAGCAATACAGCTTAAGCTCGCCACTCAGCTCGCTGCTTTGCAAGGCCAGATCGCTCTGCAGCATCCGCCACTGCTCCAGCCAGTCCTCGGCAAAGCGGCGAAAACGTCGCCCGGCCGGGGTCAGCTTCACGCTGCGCTTATCGCGAAATAGTAGCTCAGCGCCTAACTCTTCCTCTAAACGCTGCACCACCCGGCTAAGGGTTGAGGGGCTCACATGCATCGCTTGACTGGTTTTGCTGAAGTGCAGACTGCCGGCTAGGTGTAAGAACAGTTCGCAGCTACGTTGGTCCATGCTCAGCCTCGCTGTTTATCTGGTTATCGCCGGACTGCGACCATCGCTGCATGGTATTAGCCATTACCTCAACACCGTTGTACTCGGTCATGAACGCGTCTACTTCGGTAAATCCGTAGCGCCGGTATAGCCGTTTGGCCGGTTGATTGGAGCTAGCTACATACAACAGCGCACTCTCGCCGACCTCATTCAACAGATGCTCGAGTATTTGTCGTCCGACGCCGCGACCTCGCGCATCGGGGTGGGTAAACAGCGCGCGGATTTCATTGTCTAGGTAGGCCCCATAGCCGAGCAGCTTGCCTTGCTGTTCCAGCACCACAATCTGCGATTCAAATAGCTCAGCGAAGCGCTTTGCATCGCGCTCTAACGGCAACAACTCAAAGCTTTTTTCGCTTTCGAAACGCAATTCATCCAACTTAGATAGTCGGTAGATCGCTAACACCGCAGAAAGATCAGACGTTCTGTAGGGACGGACCTTCATTTCCATACTTGCTTCAAATCCTGTATTTCATTTTCTGCAATACACTATCGCAAATAATTCATTTTACGCAATGCAATCCCCCTCGTATAGTAAGGTCACTGCGAAAACAGACTCGATAAAGAGCAGGGCTTTAACAACAACCACAGCCCACATCGCAAACACAACACGTAACCTGTCATTTTTTGGATTAGCATCAACACGGAGTTAATGATGGCCAACTATTTCAACACCCTTAACCTTCGCCAGAAGCTTGACCAACTGGGTCGCTGCCGTTTTATGGATCGCAGCGAATTTGCCAACGGCTGTGAGTTCATCAAAGGCTGGAACATTGTCGTGGTCGGCTGTGGCGCACAAGGTCTGAACCAAGGCCTGAACATGCGTGACTCTGGCCTGAACATCTCTTACGCCCTGCGCGAAGCGGCCATCAAAGAGAAGCGTGCTTCTTTTGTTCAAGCGACTGACAACGGCTTTAAAGTGGGTACCTATGAAGAGCTGATCCCAGAAGCTGACATGGTTCTTAACCTGACTCCAGACAAGCAGCACAGCAACGTAGTTGAAACTGTTATGCCGCTGATGAAAGAAGGCGCAACCCTAGCTTACTCACACGGTTTCAACATCGTGGAAGAAGGCATGCAAGTTCGCCCAGACATCACTGTGGTAATGGTTGCACCGAAGTGCCCAGGTACCGAAGTACGCGAAGAGTACAAGCGTGGCTTTGGTGTACCGACCCTGATTGCAGTTCACCCAGAGAACGACCCTAAAGGCGATGGCCTGGAAATCGCTAAGGCTTACGCCTCTGCCACCGGCGGAGACCGCGCAGGCGTACTGGAAAGCTCCTTCGTTGCCGAAGTGAAATCTGACCTAATGGGTGAGCAAACCATCCTGTGTGGTGTACTGCAAACCGGTGCTATCTTGGCCTACGACAAGATGGTAGCTGAAGGCATCGACGCGGGTTACGCCTCAAAACTGATTCAATTCGGTTGGGAAACCATCACCGAAGCACTGAAGCACGGTGGTATCACCAACATGATGGATCGCCTGTCTAACCCGGCGAAAATCAAGTGTTTCGACCTGGCTGAAGAGCTGAAAGACACCATGCGTCCGCTGTTCGAGAAGCACATGGACGACATCATCGAAGGCGAATTCTCGCGCACCATGATGGCCGACTGGGCTGCTGGCGACGCCAACCTGCTGAAATGGCGTGAAGAAACTGGTCAAAGCGGCTTCGAGAACGCGCCAGTATCTGACGTAGAAATCACCGAGCAAGAGTACTTCGACAAAAGCATCCTGTTGGTAGCGCTGGTTAAGTCTGGCGTAGAGCTGGCCTTCGAGACCATGGTGGCTGCCGGCATCATCGAAGAGAGCGCCTACTACGAGTCACTGCACGAGACTCCACTGATTGCCAACACCATCGCCCGTAAGCGCCTGTACGAGATGAACGTGGTTATCTCTGACACCGCCGAATACGGCTGCTACCTGTTCTCACACGCTGCCGTGCCACTGCTGCGCGACAAAGTGAACAACATGAGCCTGGAGTACATCGGTAAAGGCTTCGAGGAAGCTGACAACGGCGTAGACAACATGCGTCTTATCGAAGTTAACCAAGCCATCCGTGAGCACTCAGTTGAGTGGGTAGGCGCTGAGCTTCGTGGCTACATGACCGATATGAAGAAGATTGCGGTTGGTGGCTAAACGCTAGCTGACACCTTTTCAGACTAAGCCCCGCACCCGCGGGGCTTTTTTGTTATCGAGGTTTGCCATTTGAGGTAGCCACAGACCTAAACTAATCCACAGCCGCTGAACTTGCGTATGTATGGGGTTGGAAAGCTCACTACTTAGCAGTTCGCTTACCAGCTACGCTTTAGTTGCAATAACCATGCTACAGATACGAAAAAGGAGGCTTGGTTTGCTGTCATGGATTCAAAAACGCAGAGTCTGTCTTATCACCTCCGGCCCTTCCGTCACTCGTTATGTATCGAGCATCACGCAACTGTTGTTGTGTACTGCGTTGCTGGCCCAGCCTAGTATCAGCCATGCCAAGGACTCCATCTTGCTGGCATCTGGTGAGTTGGCACCCTTTTCCTACAGCAACCACGGTCGCAGTGGAGTCGTTAATGAGTTGGTGGTAGAAGGATTTCAGGCGGCCGGTATCAGCGCCCACTTCCACTTTATGCCTTGGCCACGAGCCATCCGCCACACCCGTGCGGGTTTATATCTGGCGAGCTCCTATTGGTACTACCATAGCGATCGAGAGGCGGATTTTTATTTTTCAGCCCCGCTACTCACCGATATCGAAGTCTTTGTCGTACGCAACGAGCGCTTTCCTGCCCCCCTTAACAGCCTTGAGGACTTGGCTGGCAGCAATATCGGCATTACCCGCGCATACACCTACACCCAAGAACTATTCGACAAAGAACAGCAGAAGTTTTTCCGGTTAGAGGTGGCTAACAATGATGAACAAAACTTCGCGAAGCTTGCTGCAGGTCGAATCGATGCGTTTCCAGTTAGCCTTTATTTGGCAAACCTCTACTTAAAAAGCCTTCACCCTGTTCAGGCCGCAAACCTGAGAATCAGTAAGCTGAGGTTGGGCGAGCGCACCTGCTATGTACTCTTTTCCAAGCGCCACCCTCTAGCACCAAAGTTTTTAGCCGCCTTCAATCAAGGACTCGAGCAGATAAAGCAAAATAGCCGTTACCAACAAATACTCGACAAATATCGCGACAGTTATATCCCAGAAACTTGAGAGGAAGCAGCCTCAGCAGCTCTGTAAACGCGCTTTTTGCGCTCTACAACGCCGCACTATCAACACAACGCAAGCGAAACTCAGCAGGCGACTCATTCATCCCCTTGCGATAAAAACGGCTGAAGTAGGCAGGGTCAGAAAAGCCAAGATCAAAGGCGATCTGTTTAACGCTTTTATCGGAAAAGATCAGATAGCGGTTAGCCTCAAGAATAATCCGCCGATGGATAAGTTGGGTCACCGTCTTACCCATATCGGCTTTTACGATCTCATTGATGCGCTTGCTGGTCAGCGACAGACTGGCCGCGTAAAAGTCGCACTTTTTCTGCTGCTTGTAGTGGGTATCGATAAGATCGAGTAACAGTCCCACTCGCGCGTCCCGTTGTTCGCCGCTCAGGTCACTGCTTTTGGAAAAGCGCAGCAGATAGCGCATGAAACAGTTCAATAACGAGTCTACCAAGGCCCAGTCACACTCTTCGCGCTGGCACTCCGCTTGGATCTGGCGAAAGAAGGGCGTCAGGATCTGCTCGCCCTCTTGGTCGCAATCAAGGTAGGGCAAGCGATGATTGCGAATGCCAAACACACTCTCCACGAGCTGCGTGCTGCGCTTGTTGGTTTCCACAAAGCCCTGGACAAACACCAGCAGACGGGCATTGCGCCCTTGTGGGCTAGACTGGTGCACCTGACCGGGAGCAATGGTAAAGAAGCGTCCGGGGAGGTTGGGATAATCGACGAAATCGATGCTTTGGCTGCCTTGATCATCCAAGCACCAGATAATCTCCCAGTATTCATGGCGGTGTACGTCGCTAAAATCTTGATGGTTGTCGCTCAGGCTATCCTTGGCTTTGCAGGGCTCACCGAGCAACAAACGGACGGACTTGATATGGCGATCGACACTCACAGGGCTTTCTCTTATTGAGGACTTAGCTAGCGTTTAGCAGCTACCTTATCACTATCGGAAGGTTGTGACCGACGCTAGAGTCTATCCATCGAGCTTACTTGCACAGCAGCTTCACCACCAGCGCCCCAGCATCACGGATAGGGTCGGTATTTAGCGATACCACCCAGCCCGGCACTTTAGCTTGATAACGGCGCAGCTCTCGGCCCCAGCCGTCATAGTGCACCGCCAGCTCTTGGCCGACCTCCACTTTCTCTAGTAGCTGCACCGAGGGGATAACAAAACCGCCTCCCTCGGCGCGATGGGTCGACAGCTTGGTCCCTTCGATACAAGGCGGCAAGTGGCTCTCAAAACCTTCCAGCATGTCGTGTTCCGCCAAGATCCTCCGAATGCCCTCTACCGCGCGCTGGATCAGCAGCGGTTGATACTGCTTGCCCTCGCCTACCTCCACGGTGATACACGGCACACCGATGCGATTCATCTCAGTTTCCAACACCCCTTTATCGCCGGGGTCATCCAGCAGCATATCCGGCCCCATCAGCTTGGCCATGCGCAGCGCGGCAGGCACCCGGTAATCGGCAAAAACAAACAGTGGATAATTGCAGCTGCGGGTTTGGCTGTGCAGGTCGATGGCCATATCGAAACCCAGCGAGAACAGCTTTTGCCACAGCTCAGCCACCAAGCGTTGATTGCCGCAACCGGCGGCGCTGCCGGGGAACAGGCGATTGATATCGTGATAGGCAGCCTCGGGATCGCTGCTGTAACTTTCACGGCGATGCAGCAGCGCACCGCTTTGATTAATGATAGGCGCCACCACCACCGTGCCGCTTAGCAGCTTGTCGCTCAGCACTTGGGCAATGCCATGGGCGGTCAGCATCCCGTTGGTTTCGTCACCATGCACACCGGCGCTGATTAACAGCTTCGGACCAGCAGCTTGGGCTTTGAATGCCCGCAGCGGCAAACGACGCGGCAGCCCCAAGCCATTGGTTTGTAGCTGCAGCTCTAAGCAGTGCTCGCCGGGGCTTAATGCCTCAAGATCCAGAGTATTGATAATCGAAGTGGCGGAGAGGGCCAGGCTAGTATCCATAAACAACATGTTTCGCGCAGCAGCGCGTCCTTGCAACGGGGGCTTATTTGTATCGATTAGTCACAGCTATCAATCGGATTGTTTTAAACGCTTGGGCCTGAGAAAAGCAGTTCCCTACACTACAAGCAGATTGAAGGAGCCAAACTATGACGAGTTTTATCACCCGCTGCCCCCACTGCCAAGCACAAAACCGTATCGCCACCGAGCGACGTGAAGAACATGCGGTATGTGGCAAGTGCAAGCGACCGCTAATGGACGGTGCGCCAATTACCCTCACTCAGGATAATTTCGCCGCACTCACCGAGAGCGAACAGCCGATTGTGGTCGATTTCTGGGCCGATTGGTGCGGCCCCTGTAAGCAGTTCTCGCCGGTATTCAGCGCGGCCGCCGAGCAAAACCAAGGCAAGCTGCGCTTCGGTAAGATCAACACCGAACACCAACAAGCGCTGGCCGCACAATTTGCGATTCGCAGCATCCCCACCTTGATGGTGTTTAAACAAGGCGAGGTGGTTGCCCAGTTAAGTGGTGCATTGCCACCCGCGCAGTTCCAGCAATGGCTGGATCAAAACGCTAGCTGATAGCTGAATCTCTCCGCAGGCCCCTCGTTACAGGGGCCTTAGTAGGCTGACACCTTTGCCGAAGAGAGGGTATAACCCACCTCTCCTTGCTCATCAAAGTCCCCGTCAAAACGCTCAAGTAGCCCTTCTGCCCACACCGCATCGCGGATGATATCGAAGGGGATCGCGTGTTTTTCTTCCAAACGAACATGAACAATCTGGTTGGCCGGCGGCGGCGGCGCGTGTACACAGGCACCAAAATACGGCACCAGTAGAAACTCGGTAACATGTTGATTGTGCCATTCTAGCGGCACCACAAAGCCCGCCAAGCGCACTTCACTGGACAGGACTTCTTGATTGAGTAAGGCTTCAGCCAGCCCCAGCGACTGGTCTTGTGGGCCTTTAAGGTCGTCGTGATTTAGGTTTGCCCAGCGCTCCTGCTCGATAAGCAGTTGCACGATCTCTTCGCGCTGTGAGGCATGAATAAGGGTCTGCCAGTCGGTATCTGGGGCGGTCACGGTCTTGCCGCAACCAGTAAGCACCAGCGACACAAGCAGGCATAGAATTGAGAGTTGCTTTTGCATGATTAACTAGCCGCCAGCAAGCTGGCGGCTTTCCGTTTTAGCCGTTACTTGGCGATGATTGCGAACTGGCCTTCAAAGTCGAGTTTGGCCCAAAAGCCGCCCGCCGCTTGCGATACCACGATGGTGCTGTCACAGCCTAAATCAGCAATGTCTTCTGGCATGCGATTCAAAAACTCGCTGTCGTAAGCCATCGAACTCTGACACTCAGGGTTGTCTAGAACCGGTAGCCACTCGCCGTTATCCAGATAAGCCAATTGGGCTTGCTCAGCGGCGACGCCTGCAGGCAGCTTGAACTCCAGCACGTAGTCATCGGCTCGAACCTCACCGTGGCGCTTGTCGCTGCTTAATGCCATATCCTGGTTTAACGCATCCAAACGGTTTGGCGATTTCGCATCCAGTACATCAACGTAGTCCAGCGCAGGCTTGTTCTGAGGGATCAGGTTGCGACGATCCGCTGGATTATCTTCAACACCGGTGCCCGGGCGACCTTCATCTCTGGTGATATCCAACATCCGGCCGTAAGGGTTAGAGTAGATACCGGTCTGGCCCTGAATACCGCTTACCACCAGTACATCAGATAAGGTCTCGGTTTGCTTGGGTAGCCAACTTAGCGACACCAGCTTCTTCATATCAACCGTGTGCGGATACCACTTGATGCCCACGCCGCCGCCAATAATGTTTGGCGTAACATCATAGGCCTTACCGTGCGACTCGTTGATGGCGTTACGACCATCAACCACGAAATCACGATCGGAGCCAATGGTGTTGTCTCCCAGTTTACTGCTCATCTTCATGTAGCGAGACAAACGCTCCAGATAACCAAGATCCGCCAAGCTTGAGCTCAGCCACTCGGCACCATACAGCGCCTGATCCACACGGTTAAATACTTGGTTATAACCATCGACTAAGCGCGCTTCATCACCGCTTTTAGAATGACACCAAACGGTACGGTAGTTGTCATCTTTCACGCTGTAATAGGTGCTCGCTTCAGCAATACTGGTTGGGTGGACCACCTTGTCACAGCGTCGTCCTGAGCGGGTAAAGCGGTCAAACAGCTTCCAATCGGCACCGCCATCGGCCACATCGCTCGGGCTTACCCAGTCATCGTAGTAAGCCTGGAAGGTCAGCTCTGAACCGGTGATATCAAACCACGATGCGTTGATCTGGGTTACACCCGGGCCTTGTGCGTCGCGAGCAATCTCTTCTTCCGTCCACTCGCGCTCATCGCCGGGAGCGCGGCCACCCGGCGTGGTGGTGCGGAACATCAGCATGTCTTGGATCTTCTCAAACTCACCAATGCGCAGGTAGTAACTCTTATCTGACGCATTACCGGTAACGATATGGTGGAAGAAGCGATTGCCGGTGTAATCGTCCATCGCTTCTTCATCGAAGCTTGCGCTGCCATTACCAGCGCCTTGCCCCCAGATCACCGAGCGGCTGTATTGATGGTCGTGACCCGATAGATAGATCACGTCATTGTCGATCAGCAGGTCACGCCAGCCTTCGAAGTCGGCGGTGAACAGATCGTTCTCCAGTTGGTTATTCCAACGCGCGACCAGATTCTCATAAGTGATACCACCGCGGTATGGACCCACAAAGGGGCTGTGGCTGGATACGAACACATGCTCGATGGACGCATCACGGCCTTCAATCTGCTCTTTAACCCACTCGAATGCATAAGGCTTATCTTGGTCAGAAATCTGCACCATCAGGATATTGCCGGTGGTATAGGCGTAGGTCTGATACTTACGTTGTGGCATATGTACCACGTTTTCCTGAGGGATAAACTCAGACATGATGCGTGCCCAGGTGTAGTTATCACCCGGCTTACGATCGTGGTTGCCCATCAAAGGTAGGAAGGTGATGTCTGGGTAGCGTTGCGCCATTGCCTTCCAGTCTTCGTACTCATGCTCGGTATTGGAGTTGGTCAGATCGCCAACGGCGATAACGTAGTTGATTCCCTGCTCGCTATAGAGATCGAGGATTGCCTCCATCTGTGGCAGCGCCACCGCATCTCCACCACCTTGGGTGTCGGTCAAGATACCGATCTTCACTTGAGTAAGCTCAGGGAGCTCGCGGCCCCCATCTTCAGAGTTCGATGAAGAGTTACATGCGGCCAGCGCCATGCTGGTCAATACAGCCAAAGCCGTTTTCTTAAAGGTCATTATTGACTCCTAGACTAAAATCGCGCGCAGCATAGAAGGCGAAAATGACGAACAGATGGCACTAAAAAGACTGGATCTAAAACTCAATCACACTGATATAAACCGGGATAAAATATCGAAACTCCAGCACACAGCGATACTATTGACTGCCAGATAAACAGCTTTAGCAGTAAGTACTTAGCATTTACCAAATAGTCGAAAAACACCCGGACTTCATTGATAAAAAAATGAGGTAAGAGTTGGGCAAACTAACCTGCAGGCAGCGACAGATTCACGAAACAAGAGCACGAAAATCGCCAAGCTCAAGAGATTGAGAAAGGACCAAGGATTAAGAACTAAGAGCAAAGAGAAAGGAATGAAAAGAGAGCGCAGCAAGCCACGCTCTCCGGGTCAATCTAGTCCAAATCCACCAGCGCCTGCTCAAACGCAGCAAACTGCTTGGTGGTTTCATCGCTCGGCTTGCCCAGCTTGCTCACGCCGATAATCGCGGCGGTGGCTAGCACAAACCCGGGTACAATCTCGTACAGGTCGAAGATTGATGCTTCCGCGCCACGCAAGGTTGGCCAGAGCACGACGGTAGCACCGCCAACCACGATACCCGCCAGCGCGCCATTACGGGTCATATCCTTCCAGAACACACTCAGTAGAACGGCAGGACCGAAGGCGGCACCAAAGCCAGCCCATGCATAAGACACCAGGCCGAGTACGGTGTTGTCGGGCGTAAGAGCCAGTACACAGGCGAGCACTGCAATCACGATCACGCCAATGCGCCCTACCATCACCACTTCCTTGGTGCTGGCTTGTGGACGGATCACCTGCTTGTAGAAATCCTCCGCCAAGGCCGACGACGATACCAATAGCTGTGAATCAGCGGTGCTCATAATCGCCGCCAAGATAGCCGCCAGCAGAATACCGGCAATCACCGGGTGGAACACCGCATTCACCAGCAACATAAAGATAGTTTCGCCGTCTTTTAGCGCGCCGCCATGATGAGCATTCACATACAAAATACCCACCAGACCAACCGCCATAGCGCCCAGCATCGACAGGCCAGTCCAGATCACCGCGATACGACGCGCAGTCGGTAGCTCAGCGTTACAACGAATGGCTTTAAAACGCGCCAGAATATGCGGCTGACCGAAGTAACCAAGACCCCAAGCCAGTAGCGAGATGGTCGCCATTACCGAAAGCGGCGTGCCTTCAACATCGGTAAACAGGTTCATTAGCGCAGGGTTCGTGGCGTTTACATCTGCCACAAGATTGAAATCGTTGATCATGGTGGCGGCAATCGGCACCAGTAGCAACGCAGCCGCCATTAACAGACCTTGGATTAAGTCAGTCCAGCTCACCGCCAGAAAACCACCGAACAGGGTGTAGGACACCACGCACACGGTACCGACAACCACCGCAGTGGTGTAGTTCAAGCCAAACACGGTCTCGAATAACTTACCGCCAGCAACCAAGCCCGAGCTGGTGTAGAACAAGAAGAACAGTAAGATAAAGAAGGCAGAAATCAGCTGAATCGCCTTACTGTTATCGTTGAAACGGCGCGACAGATACTCCGGCAGGGTCAGCGCATTATCGGCAACGATGGAGTAGGTGCGCAGGCGCTTGGCGGTAAACAGCCAGTTAAGCCACGTGCCCACCAACAGGCCGATAGCGATCCAGCTGGCGCTTAAACCTGATGCGAAGGCCGCACCGGGCAAGCCCAGCAGCAGCCAGCCGCTCATATCGGAGGCGCCAGCAGACAGCGCAGTTGGCCAAGGGCCGAGGCTACGGCCGCCAAGAAAGTAGTCGGCGGATGATTTGGTTCGTCGGTACGCGATAACCCCGATGCTCAGCATCATGGCCAGGTACGCGATAAAGGTGGCGCTGATCGCACCGCTATTCTCGATCATAATTCCCTCTAATGCCCAGCGTTGACCAGCCGGGGCTTGCTATGTTGTGTGTTGTGTTGCTCTGAGTGCTAGCCGCTCCTTTGGCTGGCTTTGCTTGGTCAATTACCACCCTGCCCGGTTGTTATTGGATGCATCCATTCGCCAAATCGCAGTTGTTGCAGCATGGCGCAGAGTAAGACTCCTGCGTCTGCCGGCATGGGGATGACGAGGCCCTGAGCATAGCTAGCCGCTACTGTTTTAAGGCCTGTTGACCATTTGCACCTAAGTTTGCTGCCTTGGCGCTCTATCGGCTTTGGCGCAGCAGTGTTTTCCGATTTACCTCAGAATGGTGGCTAGCAAAATTAAGCAAGCCTCTGAAGTACAAAAGGAAAGTGCCAAGATAGCACAAACTCAAGTGCTACCGAAAGACTGCTCAATAATGCGGCAGGTCACAGAGTCAACGCTCGGGCGTCCCTCCAACAGCAGCAATGCACGTTCTGTGCAACACTTGAGTGAAAACTAAAGCATGTTAGATCGCGATGAAGTTACAAAGCCTTGGTTTGTTAGTGAGCCTACTAATCTGCTGGCCGGGAAGTGCCAAAGAGCAGGTGACCGTGTATGTCAGTCATATCCCCCCGTTTAACATCCTCTACGGAGAGACTCGGGGAAGTGGGCAGATAGACGTTGCCATCCAGCAGGTGAGAGACGCGCTTGCCGACAGCTTCCAACTTCAACTGCGCGAAGCGCCCTTCTCGCGCTTTTTCAACGATGCCCGAGCGGGCAAACCCATCTGCCACTTCACCCTGCGTCGAACTCCTGAGCGCGAGCAGTTCCTCGATTTTAGCCCGGCCCATACCTACTCCTTCGGTAACGGCTTGATTGTCAGCGAGGGGAAGTTGGCAACGCTCAGGCCTTATCTCAACGACAATGGGCAGATTGACCTTGAACAAGCCATGGAGCAGGGCGGCTTAAAACTGTTTGTCGAGCGTGGGCGGATCTACTCGCCGGTCATTGACCAACTGCTGGCAGAGGCGTCCAACACGCGCGGCCGAGTGACCACCTACTCAAAGCAATATCAGCTGGAAAGTAAGATCCAACTACTCAAACACCCCAACCTGCTGGGACTGATCGGCTACCCCTCTGAGGTGTTCTATCACAATCAAGTTCAAGACCCGGAAGATCGCATCGCCTACCTAGAAGTGCAGGGCTCGCGTTATCCCACCAGTGGCCACCTGGCCTGCAGCAAGGGAGAGTGGAACGACAGCTTTATGCAGGCCGCGCAACAACAGTTGCAGCAACTGAGCCGCTCACCCGAGTACTACGAGCTGCAATACCAATGGCTACCGGAGAACTTGCATAGCAGCTATCGAGACTTGATCCGCGAGCAGCTACAGCTCGATTAAGCCTTGCTGCCCAGCGTTAGCAATTCGGTATTTCCCCCTATCGCAGTAAGATTGGTGGTGCGGGTGCGCTCGCAAACCAGCTGCAGCAAAAAATCAGGATGGGTCAGCGAGGCCTGAGGGTCACCCAGTACCTCGCAGATAAACGGAATTATCGGGCCATCGCCTTCCGCTAGCTGTAAGCGGATCGCTTGCGCCAGCTCGGCCTCGCCGTAATAGCACAGCGCCGCGTATTGATGCGAGGCCAACTGATGCTGCAGGTCGATACATTCACAGCCAGTCAGCAGCCCATCGGCGGGCAGCTGGCGCAGGTATAGGGTCTCGCTAAAAGATGCGAGCATCGAATCAAGTTCAGGGAAATCACTAGCTAGCTGCACCGCATTGCCTGCAGCGAGTGCGGCGATGGTCGCCACGTACCAACGATAATCATCATCGCCTTGCGTGGAGTATACGAACACCAAGCCCCGGCCCGAGAGATAGTACTCGTTGCTCTCACCACTGGGGCTGGGCAGGCTCTGCTCAAGCGCACTTAGGCGCAGCATCTGCCGACATTGAAAAGCGGCTAACTGGCGCCACTGGGCAGGCACTAAGTCCAGCGCCTGCTGCCACTCCAACAATGCAGCCACCCGCTGCTGCGCACCAAGCTGCTGCCACTGCAGCCAGATCGGCGATTGTAGTTGCTCCATGCTAGCCCTCCTCATCCAGTGGGTTTACCACGCAGTGGGTGAATCGCTTGAGATACAGCGGCCCGCCAGCCTTTGGGCCGGTGCCCGACAAGCCATGACCACCGAAAGGCTGTACCCCAACCACTGCACCCACCTGATCGCGGTTGATATAACAGTTGCCCACATGCAGCTGTTGTTCCAGCGCCAGATAGTGGCTGATGTTGCGGCTATGCAACCCAAGGGTCAGGCCGTAGCCGCTATCGTTAATCTGCGCCACTAACTCACCTAGCCGTTCTCGCTCATAAGGCAGTACGTGCAAGATAGGACCGAACTGCTCCTCGCTGACCTCGGTGAAGCTCTCCACCAATAGCGCGGTTGCCGCCACATAGTGCCCCAGCTCCGCCTGTTTAGAATAAGGGCTCTGCGCCAACACCTTGCCTTGGCTATGGTAGCTGTCGATGTAGTCCAGCAATTTTTGCTGAGCGCCTTGGCTAATCACTGGCGCAATATCACAACGATACTCCAGTGGGCTAGCCATCTTCAGCTCCTGCATCGCACCACTGAGTAGCAAGCAGAAGGGCTCCAACACCTCTTGCTGCACCGCCACCACCCGCAGAGCTGAACAACGCTGGCCGGCCGAGACAAAGGCAGAGCGCAGCACATCGCGCACCACCTGCTCAAGCAGCGCGCTGCTATCAACGATCATCGCATTAATCCCACCGGTCTCGGCAATCAGTACCGGCGGTGGCCCTTCTCGCTCAGCCAGATAGCGTTGTAGATGCTTGGCCGTGGCGGTAGAGCCGGTAAAGGCCACCCCAGCCACACAACTTGCCCGGCACAGCTGCGGCCCTAGCTCACTACCCGGTCCCAGCAACAGCTGTAACGCGGCGCGCGGTAGGCCCGCTTGATACCAAAGCTCTACGGCGCGCACAGCCAAAAGGCTGGTGCTCTCAGCCGGTTTTGCGATCACTGTATTACCCGCCACTAAGGCCGCCGCAATCTGGCCCACAAAGATGGCCAGCGGGAAGTTCCACGGGCTGATGCAAACGAACACCCCGCGGCCTTGATAGCGCGCCACTTGCTGTAGGCCGAGATGATCGCTAAAGCTGTAACCAATCAGTTCGCGCTTTGCGCAGCTGCCGTAGTAATGCAGAAAATCCACCGCCTCGCGCAGCTCATCAATGCTATCTTGCAGGGTTTTACCCGCCTCACGTTGGCACAGCGCTAACAGCTCAGGGCGGTGGGCTTCGAGCAGCTCAGCAAAGCGGTTTAATATGCCAACCCGCTTGCTCAGGCCGAGCTGTTGCCACTCGGGCAGGCATCGCTCAGCCTGCAACAGGGCCTCATCAACTTGGCCACTATCGGCAAAGCCAAGCTGGCCGACCTGTTTCTCCACATGGTAGGGGCTGAACACAGCCAGCCGGTTCTCCAGATAGGTATGCTCGCTCTCATCCCCCGCCAGCAGTGATATGCCCTGCCAGTGGCAGTCATCACGTAGATAGGGCGCCATCGCTTGTTGCAGCTCCGTTAGCTGGGCGGGGTCATCTAGGTTGCAGCCTTGGGAGTTTTGTCGATAGTCCTGATAGATATCTGGCGGTAGCGGAATATGTGGGTTGGCCAGCGGACTCATTGCCTCTAGCACGGTACAAGGGTGAGCAATCAGTTGCTCCACCGGGCAGCGCTTGTCGAACAAGCGATGGACAAACGAGCTGTTGGCGCCATTTTCCAACAGTCGCCGCACCAGATAGGGCAATAGTTCGCGATGGCTACCGACCGGGCCATAGATGCGCACGGTTTTGCCGATCAGCTCTGAGGTGGCGCGATAGAGCGCTTCGCCCATGCCATGTAGGCGTTGGTACTCGTAGTGGTCGTGCTGCGCCATGGCGCTGATTGCCGCGATGGTGTGGGCATTGTGGGTGGCAAACTGCGGATAGAGTAGCCCCTTGATATGGGGCGATAACAACAGCCGTGCACAGGCCAGATACGCGCTGTCGGTGCCCGCCTTGCGGGTAAATAGCGGATAACAGGCTTGGCCTCGCTGCTGGGCCAGTTTTAACTCGGCGTCCCAGTAGGCGCCTTTGACCAGCCGCACCGGGATCTTATCACCCTGTTGATGGGCCAAGCCAGCCAACCAGGCTAATACTGCCAGCGCCGCCTTATGGTAGCTCTGCACCACCATGCCCAGCTGCCCCCAGCCTTGCAGCGACGGATGGCGATAGAGTTTTTCGAACAGCTCCATGGAGAGCATCAGCCGGTCCACCTCTTCGGCATCGATGGTCAGCGGCACCTCCAACAGCTTGGCCTTTTGGCACAGCGGCAGGATGCGCTCAAACATCTCCCCCAGCACCCGCTCGCGTTGGGCCTGTTCATAGCGGGGAAACAGTGCCGATAACTTGATCGATACACTGCCTTGTTGGGTGTCGGCCACCTGCTCAATGGCGCGAAAATAGGACTTGAGGTAGCGCTCGGCATCATCCATGGTCAGGGCGGCTTCGCCAAGCATATCGTAGGAGAAGCAGTAGCCCTGCATGCGCAGCTCCGCGCCATTGGCAATGGCTTGGTCCAGCGTTTCCCCTAGCACAAACTGGCGGCCTATCACCTTCATGGATTGATTGATCGCCCCCCGCAGCAAAGACTCAGAGGTGGAGGCCAGCAGCCGTTGCAGCCGCGAATTCGCCGATAGGCTGTGGTCAAACTCGATGATCTTGCCGCTGAGCATCAGGCCCCAGGTAGAGGCGTTCACCAGTATCGATTTGTCGCGTTTGAGGTGGCTTTGCCAATTGGCGCTGCTCAGCTTATCGCGAATCAAGGCGTCGGCGGTGGCGCGGTCGGGAATGCGCAGCAAGGACTCCGCCAGACACATCAGCAACACCCCTTCCTCGGTGTCGAGGCTGTACTCCAGCAGTAGCTGATCGAGGATGTGCAAGGCATGCTTGTCGGCACGCACCGCTTCCACCAGATGGCGGGCGACGCTGTCTATCAGCGGTTTTTCAGAGAGATTGGCGCGTGCAAAAGGCTGGAGCTTGGCCAGATAGTCACTTTCATCGGCGCTGAGCAGGGCAGGGATCGCCTGCCACCAGCTCGCCAGCGGGGTATTCAAGGCATCACTACTGAACACCTGAGCAGGGTTAAACATCGAAGACCCTCCTTAAAGGCTCGAAGTCTCCCTATAAAGCTAGGCAAGCGCGCGATTTACACAAGTTTGTAGCCAACAAGTCGGCAGCTAGGCTGATTTAGATCAACAACTTACACCGGTGATTATTCAACTCTGTGACAAAGGCTAGGGCACCATCCAAGCGGTAAAGCGGCTGCGGCTGAGCAAAGCGCTAACTAGCATCGCGATGGCCAGCAGCAGCGGGATCATCACTAGCAGCGCCAAGACCGGGTGAGCAAACCACTGATAGATCCCCAAATCCAGCTCGCGCGCCGGGATCAGCAGCAAGGGGTGACACAGATAGATGCCAAAAGAGTACTTGGAAATCAGCTGAATCGGCTTGCGCCAGTCTTGCGGGATCTGCTCGGCGTAGTACTTGGCCAAGACAAACAGCGAACAGGCGATCAGCGCAGTATTCAGGGTCTTGTAGCTCATCATCACCGTCTGATATTCGCTCATCCGCCAATCCAGCCACAGGGTCACCAGAAGATTACTGCCCAAGCTAAAGCCCAGCAGCATCTTCCACAGGTTCAATTGATCCTTCTGGTCGTGGTTAAACAGATACCAGCCCGCTACCAGATAGCCGGAGTAGAGAATCAGATTCTGCCGCAGCGGGGTATCAACCTTTAGCCAGTGCATCAGCGTCAGGCACAGCCAAGCGGCCAGCAATAGTCTCACTCGCTGCTCGTCCATCTTGTTTAAAAGCGGCGCTAGCAGCGGGATCACAAAGTACAGCGGGATAAAATCGTAGAAGAACCACAGGTGATACCAGACCGGCTGATTAGGACTCAGCTCGATAAGTTTCAGCATGCCGTTTACATCCCAGTGTCCGCCCAGCAGGCTGGCGGCAAAGGCGTAGATCAGCGTCCAGGTCACAAAGGGCACCACCACCTTGCCAAGGCGGCGTGTCAGATAGTGGCGGCAGTTAAACGGGCGAGCATCCGAGAGAAGCAACGCCCCGGAGATCAACATAAACACCGGCACGGCCCAGCGGCTGATGGCATTCAGCCCCACCGGGAAGACCCAATAGTGGAAATCGCTTAGCCCGACTTGATGGCGATAAGGGCCCAACACATGAATGCCAACCACAGCGATGGCCGCAATACAGCGCAGTAATTCGATGAAAAACAAGGGGGTGTTAGCCGGCCGGGACATGGGTCTCTCGCTAAACGGTTTTTAGCTATTGTACGGTTTAGGACATAAAAAAGCAGCGCCTAAGCGCTGCTTTGTAGCGATACCCGAGTAACCCGCTTATTGCGGTGGGAAGGCTTCGAACATCAACTCCAGTTGGCGCTGGATAAACTGCTCGCGCGCCTCAGGCTTCATGGTCTCGCGCAACTGACTTTGCGAGATTGACGACCACACCACGCTCTCGGCTTCGGGGTCGATAAGCTCTACCACCAGTTTGCCGTAGCGGCGCTCTTGCAAGCGCACCGGACTGCTCATCACCATGCCCACGCCACTGCGGCGCGAACCATAGCCAATACCGTAGGATACGCTGGCCCCGCCCTGTTCTTCCAAGATAAAGGCCTCATCGATGCGATAGGCTACCAGCAGATCTGGGTCTTGCTGTTCGCGAGCAAAGCCCTTGAGTTGCAGCTGCTGGCCGAGCGCATTCTCCAAACGGCGGTCATCCAGCCCTTTCGGCTGTCCTTCCGGGAAGGCCAAGAAGTCAAAACTTCGGTATTGACTGAAATCTTGAGTGGCGTCGAAGTCGGTGGCTGGTTTGACGGTACAACCGGCCAGCAACAACACCATAAAAGCACTAATCCAAATCTTCATAAGGGTCTCCTCGCAGAAACGTTGCAGCGCCTACAGGTTGATCCTTCATCTAGCAGGGTGGCGAAAAACGTGTCGATACCTTAACAACGGAGGTTATCTCCATTTCGCTTAATCGGGCATCGACCAACACACGGGCGCTCAATTAAGACAGACCCGACTATGGCGTCATAACTCACGCGCGTTACAGCATTGCGGATAAAATACCAACAATCGCCGCTAAATTACACCGCTCTGAATCCAGGGACCGGGTGAGAGAGTTGGTAAACACGTTCAATAGACCCGGGATTGCTGGAACAGTTCAAAAGCTGCGCAGCTTTGCTATAATCGCGGCCCTTTTTATCTTCGGTGGCAGTATGAGTTCTTATCAGCAGCGCTTCGGTGGCATTGGCCGCTTGTACGGCAATAAAGCATTGGCAGCTTTTGGCCAGGCCCACGTTTGTGTAGTGGGGATTGGTGGCGTGGGCTCGTGGGCGGCCGAGGCACTGGCACGCAGCGGCATCGGTAAGATCACCCTGATTGATTTAGACGATATCTGCACCACCAACACCAACCGTCAGATCCATGCCCTCACCGACACCGTGGGCGAAAGTAAGACCGAGGTGATGCGCGAGCGAATCGCCCAGATCAACCCAGAATGCGAGTGCTTCGAGATTGAAGACTTCGTTACCCGCGATAACATGACCGAATACTTGGACGCGCGCTTCGACTACGTGATCGATGCCATCGACAGTGTGAAGGCCAAGGCAGCGCTGATTGCCCACTGTAAACGCAACAAGATCAAGTTGGTGACGGTCGGCGGCGCAGGCGGACAGATCGACCCCACTCAGATCCAGATCAGCGACCTAGCCAAGACCATCCAAGACCCGCTGGCCGCCAAGGTACGCAACGAGCTGCGCCGCTTCTATAACTTCTCGAAAAACCCCAAGCGAAAGTTCGGCATCGACTGTGTTTACTCCACCGAGCAGCTTATCTACCCCGACAACGAGGGCGAAACCTGCATGGCCAAGCCCGATGCCGGCGGTAGCATGCGCATGGACTGCAGTTCCGGCTTTGGCGCCGTCACCCATGTGACCGCCAGCTTTGCCTTTGCCGCCGTGTCCAAAGTGTTGAGTAAGTTGGCACAAAAAGCCCAGCAAAACTGAGTCACAGGCCCCCCTTCACTGGCCGTCATGCAATAAGGCTTCTATGGTTAATCAACTGCATAACCGAAAGAAGCCTTGTTATGTTAAAAAACACTACCAGCCTACGTTTCAAAGTCTTACTACTGCTCTTTCTGGCTCTGCTCTCGCTGACTGGCGTCGCGCTCTACAGTGCCGTGCAACTGGATGTTGCCAGCGCCCGTTTTGAAGAGGTCAGCGAGGAAGAGGTTGCCCTCAACCAGCTGGCGCTGCGTGCCAATATCGAGTTTAAACGGCAAGTTCAGGAGTGGAAGAATGTCTTGCTTCGCGGCCACGACCCAGAGCAAAACCGCAAGTACTGGCAGCGCTTCCAGGACCAGCAAGAGAAGGTGCAACAGTTGGTTAGCGAACTCGAGGCAGGCCTCAGCGCCGCCGGTTTTAGCCAACAAGCCCAGATTGCCAAACAGTTTCTCAACGATCATCGCACCATGGGCAAGGCCTATGCCCAAGGCAAGCAAGAGTACGAGAACGCCAACTTTAACTTCGAGCGCGGCGATGCGGCAGTCAAGGGCATCGACCGAGCTCCGTCCAAGGCGATGGACCAGCTGAGTGAAGAGCTCAGTGCCCTCAGCACCGAACGAGTCACAACAGTGATTAACCGCGCAGAATCCGCTGTCACCCTCACCTATTGGGTAATCGCGATAGTGGCGCTGATCATGTTGATTGGCTGCCCGCTATTAATGGATCGCCAGTTTATCAGCCCACTCAACGTGCTGATCGACCATGTCAGCACCTTGGCCAAGGGGCGACTCAACATCCAGGTGGAGTCCAAGCGCGACGACGAGCTAGGTCGCCTCGCCAAGGCCACCCAAACCCTGCAGCAATTCCTGCAAGCCACGGTCAGCGACCTGCGTAACTCTGGCGTGCAACTGGATGATGCCTCCTCGAGCCTGAAAGGCATGTCGGAAGATATCGCCACCGGCACCCACCAGCAACGCGAGAGTAGCGACTTGGTCGCCACCGCCATTCAGCAGATGTCGCACTCGGCCGATGAAGTCTCGCAAAACGCCGCCACCACTGCCGAGACCACCAACGATACCGACCAAACCGCCGCCCAAGGCTCTGCTGCCATGCAGGAAGTGACCAAGAGTATTCAGCAGCAGGTGGAAGATATCGCCAGCGCTGGTGAGGTGGTGAAAAAGCTGGCGGGCGATACCAGCAATGTGGGCGCGGTATTGGATGTGATCCGCGGGATTGCCGAGCAAACCAACCTGCTGGCGCTGAACGCCGCCATTGAAGCAGCCCGTGCTGGCGATCAAGGCCGCGGTTTTGCGGTGGTGGCCGACGAGGTGCGCACTTTGGCGCAAAAAACCCAACAGAGCACCACCGAGATCCAGAACATCCTCGAGAAGATCCAAGAGGGCGCTAACAACGCAGTGGGCGCAATGGAGCAAAGCCAGCAGCGCACCGACGAAGTGGTCGATCATGTCTCCACCGCCGAAGGGCTGTTGGGCGAGATCGTCACGGCCATTGGCAGCATCAATGATATGAACCTGCAGATCGCCTCGGCCGCCAAGGAGCAAACTACCGTTGCCGGAGAGATTGCCAACTTGGTGGAGCGGATCGCCGAGGTGGCCAATCAAAATGCCGAGCAGGTGGAAGAGTCGAGCCAGCTGAGCTCACAACTACACATGCTGGCAGACGAGTTTAACTCCAAGCTGAAAAACTTTCAGACCGAGTAGCCCCGCGCCCCAGTGGCTAGTAAACCTTACCGCGCAGCGCTTTCACTTGGCTGCGCTTGGTTTTGCCCTCTAAGCGCCGCTTCTGGGAGGCGCGGGTTGGACGGGTCGCCCTGCGGGTTTTCTGCACCACCGCCACCGATTGGATTAGCTCGCGCAGTCGGTTAAGGGCATCTTCCCGATTCATCTCTTGGGTGCGAAATTGCTGCGCCTTGATCACCAATACCCCATCCTTGGTCATCCGCTTGTCTTTCAATGCCAGCAGTCGCTCCTTGTAGAATTCCGGCAAGGAGGAGGCCGCCACATCAAAACGCAGATGGATCGCCGAGCTCACCTTATTGACGTTCTGACCACCTGCACCTTGGGCACGGATTGCTTGCAGCTCGATTTCATCGTCCGCCAGCTCTACGGTATTGGAGATCTTTAACACGGTTTAGCGCATCTTCTTCTGTTGTTGGCGTAGCTCGTACTCCAGCTCTTCAGGGTAGAGCACCACGCCGTCTTCCTGATCGCTGGGGAATACCGCCACCGCCAGTTGGTCTTCTTCCAGGCCCGGGATCCAGCGGCTCATCCACTGTTTCAGCGGGATCGCCTTGGGATGGCAGTCCTGCCACTCTTCATCGCACCAAGACTCGGCAAACTCACGGTTTGGCCAGACCGGTACACAGTCCTCGTCTTCGCTGTTTAGCATCACCGAGCCGTGTTCATCGCAGAGGATCCACACCTCTTGGTGCTCAACCACCTGCTTAACCAGGTAGCGAAGGCGTTGGTCATTATCGAACTCGAGAATTTGCTGGATGCGCTCTGCGCTAAGGGCCGCACTCATGGCAGTTCCTTGTTGTGGGGAAATCATGGCTATAGCCTAGGGGAAAACCGCCCCTAGGCCAAGCCATCAGGATCAGGCTTTCGGCGTTAAAGCATCGAGGTAGTCCACCTCGGGCAAGGGCTTGTGCTTGGAGCCCAGATAGCTATACACCACTGGCAACACAAACAGGGTAAACAGAGTGCCAATCGACAGCCCGGCACAGATCACCAGCCCAATATCAAAGCGCGCCGCCGCCCCGGGCCCGCTGGCCATCAGTAGCGGCACCAAACCCGCCACCATCGAGATGGTGGTCATCAGCACTGCCCGCAGGCGCACCCGCGCCGCGTGGCGGATCGCAGTGAGCCGATCTTCGCCTTGATTCATCTGCCGCTCCTTGGCCACCTCACACATCAAGATGCCGTGTTTGGCAATCAGCCCCACCAGGGTAATTAAACCGATCTGGGTGTAGATGTTCATGCTGGAAAAGCCCCAGGCCATCATCAGCAAGGCGCCGCAAATCGCTAAGGGAACCGTGAACATAATCACCAGTGGGTCGCGCAGGCTCTCAAACTGTGCCGCCAGCACCAAAAAGATGATTGCCAGTGCCAACACAAAGGTGGTGTAGAGCGCCGCACCTTCTTGCTTGAACTGACGCGCCTCGCCTTTGAAGTCGAAGCTGTAGCCCACCGGCAACAGTTCCGCCGCTTGCTGCTCCATATAGGCAATCGCATCGCCCAAGGAGCGGCCCGGCATAATCACCGCGTTGATGGTGATGGCGTTGATTTGATTCATCTGCAGCAGCGCCGCTGGCTGAGCATCGAGGTGCCAGTCCACCAGATTCTCCAGCGGCACCAACTTGCCATCGACGGCTTTTACGTAGTACTGGCCAATCGATTCGGGGCTAAGGCGATAGCTGCGCTGCACCTGCGGGATCACCTCATAGGCCCGCCCATCATAGTTGATGTGATTAACGTAGCCATCGCCCATCAGCGTCGACAGGGTAGTGGCAATATCGGCCATTCGTACCCCATAGGCACCGGCTTTGTCGCGGTTAACGCGAATGTTCAGCCGCGGGCTTTCAAACTTGGTATCGCTGTCGACAAACACAAATAGCCCACTTTGCCAGGCGCGCTGCATTAGCTGATCGGCGAGCTGGACCATGCTGCGATAGTCGGCCTGACTCTGCAGCACAAACTGCATCGGGAAGCCGTCGGAGCCGGGCAAGGCCGGCAGCGGGAAGATGGATGCGCTGACCCCGGCAATATCGCTGATCGCCGCGGTCAGGTTTTCGATCTGCTCAGCCTGATTAGTGGACTGTTCCTCCCACGGCACCGAGCTTAAAAAGCCCAAACCTTGGGTGGAGCTGGGGATACCGGCCAGAGTAAAGGCCCGAGCGATATCTTGCACCTCCAGGCTGCGACGGCCGATTTCGGTGGTGTGCTGGTCCATGTAATCCAGGTTGGCCCCGGCCGGGCCATTGGCAATCAACATCACCGCGCCCTTCTCTTCGGTGGGTGCCAGCTCGCTGGGGATCAGCATGTTAAGCGGCAGCAGCATCGCCAGCACGATAAAGCCAAAACTCAGGATGACCCCACGTAGCTTAAGTGCACCACCCAGCAGGTAGTCGTAGCCCGCATCCAGTTTATCTAGGAAGCGATGCACCGCCTCTTCAAAGCCCTTCGGTTGCTCGCTTTTCTTGAGTAGCTTGGAGCACATCATCGGCGACAGGGTTAGCGCCACAAAGCCGGAGACAAACACCGCCCCCGCCAGCGTTAGGGCAAACTCAGAGAACAACACCCCGGTCATCCCCTCTACCATGGCAATCGGTGCGTACACCGCCGCCAGCGTAATAGTCATGGCGATCACCGGCATGGCGATCTCGCGGGTACCGACGATGGCGGCCTCGAACGGGGTCATACCCTGGCGGATATGCCGGTCGACGTTTTCCACCACCACGATGGCATCATCTACCACCAGGCCGATGGCCAATACCATCGCCAGCAGTGTGAGCAGATTGAGCGAAAAGCCAAGTAGCTGCATCGCCAGACAGACGCCAATCAGTGACAAGGGAATCGCAATCACCGGGATAATCACCGCCCGCAGATTGCCCATAAACAGGAAGATCACCACCACCACAATGACCGCCGCTTCGGCGATGGTCATCAACACCTCTTTAATCGATGCCTCAATGTATTCGGTAGCATCGTACAGCGGCTCTAAAGTCATCCCTTCTGGCAGGTTATCGGCAATCCCCGGCAGCAGTTGCTTGACGCCTTTGGCCACGTTGATCGGGTTGGCGGTGGGGGTTGGGTCAATCGCAATGGTGATCGAATCATCCCCACTGGCTTTGGCTATCACGGTTTCCCGCGCCGCTGCCAGCTCCATCTCGGCCACATCGCGCAGGCGCACCAAGCCGGCATCGCTGCGTGAAATAATCAACTGCTCAAACTGCGCCTGGGTTTTCAGGTCGGTGTCTACTTCCACGTCATACACCATAAAGCGGCTTTCAGCCTGCCCCGGCGCAGCGCGATAGTTGTTCTGGCGCAGCGCATCCACCACCTCAGCGGCGGTTAGGCCGTAATTCGCCAACTTGACCGGGTCGAGCCAGATCCGCATCGCCATCTCGGGGCCATACACATTGGCCTTGGCCACGCCGGTTACCGTGACCATTTGCGGCTGGATTACCCGGCGGGCAAAGTCGGCCACCTCAGGGCGAGTTAGGCGATCGCTGCGCAAGGAGATGTACAGAATCGATGTCGACGAGCCGGTAGAGCGGGAGATATTCGGGTCCAAGGCTTCGGCAGGCAAGCGGGCGCGCACCGAGTTCACCTTGGCCATAATCTCAGAGAGTGCGGCATCGGGGTCGGCGCCAATCTTCATATGCGCCGATACAGAGCTGCGCCCCATGGCCGAAGACGACAGGATGTAATCGAGGTGATCCGCCTCGGCAATCGCCTGCTGCAAGGGCTGGGTGATAAAGCCTTGAATCACATTGGCTGGCGCCCCGAAATAGGCGGTGTCGACGGTGATCACCGTGTTGGTCAGCTCCGGATATTCGCGGATCTGCAGCTTAAGCAAGGCTTGCACGCCAATGATCAGCAGCAACGCACTGAAGGCAAAGGCCATCACCGGGCGACGGATAAAGACATCGGTAAAACGCATCATCGCCCCCTAGCTTTTTGGCAGCGTAGCAGGGCGCTGCACAAAGCTGTCTTCCACCAGCTCCACCAGCGTGCCGTTGCGCAAGCGTACTTGACCGGATCGCACCACCTGCTCGCCAATCTCCAGGCCTTGCTCCACCAGCGCCCAATCGCCTTGGCGCATCGCCACCTTAATATCGCGCCGTTGCGCCCGTGGCTCGCCCGCCTCATCCGGGGCAATCACAAACACCGATTGGCCATAGATGTTAAAGCTGATGGCTTGCTGGGGAATCACAACTTGCTCGCTCAGCAGCGGCAGCAGTACCCGCACATCGCTGTACATCCCGGAGCGCAGTAGCCCTTCGGCATTGGGGATCTCTGCCTGCACCTCCACCACCCCACTGCGTGCTTCAACAATCGGCTCAATCGCGGTGATGGTGCCGAGGAACTCTCGCTCAGGATAGACATCGCTGCTTAGCTGCACCTCGCCGCCGAGCGCAATCCGTGGCAGTTGGGTCTGGGCCACCGAAAAGCGCAGCAGCATATGGCTCAAGTCTTCCAAGTGGGCAATCTGTTGACCCGCCTGAATAAACTCACCAAGATTAACCTGACGCAACCCGATAATGCCGGCAAAGGGAGCTCGAATCTCGCGACGCGCGATAGTCGCGCGCAGCGCGGCGATATCGGCTTCCAACGCCAGATAAGCAGCCTGGCTATCGTCAAACTGGGTCTGCGATACCGAGCCGCGCTCGAGTAGCTGTTGATGGCGCTCCAACTGACGCTTGACCGAGGGCAGACGGGCTCTCGCGCTGGCCAAATTGGCGCGCTCCACCTCAGATTCCAGACTTACTAGTAACTGCCCTTTGCTTACCGACTGGCCCGAGCGAAAGTGAATCTCGCTAATAGAACCGGATACCGAGCTGGCCACCACCACGCCTTGGCGCGGCTCAATTAGGCCAATCGAAGCAATCGATGGCTGCCACTCGCGCGCCTCAACCTCAACCACTTCCACCGGAAAGCGCGGCTCCGGGCGCGCCGCCATCTGCTCGGCCATCTGACCAAACTGGTGAAACTTAAAACCAAACACACTGCCGAACATGGCGGCCGCCAACAGCAGCATCACCACAATGGCAAAGAACTTCTTCATCGGATTGACTCCATTCAAACAACGAAATGAGCAGTTAAGGGTGTAAATAGGAAGCGCGGGTATCGAGGTAGGCGAGTTGTGTCCATCCCTAGAACAAGGCCGTAATTCCAGCGATTGATTATATATAAACCAGCAACAAATAACCGCTTAAAGATCGTGGGTTTAGCTCATATTTTCGCAATGAATTTAAGGCTGAAAGGCGAGCAAGGTGCTGCGACATTTAAACTCAGTTAGACCGCGCCCTAGATCTTACTCTCCGATACGCTAAAATCACCGCCCAACAAAGAGGTGACACCGTGAAACTCAATCCCGCTCAATCTGACGCAGTGAACTATATCTCTGGCCCGTGTCTGGTGCTGGCAGGTGCTGGTAGTGGCAAAACTCGAGTCATTACCAACAAGATTGCCCACTTGGTGCAGAACTGCGATTACAACCCCAAGCATATTGCGGCGGTGACCTTTACCAATAAAGCAGCCCGAGAGATGAAAGAGCGGGTGGGGCAAACCCTTGGACGTAAGCAGAGCCGTGGCTTGCGGGTGTCGACCTTCCACACCTTGGGGCTGGATATTATCCGCCGCGAGCACAAGCACCTGAAGCTGAAAGCCAACTTCTCGCTGTTTGACGATCAGGACCAGATGGCCCTGCTCAAAGAGCTCACCGAAAAGGAGCTGGAAGGCGATAAGGATCTGCTCAAGCAACTGCTTAGCTGCATCTCCAACTGGAAGAATGACCTGATTCTCCCCCAGCAGGCGGTTGGCCATGCCAAGGGGGAAAAGGATCAGCTGTTTGCCCATCTCTATCAGCGTTACCAACGCCAGCTAACCGCCTACAATGCGCTGGACTTTGACGACCTGATCCTGATGCCAACACTGCTGCTGGCCAATAATCAGGAAGTGCGTGCGCGCTGGCAAAGCACTGTGCGCTATCTGTTGGTGGATGAATACCAAGATACCAACACCAGCCAGTATCAGTTGGTGAAGCTGTTGGTTGGCGAGCGCGCCCGCTTCACCGTGGTGGGCGATGATGACCAGAGTATCTACTCTTGGCGTGGCGCCCAGCCGAAGAACCTGATGCTGCTGCAGCAGGACTTTCCGTCATTGCGGGTGATTAAGCTGGAGCAAAACTACCGCTCGACCCAACGCATCCTAAAATGCGCCAACATTCTGATCGAGAACAACGAGCATATCTTCACCAAGAGCCTGTTCTCCGAGATGCCCTATGGCGAGGTCATTAAGATCCTGTTTGCCAAGAACGAAGAACAGGAAGCCGAGCGGGTCGTGGCAGAGCTTATCGGCCATCGCTTTATGAATAACGCCAGCTATCGCGACTACGCCATTCTCTATCGCGGTAACCATCAGTCGCGGTTGATGGAAAAAGCGCTGATGACCAACCGGGTGCCGTATAAGATCAGCGGCGGCACCTCGTTCTTCGCCCGAGCCGAGATTAAAGACCTAATGGCCTATCTACGGGTGCTGGTGAATCCAGAAGACGATAACGCCCTGCTGCGTATCATCAATACCCCACGCCGGGAAATCGGCCCAGTTACGCTGGAAAAGATCGGCAACATGGCCAACGAGAATCACAAGAGCCTGTTCGATACAGCCTGCTCGATGCAGCTCACCACGGTGCTGAGCGGCCGCAGTCTGGCCGCAGTGCAGGAGTTCACCGAGTGGATGAACACGCTGCGTCGCCGAGTCGAGGGTAACGATGCGCTGCAGGCGGTACGTGACCTGATTAAAGATATTCAGTACGAGGATTTTCTCTACGAAACCAGCCCCAGCGCCAAGGCTGCGGAGATGCGGATGAAGAATGTTTCCGAGCTGTTCCGTTGGGTATCCGGGATGTTGGAAGGCGATAACGACAACGACCCGATGACCCTCGAGCAGGTGGTCAATAAGCTGATCCTGCGCGATATGATGGAGCGCGGCGAAGATGATGACGAGCTCGACCAAGTTCAGCTGATGACCCTGCACGCCTCAAAAGGGCTGGAGTTCCCCTTCGTCTACCTGATCGGTATGGAGGAAGGCCTGCTGCCCCACCAGAGCAGCATCGATGAAGACAACGTGGAAGAAGAACGCCGCCTTGCCTATGTAGGGATTACCCGCGCCCAGCAAGAGCTGACCTTCACCCTGACCCGCGAACGCCGCCAGTTTGGCGAGCTAATCAAACCAGAACCGAGCCGCTTCTTGTATGAGTTGCCGCAAGATGATTTGGAGTGGGAGCGTCGCCGCAAGGTGGAAAGCGCCGAGGAGCGCCAAGCCAAGGGCGAGAAAGGTATCGCGGCACTGCGCGCGGCCTTGAACCAAGGCAATAAAAAGTAGCCCCTCACCCTAGCCAGTTCGCGGCCATTAGCGCGAACTGGCGGGTCTCTCCCCTCCCACGGGAGTAACGAACAGACTTTGATACGACAATTCTTACTGGTTTCCCTGCCATTAAATTGAGTTTTTTATCACTCCAGAACACAAAGAAGCCGCCCGATCGCTGCAAGATTAATGTGATCTACCGCGTGTTAAGCAAACTTACCGCTAAGGAACTGTGATCGAAAGGGTTTTCATTTTTGCCTGAGCACTGACGCGCCGCAGAGGCAGACTTACAATCCTCTGGCGCTGTGTAGATCACGGAGGAAACATGACCGCGCGTGCCGAGCAACGCCAGCAGCAACAACTCGCTTTTCAAGCTAGCAACCAGAACATTGAGGTTGGCTTAGCCTCTGCTTGTCCGTTAGCAGTGGCCGAGTTAGCCAAAATAGACGAACACTCGCCCCATGTGCGGGAGGTGTTTGACGGGGGGCTGACCGCTAAAGTCTACCACCTGGAAGTTGATGGTTCGCACTACTGCTTGAAACAGCAACGTCGGCCCGCGTTGGTAAAGAACGCAGACGGTGCCACGTCGTTCCTCAACGAGGTACAGCGTCGCCAGGATCTTCAAGCGCTAAAACAACGGCCAGCAACATCGGCCGCGTTTAAACATATTGTTCCGACCTTGTACGCCAATTACCGGGAGGGAATTATCCTATCCCCGTGGATTGAAGGGACGATCCTCGACCGCTTTAGTCGGGAGATCTTTAACCAGCTATTCTCAACCTTGTTTGCTCTAGAGCAAGCCGGGCTAATGGAGTGGGACCTCTCCCCCGGTAATATTCTCTACGATGGCCACAATATTCACCTGTTCGATTTTGGCTACATGTATCGCTTCGATCCGCTGGCCGAGTACAACAGCGATGGTCTGACACTGCCCGAGTTTCACGCAGCAGAACGCTTCGAAACCCGTAACCTGTTTGGCTTTTTGCTGCGCTACCAAGACAGCATGACCGAAAGCGATCGCCTCGCCCTGTATCGTGAACTCAAAGAAGCAGCCCTAGATAGCTACACCCAAAAGCGCATTTGGTTACGCCAGAACTACGCCAAAACCCAGATCATCGACTGGGTCACCACCATCATCGCCCGTTGGGAGAAGGCGCTGGATTGCGACACCGCCCTTGCGTGCCTGTACCGCGCCGAGAGCTTCCGTAGCCACTGCCTGGATATCGCCGATGACCTCAGCGGTAAGAGTTGCACGCCCACCACGCTACTGCGTATCGACGCGGTAATTGAGACCTTGGCAACCCACTACCTGGAGCTGAAAGCGCGCGACGCCTTGCTGTTTGATAATAAAGACCTCGGTCAGCACGACCTGATCCACAAGTATCAAGCATGCCGCAAGCAAGCTGAGCAATACCTACTCAGTAACTAAGCTCAGCGCCTTTGGCGCACTCGATTAAGGCGGGATTAAAACGCTTCAGAAAATCCGGTGTTTTAGATAACCAGTCGTGGGTGAAATACACCCCTAGCGCTCGCTCGTCGAGCTTGGTCAGGTACATATCCTCGGAAAGATGCCCATCAACCCGTTCCTGCTGATAGATGCCGTCGCTGGCCGCCACAATATCCAGCCGCTCACGCTCGAGCATCTCAAACAGGATGTGGTAGTTGTCGCGCGCGTGGATATTAGAAAAGCCTTTGCTTTCCAGCCAATTATGCAGCGCAGAATTGCGTAGTACCCCAACTCGTTGATGCTGGTGATTGGCGGCGAGTGGCGGCTCGAGCTGCTCTCTCGATACCAGCACTCTTCGAACCACATAAAAGGGCTCGCTAATTTGACCGTATTGGTTGCGCTCTTGGTTCTCCACTGCCAAGAAAAAACCATCCACCTCAGCGAGCTGGAAGCTCCGTATAACTCGACTAAGCGGCTGTATTTTAAGGCTATAGTCTTGATTGATCTGCTCTAGGGCGCAGTTGACTACTTCCACCGAAAACCCGCCAGCTTGCCCAGAAAGGGTGGGTCGTTGATAGGGCTCTAAGGGGTGGGTGAGCAGCCTTAATGACTCAGCACTTAGAGGACCTACACTAAACATTCCGACGATTATCAAACAACGCCACACCAACCAACGTCGTTTATGCATCCTTGCCTTAATCATTTGGCTCCTAAAGAATCATTGAATCACGCCAGGCCACTGTTTTACCGGTCAGCGTCCAGATGTGATCTGGCGCACAGGGATAAAACTCTTAATACAGGTAGCAACTTTCATAATTTTCTGTTCAAATTATAGGCTCTAGAATTAAAGCCGCATGGTAGAGATCTTTCTTTGAGTGTCAGTAACTTACTGACAAGTGAGCTCCTTGAGGGACCACTACTTTGTTACTTTCTAGCGGCCCTCGACAGCCGTCAATGTCGTACTTAGCATTTTCCTTTCCTTTAAGTGGATTAATTATCCCTGCCCGTCATAGTACGGGCTTTTTTTTGAAAAGCTTTTCTTGGCCGCATTCGCCGCTCCCTGTCGCAGTATTTACCTCTCAAAGTTCGCGGGTAAACAGTGAACTACTCCAAGCTTTTTGCTCAGTCAGCTGTGCCTGTTATCAATACTTTGAGAGCATCGACCCAATTTCTCTCTGCAGCAGGTATTCGCAGTGAATCCCATCTTATCCCCTGAGTTTTTCATCCCCGACGGAGAAATGCGGATCTGGCCAGATGGCCGCGCCTATCTCTATGGCTCCAGCGACATTCATCAAGATACTTGGTATTGCTCCGATCAGTATCTGAGCTTTTCAAGCGATGACTTAGTCACCTGGCAAGCTCATGGCGAATCGTTCGCGCTGGCAGCCAGCCATTGCCCGAACGCAGGCCGACTATTTGCTCCCGATTGCTTGTACCACAACCAGCGCTACCACCTGTTTTACTGCGCGGATGACAACAGCGAAGGGGTGGCTAGTGCGGATTCGCCAAACGGCCCTTTTGCCGGTGCCCAAGCAATTAAGGGGGCAGACGGCGATGCCATCGACCCTGCAGTGTTTAAAGACGACGATGGTCAGATCTACCTCTATTGGGGACAGTTTCAGTTGCGCGGTGCACGCCTCAGCGAAGACCTGTCAGCCATCGACCCGAGCAGCCTAAACAAGGAGCTACTGAGCGAAGCACAGCACGGTTTTCATGAGGGGCCTTCTATGCGCAAGCGCAACGGCACCTACTACTTGGTGTATACCGATATCTCCCGAGGCCGCGCTACTTGCTTATCCTACGCCACCGCCCGCTCGCCGTTGGGGCCCTTTGAAAAGCAAGGGGTGATTATCGACAACGCCGCCTGTGATCCACAGTCGTGGAACAACCATGGTTCCATCTTCGAGTTCCAAGACCGGTGGTACATCGTCTATCACCGCTCTTCAGAGGCCTCGCACTTTAACCGGCGCGCCTGTATCGAGCCGATTATGTTTGATAGCGAGGGCTTGATTGCAGAAGTACCCATGACGACCCAAGGCGTCTCCGAGCCTCTCAATCCGCTATTGCCCTTAATGGCCTACCTAGCATGCGAGTTGCAAGGTCAGGTGCGGGTTAGCATGGCGGCCACGCAGCAGTGCTGGCTAAGTGGCGCGGAAAACGGAGACAGCGCGCTGTTTCGTTATCTCGATTTCACTCAGCCAGTAACCCATCTAGAGCTGACCATGGCCAGCGCCATCGCCGGCGGCAAGCTGCTGCTTGAGCTCGCAGATGGACAAGAGCTAGCCTGTGTTGATGTTCCGCGAGGTCGTCATTGGCAGGACTGGCAGCAGGTACGCGTAGCGCTCAAACACTGTCCATCTGGCATCCATGGTTTGCGGCTGCGTTTTGTTGGGCCAGCAGGGAGAGTGGGCGATATCCTTAGCTTGCGTTTTGTCGCTTAGTATTTGCCACGTAACGATGGCTTTTAAGCGCCAACAACTGCCAACGGTGACGTAACTATGCCAATACAGCGCAGTATTGGCATGAACTCAAATGAAGCTCCCAAGAATTGCGCATTGAGGGTGCTTACAGAGTAATTCACCAGTATGTTTATTTGCAGCA
Source organism: Aliagarivorans marinus DSM 23064 (assembly GCF_000429485.1). Classification (GTDB taxonomy): domain Bacteria; phylum Pseudomonadota; class Gammaproteobacteria; order Enterobacterales; family Celerinatantimonadaceae; genus Aliagarivorans; species Aliagarivorans marinus. The sequence continues at coordinate 65,240 of NZ_AUBY01000014.1, read as the reverse complement.
AGAGTCTATGTTAGATTGCTGGCCCGCTGGTACAAAATTTACGCATATTAAACCAGTCTGCAAGGGATAATATTTCATACATAGCCACGGATAGAGCCCCGCTACAAAAGCGATCCAACCAGCATTTTTCGTAATGACGTGACCAAACTAACAAAGGTCTTACCGTGGACGTTATATTCTTAATTAAGCAGTCAAATTATTGAGGTAACTAACAATTGGTCAGCCCTAAAACCGATACTGAGCAAATCCGTCGTGAAAACCGCCGCCTGTTGGTCGAAACACTGCGCCACCAAGGTCCGCTAGCCCGAGTCGAACTCGGCGCCATTACCTCCCTCAGTCCGGCCACTGTCACCGCGATCACCTCCGAACTGGTCGCCCAAGGCCATCTTCAGGAGCTAAGTAGTAGCGAAGAACCAAGCGGCCGAGGCCGCCCGCGAGTCGCACTGTCATTGGTTGCAGACTCAGCGCACTACATCGGCATTAAGATCTCGATTAATGAGATCCGCTTGATGCTGGGCAACTACGCCGGTGAGGTCACCAAGCAGTTCTCCGTGCAGCTCAACACCAGCGCACTCAGTCCTCAGCAGTTGGTGCATGAGCTTAGCGGTGAAGTGCAACGGTTTATCGATAAGCACCACCTACAGATGGCAGAGCTAAAAGGGATTGGCTTGGCGGTACAGGGCGTGGTCGACCAGCAACACGGCGGTATCCTGTGGAGCCCAGCGTTTCGCCAAGCTCAGCCGGGGTTGGCCGAGGCTTTAAGTCAGCGCTTTAACCTACCAGCATTAATCGCCAACGATGCCGACTGTCTGGCACTGGCGCTACACACTCAGCCTCGCTATCGCGACACCAAGGATCTTATCGCCATCCAGCTCGGCTACGGGGTCGGCATGGGGCTGATTCAAAATGGCCAGCTCTACTTGGGCAGTCGCGGCGCAATCGCCGAGTTTGGTCATACCAAGGTAAGCCTTGATGGCCCGCTGTGTCGCTGTGGCGCACGCGGTTGTTTGGAAGCCTATCTAGGTGATTATGCCTTGCTGCGCGACGCATCCGCTTTTGTCACCTTGCCGCCCGGCGATCCAATGCACCCCAGCGAAGAGCAGATGCAGTACATTCAAAAACAGGCCTCGTTGGGCAATGAGAATATCCTGCATATCTACCAGCAGGCTGGGCGCATGCTGGGTCTGGGGCTATCGAATTTGATGGCCTTATATAACCCAGAGAAAATAGTCATCTCCGGGCCGGGTGTGCGAGCAGCACCACTCTCCCAAGACCCGATCCAAGAGGCACTGCAAGAGAGCCTGCTGCCTTATCTGCGCGACACCGACTGCGTAGAGACCCATCACTGGAATGAAGATCTGACCGGTAAAGGCATTATCGCCATGCTGCAGAAGATGAGTGATTAGTCGTTAATTGTGTATAGCAAAACGGGGGCATCAGCCCCCGTTTTCAGTTGTCGATTGCTCAATTACCGACTTTTAAACGCGTCGATAAATGCACCACGCACCTTGGTTGAGCCCAAACGCTCCGCCTCTTCAACGAACTGCAGGGCGGTATCCAGGTCATCGTTGGCAACCGCTTGCTCAATCAGGCTGATAAACATCGCTTCAGTTTCCGGTTGGATGGTCCGCCCGGTACGAGACACGTTTTGTGAAACGGGCTGTTTATTGTCCACAACCACAGTCTGAGGCGCGGGGGTAACAGTCGCCGCCTCAGTGGCCACTAACACACTGGCCGCTTTATTTTGCTCAGTGCTTGTCTCAGCCAGAACCTGACGCGCCTTAGTGGCACTCTGCTTATCTGATGGCTCATATTGGAAGTTAAACTTCACTAAACCTGCAGGCACGTGAGCGGCATACTCGCCACGCATGGCCTTAATCATCTGCATCTCACTGCCCAGACGTTCTGCAGACTCGGTATCGAGTTTCTTATCTAGCTTGGTCGCCGATTGCATTTGCTCATCGGTAGTAAACAGCACCAAGTAACGGGCCTCCAAGGCTTGCTCTCGGTCCACATCAATCCTGATATCTAAGGTGTATCGGTTGGCAGATGCAACACCGCGCTTGCTAAAGCGAAGCTCATCATTGCCATAGACACGCACAGGCTGGTAGTTCTCATCCAGCAACAATACGTTCGGCATAAACACCATCTCTAGAACCGGACTTTCGACCGACACTTTCATCTTATCTTTGGCAAACTCCGGCAACTCAAAGCCTTTTACAAAGCTCTTGCCGGTAGCAAAACGAAAGGCTTGCATATTAGGGCCCATGGTCACTTTCACCGAACCCGCCTCAGTGATCAGTTGATAGTCCAACTCTCTCAAATCTCTGCAACATAGCGGAGCAGAATCCAGTTGGGCATATGCCACCTCAGGGCTAGACGGCTGCGCTCGCTGGGCATCCTTACTGAAAACATCCATGGTCTTGCTCGCAGAGCTACAGCCTGCCAGTAAAGCAACACTCAATAAGCAAACACTACTTAAAACTCTCACACATACTCCTTATTGCACCCGCTGCGTAATATTAAAGCTGGCCAAGAAACCGGTTCCACAGGCTGTTATTAAGTACGCTCACGCGCACTAATTCAAGGGAAAAGTTCAAAAAGTAAAAAGAGCGTCACAGGACGCTCTTTATCTATTGCATTTAGTCTGACTTATCAGGCTAAGCGCTTACCACCACATGTCAGCTTGAACGCCAACCAGCACATCGCTCTTCATATCATTGGTGCCAGAACGATCCAGGTAGGTCGCCATTACGCGGATTTCAGGAGCTGGACCGGTACCGGTAGCCAGTGACCAGGTCGGCGCAACCGTGAACTTAAAGTTGTCACGGTCATCGCCTTTACCGTCCATGTAGCTCATCTCGGTCGCAATGGCGAAGCCCTCAACCGATGGCAGGGTGAACACTGGGCGCACACCGACAGACCAGAAGTAGTCTTTCTTATCGAAGTCATGGTGCTCTACAAAGTAAGAGTTTGCATCACGATCGTTGTACTCATACTGAATCCAAGGGAATAGCAAGATACCGTCGCCAAACCACCCACCCATCGCATTTAGGCGCAGCGAGGTGTCGCTGCTATCTACACCAGACATGGCAGCTTGACCAGCCCAATCAGCACCACCCGGAGAAAATACGTTGTAGTTAGTAAATGAACGGCCCAGCATGGTGCCAGCCCCCAAGCCCTTACCGGCTTGAACACGTACGTTGGAGAAGCCAGAATCGCTGATACCAAAGAAACCACTTGGGGTGAAGGTAATCGCGGTTTCAATACCTGAAGTTGCGTACTCTCGGCTCAGATCGCCGTCGCCATCCAAGTCGATGTAGTTGTCTGACATGTACTTACCGGCAAAGTCCAGACGCCACGCACCGTACTCTGCACGCATGTGTGCCATGTGCAAAGGTGCATTGGTCTCAGTGCCCCACCAACCATTGTTTGAGCGGTTTGATGCTAAGTAAGCGAAATCCCACTTACCGCCGCCAAGCTCAACTTGCTGAACACCCAAGCCAGTGCCGGACCAATCGGTGTAGAAGAAATCGGTTAGGAAGTTGTAGTTATCACGACCGTAGTAGCGCTGACCGCCCCACATTTTGCCGGTAGAGGTGATACCTTCAAACTCAACAAAGGCTTCAATCAGGCCAGTTGGTTTAGCATCAACGGTGTAACCTTGCATGGCCCAAGTATGCTCTTGGTCACCAAATACGTTGTTAGCACCTAAGCGGGTTTTGATGGTAATGGTTTTGCCATCTTCCAGAGCCCAGCCTTTATCAAAAGCCAGCTCGAAGAAGTCATCAGACTCCAGACCCAGGCGACCCATGTTTTCTTTTGAGCCAGGAAAGGGCGCTTGGTTTAAGTCGTTTTCAACGCTGAACAGGGTGCCAGAGCGGAAGTAACCGTGGAAGCCAAAGCTTTCTTCAGCGGCTGCAACATTCGTGAATGCACCGGTGGCCATAGCGGTGGCGCATGCAAGGGATAACGCTTTCAGTTTCATTATTTTTAACTCCTTAATTATATTTCCCTGAAAATTCCTTAAGCATCCGTGCAAACCACTACTAAATGGTTGGTGAAAAGGATTATATGAATCCGGTTTCAGAAATAACTTGAAAGCAATCACAGTTGATACCGGTTTCAGCGTGCCTTGATCACACTATCAATACATTGCCAAAGCTAAGAAAAGCGATATTAAATATCGTAAAAACAAACTTATACAGTTTATATAACCAACAGAAAAATAAACTATTTATCAGTTTCAACGAACTAATCTGAAGTTAACAGCAGAGCTAAACACTGGAGCGCCAAACGCAGAGATCAAAAAAGCACAACCCAAAGGTTGTGCTTTCAAAAAACCAATCGAGCTTTCAGCTAAGCAAGATAAACTTGCCCGCTTTCCGCGTGTTGGTGGTTACCACCACATGTCGGCTTGAACACCTAGGAACACATCACCGTCACCACCGTCTGCACTATCCAGGTAGGTGGCCATCACGCGAATTTCAGGTGCAGGGCCGGTACCAGTCGCCAGCGACCAAGTCGGTGCGATGGTAAGTTTGAAATCATCTCGGTCAGAACCTTTAGCATCGAAGTAGCTCAGCTCTGTTGCAACAGCAAAGCCTTCGATAGATGGCAAGGTGAACACAGGGCGAACACCAACAGACCAGAAGTAAGTGCTCTCACCCGGCAAGAACGCTGAGTCATCACCAAAGTCTTGGTACTCGTACTGCAACCATGGAAGTACAACCATGTTACTGCCGAACCAACCACCCATTGCGTTTACGCGGTAGGAGTAAGTGCTGCTGTCAACAAGAGACATCGCACCCTGACCACCGCCAAAGCCGCCCGCGCCACCCGGAGAGAACAGGTTGTAGTTGGTGAACGAACGTCCCAGCATGGTACCACCACCTAGGCCTTGGCCAGCTTGGAAGCGTACATTAGAGAAGCCCGAATCACTGATACCGAAGAAGCCTTTTGGCGTGTAAGTGATGGCTGTTTCAAAACCAGAAGTGGCAAAGTTAGTGCCTTCAACGTAATCCCAGTCTCCATCATATAGCTCGTTATCAGACATGTACTTACCGACCAAGTCGATACGCCATGCACCATATTCAGCACGAACATGTGCCATATGCAGTGGAGCATTCCACTCCAAGCCGAAGATATTGAAGTCCTCGCCACCATTCCAGCTTGGGGTACTTGGGTTGTTCGAGTGGTTGGATGCTAAGTAAGCGAAGTCCCAGTGACCACCGCCCGCTTCGATGCGTTGCACACCCAAACCAGTACCGGACCAGTCAGTGTAGAAGAAATCAGTCAAGAAGTTGTAGTTGTCACGACCGTAGTAACGCTGACCGCCCCACATAACACCAGTAGAAGTGAGGCCTTCAAACTCTACGTACGCTTCCAGCAAACCAGCAGGTTTCGCATCGATGGAGTAACCTTGCATAGCGTAGTTGTGCTCGTTATCACCGAAAACGTTGTTCTCACCCAGGCGAGTTTTAATGGTGATCTTCTTACCGTCTTCCAGCTCCCAACCTTTGTTGAAGGCCAGTTCATAGAAATCATCTGACTCCAGACCAAGGCGACCCATGTTCTCTTTCGAGCCAGGGAAAGCGGCTTGGTTAAGATCATTTTCTACACTGAATAGAGTACCTGTACGGAAGTAACCGTGGAATTCGAAGCCATCTAAGGCCATTGCAGAAGGTGAAATTGCGCAAGCAGCAAAGGCCGCTGAGCACGCAATCGAAAGTGCTTTCAGTTTCATTATTTTTAGCTCCCTAATTATATCCTTATAGGTCCCCATGTTGCGTCCAATACTTCTCATCCTTGGATTGGGGACATTCGCGATTATAGGGATCTGAAACCGGTATCATTGTGAGGCCGCTCAAAATTCTTCAGCCGCAATGAAACAGAAGTCACACTTTTACGCCATGGCTGTTGAACTTTTATTATAATTTTATGTGCAGTTTATAATAATCACATTTAAATGACTCATATCACCCGCCACCCTCAAGTAACCGGTTACATATTGCCAACTCAAAAATAACCACGATAATCTTTGCTTGCTCTTCCTATCCGCACAAAAAAGCACCTCAATAGAGGTGCTTTTACTGTTTTGCTTGCCGCAGGTGAAACTAAATAGTTCGCTCCACCCTAAGATGCATACCTTTGTGCAAGTAGCGGCTTAGCCTACCACCACATGTCTGCCTGAATACCGAACAAGATGTCGTCATCACCAGCATTGGTGCCTGACTTATCAAGATAGCTCGCCATCACACGGATCTCAGGTGCCGGTCCAGTACCAGTAGCCAGCGACCAAGTTGGCGCAAACGTCAGCTTGAAGTTGTCGTTGTCATCACCCTTCGCATCTGCATAACTCAACTCAGTGGCAATCGCGAAGCCCTCGATAGATGGCAAGGTAAACACCGGACGCGCACCAACAGACCAGAAGTAGTTGCTGTCATCACCGTTCAAGCCGTCAAAGCTGCTGTACTCGTACTGAGCCCAAGGCAATACCAGGAAGCCATCACCGAACCAGCCACCCCAAGCGTTCAAACGGAACGAAGTAGTGCCATCATCAACGGCAGCCATGGTGGCTTGTGAGCCTGAACCGCCTGGCGCGAACACGTTGTAGTTAGAGAATCCACGGCCCAGCATGGTACCGCCACCCAAGCCTTTACCGGCTTGCAGCATCACGTTTGAGAAGCCGCTATCGCTGATACCGAAGAAGCCTGAAGGCGCGTAGCTAAGGGCTGTTTCAAAACCAGAAGTTGCATATTCGTTGCCAGAGTCATCGCCATCAACAAAGTTTTCTGCCATGTACTTACCTACCACATCAATGCGGAACTTACCGAACTGTCCGCGAGTATGTAGCATGTGCATTGGCGCGTTGGTTGAAGTGCCATACCAACCGTTGTTAGAACGGTTTGACGCTAGATAAGCAAAATCCCACTGGCCCGAGCCCATCTCAACTTTCTGCACACCTAAACCAGTACCAGACCAGTCAGTATAGAAAAAGTCAGTTAGGAAGTTGTAGTTATCACGACCATAGAAACGCTGACCACCCCACATAACGCCAGAAGACGTCAGGCCTTCAAACTCAACGTAAGCTTCAATCAGACCGGTTGGTTTAGCATCGATCGAGTAGCCCAACATAGCATCGAGGTGCTCTTGCTGACCAAATACGTTGTTTTCACCTAGGCGGGTTTTGATGGTGATTTTCTTGCCATCTTCCAGTTCCCAGCCTTTGTTGAAAGCTAGCTCGTAGAAGTCATCAGATTCAAGGCCCAAGCGACCCAAGGTTTCTTTAGAACCCGGGAATGCAGCTTGGTTAAGGTCATTTTCAACGCTGAATAAAGTACCTGAGCGGAAGTAGCCGTGGAATTCAAAACCTTCTAAGGCCATTGCAGAAGGCGCGAATGTACCTGCAACGAGTGCAGCTGAGCAGGCAATTGATAGTGCTTTCAATTTCATTTTTTTAGCTCCCTAATTATATCCTTATAGATCCCCCGATTTCTCCAATACAGCGCTTCCTTGGAAGTGGGGAACAGTTGGCATTATAGGAACTTGAAACCGGTTTTATTTTGAAGGGCATCACAGTGATACCGGTTTCATTTAGATCGTGATCACATCATTAGCTGAAACATCAACTTTTCATCCCGCATTATTTTTTAACACAAATAAAATGCAAAATTTGCTAAAGCAAAAATCAAATTTCGGAATGTAAGCCTTTGAAGTCATACAAGCTAGAGCTACAAAAGCATCAAAACGACTCTTCTGATATTAATCCTGTGTTAACACATACTGCTCAGACAATCGGTGGCATAGCCATTTGTAGAGATTAAAAGCGGTGGGAGATTTCGCGGTGGGCAATAGATTGTCATCGAGGAATGCTTCGCCACGGAACGTTAGCACATCACCATGCTGACTCACTTCGCGAACTTCCAGGCCCTCGATGTAGTCCTCGTGCTCTTGCAGTAACTGATTGGCAAGGCTAATAAGCTCCTGAGCGGAGATCTCTTGTTTACTCATATCTATCGTTCTCTGGTAAGGGTTATGTATATTCTAGCGAATCCCGATTGATTGTCGCAGCAATCAATAAGTACTCACCGAATGCCATGATTAAGTGGCTTGGTTGGCAGCTCCCGTTTTCCCCCGCCACTGCTGCACCAGCAGCCCGGAGATAATCGCCACCAAGCCTACATAGGTGGCGGGCTCAATGCTCTCCCCCAAAATCTTGTTGATAAACAGCAGCGACAAAAACGGGGAGATAAAGATAAGGTTGCTGATGCTAGATGTATTGCTGGTGTGCTTGAGCGCCATCACCCAGCAGACAAACGCCAGCCCCATCTCAAATACACCAACATAGGCCGCGCCGGCCCACGCCTTCAACTCAAACGGCGGCAAGCCATCGCTCCACCAGCAATAGATAAAGGTCATCGGCAGACTCATCACAAAGGCCACCAGCAAACTGGCGATAGGATCTTGCTGATTGCGGGTGTTTAAGATCCAGTAGCCCGCCCATAGCAGGGTCGACAGCAGGGCCAGTACCACCCCGGGGACACTGTCGAACTGCATGGAAAACACATCACCGCGGGTGGCAATGATCAACACCCCCATGTAACCCAAGGCCATCGCCAGCAGATCTTGGCGACGCAGGCGCTGACCTAAAAACGGCACTGCGAGCAATGACAGAGTAATCGCCCAGGTGTAATTAAGTGGCTGCGCCTGTTGCGCGGGCAGCAAGTCGTAGGCTTGAAACAGCACCAAGTAATAAAGGAAGGGATTAATCGCCCCAAGGCTTAGCAGATACCATGGTCGCGTGCGGGCACACTGCCACACCAACGAAAGCCGCCCTTGCTTGAGCAAGCACAACAGCAGCACGATGATAGAAAACAGCGAGGCCAGCAGCACTAGCTGGGCAGGGGTAACTACCGCGAGCGCCAACTTGAACGCGGTCGCCACCGTGGACCACATTAAAACCGCAGAGATACCAAAGGCATAGGCGAGCTTTTGAGATGTCATGAGAAGTACTGCTTGATAAAAACCAGAGTGTACCGAGGGGGGGCTGAGCTCGCAATCACAAGCCGCAGCCAAGGCTAGGAGTTAGATTTATAACGGCCGAATAGCTGGACCTGATCGCGCCCGTTGCGCTTGGCACGGTACATCGCTTTGTCGGCGCTTTCCAGCAGCACTTGGCTGTCTTGGCCATCGTAGGGAAAGACGCTGGCGCCAATGCTCAGGGTAACCGGCAGCTTGTCACCATTCGGCAGGTAGACCTCAACGTTCATCTTCTGCCGCAGCTTGTTCAAGGTCTGCTCAATATCATCAATCAGCAGGTTGTTTTGCAGCAGCACCACGAACTCATCGCCTCCCAAGCGAGAAAGGTGGTCACTGCGTCGCAAGGTTTCACGCAGCCGCGCCGATACCTGACAAAGCACCTGATCGCCCATCTGATGGCCAAGTTCATCGTTGATCCGCTTGAAGTGATCGATATCGATAAACGCCACCGCCAGTAGCCCACAACGGCGCTGGGTCACACTGATGGCCTGCTTGAGCGAGTCTTCAAAGGCCAAACGATTAGGCAGCCCAGTTAGGCTGTCGTGGTGGGCCATCTGATAAAGTTTTTGCTCGCTGTACTTGAGCTGAGAGATATCGGAGTAGTTGACCACGTAGTTGCACACATCGCCGTGGTGGCCGTAGATCACGCTGATCGTCACCAAATACGGGAAGAATTGCCCCGCCTTGCTGCGATTATAAAACTCGCCATGCCATTGGCCGTTACGCGACAACAACTCGACGATGTCTTCCACCTCTTGCCGCTCCCGCTCAACCCCGGGGTCCAAACACTGGGGGGGATTACCGCGTAGCTCTTCCACCGCATAGCCAGAGAGCTGGCAAAACGCCGGATTCGCTTCCACGATGCGAAACTGCTGGTCGGTAATCGCGATGGCATCACCGCTGTGGCTAAAGGCCTTGGCATTGAGCTGCTCTAACTGCTGGCGCCGCTTGGCGATATCGATATCCACCACACTGAGCAGCGAGTGCTGACCTTCCAGCCTTACAATGCCGAGCATCACCCACACCCCTTGGTGCTCCAAGCGGCATTCAAAGCGCTTTGGTAGCGCTCCGCGATAGCCGTTGCAGCCTAAGCGATGCCACAGCATCAACTGCTTGCTAAAGCCGGCATCAAATAGCTCCCAGTAAGGGCGGTTCAGTAGCTGTTCGACCTGATGGTTAGCGAGTGTGGCCAATGCACCATTGGCCAGCTGGATCCGCCCACAATCATCGAATAAGGCATAGCCAACGCCGCTTTGCTCCATGGCATATTGCAGGCGCTGTTGGGATTCGGTGTAGTGAAACACCAGTAAGGTACGCTTGGTGTCTTGCGAGAACAGCATCAACTGCCAGCCCGGCCACTCAATATCCACCCGAGCACTATCGCCCACCAGCAGGCGGCTCAGCTCCTCTTCGACCGCATTCACCGCCGCCGGGTGCAGCACCTGTTTGATGCTCTTAATGCCACCTTCAACCATATTGGCATCGGGCAATGGGCGGTAGAGGCGGTACTCCTCCACCGTTAGCTCGCCATCGATAATAAAATAGTTATGGCCAAGTGCATCAAGAATAGACTTGCTGAGAATCGGCTGGCCCATCTCGGTGAGTTGTTGCTCGATCACCTCCACCACCAGCGAAACAGCCTCATGATGCTGCTGAAGCTGGGACTCGATCTGCTCTCCCCACAGACACAGGATCAGCCCCTCTTGATAGATATCTTGCTGGAGATAACAGGCATAACACTGCAGGGGGGCAACTGCGAGCTCGGCTACCGGAAACCATTTATCCAAGCCCGGCTCACAGGGAGGAAGCGACTGATCAACCACAGACAAACAGGCGGTGGGAAGTTCGCAGCTTAGCTCACCCGCCATCGCAGAACACACCCCGCCCTCATGATTCACCCGCAACAACGCCGCGGCAGAAAAGGTGGTGGCGCGCACACAGCTATCTAGCAATACCTGCCAATGGCTATGCTGATACGCGTCATGCTGGGGCTTAAGCGCTTGCTCCATGTCCGCTATCCTGCCTCCCTGGCTAATAATGAATATGTAAATAGTAAGTTAAGCGCGAAGTAAAACCTAGCCTTCGTTATCAGTCTAGCAATACAAAGGTATTAAAACTGTGGGGGCTTACACTGAAACGTCAGAGAAGAGTTACAGCTAGCGGGAAATAGCGGAGAAATGTTTGGAATAAAAGGGAATGGCCAGAGCTTAATTCTGGATAAGCCTTGGCCAGCACCCTGTAGCATCAAGAAAACTTAGTCGCCGTAAACCTTAATGGTAACTTTTTCCATCAACGACATGGCCAGATTATTATCATAATAAGCAGCTTCGTTGATAAAGGCGGGATACACCACCTTGTCGCCTTGATAGCTTATATCCTCGCCGTTAAAGCTGCGGAAGATCGGGTCACCGGGGTGGATCGCCTCGAAATCATGGTCTTGCACCCGGCTATGCACCATCGCCGTTCTGCGCCCTTGTTCATCCACTGGCAGGGTCAGGCTTTCCAGATAGAGGTAGGCTTCCACCTGCTCAGGCAATTCGGGCAAAGCATCGTCGTTATACAGTTGGATGAAGTCGAGGATATGCCCGGTCATGGTCTCCATCTGCTCAAACACATCTTGGCGTATTACCGATTGCGACTGCGGGCCAACCTCCACAATCACCCCGAAGCGGCCGCAACTAGCCAGTAGGTGATGCTGATCTTTAGTCAGATGGTCTTCATCGCGGAAGATTACCGCTTCTGGCATCTTCATCTTAAGGTAACCAGCCAACAGGTTGTAGACCGGATCTTGTTGAACCAGCAGCAAGCACGGCCCCATGTTTGAGGTGGTGTTGTGCAGATCAATCACAAAGTCGCTGTTTGGGGCATCCTTCGGCCCTAGTTGCTGGTGCAATACCTTGGCGCGGCTCTGCTCGTAGTTAGCCAGCGTCGCATCGGCCAAGTCTTTGCTGGCAAACTGGCGGTTCAAATCACTATCGATATAGCGCTTGTTCTCGCCATGGGCCTTGGGGTTGGCAAACACGGTTTCCACCGTCAATCCATCGCGGGCGATCAACTGTGGCTGTTGCTGCCACTTTTCAACTAAATAGATCCCGGTGAACTCATTACCATGAGTTCCGCCCACAATAGATACCTTATTGATTTTGTCTGCCACTATGCATCTCCCTGCTTTATTCCACACCAAAAGATAAGTTGTTGAAGCTTAATTACAAAACAGCCCAAGCACAATGCTCGGGCTGGATAGTTTCAGTGCCAATAGCGACAGCTCTTACTCGTCGCGCTCCTGACGGGACAAACGGTAGGCCTTCGGTGTCAGGTTTAAGTCTTTCTTAAACACCGCGTACATATACTGCAGCGACGGGTAGCCACATAGCTCTGCGATATCCGCGGTCGACAAGTCGGTGTTACGCAGCAGGCTCATCGCTTGCTCCAGCTTGGCGCAGTGGATCTCTTGGTGCACCGAGTGACCAATATCTTCCTTAAAGCGCTTCTCAAGGTTTGAACGGCTCACCTTCACGTAATCGAGCACCTGCTCAACCTTGATGCCTTTACAGGCGTTGTGACGGATAAAGTGCATCGCTTGAATCACATAGGGGTCTTTCAGCGCTTTAAAGTCGGTGGATTGGCGCTCCACCACCTTCTCTGGCGTCACCAAGTGACGGATCGCGCCCAGATCTTGGCCCTGCAACTGACGGTGCAACAGCTTCGCCGCTTGGAAGCCCATCGCCCGGCAACCTTGGGCCACCGAGCTCAGCGACACCCGGCACAGGTGGCGGGTCAAATCTTCATCGTCGATACCGATGACCGACACTTTGTCAGGCACGATAATGCCCAAGTGGTCACACACCTGCAGTAGGTGGCGGGCTCGTGCATCGGTGACCGCTAGAATCCCAACTGGCTTGGGTAGCGACTGCACCCAATCGGCCAAACGATTCATCGAGTACTGCCACGACTCCGGAGTGGTTTCCATACCGCGGTACACAGCGCACTCGTAGCCATCGGCGGCGACCAGCTCAGGGAAGATCATCTCACGCTCAGCAGCCCAGCGGGTTTGCTCGGTGAGCGGTAGGCCATAGTAAGCGAAGTACTCCAGACCTTTTGACTTGAGATGCTCATAAGCGCTTTGCACCAGAGCGCGGTTGTCGGTGGCCACATAAGGGAACTTAGGATACTTCTGCTCGTCTTCGTAAGAGCTACCAACCGCTACCACTGGCACCTTCACGCCAGTAAGAGCCTGTTCCACCTGAGGGTCGTCAAAGTCAGCGATAATGCCATCGCCAACCCAATGTTGTAGCCCGGAGATCCGAGTACGGAAGTCTTCTTCTAGAAAGATGTCCCAGTCACACTGGGAAGCCTGAAGGTAGTCACCAATGCCGTGAATCACTTCTCTGTCGTAAACCTTGTTGGCGTTAAACAGCAAGGTGATCTTAAAGCGTTTGTCGAACATGCAGAGCTCCAACGTTAAAGCTACACCGCGTCCACGTCGGTGTTAAAAACCAGCGATATTGCCTTGAGAAAAAGCGTAACTGGCCCAAGGCCGTGGGATGTTACCAAATTTCCCCCTTGGCTAGGAATAGCTTTGAGTTTAACCGCAGATTAAACAAATGGCTGAGGCACATATCAAAGAAAACTGTGAGACCTCGCACGCATCCCAAAAACCACAAGACACCGAGAAAAATTCGTAATTGAGACCAATAGCACGGATCGTGGAGGATCGCCGCATATGCGTCGCAACAGCGCACTAAAGTGACATCAAAGAGGAATCTTCATGTACATCGGTATTGATTTAGGTACGTCAGGCGTAAAAGCGGTACTGCAAAACGAACAGGGCGAGATCGTCGCTCAGCACAATGCGGGACTCACCGTTTCTCGTCCACAACCACTTTGGTCTGAGCAAGCGCCAGCCGACTGGTGGGCCGCTACTCAAGACGCACTCGATGCGCTGGCACAAGCTGAAAACCTGGCCTCAGTGAAAGCCATTGGCTTTAGCGGTCAAATGCACGGTGCCACCTTGTTGGATGCCAATGGCGACGTTCTACGCCCAGCAATCCTGTGGAACGACGGCCGCTGTGCTGCGCAGTGTGCGGAGCTGGAGGCTAAGGTACCTAACTCACGCGAGATTGGCGGCAACCTGATGATGCCAGGCTTTACCGCGCCGAAGCTGCTGTGGGTTAAGCAAAACGAGCCAGAAGTGTTTGAGCAAATCGCCAAAGTACTGCTGCCTAAAGACTACCTGCGCTTCTTGATGAGCGGCGACTTTGCCTCGGATATGTCTGACTCAGCCGGCACCATGTGGCTGGACGTTGCCAAGCGCGACTGGAGCGATGAGCTGCTGCACGCCACCGGCCTAACCGTTGAGCAGATGCCAAAACTGTTCGAAGGTAGCGACATCACCGGTCACCTCAAACCTGAACTGGCTGAGCGCTGGGGCATGCCTGCGGTACCTCTGGTTGCCGGCGGTGGCGATAATGCCGCGGGCGCAGTTGGCGTGGGCATCACCAAGCCTGGTCAAGCCATGCTGTCACTGGGCACCTCTGGCGTATACTTCGCGGTAAGCGATGGCTACCTGAGCAACCCTGAATCAGCACTGCACGCCTTCTGTCACGCCTTACCGGGTGCCTGGCACAGCATGTCAGTGATCCTGAGTGCCGCATCTTGTCTGGACTGGGTGGTTAACCTGACTGGCCAGAAAGACGTACCAAGCATGCTACAAGCGGTAGAAGCTGCGCCTGAGTCCAATGACCCAGTGGTATTCCTGCCTTACCTGTCAGGCGAGCGCACCCCGCACAATAATCCAGAAGCGAAAGGCGTGTTCTTCGGTATGACTCACTCAACCGGTCCTCTGGATCTGTGCCGTGCGGTACTGGAAGGCGTATCGTTTGCCTTCGCCGATGGCCTGGATGCATTGCATGCCACTGGCCTGGAGCCAGAAGAAATCACCCTCATCGGTGGTGGTGCACGCAGCAAGCTATGGCGCCAAATGCTGGCCGACGTATTCGGCAAAGCGGTGACTTACCGCTTAGGTGGCGAAGTAGGCCCTGCACTAGGTGCCGCACGCCTGGCGCAGTTGGCAGTTACCGAAAATGCCGATCTTGATGTTATCTGCCCAGTGCCAGAGCTGGTAGAGGTTCATCAGCCAAACGCTGAGCAGCACGCGCTGTACGCTAAGCGTCGTGAGACCTTCAAAGCCTTATACCCTAAGATTAGCGAGCTGTTCTAAGCCTTAGCTCGAATACTGCGCAATCAAAAAAAGCGGCCCAATGGGTCGCTTTTTTGTTTCTATCAGCCACAAAAAAATCCCATCGAGATAACTCAATGGGATTGTGTTCAACAAGCTCGCTTACTGCTTTTGAATAACCGTTAGCGCACCTTGCTTCATCATCGCATTCAGCAGGTTTTGCTGCTCGTCCGGCGTTGAGATCATGCCGTTGGCATAGGCGTAGTTTGAATCAACCAACTCCATATCGAAGCTTTGCGATAACAAGAACTGAACCTCATCGCGACTGGCGGTTTCGCTCTCTGCATCGCCCTGCAACAGGGAGATCTCAAAGCCTAGCGACTCACCAAGGGCGAAATCGACCACACTTGGGCTAGGGATCACTTGGCTAGCCGCCGGAGCACCTACCACCGTCTGTACGAACAGGCGATCGTTTACAGCGTTCATCGCTGCAAAGTAGCTGCGCTGCACCGCAAAATCAGCAGGACTGAACGAGCGGCCATGGTCGATGCAGTAGTTGGCTGCAGCGCAAGACTGACTCACTCCAGCATCGTCGATTGCTTCCATACCACGTGGTAGCTCAACGTTGATATCTTCACCATCCAAGGCCACAAAGCGTTCGAACTGCCAACTGCTTGAGCTGTCGATACCGCTAAACAGGGCTGCCCAGAAGCTAATCTCAGCATCATCAAATTGGGTCAGTGGTTCACCCGGGTAGAGGTACTGCCACAAGTAGTTCTTGTTCTTGCGCTGCACCAGTACTGCACTGCCAGCATCCAGCTCAAGGCCTGCATCAACCTCCCAGAAAACCTGGTCGCCAAAATACTCCAGCTGCAACGGATCCTTCGGGGTTAAGTCTTTGTCGAATACGTGAGCACTGGTGGCAAAGCCGTAGCCTTCCAATTGGGTGGCACGCTCGCCATCAAAGTTTTGGAAGGCGGTCACTAACACATCATGGCGCGGTGGGATAGGGCTCTTCACCGGAATATCGGTCGAGCCATCTCGCCCGCCGACAAAGTTGGCATCGGGGGTATAGCTGGTTTGGAAGTAGGCCGAGCGCTGCTCATCTCGCACATCCACTACCGCATTATCATTGATCGCAAAGGTGTTATCGAAACGGCTGCCTCTCAAACAACCTTCTGAGCGGGTACCATTACGCAGGTTAACGGTCATCGAACTCAGCATCTCTTTTTGCACCGAGAACATATAGACCTCCCGGTTGCTAACCCCTTCGGTGTACTCCTCAAGGGAGACAAAACCGCCATCGGGGATCTCAGCGGTATCGATGCGGGCTTTAAGGTCTGGGGCAAGCTCGGTGTCGGTGATGGTTTTAATCACGGTGCCATCGGCATCATGGAACAAGATATTGAACGGGGTAATCGCGCGCTCTGCAGTCCAAACTTTGGAATCGCTGCCGGCAACCTCGCCGTACACGATACAGCCACTGGCGACGTCAGCCACCTCTTTTTGCACTACCTGAGCCATCTGCCAATGATAAACCGGCGGAGGTGTTGGACCACTACCACCACTGCTCCCACCACAACCAACAAGTACCGCTGAGGTAGCCAAAGCTACCGAAATCATCTTGTTCACTTCACACCCTCAAATTAGATAGTCAAAAATTTGCTACGGGGGAGCATGAAGCAAGTTGTTTACCAAAATAACTTCGCTTTTGGCATTTTTATCTTATTTTTTAATCATTTACCTGACGAAAAACTGAATCACAGCGTGATCCGCAAAGACTCCTGTTGGAAGTAGAAGTACCACAGCCAAATACCCGCTATTACGCCAAACAGCCCAGCCACGCCGAGGTATAAGATCGGCATTGCCAGAATGGCCACCGAGGTCCCCACTCCGATATGCACTTGAAACACCTTGATCAGTATCTGACCGAATGAGAACAACACCTCTTGCTGTTGATGCTCCTTGCGCAGCATGGGTAGCCATATCGATGCCGCCAGTCGACATAAAAGGATAAAGATGACCGCCACCAGCGCAACTTGTAGAACAAAATCCATGGTCCACTCCCTGTTGCTTGAGTTCTTTTAGTAAAGCGAATCTATCAGAGCAAGTCTTTGAGCTTACATGCAAAAATGAGCACTTACTGCTCTGAGTTGTCGCACGAACGAACAGGAAGAAATCCATCAAACAGGCACAAAAAAGCCCGAAATACAGGAGAGGATTTCGGGCAACTTGAACTAGCGGAGCACTACTAAGGCACTAGCAGCGCCGAGGCTAGCCAATATGCAGCCATTGTAATCAGCACCACGCCCACAATGTTTAGGGCGAAGCCTGCTTTCACCATCTGCTTGATCTGCAACTGGCCGGAGGCAAACACGATGCTATTGGGCGGCGTGGCCACCGGCATCATAAAGGCGCAGCTGGCCGCGAGAGCCGCTGGTACCACCAGCATCAAGGGGCTCTCTCCCATCGACACCGCGATAGGGCCAAGCAGTGGTAAGAAACCTGCCGCCGTGGCGGTATTGGAGGTCACTTCGGTGAGGAAGATAATCGCGGCGGTGACAATCGCAATCACCAGCAGTAGCGGTAGGTAAGAGGTCTCACCCAGGCTGGCACCGATAAAATCAGCCAGACCAGAGCTTTTGATCTGCGCGGCCAGGCTCAGACCACCACCGAACAGCATCAGCACGCCCCAAGGCAGCTTCTTGGCGGTATCCCAATCCATCACCATCACCTGTTCGCGCCAGTTCACCGGGATTAGGAACAAGCTTAATGCCGCCAGCATTGCGATGCCGGTATCGGTGATCGGCAAGCCCGTCATGCTGGCCAGCAGCGGTCGGAAGATCCAGCCAATCGCAGCTAAGCAGAACACCACCGCGACCGCTTTCTCGGGGCCACTCATGGCGCCCAACTGATGCAGTTGCTGACGCAGTAGCTCGCGCGAGCCTTCACTGCCGCCATCACCCAAGCGATAATTGATCTTGGTCAGCCATACCCAACAGATCGCCAACATTACCATCGAGATAGGCACGCCCACCATCATCCACTGGCCAAAGCCCAAGTGAATGTCGTAGCTATCCGCCAAGTAAGCCGCTAGTAGCGCGTTGGGCGGTGTGCCAATCAGGGTTCCCAAGCCGCCAATACTGGCCGCGTAGGCAATCCCCAGCAGCATCGCTGGGGCAAAGTTATCGTCGTTGGAGTCCTTGGTGACCAAGGTAATAATCGACATACCGATGGGCAGCATCATCACTGCGGTGGCGGTATTACTCATCCACATACTCAAGAATGCGGTGATCAGCATAAAGCCGCCGACTTGCTGCGCCGGTTTATCACCCACCGCCAGCATGGTGGCCAAGGCAATCCGTCGATGCAGCTGCCAGCGCTCCATCCCCAAGCTGAGGATAAAGCCGCCCATAAACAGGAAGATCAGCGGATGCGCAAAGCTGGCGGTAGCCACTTTAATCGTTGCGATTCCGAGTAAGGGCGAGAGCACCATAGGCAGGAAGGAGGTCACCGGGATGGGCACGGCTTCGGTCACCCACCAGATCGCCATCAGTGTGGCCAAACCCATAGTACGCCACGCCAGCGGGCTCAAACCTTCAAAGGGAGGCTCTGCCACCAGCGTCAGCAGCAAAACCACCGGGCCCAGTATTAGGCCAATCAGTTTCGCTTGGTGCTGTTGAGCATAACTCGGGTTTGCTAAGGCAACGGTCATAAGCCCTCCTGGCTAAACAAGATCGTTAACAGAAAATTCACATACTATTTGTAAGGAATTATCAATCCACCACCCTGTTGGCCCAACTAGACAAAAGTCGTAAGCCCGCCGCATCAGCTCACAAAAAGCTACAAATTATTGATAATTGGATAAAGTCGCAGCTTACCGGCTGCTTGGAAGGAGGCGGCTACCGATAAAAACGAGAGCCGCAAATACGAGATACGAAAAGATAACAGCGGTACTTTAAGGATTAGTGAGTTAGGCAGCGCTTCATGGTCAGCACCACATCGCCGGGCAGGGTCACTTCAAAACCGAAGCGTTGATACAGCTCTTGGGCACGGCAGCCCCGAAACACCCGCAAGCGCAGGTTGTGGATGCCTTCCGCTTGGGCTTCTTCGATCAATGCTTCCAAGGCCCAACTGCCCAAACCCCGATTTTGGAAATCCTCAGCCACTTGCAGGTCTCGGATGTACCAGTCATCACCTTGGGCCTGCCAACGCACCACCCCGACAACTTGCCCATCCACCAGCAGCTCATAATTCTCGCAGTCCTGCCAGCTATCGACAAAGGCCTGAGCGTTCCACTCAACCTGTTGCTGGGTGTAGTAATCCTGCATGTTCAGGCGCACTAAGCGCTGGGCGTGTTGATAATTTTGGGCGGGGCGGTATTCAAACTTCATAAACCATCCTTAGCATGCGGCCACTTGGCCACTAACGGTTCACCTCATGCGAACCAACGAGCAATCCGGCGATTATACCAATCTGGATAAGTTAATGGCCAGTTATTGCGCAGGGAAAATCATTGAGGACAAGGAGGCGCTTGCCGTAACTAGTGGACTAATTACAAAAGCGCTGACGCTGTGATCAATGATTTTAACCAGCAAGAATGGTCAGTTACTTATGTAGATTGGTATAACATCAGCTTTAACTCTTTATTGCTGACCACCGGTTGATGCTCCGCTAAACCAGCTCAAAGCCGTGCTCGCTAAAGCTTAATCGATGGGTCACGCTGGGCAGGCGGTCTTCTTGATGGTGGGTCACATACACCAACTGACAAAGCTGCTGCTCGGCAATCCGCTCCAAGGCAGAAAGCACTACCTGACGATGCAGAAAATCCAGCCCCTGACAGGGCTCATCCAGCAGCAGTAGTCGTGGCTGTTTGATCAAGGCCCGGGCAATCAATAGCAGCCGCTGTTGGCCGTAGGACAGCTCTTTAAAGGGCAACAGAGCCAGTTCGTCCATGCCCAATAGTGCCAACCAGTCCATCGCCAGGCGCTGCTGCGGCAGCGAGGCCGCTTGATAGAGGCCAATCGAATCGAACAAGCCCGACAACACCACCTCGATGGCCTTGCAGCTGACCCGATATTGCAGATGCAGCGCCGACGAGACAATGCCCAGCTGCTGCTTAATCTGCCAGATACTCTCGCCACTACCGCGCCGATAGCCCAGTACCTCAATATCGTTGCTATAACACTGCGGATGATCGCCACTGATAAGGCTCAGCAGGGTGGATTTACCACAACCATTGGGGCCACTGACCTGCCAGTGCTCGCCGGGGTTAATCTGCCAATCCAGCCCGGAAAACAACTCTTCGCCGCCATAGCTGACCCGGCCATTGCGAATGCTAAACAGCGGCTGCTCGGCTTGCTCTGGCGCGTCACTGCGCAACTGTTCGGTGAGCTGTTTGGCTTGCTTCTGGGCCAAACGCGTTAGCTGCTCGCGCTCGGGGTTGTTTAGCCACTGCTGACGGCTAAAGGTGCGCGACAGCCCCTGCTCGTCGAGCAAAGCGACATGGCTAATACACTCAGGCAGCTCCTCATCGCGGGAGGTAATCAGCAGCAGCTGACAGCCCTTGGCCACCTCTTGCAATAGCGTCATCAGTTGCTGCTGGTGCTCCACATCCAAGCCAGCAAAGGGCTCATCCAACAGCAGCAATCGTGGCGACCTTAATAGCGCCAGCGCCAGCATCAGTCGGCGACTCTCTCCGGTGGAGAGCTGGCGAAAGCCACGCGTTAACAAGGGGGAAAGATCGCACTGGCCCACCACCGTGGCAATTAGCGAAGGGTCGTCGGATTGTGAGTGCAACAGCTCAGCCACACTATGGCCAAACTCCTGTACCTGGCTAAAGTCGCTGTCATCTTGCTCCAGCTCTAGCTCCAACAAGCGTTGTTGCTCGGCCAATGACACCAGTCCCACAGGCTCGGGCAGGTTTTCCACCCGGCCCTGCTCAGCGGTGTACAAGCCCGCCAGCCACTCACCTAACAGGCTCTTGCCACTGCCGCTGCTACCAAACAGCGCCCAATGCTGATTAGCTAGATCCCAATCCTTGATGGCTAATTTGTGTTGGCTTCCGGCCAAGGCTAACTGGCAAATTCTCATTAAGCTCTCCTATGCTAAGCAATGTCAGCTTAACTGTGTTAAGTAATTAAGAGAAAGGCAAAAAATGCGCATATTCAACAAAGCGTCATCATCTTCTGGTAGACGTGAATAGTTTTTCTCATCGCATCGGTCTTTCTCATGGCAACTCAGTTTTACACTCATACAAGGACGCATAAGTGACTAGAAAGCCCGAGAAACCCTATGTAAGCCCCGGCATGCCGCAACTCGACACCAGTGGAAAAACCACATCGTTTTTCGAGTTCTGGCCTGCGTGGGCGATGTACTTCCCGGTCGCAATCCAGTGGCTGCTGCTCAGCCTGCGCCATCGCAGCTTGATGCTGCCTTTACTGGCCAACCCGAAACTGCCGCTCTCAGGGATGGTGGGCGTGGCTAAGAGTGAACTGTTTGAACAGGCCCGCGGCCAATGCGCCGAGGCGATCCTGCCGTGGATCAAAGTGATACGCACCGCCCCCTTTGCCGATGAGCAGCTGCCGAAGATTGTGCAAGCCATGGAACAAGCCAATCTGGCCTTTCCACTGGTCGCCAAGCCCGATATCGGCTGCCGCGGCGTAGGCGTGAAGCTGGTGCACAACGAGCAAGAGCTGGCGGAGGCCTTCCGCCACT
This sequence comes from Aliagarivorans marinus DSM 23064, assembly GCF_000429485.1. Classification (GTDB taxonomy): domain Bacteria; phylum Pseudomonadota; class Gammaproteobacteria; order Enterobacterales; family Celerinatantimonadaceae; genus Aliagarivorans; species Aliagarivorans marinus. The sequence continues at coordinate 43,303 of NZ_AUBY01000014.1, read as the reverse complement.
ACCCAGCCGGCGCATCGATGCTGCTGCAAAAGCTGGCCCAGCATGAGGCTGAGGCCGGGGTGTTCTATGTACGCCACCCCAAAGCCGAGCAAGGCAAGATTGTCTCTTTGGCACTGAAGTACATGCCCTACGTGGTTGGCGATGGTCGCTCAAGCTTAAAAGAGCTGATCGCCCAAGACCCCCGTGCCAGCGAGCTGCAGCACCTGTATCTGCCACGCCATCAGGATCATCTGGACGACATCATCCCCGAGGGTGAAGCGTTTCGCCTGATCTTTGCCGCCTCGCACAGCCGCGGCGCGATCTTCCGCGATGCCAATGACCTGATTACCCCAGAGCTAAGTGCCGCCATCGATGGCCTGATGCAAGACCTGCCGGAGTTCTACTACGGGCGTTTGGATATCAAGTTCGCCGATATCGAGGCGCTGCAAACCGGTAAGGGCCTGGAGATTGTCGAGATCAACAGCGCCAGCTCGGAGTCGCTGCATATCTGGGATCGCGCCACCCCCTTGAGAGAAGCCGTTCGTTCGCTGCTGTTTCAGTACCGAACCCTATTCGAGCTGGGAGCCGCCCAACGTAAGCGCGGCTTTCGGCCACCACGCCTCCGGGAGCTGCTGCGACGCTGGCACCTGGAACGCACCCTGACCCCGCACTATCCAGAAACTGATTAGAGAATAACTATGACGGAGCAGTACAATCCCTTTCGCATCACCGTGGGACCTCGTTGGTTTTCAGCCACACTGGAACGGGCACTCGGCCTTTACCCATTGGCAGAGAAATACCAACAACGCCCAGAACACAGCAAGGACAATGCAGCAGAGTTTTTAGCGCACACAACCAAAGCGCTCGACTTCGACCTGCTGCTAAACAACCCCGAGGCACTGAAATCGCTGCCTGAGGAGGGCCCTTTGCTGATTGTGGCCAACCACCCGCTAGGCGGATTGGAAGGGGTGGCGATGAGTAAACTGCTTCTCAAATATCGACCCGATCTCAAGGTACTGACCAACGAGCTACTCGCCACCATCCCCGAGTTTAAAGACCTGTTTATCGGCGTGGATGTGCTGTCCAAGCAAGCGGCGAAGAAGAACGCCAAGGGCATCCGAACCGCCAGCAAGCACCTCTCTTCCGGTGGCGCGCTGATGATCTACCCCGCCGGACAGGTATCCTGCATCCAAAAGGGCAGCTGGAAGATCTGCGACCGTCAATGGAACAACTTGGTTGGCCGACTCGCCCGTCGCTACAAGCCCCATTGCCAAACCTTCTATGTGCAAGGCCGTAACTCCCGGCTGTTCTACCTAAGCGGGCTGATCCATCCGCGCCTGCGCACCCTGATGCTGCCGCGCGAGCTGCAAAACAAGGGGGCTCAGCAGTTCACCATGCAGGCTGGCGCGCTGATCTCCCCTAAAGACTACGCCGAGCTGGAGAGCGATCAGGCGGTCACCGACTACTTGCGCGTGGCCACCGAGCTACTGAGCCTACCTGCCAGTCAGCAACGCACGGAGGGCAGCAAGCTACCGCCACTGAGCCTGGTAGAATCACTTCCCAACGGTCGGGTATCGATCCGCCAGCAGTTAGATGAGCTGGAACCGCGTAAGCTGTTAAGCCAACGCGAATTCAGCGTCTACTGCGCCCCCTATACAGAGCTGGGGCCGCTGATGGACGAGATCGCGCTGGCCCGCGAGGTCACCTTCCGCGCGGTTGGTGAGGGCACCGGTAAGACCCTCGATAGCGACCAGTTCGATCCGCACTACTGGCATCTGTTTGTGTGGGATGACAAGGCCCACGCCTTGGTGGGCGGCTATCGTATCGGTCACGCCAAAGAGATTATCCGCGAGCACGGCCTGAATGCATTGTATAGCCGCTCGCTCTACCACTTCGATGAGAGCTATATCGAGCGCCTTGGCGACTGTCTGGAGATGGGCCGCTCCTTTGTGGTGCCCAAGTATCAGCGCCATCCACGCGCGCTAGACCTACTGTGGCAAGGCATCGGTCACTATGTGGCGAAGCAGCCGGAACACCACACCTTGTTTGGCTGCGTCAGCATCTCCCGCGAGCTGTCGACGCTGGCGCAGGCCTTTATCTCCGATTCGATGGTGTCGGCCTTCTGTGCCGAGCAAAAGTACCTGCAGAAGGTAAAACCGCTGACCCCCCTTAAGGTGAAGGGCAAGGTGTGGGACAAAGCGATCTTGTCCTCCATCAGCAGTATCTCGGCGATCAACAAGCTGGTAGGCCAGTGTGAGCCCGGTCGTTCGATACCCATCTTGCTGCGCCATTACCTGGCATTAAACGGGCGTTTTGTCTGTTTTTCAGTCAACACCAGCTTCAACCAATCGCTGGATGGGCTGATTGTTGTCGATTTACGTAAGACCCCGGAGAAATATTTACGACGTTACCTCGGTCCACAAGGATGTGCCGATTTTCTGGCTAAATGGAGAGACGATGAAGCTGCTGCTTAATGCAACCATAGATACTCTGGAACAAGTTAAACAACTGATTGGCTTTGCCTCGGGGCCGTTATATAACCAGCCCTCGGCGCATAGCCAGTCCGGGATCGGCCGCCATGTGCGGCACATCCTCGACCATTTTTGGGCGCTGCAGCTAGGGATGGAGCAAGGCGTGATCGACTACAACCAGCGCCAACGCGACTCAGAGCTGGAACAGCAGCCCGAGCTGGCACTGGCCCGTTGCCAGCAGTTAATCGAATGGCTAGATGGCCAGATCGAGCAAGACAACTCGCTGCAAGTCATCTCCGAGATATCGGTGCATGAGCAGCAGAACATCGAGGTGAGCAGCCTGCTCTCGCGTGAGCTGCTCTACTTGATTAACCACACCATCCACCATATCGCCTATGCCAAACTGCTCGGCCAACAGCTGGGGCTGCAGTTTGATGCGGCACTGGGCTTAGCTCCCAGCACCGCCAGCTACCTGCGAGGCCAAGGCTAATGTGTACCCTGAGTCTGCTGCGCAATGGCAACGATTGGCTGATCACCATGAATCGCGACGAAGCGCGCGATCGCCATGAAGGCCAGCTGCAGATCCGCCAGCACGGCACCTTGCACTACTGCTATCCGCTGGATCTGCGCGCCGAAGGCAGTTGGTTCGGCTTTAATCAGCAGGGCATAGCGGCTGCCTTACTCAATCGCTACCAAGACCCACAAGCGCTGCACAAGCAAAGCCGTGGTGCGCTGGTGCCGATGTTGCTGCAACATGCCGATGTCGACGCCGCGCTGCAGCAGCTGCGGGCGCAACAGCTAAGCCAGTTCAACCCCTTCGATTTGTTGCTGTTTGCTAACCGCCAACAGTGGCACCTGAGTTGGAATGGCCAGCAAGCTAGCTGGCAGCAGCTGGATAGCCCGGATAGCTGGATCCTTAGCTCATCATCCTTTGAAACCGACGCCACCTTGGCCTTTCGCTATCAACACTTCGAGGCATGGCTGACCCAGACTAAAGCCGAGGAGACCGAAGCGCTGGCCGATCAGATACTGGGGGACTTCCACCTCAACCGCGACGACCCGATTCGCTCGGTGATGATGGACCGCGAGATCGCCCACAGTAAGAGCATCTGCCAGCTGCTACTGAGCAGCAACCGTAAACAACTACGCTACTTCGATGAGACGTCGCTGAACCTTAGCCGTGAAGGCGTGAGCCCCAGCGAGCTACCGCGACGCCTTGTGACCTTCAAGCCGAACCCCAAGGAGGCCCTATGAAGCACTCACCACTCGCCCTGTTACTGGTACTGGCCAGCATCTTTTTGCCCGGTCAGGTAATGGCCGCCAAAGACCCGATCTTCACCCCGTGGAGCAACAATAAAGCGATTCGCGGCTATGATCCGGTGGCCTACTTTACCCAGCAAGCCGCGGTAAAAGGCAGCAAGCAATACACCCTGGAATGGCAAGGCGCCGATTGGCTGTTTAGCTCAGCGGAAAACCTGGCCGCCTTTGAGGCCGAGCCAGAGCGCTACGCCCCGCAATACGGTGGCTACTGCGCCTATGCCTTGGCCAACGATGAGCTGGCCCCCATCGACCCAGAGCAGTTCACCATTGTCGATGGCAAGCTTTATCTCAACTACAGTGCCAAGATCCAGCAGCGCTGGCTGAAAAATCGCGATGAATACATCAGCGATGCCGATGGCCACTGGCCAACGGTGCTAGAGCGCTAATGCTCAAACTCTATCGCCAAGGGCTACAAAGCCTCTCACCTTGGCAGATATCGCTGCTGGCAGCGGTGATTTATGGCAGCTGGGCGGGTTGGGTGAACAGCGACCATGGCAGCATGATCGCGCTGCGAGCAGGGCTGGTGCAAGCCAGCTATGCCTTTGTCTCAACCGCCTTGGTCACCTACATTGCCCGCTACTTCCTGCTCAAGCCCTGGCCGAGCCCTTGGCCGCTCGTCGCAGCATTGGCCGTGGGCTGGAGCTGCTTGCTGGCGATCCCACTTTTCCTACATCACTGGCAGAACACCCCGGATATCTTTGAGGCGATCGCGCCCGGATTAGCCATCGGCACCCTCTACCTTTACAGCTACTGCCACTACTTCGACGGCAATCGCGCCGAAGGCGCTAGCTAGCGGGGTCAGCGCGATGATCTGGCAGGTAACAATTGTCTGGCGGGTAGCAATGCTCTGGCGGATGGCACTGATACTCACCAGCGCACTGCTCGCCGCTTGCAGCAGCCGACCACCCGCTCCCCTCGACTGCCATCAAGCGTTAGAAGCGCTAGAGCAGCAGATCCACCGCGATATCGGCATTAGCCTCGGCAATTCCATCGACAACCTACCCGCTTTGCGCAGCGATCGCTTTGTCGAGAGCTGGCTGACAGAGCCACTCGAGCAGCCTCAGGCACAGGCGCTGATCGCTTACATGGCGGCGCTGGCCAAGCGTGCATGGCAACTGGAGTGGGCCCAGCTTTCCCCTGAGCAGCAGCTCGCTTGGGAGTCGCGACTAGCCACTCAAGCGCCACAAAGTGAGTTACCACTTACACACTGCTTAGAGCAGCAGCAATCAACCTATCAACAGCAATGGCAACACACCATTAGTCAGCTGCAAGGCCAAGAGCCGGACGACGATTATCAAGACTGGGCGCGGGTACTTGGCCTGTATCCCTTACTCAAGGGGCCGTTTAAACATGCCGTTGAGAAGGAGCAAGCGCGCCTTACGGCCGACTGGCAAGCGCATATCCACAGCCAAGACGATGCCCTTTATCTGCCTGACGACCACGCAATCGCGCCTCCATGGCCAACAGCCGATGCGCTAGGCCTGCCCCAGTTTAGCGCCGCACAGTGGCAGCAACTGGCCATGGCCTATGCGCCGCAGTGGCAGATCGCGGCCCGAGATCCCGCCAATCAGCCGGGTCGGGTTGAATATATTCAAGACGAGCAACTTACGGTAAATACCGATAAGCCCAGTTACTACCACTTTGTCAGCTTTGGCCGGCATCACCGGCAGACCACCACTCAACTGAACTATCTGTTGTGGTTTAGCGAGCGGCCCAAGCTGAGTCGTTTTGATTGGGTGGCGGGGCAGCACGACGCCCTGCTGTTTCGCATCCATCTCGACCAGCGCGGTGAGCTGTTGGCCATGGACAGCGTGCACCTCTGTGGCTGCTGGTATCAGTTGATGCTACCCGAGGGGCGCGGCTACACGGCGCAGGCGCAGGGCGAGCCGGTGATGATGCAGCGAGTGACCAGCGCTTTGCCGGTCAGGCTACAGGTATCTGCGGATGAGCATCATATCGTTGGGGTAGCAGCGGCCAGCGAGCCGAGCTCTGCCAGCCAAGCGATTGCACTCACGGCGCTGCCTTGGGATAGGCTGTATCAGCTTAGCGAGAGCCCAGCGCCGAACAATTCTGATAAGAGCTTGCCTAACTACTCATTTAAGAGCGCGTTTAACCGCGAGGGGATCGTGCCCGGCTCACAGCGCCCAGAGCGCTGGTTTTTCTGGCCGATGGGGGTTGCCGATGCGGGTAGCCTGCGCCGCTTGGGCGATCATGCCATCGCCTTTGTCGGCAAACGCTATTTCGACCAAGCCCGACTGTTAGAAACCCTAGGGGTCGAGTGAGTTACTCGAACTTAAGCAGACGAGCGTCCACCACCATCACTGCGTAAGGGCCAATCCCACTGCCATTACCTTTGCGTCCCCACGCCAGCTCAGGCGGGATCACAAACTCATAGCGAGAGCCCAGCGGCATCAGCTGCAGGCCTTCGCGCAGACCGGGGATCGCTTCTTGTAACGAGTATTTATCTGGCAGGCTTTCTTTGTAGGTATCTGCAATTACCGCACCGTCGGCCAGCAAGATGCGCTGGTTCACCGTCACCGTGTCGAACTCGGTTGGGGTCGGCCCTTCCACCTGCTCAATCACCCGATACATCAGACCTGAAGGCAGACAATGGACATCCGCTTTCTGCTGGTATTTGGTAATAAACTCTGCGCCGTTATTCTTGTTACTGCCTGCCGACCCTTTAGCCCGGCGGCGCTGATTGTTTCGTGCCATACGTCTTTTGATAACTTTCTGAAAAGCTCACCATTATACCAATCTGGATAAGTTAATGATCAGATATTGCGCAGGGAAAATCATTGAGGGCGAGGAGGCGCTTGCCGTAACTAGTGGACTAATTACAAAAGCGTTGACGCTGTCATCGATGATTTTAACCAGCAAGAATGATCAGTTACTTATGTAGATTGGTATCCTACCCATATCTTGGCAGCTATGCAGCGGCTCGGCCGCTAACTGCGGCTGGCATCATCCTGTTCTGTGGTGGTGGCGGTATTGGTAGGGTTACTGGCAGCCTCCTCAGGCTCCTGCTCGCTCTCGGCGGCCGACTCTTGCTGCGATTGCTGCAACGTTGCCACCAGTTGTTCGACTTGCGGACTCGGGCGGTGCTCAAGTTTCCATGACAGGTAGAGCAGCATGGCCAGACACAGCAGGTGCAAAGCTTCAAAGATAGCCAGTAGTAGCGGCAGGTTTAGCTGGGGCGCCAGCGCTCGATCAAGCAGATAGGCCAGTGCACAAGCTCGCAGTAACCACATGCCATGACGGCTGGCGTAGAGCAGCGAATAGGCCGCCAGTACACTGACAAAGAACAGGCTAAGCGCCCAAGGGAAGCTCAGTGGAAACGGCCCCAAGCGGGTGATCATATCCGATACCTGGAATGCCCCCGACAAGGCCTGCGATAACAAAGCCAGGCTGCCCAACAGGGCATAGGCGCTGACCGTAAAGCGTAACCAGCCACGATAGCGAACAGAGAGTAAGGAGTTGAGCTGGCGCATCACGGCCTCCAACGATAGCGAGCGTCAGCTCAATACTAGGGGGAGAATGACAAGGCTGTCCAAAGTTCCTGCCAATAAGCGCGACTGGGTCAAACAAAACCGCCTTCAGATACAACAAGGCCCTGCTGTTAGCAGGGCCTTTATTGAGCATCAAAGCGGACTATACGCTCATCCACTGCTTCACTTGCTGAGGATCAACCGCTTGCTTGTCGCCTTGCAGCACCACATTGCCCCGGTCCAGCACGGTGTAGTGATCGGCCAGCTCAACAGCGAAGTCGAAGTACTGCTCCACCAGCACGATGGCCATATCGCCACGGTCACGCAGGTGGGCCAGCACCCGTTGGATGTCCTTGATGATCGAAGGTTGGATCCCTTCGGTGGGTTCATCGAGCATCAACAGCTTGGGCTGCATCACCAGTGCCCGGGCAATCGCCAGCTGCTGCTGTTGACCACCGCTGAGGTCGCCGCCACGTCGGCCCAGCATCTTTTTCAGCACCGGGAACAGACGGTAGATCTCATCGGGGATTACTCGCTCAGATTTTGGCAGGACCGAGAAGCCGGTTTTCAGGTTCTCCAGCACCGTCAGTTGGCTGAAGATCTCCCGCCCCTGCGGCACAATCGCAATCCCCAGCTTGGCGCGCTGCGCCGCCGAGAGTTTGCTGATGTCCTTGCCTTCAAAGCGGATCTCGCCGCCTGAGATACGTTGCTGTCCGGCCAGCGAACGCAGCAGCGTGGTCTTGCCCACACCATTGCGCCCCAACACACAGCTGATTTGGCCCAGCTCGGCCTTTAGATCGATACCATACAGCGCCTGACTGGCACCGTAGTGGCTATCTACATTAGCAATTTCTAACATATATTCCCCTAGCGCCCCAGATACACTTCAATCACTTGTTGGTTCTGTTGAACCTGCTCCAGCGTGCCTTGTGCCAGCACCGAGCCCTCGTGCAACACGGTTACCGGGCAATCCAGCGCTTTCACAAAGTCCATATCGTGCTCCACCACCACCAGCGAGTGGTCTTGGGCCAGCTGCTTAAACAGCTCGGCGGTCAGCGCGGTCTCTTCATCGGTCATCCCGGCTGCCGGTTCGTCGATCAGCAGCAAGCGCGGCTCCTGCATAATCAACATACCGATCTCCAGCCACTGCTTCTGGCCGTGTGAGAGTGAGCCGGCCAGCCAACTGCGCTTGTCCTGCAGGCGGATCAACTCCAGCACCTCTTCGATGCGGCCAAAGGACTGGTTACTCAGCTTATGTAGCAGCGATTGGAACACCCCGCGGCCGCCAGAGAGCGCCAGCTCGAGGTTCTCGAATACCGTCAGGTTTTCAATCACCGAGGGCTTTTGGAACTTGCGACCAATCCCTAAGTTGGCGATTTCCGCCTCGTCGTGCTGGGTCAGGTCGATGTCTTGCTCGAACATCACGATGCCTTCATCGGGGCGGAGCTTTCCGGTGATCACATCCATCATGGTGGTTTTACCAGCACCATTGGGGCCGATAATCGCCCGCATCTCGCCGGGTTCCATAATCAGCGACAGGCTGTTGAGCGCCTTAAAGCCGTCGAAGCTCTTGGTGACGCCATCCACATACAGCAGGGTATTCTGTGGAATATGCTTTGGCTTAGACATTGGCGGCTCCTTGATCAAGGTTCTTGGGGGTCGGCTCAGCTTGCTGTTCCGGCTCCGGCGCTACCTGAGACGCTTGCTGAGGCTGTGGCTCAGCCTCAACAGCTTGCGCTTGAACCGGCGATTTTTCACTAACAGCCACTGAAGCCGCCTTGCTGCGGCGCATCTTGCTCAACTGAGCACTCAGCCCCACCACACCCTTGGGTAGCCACAATGTAGTTACCACAAACAGGCCGCCTAGGAAGAACAGCCACAGCTCGGGGAAGGCACCGGTAAACCAGGTCTTACCGAAGTTCACCATCCACGCGCCGAAGATCGCGCCAAACAAGGTGCCACGACCACCGACCGCTACCCAAACGATGCTCTCAATCGAGTTCAGCGGCGCAAACTCGCCCGGGTTGATGATGCCCACTTGCGGCACATACAGCGCACCGGCAACACCCGCCAACATGGCGGAAACCACAAACACAAACAGCTTAAAGCGCTCCACCCGATAGCCAATAAAGCGGGTACGGCTTTCGCTATCACGGATCGCAATCAGTACTCGGCCCAGCTTGGAGTTAACAATAAAACGACACAGCAGATAGCCACCAGCCAGCGCCAAGGCGCTCAGGCTAAACAGCGCGGCCCGGGTGCCCGGATGCTGCAGGTTAAAGCCCAAGATATCTTTAAAGTCAGTCAGGCCATTATTACCACCAAAGCCCATGTCATTGCGGAAGAAGGCCAGCATCAGCGCGTAGGTCAGTGCCTGGGTGATAATCGACAGATACACCCCGGTCACCCGCGAGCGGAAGGCCAAAAAACCAAACAGGAAGGCCAGAGCGCCCGGCACCAACAGCACCATCAGCATGGCGAAGCCGAACATATCAAAGCCCTGCCAATACCAAGGCAGCTCAGTCCAGTTCAGGAACACCATGAAGTCTGGCAACAGCGGGTTGGCGTACACCCCACGTTCACCAATTTGACGCATCAGGTACATGCCCATGGCGTAGCCGCCGAGGGCAAAGAAGGCGCCGTGGCCAAGGCTCAAGATACCGCAGTAGCCCCACACCAAGTCCACCGCAACCGCCAGCAAGGCGTAGCACAGGTATTTGCCCAGCAAGGTCACCCAATACGATGACAGATAAAAGGTATCGCCCGGCTCAAACACCAAGCTACAAAACGGCACGATAATCGCCAGTGCCAGTAGCACCGCCAGCAGGGCATTGCCCACCTTATCGCGCATCAGAAAAGATACGATAATAGAACGACTCATCGCTTAGTCCTCCACCATGCGGCCTTTCAGAGCGAACATGCCCCGAGGACGTTTTTGAATAAACAGGATGATAAATACCAGCACCAAAATCTTCGCCAGTACCGCACCGGTAAACGGTTCTGCCAGCTTGTTGGCCACCCCAAGGGTCATCGCAGCCACCACGGTACCGAACAGGTTGCCCACACCACCGAACACCACCACCATGAACGAGTCGATGATGTAGTTCTGGCCAAGGTTAGGACCAACGTTGGTTAGCTGGCTGAGTGCCACACCGGCAATACCGGCAACGCCTGAACCCAAACCAAAGGTCATGGCATCTACCCACGAGGAACGAATACCCATGGCGTTGGCCATTGCCCGGTTTTGCGTTACCGCGCGTACCTGCAGGCCGAAGAAGGTCTTGCTGATCAGCAGCCACAGCGCGGCGACCACCATAAAGCTGAAGATAATGATGTAGAGGCGGTTATAGGTCAGCGCCAGCACGCCGTTGATCTCCAGCGAGCCGCTCAGCCACTGCGGGGTGATTACCGCTTGGTTAAGTGGGCCAAAGATACTGCGCACCAACTGCTGGAGCACCAGGCTCAGACCAAAGGTCGCTAGCAGGGTTTCCAGAGGTCGGCCGTATAAGAAGCGAATAATCCCACGTTCAATCAGCACGCCCATGGCGCCCGATACCAAGAAGGCCGCAGGGATCGCCACCACCAAGGAAAGCTCGATATGCCCCGGCATCAGCTGCTGCACCACATAGGTGGTGTAGGCGCCCAGCATGATCATCTCGCCGTGGGCCATGTTGATCACGCCCATCACGCCGAAGGTGATCGCCAGACCAACCGCCGCCAATAGCAGCACTGCGCCTAAGCTCAGACCGAAGTACAGGTTCTCGGCAGCGCGATTGAGTTTAAGTAGCTGCTGGTTACGCGCCACCGACTCATTGATCGCCGCTAATACCTCAGCGTTTTGCTCGTCGGCTTGAGCCCGCAACAGCGCGTTACGCGAAGGGGCGTCCATACGCCCGCCCAGAAACTCTGCCGAGCTCTGGCGCTGGGCATCATCGCCATTTTCCAACAAGATAATCGCTTGCAGCTCGCGCAGTTTGTCCTGCACCTTGGCGCTGGTTTCAGCGACTAAGCGCTGCTCAACTAAGGGGAGCTGTTCGGCCTCTACGTTGGCCATCAACGAGCGCACCGCACTAAAGCGAGCATCTTCATCGGGGCCAGCCAGGGCCATCATTGCCAGACCCGAGCGGATCTCGCGACGTATTCTGTTGTTAACGGTAATCCGTTTTATTTTTGATTTGGCTACTTCACCGAGGGACTCGCCCTGTAGATCGGTAAGCAGGAAGCTCCTGCCACTCTTCGTTGCAATAACCAGCTGGCGATCGGCTTTCACGTAGTAAAGCTCAGCATCCAACATGCCTTGAAGCGCGACCGCATTACGCGGATCATCAAACTCCAGCATGGCTTCAATCGCTGCCAGTTTATCGTTACTGCTTTTTCCGGTCAGGCCGCTGGCGGCTTGTTGCCAATCGTCGGCGAGTACGCCGAAGCTCAGTACAACCAGTCCAACAAGACCGAGCAGTTTATTTAGCATAGTTTTCACGACAACCTCTCCTGGTGAAACTACTTTATGTGTGCGCACTGGCGTGCGCTTAGAAGCGGGGCAGCAAGGCTGCCCCGACTTAAGGCTTGGCTAGCTAACTACTGGGATTAGTAGTTTTGGCCAGAACACTGAGAGGTAGTGATGTTGAAGTTGCCGCAAGAGATCGGCGCGGTCCAGTCAGCCACCAGGTTGGCGCTCTCTGGCAGGTGATCGGTCCATGCATCACCGATTACACCACCAGCAGTTTGCCATACCACGTCGAATTGACCGTCAGATTGGATCTCACCGATCAGTACTGGCTTGGTCAGGTGGTGGTTGGTGTTCATTACCGCGTAGCCACCGGTCAGGTTAGGTACGGTAATGCCGTACATGGCGTCACGTACGCTGTCAACTTCCACAGAGCCGGCTTTCTCAACCGCTTCTGCCCACATCTTGAAGCCGATGTAGGTCGCTTCCATTGGGTCGTTAGTTACGCGCTCTTCGGAGCCGATAAAGCTCTGCCACGCACCGATGAACTCTTCATTCAGCTCGCTATCGGCGCTTTGGAAGTAGTTCCAAGCGGCCAAGTGACCGACCAGCGGCGCGGTATCAAAGCCAGATAGCTCTTCTTCACCCACCGAGAAGGCCACAACAGGAATGTCTTCCGCAGCGATGCCTTGGTTAGCCAGCTCTTTGTAGAACGGCACGTTGGCATCACCATTAATGGTGGACACTACTGCAGTCTTCTTGCCCGCTTCACCGAACTTCTTGATGTCAGATACGATGGTCTGCCAATCAGAGTGACCGAATGGGGTGTAAGAGATCATGATGTCTTCGTCAGCCACACCGGCAGTTTTCAGGTAGGCTTCCAAGATCTTGTTGGTGGTACGTGGGTAAACGTAGTCGGTTCCCGCCAATACCCAGCGCTCAACACCTTCTTCGCCCATCAGGTAATCCACTGCTGGGATAGCCTGCTGGTTTGGCGCAGCGCCGGTGTAGAATACGTTTTTAGAGCTCTCTTCGCCTTCGTACTGTACCGGGTAGAACAGCAGGCCGTTCAGCTCTTCAACCACTGGCAATACCGACTTACGCGATACCGACGTCCAGCAACCAAAGATCACATCTACCTGCTCTTTTTCCAGCAGTTCGCGCGCTTTCTCGGCGAATAGCGGCCAGTCAGAGGCAGGGTCAACCACAACCGGCTCGAGCTTCTTACCTAGCAAGCCACCGGCCTTATTCTGCTCTTCCACCATCATCAGTACGGTATCTTTCAAGGTGGTTTCACTGATAGCCATGGTGCCTGACAGCGAGTGCAATACCCCAACCTTGATGGTTTCTGCTGCTTGAGCCAGCGACATACCGGAGGTGAGCGCCAAAGCCATAGCTGAAGCGGCCAGCTGTTTGCTCCAGCGAGAAGAGTGTTGTTTCTGTTGTGTCATGGTTAAAGTCCTTTTTTATGTGTGTTTGCCGCTATCGAACGCTAGCTCTTCGACAGCGAGGCTAATCAGGCTGGAGCAGACTCTGTGCCAGATCCCCTCAGCCCAGAGCTGACGCGACTTTAGTCGCATGTGGGACATAATTATTCAGTGAAAACTGCACAATAAAGGCGCGAAGAATCAGCAGCTTGCACCAAAATGAGCAAAAACTCACAAAGCACCACTGTGGTGCACAAAAGCAGGAAATATCGCACCAATATGGTGCCCACCTCATTAAATAAGCTATTGATAAACTCAGTAAAGGCAGAAACCGCGCCCTTCTTCAAAGCTGGCTTAGTCTTTGCTCTTATCTATAGGTCTACCCCTTGGTGGTAGTCCGATTTCGAATAAAAATTCTAAAAAAAGCAGGAAATACCTCGTCCAATGGATGTTATTGAGCAAATGGAAGCGCAGACCGAGACCAGCTTGCGCAGCTGGCCTGCCCGTTTAGATCTCGGTTTTGCACAACTTGTGGGCAAGACCCGGCTACTGCATAACCATAGTCAGGGACCACTGCGCGTTCAGCGTCCTTTTTTCCCTGCTGACGACAGCGCCTGTCACTGTTATCTGTTGCATCCGCCCGGTGGTTTGGTCGCCGGCGACCATCTGCGTATCGGGGTAGATTGCGCTGAAGCGAGCCAAGTGCTGCTGACCACGCCCTCATCGGGCAAGGTTTATCGTTCCAACAAACTGCGCCAGGCACAGATCCAACAGCAGCAGTTTAGTTTGGCCGCCGACAGCCAACTGGAGTGGCTACCGCCAGAGACTATTGTGTTCGACGGCGCGCAGGGCGAGCTGCATTCTCGTTTCGACTTGGCCGAAGGCGCTCGCTTAATCGCCTGGGAGATCACCTGCCTGGGCCGCCAAGCGGGCAACCACCCGCTGACAGAAGGCAGCCTTAAGCAAAGTATTGAAGTGTGGCGCGGCGAGCGCCCACTGCTGCTGGAGCATACCCGTATCGATGCCGCCAGTAGCCTGAACAACCCCGCCGCATTAGCCGGCAAAACCGTCTACGCCTGTATGTTGGCCACGGTGGATCACCTAAGTGACACCGAGCAGCAACAAATCCAACAACAGCTGCGTGACATGATTGACGACAAGGCCTTGGCCCTGACCCTGATCCGCGGACTACTGGTGCTGCGCTATCTGGGGGATCGCGCCGATCGGGCCATGGATCACTTTAAAGCCAGCTGGCAAGTACTGCGTCCTTCTGTAATGGGACGCCCCGCCAGCCCGCCACGGATTTGGAATACCTGAGGATAGAGCTATGGAATTAAGCCCAAGAGAGAAAGATAAGCTGCTGTTATTCAGCGCCTTCTTGCTGGCCGAACGGCGCAAAGAGAAGGGATTGAAACTGAACTACCCGGAAGCTGTTGCCTATATCTCCGCTCAGATCGTTGAAGGTGCCCGCGAAGGCCGCAGCGTTGCCGAGCTGATGAGTTGGGGGCGCACCCTGCTCAGCCGTGAGGAAGTAATGGACGGCATCCCCGAGATGATCCATGAGGTTCAGGTTGAGGCCACCTTCCCCGATGGCACCAAGCTGGTCACCGTTCACAATCCCATCCCCTAAGGAGCAGAGCATGATCCCTGGAGAACTGATTATTGAAGCCGGTGAGATCGAACTGAATGTCGGCTTGGCGACCATCGAGGTCGAAGTATCTAACAGTGGCGACCGCCCCATCCAAGTGGGCTCGCACTACCATTTTGCCGAAACCAATCCCGCGCTGCTGTTCGACCGCGCCGCGGCACGTGGTTTTCGTCTGAACATCCCTGCCGGCACCGCCGTGCGCTTCGAGCCCGGCCAACACCGCTCCGTTGAGCTGGTAGCACTGGCCGGCGATCGTGAAGTCTTTGGCTTCCGCGGTGAGGTAATGGGCGATCTGGACAAAAGCGAGCAGATCGATGATGACGAACAAGGAGAGCAATCATGAGCAGCATGGATAAGCGCGCTTATGCCGAGATGTTCGGCCCCACCGTGGGCGACCGAGTTCGCCTCGGCGACACCGAACTGATCATCGAAGTAGAGAAAGACTTTGCCCAATACGGCAGCGAAGTGAAATTTGGCGGCGGTAAGGTAATCCGCGATGGCATGGGCCAAAGCCAGGCCGGTGCCAACAAGGTGCCGGACACCCTGATTACCAACGCCCTGATCCTCGATCACTGGGGCATCGTCAAAGCCGACGTGGCCATCAAAGATGGCCGTATTATGGCCATCGGTAAGGCCGGTAACCCGGACATTCAAGATAACATCGACATCAACATTGGTGCCGGTACCGAAGTGATTGCCGGCGAAGGCCAGATCTTGACCGCCGGCGGCGTTGACTCGCACATCCACTTTATCTGCCCACAGCAGATTGAAGAGGCGCTGATGTCAGGCACCACCACCATGATCGGTGGCGGTACTGGCCCTGCCACGGGCACCAACGCCACCACCTGTACTCCGGGTGCCTTCCACTTAGGCAAGATGCTGCAAGCCGCCGAAGAGTTTCCGATGAACATCGGCTTCCTCGGTAAGGGTAACGCCAGCCTACCGCGCCCTCTGGAAGAGCAGCTGCAAGCCGGCGCCATGGGCCTTAAGCTACACGAAGACTGGGGCACCACCCCGGCCTCCATCGACAACTGTCTGGAAGTGGCCGAGCGCTATGACGTGCAGGTGGCCATCCACACCGACACCCTGAACGAGTCCGGCTTTGTAGAAGACACCTTGGCCGCCTTTAAAGACCGGGTGATCCACACCTATCACACCGAAGGCGCTGGCGGCGGCCATGCCCCCGACATTATCACCGCCTGTGAGCTGCCCAACGTGCTGCCATCGTCCACCAACCCAACCCGCCCTTACACGGTCAACACCGTGGATGAGCATCTGGACATGTTGATGGTCTGTCACCACCTCGATCCGGCCATCCCTGAAGATGTGGCCTTTGCCGATTCGCGCATCCGCAAAGAGACCATCGCCTCGGAAGACATCCTGCATGATTTGGGCGCGTTCTCGATGATCGCCTCAGACTCACAAGCGATGGGCCGGGTGGGCGAGGTGATCTGCCGTACCTGGCAAACCGCCCACAAGATGAAGGTGCAGCGCGGCCTGCTGCCGGAAGACCAAGACCTCGGTTGCGATAACTTCCGCGCCAAGCGCTATGTGGCCAAATACACCATTAACCCTGCGATTACCCACGGGATCAGCGAGGAAGTGGGCTCGGTGGAAGTGGGCAAACTGGCCGACTTGGTGCTGTGGAAGCCGGCCTTCTTTGGCGTGAAGCCGTCGATGATTATTAAAGGTGGTGCGATTGCCGCAGCACCGATGGGCGATCCGAACGCCTCGATCCCCACTCCCCAGCCGGTGCACTACCGTCCGATGTTCGGCAGCTACGGTAAGGCCATGAAGCAGACCCGTATCAGCTTTGTTAGCCAAGCTGCACTAGAAGCCAACATCGACCGGGTATTGGGGCTGGAGAGTCAGGTTATCGCCTGTAAGAACACCCGCACTATCAGCAAGGCCGACATGATCCACAACAGCTACCAGCCCAAGATGGAGGTCAACTCCCAGACCTATGAGGTGCGGGCCGATGGCGTGTTGCTGGAGTGCGAGCCTGCCACTGAGCTACCGCTAGCTCAGCGTTACTTTTTGTTTTAGGAGCACCCATGTTAAAGGTCTATCAATGCCTCAAACACTGTCATGAAAAAGCTCGCCACCAGCTGGAGTTGAGCTTTGACCTGCGCAAAAAGGCCCGCTTCAAAGCGCTGACCACCGACGAAGTTGAGGTTGGCCTGTTCCTGCCACGTGGCCAAGTGCTGCAAGACGGCCAGGTGCTGCAAGCCGAAAGCGGCGAGCTGATCGAAGTGAAAAGCGCCGCCGAAGAAGTGGTTACCGCCTATGCCGACGATCCGCTGATCTTCGCCCGGGTGTGCTACCACCTCGGCAACCGCCACACTCCGCTACAGATCGGCGATAACTGGCTGCGTTTCCAGCCCGACCATGTGCTGCAGGATCTGGTGGAGATCTACGGCCTGCGCTGCGAGCAACATCAAGCGCCGTTTGAACCAGAGAGCGGTGCCTACCACAGCCATCTGCCAACGGGACATAGCCATTAATGGATAGCGCTCAGTTTAAGCCCGGTCTGGCGCAGCTACAGCTGCTGCGCCTCTCCTGCCCCTCGCTACCAGTGGGCGGCTTTGCCTACTCGCAAGGCTTGGAGTTTGCCATCGAAGAGGGCTGGGTCAGCAACCCTGAGCAGCTACGCGGCTGGCTGCAAGGGGTACTGACTGAAGGGCTGGCGCAGCTGGACCTACCTATTCTGGCAAGGCTTTATCACGCTTGGCAGCAAGGCGATTACTGCGAGTTCGAACGCTGGAATCTACGCCTGATTGCCAGCCGGGAAACCGCCGAGCTGGAGCTGGAAGACTTGCAGATGGGACGCGCCCTGCGCGAGCTACTGCGCAGCGTGGCGCCGGCTACCTTCGACAAGCTCCCCAGCGAGGACTACAGCTGGACGGCGGTATTCGCCGCCGCCGGTTGCCACTGGCAGATCCCACTGGATGCCCTGACTGATGGCTACCTGTGGAGCTGGCTGGAAAACCAATTAACCGTGGCAGGCAAAACCCTCCCCTTGGGGCAAACCGCCTGCCAGCTACTGTTGAACGATCTGCTGCCGCTGTTGCCGCAGGCGCGTCATCAAGGATTGAGTCTGAATGACTCTGAGATTGCCGGCTCGCTGCCCGCCTTAAGTATGGCCAGCAGCCTGCACGAAACCCAATACTGTCGCTTGTTCCGCTCGTGAACAAAAGGCATAGAAGAGCCAAGGAAATATTATGAGCAACAAACAAACCCTACGCGTCGGTGTCGGCGGCCCGGTCGGCTCGGGCAAGACTGCACTTCTCACCAACCTGTGCCGCGAGCTGCGCCACCGCTTTAATCTGGCCGTGGTCACCAACGACATCTACACCAAGGAAGATGCCCAGTTCCTGCTGCGTAACGAAGCATTGGAAGAAGACCGCATCCTTGGCGTGGAGACCGGCGGCTGCCCGCACACCGCCATCCGTGAAGATGCCTCAATGAACCTGGCGGCGATTGCCGAGCTGCAAAAGCGCCACCCGGGTTTGGACCTGGTGCTGGTAGAGAGCGGCGGCGATAACCTTAGTGCCACCTTTAGCCCGGAGCTGAGCGATCTGACCCTGTACGTTATCGACGTGAGCGCTGGCGACAAGATCCCCCGCAAAGGCGGCCCCGGTATCACCAAATCTGACCTGCTGATCATCAACAAAACCGACTTGGCCCCCATCGTGGGTGCGTCACTCGAGGTGATGGACCGCGATGCCAAGAAGATGCGCGGCGATCGCCCGTTTGTCTTCAGCAACCTGAAAAGCGGCCAAGGCCTACAAGAGATCATCAATTTCATTATCGAGCAAGGCATGCTGGAAGAGTCAGCTGCGCTCAGCAAATAAGGTAAGGAGAACCCCATGAAACATGCAATCGTTGCACTGCTACTGAGCCTGATGAGCGCACCGACCTGGGCGCACAACGGCGACCACCACGGCATTTGGTCTGGCCTGATGCACCCACTCACCGGTGTCGATCACCTGTTTGCCCTAAGCTTGATTGGCCTGCTGGCGGCGCGTCAGCTGACCCTAAGCCGCACCCTGCTGCTTGGCTTGGGTAGCTTTCTTATCGCGGCGATGATCGGTCAGCTTGGCTGGTTGCCACCGATGTTTGAAGCCACCTTGGCCCTGTCACTGATCATTCTGGCGGCGCTGGCGGCACGCGTTCTTAAGCTAAACAGCTACGCCCTGTTGCCACTGCTGGCAGGTCTGGCGGCAATGCATGGCTTGGCCCATGGCGCAGAAGCCCCGGGCGGCGCAGCCACTACCCAGTTCTTTGTTGGCTTCCTGCTAAGCTCAACCACCTTGCTAAGCCTTGGCCACCTCGCTGGTCGCGGCATCGAGCGCGGCATGCTGTCTAATCTGCTGCTGAAACTCAGCTCTGCCGCTTCTGCTGGCACCGGTCTGGCCCTTTTGCTTACTAACGGCTAGGACATTGCACGCGTCATGGGGCATAATGCGCCCCATGAACGCATTGCTCCCTCATCACAACCCGCTTTGGTTCCGCTGCCAGCATGATGGCAACGCCCTCGCTTTGCTCAACGATCAACGCAGTTACAGCTTCCGCCAATTGGCCGACGAAGTTGCCCAGCTGTGCGCCAGCTTAGAGCGACAAGGGGTAAGCTCGGGCGATCCGGTGGTGGTGATCAGCAACAAGGCTACTGCCCAACTACTGTTGCAACTGGCCTGCCTGCAGCTTGGGGCCATCTTCTGCCCACTGAGCTTCCACCAGCCACAAAGCGCGTTAGAAGCGATGGCGACCAAGCTAGGCGCACGCTTTTACTGGAGCGATGACCACCAGCTACCGGGCCTGCAAGCGCTGACGCTCGGCTATGGCGAAGAGGCAGGCGAAGGGAGTATTACCTTACCTGCCCAGCTAAACGGCAAGCAAGCCAGTAGCGTGGTGTTTACCTCCGGCTCAAGCGGCGCCCCGAAAGCCGTGGTACATAGCTGGAGCAATCACTTCTTTAGTGCGCTGGGCTCCAATCAGGGGCTGAGCCTGAAACCGGGTGAGCGCTGGTTGTTGTCGCTGCCGCTGTTCCACATTGGCGGTCAAGCCATCTTGTGGCGCTGCCTGATAGCCGGCGCGGCAGTGGTTACCAGCAGCCATAACCTCAATACCCAGCTTTTGGCGAAACAGGGCATCACCCATTTGTCGCTGGTGCCTACTCAGTTGTACCGTTTGCTACGCGATCCCGGTTTTAACCCCACCCAACTGCCACTGCGCAAGCTACTGATTGGCGGTGCCAGCTGCGAGGAGTCGCTGCTGGAGCAGGCGATCAACCGCGGCTTTGAGGTGTATAGCTCCTACGGCAGCTCTGAGCTGTGTTCACAGATCGCCACCCGCAACCACCGGATCCATGAGCACTACCAGGTATTGCCGTTCCGCCAAGCTAAGCAGGTGAATGGCGAGCTCTATCTCAAAGGCGAGACCTTGTTTATGGGTTACTGGGGCGCACAGGGGATTAAGCGCCCGGAAGATGGCGAAGGCTGGTTTAACAGCGGCGACCGCGGCGAGGTGCAAGGCCGCGACCTGCAGATCTTTGGCCGCAGCAGCAATATGTTTATCAGCGGTGGAGAGAACATCCAGCCAGAAGAGATCGAACAGGTGCTACTGCAGCACCCGTCCATCGAACAAGCGGTGGTACTCCCCCAGCCCAACCCAGAGTATGGCCATCGGCCAGTTGCCTTCGTACAGTTAGCCGCCGGGCTCAACTACAACGAGTTAGAGGCCCACCTGCGCCAACAGCTCGCCGGACTCAAACTGCCGGTGCGCTACTATGAGCTGCCGCCTTTGCGCAGCCTTAAGCCGCAGCGACAAAACCTACAAAAGCTGCTTAGTCGCGATCAAGCACAGCCCGCCAGTATTGAAGGTCTTTGATTCCGATTTCGCCTTGTAGGTAGGCGTGCTGAAGCGCACTAATGCAAACCTCATCCGGGCGAACAACCCCACACTCAAAGCTCGGGTTACAGGCGCCCGCCGTGTAACGCTCTCGGGCGTCAAGAAAACGCTGCATAATGCCGGTTTGTAAGAAACGGCCCCATTCACCAGAAGCTACTGCAACAGCCATAGACATACTCCTCAGTGTTTGCTCAAGTTGTACAGAAATCGTTACATTGTCACTGATTACTGCTCTATGAAATTCTCTGCATAATTAGTACCAGTATTTTCACGGCTCCGCCCTCGCTCTAGAATGCGCTCTTTTTGCACAGTTGATTAATCGGACCTTCCATGAAAAAGCACTGTTTAGCGGTAGTCTGCGGACTTGGACTTTGCACCTCGGCCCAGGCCTTAGAGCTTGGCGCTTACCTTGGCGATGACGCCGGTATCGGGATCTTGCATCATGATCTGCGGGTCAATGTAGGCCTCGACAACTTTGCACTGTCTCTGGATAAGTTGCATAGCTTCAACCAGAACCCACAGCATCTTTACTGGGGCTACGGTGCCAAGTACCGCGACAGCAACAAGCATAGCTTCGGCATCCGCGGCAATTTCGGCATCAAAACCCAGGTCGACAACTTCGTGTTCTATGCAGAGGCACAACCGATTGCCTATCTGCTGGAGGACACCGCCATGAAGCTGGAAGTAAACGCAGGTGTACGTTACCGCTTCTAGGACAAGCGCACACTCTTGCTGTTCGGGGCGCGTACTATCAGAACTACCGATAAATCTCTGCTAGCCTTATAAAAACGTCTTGCAGAGAGCCCCATGTCACAACCTCCGATGGAACAGCTGGTCGCCTTCGCCCAATTGGTCGAGCGCCATCAGCAACGTGCCGCAGGGTTAATGGGGCCTGCCACTCAAGCACTGGAAAAAACCCTCGAGTGTCAGTTAGTTGATCGCCGCACCGCCCAACTCAACCAGCTCGGCAGACAACTGTTTAGCCACGCCCAAGCCCTGAATAAAGCCCTCGGCCATTTCAGCCAGCGCCCACCACAGCGACATAACGCGGAGCTTGTGTTGGCGATGGACGAGCTGGTCCCAAGCCAGGCGCTGCTAAACTTCTATCCCAAGCTACTCTCTGAGTTGCCGCTACAAGAGTTCGTACTACGTCAGCTTCCCAACGAAAACCTGGTCTCGGCCTTAGAGCAAGGCGAGGCGGATATGTTGCTGCGCCTGGCCGAGCAGCAAAAGCCACCGCGTACCCAGTCACGGCGGTTTTGTTCGATGAGCGTATGCTGGGCCTGCGCACCCAGCCATCCGCTAGCCAAGCGCCAGCAGCTCAGCATTGAGCAGGTGCTGCAGTTTCGTCAGCTACATATCAGCAGCCTGCCCGACTACCTGCTGCTTAACCCGCTCAACCATTGGCAGGTCAATCAGCGTGATCTGCTAAACGACCTACTGGTGCTGGGCGAGGGCTGGGCCATCGCGCCACGCCATTGGCTCAATCATGCCCTCAATTCCGGGCGCTTAACCGAGCTGCGACTGGACAATCACTATGTGCCCAACAAGCTCAATATCGAACTGATGTGGCTTAGCCACCGGCGTGATGCCCAGTTTGTCCATTGCCTGAATCTGCTTGGGGTATCCAGCCATGAGTAAACCACTGCTGGCTAACCAAGCCCAACTGACCGCGCTAAGACTCGTGGCTGAGCATGGCTCTCCGCCTCAAGCCAGTCGCTACAGCACCTCCAGCGCCGCAGAGATCGAAGGCCAGCTACAAGACTTACAGGCGCTGATTGGCGCCGAGCTGTTTGTGGTGCGCGATGGTCACTATCACCTAAGCCCGTGTGGACTGGGGCTAATCGAGCAGGCTCAGCTTATCGAGCTGCTCTACCAACAGAGCCTGCAGCAAGTCGAGCATGCGCTGAATAACACCCCACAGCAGCTACAGCTTGGCTATGCCGCATGGTTTCCCAGCCCACTGCTGACCTTGGTGTTGCGCCAGCTTAGTCAGCGCTATCCCCACCTGCAGGTGGCGGTGAGCCACAACCCCCTGTGCGACGTGTTCTTCTCGTTCTCGGCTCAGCCTCCCAACAGCGATCCTCCATGGCATAGCAGCCTGTGGCAGTCACTCAAACTGGTTAAAGTGGCCCACCCTCAGCTGGTTAAGCCGCAGCGCTTCGACGGCCATCTGTGCCTGTTTGATATCGCCAACCCAAGGGATATCCATTGCCTGTTTGATGGCGAGGGCTTGCTGCTAGATGCCCTGCAAGCCGGACTCGGCTGGGCGGTACTGCCAGAGATCAGCGTGGAATCACGCCTGGCCGACGGCACGCTGAAAGCCTGGCCACAAAGTATGGGCGAGCTCCCTTGTTATCGGCATTGCGCCTATAGCTGTCCACCGGAGCTAAACAGTTGGCTCAATGGCCTGAAAATGTCGCCTTGCTAGACACAAGGCGATATCCTTTAGCCACTTTGCCATTACAACGCTATCTTGATGTCTCGCGCTCGCTGCCCTCACTGCCAACGTCCACTTAGCCACTGCCTGTGTGCCGATATCTCCATGCTCCAGCACCAGCGTCCGGTGACTATCTTGCGCCATCCGAGTGAGCAGCAGCACGCCAAAGCGACCGCCCATTTAGCCGCCTTGTCACTGAGTCGCTGTGAGCTGATAGATGGCGAAGGCCCCGCTGATTTCGCCGCGTTTATCGCCAACTCAGATATGCGCAGGGTAGGCCTTATCTACCCAAGCCTCGCGAGCCAGCCACTCGAGCAGGCGGATGTCGGAGAGATTGACTCATGGCTGTTTCTCGATGGCACTTGGCGCAAAGCGCACAAATTGTTACAGCTCAACCCTTGGTTGCAATCACTGCCTAGCTTCCACTTTGCTCACGCCCCCGCCAGCGCCTACACCATTCGCAAGGCCAAGCGCAGCGATAGCCTGTCAACCTTGGAGGCCATTGCCTACACCTTGGCGACGACGGAACAGGCAGAGGTAAACGGCTTGCACCAGCTACAACGCGCGCTGATCGAGCAGCAACTACAAGCCATGCCAAGCGCTGTTCGTCAGCGTTATCGCGAGCTGTAACAGCGTTTTGTTCGGCTCGCGCCGTTAAAAAATTGCAGAAAATATCAACAGTCTCTAAGCAAAGGCTAATATTGTTGTAACAACCACACCGCTTGTAGTGATTTTGTAAGTTCGCTGTGAAAGAATAGCGCCCCCGCATGTTCAATAGCCCCAACAGAGAGTCGTGAATGGAAGAGTTTAAACGCCCGCTTTTTATTCCTTACGCCGGTCCGGCATTACTAGAAACCCCCTTGCTGAACAAAGGCAGTGCCTTCAGTCAGGAAGAGCGAATCTTCTTCAATCTGGAAGGGTTGTTGCCAGAGAACATCGAGAGTATTGAAGAGCAGGCAGAGCGCGCTTATCAGCAGTATCAAGGCTTCACCACCGATCTGGACCGCCATATCTACCTACGCAACATTCAGGACACCAACGAGACCCTGTTCTATCGTTTGGTAGAGGATCACATCAGCGAGATGATGCCGATTATCTACACCCCAACCGTGGGTGCAGCCTGTGAACAGTTCTCTAATATCTACCGTCGTTCACGCGGTCTGTTTATCTCTTACCCTAACCGCCATCGCATTAACGAGTTGTTAAACAACGCCACTCGCCACAACGTGAAGATTATCGTGGTCACCGATGGTGAGCGTATTCTCGGTTTGGGCGACCAAGGCATTGGTGGCATGGGTATTCCTATCGGTAAGCTATCGCTGTATACCGCTTGTGGCGGGATCAGCCCGGCCTACACCCTGCCGATCGTGCTGGATGTGGGCACCGACAACCAACAGCTTCTGAACGACCCGATGTATATGGGCTGGCGCCATAAGCGCATCAGCGGTGAAGAGTACAACGAGTTCGTTGAGCTGTTTATGCAAGCGGTTAAGGTTCGCTGGCCTGACGCACTGATTCAGTTCGAAGACTTTGCCCAGAAGAACGCCATGCCGGTACTGCAGCGCTACAAAGACAAGTTCTGCTGCTTTAACGATGATATCCAAGGCACCGCCGCAGTAACCGTGGGCTCCTTGCTGGCTGCCTGTAAAGCGGCCAACAGCAAACTGAGCGAGCAGCGCGTCACCTTTGTCGGCTCTGGCTCAGCCGGTTGTGGTATTGCCGAGGCGATTATCATGGCGATGCAGGAAGAGGGCATCAGCGAGGCGCAAGCCCGCTCGCAGGTGTACATGGTTGACCGCTGGGGCCTGCTGCAAGACAACATGCCAAACCTGCTGGACTTCCAGAAACCCCTGGCCCAGCCTGCCGATCTGCAGCAGCAATGGCAAACCGCACAAGACAGCCTGTCGCTGCTGGACGTGGTGACCCACGCCAAACCCACCGTGTTGATCGGTGTATCGGGCGCACCGGGCGTGTTTACCCAAGAAGTGATCGAGACCATGCACAGCAACTGTGCCCGTCCTATCGTATTGCCACTGTCCAACCCAACCAGCCGCGTAGAGGCCTTACCAGAAGACATTCTGCGCTGGACCGACGGCCAAGCGCTGGTTGCTACCGGCAGCCCCTTCCCCGCGGTGCAACTGGGCGACAACAGCTACCCGATTGCTCAGTGCAACAACAGCTACATCTTCCCGGGCATCGGCTTGGGGGTATTGGCGGTACAAGCCGAGCGGGTCAGTGATGGCATGCTGATGAGCGCCTCGCGCGCACTGGCGGAGTGCTCACCACTGGCGCAAAACGGTGAAGGCGCGCTGCTACCGGCACTGGAAGACATTCAGCAGGTCAGCAAGGTGATTGCCCGCCAAGTGGCGATAACCGCGATGCAAGAAGGCCACGCGCTACGCATCGACGACCAGGCGCTGGAGCAGGCGATTGAGGGTGCATTCTGGAAGCCTGAGTATCGACAGTACAAGCGCACCTCGTTCTAAGCAGGGTAAAAGCTGGGCACTAAACAGATCGCTCAGCTAACCTGATAGAAAACAAGGAAGTAACCGGCGGGCTCCCCGCCGTTGCCCAAGGAGGGGCGATGAACATCAAACACTTAACCATTCGCCAAAAGCTGACGCTGTCGATGATTACCGCAGTGCTGGCATCGACCCTGTTGGTGGGCTGGCTGAGCCAACACCAAGCCAAGCAGGTTATCGAATCGCGGATGCAAGAGCGCGAGCTACCTGCCGTGCTCAAGCAGATCCGCAACCGCATCGACCGCGAAGTCACCGTGCTACTTGGCGCCGCGGAAAGCTTAGCCAACAACCCGATGATCCTCGAGCGCACCACCACGACCACCAACCCAGAAGGCGAGCAGCAAGTTGTCGACCTGCTAGTCGATACCAAGCGTCAGTACAACTTGGCCGATGCCTCAGTATCCAACCGCGAAACCGCCAACTACTGGAATCAAGAGGGCTTTCTACGAACCCTGACTCCTGACCGGGATGGCTGGTTCTTTGCCTTCCGCAGCTCTGGTGAGCCGAAAATGGTCAGTGTTTACACCTCGTCCACGGATGGCGTCAAACTGTTCCTGAACTACCAACAGGTGAACGGAAAAGGTTTAGCGGGCGTCTCCAAGACCATGGGTGAGATGATTAACTTTTTGGATGGCTTCAAGCTCGAGCAGAGCGGCTTTGTCTACTTGGTTGATGGCGAGGGCACCATCCGCATCCATCGCGATGAATCCAAACTGGGCAAACTCACCCTAGTTGACGAATATGGCAGTGCAGCCAGCGCGCTGACTAACAAGGCCCCGTTTGCGCTGATTGAGCAAAAACGCCAAGGCAAGAACCTGTTGGTGGCCACCAGCTACATTGAGTCCATGGGCTGGTATGTGGTGGCCGAGCTGCCCAAGGCTGAAGCCCTTGCCGCCCTCAACAAAGCCACCCGTTACATCCTGCTGAGTACCCTACTGGTGGTGGTGCTGTTTGTGTTTGTCGCGCTTTGGCTGGCTAATAGCATCAGCAGACCGATTAGCCAGCTGGCCACGGTGTTTCAAAACCTGGGAGCCGGCGATGGCGATCTCAGGCAGCGGCTCGAAGTGGTCGGCAACGACGAGATGGCCCAGCTCGCCAGTGGCTTTAACGGCTTTATCGGCAAGATCCACGACTCGGTCAAGCAAGTCGCCAGTAGCGGTGAACAGCTGAATGACGCTTCTCGTAGCGTCGCAGACCAAAGCCAAAGCAGCTTGGATAATGCCCATAACCAGCAGGATCGGGTCACCCAAGTCGCCACCGCCATCAACGAGATGGGCTCAACGGTGAATGAGATCGCCGGCAACGCCTCACAAGCAGCCGATGCCGCCCAAGATGCCGAGCAAGAGTCCTCTCGCGGCCAAGAGGTGGTGGTCAAGGCCCGCGACACCATCATCAACCTTGCCGAAGAGATGCGCCAGGTGGCTGAGGTGGTGGACTCGCTGGCAGAGAGCAGCCAGTCCATCGGTGGGATCCTCGATGTGATCCGGGGCATCTCCGAGCAAACCAACTTGCTGGCACTGAATGCTGCCATCGAAGCGGCCCGCGCCGGCGAACAGGGCCGAGGCTTTGCGGTAGTAGCCGACGAAGTGCGCAGCCTGGCCAGTCGCACCGCCGAGTCGACCGATGAGATTCAGCAGATGATTAACCGCCTGCAAGAGCAAGCGCGCAATGCGGTTAGCGCCATTGAACAGAGCACCGAGATGAGCAGCCAAGGGGCCGACGATGCCGAGCATGCCTATGGCGCGCTGCAGGAGATTTCGAAACGGATCAGCCTGATTTCAGACATGAACATTCAGGTTGCCACCGCCACCGAAGAGCAATCCTCGGTGGTGGCCGAGCTTAACGGCAATGTCGATGAGATTAACCTAACCACCCAGCTGAGTACCGAGTCTGCCTCGCAGATGTCGGATGCCAGCAAGCAGCTCAATCAGCTGGCCGATCAACTGGCCAAGTTGGTCGGCAGCTTTAAGCTGTAAGCTGTAAGCCAGAGAGCCCACTCCTATCCTTCAGCCACGGGTGTTTAGCCTGTGGCTAATTGTTCGCCGTACGCCTAGGGTGATCTCAGATAGACGGGGTCAACCATCATCGCGACAAGCTCTGATTCACATCAACTCTTTGTCATTTTTTTCTTTCTTTACATAGATTTAATAAATAATTCTGAGGACTCATGGTATTTTCCCAAACAGACAAATAACTATATCCAACATAAGGAAAATACCGTGGATTCTTCTCTTCTTATCGCCCTTGCGGTCGTTGTCGTCGTACTGTTCTTTTTGGTATCGATGTTCAACAAGCTGGTGACCATGCGCAATCGCTACCAGAACGCCTTCTCTCAAATTGAGGTGCAACTAAAACGCCGTTATGACTTGATCCCGAACCTGGTAAACGCAGCCAAAGCCTATATGAAGCACGAGTCAGAAACTCTGGAAGCCGTGGTTAAGGCGCGTAACGAAGCGATGAGCGGCCTGAACAAAGCCAGCGGCGACCAAACCGGTGCCGGCATTGCTGAACTAGCAGGTGCTGAGAAGCAGCTAACTGCGGCTATGGGCCGCTTCAACATGGTGATGGAGTCTTACCCAGACCTAAAAGCTAACCAGAACATGATGCAGCTGTCAGAAGAGATGACCTCTACCGAGAACAAGATCGCCTTTGCGCGTCAGGGCTACAACGATTCCGTAACCGGCTACAACTCGTACAAGCAACAGTTCCCAGCAGTCGTGTTTGCAGGCATGTTCGGCCACTCTGCCGATGCCAAACTGCTTGAGTTTGAAGACAGCGCCGCTCTGCAAAAGGCCCCTGAGGTGAGCTTCTAATGGACTTTTTTACGCAACAGGATCAGGCGAAGAACCGCTCAAAACAGTTGGTCGGACTGTTCGCCCTGTCACTATTCGGGATTGTGGTGATCCTCTACACCCTTGGCTTTATGCTGATCTCTTTTGATAGCTGGAGCTACTACAGTGCAGGTCAGCTGGCCTCGTTCTACTTCCAAGGCATGGCCACGCCAGACTTCTGGCTGTTTGTGCTGGTTATCTGCGCGGTGATCACCGGCATCAGCGGCCTTAAATGGCTTAGCATCAAAGAGGGCGGCGCCAAGGTTGCAGAGTCTCTGGGCGGCCAACTGGTAGACAAAACCACCACGAACCACCAAGAGCAAGTGCTACTGAACGTAGTCGAAGAGATGGCAATTGCTGCAGGCATCAAGACGCCACCGGTGTACATCCTCGAAGAAACCGCCATCAACGCCTTTGCCGCCGGTAACACCGTCGACGATGCAGTGATTGGGGTAACCCGTGGCGCACTAGAAGCGTTTAACCGTGACCAACTACAAGGCGTGATCGCCCACGAGTTCAGCCACATCTTCAATGGCGATATGAGCCTGAACATGAAGCTGATGGCAACCGTTGCTGGCCTGATTATTGTTAGTGCCATTGGCTATCGCATCTTCTTGTTCACCCGCTTCTCGCGCAACAAGAATGCTAACAAGCTAGCCCTAGTGGGGATTGCCCTGATGGTCGTGGGCTCGCTGGGTAGCGTGTTTGGTAAGTTCATTAAGGCTGCGGTAAGCCGCCAGCGTGAATATCTGGCCGATGCCTCGGCGGTGCAGTACACCCGTAACCCACAAGGGATTGCCAGCGCGCTGAAACTGATTGGCGCGCAATACCATAACGCACCGAAAGAAGAGCGTGAGATGCAAAACGGCGGCGCGGCGCAAGCCAGCCATATGTTCTTCAGCCACTTTAGTCCGGTAAGCATGCTGGCCTCGCACCCGCCACTGGAAAAACGTATCAAGGCGATTGAGCCAAACTGGGATGGCAAGTACAACTAAGCACTCCCAGCTCGTTAGTTAGCACAAAGCCCGGCAATGCCGGGCTTTTTAGTACTGAGCGCATGAGTTAACGTGTGGACGCTACCAAGGTGACTGCGCCTCTGCGCTAAAGCCATACAACTCGGGGAAGATCAGGATGCTCAGCAGCACCAAGATCTGCAGCGCAATAAACGGCATCACCCCGCGATAGATATCGCGGGTCGCCACCTCGGGCGGTGCGACCCCTTTGAGATAGAACAGGCTAAAGCCAAAGGGCGGCGTTAAGAATGAGGTCTGCAGGTTCATCGCAATCAAGATGGCAAACCAGGTCAGGTCGATGCCCAGCACTTCCGCCACCGGATAGAGCATCGGCACCACGATAAACGAGATCTCCACAAAGTCGATGAAGAAGCCAAGAATCAAGATGACCAGCATAGTCAGAATCAGAAAGCCCCACTTCTCACCCGGCAGGCTGGTCATGATCTCTTCAATCACTTCCTCACCACCGGTGTAGGAGAACACCATCGAGAAGGCCGTCGCACCGATAAAGATGGCGAACACCATCGAGGTGACTTTTACCGTTTCAAGGGCCGCTTCATAGACGATCTTCCACGAGAACTGACGATAGATCACCGACAGTAAGATGGCGCCCATACCGCCAATCGCCGACGACTCCGTCGGGGTGGCAATGCCGTAAAAGATTGAGCCCAATACCGCCACAATCAGCGTAAGCGGCGGGGCAATCGCCTTAAAGGCGCGCCAGTATAGTTGGCGACGGCTTTCAGCATCTTCATCGGCGGGCAAGGCTGGCGCGGTGCCGGGCTTAAGCCATGACACCGCCAATACATAGATCACCAATGCAGCCACCAACACCAAGCCGGGACCTAAAGCGGCCTTAAACAGATCGCCCACCGGCACACCCATCACATCACCAAGGATAATCAAGATAATCGACGGTGGAATGATCTGACCAAGGGTACCTGAGGCACAGATCACCCCGGTCGCTAAGCGCTTGTCGTAGTTATATTTGAGCATCACGGGCAAAGAGATGACGCCCATCGCCACCACCGAGGCGCCCACCACGCCGGTAGAAGCGGCCAGCAACGCACCCACTAACACCGTCGACACTGCCACCCCGCCGCGCACACGGCCAAACAACTGGCCCATGGCTTCTAACAGCTGCTCGGCCAAGCGGGTCTTTTGCAGCACAATGCCCATAAAGATAAACAACGGCACCGCCATCAGTACCGAGTTCTGCATAATGCTCATGATCCTGAACGGCATAAACGCGAACAGGTCGATGCCCTCGGCAAAGATGCCAAAGATCAAGGCCACGCCGCCAAACACAAACGCCACCGGAAAACCGCTGAGCAACATCAGCAGCGCAACCAAAAACATGATAATGCCAATCACAACACAGTCCTTGTCTTAAGATGATTGACTGAGCTTGATAAGGTCTTTCAGTAACAAACCAATACCACTCAGTGCCAAACAGCAGGCAGATGCCGGGATCATCGATTTAATGATCCAGCGATAAGGAAGACCACCGGGATCGCCGCTGGTTTCGCCGAGTCGGAACGACTCCAACGCAAAGCCATGGCCATACCATAGAATCAATCCACAGAAGGGAAGCAGGAACACCACTACCCCGACAATATCGACGATGGCGCGGGTTTTCTCGGACCATTTTTCATAGAAGATATCGACCCGCACATGCCCCTCGGCGTGCAGGGTATAGGCGATGCCCAACATAAACATCGAAGAAAAGAAGTGCCACTCCAACTCCTGCATACCAATCGAGCTGGATTTAAAGAAATACCGGGCAACCACATCGTAGAACACATTGAGTAGCATCAGCAGCATAAGCGCTGCACTGAGCCTCCCAAGAAACAACGAAAATCGGTCCAGTTGACGCTGCCAGAACAACATATTACATCCTTGCGTTAAACCAAGACGGGCTGACACCCAATAAGTGTCAGCCCGCAGCTTGTTGACGATTACAGATCAGCGGTGCTGTTCAGGTAACCTTGTTCAGAGATGGCGGTGTAGGCGCGAATGGCCTCCATAAAGGTCTGCTGCGACTCGATGATCTGAGCTGCCATGGCATCTTCTGCCGCCTTCTCTTGGAGCAGTTCATCATTGGCTTGCTTAAGCGCTTTGATCACATCATCCGGGAAGGTTTTAACCTGGATGTTGGGGTACTCTTCGAGCATGGTTTGCCAGTTCTTGGCACTTTCGGCGTAGGAGTGGATGAACATATCGTAAGCCGCTTTGTGCATAGCATTGCTTAAGATGGCTTGCAGATCTTCCGGCAGGCTCTCCATCTTTTTCTTGTTCACGATAAACATCAGCTCGGTGGCTGGCTCATGCCATCCCATGTAGTAGTAGGGCGCAATCTTGTGGAAGCCCATACGCAGGTCGAGCGATGGACCCACCCACTCCAGCGCGTCGATGGTGTTGCGCTCCAGTGAAGTATAAAGCTCACCGGGTGGAATGTTCACCGGGGTGGCGCCAAGCTTAGCTAGCACCTCACCGGCGAAACCGGGGATGCGCATCTTCAGGTTCTGCAGGTCATCCACTGAGTTAATCTCTTTACGGAACCAGCCGCCCATTTGCACCCCGGTATTACCGCCGGGGAAGGGCACCAAGTTGTGCTCCGCATAAACCTGATTCATCAGCTCTTGGCCACCGCCGTATTGCAACCAAGCGTGTTGCTCGGGGGCGTTCATGCCAAACGGCATGGTAGTGAAGTACAAGGTGTTAGGCACCTTACCCTTGTAGTAGTAAGACGCTGAATGCCCCATGTCGTACTGGCCGCTCTTCACCAGATCAAATACGCCAAAGGGCGCTTTGTGTTTGTTGGAGGCATCGATGCGGATTTGCAGGCGACCGCCCGACATCTCTTCGGCCATCTTGGCCATGTTGATTACTGCATCACCAAACACCGGGAAGTTTGGTCCCCAGGTCTGCGCAAGCTTCAGTTTGTACACTTTATCCGCAGCAAGTGCATTGCCCGCCAAGGCAAGTGCGCCCGCTAGCACTAGGGTTTTGGTGGCTAGGGACTTCAGCATGAACGTTCTCCATTTCGTTTCATTGATTGTTTTATTCGTTAAACCAAAGAGTTGGCTACTCACTTATGTTAGACGCTTGTTAAGATGCCGCCATTTGAAAGCGGGTGGTTTGTGAATAAAACCAATGAATTACGCTTAGACTTTAGTCTTAGCGGTGTGCTCTAAACATATTCATAACGAACGAATGGATGGTTTCTGCCACCTTACGTGACCGATTGAAACGGCTTGGCCATGGCGATAGGTAGGCGACCGCAGCAGGAGACTGCGGCCTAAAAGGACTATTTCTTCTGGTTGGGGTTTTGCAGGGGTTCGAGCAGTAACTTACCCTTTTCGACCTTGGTCTCTGAGGGCCCATATTGGCGACGTGATACCGCCTTAAAGCCAGCAACGTCCAGATAGACATTGGGGTGGAGCTCTTTTAAGGCGATGATCTTGGCTTTATCGAAGAAGGCTTCTTCTTTCTCCAAGTTACACTCGATGGCGTAGCTGGTTCGTGCGAACTCTTCCTGGGAGTGGCTAAGGGTAACTGCCAAGCGCTGGCTGGTTTCATCATTGCCGTTACGCTGGGTGCTGAGTCGTAGCTGGGCGTCGAGGATCTTGCTTATCCGCTCAGCCAGCACATTCTTGGTACGAACAAAGCTTTGGTACTCTTCACGGATCTCGCTGATTTCACCCTCAATGTGCAAGGAGGTGCTAGTGCCCGCCGTCGCCCCAAGCACCACACACTCGATGGTGTTAGCGGCTTGAACCTTACCGCCCACCAAGGTGCCCTTGAAGCCTTGCTCATCGCGCACTAATACCGAAGCTTTGCTGTTGATGTTGCTATGTAGCAACTGGCTGCTGATCAACACATCACCTTCAGACTGCAGATCGGCATACTGGGCGAAGGTGGCGCTGATTGAACCGCCAGCACTAACCGAACAGCTCAGCTCGTCGAGCTCTTCCCGACGGTGGCCAATAATACCTTTGCCCACCACCACGTCGCCGCCCGCTTCGATATGTGCAGACTCAACGAAGCCGTTGATATGCACGTCACCGGTTGCCGATACTCGCATTCCCTCTGCCACATCGCCGGTGATATGGATCGAGCCTTCAAAGTCCACATGGCCATAGCCCACATCGACGGTTTTCACCGACAGTACATCATCCACTTTCATCCCCTGCTTAACCACAAGAGGAAGACCATTGCGGGTAGCAATCAGCAGCTCAGGATCGCTTGGAGATATCTCGGTGCCATCACCGGGCAACAAGGCCAGCTCTTTGCCTGCTTTGTGGGGCAGGGCCTGACCAGTTACATTCATGCCTTCACGGCCAAGGATATGGGGATGGCGGCGCATCAATGCGGTACCGGGCTTCACCGTACCAAGATCGCCTAAGTCGCGCATATCAACCCGGCCATGGTCGAGCTCTTTAGGACGGCGCACTCGCTCTAGTGGAGTATCGACTAGACGCTCAAAACGGGAGTCTTCGCCATTTTCAGGATGACGACCCAAGGCCACCACCCGTTTGATGGTGCTACCGGGTTCGGCTTTTTGACCAAAGTGAATCAACTCGGTGGCACGGCGTTTTTGCAGACCAAACTGAATTCCGGCTTCTTGCATTGCCACCACCAGATCGCGATGACCAATAGGGCGGCCACCATGCGCGGCAGTGATGGTGGCCCAAGCGACCATACGATCTTCAGAGATGGTCACCTCAACCTCAGCATTCTTGGCTGAGGCGAGCTTAACTTCGGTATCTCCCCACTCGTCGGCGAGGTCGGGTTGCTCCCGTAGCTGAGTGAACTTATCGACCGCTTCCTGCAGCGCCTCTTGATCAATCAGGTACTGACTGAAATCCGAGCGCATTAACAGCGCACGTATATCGATCTCACTCACCGCACTCGACTGGGGTGCTATTTTTAGCATTACCCCCAGTTTGTCTTGCGATGGCCGCAAACAGCTTAAATCCAGCAACTTTCCTCCTAACGCTCACCCCGGGCCATGGTTACAGCAACCCTAACACTACGGGTACCATCAATAATCGGCAGGCACAATAGTAACTTTATTGCAGGGTGAGCGAGATCGGACTTGTTGGAGAAATCTGGTTCTGAATCAATAAATAATTCAGAACCAGAGTGGCAAGTGCCTACTTTTGCGGGTTAGAAGAATCGATATGTTAGTAACGGGCGAATTCCACTAACTGCTGCTGACCGTAGTCCTCTGTAGTGATTGGGCTCAGCGTAAAGTTGATATTTAATGCGTCACTTTCCAATAGCACCGTTTCCATTTCATTGATCAGTGGATAGGCACCACACAGTTCACCCTCATCACAG
This sequence comes from Aliagarivorans marinus DSM 23064, assembly GCF_000429485.1. Lineage (GTDB taxonomy): Bacteria > Pseudomonadota > Gammaproteobacteria > Enterobacterales > Celerinatantimonadaceae > Aliagarivorans > Aliagarivorans marinus. Next base: position 8,461 of record NZ_AUBY01000014.1, on the reverse strand, counting down.
AGCTCGAAGTCATTATCATTGTCCGACGACGCATAAATTTCATACTCCCCGGATTGGACTTGTTCAAACAGATAGGTGAAACGGCCATCAACCATTTGCACCACGATCTGCTGGGTGTCTTGATAGCCGTTTACATCTACCAAGGTGACATACACCAGACCGCTATCGCCAGCAGTAACGCTGCTAATAAGCATCGATACCGACAAAGACAGCTCACTCGCATCCGAGGCCACAACATTTACCAGCCCCTGATACACGCCATCTGCTAAGCCATCACGATTAACCTGAACCCGATAATCCCCCAAGCCATCACCATCGACTGTCACCGCAGTTACGCTCATCCAATCGGCGCTAGCGCTAATGGAGGTTACCGACAGGGCTGCATCGCCAACCCGGCTAAGGTTAAAGCTGGCTGAATCGGCTGCCAGATCCAGCGCTAACTGGTTTACGTCGAAGCGTAAGTAGGAGCGACCGGGCACTCCGTTACTGTCTGCGGCGGTGTTGATCGCTTTCTCGGCATCGATCAAGCCATAGCCATAGAGGTTGTCTCGGCCAACGCTGCCGATATCTTGGGTTAGCTCGCCCTGCGCCAACAAATCATTGATGATCGCAGCATCCAAGGTTTCATCCACGGTCATCATCAGTGCAATAACGCCCGCTACATGGGGGGCTGCCATACTGGTGCCATTTAAATAGGCGTAGCTTTGCGAACGCCCGGCGCTGTTCTCGGCTACATAGGTGCTGTAAACCCCATCGCCATAGCCATCACCGGTTAAGTCGCGGCTGGTATCACCACCGGGCGCGGCAACATCGATGCTGCTGCCATAGTTGGAGTAATAGGCCAGCGTGTTGTCTGCGGCCGTTGCCGACACAGAAATCACGTTATCAAATGCCGCAGGGTAACTCGGCGACGAGGTGCTCTCGTTTCCGGCTGCAGCCACTACGACCACACCTTGGCCGATCACTTGCTGGGTCACCGAATCAAAGGCCGGATCATAGCCACTGCCACCCAGACTCATATTGATCACCCGCGCAGCACGCGTGGGAAGTTGGCCCGACGCATTGCTCAGCCCAGCGGCGTAGAGCATTGCTTGCGAGATATCCCAGGTACTGCCGCCAAAGCGTCCAAGCACGCGCAGGTTCATGATCTCGGTATTGCGGCTCACCCCAGCGACGCCGCGGTTGTTGTCGCTTGCTGCGGCAACGGTGCCAGCGACATGGGTACCATGCCAAGAGGAGCTACCATTGGGGCTATCACCGGGATCTTCCGGGTTGTTATCGAAGCCATCACCATCCAACGCATTGCTTGGATCGCTGATAAAATCGAAGCCATCGTTGCTTAGCACGGAAGCAAGGTCATCATGGCTTTGATAGATTCCGGTATCCAACACTGCTATCACTGGCGAGTATCCACTGTCATACAAGCGCTGCTGTTCCCAAGCCTGCTCGAGCTTAATAGCTTGGTAGTGCCATTGGCGGTCATACAGAGGATCGTTGGGCACTTCGAAGGCTTGATACATAAAGTTAGGCGATACCTGCTGGTACTTACCTTGATGATGAAGCTGCTTAATCGCCAGCAGGGTTGCCAGCTTAGCTTGCTTGTCGCCAACTGCAGAACGTGCCACCGACAAGTCGAGATCGACAAGTTCCATGGCATTGTAGCCATTGCTTCTGGCCAAGGTCGCAGGCGCACCGCTTGAAGCAACTGCTTCTCCCAACGTAAAGTCTTGCTGGGTTGAATAGTGCCCCTCGGGTAACACGGTATTGCTGTTTTGCGATATCAAACGCAGGGTGTAGTTCCCCGAGCCCTCATAGCTGTATACGCGGACGTAGTAACTGCCCGTTTCGGCCACACTCAGGTTTTCGGTTTTATTGACCCCAATGGATTGATCAATCCAGTTGCCGCTCTCATCCAACAACTGAAGGTCGAAATCAACGTCGCCGGTTTCCCACTCGGCAATCTCTAAGAACACCCGCTGGCCAGCTTGTAAATCAACCCGGAAATAGTCGGAGGGATCGGCCTGCTGGTAGAATCGGTCGCGGCTGTTGCCTGTTGCCACATCTGTGATGTAGCCGCTGACAACGGCAACTGGGGTCACAGATTGGGCATCTTGCAGGGTATTATTTTCGGTATATTCCGCCACCGGATCATTGATATCAGAATCGACAATGGTGTTCGGTAGTACCTGAATCTCACCGCCAAAGTCATAGCGGGCATCGTTAAACACGGTGACTTGCAGCTGAGCCTGCTCTAACCCTTGCGCCGAGGTATAGCTGGCCGACACCTGGTAGGTACCATCTTGCGCGTAGCTATGCTGCACTAACGACGTCGCCCCGATATTCCGTTGGGTACCGTCGCCAAAGTCCCAGCTGATGGTCTGATCGCTAAAGGTGCCGGTTAAACTAATAGCGCGGAACTCGACGCTATCGTTAACGACTGAGGAGTTCTGTGAGCTGTCGATAAACAGCCCTTCAGGCTCGGTGACCGGAGTGTCGCCATCGCCACCTCCATCACCTCCGCCACCATCACCTCCACCACCACCGCAGGCAGCCAGTAAGCACGTAAGTGCCATCACCAATAACTTGTCAGTGAATCCTTTCATTTACGCTCCATATCTATACCGTCTTCGCGATCAGTATAGATAGCAATTCTGGAGCGCCGTCTGAAAAAGTTGACTTAGTGATATTTAAGTCAACTTACGCAAAGCAACTATTCGATGGTGTAGTCCTGCAGCTGTTGGCGTTGCTCGATTGCTAATTTAGCTAGCTGCTCGCTGGCAGCACTGCTCTGCGCCACAGCATTCACGTTCGACTGCACCAGGCTCAAGGTAGCCGCGACATTGCTAGAGATATCATCGGTGACGCTGGACTGCTCTTCCGCTGCAGCCGCAACCTGGCTATTGATATCAGACATCTTGTTTACCACCTCAAAGATGTCGTTAAAGGCGATACACACCGCTTGGGCACTGTCATCGGAACCCGAAACTAGTTGCGCGTTCTTTTGCATGTGCGAGTCTGCTCGCTCAGCCTCTCCCTGTAGCTTTTCGATGATCTCTTGGATGCTCAACGTCGAGCGCTGGGTTTGTGCTGCCAAGCTGCGAACCTCATCAGCCACCACGGCAAAACCGCGCCCTTGTTCGCCAGCTCGGGCAGCTTCGATGGCGGCATTCAGCGCCAGCAAGTTGGTCTGCTCTGAGACGCCCTTAATCACATCCACCACCGATTCAATCTCTAACGAGAAGTCCTTCAAGCGCCGCACAATCTGCGAACTGTCGGTAACTGACTCACCAATCTGGCTGGAGAGCTCAATCAGGTCTTCCAAACTGGATTGTCCGACGTTGACGCTTCCCAACGCGGAGCGAGCCAGGTCGTCGGCGTCAGCGGCATTGCGACTGACCTCACTCGAGGCGCCGGAGAGTTGTGTCACCGCAGTCGCGATCTGCTCCATCTCTTGTTGTTCTTGCTCAGCATTACGGCGCGACTCGTTGAGCACACCACTTAATTCACCAGAGGAGCCAGATAGCGAGTCAGAAGCACCATGTATCCCACCCAACAGCTGCTGCACATTGTCTAAAAAGCTGTTGATTGCCATCGAGATATCGGCGATGTCGTCGTGGCCTTCCACCGGGATGCGCTGGGTTAAGTCCTTTTGCTGACGCGACAAGCCAACCACCAGACGTTTCAAACCCAAGATTGGCTGATACACCCAGCTCAGCACCACAAAGAACAGCCCTGCAAACACTGCCACCAACACCAGCGACACCATCATCGCCCGCTGCTTTAGTGCAGCCGCATCAGCCATCACTTCCTGCTCGCTGATGCTGATCATCAGTTGCCAGTCGATACCGTGCTCCACCGGTACCGCAATGGTATGGGAGATGTAGCGGCGGCCGTGTTGAGTCACGCGCCCCTCAAAGCGCGCGCGCTCAAGCATATCGGCAATCGGATCGGAAAACGACAATGCATCGTCCGATGAGAGGATCACCTGATTGTGCTGGTCGGCCAAGGTGATAATCGCATCATTGCCCGGAAGCTCCGAGATAATGGTGCCAAATTTGTCATGGGTAAAATCGGCCAGATACACCCCGGTTAGCTGGCGCCCCTCGTAAACAGGCACACTTACCCCCAACCAGATGCGATCGTCCACATGGGTATCGAAGGGCGCGATGACTTTAGATTGCCCCCATTGGTGCGCTTCACGGTACCAAGGACGCTCAGTGGGATCGAAGTTGTCCTTGACCAGCGTGCGCTTGTTCACCGGCTTGCCATCGTCGCGTATCAGGTAGGTATCGCGACTCTGTTCAAAACCAAGAAACACCGCAGAAAAATCGCCCGCCTGTTGAACCATAGGCAGCGCCTGTTCAATGGCCTCAGTAGAAAACTGGTTTAGCCTAAGCTGAGCAACCGAAGCCTCGACCAAGGCCTTTTGGTTGCGGAACAGCGATTGGATCTCACGCGCCTTAGCTTGGCTAATGTCGGCCATCCGCTGTTGCGCTTGGGTTTCGCTCAACTGGTTAATTTGGGTAAATACATACGAGATATAGAGCACGCAAAACAATAGAAATGCGGCAAGAAACGAAGCCAATAGCTTCGCCTTAAGACTGATTTGCTTAAACATAGGGGAAGTCAGGTTGGGGCCTGCCGATCGGCTCTTTGAGCAGAGGGATACAGCAAGACGGCAATTACACTAAAACGCCCTAGTGTAACCGCCGAGACTGACGTTTCTTTAGCTGTAAAGACAGCAAGTGCTTAGCTTTTAAGCGAAAAGACTCACTTTTTCGTTTTGGTAACAGGAAGCACGCATCCTCTTAACGCTCTGGTGACCATGACAAGCCACTACTCGCGCCGCTGCTCAACCAACTCTGCGCGTAATTGGCGTACCTCATCGATAAGCAGCTGCATCTCATTCATCTCTTCGTGACGCAGTGCTTGCTGCTGTTCCAGCTCTTCGTTGCGCAACTTGTTGCGTTCTTCATCCATGACCCCCACCACAATTCCAATCACCATATTGAGAAAGGCAAAGGCAGTGAGGAAAATAAACGACACATAGTAGGACCAACTCATCGGTAGCACCTGCATGGTTTCGTACATCACATCAGTCCAATCCTCGAAGGTCATCACCCGGAATAAGGTGAGCATGGAGATGGCAATATCGCCCCATAGAACCGGATTGATCGCCTGGAACAGCATGTTGCCGATGGCGGCATAGATATAGAAGATGATGAACATCAGCAGCATCACATAACCGAGCTGAGGCAGGGCTTTCAGCAAGGAGTTGATTAAAAAGCGCAGTTCGGGCAGCACCGAGATAATCCGCATCACCCGGAATATCCGCACCAGACGTGCCACCAAAGCGATATCGGAGTTTTCCAGCGGCAGCAGACTGATCACCACCACGAAGGTATCAAATACATTCCAGCCACTGGCGAAAAAGCGCGACTTCTGCGGACTGGTAATAAAACGTAGGCTGATCTCAGCCACAAAGAATACCGTGATGGCCCAATCGAGATAGAGCAGGGCATCAACCACCACTCGCGGCAACGAATAGGTCTTGGCACCGATCACCAAGGCCGCCAAGATGATTACCGCAATCACGGCGCGCTCGAATAATTTGTTAGCGCTGAGCGCCTCCATCACATTGAGCATTCGATTTAGCATGAGTACTTCCTTTTACAGATAACGCCTTCCCTGACGCGCTAAAGAAATCCAAGTGAGCAAGGGCAATGTTCACCACCGGCCGCCCTAGCACTTGTCAGCCCAACAGATTAAATACTCTCTGGCGGAAAGCAAGCGAAGGCTGCAGTTGTAACAGTTCATGACCAAGTAGGCATACAATTGTTACTCGTAGCGAGGTCATCGAACACAAGTTAAGCTATTGATATACAAAGTCTTGCTTTTGCTAGCAAGCCACTTAACCTAGGCAAGAAAAGTCGCTAAGGCAAAGTGGTATCAGCCAGACTTTGCTGCAACAAATAAGGACGTAATATGCTAGCAACTCTGTCTAATAAGATAGAGTGGATTAGCACCAATAAGCTGTTTGAGCGCTGTGTGATTGCGGTAATCATACTGGCAGCTTTACTCGTTGGTGCAAAAACCTTCATCCTCCCCCACGCCGTCAGTGAAGCACTTAGTTACTTAGACTTCGCCATCACCGTGTTCTTCGTTCTAGAAATCTCGATGCGTTTTGCAGCCACTAAGAGTCTCTCAAAGTTTCTCTCAAGTGGTTGGAATATCTTCGACTCCATCGTGGTTATGGTGAGCCTGTTACCACTGGAGAACTCTGAGATAGCACTGGTCGCACGCCTAGTGCGAGTGTTTAGGGTAATGCGGATGATCTCAGTGCTACCTGAGCTGCGCTTCTTGATCAACTCACTGATTAAGGCGTTACCGCAGCTCGGCTACGTCATGCTGCTGATGTTTATTATCTTCTACATCTATGCAGCCATCGGTAATATGCTGTTCGCTGACATCAGCGAGTTTCTGTGGGGTGATATCGCAATCTCTATGCTGACGCTGTTCAGGGTCATGACCTTCGAGGATTGGACCGACGTCATGTACGAGACCATGGAAGTGGTGCCATGGAGCTGGACCTACTACGTGTCGTTTATCTTCCTCACCGCCTTTGCCTTCCTCAATATGGTGATCGGAATCGTGGTGGGCGTGATGGATGATGAAAGAAACAAGCAGCGTATGGCCCAGCAAGCAAAAGATGCTGAAGAGCAAAAAGCCCTTCGCGATGAAGAAATGGACGAGATGCAATTGCTGCTCAACGAGGTGAGGGCGCTCAGAAAAGAGATAAATCAGTTAAAAACTGACTAGATTGTATTATCACTATTAACAAGCCACTGCGAGATCGGTGGCTTTCTTTCAAAGGGCTATGCTACCCACATCCCGCCTCTTCACCCAAAACATCCTTATGATCTGCCCATAGAGCAAAATACCGACTAGATTTGATGAGTAAGAACCGTTAGCTGAACTCCAGCTGCTGATAAGTGCACTAGGGAGACACGGTGATGCCAACAAAGTTATGGCTACTCGGCGCGACGTTACTGTTAACTGCTGGTGCTACTTCGAGCAGGGCCCTGGTTTTCGCTTGTCCAGAGAACTTACCGATCATCACTGTGGGTAGCAAGGTCATCGAGCGCGCCTATGCCAAACTTGGCATTACTCTGAGCTATAAAGCCTTACCTGCTAAGCGTTCGATTCAATACGCTAATGACGGAAAAGCCGATGGCGAGCTCTTTCGTGTAGCTAGCTTTGCCCCTGACTATGCAAACCTCATCAAGGTTCCGGTTGCTATTAGCTATCTGGAGCAAACCCTTTTTAGTGCCACCCATGAACAAGCTCCCAGCACATGTCGTGGCCTAAGCGAGTATCGAGTAGGGGTCATTCGAGGCGTCAAGCATGCTGAAACCTGCGCGCAGCATGCTAAAGAAGTCATTCTATATAATGATATGAGCCAAATGATGAAAGTACTCAGCACGGGAAGAATCGACTTTGTCATCTCGGGTAAAGTCACCGCTCTTCTTAGGCTAAAGACATTGGAGTTATCAAACATCCGTGTCCTTGAGCCTCCCCTTAGCCAAGCGCCTTTGTATCACTATCTTCATATAAAGCATCAAGACCTCGCCAATCAGCTAGGTGGTATATTCTTAGAAATGCACAACAGTGGTGAGTTAATTAAATTGCGAGAGGAAGCTGTGAGAGAGTTGCTAGAGGCCCCAGCCCCAAAGATGATCTGCGTAAGTAGCAGATAAATCTCGTAACACCCTCGAATTTCCAGCTGAGCTTATGAGTAGCCAACGCTGAATGCAAAAACGTCCCGCTCTTTTTATGCAAGCCCTGTACTTTTGATTCGCCGCGAAGCCTTTTACAGCGGGGGGTGAAAACAGCGCAGTTAACCAAGCAACGCTTGGTGCTGTTTGAACGCGTAGCATGTATGCGGAGCTGGAAAGCAGGGGGGCGAGGCCTGCGCGCTGGACGGCCCACCCTGTGGGCTGATGTGTTGTGTATGCAGTAGGTCTGCTGCACTTGGTGAGTAGGAGCCAATACCAGAGGTATTGTCTCCGCCTGGCGTTCGGCGCGCTGCGCCTCACCTACTTACACATGGGGTTTGTTGCGCCACGGGCGCGCTTTCTACCTGCTCCCCATGCCAAAGCTGGTCATTTTAGTGTGCGCTGAATGCAAAAAGGCCCCGCTCAATGAGCAGGGCCTTCTTATTGGGTGCCTGGCAGTGACCTACTTTCACATGGGGAAGCCCCACACTATCATCGGCGCAGTTGCGTTTCACTTCTGAGTTCGGCATGGAGTCAGGTGGTTCCACAACGCTATTGCCACCAGGCAAAAAACGGTGTCTTTAGCAATTCGGATAAGGATAAAGATTTAAATCAGAGTTCAAACAAGCATTTCTTGTCTAGGTGAACAACAACACCCCTTAGGTGTTGTATGGTTAAGCCTCACG
>NZ_AUBY01000013.1 GCF_000429485.1 Aliagarivorans marinus DSM 23064 | reverse complement strand
CCACGTACACTTGATTGTAAAGGTTCCGCCAAAGCTGAGTGTTTCCAAGCTGATGGGGGCGCTAAAAGGGAAGATAGCTCTGAAGCTATTCAACAAGTTTCCGTACTTGAGGAAGAACAAGCTTTGGGGCAACCACTTTTGGCAGCGAGGGTATTTCGTAGATACTGTGGGTATTAACGAAGAAATCATACGCCGATATGTAAGACATCAAGAGAAAGTTGAGCGTCAAGAGCAAGGTGAGTTGGCGCTGCACTAGACAAAGGCCCCCTTCGAGGGGGCTCATTCAAAGCCACCTTCTTTAGAAGGTGGATATTTACATGCCTGAGCTTGGCCAGATAGATAAAAAGCCCCGGCTAGGTGCGCGGGGCTTTGATTGGTAAACATGGAATTACTAGAAAAGCTCGAGTCCTCGCTAACGTAGGATAAGAGACTGGTGAATATCGCCGCTTGTACTTACTTGCAGCGTCACTTCCCCCGCTCCTTTGCGGCGAACCACCGCCAAGGCTCTTCCCTGAGAAGTGCTTACCCGCCCTCCTTGATAGGCTGCCACGTTATCGATGGCGCCGTTGTCCACGCCGAGTAGCTCGGCTGGACCACTGAGCTCAAAGGTTAGCGCCATTTGCTGATGGCGAACTGCGATGCCGTGCGCATCTTGCAGTTGAACCACAATATGGGTGGCATCGTCGGTCTCGAGTGAGGCTGGTTCTTGAGCGAGTCTAAGGCTACTTGGCACACCGCTACTAACCAAGCAATCTTCACATACCTGCTCACCTTGGTTGTAGCCGCGGGCGATCACTTGGCCGCTCTCAAAAGGTATCGCCCAGCGGCATACCCGATCGGCTTGCTGATCTACACGTACTCGACTCAACACGCGACCATTCACTTCCAGCTCCAGCTCCTCACAGTTGCTGTAGGCCTGAATCAGCACGGTTTGTTCATCATAGTTCCAGTGGCGGAATTGCTCAGGCCACAGCCATAGGCGGGTTTTCCAGGCCTCGCTGTCACGCTCAAAAGCTTGCTGAGTCGCAGGGTCAACCCGGTAGCTGTCAAGATCGCACTCACAGGTAGTGAGGGTGAGAGTGGGACTGTCTTGCCATAGCGATTTAAACAGGTAGTAACTGGGCTTAGGGAAGCCGGCACCATCGAGCAGGCCTGAGCCGGTGGCTTTCTCCGGCCATTTATCGTGCATCTCGCCGAGGTAGTCGATACCGGTCCATAGGAACACGCCAGCGACCTGCGGGTTGTCCAGTACCGCTTTCCACTCATGCCACTGCGGCAGGTTCTCATTACCGATGATCGGATATTGCGGGTAGTGCTGCTTGGCATAGGGGTAGATGACCTGGCGATAGCTAAAGCCGACCACATCCAGCGCCTCGGCGTAGCCAGACAAGAAGCTGGCAGAGGGCAGGATGCAGTTGGCGGTCACCGGTCGGGTGCTATCGAGCTGCTTCACCCATGCCGACAGCATTTGTGCGGTCTTGCCGATATCGTGTGTTTGGCGCGGCAGCGTATCGAGGTAGTGCTGAATTTGCTCGGGGCTATGTGGCGGCATACTCCAGAAGTAGTTACCGGACCATTGAGCGTCAAAGAAGCCGGTGGCCTCGGCATTGCGTGGGTAGGTCCACTCAATCTCATTGCCAATGCTCCACATAAAGATGCAGGGGTGGTTGCGGTGGGCGAGCAGGGCGTTAGTTAGATCGCGCTTGGCGTTGTCGGCAAAGAAATGGGCATAGCCTTGCGAGAGTGCATCGCCGGTTTGGTCACCCATGTTAAGCCGCATATCTTTGGGGTAGTCCCACTCGTCGAAGAACTCATCCTGCACCAGCAGCCCTAGCTTGTCGCACAGGCTTAAAAAGGACGCCGATGCAGGGTTATGGGCGCTGCGCACCGCATTCACCCCGGCCTGTTTAAGTGTGAGCAGGCGACGGGTCCACACGCTATCGGGCACTGCCGCGCCCACCAAGCCGCCATCGTGATGCAGGCATACGCCTTTAATCTGCAGCGCTTGGCCATTGAGCGAGAAACCGCCGCTTGGGTCGAACTCAAACCAACGGATCCCCAGCGGCTGCTCAAGGCGGTCCACCTCGACACTGTTACACCGTACCGAGGTGACACAGCGATACAGGTAAGGCGAATCGGGTGACCAAAGCTTGGGCTGAGCGATCTCAAGACTTAAGGTGTGCTCGCTTGCTGTGCTGGCAGTTTGTGATACGCAGGCAAGTGGTGTTTGGCTGTCGGCGTCGAACACCTCCATCTGTAGCTGTACATCGGCATCTTTGGGTAGTGCTTTTGAGAGCGCAATGCAATGACTGACTACTGCACGCTCCTCACTCACCTGCGGGGTGGTGAGGTGGTGTTGCCACAGTGGGATATGCAGCTCGTTTACCAGTAGCAGGTGCACATTACGGTAGATACCTGCCCCGGGATACCAACGGCTATCGGCAATCCGGCTGCGATCAACATGGATCACTAGCTCGTTCTCCTCGCCTTGTCGTAAGCGATTGGTGATATCCAGATAAAACGGTGTGTAGCCATTTATCTGATGATGCAAAGGCTCACCATTTAGAGTCAGTGAGGCATGGTTATAGATACCATCAAACACCAGCAGCGCGTGTTTGCCTGATTCGAAATCCAGGCTAAAGCGTTTGCGATACCAGCCTTGTCCACCGGGTAGGTACCCGGTCGCACCCTCGTATTGATCTGAGAAGGGCTGGCTAACGCTCCAGTCATGGGGGAGTGTTACTGGTTGCCATTGGTCGTTGTCTGGCTGAGTGTCGGCAAGCTGAAATTGCCAGTGTTCGTTGAACAGTATTAGCTGCCGAGGGGAGCAGGGGTTGAGAGTCTGTGAGTACATCGCTGGGCCCGTTGATGAATGAAAGTGGATGATCGCAGCAGTCTGACCTTACTGGCCGTTTATTTGGGGCTCGATAGGTCAATACCCGATTAAAACAGCAGAAACACCAGACCAGTTTCTTGTATTGGTTGATCTATTTGCGATATTGCGACGGGATCGGAGGGAATTCAGTGAACAAGCTCACAGAACCTATTATCCCTGATTTTTGGTACTAATTACCTCTAAATAGGTGCGTTGCGAGGCTAAAAAACCACACAATTGGTTGACTAAATTATCAGCTAAGCTCTTGATTTAGTTATTTTGGTCATCAAATAAACTAAACTTATCGACCTATTGGTGGAAGTGTTAGCTCAATCACTTTAAATTGGTCGCCCTTTGGCTATCTTTTGTCACTGGTGAATGAAACTGGTTGACCAGGTGTCAGGCTTGTTAGCGACAACGCCTCATCAATACCTTCCAGATTATCTCTGCTTTTTACCGAACGATTAATGCAATGGCGCCAATGGTTTAGGTCTGTTTGCATCGTTCGCTGCAGTGGCAACGATTTCACAATGACTGTGATGCCTCAGGTAAAGGCAGGGTCATATTGCTCGAAGGGAACTCCTCGGAGCTTAATAACAGTACAAGGTGAATGTATGAAACTGAGAAAAGCCAGGCTCGCTGGTTTGATTTCTTTAGCACTATTGGGTAGCTATGGCTGCGCGTCGACAACCGATGAGGCAAGCGAAGGCGCTGCTGACGCGGCGGCTGAGAAAGCCGAAGATACCGGTGGTGCACTTCCTGAGTTTGAAAGTGATGCCATCCTCTCTCTCGCATCACTAGACCACGCCAGCGCCAGCATCGTAAGCGGCCAAGGCGTGACCAAGGGTGATAAGGCGCTGCGCCTTGATTTCGAAGCCGTCTCTGAGGCTAACAAGTTCAACTACTGGCCGCATATTAAGCTGCGCCCAGAAGGGGGCTTCTGGAACTGGAACGCCAACGGCAGCTTAACCCTGGATATGACCAACCCAACCGACTCCCCGGTTAACGTCATTCTGAAATTAGTGGACAACGTGGGCGCCATGGGCGCTGGCACTAACCAAATCAACTATGCCGTGAGTATTGCGCCGGGCGCTACCGAAAACGTAGAGATGCTGTTTAACGGTACTCAACGTGCGTTGGCAGGCTACTGGGGTGGCGAAAAACTGAATCTGCGTAATCTGGTCGAGTTCCAGGTGTTTGTTCAGGGCCCTGCCGATGAGCAAAGCGTAATTATTGATAACTTCGGTCTGGTAGCCGCAACCGGTGACTTTGTTGCCGCTGATGCTGGTGAAGTGGTCGTGGAAGGCCCAGTGCCGGGGCTACTTGATATTACCCACTTCGAGAAAGGTGAAGCGCGGGTATTGTCTGATCGCTCCAGCGCACCGAACAAGTTTGTTAAGCACGGTGACAGCCGCTCGATTGAAGCGGTCTTCCCTGAAGGTACCCAATGGCCCAACCTGACCTTTATGGCTGACCAGCCTTGGGATTGGTCTGAGGTGGGTGATTTTAACCTCGCTGTTGATATGGCCAACATTGGCGATCAGCCCGTGCAACTGTTTGTACGTATCGATGATGCGGAAAACCAAAACTTTGGCGGTGTGGCTAACGGCGTAGAGCACAGTATCTCGGCCTACGTGACGCTAGCCCCTGGTGATGATGGCACTTACTACATTGCCCTCAAGCAGCTGAGCGATCAGCTGGTCAGTGGCATGCGCTCCGAACCGCCTAAGAAGGCTTACAACGCTCAGGCGATCAGCTACGGCTGGGGTGAGACTGAGCTGGATGTGTCGAACATCGTGTCGATGCAGCTGTACATGGAGAAGGGCAACGATGCCAAGATCCGAGTCGATAGCCTGCGTTTGATCCCCAACATCGATGCCGACACCAGCCGCTACGAAGGCATTATGGATGAGTTCGGTCAGTTCACCGGTTATGACTGGCCAGAGAAGATCCTCGATGAAGCCCAGCTTCAGCAAGATGGTAAAGAAGCGCTAGCGCATATCGGCAACCCGCAACCGCTGGCTGATCGCAGCAAGTTTGGTGGCTGGGCCGAGGGCCCGCGCTACGACGCAACCGGCTTCTTCCGCGTTGAGAAAATCGATGGCAAATGGGCGATGATCGACCCTGAAGGCTACCTGTTCTTTGCGACTGGTTTAGACAATGTGCGTATGGATGACACGGTTACTGTCACCGGTATCGACTTTGCCGACCCAGATACGCGCGGCGGACAAGAAGTTGCCTCGCCACTGCGTAACGCCATGTTCGAGTGGCTGCCGGAGTACGACGAAGAGTTGGCTGCCAACTACGACTACGCCAGCTACATGCACTCGGGTGCACTACCTAAGGGTGAGGTATTCAGCTTCTACCGCGCCAACCTGATGCGTAAGTACGACACCGACCTGGAAAGTGCGCTAGATATCTGGGAAGAAGTCACCTTGGATCGCATGGTTGACTGGGGCTTCACCACCTTGGGTAACTGGTCCGATCCACGTTTCTACCAAAACGAACGCGTTGCCTATGAGGCGCATGGCTGGATTATGGGTGACCACGCTCGCATCAGCACCGGTAACGACTACTGGGGCCCAATCCACGATCCCTTCGACCCTGAGTTTGTGACCAGCACCCGCAACATGGCGGAGTCGGTGGCTAGCGAAGTGAAAGGGCCAAACGACCCTTGGTTGATGGGTATCTTCGTTGATAACGAGATGAGCTGGGGTAACACCCTCAACGAAGCCAACCACTATGGCCTAATCGTTAATGCCTTGAGCTATGACGCGGCTACCAGCCCGGCGAAAGCCGCCTTCTCGATGGTGTTGAAAGAGAAGTATGGCGATATCTCGGCGCTGAGCAGCGCTTGGGGTGTTGAGGTGGCGTCGTGGGATGCCTTCGATAAGTCGTTTGATCACCGTTCGCGCCTGAGCTCAGCAATGAAGAAAGACTACTCCGAGCTGATGCAGATGCTGTCTGAGAAGTACTTCTCTACTGTACAGGCCGAGCTTAAGCGTGTGCTGCCTAACCACCTTTATCTAGGTGCCCGTTTTGCCGACTGGGGTGTTACCCCAGAGATTGCGCGTGGTGCCGCGCCATATGTGGACGTGATGAGCTACAACCTGTACGCCGATACCCTGACCGGTAAAGGTGACTGGAGCCGTCTGCCAGAGCTGGACAAGCCAAGCATCATCGGTGAGTTCCACTTTGGTTCTACCGATACCGGCCTGTTCCACGGCGGTATTGTCGCTGCAGCCGACCAAAAAGACCGTGCCCGCAAATACCGCGAGTACATGGAGAGTGTGATTGAGAATCCGTACTTTATTGGTGCCCACTGGTTCCAATACCTGGATTCGCCAGCCACCGGTCGTGCCTGGGATGGTGAGAACTACAACATCGGCTTTGTAACTATCGGCGACGTGCCTTACGAGGCGCTGGTAGAAGAAGCCAAACAGGTCAACCAAGAGTTGTACCAACTGCGTTACGGCAAGTAAGCCCGAGGCAACCTGCACAGGGGTGTGGGTTGCCTTTTTTAGTGATACCCGAACAACCTCAAGGTGCAGGATTCAGAGGCGCTCAATGTCCATAGGGCGAGGCGAAAATGCGAAGGAATGGTGACCCATTTCGAGTGTTTTTAACGAATAACTATGGACATTAAGCGCCTCCCGGAGGGCGAGTTTTCCAGTCCCTCATACTGCGTTACTGCTCCTTGATTTAGACCACTAGATCGGCGGAGCAGCGCCTTGCCTGAGGGGCTGGTAACTCTCGCTGAACATGCATCTTGAGGTTGCTCGGGTATACCCCACGGAGGGAGTGTTTATGAAGTATTTAGCGTTCGCCCTGTTGCTGCCGGCCTTTTCTGGGCTTGCATCCAGCACATTGGTTACATCGTTTGAAGAAAGCGATCCCTCCTACACGCTTGCCGTGGACAACAAAGCCAGCCAATCCATCGTTGAAGGCATCGAGTATGCCACCGACCAAGACAGAGCCTGGAAGGTCTCCTTAGGGCCGGCTTGGTCGGGCGGCGTCAAGATCTACAACGACAAGGGTTGGGATTGGCGCAAGTACGGCAGCCTCTACCTAGATGTGGTCAACCCAAGCAACAAGCGCGCTCACTTTCAGGTGCGAGTGCTAAGTAACTTTGCCTGGGTCGAAGACAGCGCCATGAGCTGCAGCTTCGAACTCGACCCGGGGACTGAGCTCGACCTGCAAGTGGTCTTTGGTAAAGCCTCCCACTGCCACCATGGCAAGAAGTTTAACCGGGGGCGGGTGATGGAGCTTCAGTTATGGACCGAGCGCAGCGCCGAGGTTTCGCTGTATGTCGACAATATTCGGGTTGGACGCTGAGTGTATACCCGAGCAACTGAGAGAGAGTAAAAGTAGGCGAATCGCCATTGGTGAATCCCTGTTTTTTATAAAAAAGCGCAGATAAAACAAGACGCTTTTAATGCAACACCAGAGAGGAGCTGCCCGGCAAATTCAGGGCAGTTAGAAAAGAGAGAACATAAGGAAATATCTATGAAGGCTTTTAAAGTTTCGGTGCTGACCGCATCGATGCTTGCGGCGGTACCAGCGTTTGCTGCAACAACCTTGATAACCTCATTTGAGGATGGCGATCCTGCGTTCCAGTTGTCTACCAATGGCACTGGTGCGGCTCAGGAAATCGTTGCGGAGAACGCCACCGACGGAAACAACTCATGGCGGGTTACTTTAGGGGCAGGCTTCGCTTCGTCGGCGGACCTGTATAATGAGAACTCCTGGAACTGGAGCGATCAAACCAAATTGCTGGTTGATGTAGTTAACACCAACAGTGGCACCATTAACTTCGGCTATAAAGTTCTTACCAACTACACTTGGTTGGACCCGGATATTCTGACCGACTACACAAACGTTGAGCCTGGCACGACCACTATTGAGATCCCCTTGGATGAGGTATCGGAGTTTGGCGTTATCGGTGACACCTACAACAAAGGTGTCGCCCATACCATCCAGTTCTTCTCTGCGAACTCACCAGATTCAGTACTGTACTTCGATAACATTCGCGTAAGCGATGGCAACGATGAAACGCCTGTAGAGCCACCCGCACCAACCCCTGCCGAGGGCGCGGTTGCCAGTGCACCAGTTAAAACTCTGGCACAGCTAGAAACCTTCGATAGTATGCCTGTATCGCTTCAGCCAGCAGGCGACAACATCACTGTAGAGCTGGTTGAACAAGGCGTAAGCATCGGTAGCTCAGCCTTGCAAGCAACCTACGCGGCGGGCACTTGGGATGGCATCGTGTTTGCTCCAGCCGTCGCTGATGGTGGCGCTGCTTGGAACTGGTCTGAACTGGGCGATGATATTGCGGTAGCCGTGGATATTACCAACCCCAGCGACAGCAACGTTAACGTAATTACTCGTATCTCAGATAACGTAGACTCTAACGACGAAGGCTTTGCGGCGCGCATGGCGACCGTGCCAGCCAACTCCACTGAAACCATCTTTGTCAGCCTGCAAGACTTAGCGCCGAGGTTGAGCCAAGCAGAGCGCGTTGCGCACTTGGGCATGCGTGATATCCCAGCCCTGCCTGCCAACTATGTGGCTAACGACTGGCTAGGCGAGTGGCAAACACTCGATACTGGCCGCATTACCACCTTGCGTTTCTACCTACCGGGCCTTGCCAGTGATACCACGCTGATCTTTGACAACCTGCGGGTGATCAAAGACCTCAACGCCGATTCGGCCTATGCCGAGATTGTTGATGCGCGCGGTCAAAATAATCAGGTGACCTACCCCAACAAGGTCGCTAAAGCCACTGACCTGGCTGATCTGGGTAGCGCAGAAGCTGCAGACGGCGTACTCGGTGAGCTACAAGGTAGCGCCCGCGGCGGCGACTACGGTAGCCACCCAAGCCTTCAACCAACAGTCGATTGTGTGCTTGATGCGCCTGCCTCGTTCAACGCCTGTAAAGATGCCGATGGCAAGTGGCATCTGGTTGACCCGGATGGCTATGCCTTCTTCTCCAGCGGTGTGGCGAACATCCGCCTGACCGACACCTACACCATGACCGGTGTTGCCACTAATGGTGAGAACTCGGCACTGCGCCAGTCTATGTTTGTAGACATTCCGGGCGGCTACGTGAATGAGTCCACTGGACCGGTTCACAGCGGCCCAGTTTCTCAGGGACAATCGGTCAGCTTCTACGGCAACAACCTGGTTGCTCGTCACGGCAGTGAAGAGGCATGGCGCGAGATTACCCTTAAGCGTATGAAGGACTGGGGCTTTACCACCCTAGGTAACTGGACCGATCCCGCGTTCTACGCCGAAACCGAAATGCCGTATGTGGCCAACGGCTGGACTGCCAGCTGTAACGGCGCCGATGGCTGTGGCGATTACAAAGTGATTGGCGATGGCTACTGGGGCGGAATCCCCGACCCATGGGATCCTCAATTTGCAGCCAATGCGGCGCTAATGGCGGCGCAAATCAAGGCAGACGTGGGTGGCCAAACCGACCTGTTGGTGGGTATCTACGTTGACAACGAGTTCAGCTGGGGTAACAGCAACGGCCAGTACGACAACGAGAACCAAAACCTGCTAACCCAGATCATCGCAACCTTCGCCACAGACGCGACCACGGCAGGCAACAGCCCAGCGAAAGAAGCCTTGATTTTCATCATGCAGCAGAGCTGGGGCTTGAACTATGCCGACATCTCAGCACTGAATACCGCATGGGGCACCAGCTTTGGCTCCTATGATGACTTGCTGCCAAGCATCAGCCTCACCGATTTCTACACCGGTGAGCAAGCAGCGATCACCGCCGACTTGGAGAAGCTGCAGTACTTCTATGCCTTGCAGTACTTTAACGTGGTTAATGATGCGCTAGAGGCAGAGTTGCCGGGCCACCTCTATCTGGGCGCGCGCTTCGCTGATTGGGGCCGCACTCCACAAGTGGTGAATGCAGCTGCAGACGTTGTCGATGTGATTAGCTACAACATCTACAAAGAGAGCGTGACTGCAGACGACTGGGATTCAGCGGCTCTGGATCAACTTGCCACTCTGGACAAGCCGGCGATTATCGGTGAGTTCCACTTTGGTTCGCTTGATAGCGGTAGCTATGCCGAAGGTATTGTCGGTGCGGCTTCACAGGCTGCCCGCGCTGAGAAGATGATTGCCTACTACGAGTCGGTGATTGATAACGCCAACTTTGTGGGTGCTCATTGGTTCCAGTACATTGACTCTCCACTGAGTGGCCGTGCTTGGGATGGCGAGAACTACAACGTAGGTCTGGTCAGCGTTACCGATAGCCCGTACACCGAGATGACCGATGCAGCACGTTTGGTGAACTGCTACATCTACGATGCAAGCCTTAAAGATCAGTGTGCCACCGAGCTAGCCGCCGCGGATAGCGAAGCGACTGCAATGTCTGCTGGCAATGCAAGCGCTCGCTCGTCGGCCCTGTACTCGGGTAATAACATCGGTGTATCCCACAGTGGCCCGACTGCACCGGCGCCAGAGGACGAGGAAGATGACACCACCGATCCTGATACCCCTGATACGCCAGACGAACCAGACACCCCGGATGAGCCAGATACACCAGATACAGAAGAGCCGCCGTACCACAACGGTGGTGGTAGCAGCAGCTGGCTGGTTATCTTTGGTCTAGCGGTATTGGCGCTGGTTCGCCGTAAAGCGCAAGCATAAAGACCTTGAATGAGGTGGGAAGCCCTTCCCATCGCGTAACAAGCCACCCAATAGGGTGGCTTTTTTCATCCCAAATGAGCCTATACCCATACAGGTTGTGTGTGCTGTGTTTTGTTTTGGGGCTGTGCGGCGGTGCGAAACTAGCGGGGTAGCCCAGCATGGCTAGACTTAAGCCAGTGTTTTTGTTGAGCAACGGTTTATGGTACCCAGCAGGATAGTGAGTAAAAAAACGGGGAGAGGCACAATGCCTTTCCCCGTTTTTTTTTAGCAATCGCAATAACCCCAATGCTGACGATTTTGCTGCCGCAAATGGTGCGGTGTAATAGCCTGCTGGCGTATCAAGCCGACATGACCTGAGTTTGGAGGGAAGCGATGAGAAAGCTGATGGTCTCGATAATGGCGATGGCGAGTCTGGCGCCGCTGTGGGCATATTCTGCCACCACATTAATCACCTCATTTGAAAGCGACGACCCTACTTTTACGTTGGGGGCCAACAATGATGGTGTGCAAACCGTTGTTACCGACAATGTCACCGATGGGGTGAATGCCTGGCGCGGCTTTTTGGGCACGCCCTTTACTGGCGGCATTAAGATTTACAACTCCGATGCCTGGGACTGGAGTGGCCAAGTCAATGTGGCGGTGGATGTCACCAACACCAGCTCGGATAACATTAACTTTGGCATCAAAGCGCTAAGTAACTTTATCTGGGATGAAGCAAACTCGCTCTCGGAGTACTTCAATGTTGCAGGTAATACCACGGCCACAATCGAGTTTTTGTTGGATAGCACCGAGTTTGGCTCACTCGGCGCCAGCTTTAATAAAGCCCAGATTATGGAGCTGCAGTTCTTTGCCGGGAACACCGCTGATGCCACTTTGTACTTCGATAACATTCGGGTAAACGGCGACCCCATCGAGGAAACCCCAGAGCCCGAACCCGAGCCTGAACTCAGTGAGATAGACACCGCCATCGCCACCGCACCGGTTCAGACCCTGCTGCTGGTCGAGAGTTTTGACAGCATTCCGGATACCCTGTTAGCCGACGAGGGCATTACCCTTGAGCTCAGCGAGCAGGGCGTGAGCCAGGGCTCGGGGGCATTGCGTGTGTTGTTCCCAGCTGGCGGTTACGCAGCGCTGCGTTTAACCCCATCAACACCATGGGATTGGTCTGGCTTGGGGGAGGAGATCGCCTTGGCCTTGGATGTGTCGAATCCGCACAGCGAGGCGGTCTCCTTGTTTCTCCGGGTTGGCTCTGACCCGAACGCCGATGATGGTTTGTACGCCAACCGAGCCGCCAGCATTGCTGCAAATGCCAGTCAGACTATCAATTTGAGTCTCAACGATTTGGCGGCGCTGACTACCCAAGACTTGCGAGTGGCGACCTTGGGCATCAGAGAGCTTCCTGCCACGCCAGCGCTGGATGTATGGGGCAACGACTGGCTGGCCCTCGACCATGCCGCTATCACCTCTGTGCGGGTGTTTCTGGCTGAGCCGGCTGAAGATACGACCTTGGTGATCGATAACCTGCGGATTATCAAGGACCTGAATCATACTTCAGCCTTTGCAGAGCTGGTGGATGCCAGAGGGCAGAACAATCAAATCACTTACCCCTATAAGGTGGCAAAGGCCACCGATCTAGCTGAGCTAGGCGCCAATGAGGCTGCCGAGGGGGTGCTGGGGGAGCTACGTGGTGGAGTGAGAAACAGCAATGGATATGCCAGTCATCCAAGCCTGCAACCCACCGTCGATTGTGTGCTGGCATCACCCGCCTCGTTTAATGCCTGTAAAGATGGCGATGGTAAGTGGCATCTGGTCGACCCCGAGGGGTATGCCTTTTTCGCCACCGGTCTTGCCAATATCCGCCTGACCGACACCTACACCATGACCGGGGTAGCCAGCGAAGGGGAGGATTCTGCACTGCGCCAATCCATGTTTGTCGAGCTTCCCACTAGCTACATCGACGAGTCTGCAGGGCCTGTGCACAGTGGCCCCATCTCGCAAGGGCAAGCGGCTAGTTTTTACGCCAACAATCTTGTTGCTCGCCACGGCAGCGAAGAAGCGTGGCGCGCTTTAACCCTCAAGCGGATGAAAGACTGGGGCTTCACCAGCTTGGGAAACTGGACCGATCCTGCCTTCTATGGCGAAACCGATATTCCTTACTTCGCCAGCGGATGGACCGCTACCTGTAACGGCGCCGTCGGATGCGGTGAGTATAAAACCATTGGCGATGGCTACTGGAGTGGCATTCCCGACCCGTGGGATCCGCAGTTTGTCGCCAATGCCGAGCTAATGGCCCAGCAAATCAGCAGCGAGGTAAGCGGCGCGACCAGCCTGTTGGTTGGGGTGTTCGTCGATAATGAGATCAGCTGGGGCGGCGATAGCGGGCAGTACGATAATGAAAACCAAAACATCCATGCCCAGACCATGGCGGTGTTTGCCACCGATGCCACCGTTGCAGGCAACAGCCCGGCGAAAGAATCCTTTATCAGTATCATACAAGCGAGTTGGGGGCTGAATTTTAGCACCATTGCGCAGCTAAACAGCGCGTGGGGAACCAGCTTTGCCTCCTTCGACGACTTGCGGCCCGCCTTCGCCATGAGCGATTTCTACGATGGTACCCAAGACACGATTACCGCTAGCTTAAACACGCTTCAGTACTTCTATGCCTTGCAGTACTTCAATGTGGTGAAGACGGCGCTGAACACAGCGCTCCCCAATCACCTTTACTTGGGGGCGCGTTTTGCTGACTGGGGGCGCACGACCCAAGTGGTGCAAGCTGCATCCGATGTGGTGGATGTGCTCAGCTACAACATCTACAAAGAGAGCGTCACTGAAGATGACTGGGATAGCCTTGCGCTGAGCCAGTTAGCGGCGCTGGATAAGCCTGCCATTATTGGTGAGTTCCACATGGGCTCTTTGGACAGCGCTAACTTCTCCAGTGGCTTGGTAGTGGCTAACTCGCAGCAGCGCCGCGCAGAGAAGATGGTCAGCTATCTAACTTCGGTGAATGACAACGCCCAGTTTGTCGGCGCGCATTGGTTTCAGTACATCGACTCGCCCTTAAGTGGCCGAGCATGGGATGGTGAGAACTACAACGTTGGCTTTGTTACGGCTACCGACACGCCTTATACCGAGATGACTGACGCGGCGCGAATTTTTAACTGCTACATGTATGTCGCTAGCTTTAAAACTCAGTGTGAGCAAGAGCTTAGCGCAATTAGTGTTGATGTAACCGCCAAGGCCAATCTAACGATTCAAGCGTCGACGCTGTACTCCGGCGCTAACGTGGGGGTGCTACATCGAGGGCCACAGGCCCCAGAGCCTGAAGATGATGTTGTTCCCACGCCAGAAGAGCCGGTAGTACCTGATGAGCCTGAAACTCCCCAAGAGCCAGCACCTCCCGAGGAGCCCGAAGTGCCAGAGCAGCCCGAAGCTCCCGATGAACCTGAAGCACCCGAACAACCGGATACTCCCGACGAGCCTGAGGAGGTGCCTTATCACAACGGTGGCGGTAGCAGCAGCTGGCTGGTTATCGTTGGCCTAGCGCTAATGGCTCTGGTTCGCCGTAAAGCGCTGGTGTAACTAGCATCCCAGGCATTTCCTAAAAAGCAAAAACCGCCAGTAACTGGCGGTTTTTTTATGCGAACTTGAACAGAGCTCGCTTAGCTGGCTGCTTCGCTATCTTGGCTGTCCCAATACGGCGTCTCGCCGTAGTACTCGCTGGCGAAGTCAATAAAGGCGCGCACCTTGGAGGGCAGGAACTGGCGGTTGGCGTAGATAAGGTAGAGATCGAGGTTCTTTGGTTGATGTTGGCAGAGGATCTTCTTTAGGCGGCCGCTGCGAATGGCGTGCTCGGCGATAAAGGTGGGCTGAATAGCAATGCCTGCGCCCAGCTCGGCCATGCTCACCAGCATGTCGCCATTATTAGCGGCTATTGGCTGGCTCAGTGCCAGCTCGCCGGGTTTTACCCCGCGCAGCATCGATATCTGATTGGGCTCGGCGTAGGAGTAGTGCAACAGGGCATGGCCGTTAAGCTGCTCGGGGGTGGCCGGCTCGCCGCGGCGCTGTAGATAGTCGGGGGAGGCCAGCACCGCAACCTCGATGGGGGCGATCCGCCGGGCGATGATATTGTCGCTTTTCAGCGCGCCAATACGCAGCGCCACATCTACCCCTTGCTCAACGATATCCACCTTTTGGTCGGTCAGTTGCAGCTTAAACTCCACCTCGGGATAGCGCGCCTGAAAGTCGCTGAGTAGCTTGGGCAGGTGGCGGTGGCCAAAAGACATCGGCGCATTGATGGTGAGGGTGCCGGATACCCGTTGGTGCCAGTCAACCAGCGAGTGTTCAATCTCGCTGATCTCATCGAGTACCTGCACGCAGCGGCTATAGTAGTGTTTGCCTGCCTCGGTGGGGGTGACCTTGCGGGTGGTGCGGTGCAGCAATCTGGTCTGCAGGTTTTTTTCCAGCGCCGAGACATACTTGCTTACCAGCTGTGGCGACAGCTCCAGCTTGTCGGCGGCGCGGGTAAAAGCGCCTTCCTGCACCACCGCCACAAAGGTCTTCATCAGTTCGAGTTTGTCCATGGGTTCTCCGCAGCCCTGTGTTACCACTTAATATAAACACTGCATTGCTAATAATTCAACGATTACCGCATTTATCAACATCCTGTCTGTGATTAAGCTTTAACCATGGCGTTGAGACACCAACTATCGACTTACAACTATCGGACTTAAGCTCTCGACAATCAGAGCACCGACAAGAGGGAACACAGCATGAACAGCTCACTACTACAGAAAGTTTTCGCATCAAACGCCGGCTTCGCGCCACTGATTCTTCGCCTGCCACTGGGCCTGATCTTGGCCGCCCACGGCGCACAAAAACTGTTTGGTTGGTTTGGTGGCTACGGCCTGGAAGCCACCGGCAACTGGATGGCCAGCATTGGCTTCGCTCCCGGGTTTTTGATGGCCCTGCTGGCGGGTAGCGCCGAGTTCTTTGGCGGTATCGCGTTGGCGCTTGGTCTGCTAACTCGCCCCGCCGCAGTGGTGGCCGCTTTCACCATGGCGATGGCAATGACCGTCCACTTGGGCAATGGCCTGTTTGTTAGCAATAACGGCTACGAGTTCGCCTTAGCGCTGCTGGCGATGAGCGCTTCACTGGCCTTCTCGGGGGCAGGTGCCGTCTCGATTGATCGCCTGATTAGCAACAAGCTAAACAACTCAGAAGTTGCGAAAGTATCGGCCAGCTCAACCCAGGCCGCGAGCGCCTAATCGCTTGCTATCGCCTATCCGGACTGGAGAACAGTTCGGATAGCTACGTTACTTGATGTAAGGGAGCCTATGATGGACACACCTCGATTCCCCGCCTTGTTTATCTCCCACGGCTCGCCGATGATGGCGGTCGATAACAGCGCCACCGCGCAGTTCTTGATGAACTTGGGCAGCTCACTGCCACGCCCCAAAGCGATTGTGGTGTTCTCAGCCCACCTCGACCGCAGCGAACAAGTGGTGATTACCGCCTCGCCGCGCCCTGAGCTTATCTACGATTTCTACGGCTTTCCCGACGCGCTCTATGATATCCGCTACCCCGCACCGGGCGAGCCAGTGTTGGCGCAGCAGGTAAGCGAGCAGCTGCAGCAGGCCGGTTTTATCACCCTGCTCGATCAGCGTTTGGGCTGGGATCACGGCGTGTGGATCCCCTTAAAGCTGATGTATCCACATGCGGATATCCCGATTGTGCAGGTGTCGGTGAACAGCCAGCTCGATGCCGAGCACCACTACCGGTTAGGTCAGGCCTTGGCTGCCTTGCGCGAACAACAGATATTGCTGGTGGGCTCCGGTGGGATCACCCATAACCTACGCGCCTTCTTTAGCCCAGAACCGGCACAAGAGAAGGGCGCAAAGGCCTTAGCCTTCAATGAGTGGGTGTATCAGCAGCTAACTGACAACCAGCGCAGCGCACTGCTCGACTATCGAGAGCAAGCGCCCGAGCTGGCCTATAACCACCCCAGCGAAGAGCACTTTCTGCCGCTGCTAAGCGTGCTTGGTGCCAGCGAGGGAGCGGCTGAGCGCATCCATCATGCGATGGAGGGCGAGGTGCTCTCGCTCGATGCATACTCGTTTGCTGCTTAACAGGAGCTTGAGGACAAGATTCACCATTAATCAACACAGATTCACCTATTGATATTTCGCCGTCACGCTATCGTTAAGGCATCTAGTTGTTTAACCCGTTTCAGCAGAGCTAGGGAGATAGACCATGAAAGTTGCCGTAACCACTGCCAGTGGCCAACTAGGCTCCGCCATCATTAAAGCCACCGCCGAACTCATTTCAGCGGACAACGTGATTGGTTTGGCACGCACCCCTTCGAAGGCCAAGCACCTTGGCGTGGAAGTGCGCCCCGGCGATTACAATAAGCCGGATGAGCTGGAGCAATCGCTGCAGTCGGTGGATGTGCTGCTGATGGTGTCGGGGATGGACGCGCCGGATAAACGTATCGAGCAGCACCGCAACGTGATTAACGCCGCCAAGCGAGCGGGTGTTCGCAAGATTGTTTACACCAGTGTGCAGGGCGCCGAGCACGGTACTGCTTTTTCGCCGGTGATTCAAAGTAACCGCCAAACCGAGCAAGATATCCGCGAAAGTGGTCTGGAGTGGGCGATTGGCCGCAACGGCATCTATATCGAGCCAGATATCGAATACCTCGAAGACTACAAGAAAGAGGGCGGTATTATTAACTGCGCCGGCGATGGCAAGTGTGGTTACACCACCCGCAGCGAGCTGGGCTTTGCCTACGCCAAGATGCTCACCGAAGATACCCGCAACGGTCAAACCTACAACCTACATGGCGAAGCGCTTACTCAGGACCAACTGGCCGAGTATATGAGCCGCGCCTTTGGTGTAGAGCTAAGCTACCAAGCGGTGGACTTTGACACCTTCCGCGAAAACTGCACCAGCCGCCTGGGCGAGTTTATCGGCACCGTGATTGCCGGCATTTACCAAGGCATTCGCGATGGCAAATCGAACAACCCAAGCCACTACCAGCAGGCCGCGGGTCGCGCCCATCAGAGCTGGGATGATTATTTCTCTCGCCTTTCGGCTTAAAAACTAAACGCCGCAAGGGCGGCGTTTAGAGGGCTGAATATCCACTGAGCGTGACAGCTAAAACTTACCGCCATTGGTCCACTCATCCTTAGGCGGGATCGGCTCTTGGTTGGCCCACAACTCAACGATTTTACCCTCGCTTAAGCGGAAGATATCGAAGCGCGCTAAGGGCTGGCCTTGGTAAGTAAGCTGGCTATAGGCCACTACCATATTGCCCTGGCCGATAAGCTTAAACACCATGTCGTAGCTGCCAATGTAGTGCTCGAAGCCGTCTACATCGGCGGCTTTGTGTTCGATTAAGTTAGCACCGTCGACATACTGCAGATACTGCTCGCCATCGCCCAGCACCATCACATCGCACATAAAAGTGCGTACGGTCTCCTTGTTGTCTTCGGTGGCGGCGAGGTCGTCGGCCTCGATGGGGCCGCTTATCTGGTTCGGCTCGCTTTGTTCACTCCCATCAAAGGCGGCAATCACATCCCAGTGTTCGATAATCTTGTCGTCGCTGTCGGTATCAAATAGGTCGGTGGTGACCCATTTGGCCTCGCCATTGTTGATATCCTGAAAGGCCTGCACAAACACATATTGTTGGTCGACAAAGCCGCGCACAATGCGAATATCGCGCACCGGGCAGCGCTCTAAAAACGGGCCGAAGAACTCAACAAAGCCCTCAATGCCATTGCGCACCCCGGTGCTGTGCTGGGTGTAGCGGCGGCCGGTGTACTTGGTGACCGCCTCACGGGCATGGCCGTCGCGGATCCCTTCCATATATAGCGCGGTAGCATTTTCCAGTTTCTTGCTCATGCAGTGCTCCTGTTGATTCAGGTGAACGATGGAAAGTGCTTTTAATCATAGATGAGCTAGCGAATTCCGAACTTCAGCCTGCTCCAGCAAAAAGTCGATCAGCACCCGCACCCGCTTGGCCTTTTGGGTGTTCTTGTGGAAGTAGACATACAGCCCCGCATAAGGATACCAGTAGTCTTGGAGTACCGGCAGCAGCTTTCCACTGGCCAACTGTGAGCTCACCATCGGCTCAACCATGCGGCCAATCCCCAGCCCTTTCTCGGCGGCGTCGACCATCAAGGTGGTGTCGTTCACCACTAAGGCATGGGGCATGTTTACCGTTAAGGTCTCACCTTGATTATCCAGCAGTAGCGGCGCCAGTTGATTGGATGAGATAAAGCGGTATTGGATCAGCTTGTGTTGCTGCAAGTCCTCGGGGCTTTGCGGTGTACCGAAGGCCTCGATATAGGCGGGGGAGGCGAAAAAGGCCTCCTTCATCGCCGGGGTAAGCTGGCGTGCCACCATCCCTTCTTCGATGCGATCGCCAAAGCGGATCCCTAAATCAAAGCCCTCGTTCAAGATATCGATGGCCGCATCCGAGACCGATATCTCCAGCTCCACCTCCGGGTAGCGCTGGCAGAACTCGGCGTAGCAGGGCGCTAGCAGGTATTGATACACAAAGCGCGGCGCAGTTAACCGTACCTTGCCTGAGGGCTCTCTGCTTAAATCGCTCACGCTCTCAAAGGCTGAACCTAGCTCCAGTAATGAGCTGGCAGTACGTTGGTGCAGCAGTCGCCCCGCTTCGGTCAGCTCAATGCGCCGGGTGGTGCGGGTAAATAGCGGAAGCCCGAGCTGGGCCTCCAGCGCCTTGAGCGCGTTGCTTACCGAGGGCGAGGCTATCTCCAGCTTCTGCGCCGCCTTGGTAATGCTGCCCTCGCGCACAATGCTGTGAAAGATACTCAGTTGGTTAAAGGTGCTGCCATTCATGGCGCTGGTTCGCTTATCTGAAGTTATATTGTTAGCTAAATCTTAATAATTATTTAGAGAAATGCCATCTAATCAATAGTAATAACCTCGCATACACTTCTCTTCGTCAGCCAGGCATTGGCACTAACGTGAGGAGTCGTCATTTTGAAAACGGTCAACAAAGTCATTGGGCTAAGCGCCACGCTTGCAATTGCGCTTGCCGTGCCCCTCAGCGCAGAGGTGTTAAGGCCTGAGCTGGCAACCTCGAAAACCACGAACCACAGCCATGAGGAGGCGCAGATGTCGCACAACCAGCAACTTGCATCGGCGATCAGCGATGCCCACGCGATTAATCAAGCAGAGAATTGGCCAAAGCCGGTCAACCCGGTTGCCCCCGGCTCCGACGAGAGCCCCGCGCTCAAGGTGGTTCAAGGTTTCTTCGCCGCTTATGGGGCGGGGGACATGGAGGCCATCAAACAATATGTGGCCGAAGATGTTGAGTGGCACATTCCCGGTCGGCATCGTTTGGCTGGTACCAAACGCGGTATCACCGAGTTTACCGAGTTCTTCGCCAAGCTAGGTGAAGCGGGCTTCAAAGCCGAGGTGATGATGCTGGCCGCCAATGAGCACTATGTGATTGACGCCCACCGCGGCTACAGCACCGCGGGCGACAGCGCCCAGCAGAACATCGACCTGAACTGGATCCTGCTCTACCAAATCGAAGACGGCAAGATAAAGCGGGTGCAGAACTTCTCCGGCAACCAATACGCCTCAGATGCGTTCTTCGACAGCTTTTTCGCACAACCCTGAGCGCCGGGCCACGCCGGGCGCACAACGAACACAGTCAGTAACCAAGATTTAGACACGAGAGAATTATGAGCCAAGTATTAGTGATTTCCGGACACCCCGATCTGGATGGGTCTTACACCAACAGCGTCATCATCGACGAGCTAGCCCAGCGCATTAGCAATATTGAAGTGCGCCGCCTTGATCGCCTCTACCCCGACTACCAAATCGATGTAGCCGCCGAGCAGCAAGCGATGCTAGACGCCGACGTTATCGTGCTGCAATTCCCGTTCTACTGGTACTCGGTACCGGCGCTAATGAAGAAGTGGGTCGACGACGTATTCAGCTTTAACTTCGCCTACGGCCCCGAGGGCGACAAGCTGAAAGGTAAAGACTTTATCCTGTCGTTCACCGTGGGCGGCCCGGCCGAGTCTTACCAGCCACTGGGCTACAACCACTTCACCATCGAACAGATGCTGCGCCCGCTGGAGCAAACCGCCTACTTGGCGGGCATGAACTACCGCAGTCCGGTCTACACCCACCGCATGGTGTACATCCCGAACGTGTACAACGAGCTGGACGAAGTACAGGGCCGGGCCAAGGACCATGCCGCGCGTCTAAGCGCCCAAATCGAGCAATACCTGACAGCGCCCGAAAGCCGCATTCAACGCTTTGTGAGTCAGTGGTTCGCCCGCTTCGACATACTGCCAGAAGACAGCAGCGCCTTTACCGAGCGCTTGGCTAGCGACTCTGTGATGAGTATGCCTGAAGGCGAATTTGTCGGCCTTGAGGGCTTCCGTGACTGGTACACCCAAGCCCGCGCCACCTTCAAGCCAGACTGCCAACACATTATCGAGCAGGTCGAAGTGAAGCCCGAGGGCGACAAGTTCAAGGTAGAGCTACGCATCCGCCTAATCGCCGACACCTACAGCGACTCAGCACTAAAAGGCGAAAGCCTAAACCTGCTGGTTAACGAAGAGTGGCAGTTAAGTCTTGATGAGCAAGGCGAAGTGACGATTCACACTTACAAGGTGGATCCCGTGGTGAGCTAGTGCGCCGCGCTTGATTTGAGAGTTCTTTGTGTGCCTTTGTTGCCCCGGCTTTGCTGGGGCTTTTTTGTAGTAGATAGCTTGCTGTTATTTGGGGATGTAATCGATGGCATCA
Source organism: Aliagarivorans marinus DSM 23064 (assembly GCF_000429485.1). Taxonomy (GTDB): domain Bacteria; phylum Pseudomonadota; class Gammaproteobacteria; order Enterobacterales; family Celerinatantimonadaceae; genus Aliagarivorans; species Aliagarivorans marinus. Next base: position 166,712 of record NZ_AUBY01000013.1, on the reverse strand, counting down.
TTGTACAAATGCTTCATCCAGTTGTTTGTACAAATCCAATGATTTATCTGATTCTGTCTTGATGTTCTCGTAGAGGCTACTTGCTATAACTCGAATGGCATGCTGCTCATTTATATTGAGCTCTGGATATTTGTGTTTTCTAAAGTTACCCAGAATCTTTTGCCTTCTAACCTCAAACATGTCCAGCTCGCCAAGACTTTCACAAACTTTTGCTAAGTGCTGCTCCCAGCTGCAGTAGGACTTATCTTCTAAACGCTCACGTTTATTACACTCTTTGCAACATGGAACAATATTTCCTGGGTGATGCAGCCCAAACTCGGTTCTATTGAACATTAAAACGTGTTCAATTTGCAGTTTTGCACTTTTCTTTCCGCAATACGCGCAGCAGCCTTCAAAGTCATTGTCTCTAATGGACAACCAAAGAGCCTTGCCTTTGCCACTTCCAGTATTAAAGGAATGCCCAAGGTAGTACTCACCTACTTTCGTAAGAAAAGCTCTTACAGCAGTGTTGGCAGAATCTGACGCGGTATTGTAAACAGCCATGTTTCGTCGTGCCTTGTAACATCTTGTTCAATAGAGTTATCCCTGACCTAAGCATGGGAAGCTCTACAAAATCCCTAATGACACTAAAGTTAACACTATGGTTTTATTCTATCAATCAGATGGTTAGCTAGCTCTGCCAATTCGATACCGCGTACTACGCCCGCCAGCCACTGCTTTCTGTAGTGTCGAGAGTAGAGCAGTGAAAATGAGTGTTAGCTCTATTGTTGCTAGGCTTGCTACCCTAGGCATTTTTAATTCGACTTTTCACTCTTACATGCAACGAAATCTCCAAATCGAGACTACTGCTGGCAAAATGGCTTGTTATCAGCGTGAGCTGGAGCTGGTTAGTGAGTTATGTTCGACCGGCGCATTGACAGGCTTAGAGTATCGCGCCGCAGAAAGGCTCTTAATGCTAGCAACTGGTACCTGTATTAACGTCGCCAAACATTGGGCAAAGTCCCTAGCAGGGCATAGCCCACAAGATGCCTATCAAGCATTTGAGATGTTGGCCCAGCAGCAAAAGCTATCGCTCGACTCACTGGTAGGCTGGCGTAAGATCATTGGTCTGCGCAATGCCTTGGTGCATGATTATCTCAATATTGACCCGCAAATTATTCGCTCAGTGATCGAACAAGGCCACACTCAACAACTGTTCGAATTTGTGGAGCTTGGCCTGCTAGCGCTGTCTGAGCAGTCAGACTGAGGCAACTAGCCTGCTTAATTGCCTCATTGCATGAGGCGATTAGCGAGCCTATTCGCCTCATCACCGATCTTTCCCACCATTACTGCACTAACATTCCCATCAACGAGCCCGCTGAGATCCGGTACACTTAGCCCATCAGTCACTCAACCACGAGCTACCACCTTGACGCCAAACCCTCTCGATCTGCTTAAATCCGTCTTCGGTTACGATAATTTTCGCCATCAACAACAGGCGATTATCGACACCTTAGTAGCGGGGCAGGATGTGCTTACCTTGATGCCTACCGGTGGGGGCAAGTCGCTGTGTTATCAGATCCCGGCGATGGTGCGCCCGGGCGTGGGGATTGTGGTGTCGCCGCTGATTGCTTTGATGAAGGATCAGGTAGATGCATTGCATCAGGTTGGGGTATCGGCGGCCTATTTAAACTCCACGCTAAGCAGCATGGAGCAGCGCGAGGTGGAAGATTGGCTGCTGCAAGGCCAGTTGCAGTTGCTGTATGTCGCCCCCGAGCGGCTAATGATGGAGTCGACCCTGCAGCTATTGTCGCAATGCCAGATATCGCTGTTTGCCATCGACGAGGCGCACTGTGTTAGCCAGTGGGGGCACGATTTTCGGCCGGAGTATCAGCAGCTGTCGGTGCTGCATCAGCGTTTCCCCAATGTGCCGCGGATTGCCCTTACCGCCACCGCAGACCAGCGCACCAAGCAAGAGATTATTACCCAGCTAGGCCTTGGCGAGGCGCAGGTGTTTGTGCACAGCTTCGATAGGAGCAATATCCGCTATCATGTGAGCGAGCCGTCGAATGCCAAGAACGGGCTGTGGAACTTCCTTAGCGAGCACCACCCTGAAGATGCTGGAGTCATCTACTGCCTGTCGCGTAAAAAGGTGGAAGACACCGCCGAGTGGCTAACTCGCCAAGGTCGGGTGGCGCTGCCTTATCATGCGGGCATGCCCAGCGAGAAGCGCAACGAGCATCAGCAGCGCTTCTTGCGCGAAGAAGGGGTGATCATTGTTGCCACCATCGCCTTCGGTATGGGCATCGATAAGCCCGATGTGCGTTTTGTGGCCCACCTAAGCCTGCCGAAAAGCATCGAGTCTTACTATCAGGAAACCGGCCGTGCCGGGCGTGATGGCGAACCGGCAAACGCGTGGATGGCCTATGGCATGCAGGATATGGTGCTGCAGCAGCAAATGGTGCAAAACTCCGAGGGCAGCGAGGCCTACAAGCAGGTACAGAGTCAGAAACTCAACGCCTTGCTGGGCTATTGTGAGCTGGTTACCTGCCGCCGGCAAACCCTGCTGGCCTACTTTAATGAGACTCTGCCCGAGCCCTGTGGCAACTGCGATAACTGCCTAAACCCGCCGACCACCTGGGATGGCACCGAAGCCGCGCGCAAGGCGCTATCGACCATCTACCGCTGTGACCAGCGCTTTGGCGTGACCTACCTAACTAACGTATTGCTGGGTAAAGCCGATGACCGTATCACCCGCTTCGGCCATGACAAGGTCTCCACCTTTGGCATCGGAACCGAGCTAAACGCTGCGCAGTGGAAGGGGGTATTCCGCCAGCTTATTGCCATGAACTTGGTGGAAGTGGAGGGCGAGTATCACAGCCTGAAGCTCACCCCGCTATGTCGGCCTATTTTGCGTGGCGAGCAAGAGGTGCAGCTACGTGAGCTACGCAAGGCCAAGGGCAAAGCCAAGAAGGCATCCACCTCGAAAGCTGCGGCCGACCTATCGCCCGCCGATCTCACCCAGTTCGAAGCCCTAAAAGTGGTGCGCAGCGCCCTTGCCAAGGAGCAGAACGTACCGGCCTATATGATCTGCCACGATGCCAGCTTGAAGGCGATTGCGCAGATCCGCCCGCAAGACTTAGCAGGCCTAGGCGAGATCTCCGGCTTTGGTGAGTCCAAGGTCGCCAAATATGGCGAGCAACTGCTGGCGGTGGTGGAGCCCAAAGCCAAAGAGCTGCGCACCTTAAGTAACACCGAGCTGACTACTTTAGAACTCTATCAAGCCAGCGGCTCGGTGGCCGATGTTGCCCAGCAACGCGGCCTGAGCGAGACAACCATTACCGCCCACCTAAGCGCTGCCATTGAGAGCGGCGCCTGCACGCTTGAACAGGTGGTATCGCTCAACGAGTATGAGCTGCTGACCATCTCCGATGCAATTAACCGTTTGGGTTTGAGCGGCGACAGCAAGTTAAAACCGCTGTTTGAGGAGCTAAACCAGCAGTTCGACTACGGCGTGCTGCGCTGCGTGTTGGCATCTAAGCTCTTTCACGAAAGCGGCGGGGCCGCAGCGGTGTCTAGTCTCGATAGCTAATTTAAGGAGCGTGCTAGCGGGTGTTTAACACCGTTTAGCACGCTCTCGAAAAGCTATCGCTGCGCAAAATGCTATGACTCGGCAAAATGCTATAGCTCGGCAAGGGGCACTCGATTGCCGAAGACCTGCATTTGGCGGCAAACCACCTCGCTAATCGACAGCTCCATGGCCTCAAAGGACTGGGCCAGCTTGTCGTATTTCAGGGACTCTTGCGACAAGCACGTGCCCAAGGTGGTTAGTGCCGCGTCAGACATACCGGTGAAAAAGTTAATTTTGCGAATGCCAAGGTCGATAGCACGGCGAAAATCGGCATCGCTGATCCCGCTGCCACCGTGCAATACCAAGGGAACCGTCGATGCGGCGTTAATCGCCTTTAATCGTTCAAAATCTAGCTCGGGAGCACCGCGGTATTTTCCGTGTACATTGCCAATGGCCACAGCTAGCGCATCCACTTGAGTCTGCTCAATAAACTGGGCCGCTTGATTAACATCGGTGAGTTTATGTTGGTCGTAGCTACCGTATAGCTCGCCGCCTTCACTGCCTCCTACTGCGCCCAGTTCGGCCTCAACCGATACCCCTGCAGCGTGACAAAGTTTGACGACCTCGCGGGTTTGGCGAATGTTTTCGTCATAGCTAAGGCTAGAGCCATCAAACATGATTGAGGTAAAGCCCGCTCTGATCGCCTTAACGATGGCATCAAAAGAGCTTCCATGGTCGAGGTTCAGAACAACCGCTTGGCTATGTCGAGCGGCGCGAGATTGGATAGCGGCAACAATGCTCTCAAGGTCCAAGTAAGGAAAATGCACCTCCGCAATATTGATAATAAAGGGAGAATGGCACCGGGCAGATGCAGAGAATAGGGCATTAATAAAGTGAGTATCGATAACGTTAAAGGCACCCAATGCTGCGTTGTTATCGCGAGCGATGGCAAGCCCTTGAGCTAGATTGATCAGTGGCATTCGTTCTGTCCTTATTGAACGGTTTAAATCATGGCCATCTCGTTATACTTGGTTACCAAGAGTCTCCCCACTCTCTCAGGTAGCAGCCTGCAAACTCGCAAGAGAGCCATTACCTTTGCCTTTTCAGGCATTCTGCACAGCAGCATTATCTCTTTGGGTCAAAGACTTAGCAATCAATGCGACATTGGATTAGGCACAACGTGAGGGAGTAGTCATGTTGATTGCTCTTCTGTTTGAGTGAGGCTTATGACGTGCTGCACTGCGCGTTGACTCACCAGACAACAACAAGTAAATAGTGCGCTTTTGCGCCAGTGGTAAAGCACAGCGCAGGACTTAGCGCTAGGGCGGGCTGGCGCATTTCCCCGCCCTGACAAACTTGCTACTATGCGGCGCGATACCTTCAATGGATGTTTTGGTCAGCAAAGTAATATGAACAGCACTACCCGCACCGATCTGCCAGCTGATGGCGGCCTGTCTATTAAGCTCCATGAGCTTAGCCTGAGCATTGAAGGCAAGACCATACTCGACAATCTCACCCTCGATGCTCAGGTGAAACGCTTGGGAGTGGTGGGGCGCAATGGCTCCGGCAAATCGAGCCTGTCTCGGGTGCTGTCTGGCTTGGTGGAAGCGAAATCTGGCGAGCTGCTGGTCGATGGCTTCAACCCCTTTAAAGACCGCAAAGCTGCCCTGCGCGGCATTGGCCTGCTGTTCCAAAACCCCGACCATCAGATCATCTTCCCCACCGTGTTGGAAGAGGTGGTATTTGGCCTGCGCCAACTGGGGCAAAGCAAGCAGCTGGCCAAGCAGAACGCCTTGGCCACGCTGGCCGCCTTTGGCAAAGAGCACTGGCAAGATGCCCATGTGGCTAGCCTGTCCGGTGGGCAAAAACACTTGGTGTGTTTGATGGCGGTGATGGCCATGCAGCCGAGCCTGATTATCCTCGATGAGCCTTTTGCGGGGCTGGATATTCCCACCAAAAAGCAGCTCACTCGTTATTTAAGTCAGTTCCCCGGTAGCCTGATCCATATCAGCCACGACCCAGACGACTTAGCCGGTTACGAGCAAATGCTGTGGCTGGAGGGCGGTAAGATCGCCGCTTTTGGCGCAAGCAGTGAGGTGCTGCCAGCTTACTTGGCTCGAATGCACAAGATTGGAGACGGTGATGATATCTCTCAGCTCGCCGGTTGAAACCCGGGCCCATCGCTGGCCGGCGGGCGTAAAGCTGGCGCTGCTTAGTGTTACTACGCTGGGGCTGTTTCTCACCAATAACCCGCTATTTCATGCGGTGATTTTGCTGGCGGTCATCACGCTGTATGCCTTGCCCGGCAAGGTGTTTTTTCTAAGTGGTTGTCGGCACCTGCGGATCCTCGCGCCGTTTATCGTAATCCTGATGCTATGGCATGGCTTAAGTGACGATTTGGCCTACGGCGCCACGATTACCATGCGCTTGGTGTCGGCGGTATCGATGGCCAACCTGTTGACCATGACCACTCGCCTGACCGACATGATGGAAGTGGTGCGCTTTTTAGCGCGGCCACTGCGCCGGCTTGGGCTTAACCCGCGGGTATTGGAGCTGTCGATGGCGTTGGTGATCCGCATGACCCCAACGCTGGTGAGCCGCGGCAAGACTCTCTCTCAGGCCTGGCGCGCGCGCTCTAATCGCCGCTCTGGTTGGCGGATCATTTTACCCTTTACCGTACTCGCGCTAGACGATGCGGACCACGTTGCTCAGGCACTGCGCGCGCGCGGCGGCCTCATTGATATGGAAGATGAATAGATGGAAAAGAATGTTGTATATATCGCCTTGTTTGCTGCCTTGGTGGCTGCGCTAGGCTTAACCCCGCGCATTTACTTGGGCTTTGGCGTGCCGATTACCGTTCAAACCGTGGGCGTGATGCTGTGTGGCTCGATGTTGGGGGCCAAGCGCGGCGCTTTGGCGATGCTGCTGTTCTTGTTGGTGATGTCGGCGGGCTTGCCGGTGGTCGCTGGTGGCTTGGGTGGCCTTGGCATGTTTGTCTCGGTAACCGGTGGCTTCTTGGTGGGCTGGCCGTTTGCAGCCTTTGTGACTGGCCTGATTGTTGAGAAGTGGCGTGGCCCATCGCTGGCGGTGGTCGCAACCATTGCCTCCATGGTGGGCGGCATCTTGGTGATGTATGTCTTCGGTGTGATTGGCATGTCGATTGTGTTGGAAAAAACGCTATTGGAATCGACCCTACTGGTGTTGGCGTTTGTTCCCGGTGATATCGTGAAGGCGGTGGTTGCGGGTACACTGACGGCAGCCATCTACAAGGCGCGTCCAGCCAGCGTATTATCGCGCGCCAACTAAGCCTCGTTTAGCCCGGGAGTAAAACAGCATGAAGATACTGATCTACTCAGACAACGTATCGGCCAACCATGTGCTGTATTACTCGCTGGGCAAGCTGCGCGGCAAGCAGGGCATCTACTTTGTGAATGCCAACGAGATCCTCGCTGGCGCACTCGATGCCGACATCAACCTGTTTGTGATGCCCGGCGGCGCTAGCCGCTATAAAGCCGCCAAGCTCAATGGCGAGGCCAACCGACGTATCAAGGATTACGTTGCCCAAGGGGGGCGCTACCTCGGTATCTGCGCCGGTGCCTATATGGCCTGCGAAACCACCCACTGGGCCAAAGATCAGCCCTATGAGATTGTTACCCAGAACGAACTAAGCTTCTTCCCCGGTTTGGCCAAAGGCCCGGTTGAAGCCTTCGGTCGCGGCGACAGCTACAACGGCACTGCGCCCCGCTTAGTTGAAATAGAGCTGGCAGAATCAGGCTTTGCTAGCCCTAACCCTTTGTGTTTTAAGTCGCTGTATATCGGCGGTTGCGTCTTTGAAAAAAGAGCTGAAACGAGAGCTGAGCCAAGCGCTGAATCAAGCATTGAACCAAACGATGAGACCGGCTTCCAAGTGCTGGCGCGCTTCTCCGAGCTGCCCGATAAACCGGCGGCGATTGTCAGCGGCGAGCATGGCCAAGGCCGCTGGCTGCTGTGCTCACCCCATCCAGAGTATGACCATGAAGCCTTGCAGCTATTGGCATTCGATGTGGTCGGCAACGACTACTCGGGTTTCAATGCGATTGGCGCATCAGCCAAGCTCGATCTAAGCCTGCTCGACTACCTACTCAATACCTTGGAGCGATAAGTATGGAACACGTCTATTTTGCTGGTGGCTGCCTGTGGGGCGTGCAGGAATTTATGCGCCATTTACCGGGTGTGGTAAGCACCGAGGCGGGGCGCGCCAACGGCAGCGCTAACACCACTGCGGGCGAGTACGATGGCTATGCCGAATGCGTGCGCACCGAGTTCGACCCAAGCCTTGTCTCCCTTGAGCGCTTGATGGATTACTTCTTCGAGATTATCGACCCCTACAGCGTGAACAAGCAGGGCGAGGATGTCGGCGAGAAGTACCGTACCGGAGTCTACAGCCAAGACCCACAGCACCTGGCGATAGCCAGCGGCTATATCGCGAAACGCGCCGATGCCGACAAGATTGCCGTGGAAGTACTGCCGCTGACTAACTACGTGAAAAGCGATGCAGAGCACCAAGACCGGCTAACCCTGCGCCCCGGCGATTACTGCCATATCCCGCTGGATTTGCTGCATAAGTACAAGCGCTAGCCCAAGCAGATAGCTCGCGACACGCTCTAACCAATCAAAAAACTACTGGTCGCATCTGATTCTAACTGCGCCTCTTCCTCCAGCCCCACTGAGCGGTCTTTTAGACCGATGCCGGTAAGCTGTAACTTCATCGATTCACTCAGCAGATAGTGCGCTTTGTGGGCCGCTTCCTCATAGGGCAGGCCTTCCGGGCGGATATTGGAGATGCAGTTACGGCTGGAATCTTTGGCGCCGCGCTTAGGCGCCCATGTTAGGTAGATCCCCATGCTATCGGGGGAGGTGAGCCCGGGTCGCTCGCCAATCATGATAAGGGTTATCTTGGCATTGAGGCATTCGCCCACATCATCGCCCACCGCGACCCGGCCTTGGGTGACAATGGTAATCGGTGCCAGTGACCAAGTGTGGGCGTCATCGCCGCTAAGCTTTTCAACCAGCCGTTCAATCACCGGCAATGCATGCTTTTGGATGGCGGTGGAGGAGAGGCCATCGGCCACCACTATCGCCAAATCGTACTCTTGTTGCCCTTGGTGCTGCCCTTTGTGCTGCTCTTGGCGCTGTTCTTGATGATGATATTCGGCGCGCGCATCACACAGTTGCTGCCAGCAAGCCTCGCTGAGCTGTCGGCCGAGATCGGGGCGTTGTAGGTAGACCATGCGGTCGCTGGCCTTGCTTTGCACCAGCAAAGGCGGGGTAGTTATCACGTGGCTAAGTGAGTGAGAGGCTACAAGCTGTTGGTTGAGCGTGGCCACATCCAGCGCACGGTGCACCGCATCGATGGCGCGGGCATGGTCGAGCTGAAAGTCCAGCAACTCGCCGGTGGGAATGCTGGTGCCGGTGCGGCCCAGTGCAATTCGCGCCGAGGTAAACTGCTTGAGGCTCTGCCAGCGGCTTTCGGTGACCACTGACTCATCCTGTGGCTTGCTCACTAACTTGCTCATGCGTCTCCTTTAATTATCTAGTTACCGTTTTAGTTACTTGTCACTGAGCAGGGCGATGGAGGCACCAAAGGGCTTAGCCAGTTGTTGGTTCAGCCTTACCTTGTCGACATCGCTGAAGATCTCCATCTGCGCCAGCCAGCTTTCAAACTCCGGTGCGGGCTTCAGGCCGAGCGCTTTGCGCGCGTACAGCGCATCATGAAACGAGGTGGTTTGGTAGTTGAGCATAATGTCGTCGGAGCCGGGGATGCCCATGATAAAGGTGCAACCGGCTACCCCGAGCAGGGTGAGCAGGTTGTCCATATCGTTCTGATCGGCATAGGCGTGGTTGGTGTAGCAGATATCGCAGCCCATCGGCAGGCCGAGTAGCTTGCCGCAGAAGTGATCTTCCAGCCCGGCGCGGATGATCTGCTTGCCATCGAACAGGTATTCGGGGCCGATAAAACCGACCACGGTGTTGACCAGCAGCGGGTCGAACTGGCGGGCTACCGCATAGGCGCGCGCCTCGCAGGTTTGCTGGTCTACGCCGAAGTAGGCGTCGGCCGACAGCGCGGTACCTTGGCCGGTTTCAAAATACATCACGTTGTTGCCCACCGTACCGCGTTTCAGCGATAGCGCTGCCTCGTGGGCTTCTTTAAGCACCGCCAAGTTCACCCCGAAGGTGTCGTTGGTGCCTTGGGTGCCGCCAATGGACTGAAACACCAAATCCACTGCCGCGCCTTGCTCAATCGCCTCGATGGTATTGGTGACATGGGTTAGCACGCAGGACTGGGTGGGGATCTGGTAGTGCTGGATTACCTCTTCGAGCATGGCCAGCAGCTTGATGGTTTGCGGCACGTTATCGGTGGCCGGGTTAATGCCAATCACTGCATCGCCATTGCCATACATCAGCCCATCGAAGATGGTGGCGGCGATACCGTCGAGCGAGTCGGTGGGGTGATTGGGCTGCAGGCGAGTTGAGAGCCGCCCGGGCAGGCCAATGGTGTTGCGAAAGGCGCTGACGACATGGCATTTCTTGGCGACCAGGATCAGGTCCTGATTGCGCATAATCTTACTGACCGCGGCGACCATCTCTGGGGTAAGGCCATCGCGTAGCGCTGATAGTGCTTGGCTATCGGCCGCGTCGCTAAGCAGCCAGTTACGAAAATCACCCACAGTCATATGTGAGATGGGGGCGAAGGCTGCGAGCTGGTGGCTGTCGATAATCAGCCGGGTGATCTCGTCACTTTCGTAGGGGATGACCGCTTCGGTTAAGAAGGTTTTTAGCGGTACATCGGCCAGGGCCATCTGGGCGATCACCCGCTGTTCGGCGCTTTCGGCAATAACGCCTGCCAGCGCATCACCGGAGCGTTCCGGCGTTGCCTTGGCCATTAGCTCGGCCAGTGAGCCGAAGTGGTAGACCTTGTCTCCTTGCTGCCAGCGGTAGCTTGCGGTCATTTACATCTCTCTAGGGTTTCGAATGGGAGTCAACAAGCAGCGGCTTAACGCTTGCTTCTCGCTTAAGCCGCTGTTGTTTTAAGGCTAGCTGTAACGGTAAGGACGGCCAGCTTTTTCCATATCGGCGTTGTATTTCTTGAAGATTTCCACCACTTTCGCCTTAACCGGCGACTCTTTGGCGATCTCATCCCAGAATTTATGCGCATCGGCCTCAACGGTGGCCCATTCGGCATCGGGGATTGAGGTTAGCTTCATATCGGCGCCTTCCACCCGCAGCTTGGCTTCGCCGCCCCAGTACCACCACTGGCGGTAATAGTGCGAGCTGTCCATCACCAAAGTAAGCAGCTCTTTGAGGTGGTCGGGCAGGGCGTTGTAGCGGTCCATATTGGCGTAGAACGAGCCGATCCATGCACCGGAGATGTTGTTGGTGAGGAAGTAGTCGGTCACCTTCGACCAGCCCACAGTGTAATCCTCGGTAATGCCCGACCAGGCGATACCGTCTAGCTCACCGGTTTGCAGGGCAACTTCGACGTCTTCCCATGGCAGCGATACCGGCACCACACCGTATTTCGCCATAAAGCGGCCCGCGGTGGGGAAGGTGAAGATGCGCAGGCCTTTTAGATCGGCCAGGCTGTTAACTGGTTTCTTGGTGGCGAAGTGACAAGGGTCCCATGCGCCGGCGGAGATGTGTTTCACCCCAACCTTGGCGTATTCCTCTTCCCAGATCTCTTTCAGGCCGTACTGGTTAAACAGCACCGGTACATCTAGCGAGTAGCGGCTGCCGAAGGGGAAGTAGCCGCCAAAGGTGGTCACTTCGGTGGGCGAGGCCATCGAGTCATCGTCGGATTGCACCGCATCGATAATGCCTTTTTGCATGGCGCGGAACAGCTCGTCGGTGGGGACTAGCTGGTCGGCAAAGTACAGCTCGATCTGCATCTCTTCACCGGCGATGCGGTTAAAGGTTTCGATGGCCGGCTTAATCACATGCTCGGCCAGCGCTGGGCCGGCGTAGGTTTGCATGCGCCATTTGATCTTGGGGCTAGCGGCAAAGGTTTTGGCCGGAGCAAGCACCGCCCCTGCGGTTAGCGCGGCGGCACTGGTTAAAAATTTACGTCTTGAGTTCATTGTATCCCTCCAATGGCTCTTGCGAGCTCAATAATGTTGTTGGTGGACTCCGGCCCACCTTGAGTTGCGAGTTTTCAGTTACTTTCCGTACACCGTTTCCGGCAGCCACAGCGCAAGACTTGGAAATATCATGAGCAAAATCAGTGAGAACACCATGATGGCGACGAAGGGGCCAATCGAGCCGTAGATGTCACGCAGGGTGATCTCTGGCGGCGCCATGGCCCGCATCAAAAACAGGTTGTAGCCGAACGGCGGCGTCATGTAGGCAATCTGCGAGGTCACGGTGTAGAGCACGCCGTACCAGATCAAATCGAAGCCCAGCGCATTCACCAGCGGCACATACAGTGGCGCGACAATCACCAGCATGGCGGTGTCGTCCAAAAAGGTGCCCATAATCAGAAACGACAGCTGCATTAGAATCAGAATCGTCCATGGGCTTAGGCCCCACTGCTCGGTAAACAGATCTGCAATCGCATGCACCGCGCCAAGGCCGTCGAATACCGCGCCAAAGCCCAATGCGGCGAGGATGATCCACATAAACATGCAGGAGATGGCCAAGGTGTTGCGCACCGAGTTTTCGAACACCGTACGGGTCATTCGGCGCTTGAGGATGGCCGCCAGCAGCGCGGCCATCGCACCAATCGCCGAGCTTTCTACCAGGCTGGTCCAGCCGTTCACAAAGGGCACCATCATTGCCGCAAAAATGCCGATAGGCAGCGCGCCGGCACCCAACAGGCGCAGCTTCTCGGCGCGCGGTACGTTGCGTTCTTCCTCGCTCAGGGTTGGCCCCAAGCTGGGGTTTAAGCGGCAGCGAATCGCGATATACAAGATAAACAGCACCGCCATCACCAGCCCCGGCACAATCCCGGCCAGCCATAGCTGCCCCACCGGTTGGCGGGCGATCATTGCGTACAGCACCAGCACCACCGAGGGTGGCACCAAGATCCCCAGCGACGAGCCAGCTTGAATAACCCCGGTGACCATCTTCTTGTCGTAGCGCCGCTTGAGTAGCTCCGGCAGCGCAATGGTGGCACCAATCGCCATCCCGGCCACCGACAGCCCGTTCATTGCCGATACCAACACCATCAGGCCGATGGTACCGATGGCCAGCCCACCGGGCATCGGGCCCATCCAGACATGGAACATCTTGTAGAGGTCGTCGGCAATCTTCGATTCAGACAGTACATAGCCCATAAAGATGAACATCGGCAGGGTGAGCATCGGGTACCAGTTCATCAGCTTCATGGCGGCGGTGAAGGGGATCTCCACCCCGCCGGTTCCCCACAGCAAGATGGCGGCGACGGCGGCCACCGCGCCAATGGCGGCAAACACCCGCTGACCGGTTGCCATAAGCAGCATCATCAACGAGAACATGGTGGTTGCGATTAGGCCGTAACTCATTTGATCTCTACTCCTCGGATAGTCGCGATGTCCTTAATCAGCTGCGAGATAGACTGCAGAATCATCAGCACAAAGCCGGTGCACATCACCGCCTTAATCGGCCATATCAGTGGACGCCATGCGGTGCGGCTACGCTGGCCATATTCGAGCGAGTAGAGCATGCTCTCCCACCCGCCATAGAGCAGCACGCCCAAGTAGAAAATCAGGAAGAACACGGTGAAGGCGTCCATCCAGGCTTTGCGCTTGGTCGACCATTCGCCGTAGAACAGGTCCATGCGCACATTGGCGTTGAGCTGGATGGCATAGGCGCCACCGAGGATGTAATAGGACACCATCAGAAACTGGGCCGATTCGAGCGTCCACAGCGATGGCATAAAGAAGGTTTTGGAGATCGACGACCACATAAGCACGCCAATCATCAGGAAGATGCCATACATCATCAAGCGACCGACCCGCCGGTTAAAGCGGTCGACATGCTTGACGTAGGCAAGCAGAAAACCCGGCATTGCCCGCTCTTTGGGCAAGGTGCTTGGCTGTACAGCGCAAGTGACTTGGTTCATTTTTTGCTCAACTTGTTTATCTAGGGCGATAAAACTGAGCCTGCGAGTTTTGTACCGAAGGCTTATCGAAAAACGGCAATGCTAAAAATTAATAAATAACAATGACTTAAGGTTGGCTTGCCCCAAACTGGCCCAAGGGCCATGCAAGTGAAGTGATATATGGAAATACCAGCGCTTATCGATGACGCATCATCGCTGTGCACAATTCACTCAGATGATGCAAACCACCAAGCTGACAACCTGATCAACTGGCAACAGGAATACGACCAACTCAGCCCCGGGCGTTTTTTTGGGGTGATCAACGAGATTAACTTCCCCCATATCCACCTGTTTCGCGAAGACAGCAACCGCGAGCTGCACCAACACTGTCGGGTAGAAGAGGGCGGCCTGTGGCTCGGCTTTAGCGCCGACAATAAAAGCTGCCGCATCAACAACCAGCAAACCCGCAGCGACCAGTTCCTATGTCGCCCCGGTAGCCGCGATTTCGAACTGCTTACTCCTGACGACTTCTCTATCTTCGGCTTAGTGCTACATAAAAGCTTTTTTACCCAACTCGAGGCGCTGGGTGAAGAACCACCGATTTACCCGGCCACCGATGGCCTGTGGCTCGAGAACATCCCCCCGGGCAAACTGCACAGCTTTCGGCAATACCTAACGCTGCTGCTACAACCCGAAGGCCACCGCTGGAGCGCTGCCACCCAAGCGCTGATCTTGCACGACGCAGTGGTAGACCTGCTCAGCCAAGCCCACTACACAACCGCCACGCAAGTGTGCTCGCAGCAGCGCCAACGCATTATGCAGCGCGTGAACGACTACCTGACCCACACAAGGCTAAAGTCCCCCATCACCATCACCGAACTCTGCCGCGCGGTAAACGTAAGCCGCCGCACTCTGCAATACACCTTCGCCCAATGCTGCGGCATGTCGCCCAAGCGCTATATCCAAATCTCACGGCTAAACCAAGTACGCCGCGCACTACTATCGGCCGACAGCAGCCTAACCATTGGTGAAGTAGCTCTTGAATACGGCTTCTTCCATATGGGGCAGTTTGGCCATGACTACAAGAGCTTGTTTGCGGAGACGCCGCAGGAGACGCGGTTGCGCGGAAGCGTGCGGTAGCTTTTGCTGCACCTGTTGTTTGCATTCAGGTTGGCGTTGGATAAATAGCTCACTTGGCTAAGTGTGATGGCAGTTACCCAGCGACCTTATTTATCATTCCCGAAATCGGTAACTAATTATGGAAGACAAATCCCATACTACGGGATTCGAATTTGTGACGAGGTTTTATCGGTTTAAATCACATTAACGCGCGCCAAAGCCCTTTACTTTATAGCCTGCAGCATGGATGGCTATTGCGAGGGATAAGCAAGTTAATGAGTATTGCTAGTATAAAAATTAGAACAAGGATTTTGATTCTAACCTTTCTTCCTACCTTCTTGGTGTTTGCTTTTATCGCGGTGAGTTGCATATCGTTGATGGAGAAACAACAGCAAACCAGAAACCTGCATTCCGTAATGGAACTCGCTCAAAAAACCGGCGACTTACTTAAGCTACTGCAAGATGAGCGCGACTATACCATCGCCTTTATCGCTTACGCCGACCAAAAGCTTGAGGATGGCTCCTCCTATCAACAGCGGCTGCACCGGCTTAGAGCCGATGTTGATAGCGCAGTGGTTGAATTCAATACCTATTTAGCCAACCAAGAGAGCCAGTCAGACGCGTTGCAAGGGTATTATGTTGATGCGGGGCGCTTTTCATCGGCACTCTCTTTCTTGAAGGCATCGCGCAAGCTTATTGACGAGGGCAAGCTAAAAGATGAAAACGGCAACTGGATTGCCAATAACTACGCCGACGCAAGTCTGCTAGCCATCGAAGCGATTAATAGCTTGGTGAAGGCTTCATCATTTAGCCCTGAGCTGTCTATGTTGGCAACTAGCTATGCCACGCTGATGCAGATTGATAATGTTTACTCGTTCGAGCGTTCGATGAAGCTGCGAATGCTGCGCTTTGGCAAAGTCGACTATACCTCCCACGGCAACAACAAGGCTGATTGGCGCGCACTGCAAGACTTGTTACTGCGTTTTAACACCCATGCTCCGAGTGATGTGGTGCAGTATTTTGAGCAGCAGCATCTGAACAGCGAGTTAAATCAATCGATTCACAATTTGCGCTTTAAGTTATTGAATATGGGCGGAGAGAGCATCGATATGTCGCCCCATACTTGGTTTTCAGAGGCAAGCAGTAACATTGAAAGCTTGCGGGCCGTCTCCAGCTTTGTATCGCAGCGGCTAATCGACCTATCTGAACAAGAGAAACAGCGAGCCAATCAGGCGCTGTTTGCCAGCGTTACTCTCGGTGCGGCGGTACTGTTTTTAGTGATAGCTGTTTCACTGTTAATTACTCGTTCAATCACCAAGCAGCTGTCCTACATTATTGGCGAGTTCTCCGATGTGGCGACAAACAAGCGGGTAGATAAAGAGATTTCCATCAAAGGGCCACAAGAGCTGATGGAAGTGACCTCTGCCTTCAATAAGATTCAATGCAGTTTCAACGACACCCTCGTCAGTTTTGATGGGGCGATACAGTCCAGCAGTCAATGGATAGACTCCGTTGCGGAATCCATGAAGGCAAACCTAGACAGCGTAAATAGACAACATTCATCAACCAACTACCTAACAACCTCCATCGATGAGATGGCGAGTGTTAGCACCGAAGTGGCCTCTATTACCAATGAAGCCGCCAACTCGATTCAACTCGTTTACGGCAAGTCTCTCGACAGCGAGCAAGCTATGGCATCGAGCCGCGATATGATGAATCAGCTGGTTGAAACCATAGGCAAAACCGAGCTACAAGTCGGCCAGCTCGACAACGATACCGAGCAAATCGCCGACATTCTCAAGGTAATCAGTGGCATTGCCGAGCAAACCAATTTGCTAGCACTCAACGCGGCTATTGAATCCGCCCGAGCCGGAGTTCATGGCCGCAGCTTCTCCGTGGTTGCCGATGAAGTCCGTAACTTGGCAGGCTTGACCCGCGATGCCACTGAACAGATAGAACAACAGATCTCCAGCCTACAAACGACCGCCAAGAACGCCGTTAAACACCTCTCCGATTTGCAGCAGCACGGCGCAAGCGTTGCCGACGTGATGATGGGCAGCGTCGAAACCTTCGCGTTTTTCAGAGCCGAGATGGACAGCGTAGCGGTTATGTCACAGCAAATCGCTGCCGCGGTAGAAGAGCAATCAAACACCACCATCGAGATTAGAAAGCAAGTACACCGCATCAAAGACGAAGCCGAGCAAATGAGCGAAACAACGCAAAACACAGTACTCGCCAGCCAAAGCTTGAAGGCGTCGAGCGAACGACTAAATGGGTTTATTGGGGAGTTTAAATTGGCTGATCGAAGGGTTGGGTAAGGTGTGTGAGTTGAGGGTTTCAATAACCCATATTAGCAATATCGTTTGGCAGAGCCTGTTAGTGGAAACCGTGCGAAGTACGTTGTGAATGGAATAAAAAAGGCGATAACTCATAGAGTTATCGCCTTTCCAAACGTTTGGTGGAGCTGGCGGGAGTTGAACCCGCGTCCAAAACCAGTCTAACCAATGGCGCTACATGCTTAGTCAGTCTTTACGTTCGCCGTTAAGCTGCGGACAGACACGCTACTTAAAAACTAGCTTGAATTATATTTAACGTTTCAGCTCTCAAGCGGGAGCATCCGCGCGATCCTGTTTGGGTTTGATCCCCCGTTGGTCCCCGTCTTACAGGCGGAAGCTAGGGCGGGAGAGCCCTTAGCAGGTTATTAAGCTGCTAGTGCGTAGTTTTCGTCGTTTGCGACTATTTTTTTGCGGCTTTTTTACGAGGCCAACCGCACCTCGGCATGCTCCACAAGCCTTCGTGATCCTGTCGAATCCTAAATCAGCCCCGGAATTGTGCGCAGTTTAGCACAGCAGCTTTGGCTTCACCTAGCCCTGTGTGTTTAACTGCGCTGAAAGTGAGCAATTGTCTAACGCAGGTTAGACTTCATTACCCGATCTTTCGAGCGTTGCCACTCTCTGTCTTTGATATCGGCGCGCTTGTCGTGGTCTTTCTTACCTTTGGCAAGGCCGACTTCGATCTTGGCCCAGCTGCGCTTCCAATAAAGCGACAGGGCGACCAAGGTCATACCTTGGCGCTCGGTGGCACCAATCAGTTTGTCGAGCTCACGGCGATTCAGCAGTAGCTTGCGTACCCGGGTTGGGTCGGCCACCACGTGGGTTGAGGCGGCTTGCAGAGGCAGCACGCTCATTCCCGAGATGAAGGCTTCGCCGTTGCGGACGAACACGTAGCTCTCGCTGATATTGGCCTTACCGGCGCGTAATGATTTTACTTCCCAGCCTTGTAACTCCAGGCCTGCTTCGAATTTGTCGCTGATGCTGTATTCGTGGCGGGCGCGCTTATTTTGCGCAATGGTACCCGGGCTGGGCTTTTTAGATTTCTTACTCATAGGGCGCTTATTATACTCATGCGCGGCCACTTGAAAACTGCTATTGCACCGCCTTGGGCGGCTAATGCTAAAATGATGCGGATTTTTGTTAAGAGGGCTGACATGCCGCAAGTCAATCGCAGTGCGCTGGTGATGTACAGCGCCGAGCAAATGTATAAGTTGGTCAACGACGTTGCTGCCTATCCTGAGTTTCTGCCCGGTTGTGTGGGCGCGACCATCAAGCAGCAAACTGGCGACCAGATGGTGGCCGAAGTGGCGGTTGCCAAGGCCGGGATCCGCAATAGCTTTACCACCGAGAATACCCTTGAAGATGGCCGTTCCATTTCGATGACTTTGGTCGATGGGCCGTTTAAAGCGTTGTCCGGGATTTGGCGTTTTACCGCCCTTGATGAGCAGGCTTGTAAGGTGGAGTTGGACCTGCAGTTTGAGTTCAGCAGCAGCTTGATTGCCGCGGCCTTTGGCCGGGTGTTTAATGAACTGGCCGGAAACATGGTGAACGCCTTTGTTGAGCGCGCCAAGCAGGTGTATTAGTGATGAGTAAACAGATTTCTATTGAAGTGGTGTATGCCTTGCCCCATGAGCAACAACTGCTGGCAGTGAGCGTGGATGAAGGCACCACCATTGAGCAGGCCATTGTGCAATCGGGGATTTGCGAGTACTTTCCTGAGATTGACCCAGCAAACGCCAGCGTAGGCATCTTTAGTCGCGCGGCGAAGCTGAATCAGCAGCTAAAAGACGGGGACCGCATCGAGATCTATCGCCCCTTGATTGCCGACCCGAAAGAGTTGCGTAAGCTGCGTGCGGAGCGAGCCAAAGAGGAAGGTCGCGCCAGTAAGGTGACTGGCGGCAGGCCCAAGAAAGGCAGCCAGAAGGTTTAACTGCAAGCGCTAGACGCTGTAGAAATGAAAAAGCCGGGTTAGCCCCGGCTTTTTAGTGGCTTGTTGGCTTAGCTTGGGCAATCTTCAAGGTTTTAACATTGCCGACAAAGCCATTTTGGCCCCTGAGATCGACGACTACACCGCCGCCTTGCTCCAAGAACGCTCTGGTATAGCTTTGGCTGCATACGTAATCCATAACCTCGGAGGTAACGCTTGCTCCTGCTTCTGGGAACCATTCCCAGCGGCGGTTTTTTAAGGTGTGGGTAACGACAAACAGGCTACCGACCACCTCACATTTGAAGTTGGTGTCGGCGCTGTAGGTTCCGTAGCGTCTTTCCGTGCACTCCTCCGCGATGTTGCGGGAGAAGCTTGCCAGGTAGTTGGCATCGAGTTGATTGGGATAGGCATCGACCGCTTCAGCGAGCTTGCTGTCGTTGGTGGTGGCGCATCCGGTAAGGCCTAGAGCGGTGGCTAATAGAGCGATTTTTACGAGATTCATTGCTACTACATCTTCCTTGATAAGGTAACTAATAAATCAAAACAGTGTCAGCTTATCAATTGTCGCGAAAAGAAAAAAGCTTGGATTAACCAAGCTTTTTTCATATTTAGCAATGTCTTAGGCGAAGGGGCTGACTAGCTATCCAGCGGAGTCATAAAGTCGGGGCTCAGTTCGTAGTCGCCTTCCACCAGTGCAAGATGGTTGCCGACAAACTGTACCATCAGGTCGCGGCGCTCGTATTTGCCGTTGCCTTCTTGATAGCTGTAGATGTAGTACCAACGCTCTTTGTCGAAGGTGTCGACCAGCATTGGGGTACCCAGTACGAAGCGCACTTGCTCTTTGGTCATGTTGATACGCAGTTGTTCAACTTTGGCGTTGTCGATGTAGTTGCCTTGGGGGATGTCGATTTTGTACACCATCCAGTCGAACGCTGAACAGCCAGCCAGGCCGCCTAGGCCTAACACGAGAATACAAAGTTTAGCGAAATTGCGCATAACGGTGAGTTGCTCCTTTACTTAGGTGGGCAATCATAACCAAGCGCGCCTAGAAAAAGAAGCCGGATCTTTGAGAACCCGGCTCCGATTCGCATTGTTGCAGGTAGAAATGCTTGCTTGGGTGAAAAGACTTAGTCCTGAACCAGCAGCTCGCGGGCATTTGCCAAGGCCGAATCGGTAATGGCGTCGCCGGCTAACAGGCGGGCCAGCTCGGTGATGCGTTGGTCCGGGTTGAGCGCCACCATACTGGTTTCGGTGTTGTTTCGGCCCTGTTGTTTTTGCACCAACATCTGTTGGTGGCCATGGCCGGCGACCTGCGGCAGGTGGGTTACACAGAGGATCTGGCTTTGTTGGCCGAGCTGGCGAAGCATACTGCCAACCACGGCGGCAGTTGGCCCGCTAATACCCACATCCACCTCATCGAAGATAAGGGTGGGGCTGAGCATCGACGACGAACAAATAACCTGAATCGCCAAGCCGATACGCGATAGCTCACCGCCTGAGGCGACCTTATCCATAGCCTGCAGTGGTTGGCCGGGGTTGGTGCTTACTTGCAGCTCAAGCTTGTCGATACCGTTGCTGTTTGCCTGCGTCTCATCGCTGACCACTGCAAACTGGCATTGGGCCTTGGGCATGCTGAGCTTGCGGATTTCCTGGCAGATGCGGTTGGCCAGCTCTTTGGCATTGCGTTGACGGCTTTTGGAGAGCTTTTGTGCCAGTTTGAGGTAGTGCTGCCAGGCCTGCTCGATCTCTTGGTCTAAGCCTTCGAGGCGCTCGCCTTGTTGGTTAAGCTGGGTGAGCTTGTCGGCTAGCTGGGCGTGGTGTTCGGGTAGCTGTTCGGGGCGAACCTGATGTTTGCGGGCGAGATCGAGCGCTTGAGACAGGCGCGCTTCAAGCTCGTTAAACGCTTCCGGGTCGTAGTCAAGATTTTCGCTGTAGTGGCTGAGCTGATGGCTGGCGTCGTCGAGCTGCAGTTGGGCTTCGTGCAATAGGTTGCTTAGCTCTTCCAGTTTTGGGTCGAGCTCGCAGAGCTGACTGATGCTGCGACAGGCCTGATTGAGCATGTCGTTCACGTTTAGCTGTTCGTCTTGGGCCAGCAGCTGCAACAGTTGTTGGCTCTGTTGCTGCAGCTCGGTGGTGTTAGACAGACGCTGGTGATCTTGCTCGATTTGCTGGTACTCGCCTTCGCCCAAAGCGAACTCGTCCAGTTCCTGTACTTGGTATTCCAACAGTTGGCGCTGGGCTTCCAGCTCTTGTTGCTGCTGTTTGGCTTGGGCCTGTTCGTTACGTAGCTGCTTCCAGTGTTGATAGCGCTGTTTTACCTGTTCTAACAGGCTTTGATGGCTGGCGTATTGGTCAACGATATGCAGCTGCTGCGCCGGTTTAAGTAGCTGATGATGGGCGTGTTGGCCGTGGATGCTGATAAGGTATTGGCCGAGGTTCTTTAGCTGGGCCAGCGGTACCGCGGTGCCGTTAACATAGGCTTTGGAGCGGCCTTCTTTAGTGACTACACGGCGTAGTATGCACTCACTGTCACTATCCAGTTCATTCTGTTGAAGCCACAGCTGGGCCTGTGGGTTTTGCTCGATATCGAACTGTACGCTGATCTCGGCTTTATCGGCACCCGGGCGAACCATGGCGGCCTCGGCGCGGCTGCCCAGGCACAAGCCGAGGGCGTCGATAGCGATGGATTTACCGGCGCCGGTTTCGCCGGTAATGGTGGTCATCCCACGGTGAAAATCGAGTTCAAGAAAACGTACGATGGCAAAATTTTGGACCGTCAGCTGCGTTAACATAACCATACCTGTGTAAAAATACAGTAGCTGTATAACCATACAGGTTGGTTGGAAACTGTGCAAGGTTAAATCAGCCGGGTTCGGGTATATCCGAGTTGGATAATCACTATTTAGCGGTGTTTCGCGCAAGCCATGCGAGCGCACACCGGAGTATGCTATAACACGCGCATTAAATTTAAAGGATCCTGTTGTGCCTAACCGAAGCTCCCCTCCTATCTCTTTGGTGGTCTTGATGGCCATGATGATGTCGATGGCTGCGCTGGCTATCGATATGATGCTGCCCGCGCTGCTAGATATTGCCGCTGAATATCAGCTGGAAAACAAAAACCAGTCCCAGTGGGTGGTCACGGCGGTGTTTATTGGCATGGCGGTGGGGCAGCTGTTCTATGGGCCAGTGTCAGACCGCTTTGGTCGTAAAGGGCCGATTGCGCTGGGCTATTTGCTGTTTTGTAGCGGGGCACTGCTGTGTTTTCTGGCGCCGAGCTTTGAGCTACTGATTGCCGGGCGACTGATCCAAGGCATGGGGGCGGCGGCGCCAAGGGTGCTCACGGTGGCGATTGTGCGCGATAAGCTGCAGGGCGAGGCGATGGCTAAGGTGATGTCGGTGATCTTCTCGGTGTTTATCTTGATTCCGATCTTCGCGCCTAGTTTGGGGCAGGTGGTGATGCATCTGGCGGGCTGGCGCTGGATCTTCGGTGTGCTGTTCTGTGCCGGGGCGATTGTGGCGCTGTGGTTTAGCTTTGGCCTTGAAGAGACACTGGACAAGGCGAAGCGCCGACCACTGTCGCTTGCCAGTATCGGCGAGGGCTTTCGCTTTTTCTTCACCCAGCCGCAGGCGGTCAGTTACACCGTGCTGTCGGGGCTGATCTTCGGTGTGTTTATGGCCTACCTCAACTCGGCATCGATCATCTATATCAAGCTCTACGATATGGGCGCGATGTTCGGTGTGCTGTTTGCGGTAGCGGCCTGCTCGGTGGGGGCTGCTTCGCTGGTCAATGGCCAGCTGGTGACCAAGCTGGGGATGCGGCCGTTGGTGCGCGGGGCGCTGATCGCGGTGATTGGTTTGAGTGCTCTGTTCCTGATTGTACTGTTGCTGCTGGCCGAACTGCCGCCGCTGTGGCTGCTGATGGGCTATATGGTGCTGGTGTTCTTCTCGGTGGGGATCTTGTTCGGCAACCTCAACTCACTGGCTATGGAGCCCTTGGGCGCGCTAGCGGGCTTGGGGTCGGCGATTGTTGCCAGCCTGTCGACCTTGATTGCGATCCCCATTGGCGCGCTGATTGGCGCCAATATCACCACTAACGTGACACCGCTGGTACTGGGCTTTTTGCTGTGTGGCTCGGCGGGCTTACTCGCCCAATTGTGGGGGCAGCGGGCGGTGCAGGCCTTGGCCTGTCATGATGGCTAAGGCTTAGGCGCCTTGGCCGCCTGCTTAAGGATGGTTTTAATCATCCCGTGAAACAGGATCAGGTGGGCGGGTTTGAACAAGATCCAATACAGTCGACCCCATAGCCCTTTGGGATGCCAGTAGGCGGTAATCGACAGGCGGCTATGGCCGTCTGGTTCCGGGTCGATGCTGAACTCCAAGCAGCCAGCGCCCGGTGAGCGCATCAAAAACTGCATAAACAGCCGCTTTTCGCGGCGCGCCTCTTTGATTAACCAGTTATCCAACACCTCGCCGCTAAATAGCTCGATGGGATTCTCCCGATAGCGGCGTAGGCCCTCACCGCCAAATAAGCGGTCGATCCAGCCGCGCATTTGCCAGAACAGATCAAGATAGTAGTAGCCGTGGTGGCCGCCAAGTTTGCGCAGTACCTGCCAGATCTGCGCGGGTGTTGCCTTGGCGCTGTGACAGACGTGGATCGCCTCGCCATAGTAGGCGTTTCGATTGTTGTGCAGTCGGTAGATCATATTGCCATGGTACCAGCTTAGGCTGTCTTGTTGCTGGGCTTCGTAGTTATCGGTTTGCTCGAAGGCTTGCTCCAACGACAACAGCTGTTGCGGGTAGAGCTTTTGTGCCAGCGAGGGCTCCGATTGAATGTCGTGATACAGGCCACCGAGCAGCGCGCGGATGATCCCTGGCGGCGCGCTGGTCAGCAGCGGCACAAACAGGCGCATCAACTGGATTGGAATATTGGGCAACACAATGCTGCGAAACGGCTTGTTCAGGTGGTCGGCGTAGGCCTGCATCAGCTCCACATAGCTGAGCTTCTGCGGCCCGGCGATATCCAAGGTTAGGCCCTGCATTGCCGGGGTATCGAGGGTGGCACTCATATAAGCCAGCAAGTTCTCCAGCGCAATCGGTGACGAACTAGAGTGCATCTGCTTGGGCAGGATGCCGAAGGGCAGGTGATTGACCACATCGCGGATCACCTCAAAGGGCGCAGAGCCGGGGCCGATAATGATCGGTGCGCGGATCTCGGTTACTTTGATGCCGGTGCTGTGCAGCGCCTCGCCGGTTTGCTCGCGCGAGCGCAGGTGGGTGGAGCGGGTAGCATCGGCGGTGAGTGAGCCCAAGTAGACGATATGTTCCACTCCGGCTTGGTGCGCCGCCAAGGCCAGGTTGCGCGCAGCTACCCGGTCACGCTCGGCATAGCCTTTGCCATCGCTCATGCTGTGGATCAGGTAGATCACCTGCTTCACCCCTTGCAGCGCGTTGCTCAGGCTTTGCGGGTCGAGGGCATTGCAGTGACAGCGCTCCAACGCGTGATGATCGGCCAGCGGCAGGTTCTCTGGGTGGCGACAGGCCGCTCGCAACTGATAGTTTTGTGCCAGCAAATAGGGCAGTAGGTGGCTGCCAATATAGCCACTGGCCCCTAAAACCAGAATTTTTCCCTGTAGGTAGTGCTCGCGCGCTTTGCTGGTTGGCATCGGCTATCTCTTCCAAAATCAATACCTTACTCATGCAAGGTTAGTTGAGTGTGGGATGAGCTCAAGCCTTAAAGCGTGAGATTGTCTTCAGCTTGGAGTTATCTGTGGCTAGGTAGTGAGTGAGTAGTGATAACTGTCGCGATGACAGCTAAATATGCTGTTATTTTTCCTCATGAAAACAAGCTGTTGCAAAGCTCTTAGTGAGAGTCGGAAAAGTCTGGCTGGCTAATTGTTACAATTTGGATGAACGGGCTGCAGATTAATATCTGCTCGGCGTAAAGTTCCAAATTGATTGGTTTATGCCACGTTTTGTGCGGTGGTGCGGTCAAACAATAGTATCGATTACTAATCTGAGGCTGAATGCCTTAGTAGGAGTGACCCTATGATTACTCATGCCAATAGCCTGTTACAGCTCAATCACTTAAGCGATAACGCCGTGGTTGAGCTGATCCCTTCGTTCTTTCATCTGCCCCATACCGACCATGCCGATGGCGCTTATCGGCTGCGCCGTTACTCAATGGTGCAACTGTGCGGCGAGCGCTTGCTGGCCTTGCCCGAGAGCGACTTTGTACAAAGCACCGATGTGAACCATTTCCAAGGTGATGTGGTGCGCCACTTCGAGCCACTCGAGCCAGAGACGGTGGCCAGTGATGGCCTAAAAGAGATGTGTGAGCTGTTTTTGGAGGCCCATGAGCTGGCCCGCGATCATGTGATTGAGGTGCACCAGATCCGCATTGTGGCGATCAATGAGCATACGCCGGTGGCGCCCGAGGGAGTGCACCAAGATGGCTTTGACCATATCGCGGTGATCGGCATCCATCGACACAACATCGAGGGTGGTGATTTTATGGTGTTTCGTGAGCGCAACGCCCAGCCGATTATGGCGCTGACCCTGCAAGATGGCGATGTGGCGATCCTCGATGATCATCAGCTGTGGCACTACGCCACGCCGATAACAGCCTGTGATGAGCGCGAACCGGCCTACATGGACGTATTCGTACTGACTGCAAAAGACTAAAGCGAGGACGGTACATGCCCTATAGTGCAGAAGCCTGCTGGCAACAGCTTGCTGTGGTGCAGGCGCACCGCGATAGAGGCGAGCTTTGCCCCTACTTCTTCGATGGCCCCGGGGGGGCGCAGATGCCGCAGTCGGTGCTGGCGGCCATGAGCGAGTACTGGCAGGGCGGCAATGCCAATTTAGGTGCCCCCTATGCCAGCAGCGAGCGGGTGGGGCAGATTGTCGAGCAGGGCCGAGTTAGTGCTGCGGCGCTGCTGAATGCGCCCCCGGCGCAGATTATCTTCGATCAGAATATGAGCTCGCTGGCGTTTAAGCTCAGCCGTGCGATCAGCCAGCGCTGGCGGCGTGGCGATCAGATCATCGTCACCCAGCTCGATCACTTCGCTAATGTCAGCTCCTGGCAGCGCGCCGCTCAGGACCGGGGCGTGGATGTAATAACCGTGGGGCTGGACAAACAGGGCTGGCAGCTCGACTACGCCAAGCTCGAAGCGTTGCTCAGCCCCAAGGTGAAACTGCTGGCGGTGAGCGGCGCATCCAATGTGTGTGGCTCTATTGTGAATCTGGCGCGGGTCGCCGAGATGGCCAACGCGGCAGGGGCGATGCTGGCCATCGATGCGGTTCACCTACTGCCCCACCAACTGATGGATGTACAAGCGCTGGACTGCGCCGTGGTGTTTGGATCGGCCTATAAGTTCTGCGGGCCGCATCTGGGCTTTGCCTACTTGGCCGAGCCTTGGCTCAGCGAGTTGGAGGCGTATCGGGTGAGTGCCGCTACTAATCTAGGCCCGGGGCGTTTTGAAACCGGCACCCAGAGCTTTGCAGCGATCGCGGGGATGAGCGCCGCGATTGACTATTTAGCACAGTGGGGAGAGCGCGATGCAGGACTGCGTGCCCGCTTAGTGGATAGCTATGCCCAGTTTAGTGCCCACGAACAGGGCTTAAGCGAGCGCTTTATCCGCTGGTTACAAGCGCGCCCACAGTGGCAGCTTTATGGCTTGCCGCTGGCCGATAGCGCCTTGCGCACTCCCACCTTTGCACTTAGCCACCCACAGTATTCCCCCTATCAGTTGGCCAAACAGTTGGGCGAGCAAGGTGTGTACTGCGGCGCCGGGCATTTCTATGCGCCGGCTCTGTTGGAGCAGTGGGGCCTTGCGCCGCAGCCAGGCGTGCTAAGGTTGGGCTTTATGCACTATACCTTGGCGCAGCAGGTTGATGAGCTGTGCCGCTTATTGGACGGCTGTATCGCTTAGTTCAACGTGGGGTGAGCCCTGCAAAGGAACTGTTTCCCCCTCTGCTAGTTTGCACCCGAGGAAGGTCAGGCCATGGCCGTCTATGGTTTGATTGATCACGCTGCAGACAAAGCTCTTTTCAGGCTTGTCGCTATCACCGGCTTGCTGGTTATCGAAGCTCACGATCAGTGAGTGATCTTTGAGGTTGCCAATCTCTTCGCTAGCGCCTTCCAGCTTGATGCGGCAGCCTTTCTCAGAGTAGTCGGTCAGTAAGCCTTGCAGCGTGGCTGGCGCGCGCTCACTCGACTTCTCATCGGCAAGGGTAGTGAGGGTACACGGTGCTTCGGTGATAAAACGCTGCTGATGACGGAGATCGATGATCTGTAGCTGCTTGGGATAGCTAATAAACAGGATCAGCGTGGGTTTGTAGATAAGATGAAGTACTACTGAGCGAAACGCCAGGCACTGGCCTGCGGTGCTCTCGGCAATGGTTCGTGCCACCATGCCAGTCCCTTCCACAAACAGGTCTTTAAAGCGTACCTTGGCCTGCTGCGGAACTTGTAGGATTACCATTTGGTTCACCCCATAGCCCAGCAACTTGCATCTGAGGCGGGATTTACTGGCGTTGGTAAACTGAAGATCAACCTGGGTATTTTGCGGAACTTTGCTGAATAAGCTGGCTATTTTTCCTGTTTCGGCAAGGGTAGTTGGTGCTCTCGTCATAGCTAAGCCTCCGTGCTCTTATTCGAAGAGTCAATAAGGCAAACTTAGCTTTAGCTGTTTTCTTAGTCAATAAACTTGGCGCGACTTAAAACAGCTTGCTACCCCAACCCAGTTTGCTACGCAGCACCTTAAAGTAGTCGTAATCTTTGGGGTGAACCAGGCGCAGGGCGTGGGTCTGCTTGCGGATCACCACCTCGTCGCCGGGGCGTACCGGTAGCGCCACGTGGCTGTCGCAGCTGACCTGAATAAAATCGGCATTTTCGCGCGAGATACGCAGGCGGATCTCACTGTGGCTGTCGATCACGATCGGCCGTGAAGTCAGGGTATGGGGGAACATCGGTACCAACGTCAGGGCGTCCAGCCTTGGGCTGATAATCGGGCCGCCTGCCGAGAGTGAGTAGGCGGTAGAGCCGGTGGGGGTTGAGATAATCAGGCCATCGGCACGTTGGCTGAGCATAAAGTGGCCATCGATGTAGACCTCGAACTCCAGCAAGCTGGCCACGCGTTCGTGGTGCAGCACCACCTCGTTCATGGCGCTGTTGCTGCTTTTGATCTCATTGTGGCGGATGACCTGGGTTTCCAGCAGATAGCGGTGCTCGGTGACGTATTCGCCCTTTAACACCTCTTCCAGTGGCGGCAGCAGGTTGTCGGGGTCGAGATCGGTCAGAAAACCAAGGTTGCCCCGGTTAACCCCGATTACCGCAATGTCGAAGCGCGACAACACCCGCGCAGCGCCGAGCATCCGACCATCACCGCCAACTACCACTGCGAGATCGGCCTGTTCGCCCAACTCGGTAATACTGGCGATGGCATCGGGGGTAAACGGCAGCTGGCGAGCGCTCTCGGTTTCCACCAGGATCGGGTAGCCCTTCTCTTTGAGAAATGCGTAAAGCGTGCTGAGGGTATCGCAGGTCTCGCGGTGATCCGGTTTGCCAATCAGGCCGATGGTTTTAAATGCGCTGCTCATAAGGTGTTGATTTTACTTCTTGATAACAGGGAGTATAACCCTTGCTGACGGGCCGCAGCCAGATTTATCGCCAGCCTCCCTTGAAAGCCGGAGGTTGATCCCCATAATAAGCACAAGTTCCAAGAAATTAACCAGATTTATTACGGAGATCCTGCATGAGCAGTGAGCAGAACAAGCCACAGGTTGAAGAAGAGCAAGTAGTCGAGCAAGCCACCCCGGACGTAGAGGCTGCCGAGGAACAAGCCCAAGCGGCTGCTGCAGACCTTGACGCTCAAGAGTCAGTTGAAACCGAGCAAACTGAAGAAGCGCAAGAGATCAGCATCGCCGAACTCATTGAGCAACTGGCTGCCGCTCAAGCCAAAGTTGAAGAGCAAAAAGACAGCGTAGTGCGCGCTAAAGCTGAGATGGAAAACGTCCGTCGCCGCGCCGCCCAAGACGTAGAGAAAGCCCATAAGTTCGCGCTGGAGAAGTTCGCCAACGAGCTGCTGCCAGTTATCGACAACATGGAGCTGGCGCTGCAACACGCTGACCACGACAACCAAGACCTTAAGCCGATGATCGAAGGCGTTGAGCTGACCCTGAAAACCCTAATTTCCGCGGTTGAGAAGTTCGGTGTTGAAGTGGTTGACCCGAAAGATGAAACCTTCGACCCTGCCAAGCACCAAGCCATGGGCATGCAAGAAGTTGAAGGTGTAGCTGCCAACACCGTGATTGCGGTTATGCAGAAAGGCTACCAGCTAAATGGCCGTTTGATTCGCCCTGCGATGGTGATGATCTCGAAAGCGCCTTCGGTAGACACCACTGCTTAAGTTCGCTCTCGCGACACGTTTTAAAAAGCCAGCCCTGGGGCTGGCTTTTTGTGTTTTAGGGCATTTACGCGCTGACCAGCAAGGGGTAATCGGCGCGGGGGTGGGGCATCACGGTGATCGGATAGCCATAAACAGCCTCAATACGCCGTTCGCTGAGTACCTCCCAGGGCGAGCCGTCGGCGACCAAGTTGCCTCGTTCTAACAGCAGAATACGGTCGGCATATTGGGCGGCCAGGTTCAGGTCATGGATCACCGCCACCACACAAGCGCCTTGCTCGGCTTGCAGTTTTGCCAGCTTGAGGGTGTTGTGCTGGTGGGCTAAGTCGAGCGCTGAGGTGGGCTCATCGAGTAGCAAGATGGCCTGCTCACCGGCTTGGGCTAGCTGGGTAAGCACCCGGGCAAAGTGAACCCGCTGCTTTTCGCCGCCGGAGAGCATTGGATAAGGGCGGAGTTGCAGGTGACTGACATCGGTCAGTGCTAAGTTTTTGTCTACTATGTCATCGAGCTGTAGCTTGCTGACACTCAGTGGTAGTGCGCCTAGCTCCACCACTTCGCGCACACTAAACGGGAAGGTCAGCTCACTGCTTTGCGGCAGCACCGCTAGGTGGCGCGCAAGCCTCTCGCTGCGCCAGCTCTTCTGGGTTTGGCCAAATACTTCCACCTTACCGCTGGCGCGCAGCTCTCCAATCATCGCTTTTAGCAAGGTACTTTTCCCCGCGCCATTGGGGCCAAGTAGCACCGTTAGCTGACCGGATTGCAGGGCCACCGAGGTGGGCTTAAGCAACTGCTTGCTGCCAATACTTACGCTGAGTTGGTGGGTTTGAATGGCGATACTCATGAGATCCTGCCCCGTTGTTTAATCAGCAGCACGATAAAGAAGGGGGCCCCGAGGATGGCGGTGACAATACCCACTGGCATATCCAATGGGGCAATAAGGGTGCGTGCGCCCATATCGGCTAACAGCAGTAACAGCGCACCCAACAGTGCCGCCAGAGGCAGTAAGCGCTGGTGGTTGGGGCCACAGAGCATTCGCCCAAGGTGGGGAACGATTAGGCCAACAAAGCCAATCATGCCGGAGAGGGCGACACAGATCCCCACGCCAGCGGCGGTCAGTAGGATGCAAAAGCGTTTTAGACTCTGCACATTAACGCCCAAGTGACGGGCTTCAGCCTCTCCCAATAGCAGGGCATTGAGCGATTTCGCATGGCGGTAGAACAGTACTCCGAGAACCAGCAAGGAGGCGTAAGCCAGCGCCAAGCCCGGCCAGCTGGCTCCCGCCAATGAGCCCATGGTCCATAGCGATAGGTCGCGCAGTGCTTGGTCGTCGGCATAGTAGTTGAGCAGGCCCAATCCGGCTCCGGCAAGCGCACTTAGCGCCACCCCCGCCAATAGCATCATGGTGACCGAGGTGCCGTTGGGGCCACTGCCCAAGCGGTACACCAGTACCGTGGTAAGGGCGCCCCCGATAAAGGCGCACACCGGCACGGTGGCAAATAACAGCACCTCGGGATAGTGCTGCGCCAACGAGCCAAACAGCACGATGGACAAGGCGGCTCCTAGCGAGGCACCGGCCGACACGCCGATGATGCCGGGATCGGCCAAGGGGTTGCGAAACAGACTCTGCATCACCGTGCCACACAAGGCCAGAATCGCGCCTATGGCAATGGCCAGCAGGGTGCGCGGCAGGCGCACTTGGCGGATGATTACCTCGATATGCGGCGCCAGCTCGCTGGGCAAAAAGGACTGCTTGGGCAGCAGGGCACGCATGCTGTCGCTAAAGCTGATATCCATCGGCCCCAGACTTATCGAGGCAACCAGCGCGAGATATAAACCCAAGGCACACATCAGCAATAGGCTGCCGAGGCCGCGCGGCGAGTGAGCTTGCAGTAGCATCTTAGTAGGCGTCCTTGTGGAAGCGCTGGCTGAGCGTGCTGGCTAGCGCAAGACTGGCGGGCCCTACATCGCCGATCAGCGCGTGGCTTGGCACCGAGATAATCTGACCGCGTGCGCCGGCTGGGGTCGCCGCCAGCAGTGGGTGTTTGGCAAGGATCTGTTCGACTCCGCCGTAGCTATTGACGGTGCGCTCGGCGACCAGCAGATACTGTGGCTGCTGCTCAACAATGGCTTCGATTGACAGGGCTTTGTAAGAGCTAAAGTGTTGGCGTGCCGGGTTGTGGCCTCCGGCCAGCGCAATAATGGTATCCACCGGGGTGTTGCTGCCCGCAACGTTGGGGCTGCGCCCTTCACTTAGCATTAGGAATAGCACGGCGGGTTGGCTGTGCAGGCTGTCGCGTTGCTGCGCCAGTTCAGTGATCTGCCGCGCTAGCTGCTGTTTAAGCTGCTCTGCTTGTGGCTGCCGCTGAGTGAGTGTGGCGAGCTGGTCGATGCGGGCAAACAGCTGCGCCTGCTTATCGCCCTTGACCAGCTGTACCACCTCAACGCCACTGGCTTTAAGCTGACGTAGGGTAGTATCGGGCCCCATTTCGTCGCTGCCAATAAGGTGGCTGGGGGCGAGTGCGAGCAGGCCTTCGCTGGAGAGTTGGCGGTGGTAGCCGACTTGAGGAACACTGCCCTGAGGATCGTAGTGGCGACTGGTGCTGTCGATGGCCACCACACTCTCGTCTGCCTGTAAGGCGAACAGTAGCTCTGTCACATTGGCGCCCACGCTAATTAGCCGCAGTGGCTCAGCGTTTATGCTGGTGAGCTCAGTGTTGTCGGCGCTGGCTAAAGCGGGAAGGGTCAGGCTGGCCAGCAGCGCCAGCGCGGAAAAGGTTCGCTTGGTCATGGGTGTTGTTCCATTACTATCTGAGTGGCACTGACTTGCTGGGTTTGCAGCAGTGCCAGCAGTTGCATCATTTGTTCGACTTGGGTGCGTTTATCGGCGGCGATGACCACCGGTAGGCTGCTATCGACTTGGAGTTGCGCTAGCAGCGCGTTTTGAAAGCTGTCCCAGCTGGCGTAGCTGTCTGCGTTGATTGCCCAATAGGGCGGCTCGGCGGCCAGGCTTAGGGTTAGCGTCTCGGGCGGTGGGGTGTCCAGTGCTGAGCTGTTGTCGGTACTGGGTACCTCGATCTCAAGGGTTTGCAGGTGCACGCCAACGCTCATCAGCAGGAACACCATCACGATAAAGATGATATCGAGCAGAGGGGTGAGGTCGGGCTGCATGCTCGGAGCCACCGCATTGCTGGCGCGGATCATGCGGTTTCCTCGCTGAGTGGGTTATGAGCGGTTCCCGACGTGTGCTTCTCTGCGCTGTCGCTACAGCAGCTCTGCTGCTGGGGGCACTCCTGTTCACAAGACAGGCGATTAAGATCGATGCCTTCCAGATAGAGGTTAGCGTGGTTAAGCGCGTGCTCTAGCTTGGCGCTGCAGCTCTCTGCCCACAGGTTGCAAGCTTGAGCACCAACAATTGCTGGCAGGGCGATCATCAAACCGGCGGCGGTGGTGCCCATCGCCAGACCCAGGCCGTCGGCCAAGCTGGCTGCGTCGACGTTGCCGCCTTGCTCCGCCAAGCCATTAAACATGGCAATCAAGCCAAGTACTGTACCGAGTAGGCCAATCAACGGGCTGATCACGCCAATAATCCCCAGCACCCGCACCCCGGCACCGAGCTGTCGGCGCTTCTCGGCCAGCCAAATCTGCGCGGTTTCTTCGCGCAGACTTTTACAAAGGTAGCGATGGTTTAGCAGCATGCCCAAGGCTTGCTTGAGCATATTGCGCTGCTGATACCACTGCTCGGCCAGTTGGCTGAGATCGTGTTGGCGAGAAGGAGCCAGCTGGTAGAGCTGACGAATCGTGCTGGCGCAGCGCAGCCGACTATTGAGCAGGATATATAGACTTCGCTCCAGCAATAGCATCACGGTGAGTAGTGACAGCAGGCTAAGTGGCCAGGTCATCAGACCGAGTTGGCTATGCAGGGTTTCGAGGCTTGGCATGGTGTTAATCCAAATTAAAACGAACGGGGATACGAACGCGGTGAGCCCAGGGCTGACCGTCGATCTGATGTTGGGCAAAACGCCACTTGGCGATGGCCTTTAGCGCGGCCTGATCCAAGATGTCGTGGCCAGAGGATTGCAGCAGCTCGCGCTTAAGTTGTTTGCCATGCTTGTCGAGCCAAACCTCTACCAACACTTCGCCCTGCAGGGCCTGACGGCGGGCTAAGCGTGGATAAGCGATAGGGCTGGGTTTAACCCGAAACTGGGGCTGGGCGACCAAGGCTGGTAGCTGTTGGGCACTATCACTGGCTTGTTTGGGCGCAGGCGCGGTTGGCGGCTCTGCAGGTTCAGGCGTCGGCTCTGGCTCAGGTTCCGGCGTTGGCTCAGGCATTGGCATTGGCTCTGGCTCAGGCGTTGGCTCTGGTTCAGGCATTGGCTCAGGTTCAGGCATTGGCTCTGGTTCAGGCATTGGCTCTGGTTCAGGCATTGGCTCTGGTTCAGGCGTCGGCTCTGGCATTGGTGCTGGAGTGGGCGCACTGGCCATCAACTGAACGCTAACGCTTGCTGACTGGCCCTGCTCACCCACTGCCAGCTCGAGGGCTTCGGGGTGTTGTGAGTAGAGCAGGCTGTGCAGGCTTAAAGACAGCAGCCCACAGGCGAAATAACGTCGCGAGTCCAAAAGGTATTCTCAAGCAATCAAAGTAAAACAACTGCTTACATTATTCATGAGAATGGGAATGAGATCAATTATCATTTGCAAATGAGTTTTATTGGTATAGGATCTGTCGCGAGTTTTGAACAAGAGTGATGTTCCACTAGGTTATGGAATTACAGATAGATATCGGTGATGAGGCCCTGGTTGGGCGTAGTACGCCCGATCCCCTGCGCTATGCCTTTAGCAAAAAGAGAGCTGCCCATGCCGGAGGCCGCAGTGCCATGGTTGCTGCGGACAAGGTGCAATCTAGCTTAACAAACGCGCTAAACGGTGCGGCCAGTGGCCGGCCGCGCTGCTTATACGTGCATATCCCGTTTTGCCGGGTGCGCTGCAGCTACTGCAACTTCTTCCAATATGCCTCCAGCAAGGCATTGATGGCGCGCTATTTTGACGCCTTGATGAGCGAGCTACGCTGGAAGGCGGCCATGCCCTGGACTGAGGCGGCCCCGTTTCAGGCGGTCTATATCGGTGGGGGAACGCCTACCGACTTAAGCGCTGAACAACTCACCCAGTTAGGTAAAACTATCCGTGAGCTATTCCCGCTGACGCCGGATTGTGAAATCACCCTTGAAGGCCGGGTTAACCGCTTTGGCGCCGACAAGTTCGAGGCGGCGCTGGAGGGAGGCTTTAACCGCTTCTCCTTTGGGGTACAGAGCTTTAACACCCAAGTGCGGCGCAGTGCCAAGCGCTTGGACGACCGCGAGGTCGTTGTTGAGCGCTTACAGAGCTATCGCGCCTATCAGGCTGCGCCGATTGTGGTGGATTTGCTTTATGGGCTACCTCACCAAGATGAGCAGGTATGGCTGCAGGATCTGCAGGACTACCTTGATGTGGGCGTCGATGGGATGGACCTGTATCAGCTAATAGAGATGCAGGGCCTACCGATGCAAACCTTGGTCGAGCAAGGCAAGCTGCCCGAACCGGCCGACACCGCCACCAAGGCGGGCATGTTCGCCATGGGGGTTGAGTTTATGGCGCGCCATTTCCAGCGCCGTTTGAGCTGCAACCATTGGGCCTCGGGCAATCGCGAGCGCAGTATCTATAACTCGCTGGCGAAGACCAGCGCAGAGATCCTGCCCTTCGGCGCCGGTGGTGGCGGCAACGTGGCGGGTTTGCAGATGATGCAAAGTCGCGATATTGACCGCTATATCGAGGCCGTCGAGCAGCAACAGTTTGCGGTTCCCATGCTAAGCCGCGCATCTCACGATGCAGCGCTATTTGGTGCCATTAAGGCGGGCTTCGATCGGGGCGTACTCAGTCAGCGCGCGCTTGACCAACAGGCCGGCTATCGCTTGTTTGAGCAGCTCTCGCCGCTATTTAGCGCCTGGCAAGCCAATGGCTTGGTCAGCCTTAGCGAGGGCTATTTGTCACTGACCACGGCCGGTCAGTTCTGGAATGTAACGTTAAGTCAGAATCTTATTGGCCTGCTGTAAGCGCAGCCCGCGGCAACCTTGCAGCAAGCCGGATAACAGGAGTAACGATGTACCAACAACACAGTATTGAACAGACCCGAGTAAGGGTTGCCGAGCGACTGGCCAGTGAGCCGTTTAGCGCCTTAAGTAGCTTGTGCGAGCAGCTCGAGCAAAGCGAAGCCGAGGTCACGTTAGCGCTGCCCAGTGAGATGGTCACCGAGGTGGCGGGCGAGCACGCTGAGGCCATTTTGCAGCGGCTACCTAGCTGGGGAAAGGTCACCACCATCGTGCACTCAGGGGCGTCTATCTTTGAATTTAAAGCGCCCTTTCCCAAAGGGAAACTGGCCCGTGGTTACTACAATCTAATGGGCAAGGAAGGCGAGTTACATGGCCACCTGCGCCTGGACTTGGTGACCCATATCGCCTTGGTAAGCAAGCCCTTTATGAAGATGGAAAGCCACTATATGGGCTTTTTTGATAGCAGCGGCCACTGTGTGTTTAAGGTCTATCTGGGGCGTGATAAGCAGCGCAAATTATTCCCGGAACAGATAGCGTTATTCCAACAACTAAAACAGGAACTGAGTTAAATGGACGACAAGCAAGCGCGTTTGCAATCGCGCCTGGGGCCGGAAATTCGCGAGTTTCGCGATGCCCAACAAACCTTGCAGCTAGCCTCGGTGGATAAGCAAGGCAACCCTTGCGTGAGCTACAGCCCCTTTGCTTACTCGGAGCAGGGTTACTTTATCTTGATCAGCGACTTGGCCCAGCATGGCCAGAATCTCAAGGTCGACCCGCGGGTGTCGCTGATGATGATTGAAGATGAGTCGGCTGCCAAGCATATCTTTGCCCGGCGCCGCTTGAGCTTCGAATGCCAAGCCAAAGCGGTGGGTCGCGAGCAGGCCTTGTGGCAAAACGGCGTTGATGCGCTGCGCGCCCGGTTTGGCGAGATGATTGAGCAACTCAGTCAGCTGGGTGATTTCAATCTCTACCACTTGTTACCGCAAAAAGGACGTTACGTGAAAGGCTTTGGCCAAGCCTTCGATGTAAGCGGCCAAGAGATGCTCGATATCGTGCATCTGCGCGAAGGACACGTTAAGCAGCTTAAACAGCAGCTGAGCGAATCGTCCTAACCGCCTAACGCGCCCGGCAGGCCCGGGCAAGCTACTCCATCTCTCCAATTGCGAGCCTCCAATTAGGCATGCAGGGATGCGTTTGTCTTAAAAACAGGAAAATGACCGTGAAACAGAACAACCTAACCCCTTTGAGCTTGGCGATTGCCGCCGTTTTTTGTGCCAGCGCACAGGCAGAGCAAACCGCCGAGACCTTTACCTTCGATGAAGTGGTGGTGTCGGCGACCCGCAGCGAGCAGGCCTTGCGCGATGTTGCCTCGGCGGTAGCCACCATCAACAGCGATGACATCGATAGCAGCCTGTCACAAGACCTACAACAGGCGCTTAAATCTGAGCCCGGTGTGGCCATGGAGGGCCAAGGGCGTTTTGGTCTGAGTGGCTTTAATATTCGCGGACGCGATGAGAACTACGTGAAGGTCATCGTCGATGGGGTGCAGCAATCGGGGATCTACAACCCGGGGGCCGACCAGATGCGCAAGTTCCAAGGCAACATCGAGATCGATACCCTGCAAAGCATTGAGATTAACAAGGGGCCGGTCTCCAGCCTGTACGGCAGCGATGCCTTGGGTGGCGCGGTATTGATGCGCACCAAGAATCCTGCCGATTTACTGGATGAAGGCGACGATACTCACCTCGGGGTGAAGGCCGGTTACGCCAGCGCTGATGATAGCTACAAAACCACGCTGAGTTTTGCCAACCGCTCGGGGGATTGGGAAAGCCTGATGATCTTCACCCACCGTGACGGCAATGAGCAACAAACCCATGGCAGCGGCGCAGATATTAGCGGGCGCGATCGCGGCGCGGCTGACCCGTTTTCGATTCGCTCCAACAACCTGTTAGCCAAGCTGTTCTATCAAGCCTCTGACGCCCACCGCTTTGGTGTGACCGCCGAGTACTTTGAGCGCGACAGTGAAGGGCAGATCCTCAGCAACGATGGCTACGAGATCATGCCGGGCTTTGTTTACACCCGTAATAGCGCCGAAGACCAAGACCGCCGTCAGCGCTATAGCGTTGAGCACCAATGGCAGGCTGACTTGAGCGCCTTTGATAGCATGGATTGGCAGCTGAGCTACCAGCAGAGCCACAGCAAGCACAACAACTTCGACCACACGCCGTTCTATGACTATCGAAACCGCCAGCGTAACGGTGAAGACCAGAGCTGGCAGTTTGAAAGCCAGTTCGACAAGGCCTTTGCGTTGGGCTCCAGCTATCAAGAGCTGGTGTATGGCCTGAGCTACCAGAACAACCGTTTCGAGCTGGACTACAACAATATCTATATCGACCGGGGATATAGCGAAGACGCCACCCCGGAGGTGCCGAATGCTGACTCCGATACGTGGGGCCTGTATGTGCAAAACCAAGGCTT
The DNA here is from genome assembly GCF_000429485.1 of Aliagarivorans marinus DSM 23064. GTDB lineage: Bacteria > Pseudomonadota > Gammaproteobacteria > Enterobacterales > Celerinatantimonadaceae > Aliagarivorans > Aliagarivorans marinus. The sequence goes on along the minus strand of NZ_AUBY01000013.1, from coordinate 128,762 downwards.
TTATATGGATGAGCGCTTGGTGCTTAGCCTTGGCCTGCGTTACGACAACTTCAGCTCCGACCCGAAAGGGCATAACGATTACCAAAAATCGAGCAATGACAAACTGACCGGCCGCGCCGGGGTGGTGTATCACTGGGACGATGCCATCAGCACCTTTGCTCAGGTGAGTCAGGGCTTTAAGGCGCCGACCCTGTACGACTTGTACTACGCCTACGACATGGGGGCGGTGATTGAGTCTAACCCGGATCTTAAGCCAGAAGAGAGCATTGCCTATGAGGCGGGCCTGCGCTTTAACAACCACTTTAGCCGTCTGGAGCTGGTGGGTTTCTACAACGACTACAAGAACTTTATCGAGCAGCGCTACTTGGGCGAGAGTGAAGATGGCCGCGAGATCTACCGCAACGAGAACGTCGCCAGCGCCGAGATCTATGGTGTCGAGCTGAGCTACGACTTGGCCTGGGACCAGCTATTGGGCGCGCCGCGCGGGCTCTACTCCAGCTTTAACCTGGCCTACGCCAAGGGTGAAGACAAAGAGCAGGGCGATGCCCTCGACAGCGTCGCGCCGCTAAGCGCTTACGCCGCGCTGGGCTATGACGCCTCCGACGAGCGCTACGGCGGTAAACTGGCGGTGACCATGGCCGCCAGCAAAGAGGGCAGCGACTGGAGCGATCCTGACAATATCAAAGCGCCGGGCTATGCCGTGGTCGACCTGACTGCTTACTACCGGGTGCAGCCAGAGCTGGTGGTACGTGCCGGTCTGTTTAATGCCTTCGACAAGAAGTACTGGTTGTACAACAACTTGGAAGGCAAGGCTGCCAATGACCAAGGGTTGGATCGTCGCACTGAGACAGGCCGCAACTGGGGGGTTGAACTCGACTACGTCTTCTAGGCCCTGCAAGTTCTGGGGCTTAAGGGCCCTAGCCCTATAACTAAGCTCTCAGCGTCGCTGAGAGCTTTGCTGTTTATCTTCAGGTTAATTTCGTGACTACCCATACTGCTTCACTTATCTCTCCCCGTTCGCTGTTTCGGCAGGTCTTACAACATCGCAGGCGCTTGGTTCTCGCCAATGTGATTGCACTACTGGCAACGCTTATCAGCGTACCGCTACCGATGCTGATGCCCATGCTGGTGGACGAGGTGCTTTTAGACCAACCCGCTGCCGGGCTGGCGGCATTGCAAGGGCTACTGCCTGCGTCATGGCAGCAACCCACCGGCTACATCGTTAGCGTCTTTGTGATAGTGGTGGTGCTGCGCTGCATCAGTCAGGCGCTCAATATCTGGCAGAGCCGTCAGTTTACCTTGGTGGCAAAAACCTTAACTTGCGACCTACGCAAGCAGCTGTTGGAAAAGCTCACCCGCATTACCATGCAGGACTACCAGCACAGCGGCAGTGGCGGGCTGTCTTCTAAGTTGGTGACAGATGTGGAGACCATCGACCGCTTTATTGGTGATAGCTTGAGCCGTTTGCTGGTGGCCTTGCTGACGGTGGTGGGCACTGCGCTGATCCTGCTGTATATCGATACTTTTCTGGGCATGTTTATCTTGCTGGTCAACCCACTGGTCATCTATGCCTCGCGCAAAGTTGGCAGCCGGGTACAGGGCCTTAAGCAGCGCGAAAACCAAAGCTTTGAGCGTTTTCAGCAGAGCTTGGTGGAGGTGTTAGATGGCCTCTATCAACTGCGTATTGCCAACCGCGAACGGCACTTTCTAAGCCAGCTAAAAGCACATGCAGAGGGGGTCCGACAAGATGCCGATCGTTTTGCGTGGCAGTCTGAAGCAGCCAGCCGCTTATCGTTTTTGGTGTTTTTGCTCGGCTTTGAGCTGTTCCGCATGGTGGCGATGTTGATGGTATTGCTCAGCGACCTGAGTATTGGCGAGATCTTCGCGGTGTTTGGCTACCTGTGGTTTATGTTGACGCCGGTACAGGAGCTGCTGAACATGCAATACGGTTGGTTTGGCGCCAAGGCGGCGATTGCTCGCATCAACCAGCTGCTGCAGATGCCCGAGCTTGAAGAAGATGCAGTGCCAGATTCTGCAGTGGTAGACAACGGCCCAGCTTGCGAGGCCATCGCTATTCGCTGCCGCGACCTGCACTTTGGCTACGATGATGAGCGCGCTATCCTCAATGGTTTAGATATCGATATTCAGGCGGGCAAGCGGATCGCGTTGGTGGGTACTTCTGGCGGCGGCAAGTCCACCCTGCTTCAGGTGTTGCTGGGGCTGTATCGCAAGCAGCGGGGCGAGCTGGCTGTCAATGGCCAGCCCATCGAGCAATATGGTTACCGACGTTTACGCGACCAGGTTGCGGTGGTGCTGCAGCATCCGAGCATCTTCAACACCAGCCTGCGCGAGAACTTGTGCCTAGGTGAGTACTACAGTGACCAACAGCTGTGGGAGGTGCTCAATACCGCCCAGCTGGCGGATGTGGTTGCGCAGTGGGAGCAGGGCCTGGATACCCCACTGGGGCGCTCTGGCCTGCGCTTATCCGGCGGGCAACGCCAGCGCTTGGCGATAGCGCGCATGCTACTGGGCGCCCCCAAGCTGGTGATTATGGACGAAGCCACCTCGGCGCTGGATATGGCCACCGAACAGGCGGTGCATCAAGCGATGCAGCCCTTCTTGGCTGGGCGCACGGTGATCATTGTGGCGCATCGCCAATCGGCCATTCTGCAAGCCGATGAAGTGTATGTGCTGGATGACGGCAAGGTCGCCCAGCGTGGCACTCACAAAGCCCTGCTTGAACAACACGGCCTCTACCAGAGCCTTTACGCCTAAGCGGCTTACAGGCTACAGCTGATGAGCGCGGCTGTAGCTTGCACCTCGGGCTCGTCACCACTATGGTGAAAGCATGGAGCAGCTCGAATTCTTTGCCATTCCCAACCCTTGTCGCGGTATTTGCCAGTCAAATAACCGGGGGCTGTGTTTGGGCTGTTTTCGTACAAGAGATGAGCGATTCCACTGGCAAAACTTGTCTATTGTTCAACAACAAAATATATTGCGTCTCACAAAACAGCGTAAACTGCGATTTATTCGTCAGCAGAGGGCAGCGCTGGCAGCACAACAGAATTCTATAATTGCGGAGCAAGTAGCTCTGCCTTTTGACGCAGAGGAGCTCGATTAGCCCTCTTCGTCGTATCAAAAGGAGACGTATGCCTGAACTTACCCAACTTCTCAAAAATAACCGGCAGTGGGCAGCAAAGATTAAGGAGCAATCCCCCGATTTTTTCCATGAGCTTTCTCAGCAACAGGCCCCTGAATATCTTTGGATTGGCTGCTCCGACAGCCGTGTTCCCGCTAACCAGATCGCGGGCCTTGCCCCGGGCGAAGTCTTCGTACACCGTAACATCGCCAACGTAGTAGTACACAGTGACCTGAACTGCTTGTCAGTGATCCAGTACGCGGTAGAGGTGCTCAAGGTTAAACATATTATGGTAACTGGCCACTACGGTTGTGGCGGTGTGATTGCTGCCCTTGAAGGCGCCGAGTATGGCCTGATTGATAACTGGCTTCGCCACATTAAAGATGTCATCCGGATGAACAAGAATGAGCTGGATGGCATTGAAGACAAGGCCAAGCGCATTGATCGCCTAGTCGAGCTGAATGTGATTGAACAAGTACACAACGTGGCCAATACCACTATCGTGAAAAACGCTTGGAAGGCAGGACAACAGCTTTCGGTACATGGTTTCGTTTACTCGCTGGAAGATGGCATTCTTAACGACTTAGAAGTCAGCATTCGCGGGCTCAAGTAATCCTTCTTCAATAAAAAACGCTGCCAAATGGCAGCGTTTTTTTTACTTACTCCACGCTATCGTTTATCTGGGTTGTGAAAAGACGGTCACGGCAGTGCCTTCAACCTGCACCGAGCCAGACAGACCACCTTGGTTGGTCGCGCCACTGGCATCTACCACCTTGGTCCAGGAGCCTGCTGGCAAGTTAACACTGAAGTTGTTGCTGTTATTAAACACCACAAACAGCTGGTGGCTATCCCGTGGGTCGGTGATATGACCGGTGATGACGTGGCCGTTATTCAACAGCTGCTGGCTTAGGTAGCGTTCGATGTCGCTGTTGCTGGTCATACGCAGTCCGGCATGTTGATTACGCAGCGCAATCAGTGCCTTGGAATAATCCAGCGTGGCCTTGTTGTCGACCTTCCACTGCCAGTTGATGGCGTTAAAGCTATCCGGCGAGTTGTAGGTATTGTGGGTACCGGCATACTGGCCATAGCGCCAAGCACTGGCGTTGCTGATATTGCCGTTCTCGGTCTTGGTGCGCAGGAACTCGTCGCCGGCGTGTAAGAACGGGATACCTTGGCTGGTGAGCACCATACCGGTGGCAAAATCGACGATGCGTTTGGCGTAGCTCAGGTTCGATGGCGGGGTGAAGCCCATTACCTGATGGCTACTCGCCTGACTGACGTTCGACGCTTGGCTGATATAGGCCTTGTCCCAGAGGCCAAAGTTATCGTGGGCCGAGATGTAGTTGATGCTCTGCTCTGGGGCCACGGTGAACAAGCGTCCCCATTCGCCTTCATGTACTCCCGGGGTCTTCGGCGAGCCCTTCATACCATCGAAGATGGCCCAGCCGCCGTCGACCTTCCAGGCGTCCATGTTGTTACACATCCAGCCACAATCGGGCTTGTCGTTTTGGTCCTTCATCGCTTCGCGGTAGGCGCCGTTAAATACACCGACATGGGCATTGGCCAGGTGGTGGGTGGTGCCATAGCGTACCCGCTGGTTGACCTTAGGATCGGTGGCGTAGCCATTCCACGGCTCACCGTAGAGCAGCAGATTGCGATCGGGGAAGCGCTGGTTGAGGTGCTCGCCCCACTTGGCCACTTCGCTGTAGGAGAAGATGCCAATCAGGTCGAAGCGGAAGCCGTCGATACCGTACTCATCTACCCAGTACTCCAGCGAGTCTTGGATCAGTCGACTCACCATCGGTACGTCGGCATCGATGGAGTTGCCGGTGCCACTCAAATCGGTGGGGGTGAAGTAACGGTTAGAGATATTCTCGAACATCTCGTTGTCGTAGGTGTGGTTGTAGACCACATCCATAATCACCCGAATGCCCGCTTTGTGAAACTCGTTGACCATGGTCTTGAACTCGATCACCCGTTGCTCGTAGTCGTACATATCTTGGGCGTAGCGCTCTTCCGGCACGTTGTAGTTGCGCGGATCGTAGCCCCAGTTGTAGCAAGGGTCGCTGTCGGGCAGGCCATCGCAGGTGGCGAAGTCGTACACCGGCAGTAGCTGAACGTGGGTGACACCCAGATCGATGAGGTGGTCGATGCCGGTAGCAACGCCATTGTGACGGGTGCCAGACTCAACCATGCCTAAGTACTTACCACGGTTTTGCGGGCTCACCCCTGAGCTCTGGTGGATGGTGAAGTCGCGAACATGTACCTCGTAGATAATCGCATCGGTGCGGTTGATAAGCGCTGGGCGAGTGGTCCAGCCACCTTCCGGTTGCAGCCGTGACATATCCATCACGATGTTGGTCGCTTCATAGATACCGGTGCCGGGGCGGACCATCTTGCCGTAAGGGTCGCGCACTGGCACGCCGTTAATCTTGAAGGTGTACTCGGCGAGGTGCAGATCGCCAGACACCACGGTTTGATAGACATCGCTGTAGCCGGCGAAGTTGTTAACCTTGGCCATCGAGTAGTCTTGGCCGTCGACGGTGACCGTTACGTTGCTGTGATCCGGCGACCAAATCGAGAAGGTGGTGGCATCTTGGCTGTATACCGCGCCCAGCGTTTCGCTGGTGCCGCCCACCGGTGGAGGCTCGACGGGGTTTTCGCCATCGGTACAGACTTCCTTGGGATGCCAAGCGTTATTGTAGAAACAAGGCTTGGTCGGGTCGAAGCGTAGATCATCGGTCTGGCCTGCGGCTCCGCCAAAGATAACCATCAGGTCGTCTGGGACATGTTGGCCCAAAGCATATTGCTTGTAACCCCCCATGTCTTGCATAACGTCACCTGGCCACGAACCGGTGTAAAGTTCAGTAGGTGGGCCTGGGCTCCAAAGGTATATGGTCGAGAAATCCCCCTTGTAGTAAATGCTGATAGAGGTATCCGGTTTGGCCTTTACGGTAACCGTGACGCACACCTCAGGACTTGCTAGTTGACCGTCGTTGACCACCAGACAAACCTGCTCGGCGCCGACTGTATCGAACGACAGAGTCACTGAGGCGGTGGTGGCGCCATTGCTCCACAGATAGCTGAGGCTGTCGCCGTCTGGGTCATAGGAGCTGCTGCCATCAAAGCTCAGCTGCTCGCCTTGCTCGACCTGTTGCTCGGCCGCTGGGGAGATCTGAGCAACCGGTGCTTGGTTAACCGGCGGCGCGGCAGTGACCTCGATGGCGACAAAGGCCTCGTCGGTGTTGCCTTGGTAGTCTTCAACCTGCAGGCGCAGGCTAAAGCTGCCTTGAGTAGTGAAGCGGTGGGTGACTTGCTGACCGGTGCCGAGCTGCTGGACACCACCATTGGCGGTTAACAGGCTCCAACGGTAGCTGACAATTACGCTAGCATCGCTACTAGAACCTGCTGCGCTAAAGCTAAGCTGGGTTCCTTGGTTTACTTGCTGAGTGCCGTCGGGGCTTATCTTGGCGGTGACTGTGCCGCCCTCGACCGGATTGATGGTGATCAGCACTGAATCTTGGGCACTCTCGCCGGCGCTGTCGGTAATGGTAAGGCTAAGCTCGAACACCCCTTCGCTGATAAAGCTGTGAGCCAGTGTGGCCGATTCGCCCACCAAGGTGGGGCCTACCGGTGGACAGGTATCTTCGAAGCAAGCGGGTAGGGTAAACCACTGGTATTTGACGATATCACCGTTTGGCGAGCTGGAGGCACTGGCGTTGAAACTGAGTGTTTGCCCTGCGAGTGCTTCGCGCACTGGCGCGTCGATAACCGCGGTCGGTGGTAGCGGCTGGTTTTCATCGAGTACTTGGACAACCACTTGGGCACGCCCTTCCAGCCCTTCATTGTCGGTGACGGTGAGCTCAATGGTTTTGCTGCCAGTCGTTGTGAAGCTGAAGCTGGCTTCTACGCCTTGCTTGGAGGCTTGCTCATCGTTGAGTACTTCCCAGCGGTAGCTGGCAATCTCGCCATCGGGGTCAAACGACTGCTCTGCGTTGAGGGTCAGCACTTGATTGACCAAGACGGTGCTTGCACTGGCGGTGATGCTGGCGGTGGGCGGCAGGTTTTGCTGGCTGCCATCAAGCACATGAAAGGTAATCGCGGTGCTGGCCTTCTCGCCGCTGCGATCTTCCACCTGTAGGCTAATGGTATAGCTGCCTGCGGTTGTAAAGGTGTAGTCGAGGGTGGGGGAGCGGAACTGCTTTCCATCGAGGGTCCACAGGTAGCCGACTATGGAGCCGTTTTCCGACGACGAGTTAGCAGCCGAAAAGCTCGCGATCTCACCGACATAGACATAGTTGTTACCGACCACGGTAATGACCGGGGTCGGTTTGACTTGCTCGCGTGGGTCGGTGGTGGAGCTACCGCCACACCCCGCTAAGATGCTAGCGAGCAAGAAGTACAGCGCATAGCAATATAGGTTTTTTAACATGGTGGCCATCCTTGATGTGAACAATTAAACAGCACTATCGTTGTTATTGGTTAAATTAATCGCAGTGGTTGCTGTTTTATCCTGCCACGTAGTCGCTCCTTATAACTCCTATAATATTTCGCTTTGCTTTATTAATGTGATGGCTGATTAACTAATTATCTTGTGTAAATATTGATCGCTGACCCTGTCGTAAATATAATCGAGTGACTATCCTACCTGCTTATTCTATAAGCACTGTTTATCTCTTTTGTAACTTCAATTTACCAAGACTATTTTCCGTTTGTGGCTGTTGCCTTAGTGTGGTTGTGGCTATGGCTGCTAGTGGGCTGCTGGTTGGCTGCGTAGGAGCGTCTAGCTCAAGAGCATGCTGAGAAGAGCGTTGAGGACAGTGGTGAATAAGCGGTGATGATAAAAACCAATCAAATTATGAAATTGATAGGTTGATATATTGTTTGGGGAAATGGTTGGTTTCTTTGTCTTGCTATAAAGTTCGCTGCTACTTTATATAGCTAAGTTAAATGTCGGCTCTTTAATGTGTATGTTTGTTCTTATTAAGAATGACGTATAAAAGAAAAAGCCAGCACCCAAGGTGCTGGCTTTTATATCTCTACAAGCGAGTTAATTAAGCAAGCTGAGAGCCGCCTACACGGGCTTTAGTGCTCTCGCCATGGGGCAGATGAACTTCTTCATCTTTAAGGCCCGCTTCTGGGTCGTTGTAGGTGGCAATGTTCAGGTCGCCCTCTGATTTAGCTACCGCTACTGTCACCATGCTGTCGCCGGTGATGTTTACTGCGGTACGCACCATATCCAGCAGACGGTCTACACCGATAATCAGGGCAATACCTTCAACTGGCAGGCCAACCTGAGTCAGTACCATCGCCAAGGTAATCAGGCCCACACCCGGTACACCTGCAGTGCCCACTGACGCCAGAGTGGCAGTCAGGATAACGGTGAGCAGCTGGCCAGCACTTAGGTCGAAGCCATAAACGGTGGCGATAAAGATGGTTGCCACACCCTGCATAATCGAGGTGCCGTCCATATTAATGGTAGCGCCTAGCGGTACTGTGAACGATGCAGTTGAGTTACGCACACCCAGCTTGTGGGTAGCGGTTTCCAGCGTTACAGGAATGGTGGCGTTAGACGATGCAGTACTGAAGGCAAACACAAAGGCTTCACGCATCTTCTTAACGAAGATAAGCGGGTTTAGGCCAGATAGTAGCTTCAGCAGTACTGGGTACACCACGGCAGCTTGGATAATCAATACCGCCAGGACCACCATAAAGTAGCCGAACAGGCTGTAGATAGCGTCAAAGCCAATCTCGTAGAACAGCTTGCTTAGTAGCGCGAATACACCGTAAGGGGCGATATTCATCAGCAGGGTAACCAGCTTCATGATGACGACGTTGAAGTCTTCAAACATGCTGGCAATGCGTTGGCCCGGCTCGCCGGCAATGGCGATAGACAGACCAAACAGCAGAGCAAATACGATGATCTGCAACATGTTACCGCTTGCCATTGAGGCAATTGGGTTGGTGGGGAACATGTCGATGATCACCTGTGCCAATGAAGGTGCTTCGTTGGCAACGAACTCGGCGTCGCTTACCAGTTCCATACCGGCACCTGGCTTGATCAGCAGGGCAACGGCCATGGCGATGGAGATAGCGATAGCGGTGGTGGCTAAGTATAGCGCTACGGTCTTACCGCCCAGGCGTCCCAAGCGTGCAGTGTCTTGCATAGAGGCAACACCACATACCAAGGAGACAAATACCAATGGCACTACCAGCATGCGTAAGCTGGATACAAACACTGTACCTACAATGTTGAACAGACCATTGATGATGTAGTCTTGGACGAACTGTGAATCTGCCGCAAAGGTTTGTAGTAGTACACCCATTGCGATACCAGCGACCATGCTGATCAGGATTCGATGAGTAAGACTCATTTTGTTAGTAGAATTCATACTTCCCTTCTTCTCTCTTTCTGATTGTTTTTTAGGCGAAAATGCCGCAATCGTTATAAGAAGCGGATTAATATACCGATAGGTAATAATAAATCCAGTCGGAAACACTGATTTATTGATCTAAAGGGGTAATTGTCATCGAACTGTAATCCGCTTGTTGAGCCTTGGTAGCAGGGACGAGCCCAGTGATTTCGGGCTTTCGCGAATTTTTTTTGAATTTTCCCTTGAAAAGCATTTTGCTGGCCCCACTTTAGAATCAACGCAGATTTTTACTAGAACGTAATCGGAGAAATTCCCATGGGTAAGATTATTGGTATCGACCTTGGAACCACTAACTCTTGTGTGGCCATCCTAGACGGCGACACCCCTAAAGTGATTGAAAATGCCGAGGGTGATCGCACCACTCCTTCTATTATTGCTTTCACCGACGACGGCGAAACCTTGGTAGGTCAACCGGCGAAACGTCAGGCTGTTACCAACCCAACTAACACTCTGTTCGCGATTAAGCGTCTGATCGGTCGTCGTTTCACTGACGAAGAAGTTCAGCGTGACATCGAGATCATGCCATTCAACATCGTGAACGCTGACAACGGTGATGCTTGGGTAGAAGCGAAAGGCGAGAAGAAAGCGCCACCGCAAATCTCTGCCGAAGTACTGAAGAAAATGAAGAAAACCGCCGAGGATTACCTAGGCGAAGCAGTGACTGAAGCGGTAATTACCGTTCCTGCTTACTTCAACGACTCTCAGCGTCAAGCGACCAAAGATGCTGGCCGTATCGCCGGCCTAGACGTAAAACGTATCATCAACGAGCCAACTGCTGCGGCATTCGCTTACGGTGTTAACCAGTCTAAAGGCGACAACGTTGTTGCCGTATACGACTTGGGTGGTGGTACCTTCGATATCTCTATCATCGAAATCGATGAAGTAGATGGCGAGAAGACCTTCGAAGTACTGGCAACCAACGGTGACACTCACCTGGGTGGTGAAGACTTCGATAACCGCGTAATCAACTACTTGGTAGAAGAGTTCAAGAAAGAGCAAGGTTTCGACCTTAAGAACGATCCACTGGCCATGCAGCGTCTGAAAGAAGCTGCTGAGAAAGCTAAGATCGAGCTGTCTTCTGCTCAACAGACCGACGTGAACCTGCCGTACATCACTGCAGATGCTACCGGTCCTAAACACCTTAACATCAAGCTGACTCGCGCTAAGCTGGAGTCACTGGTTGAAGATCTGGTTCAGAAGTCGCTAGAGCCAATGCGCATTGCTCTGCAAGACGCTGACCTGTCTGTAAACGACGTAAACGACGTGATTCTGGTGGGCGGTCAAACCCGTATGCCACTGGTTCAGAAGACCGTTGCTGACTTCTTCGGTAAAGAAGCCCGTAAAGACGTAAACCCGGATGAAGCGGTAGCTGTAGGTGCTGCGATTCAAGGTGGCGTACTGTCTGGTGACAAGACCGACGTACTGCTGCTGGACGTAACCCCGCTGTCGCTGGGTATCGAAACCATGGGCGGTGTAATGACTCGCGTTGTTGAGAAGAACACCACTATCCCAACTAAGAGCTCGCAGGTATTCTCGACCGCTGACGACAACCAAAGCGCAGTAACCGTACACGTACTGCAAGGTGAGCGTAAGCGCGCTGGCGATAACAAGTCGCTGGGTCAGTTCAACCTGGAAGGTATTCGTCCTGCGCAACGTGGTGTGCCACAAATCGAAGTAACCTTCGATCTGGACGCCGACGGCATCCTGCACGTGTCTGCGAAAGATAAAGACACTGGCAAAGAGCAGAAGATCACCATTCAAGCTTCTTCAGGTCTGTCTGAGGACGAGATCAACAAGATGGTGAACGAAGCCGAAGCCAACGCTGAAGCCGACAAGCAATTCGAAGAGCTGGCGCAAGCCCGTAACCAAGCAGACGCGCTGGTTCATGGTACTCGCAAGCAAATCGAAGAAGCTGGCGAAGCACTGCCTGCAGAAGACAAAGAGAAGATCGAAGCGGCAGCCAGCGAGCTGGAAGCAGCCTCTAAAGGCGAAGACAAAGCTGAAATCGAAGCCAAGACTCAGGCGCTGATTGAAGCTTCGCAAAAGCTGATGGAAGTAGCCCAGCAGCAAGCGCAAGCAGCACAAGGTGCTGAAGGCGCAGCGCAAGATGCTGGCCAAGCGCAACAAGACGACGTTGTTGACGCTGAGTTCGAAGAAGTTAAAGACGACAAAAAATAAGTCGTAACGCTTCTTAGATGATCTAAAACGGGCGTTGCGCAAGCTGCGCCCGTGTGTCTTTCAATAAACACTTAAAGAATATGTCGAAACGAGATTTTTACGAAGTACTGGGCCTTAGCAAAGGCGCTAGCGAACGCGACATCAAGAAGGCGTACAAACGCTTAGCGATGAAGTATCACCCAGACCGCACCAAGGGTGACAAAACGCTGGAAGAGCGCTTTAAAGAGGTGAAAGAAGCCTACGAAGTGCTAAGCGATCCCCAGAAGAAAGAAGCCTACGACCACTACGGCCATGCCGGCGTAGATCCAAACCGTGGCGGCTTTGGTGGCGGCGGTGCTCAAGACTTTGGCGACATCTTCGGCGATGTATTCGGCGATATCTTCGGTGGTGGCCGCGCCGGTGGCGGCGGTGGTCGTCGTCAGCCGCAACGTGGTAGCGACCTACGCTACAACATGGAGCTGACCCTCGAGCAAGCGGTAAAAGGCGTTAAGCGCGAGATTAAGGTACCGACCTTGGTGCACTGTGAGCAGTGTAACGGTACTGGTGCCAAGAAGGGCTCCAAGCCGAAAACCTGTGGCACCTGTCATGGCCAAGGCCAAGTGCAGATGCGTCAGGGCTTCTTTGCGGTTCAGCAAACCTGTCCAACCTGTAAAGGTCGCGGCACCATTATCAGCGATCCTTGCCACAAGTGTCATGGTGAAGGCCGTTACGAGCGCTCGAAGACCCTGTCTGTCAGCATTCCTGCCGGTGTGGATACCGGTGACCGTATCCGCCTAAGCGGTGAAGGCGAAGCGGGCGAGCACGGTGCGCCAGCGGGCGATCTGTATGTGCAGGTGCACGTCAAAGAGCACCCCATCTTCCAACGCGATGGCAACAACCTTTACTGCGAAGTGCCAATCAGCTTCACTTTAGCAGCGCTAGGTGGCGAGATTGAAGTGCCGACCTTGGATGGCCGCGTCAACCTGAAGGTTCCGACTGAGACCCAAACCGGCCGGATGTTCCGGATGCGCGGTAAAGGCGTGAAATCGGTACGTAGCGGTGCAACCGGCGATCTGATCTGCAAAGTGATTGTGGAAACCCCGGTTAACCTCAACGAAACCCAGAAGCAGTTGCTGCGTGAGTTCGAAGAGAGCTGCGGTGGTAGCGCCAGCAAGAAGCACAAGCCCAAGGCGGAAGGCTTCTTTGACGGTGTGAAGAAGTTCTTCGACGACCTAACCAGCTAAGTGTTTATCGCAAGACATCTGAAGCGGCCTATTGGCCGCTTTTTTTAGGCCTGCGGTTTATCAGACGCACTCCGGTAAGCGTGATTAGCAACCAGCCCCCGAAGGCGCCAGCAGCGCCATCGGGGGGCAAAATATCGCCATTGGTGGTGTCGTAGATAAAGGCCAATGTTAGGTCGGGATTGCGGCTACCGTATTCATAGATACAGCGTCTGAGGTTGCCCGATACCACTGCAGCGGCGTAGCCGCCGGAAGGGGGCTCGGTGCCGGGTACCACCTCAATCCCTTCTTGCATCACCATGTTCCACACATCGCGGCAGCGGCCCGGGGTCATTATCGTATACCCGGGCCAGCCATTATTGTTCAGATTTACCGTGACATTGCCGTTGGTAAAATCCTGGCCGCCGTTAATATGGCCTTTGGTGGCGGCCAATTTTACGCCGTCCGAGAATGCTGCCGCAGTGCCTCTGACTACCGCAATCTCGCCGTCCTGGGCCAGGCTGATATAGCGCGGAGCTACGGTTGACCCTAGTATCGCGAGAATGGCGATAACGCTAACCAACTCAATTAGAGTAAACCCCTGAATCCTGCCCTGCATGCTACGTCCTGTAAGTAATTAATTAATATATTAATTTAATTAAAAGGGTCGAGTTAATAAACACTTACTCTGTATTTATGTGCGCGTAGCACGGTTCAAAAGCCGCCCTTGGGGCACTATACTGCGGGTTAATGGTGTTGATTTGAGGGAAAGGTATGCGTTCGCTATGGCTTAAGGCGGTCAGCTTGATTTGTGTGCTTACATTGGCGGGCTGTAGTGCCTCGCCAACCGGCAGAAACCGGGTGTTACTTTACGATAACTCGCAAATGAGCGCTCTGGGTGCCCAGTCGTTCGAGGAGATCAAAAAGAGCGAAGAGGTGGTGACCGATAAAGCCATTGTCTCCTATGTGCAGTGTGTGACCGATGCGGTTACCGCCGAGATCCCCGGCCACTATGGCGAGGAGCATTGGGAGGTGGCGGTATTCAAGTCCGAACAAGTAAATGCCTTCGCACTGCCCGGTGGCCATATCGGTGTTTACACCGGCCTTATCGAAGTCGCTGAAACCCCTGACCAATTGGCCACGGTAATCGGCCATGAAATCGCCCACGTGCTGGCTGAGCACAGCAACGAGCGCCTGTCGCGTAATCAGATTGTCGGAGTCGGCACTTTAGCCGCTGCGGTTGCCATTGGTGCCAGCGATATTGAACACAAGGGCGCGACCATGGCCGCACTGGGCCTGGGCGTGCAATACGGCATCGTGTTGCCCTACGGCCGCGCGCAGGAGAGTGAAGCCGACGTGATGGGGCTCGATTTGATGGCCAGTGCCGGTTTTGAGCCACAAGAGAGTGTCAGCCTGTGGCAGAACATGGCCAAGGCCAGCGGTGGCTCGCCACCGCAGTTTTTGTCGACTCACCCCTCGCACAACACCCGGATTAATCAGCTGGAGTCACAAATGCCAAAAGCCTCCGGCCTGCGTCAGCAAGCGCTGGCCAATAACAAACAGCCAGACTGCGAACGCCCCAACTTATGATCATTCGAGCCTTACGCGATGACCTGTAAAGCGACCATTCGACCGGCCAGAGAAGCGGATGCGGTCGCGATTGTAGATGTGCAGCGTAGAAGTTGGGCGGCGACTTACCCCCCTGCCTTGGTGGATAAAATGCTGGTTCAGCTTAACCAGTCACAGCATCGCTTGCTTTGGCATAAGCGCCTTACCGACCGCGCCATGTCGGCGTGGGTGGTAGGAGAGCGTCCCTTGAAAGGCTTTGCTTGTGTGGAGTTTACCCCGGACGGGCCGGAGCTGTTGGCCTGTTATCTGGACCCGGCAGTGACCGGGCAAGGTCTGGGAACCGGTCTGCTAACTAAAGTTGAACAGCACTTGAGCGTGAATGGTGAATCGCGTTTGGGGCTGTGGGTGATGATGGAAAACGAGCGGGCCATCAACTTCTATTTGCGCCAAGGTTATCAGCTAACCGGTCAGGCGCGGCAAAACAGTTTCGACGGTGAGCGCTTCGGCCAATTACGCGCAGAAAAAGCGCTGATTGCTAGCAAAGCCGCGGGTGTATTGTGTTAGACTGCGCCTTCGATTAATAAACCAAATTGAGTTAACAATGAGCGAAAAGTATCAAGGCGCAGCAGCGCAGGCCAGCTATGGCTACGGTATGCAGATCGGTGAGCAAATCGAACGTGCTGCTTTTGAAGGACTAGTGATTGATGCCATGCTGGATGGTATCCGTGATGTTATGACCAAGCAACCTGCTCAGGTTGACGAAGCGACCATCGGCGCGGCTTTCCAGGAAATCACCGCTCAAATCGAAGCGAAAAAAGCTGAGCAGCACGCCGAAGTACGTGAAGCTGGCGAGAAGTTCCTGAGCGACAACCGTCAACGCCCTGAAATCAACGTAACCGAAACTGGCCTGCAGTACGAAGTACTGAGCGAAGGTGAAGGCGAAAGCCCAGAAGCGACCAGCAAGGTACAAGTTCACTATGAAGGCACCCTGATCTCTGGCGAAGTATTCGACAGCTCAGTGAAGCGCGGCCAACCTGCAGAGTTCCCAGTAAACGGCGTAATCAAAGGCTGGACTGAAGCCCTGCAACGCATGAAAGTGGGCGACAAGTGGAAGCTGTACATCCCACAAGAGCTGGCGTACGGCTCACAAGGTGCGGGCGCAGCGATCCCTCCATTCGCTACCTTGGTATTCGAAGTAGAGCTGCTGGCTATTCTGTAAGCCTGATTGCTGATTCGATATCGAGAAGCCGATGCATTGCATCGGCTTTTTTGTGCTTAGCTATTATCACTCTGATTGCTCGTCACTTATTGGAGTGTTTTAAATAAGTAAACAGAATTAAAGTCATGATTTAGCTTGGAGGGGGGGGTCAACACATGGTGCCCTCTTGGCGATAATGCTGGTTGGGTACTTCTTACGCCCAAGTTTAGAGAGTAGTTAGATGTCTCCAATACCTGAAGTTGAACGAAGTCAAGCTTAAGATTCGTCAAGTCTGGGTTTATTTTAGGGAAGGTGATGACACCATTGCTGGTATCGACTCTTACGTATTGGTCGTAATGGCCTATTTCACCCTTGCTGTTAGTTGCACTGAAGCTTAGTCCCGCCCATACGGATTTTGGCTCAAATCCACTAAACTGATAGTTAATCACTTCGGGGCTTACATTCAGCAACTGTAATTCAGATGAGCTCAGATCTGGAATCTCTATGTTGTCCTTTGAGCTAACTAAAACCCTCATATAATTAACCCATTGCTCTTCATATTGCTCAGACTGTGCCGCTAGAAGGTGATTTTCTAATGGTTCTGCAAATGAGGTAAGTTGGTGCGTACCAGGCTCCAAGGTTTCAGAATACTGAACTGAGAATTGATAGTCTCTAGTGAAAGGGCTTTGATTAACTCTTGTCTGGTCAGACTCAATAGAAATATCAAACATCTCAGTTGGTTCTAGTGGAATATCTGAAAGCACTAATACTTCATTTGGGCTGAGCTGTTCTCGATAAATGAAGCCGCTTGCGGAGATAAAATTACTGTGATCACTGTCTTCAAATACAACAATGCCCGGAGTGTCAGGACCTAGTTGGATGCTACCGTTTTTAATTGGCGGATCAGTACGAAGATTGTCTGGGTTCTCAACATTAACAACCAGTTGGTGGTAATCAAAGCAACTCCCGGTATCTCCGGGGTAGCTTTCAAAATAATGGAGCAAGTAATCATTGCCGTAAGCAGCATAGTTTACCAACGCTTCTTTTTGCTCTGAAATTATGCGATTGCCAGCCTGGCTGGAAAAGAGTGGCGCTACAGTTGCTAGATGAAGGCTAGGTATGTCAGATATCTTCAAATACCCATGTTCGTCAGTATATAAAGTGGAGTGATATTCCCCCTCTGGTGTATGGACCAAAATCTCCAAACTGGGCAGCTCACAGTACCCACCTTCTTCTTCGGTATGCATAACGAATCGTAGTTGATGATTTTCGTCACTCGATTCATCGTTACTGGATGAGTCACAAGCTATGATTGAAGTACTTAGCCCCAAAGCAAGAGTTATGCGGAGGAGGTACATATATTTATTGTTCATTATTAATCCAGAGTTTAAAGCTCTCGCACAAAATGATGTATAGCGAGCTGGGGAATGTATTATTAAACAATGAGGTTGTAGCTATGCTATAAAGCTAGTCGGCAACAGCTAATTAAATTAGTAGCTGCCGACTTGAATCTAATCACTACAGTCGCTTGTTGAAATAGAGCGCGCGTAAGTTCTGCGTGTATCTATTCTCTGGATTGAATTTATTGAGTTCCATCAGGTTAGGTCGATAGGTGCTCAAGCCACCGCCTTCAGTATCTATAACTTCAACGACGACATAGTTGAGTTCAATATCGGTTAAATCAGATACAACCTTGGGTAGTACGACAGCTCCTTCACCGCTTTGCAACCACACGTACTGGTAATAAGATGCAGCCTCACCATTTCCATTAGTTGCTGTAAAGTGTATGCCAGCAAAGACTAGCTCTGGCTCTAAGCCATCGAGCTGGTAGGTAATAGCATCAGGGCTGACATCAATCAGCTGAAACTCAGGCGTGCTTAAATCTGGCACGTTTACGTCTTGGTCTGTGTTAAGCCAATTTTTAACGTGAGTGATGTTTTGCCCATCATCATCTTCGAACTGCACTGCAGCTAGGTGGCTTTGCAATGGGGCAGTGAACGTCGAAAGTTGATGGGCACCTGCTTGCAAAAAGTCAGCAAACTTTTGCGAAAACTGATAGCCGTTGGAAAATGGTCGTTGCTCGATAAACGATAGTTCAGCCTCAAGGGTAAGGTTAAACGGTTCACTTGTGACTAAAGGAATGTCACTTAGCACCAACACTTCATCCTGACTTAGCTGATCTCGGGAGATATAGCCACTAGCTGAGAACATACCGGTGTTATCATCGTATTGCTCATAGACCACAATGCCGGGCACATCTTGAGCTAACTCGATGTAGCCATCCCTAATTTGAGGGTCAGTGAGAAGGTTGTCCGGGTTTTCCACTTGAACGGTTAGCTTGGGGTAGTCATAACAGTTACCCAGTTCGCCAGGGTAGTTTTCAACATAGGTGCCAATGAAGTAGTCGCCACCATTTGCGCTGAGTTTAATCAGTGCTTCCTGTTGTTCGGAAACAAACCCTATTTCACCTTTGTTGTGATTGGTGAGGTGTGGTGCAACGGTAGCAAGATGTTGCTGAGGGATATCTGTTAGTGACAAAAAACCGCTGTTGTTTGTGTACAGAGTGCTGTGATATTCGCCTTCGGGGGTGTGAACCAAGATCTCTAAATCGGGTAGTTCGCAGTAGCCGCTTAAATCACTTTGCTCGGCAACAAAACGTAGCTGTGGATTTTCATTGACTGTCTCTGAAGAGTTACACGCAGCGAGGAAAGCACTTAACCCTACAGCTAAGGTTAGGCGGAAGTTGGTCGTTAGTGTTGATGCCATAATTTACTCCAAAAAAAAGAGCTTCCGTAGTTGGAAGCTCTTCCTGAGGCTTAAAGTGTTCGCGGTTGAACCATACTTAGGTCGTTGGCCGCGATATTTGAGCGGCATTCTAACGCAGGTGACAGAAAAGTTAAAGTTTGCGCAAATTGACGGTGTTTTAGGCAAAGGCTTCCTGTATTGGCTGTTTTGCCCTGCAGAAGTGAAGCGTGATGCTGCTCACATTTCCTGCTATACTCCGCGCGCACTTTTTGGTGTCGACAAAGCTAGGTGCTGACAAGAGCGCCTTTTAGTTACTACAGCGGGAGAAGGCTTATCATCCAGACAGCGAATATCACCATGCAATTTGGTGAGAAACCCTTATTTGAAAATATCTCGGTTAAGTTTGGCGAGGGAAATCGCTATGGTTTGATTGGCGCCAATGGCTGCGGTAAGTCGACCTTTATGAAGATCTTGAGCGGCGAGCTGGAGCAAAGCGCTGGCACCGTGAAGCTCGACCCGAACGAGCGTATGGCTAAGCTGAATCAGGATCAGTTTGCCTACGAAGAGTTCTCGGTGGTGGATACCGTGATCATGGGCCACAGCGAGCTGTGGGCGATTAAAGCTGAGCGTGACCGCATCTACGCCATGGCGGAAATGAGCGAAGAAGACGGCATGCGTGTGGCCGACTTGGAAACCCAGTTTGCCGAGATGGACGGCTACTCGGCGGAAGCGCGTGCTGGCGAACTGCTGCTGGGTGTGGGTATTCCACTGGAGCAGCACTACGGCCTTATGAGCGAAGTCGCGCCCGGTTGGAAGCTGCGTGTGCTATTGGCGCAGGTACTGTTTGCTGACCCCGATGTAATGCTGCTCGACGAACCGACCAACAACCTGGATATTGATACCATCCGTTGGTTGGAAGAGGTGCTGAACGAGCGCAACTGCACCATGGTGATCATCTCGCATGACCGTCACTTCCTAAACTCGGTGTGTACTCATATGGCTGACTTGGACTACGGCGAGCTAAGCGTGTATCCGGGTAACTACGATGAGTATATGGCTGCAGCGACCGCTGCCCGCGCCCGTATGCTGGCCGACAACGCTAAGAAGAAGGCGCAGATCGCTGAGCTACAACAGTTTGTGGCGCGATTCTCGGCCAACGCATCGAAGGCCAAACAGGCGACCTCGCGCGCCAAGCAGATCGATAAGATCCAACTGAATGAAGTAAAAGCGTCGAGCCGTCAGAACCCATTTATCCGTTTTGACCAAAGCAAGAAGCTGTTCCGCAACGCGCTGGAAGTGAACCAACTGGCACAAGGCTATGATGAGCTGCTGTTTAAAGAGCTCAACCTGCTGATTGAAGTGGGCGAGCGTGTCGCGATTATCGGCCAGAACGGTGTTGGTAAATCAACGCTATTGCACACCCTAGCGGGCAGGCTCGAGCAGAAGCAGGGTGAGTTTAAGTGGTCTGAGAACCATAACATCGGTTACTACGCCCAAGACCATGCCGACGACTTCGACGTGGATATGAACCTGTTCGATTGGATGCAGCAGTGGGCCAAAGAGGGCGATGACGAGCAAGTTATTCGTGGCACCTTGGGCCGTTTGCTGTTCTCGCAAAACGAGATCAAGAAGTCGGTGAAGGTTATCTCCGGTGGTGAACAAGGGCGTATGCTGTTCGGTAAGCTTATCTTGCAACAGCCCAACATCCTGCTGATGGATGAGCCAACCAACCACATGGATATGGAATCGATTGAATCGCTGAACATGGCCTTGGAGCAATACGAAGGTACGCTGCTGTTCGTGAGCCATGACCGTCAGTTTGTTTCATCCTTGGCGACCCGTATTCTGGAGATAACCCCAGAGGGCATCAATGATTTCCAAGGGACCTATGAAGAGTTCCTGAAGAGCAAGGGCGTGGAAGAGTAAGCGTTCGCTGCATTTAGATACACAAAACGCCGCTGATTAGCGGCGTTTTTTATTGCGGCGTTGTTGCAAGTTAGTGCCTAACTTAGAAGCGCTAACGTTTAGAAGCTGAAGCGTTGCTGCTTCTCGCCGCTGCGGCCTTGTTCGGTGATGACCAGCTCATTGCCTTCGATGGCGTAGCTGTAGTTAGCGTCAAACTCCATGTCGCGCCAGCGGCCGTCTGGGTAGTTGCCCCAGATTACCTGCTCGCCTTCGACCTTACAGCGGTGCTGGCTGAGCTTGCCGTTTGGACGCTGGTAGTCAACGCGCCAGTACTCTTCTAGCTGCTCTACGCTGATCGCCGCGGCGTCGCGGTTAAAGGCCATTGCCAGAGTGGCTTGGCAGAATTCGGCTTCGCCCATAGCGGGTGCTTGGGTGTTGGCACAACCGCTCAGTAAGGCGGCACCAGCCAACATGGCTGCGGTGATTTTCAATTTCATTTTCTTTCCCAAATATTGTTCTTTCCCCACTCGTGGCGGCGGGGTCGGGGGAATAATACGCGGAAGCCCCTAAAAATGCGATATATCTCACACTTGGTTAGATGACGTCGGCAGTAGGGAAGACTAGATAATCCTCGCCATTTTTGCCACAAACGTAGTCAGCACTGGGCCTGATGGGGTAAAGTAGCAGTTCTTCCTATTGCTCTCTTTTTGTCCAGTTTCTTTTATCCAATAAGGACTCTCTCATGTTAGGTTTTTTTGAGCGGATAACTGAGCCTTATCCCGGCGACGCCCCGACCCAGCCTCCCAAGGGCTTGTATCAGTTTTGTCGTTACTACAGCCGCGGGATGGAGAAACCGCTGCTGCTGATGTCGTTTACCACTGCCTTGATTGCGATCTTCGAGGTGGCGCTGTTTGGCTTTATGGGCCAACTGGTGGATTGGCTGGGCGATAAAGACCCGAGCACCTTTCTCGCTGAAGAGGCCAACACCCTATGGCTGATGGGGGGGATTCTGGTGGTGGGTTTGCCGCTGCTGACCTTGTTGGGCTCACTGCTGATCCATCAATCGCTGCTGGGCAACTACCCGATGGCGATCCGTTGGTCGGCGCACCGTTACCTGCTGCGCCAAAGCGTCGGCTTCTTTGCCAATGATTTTGCCGGACGCATCGCCACCAAGATGATGCAGACTGCATTATCGGTGCGTGAGGCGGTGATGAAGCTGCTGGATGTGCTGGTCTATGTGCTGGTCTACTTTGGCTCGATGCTGGTGTTGGTGGCGCAGGCCGATGCGCGTTTGGTGTGGCCGTTGCTGGTGTGGCTAGCGGTGTACCTCGCTGCCCAGTTCTACTTTGTGCCGCGCCTCAAGAAGGTGGCCGAGGAGCAGGCGGATGCCCGCTCGCTGATGACCGGCCGGGTAGTGGACAGCTACACCAATATTGCCACGGTGAAGCTGTTTGCCCACTCCTCCCGCGAGGCCGATTATGCCCAAGCCGGGATGGACGAGTTCCTCGATACGGTGTATCGGCAGATGCGCTTGGTGACCGGGCTGAACATGGCGGTGCAGATGGCAAACTATCTGCTGACCTTCGGGATTGCTGCGCTCTCTATCTACTTGTGGATGCATGGGGCGATCTCGGTGGGGGCTATCGCGATTGCCATCGCGTTGTGTCTGCGTCTCAACGGTATGGCCCAGTGGATCATGTGGGAGATTGGCGCGCTGTTTGAAAATATTGGCTCGGTGGCCGATGGCATGGAGACCTTGTCACGCCCGCAAGATATCGTCGATGTCGACAACGCCAAAGACCTGAAGGTAAGCGCCGCGGGTATCCACTACCAAGATATCGGCTTTCACTATGGTGAAGCGTCGGGGGTGATTGACCATCTCGACCTTAAGATCAAGCCGGGTGAGAAGATTGGCTTGGTGGGGCGCTCGGGGGCTGGCAAAACCACCTTGGTGAACCTGCTGCTACGTTTTCACGATGTGGAAAGCGGCAGCATCTTGATTGATGGCCAGAACATCTCCCAGGTGACCCAAGACAGTCTGCGCGCCCAAATCGGTATGGTGACCCAAGATACCTCGCTGCTACACCGCTCGGTGCGCGACAACATCCTCTACGGTCGCCCCGGTGCAACTGAAGAGCAGATGATTGCCGCCGCCAAACAGGCCGAAGCCCATGAGTTTATTATGGGGCTGCGCGATCAGCAGGGCCGCACTGGCTACGATGCCCATGTGGGCGAGCGTGGTGTGAAGCTCTCTGGTGGGCAGCGTCAGCGGATTGCGATTACCCGAGTGCTATTAAAGAATGCGCCGATTCTGGTGCTAGATGAGGCCACCTCGGCGCTGGACTCGGAAGTGGAAGCTGCCATTCAGAGTAGTCTGAATCAATTGATGGAAGGTAAAACGGTGATCGCGATTGCCCACCGACTCTCAACGATTGCCGCGATGGACCGACTCATCGTGTTGGATAAAGGTGCGATTGTCGAGCAGGGCACCCATTCGCAGTTGGTTGAGAGCGGCGGGATCTACTCCCAGTTATGGGCTCACCAAACCGGTGGCTTCTTAGCAGAAGACTGTTAAGTATCGATTCGGTCTAAACCGTTTACTGGCTTAGACCGTTTTTTCTTGTGCCTGCCGAAACTGGCGGGGCGATACCCCATGGTAGCGGCGAAAGCGGTGCGAAAAGTTGTAGGGGTCGCTATAGCCCAGCAGGCTGGCGATATAGCCGATATTCCACTGGCTGTAACGCAGCAGCTCGGCGGCCTTCTCCATACGTAGCTGGATCAGCCTTTGCCGCGGCGAGCGCTGATAGAGCTGATGACATAGCCGGGTCAGTTGCACCTCACTGAGGTAGCTGAGCGCAGCAATTCGGGCCACGCTCCAATCTTGGTGAAGCTGCGCCTCCACCTGACTAAATACCTCCATCACCCGTTCTTTCGAGCCATGATCCTCGGTGTTCGATACCAGTGCCCGTTGTAAGAAACCGTTGAGCTCATTGACCCACTTGCTGCGCTGCTTAGGGCGATGCTGCATATCGTGGAATAGCATGCTGAGCAGCGCCCAGATCTGCTCGCTCAGCGGGTAGTGCTGGACCTGCTGGTTGAACTTGGCGATGGGCAGCTTGCTTGTAAGCGGGTCGATCAACAGCCAGGCGATCTGCCACTGAGGCTGCTCCTGATATTGGTCCAGATCGAAGCGAAAACCTTGCCCAGCTGGAAGTACAGTGAGGGTTTGCGCGCTTATCACTTCCTCCACCTCCATACCCCGCAGCTGGCCCTGGCCGCTTAGGGTGAAGATAAGGGTGTGGTGCTCTGGCTTGCTACGTTCCACATAGTACTCGTCAAACAGCTCGGCGATACCGGCCATATGAATGCCTTGGCGCGAAAACTCAGGTACCCCTTCTTGGGTAATAAAACGCTCTTTACACTGGGGCGAGAGGTATACAAGTTCTTGAAGTTGTCTGTCCATTTTTAACCAATGATTGTTTTTAACATCTTTATGCGCTGTTTTGACATGTTGTATTTTGCCGCAAAACGTACATTAGCGGCATGAAATGAGGAGTGAGCCATGTCACATTCTGTAGCTATAAATCAGACAAGCTTTTTGTCAAACATCGTTAAGATTGCCCTGCCAGTGGCAATCCATAACGCATTAGTTGCTTGCCTAGGAATGGCGGACGTAATCATGGTGGCCGGTCTTGGTGAGGCGGCCACTGCTGCGGTGGGCGCTGCCAGCCGCTGGCACTTTGTGATGATTATGATTATGGCAGGATTGGCCAACGCCAGCGGTACCTTGATCGCCCAGTATTGGGGGAAAGGCAGTGCTGGTGATGCTAAGGCGGTAAGTAAACTGGCACTTAAAGTGGGGATCTGGCTGTTTGTGCCGATCACCTTATTGGTGGGCTTGGGCGCCGAGTTAATGATGAACGCGCAAACTACCGATGCGCAGGTGATTGCCTTTGGTCGCGATTACCTGATCACCAGTTTGCCGATCCTGTTGTTGACCCATGTGATCATCAACCAAGAGGCGGCATTGCGTTCAACAGGCCAAAGCTGGTTGCCCCTAGGCGTGTCCAGCTTTGTGATCTTGCTGAACATTTCGCTGAACTTCGTGCTGATTAACGGCTTGTTCGGTGTGCCCGCGATGGGTGTGAAAGGTGCCGCGTTGGCCACCGTGATTGCCCGCGTGGTGAACGTTGCGATCTACTGGGTGTATGTGCGCCGGGTGCAACACTGGTTGGTTACTGCTAAAGAAGATAGCGAGCCTAAGCTTTTGCATAGCAAATACCGCCGTTTGGCTGTGCCGCAAGTAATTAACTTGCTGGGCTGGGGTATGGGTACCCTGATGCTGCAGATCATCTTTGGTCGCATGGGCACCACTGAGCTGGCTATCTTCAGCCTGTTGGCGCCGTTTGAAGGCCTATGTTACTCGCTGTTCTTTGGCCTGGCGACCGCCTGTGCGGTGCTGATTGGCCAATCGTTGGGGCGCAGTGAGTTTGAGCGCGCTGAGCACATCTCTGGCCAGTTCCTGCTGTCGGCCTTTATTGGCAGCTTGGTGGTAGGCTTGGTGGTGTTCTTTAACTTGGACGTACTGCTCGGTTGGTTGCACTTGGATAGCCCCGAGATGCTACCGATGGCCCGCCCGGTGATGCTGATATTGGCGATGGGCCTGTGGGTGCGCATGCTCAATATGATGCTTATTCACGGCATCCTGCGTGCGGGCGGTGAGAACCTGTTCTGCCTGCGTACCGACTTTATCGGTATGTGGTTGGTGGGGATTCCGGTTACTGCGTACGGTGCGTTTATCGGTGAGTGGCCGTTCTACCTGTGTTACTTGGCGCTGTTCAGTGATGAACTGACCAAGCTTACGCTAGCTGCGCGTCACTATCTGCGCCGTGGTTGGTGTAACAATCTGACTTTGCATCCGGCCTAACGCTGATGATGTTGAGAAAGGGCGTGCTTAGCACGCCCTTTTTGTATCTGCAGCTCAGCGCTAAACAAAATGTTGGGTTCTACGCATTTGCTTTTGGACGCATGGGTATCAGTTTTCGCAATTGAAGGGGGTAATTCATCTCCAATCAAGTGCGCCAAAGAGGTGCATGTGTGTTCTAACATAGTGAATTTATTGAAAAAATATTGTTACCACTTTGGAGGTAATAAATTTCGTAAGTGTCTGATTCCGCTTTTTAAAAAAATGTGATCCCGATCTTGGCACACGCTTGGCACTACTCCATTCGAGATATCAATCATCGTCCAAGTGATCAAGATCAGGAGCACGGAATGCAAAACGACTCAATCAAAAAGCTCGGAACAAGCCTTAAACCCAGTCTTATAGGGAGCGCGCTAGCCTGCGGCGTAATGCTGGCAGTAAGCGGTGCAGCTTATGCCGAACTCGGTGAGCCGGAAAAGGAAGACCTGAAGTTTGGCTTTATCAAACTGACCGATATGGCCCCACTGGCCATTGCCTATGAAAAAGGCTACTTCGAAGACGAAGGGCTATATGTACAGCTAGAAGCACAAGCTAACTGGAAGGTTCTGCTGGACCGGGTAATCACCGGTGAGCTGGATGGCGCGCACATGCTGGCGGGCCAACCACTGGGTGCAACCATTGGTTTTGGTACCCAAGCGCACATTGTTACTGCCTTCAGCATGGACCTCAATGGTAACGGCATCACTGTTTCCAACGAGATTTGGGAACAGATGAAGCCCAATATCCCTCACGAAGATGGCAAGCCCGTCCACCCGATTAAAGCCGACTACCTCAAGCCGGTTGTAGAGTCTTACCAAGATCAGGGTAAGCCATTCAACATGGGCATGGTGTTCCCGGTATCAACCCACAACTACGAGCTGCGCTACTGGCTGGCGGCCGGTGGTATTCACCCGGGCTACTACGCGCCGCACAAAGGTGACACCTCGGGCCAAATCGATGCCGATGCGCTGCTGTCGGTAACCCCACCGCCACAGATGCCGGCCACCTTGGAAGCAGGCACCATCTACGGCTACTGTGTGGGCGAACCGTGGAACCAGCAAGCGGTGTTTAAAGGCATTGGTGTGCCAGTGATTACCGACTACGAGATCTGGAAGGACAACCCTGAGAAAGTCTTCGGCGTGAGCAAGCAGTGGGCCGATGAGTATCCCAACACCCACATTCGGGTCGTGAAAGCGATGATACGTGCAGCCAAATGGCTGGATGAAGAGAACAACAAAAACCGCCCAGAAGCCGTGCGCATCTTGTCGAAGAGCCAATACGTAGGCGCTGACTACGATGTTATCGCCAACTCCATGACTGGCACCTTCGAGTACGAGAAGGGCGATAAGCGAGAGATCCCCGATTTCAACGTGTTCTTCCGTTATAACGCGACTTACCCCTACTACAGCGATGCGATTTGGTACCTGACCCAGATGCGCCGTTGGGGCCAGATCTCTGAGCACAAGCCTGATTCTTGGTACATGGATATCGCCAAGAAGGTATACCGCCCAGACATCTACGCTGTGGCAGCGAAAGAGCTGATCGCCGAAGGGGTGATGGATGCTAAAGACTTCCCTGACTTCGATAGCGAGAGCGGCTTTAAACCACCGCAAACCGAGTTTATCGATGGTGTGACCTACGATGGCAGCAAGCCAAACGAGTATCTCGAGAAGTTCTCAATTGGTTTGAAAGGCGAACAACAAATCTAAATAACGCCCTCGTCACTGAGAGAAATGGAGAGTCGGCAGGCCGCAGCGGCGGCCTGCCAAATAAGGAGTTGTCGAGATGAAAGATAAGTTAATTCACTCACTAGAAACCTTTGGGCTGACCCCGATGGTACCGATAGTTCGCCTGGCATCAGGCGAGAACCCCAAACAGCAGTTCCAGGACTTGTTTGAAAAGCTCGGCCTGCCGCTTATCGCCATTGTGGCGTTTTTGCTGTTGTGGAGCGTGTCTGCTGCCAATGTGCAAACCAGCTTGGGTCAGTTGCCTGGGCCGTCACAGGTGCTAGAGCAGTACCATGGCTTGGTGGCGGAGCACAAAGAGGAGCGCGAGAAAGAGGTCGCCTTCTACGAGCGCCAAGAAGCGCGCAACGCCAAGAAGCTAGCCGCCAACCCCGACGCGGTGGTGAAGACTCGCCCCTATACTGGCAAACCCACCTTCTTTGACCAAATACTTACCAGCCTGTACACGGTGTTCACCGGCTTTATTCTGGGCAGCCTGATTGCGATTCCTTTAGGCGTTGCCTGTGGCCTTAACAAGCGGCTCTACTCTGCAGTCAGCCCACTTATTCAGGTGCTCAAACCCGTCTCGCCACTGGCGTGGCTGCCGATTGTTACCATGGTGGTCAGTGCGGTGTATGTCAGCACCGATCCGATGTTCTCTAAGTCTTTCGTGACCTCGGCAATCACCGTGACCCTGTGTTCCATGTGGCCCACCTTGATTAACACCGCCATTGGCGTGGCGTCTATCGACAAAGATTGGCTTAACGTTGGCCGAGTGATTCGTCTGCACTGGACCAAGCAAGTGACCAAGATTGCCATTCCCGCTTCCTTGCCGATGATCTTCACCGGCCTGCGGATCTCACTGGGTATTGGTTGGATGGTATTGATTGCCGCCGAGATGCTGGCGCAGAACCCCGGCCTTGGTAAGTTCGTATGGGACGAGTTCCAAAACGGTAGCTCCAACTCACTGGGGCGAATCATGGTGGCGGTGATTGTTATCGGCATCATCGGTTACATCCTCGATTGGCTGATGCTTAGCCTGCAAAAAGTAATTTCTCATTCAACGCCTGAAGGCGCTCGCTAATAGGAGTTTTGGCATGTCGCATTATCTAGATATTGACCATGTGGGGATTGAGTTTCCCACCAAGAACGGTCCATTCCGTGCCTTGCAAGGGGTTGATTTAAAGATTGCCAAGGGGGAGTTTATCTCGCTGATTGGCCACTCTGGCTGCGGTAAGTCCACCGTGTTGAATATTGTTGCAGGTCTTTATGGGGCAACCGAGGGCGGTGTGGTACTGGAGAGCAAAGAGGTGAGTGAGCCGGGCCCCGATCGCGCGGTGGTGTTCCAAAACCACAGCCTGCTGCCATGGTTAACCGCTTATCAAAACGTCGAGCTGGCAGTTAAAGAGGTGTTTAAGGGCAAGCTTAACCGCAGCGAGATGCATGAGTGGATCGAGCATAACCTCGAGCTGGTGCATATGAGCCATGCCATGCATAAACGCCCGGATGAGATCTCCGGCGGGATGAAGCAGCGGGTGGGGATTGCCCGGGCACTGGCCATGCAGCCCAAGGTGCTACTGATGGACGAACCCTTCGGTGCCTTGGACGCACTGACCCGTGCGCATTTACAAGATTCGCTGATGGAAATTCAACAAGAGCTGAACAACACGGTGATCATGATTACCCACGATGTAGATGAAGCGGTGCTGCTCTCCGATCGCATCGTGATGATGACTAATGGCCCGGCTGCCACGATTGGCGAGATCCTCAAGGTTGAGCTGGAGCGCCCGCGCAATCGGGTTGTGCTGGCCGATAACGCTGAGTACAACCACTACCGCTCCCAGGTACTTAAGTTCTTGTATGAACGCCAGCGTAATCCGGCGCAGACCGAAGGCAAGAAGAAGTCGGTTAAGCCTCGTCTGGTGGGCAAGGGGGAAGCGGCTTAACACCTGTTTTCCACATCGAATCAGTTCAACGAGTCAGCGCTTGCTGGCTCGTTTTCTATTTGGCGCTTTGTTATAGTCAGCGCTTATCAATGAATCAATACAAGAGGATGTAGCATGGCGCAGACTAGGGTTGCAGTCGTTGGCTGTAACGGCCGTATGGGGAAAAACTTGTTGGAAGCGGTCAGCAACCATGAGCAAGCGGTGATTGCAGGTGCTACCGAGCGCCCAGGCTCTAGCCTTATCGGCACCGATGTAGGCGAGCTGGCTGGCGTGGGCAAGTTGGATGTGCAGGTTGCCGACAGCGTGGACAGCATTCAAGGTGATATCGACGTGATCATCGATTTTACCAGCCCACAGGTCACCCTGGCCCATGTGAAGTGGGCGCGTGCCAATCAAGTGAAGATGGTCATTGGTACTACCGGCTTCACCGAAGAGCAAAAAGCCCAACTGGCTGATGCAGCCGAAGACATTGCCATCATGTTTGCACCGAACATGAGCGTAGGGGTGAACCTGGTATTCAAACTGCTGGAAACCGCCGCTAAGGTGATGGGTGATTACACCGATATCGAGATCATCGAAGGCCACCACCGCCATAAAGTGGATGCGCCATCGGGCACCGCGCTTGGCATGGGCGAGGTGATTGCCGATACCCTGGGGCGTGACCTGTCCAAAGTCGCGGTATATGGCCGTGAAGGCATCACCGGTGAGCGTGACCGCGAAACCATCGGCTTTGCCACTATCCGTGCCGGTGATTTAGTGGGAGAGCACACCGCGATGTTTGCCGATATCGGTGAGCGCGTAGAGATCACCCACAAGGCCTCCAGCCGCATGACCTTTGCCAATGGCGCGGTACGCGCAGCGGTGTGGCTGCAAGACAAACCGCATGGTTTGTTTAATATGCGTGACGTACTTGGTCTTAACGACTAGCCACTGTTTTTACTCGCTTTTTACTCAACAAGCACGCATGTAGCGTGCTTGTTTCATTTTAAGCCCTCTTTTCATAGTAACTAGCATAAAATTCTGCAAGCTGTTTTGAAAAGCCTTTCAGGGATGCTTTTGAAAATGTTTTCAAGGATATTATTCTTGAATGCCTTCACAAAGTAATCGAAAAGTAACAGCACAAATATCTTTGCCTGACAAACAACTACGTTGATCACGGTTAGCAAGGCCCAGATTCCCTAAGTTATTGAGCATCCTGCATATAAAAATCAGGCAGGAATGGAAAGTAAGAGCGGATTACACGTCTCTGATTCATTAATGAAAGGAAAGGCTAATAATGGAAATGCAAATTAGTAAGCTGTTCAAGCTTACCGCTCCGGTGCTGGCTTCTGCACTTCTGTCGGCATGTTTCGGCAGTAGTGGTGGTAGCGACGGCGGCGGTGGCGGCGGTGGCGACACCATCGAAGGACTCTATGAGGCTGCTGAAAACGAAGTTGTCATTTACTACAAGCGCGATGAAGCTCACTCTCGTGCAGTAGATACCGATGCCTATGAAGGCTACGGTCTACACCTGTGGAATGGTAATGGTTGTGAAAGTACCGATCTGGCCGCAATGGGCTTGCCGGATGGTGGCACGCCATGGGATGAACCTGCCCAAGCGACTGGCTTCAGCGAAACCTACGGTGCTTACTACGTCATCAAGTATGAGGCGGCACCGCCACACAACTGTATTAACTTCATCATGCACAAAGGCGACGACCGTCCATTCGGCGGCGGCGACATGAGCTTCTTGCTTGATGAAATGGATGAAAGTAAAGGCTTGTTTGGCTTCCATGGCAGCAGCGAGCTTTACTACTTCCCGATTGAAGAGCGCCCTGTGGCCATCGATGGCCAAAAAGCGCACTGGCTGGATAAGGGCACCATCGCCTGGATGGACGTATCAAACGCTGCCAGCTATGAGTTACGCTACGACCCAGAAAACGGCATTGAGCTGAACTCTGAAACCAAAGAGGTCTCTGGTGGTACCGTTGTTAGTTTGAGCGAAGGCGCTATCTCTGATGCAGCTAAAGCGCGCTTCCCCCACTTGAGTGATATGCCTGCGGCCAGCATCGAAGTTGAGGACGCGGTACTCAAGCAAATCCTTAAGAGCCAAATTGTGGTATTCGCCTACAATGCCGATGGCGAGGTGATTGCAGCTACCCAAGTTCAGAAACCCGGTGTGATTGACGTTGCCTACGTTGAAGCCGACGGTGAAGGTGAAGGCGGTGCGATCAACGAAGAGCTGGGCGCTGTTCTTAATGGCAGCGAAGTGACCTTCAAGCTGTGGGCTCCTACCGCGCAGAACGTGCGTGTATTCCTGTACGACGATGACCTGAGTGCATACAGCACTGCGCCATCTCTGCAAATGGAAGAAGATGCCAACGGCATCTGGTCGGTGACCCAAGACGGCGTGATTGGCAAGTTCTACAAGTACGAAGTGACGGTTTATCATCCAACCACCAAACGTGTTGAAACCGTTATGGTGACTGACCCTTACTCACTGAGTCTGTCGGAGAACTCAACTCACTCGCAAGTAGTTGATTTAGAAGACCCAGCGCTATTCCCAGCGGGCTGGGGCCAAAACCGTCCGACTCTGGAGCACGACGTTGACCATGTTCTGTATGAGTCTCACCTGCGTGATTTCAGTGTAAGCGACAGCCTGGGTACTGCCTCTCTGAACGGTACCTACCTAGCGCTGACCGAAAGTGAGCGTGAGTCGGTGACTCACCTGCAAGAGCTTAAGGATGCGGGTCTAACCACCTTGCACATTCTGCCTGCTTTCGATATCGCCACCGTAAACGAAGACCCGGATATGCAGGTCGATATTACCGATACCGTCGGTAAGCTGTGTGGTATCAAGCCTAGCGCGAGCATTTGTAGCTCAGCCAGTGATGGCGACGTTATCGAAGACATCCTGTACGGCTACGATCCTAGCACTGGCGATGCCCAAGCGCTGATGAACGACATCCGCGATCTGGATAGCTTCAACTGGGGTTACGATCCGTTCCACTACACCGTGCCAGAAGGTAGCTACGCCACCGATGCCCACGGTACTACCCGTATCCTGGAATTCCGTGAAATGGTGCAAGCCACTCACGATATGGGTCTGAAACTGGTAATGGACGTGGTCTACAACCACACAAATGCATCAGGTGTGAACGACAAGTCAGTACTGGATAAGATTGTCCCCGGATACTACCACCGCCTAAACGTAAACACCGGTGGTGTAGAAACCTCAACCTGTTGTGACAACACCGCAACCGAGAATCTGATGATGGGTAAACTCATGATCGACTCTCTGGTTACCTGGTCTGAGCACTACAATGTAGACGGCTACCGTTTTGACTTGATGGGTCACCAACCTAAAGACCTGATGGTTGACGCACTGGCTGCCGTTCGTGACATCGATGATGACACCTTGTTCTACGGCGAAGGTTGGGACTTTGGTGAAGTATCCAACAACGCACGCTTTACCCAAGCAACCCAGTGGGAGATGGCTGGCACCGAGATCGGCACCTTCTCTGACCGTTTGCGTGACGCGGTTCGCGGTGGTAGCCCGTTTGATAGCCAAGATGGCATTCGTCAGACTCAGGGCTTTGCCAATGCTTCGACCTTGAACGAGCTTAACGAAGACTTGGCTGGAGACGACTTAGACAAGTTCAACGCAGGTCTGCTGCATGGCCAAGACCTTATTCGTGTAGGTATGGCCGGTAACTTGCGTGAGTTCATCTTGCTGGATTCACTGGGCAGAACCAAACGTGGTCAAGACGTGGACTACAATGGCGCGCCTGCGGGTTACACGCTGAATCCTTCAGAGAATATCTCGTACGTGTCTAAGCACGATAATCAGACCCTTTGGGACAACAATGCGTATAAAGCCGCGGCGAACACCTCACCGGCTGATCGTGCACGTATGCAAAGCGTGGCACTGTCTACCGTGATGTATGGTCAAGGCATTCCATTTATCCACATGGGCTCTGAGATCCTGCGTTCTAAGTCAATGCAGCGTGACTCTTATGACTCAGGTGACTGGTTCAACCGTGTACGCTTCGACTACAGTGACAACAACTGGAATGTTGGTCTGCCTCGTGAAGATAAAGACGGTGAAAACTGGGATTTGATCAAGCGAATCATTGCAGATGCAACCAACGAGCCTGCGACCCGCGATATCGAGCTGACCAAAGAGCAGTTCATCGAGATGCTGGCTATTCGTAACAGCAGCAAGCTGTTCCGTTTGCAAACCGAAGCTGAGGTTAAAGCTCGTGTTGACTTCCGCAACGTAGGCCAAGATCAGGTTGCCAACCTTATCGTAATGTCTATCGACAACGGTACTGGTGCCGGTGAAGATCTGGATGAAAACGTCGATGCCATCGTGGTGGTTATCAACGCAACTGCAGAAGATCAAGACTTCGAGATCGAAGGTGCAACTGGCTTTGAACTGCATGAAGTACAGCAGATCTCTGCCGACAGCGTGGTACAAGGTGCCAGCTTCGCTAGTGAGACTTTCAGTGTTCCTGCCTTGACCAGCGCGGTATTTGTTATGCCTCGCGATGGTGCTCGCAGTGCCGGTCTGCCGGTGGATATGAGCAACAAAGACCTCTCTGAGATCCCGCCATTTGGTAACACCCAGTTCTACCTACGTGGTATGCAGGAAATGTGGGGTGATGATTACCCATTGACCTTCGACAGCAATGGCAAGTACACCGTTACCTTTAACTACAATGGCGAAGGTGCCTTTGCGCCAAACGGTATGGTTGTGGCAACTCAAGGTTGGGAAACCAAGTTTGAAGGCTGTGATGGCGATGCGGAGTTGACCTTGGAAAGCGGCGTAACCACTTGCAATTCTGAAGTGGGCGGCACCAGCAACTTTGCTGCGAACTTCACAGAAGCCGGTCTTTACCACTTCGTATTCGACGCGAGCAACACCGACAACCCAGTTGTAAGCGTGACCTTCGAAGAGAGTGCGGCATCATGTGAGAACCTACCTCCAGCAACTGGCGGTTCTCTGGACCCACACTATGTACGTGGTGACTTGAGCGATTGGGGGCCAAACGACACCTATCAAATGATCTACAAAGGTGCCGATGCTGATGGTATGGAAATCTACCAAGCAGTGTTCGATTACAGTGGTAGCATTCAGTTCAAGATTGCCGATGGCAGCGACAACTGGGGTAGCCAGTTCTTCGTAGCCAACAGTGATGGCAGCCCAATGGGCATCGAAGCAGAGCTTCCATACCAAGTGACTCGCGGCGATGGTGGCCAGTCTAACAACACGATTTCATTGGGCTCTGGTACTTGGTCATTCAAGATGACCATCGACCCAAGTCTGGAAAGCGGTTTGGTAGGCGATTTCATCGTTCAAGAGTGTTCGCAGAACTAACTCGCTAACAAAAGTAAAGCTAAGCCACTCTTCGGAGTGGCTTTTTTATGTCTGCTTTACTTGCCTGATACGGCAGCAATCTAAGCAAAGCTTTTTCCCGCTGCTCTGGCAGCATTGATAAGTTATTAAGAGGAACGTGCCGATGATTCACCCTCAATATCAGGCCTTGGGAGATAGGCTTATATCCTTTGCAAGTACCAGAGAAGACATCCGGGCTGCCTTTGTGGTGGGCTCTCAGGCTCGAGAGTCGCTACCCGCCGATAGATGGTCTGATATCGATATCTTGCTGGTAGTTGAAGACCCAGCCTGTTTAATGCAGGAGCGAAGCTGGACTGAAGCATTGGGTCAGGTGGTGTTGTGCTTTAGTGAATCTAGCCCGGTGGATGCGGTGCCTGAGCTGAGGGTGTTATATCAGCCCTGTTTGGATGTGGATTTTCCGCTGTTGCCTGCCGATTTTGTCAGGGCGCGCGATAGTGCCCAGCTTAGCCCAGAGATGATCGCGGTGTTTAAGCGCGGCTATTTGTGTCTGCTTGATAAAGAGAACTTTGCCAGCATCTTTGCTGAGGTGGCAGCCCTACCTTTACCTGCCCCTAAAGACCATGCTGAGGAAGTCACAGAGCTGATTCAGGACATCGCCTACCATGTGCTGTGGACCGCTAAGAAGTGGCAGCGTGGTGAGCGCTGGATGGCGCTGGCGTGTTGCAATAGCCATATACAGCATCGTTTGTTGCGGCTGATGGAGTGGATGGCGCATTCGCAGACCCAGAACCAAGAAGTGATAGATACTTGGCACAATGGCCGGTTTATCGAGCAGTGGCTTCCAGAGCCTTACCTGGAGCTGCTTAGCTTGAGTTGGGCAAGGGCTGACAAGGCGAGCTTGCAAGCTGCCTTACAGGCAGCACTTGCGTTGTGTATTAAGGTGTTAGAGCTAGCAGGGGAAGCGGAGAAGGCGCTTAAACCGTCGTTAGATCACTGCCGAGAGCGACTCGGTGAACTACTTAACGAAAGCCCTTAGCGCGAACTATATGCATAAAAAAACCCCGGCGTGCCGGGGTTTTTTGAATCAGCTTAAAAGAGATGCTTACTTAGCGTTTTTCTCTTTTTCTGCAGCGATTACTTCTTCAGCCACGTTTTGTGGGCAAGGCATGTAGTGGGCGAACTCCATAGAGAACTGACCACGGCCTGAAGTAATGGTACGCAGGTGACCAATGTAGCCGAACATTTCAGCCAGTGGTACTTCACCTTTAATGCGTACGCCGGTAGCGCCAGCTTCTTGGTCTTTAATCATGCCGCGACGACGGTTCAAGTCACCGATTACGTCACCCACGTTGTCTTCTGGGGTGAACACGTCAACTTTCATGATTGGCTCAAGAAGTTGTGGGCCAGCTTTTGGCAGAGACTGACGGTATGCACCTTTCGCAGCGATTT
This sequence comes from Aliagarivorans marinus DSM 23064, assembly GCF_000429485.1. GTDB lineage: Bacteria > Pseudomonadota > Gammaproteobacteria > Enterobacterales > Celerinatantimonadaceae > Aliagarivorans > Aliagarivorans marinus. The sequence goes on along the minus strand of NZ_AUBY01000013.1, from coordinate 92,975 downwards.
CGAACGCGATAGCTGACGAGTCAACTGCGTGGAAAGCACCGTCGAACAGTTCTACTTCAAGGTCAAGTACTGGGAAGCCAGCCAGTGGGCCTTCTTCCATCATTACTTTGAAGCCTTTCTCTACTGCAGGCCAGAATTCTTTAGGTACGTTACCGCCAACTACTGAAGAGCTGAACTTGAAGCCTGAACCTGGCTCACCAGGACGGATGCGGTAGTCGATCTTACCGAACTGACCAGAACCACCAGACTGCTTCTTGTGGGTGTAGCTGTCTTCAAGTTCTTGAGTAATGGTTTCGCGGTAAGCAACCTGAGGTTGACCAACTACTAGCTCAACGCCGTAGGTACGCTTCAGGATGTCTACTTTAATGTCCAGGTGCAGTTCGCCCATACCTTTAAGGATGGTTTCACCTGAATCTTCGTCGGTTTCAACCTGGAACGAAGGATCTTCTGCAACCATCTTACCGATAGCGATACCCATCTTCTCAGTAGAACCTTTATCTTTAGGTGCTACAGCGATAGAGATTACTGGCTCTGGGAAGATCATTGGCTCAAGAGTACAAGGGTGCTTAGGATCACACAGGGTGTGACCAGTTTGTACGTTCTTCATACCAACAACAGCGATGATGTCACCCGCTTGCGCAGAGTTAATCTCGTTACGCTCGTCAGCGTGCATCTCAACCATACGACCGATACGCTCAGTCTTGCCGGTTGCGCTGTTCAGAATAGTCATACCTTTTTCCATCTTACCTGAGTAGATACGGATAAAGGTTAGGGCACCGAAGCGGTCGTCCATAATTTTGAACGCCAGAGCACGTAGAGGCTCATCTGCAGATACGGTAGCAACTTCGCCAGTAGGCTCACCGGTTTCTTCGTCAGTCAGAGGCTGAGCGTCAACTTCGGTTGGGCTTGGCAGGTAGTCAACTACTGCGTCTAGTACCAGCTGGATACCTTTGTTCTTAAATGCAGAACCACAGAAGGTTGGGAAGAAGGCCATGGTGCGAGTACCTTCACGGATACAACGCTTGATGTCTTCCAGAGAAGGCTCTTCACCTTCCATGTAAGCCATCATCAGCTCGTCGTCCATCTCAACAGCAGACTCGATCAGTTGCTCGCGGTACTCAGCGGCTTTCTCAACCATGTCTTCTGGGATGTCGGTTACTTCGTAGTTTTCTGGCAGGCCAGAATCGTCCCAGATGTAAGCTTTTTGGCTTAGTACATCTACAACACCAGTGAAGTCGTCTTCGATACCGATAGGCAGGGTCATAACCAGTGGGTTAGCAGCCAGTACGTTCTTAACTTGGTCAACAACGCGGTAGAAGTCAGCACCCATACGGTCCAGTTTGTTCACGAAGATCAAACGTGCTACTTCAGATTCGTTAGCGTAACGCCAGTTGGTCTCTGATTGAGGTTCTACACCACCAGAGCCACAGAATACACCGATACCACCATCAAGTACTTTAAGAGAACGGTATACTTCAACGGTGAAGTCAACGTGTCCAGGAGTATCAATGATGTTCAGGCGGTGGTCTTTCCAGAAACAGGTAGTCGCTGCTGATTGAATGGTAATACCACGCTCAGCTTCCTGCTCCATGAAGTCAGTGGTTGCAGCGCCATCGTGTACTTCGCCGGTTTTGTGAATTTTACCGGTGAGCTTAAGGATACGCTCGGTAGAGGTGGTTTTACCAGCATCTACGTGTGCGAAGATACCGATGTTTCTGTAATGAGATAGATCTGCCATTAGTCGTTCTCTATATGTCAGGGCGGAAAATTGCGCGAAGTATACAGCATTTCAAGACCATTTTAGAAGCCTTCAATCAAACCTGCCGAAAGATTGTCTCTAAGGCATGGCTAAGTAGCCGTAAAATCGCGCTTTATTTGCAGTTTATTGGTGCTTACTCGGGAGAACTTGCGCTGATCTCATCCTGATATTGCTCGCGAATGATGTAAAACTGATCCAAGTTATTTAGCAGCAGTGAGGATAGATGAGGGTCAAACTGCTTCCCACTTTGCTCGGAGATATACTCGACGATCTCCTCATCGTCCCATTGCAGCTTGTAGCAACGGCTACTGCCGAGGGCATCGAATACGTCGGCCAGAGCGGTTAAACGACCACTGATGGGGATCTCCTCGCCTTTTAAGCCTCGTGGGTAGCCTTTGCCGTCCCAACGCTCGTGGTGGCTGCCAGCAATTTCAGAGGCCAGTAACAGACTGGGAATACTCGAGTCGGCCAACATCATCTCACCTTGCTCGGCATGGGAGCGCATAATCGACCACTCGCGGTCATCCAGTTTGGCAGGCTTGTGCAAGATCGCATCGGGGGTGGCGACTTTGCCCACATCATGCAGCGGCGAGGCCATCTTCAGTCGCTCAATGGTTTTCTCGTCCAGACCGGCAAGCTCTGCCAGCTTGGCAGTATAAAGCGCGACCCGTTTAACGTGCTTGCCCGACTCTTTCGAGCGGGTCTCAACGATCTCACCGATGCGATACATGGTCTCGCGCTGATGTTCGACGATCACCTCGTTGAGCCGGATATTCTCCAGCGCGATGGTGATATTGTCGCTTAGCAGCTTAATAAAGTGCTGGTCGGATTCGTTAATCGGAGTATTGCGCACTATATAGAAGAACAGATCTCTGGCTTTGTTTTGACAATAGATCACCACCGCATTGTCTTTATAGATGTTGCCCTTTTGGTTAATGGCTTGGTCAAACAGTTCGGCTTGCTGCGACGGTAGCTGAGACAAAGGCAGGATCTGATTGAGCTGATGTTGGCTGTCCTCCCCTTGATGCGCGAGCAACTGAAAGTGGGAGCTATGGTGGGCGTAGGCCTGTTTCTCTAAGGCGTAGATGCAGCCATCGTCGAGGTGCATGATGGCCGATAGTTGATCCAGCGCGCCTTCAACAAAGGTGTGCAGTGCGCTGAGCTCAAAGATTCCCTTGGAGCTCTCTACTACCTTCTCTAAGCCGCGCTTGTGGGTCTCGAGGGCGCAGATATCGCGATAGGAGCGCAGGCTGGCACGGATAAGGGTACGCAGCTTTTGCGAGGTAAGCTCGGTTTTGTCTTTGTAATCATTGATGTCGTAGTCTTCGACCACTTTATCTTCCGGTGCCTGTCCGGGCTGGCCAGTTCTTAACACGATGCGCACGCAGTGGTTGTTTAGCTGGTTGCGGATGTGTTCGACCAAGGTGAGGCCTGCATCGTCGGTTTCCATAACGACATCGAGCAAGATCAGGGCGACATCGCAATGCTGGGGAAGCAGCTCACGAGCCTGCTGGGCTGAGTAGGCGTGGATGAACTCTAGTTGTCGGTTGTCAAAGCTAAAACGCTGTAGCGTCATCTGAGTGATGTCATGAACCTCCGGCTCGTCATCGACAATCATCAGTTTCCAGGGAGGGGCGGTTTGCGTTGTATCGTCCGGTTTGTCGTCAAACAAGATAAAATCGTCGTCCATGGGAATCCCGTTAAGCACTCATCGTAGTTAGTTAAGAAGAGCCGCCCTCAAAAAGCAATGTTGATAAAAAAGCGGGCCGAAGCCCGCATAAAAAAGGAAAGGGTGTTTGTAGTGGTTAGGCTGCGGTGATTATCTCGTCCGCACCGTTTTGTTTGCTATGTGCCAGCTCTTGATGGTCAAAGTCATCTACGTTGATTGCGTTCAATCGACCGGCCTCGGCGCGTTTCATCAGCTCGGCTTCGCCATGCTCGATGATGCCGCGTGCCAGCGCTTCATCGGCCAGTTTATCGAGGTAGATAAACTGGCGCTTCTCGCCCAGAGCCTTGCAGATCTTGTCGAACACCGGCTCGCAGGCAAGGATAGCGTCGAGGGTCTGCTCCAGCTCGCCAAACACGTTGCCTTCCACGCGACTGTCAAAGCGCCCTTGGCCGATACGGTCGCGGGTTTCGCTAGGACTTTGGAGGATGCGCGCCAGTTTGTGGTCAAGGCTATCGCTTGGCGCATGCAGTGGCTTACCTAGTGGGAAGATCACCAGTCGCATCAGCTTGCCCACAACTGGCACCGGGAAGTTGCGCAGTAGCTCGTCCAGTGCGGTTTGCAGCTGGTACATTGAGTCTTGAATCGCCCAGTCAACCAGCGGCATATCCGCTTTCTGGCGACCTTCATCGTCAAAGCGTTTGAGCACCGCTGAGCTTAGGTAAAGCTGGCTGAGCAGGTCGCCCAAGCGCGCCGACACGCGCTCTTTGCGCTTCAGGTTGCCACCCAGAGTCGCCATCGAGATATCCGACAGCAGCGCCAGGTTGCTGGAGAAGCGGGTCAGCTGACGGTAGTATTTGGCGGTTTTGTCCTGATGCGGCGCCTTAATCAGGCGATGGCCACTGATACCAAACCAGAAGCTGCGCACAAAGTTGCTGATGGCAAAGCCGATGTGGCTGAACACCGCGCGGTCAAAATCTTCCAGGCCTTGCTCAAAGTCGGGGTGGTAGGCTGCTTCCATCTCTTTCAGTACATAAGGATGGCAGCGGATCGCCCCTTGGCCATAGATAATCATGCTGCGGGTGAGAATGTTGGCCCCTTCCACGGTAATCGCAATTGGCGCACCTTGGTAGGAACGGCCGAGGAAGTTCTTCGGTCCTAAGCAGATCCCTTTACCGCCGACGATATCCATAGCATCAATCGAGGCGCGCTGGCCGCGGTGGGTGAGGTGGTACTTCACAATCGCTGAAATCACCGAGGGCTTTTCGCCTTGGTCGATACCGGTAACCGTTAGGCTGCTCGCTGCATCCATCAGGTAGGCGTTACCCGCCAGACGTGCCAGAGGCTCTTCAATACCTTCCATCTTGCCGATGGGCAGTTTGAACTGGCGACGAATACGCGCATAAGCGCCGGTTGCCAGCGCCGCTGACTTGATACCGCCAGTGGCTGAAGAGGGCAGGGTAATACCACGGCCAACCGACAGACACTCTACCAGCATACGCCAGCCTTCACCGGCCATCTTCTCACCGCCGATGATGAAGTCCATGGGCACGAACAGGTCGTTACCGCGGGTCGGGCCATTCATAAACGGCACGTTAAGCGGGAAGTGGCGACGACCAACATCTACCCCTTCCAAGTTGGTGGGGATCAGGGCGCAGGTGATGCCTAAGTCTTCCTTGTCGCCTAGCAGGCCATCGGGGTCGCGCAGTTTAAAGGCCAGGCCTAATATCGTGGCGACCGGAGCGAGGGTGATGTAGCGCTTATTCCAGGTCAGACGCATGCCAAGCACTTCTTTACCTTCCCACTCGCCTTTGCAGACGATACCAAAATCGGGGATAGAACCGGCATCGGAGCCCGCTTCTGGGCTGGTTAAGGCAAAGCAGGGGATCTCTTGGCCGTTGGCTAGGCGTGGTAGGTAGTAGTCTTGCTGCTCTTTGGTGCCGTAGTGTTGCAACAGCTCACCTGGACCCAGCGAGTTAGGTACGCCCACCGTAGAGGAGAGCACTGCCGACACGCCCGCTAGCTTTTGTAGCACCAGCGATTGGGCATAGGCCGAGAACTCCAGACCACCGTATTGCTTCTTGATGATCATGGCGAAGAACTTGTTGTCTTTGAGGTATTGCCAAACCTCAGGCGGCAGGTCAGCGAGTTCGTGGGTGATCTCCCAGTCCTTGGTCATCTTTAATACTTCTTCAACCGGGCCATCGAGGAAGGCCTGCTCTTCAGCGCTTAGGCGAGGTTTGGGATAGCTGTGCAGTTGCTTCCAATCGGGGGCGCCACGGAACAGCTCGCCTTCCCACCAAGTGGTACCGGCGTCGATAGCCTCGCGCTCGGTTTGTGACATCTCTGGCATTACGCCCTTGAAGGCCTTGTACATCGGTGTTGAGAGCAGCTTTTTGCGCAGCGGCACGATATTAACCAAGGCAACGATTGTAATGTAAACCGCCCAAGTAATCTGGCTCAGCGGTTCAACCAGTGAGTATGCCAATAGCAGCCCGGTGGCGACCAAGCTAAAGGCCAGCAGCGAGGACCGAAAGTACGCTAGGGCAGCAATCGCCACCAAAAGCGTAGGGATAAACAATGCCGTTAGGGTACTCAGCATGATGATTCTCCTTATCAACTCGTTAAGAGCTCAACTAGTAAGAGGTCTGACCTCTGGGTTGTATTTGTAAGTGATATGTAACGACGGGTCAAGCGCGAGTTACAAAAATGCAACATTGATCTTGTAAGGCCTGACATACTTAAAAGCGCTGGAGCGTTCGCTGATGTGCCGCAAAGTAAATTTGGTTATAGTGTTAGCGCATAGAGGAAAGTGAGAATAACCATGAAAGAATTGATTGTGGCCGAGCTACAAGAAGCGGCAGAAGTTCTGAATAAGTTCTTGGCCGACAACGCGAATATTGAGGCCATTGATAACGCAGCCAAGCTGTTGGCGGAGCGCTTCAAGCAAGGCGGAAAGGTAATTGCTTGCGGTAACGGTGGCTCCCACTGTGATGCGATGCACTTCGCCGAAGAGTTAACCGGACGTTACCGTGAAAACCGCCCAGCGATGCCCGCGATTGCGATCTCTGACCCTAGCCATCTTAGCTGCGTGAGCAATGACTTTGGCTACGATTACGTGTTTTCCCGCTATATCGAAGGCTTGGGCCAAGCTGGTGATGTACTGTTGGGGATTAGCACCAGTGGTAACTCAGGGAACATCTTAAAAGCTATCGAAGTGGCGAAACAGAAAGGCATGAAGGTAATCGTGCTCAGCGGCAAAGACGGTGGCCAGATGGCCGGTCTGGCTGATGTTGAGATCCGAGTTCCCCATTTTGGTTTTGCTGATCGCATCCAGGAAGTGCATATCAAGTGCATCCACATCATGATCCAGCTTATCGAAAAACACATGGAAGCCTAGCGGGAGACGGAGAACAACGATGTGCGAGCTGTTAGGTATGAGTGCCAATGTGCCTACCGATATCTGTTTTTCGTTCACCGGACTGGTACAGCGTGGTGGGGTAACCGGCCCGCATGTCGATGGCTGGGGTATTACCTTTTACGAAGGGCGCGGTTGTCGCAGCTTTAAAGATCCACAACCCAGTTGTGAGTCCAAGGTGGCGGAGCTAGTTAAAGCCTTTCCCATCAAAAGTGAAGCGGTGATTGGCCATATTCGCCAAGCCAACCGCGGCCAAGTCTCTTTGGAGAACACCCACCCCTTTACCCGTGAGCTATGGGGACAGAACTGGACCTATGCCCACAACGGGCAGCTAAGCGGCTACAAGAAGCTCGATACTGGCTGGTATCGCCCAGTGGGAGATACCGACAGCGAGCTGGCGTTTTGCTGGATACTCGAACAGCTGCGGCAAAAGTATCCACGCAAGCCGGGTAACATGGCGGCGGCGTTTAAGTTTATTGCAAGCCTGGGGCGGCAACTACGTGAGTTGGGCGTGTTCAACATGCTGCTAAGTAACGGCGAGTATGTGATGGCGTTTTGCTCTACCAACTTGCACTGGATCACCCGTCGTGCGCCGTTTGGCGAAGCGAAGCTGATGGATGCCGATGTCACCATCGACTTTAAGAAAGAGACCACCCCCAACGATGTGGTAACCATGATCGCCACGCAACCGCTCACCTCTAACGAGCAGTGGCACAAGATTGAGCCCGGTGATTACGTGCTGTTTAAGCACGGTGAGCTCGTAATCTGTTGATCCATTTTATTTGCCCTAGCGATGTTAGGGCACTCCTCCCTAGTTCTTTCATTGAGCCAGCCCCTTTACCGTCCTAACTATAAGTGGTGTCAGATTACTTTACGCTGTTGGCAAACCAGTTGTTGTTGTTTGATCAACCGATTTCCTAGAGTTTGATTTTGTGAACTAAGTCACGTCATGTCGAGTTATAGGGATATATAGCAAGATGTTGGCTAGTTTTGGTGAGTCATAAATTGTCCACACATATCCCTATGACTTTGACTGTCAGTTAGTTTTACAAGCCAAAAATAATGGCTGTTTAGTGGTCACAGGTGTTGATTTTTGATTTTCTTTTGATTTCAATGGGATGAGATGAAGTGTGAAGTGGCCAGCATTTTTGGCTCGTTGCTTGCTCCTGTTCAGGTGAGGCTGTAGTTGCTTTATAACCTTGGTAAGGATGCCGAGTTTTAGATGACGGTTTTCTGGTAGCTAAGTTTTTCGTACTGCCTACATAGAGTATTTGGATGTTTTCAATCGCTTTTTCATGCGATTTAAACACACATAGTACTACAAAGTGATAAATCACTTTTGTACTGGAGGAGCTTTATGCAAGCAAAAGATAGTGGTTTTGTGCGAAGTCACGAATTCGAGTTAGCTATTGTTTATCGCCTTATGGACCTCACACTCATATTCTCAACTCTAGCGCTACTTTCATGGTGGCGAACCGATATGTTTGACGAGCACTATCAGTTGCTTGCAGTCGGTTTAAGTACCGTATATCTGCTAGTTGCTGAGTCACTCGTGTTGTACCGTTCCTGGCGAGTCGCTTCGGTTAAAGAGCAAGCAAGCACGACGATTAGCGTTTGGTTAATCACTGTAGCGATTGTTCTTTCGATAAATTACTTCCTGAAGATCTCTGATTCGTATTCTCGCGTCGTATTTGGTTTTTGGTTAGTGTTTACGCCTATCACCTTGGTCGTTTGGAGGGTGTTCTTTCGCGAAGTGCTGGCACTACTTAGGAAGAGTGGATACAACACGCGACGTGCGGTAATCATTGGCGTGTCAGATACCGGCCTACGGCTTTACCATGAGGTCATAACCAACCCTGACTTAGGTTTAGAGTTTGTTGGCTTTTTTGATGATAGGGCCTGCTCTCGTCTTAGCAAGGAGCTCAAGTACTTTGGTGAAGTTGGCTCGGTTAAAGACGCGCTGGGAATGGCTAAGCGAGGCGAGATTAACCATGTTTACATCGCGTTGCCCATGCATGCGAAAGAGCGAATCAGTAGTTACCTCAAACAACTTTCCGATACCACCTGTACCACGTTCATTATCCCTGATTTTTTTACCTACAACTTAATCCATTCTCGCTGGAGTAGCTTGGGGAGCATTCAGACCGTTAGTATTTTCGATACGCCGTTTCGTGGTAGCGCGAGTGTATGGATCAAGCGAGTCCAAGACGTGGTGTTGGCTTCGCTCATTGTCGCTTTAATCAGTCCCGTTTTGTTAGCGGTTGCGTTGGGCGTGAAGCTCAGCTCGCAAGGCCCAGTGCTTTTTAAGCAAGATCGCTATGGTTTGGATGGTAAGCGTATTCGTGTGTGGAAGTTCCGCTCCATGCGAGTCATGGAAAATGGCGGTAGGGTGGTACAAGCCACCCGCAACGACCCACGTATCACCGCTTTTGGCGCTTTCATTCGTCGCACCTCTCTCGATGAACTACCTCAGTTTTTTAACGTACTCATGGGCTCTATGTCGATAGTTGGTCCGCGGCCCCACGCGGTATCGCACAATGAGGAATATCGCCAGTTAGTTGATCGCTACATGTTAAGGCATATGGTTAAGCCCGGTATTACCGGCTGGGCGCAGATCAATGGCTGTAGAGGAGAGACCGATACTTTAGACAAGATGGAGCGGAGGGTCGCGTATGACCTTGAGTATATTCAGAAATGGAGCCTAGGGATGGACATTAAGATAGTGTTTCTAACTGTTTTCAAAGGCTTTACCAGCGAGCAGGCGTACTAGACAGTGGCACAGGTCAGAGAGCAGTCGGTAATGGGTCTAATTAGAAAGTTAATGATAGTCAGTCTTATAGCTACGTCTTCCAGCGCGTTAGCCAAGCTACAACCCCAGCCCTACATAACTCAATCCGGGCTGGAAGTAACCCCCTTTCTTAGCTTGGGTTATCGCTACAACGATAACATCACCCAAAGTGGTGAGCAGCTAGAAGGCTCGGATATTGTATCGTTCAAGCCAGAGCTTAATATCCACGCTGAACGGGGGGCCAACCGTTATCAGGCATATTACCGAATTGATGTTGCTGAATACCTGCAAAGTAGTATTGATGATTATGTGGACCACCGCGCGGGTGTTAGCGCGCAATTGATTCCAGCGGAACGTCATAGCGTCAATGTGGACTACCGCTTCCGTTATCTACATGAAGATAGAGGAAGTGGGCTGTCCGAGGGGATCGGCGAGCAACTCACACAGTTGCTGTATGTGCGCAGCAATGATCTGGGCTTACTTTACGCCTATGGTGGTGAGCAGTCTCGGGGGGGATTGGAATTTAAATTGGGTTGGGGAGACAAAGTATACACCCGACTGGAACAGCTCAGTCGCTACCGAAATTGGCAGGAGCGGCGTTTTGCCAGCAAGTTTCTTTATCGAGCCCATCCTGCGGCGCAGCTTTTTGTTCAATGGCGCTTAGCGCAGCGCCGTTATCAGCATCTGGCGGCGACTCAGGAGAGCCGAGATAACGATAACCACTATCTGTTCTTTGGTGTGAGCTGGGAAGTTAGCGGTAGCACCAGCGGTGAGATCAAGCTTGGTTACGAAGACAAGCAATTTGATTCGCAGCGAAAAGGTTACAACGGGTTCAGCTGGGAAGCATCGCTGAATTACCTGCCCCGCGATCATTCCAAGCTTACCTTAACTACTAGCCAGACGGCGGAGGATCCGGACCAATCTGGTGATTTTGTGGAGCAGATGCTTTATCGCGTTGAATGGCAGCACTATTGGCGGGACAGGCTGATGTCTCGGCTAAGTTACAGCTACCTAGATCAACAATACAGTGGGGTGGAGCGCGATGACCAGCGAGATCGCGTGGTTCTATCCCTCAGCTACCAACTACGCCGTTGGTTACTTATCAGTAGCGGTTGGCGATGGGAAGACAAACAGTCTAGCCGCGCGGGTATCGGTTATACCCAGAACCAGTATTTTCTCAGCATAAACGGGACCCTCTAATATGAAGATGCTGGTCAATACATGGCTGTTGAGCTGCTGGATTTTTGCTGCTGGGGCAATGGCTCAAGGCATAGAGGCTTATCAACTCGATGCCGGTGATGTCATCAGTATTCATGTCTATGGCGAGGATGACCTTAGTATGGAGGTGATGATTACCAACAGTGGAAAGGTCGACTACCCCTACCTTGGCACGATCGAAGTCGCCGGTATTACGACAGAGCGCCTTAAACAGCGCATTGAAGAGGGGTTACGGGGTGATTACCTGATCCAGCCTAAGGTGGCAGTTAATGTTGTCTCCTACCGGCAGATTTTTGTTAATGGTGAAGTGGGGAGTCCAGGTGGTTACCCCTATCAGCCTGGGTTAACTATTGATAAGGCGATAGCCTTAGCCGGTGGGTTTACCCAACGAGCGGCTAAAAGCAGTATCTCGCTAACAACCAAGGGTAAGGTATTGAATAAGGTAGCCCTGAGTCATGCCATCGCTCCAGGAGATATCATCGTGGTCAAAGCCAGCTTTTTCTAAGTTACTGCTTACTCACTAGCTAGGTCAATCACTAAGGGGATGTAACGTGGCAGCGCAACAATCTTTCAATCTACATACGCTCAGCCCCCGTGGAACCAATGAGCGACCGGCCGGTCCGTTGGCGGCGGAGGAACCCATCGAACTGGGGCAGTATTGGCAGGTAATTCGTGCACGGTTAGGGGGGATGCTGTTGGCCACCGCGCTGATTATGGCAATGGCGGTCTATTTGGTTGGACAGATCACTCCGATGTATCGAGCTACCGCGGTTCTGTTGATTGAAGCCGAGCAGCAGCAGGCAGTATCGGTAGAGCAACTGGTGGGCATCGACTCTTCTCGTCAGGAGTACTACCTAACACAGTTTGAGTTAATCAAATCTCATGCTGTGGCACAACGAGTGATTGATAACTACCAACTGGCATTGTTACCGGAGTTCAACCCTGCCTTGAGCCCACCTCGCTTTGCTCTGATTAAGAATGGCTTACAGAAGCTTACTTTTTGGTTGGAGTCGCAATTTGGAGTTGAATTGCCGACGGTAGCGCCGCCGCTACCAAGTGTTGCACAACAAGTAGACGGAAGAGCGGAGCAACAGAGAGTTAGGGATGTATTCTTAGATCGATTACAAGTAAACCCCATCCGCAAGACTCAGCTGGTTCAGATCAGCTTTGAATCAACCGATCCACAACTAGCCGCTCAACTGGCCAATGCAGTGGCGCAAGCCTATATCGATAATAATCGCGACTCACGGCTGTTACTGGCACAAGAGGCTACTACTTGGCTGGAAGAACGGTTGGGAAAGCTGAAACAAGCGGTGCGTGAGTCAGAGGCTCGACTTAGCCAATTCTTGTCAGAGGAAGGTTTGGTTGATGTCAGTGGTATCGACAGCTTAGCCTCTACCGAGCTCAGCGAGTTAAGTCGCCGCTTATCGGAGGCCAAGGATCGTCGTTTGGCTGCGGAGTCCTTGTATTTGGTTCTGCAGGAAAATCGAACCCAGGGCTTATCAGAGCTATCCTCGGTGCCGGCGATATCCAACCACCCTCAGCTGCGGGATATTCGTTTGGCTGAGGTGGAAGCAGAGCAACTGGTTTCTGAACTTAGTAAGCGCTATGGCCCCAAACATGATCATATGATCCGTGCCCGCGCTCAGCTGAGTTCCATTCGAGCTAAGTCTGAGCAGTTGCTTGGGGACCTAGCGACAGGCATCGAAAAGGAGCTGCGTAGCGCGAGGCGTCAGGAGGCTTCTTTGTTGGGGGAGCTTGATGACAAGAAGCAGGCGTTTCAGTCAATCGCGGTCAAGCGGGCCACCTATGAAGCCCTTAGCCGCGAGGTGGAAAGCAATCGCAATCTTTACGATTTGTTTCTGAAGCGCCAAAAGGAAACCTCGGCGACCAATGATTTTTTAACCGCAGTTGCCAGATTTACCGACCGAGCGGCACCGCCGCTGGCACCGGCTGGGCCCAAGCCGATATTGATGGTTGTGGCGGCGGGGCTTGGCAGCCTGTTGCTGCTAAGCCTGATTACTCTGCTGCGCTATAGCTTCCATGACACGATCGATAGCACAGATGAGTTTTACCAGAAGCTGGCTCTGCCTCCGCTGGGGTTCGTACCGAGCCTGAAGCCACGTTTGTGGAGTAAGGTTAACCTAGATGCGGGTGCCTTTTTTAACAGTCAGCGCCCAGAGTTTGCCGAGGCTATCCGCAGCATCCGTACTTCGTTGACATTGGGGATGATGGGTACTGGGCGCAAGTGTATCTGTGTGAGTTCCGCCTTGCCTGGTGAGGGCAAGTCCTCGGTGGCGATGAGTCTGGCGCAATCAATGGCCAGCCTAGAAAAGGTATTGTTGATTGAGGCGGACTTACGGCGCCCTACTTTGGGAGCGCGCTTCGAGCTACGAAGGGCAACGCCAGGACTAACCAATATCATCATGCTAAATGAGAGCATTGAAGATTGTATCAGTCGCGATCCGTACTCTGAGATGGATGTGCTATGCGCCGGGGTGGGAGTTGCCAATCCATTGGAGCTGTTGGCCTCATCACGCTTTGAAAAGCTATTGACTGAGCTGGAAGAACGCTATGACAAGATAGTTATCGATTCACCACCGATTTTGCCGGTTAGTGACACGCTCGTCATTGCCAGATTCGTGGGCTCAGTAGTTATCGTGTTGCGCTCCAGACGGACGCTGTTGAAGCATCTGAATACTGCTCTAGGGCGCTTGTTTGAACACAATATTAGCGTAGATGGCGTTGTGTTGAACCAGCTTAAGCTGCGGCGGGGCAAATACTATGCAGACGGATATCAGGGATATACATCAAACCAAGGAGTGGCGAGTGATAGCGGAGATTGAACAACGATTAGTTAAGCAGCCCCGACAGCTACTTAATCCGGGGATCTACACCTTTATTAATCCTTATTCCTATCTGGTGCTGCGAAAACAACCAGAGTTAACTGAACTCTTGGATGGGGTTGCCGTGGATGGTGGGTTTCTTTGTTGGCTGTTGCGTCGTTGTGGCTACGGAGAGGTCCAGCGATTGAGCTTTGACAACACCTCATTGGCTCCACAGGTGTTTAGTCAGGCTCAAGCTAAGGAGCAGAGCGTATATCTTATTGGCTCCGCTGAGCGGGACAACCGACGCTTTGTGGAGTACCTGCAATGGCGCTATCCCCAGCTTAAGGTGTTGGGGCATCGCAATGGGTATTTTGCCAATCAGCAGATGTGGAGGCAAACACTTAGCGAGGTGGTGAAGTTGGCCCCGGACATTGTTGTCTGTGGTATGGGCTGTGGTCTACAGGAGCGTTTTCTAACAGCACTGAAGCATGAGGGATGGCAAGGTTGGGGATTTAGTTGTGGCGGCTTTATGCACCAAACCTCCAGACATGGAGAGCAGTATTACCCTGCATGGGTGGATCGCATGAATCTGCGCTTTGCATTTCGGATCTACGATGAGCCTGTTCTAATCAAACGCTATACCGTTGATTATTTGAAATTTGCCGGCGTATTCGCGTGGGATCAATGGAGGCGTCGTTATGGGGCTCGCTAAATCTAAACGTATAATCAGCAACCTGTTGCAGCCCAACCGTTATGTGTACTGCCATATTCCCAAATGTGGCGGCTCTTCGCTTCGCCTTGCGCTGCGTCGGCGGCTGTTCTTTGACAAGGCAGAGGTGGAGGTTGGGGAATCCTATTCTAGCATCAAGTTGCTCCATGGTATTGATGATCAACGTGCGGCTTTGGCACAAGCGGCCGAATTACGCACCGCAATGATGGCCTACTACCTAGATCGTGGAACCAAGTATGTTGCCGGGCACTGTCCTCTCGACCCGGTGATTATCCAGCAACATACCGATGTTAGGTTTATTACCTTACTGCGCAATCCGGTGGATCGCTTTATCAGTCATTACTTTTACAGCAAAGACAGTGGCAAGCATGGCAACATCGACCTTGAGTTAGCGGCGTTTCTGGACACTCCGAGGGCTCGGGATTTTGGCGCGTTGTACCTACGATATTTGTCGCGTCAGCGGTGGGAGCAGCCTGACGTTGACTTGAGCTTAGCCAAGCAAAGCTTGGACATGATGGCCGCTGTGGGGTTCACCGATGATATGCAGGGTTTTGAAAGTCAACTTAAAACGTTGGGGCTTTCTTTGAATGTTGGGCATGAAAATGCCGGTATCAAGCAGTCTAAGCGACAGTTGAGCTGGGAGCTAAGGCAAAAGATTGAAAGCCTGTGCTCAATTGATATGGAGCTTTATCGCTATGCCGAAGACAGCTTCCGCTCCCATTGATATCAGCGTTGTAATCGCCAGCTACAATGCGCGAAATACGGTTGCGAAGGCGATAGATAGCGTGCTGCTCCAAGCCGGTGTCTCGGTAGAAGTTATCGTGGTAGATGATGGCTCCACGGATGGCAGTGGTACCTGGCTGTTGGCCAACTACGGTGAGCAGATCCGTTATCACTATCAGGCTAATGCTGGGGTTAGCCGGGCGAGAAACCAAGGGTTGGCAATTGCTAGGGGCGAGAGCGTACTGTTTTTGGATGCGGATGACTGGTTGTTGCCCGGGGCGTTGTCACCGCTGCATCGGCGTTTGCGGTCTTTGCCTGAACAGGTGGTAGCCTGCTATGGCCGGCTGCTATGGGTGGCAGGACCGGAAGCCCCGCGGCAGTGGGTGTCCGCCCGGGAAATGCCCAGCGGCTACGTTACGAAGGCGTTACTAAATGACAATTTTATTGTGAATGGTGGCTGCATGCTCATTCGTAGGGCTGCAATTGCTCGCTGTGGCGGTTTTTGTCACTTCTTGCGTTTGGGTGAGGACTGGGAGTTTTGGTTTCGCTTGTCTTTGCAGGGGCAGCTGCTCAGCATGCCTCAGCTGGTGGTGTCAGCGTATCGGATTCATCAAGGCGCGAACTTGAGTCTGCGGCGTATGGCTCCGCAATTACGGCACTTACATATTCATCGGGTGTACCAACACCCTTGGGTGGCGGCAAATTGCGGGAGGCTAGAGCGCGTGTTGCGGCGGCGGTATGCTAAATCTATTGTGTTCTGGGAGGACGCAAGGCAAAGCCTTAAACAACGCGGCTACCTGCGCTTTGGTTGGCTGGTAGTCGCGGGTCTTTGTAGGTATCCAGAGTCAATGATACAGGTGAAGCGTGCATACCGCTTACTTAAGCAAGCGATTTGAGCTGCAGGTAAATAGCCCCGCTGCACTCCACCCTTTGTTGCTGTTGGTGATCGTGGTGATGAGCTCAAAGCTGCTCTTTTTTGTGCTCTATCCTTTCAGCGGATACGCGATATCGGTGTCGCCAGTCGCCCGAGTGGTTTATATGGGCCTTTATCTGCTGGGGTTTGGCTTGTTTGCTTCGGCGTGCCGCTATCACTCGTGTCGCCAATGCATCGATCCTTGGATTTGGGGGCTGCATCTATACATGCTATGCAGTGTGCTGTGGTCGATTGAGCCCCTCGAGTCCGCTGAGCGGGTTTTTGCTCTTTGGGGGGGCTTGTGTCTGATTCAGTATTTTGTGTGGCGTGTATCCACAGCCCAGATGTTGCGGCATATGTTTTTTGCCTGCTGGCTTATCAACCTGAGTTGCTTGGTGGGCGTGGTGATTATGCCCGACCAGGTGTTCCATACCGATGGTCCCTGGGCTGGTACGTTACGGGGGGTGTTCTTCCATAAGAATGCCTTGGGGTATTTTTGCTTGTTCAGTTTGCTGATAAGCGTAGATGCTTGGCGAAGGCAGACCCTGAGTCGGCTTTGGTCATGGAGCAACCTACTGATGTCAGGTGGCCTGCTACTGGCCTGTCAGTCGATGACCTCTTTGCTGGTGGCGGTGTTGTCCGTTGTTGTTTATCGATTAGCCTGGTCTATGGTTATCAGCGCTAAGACACGCATGCTGGTGATGTGCTTGGCATTGATAGTGGGGCTAGGACTGTTGGCGTTGCTTCATCTGGGTGGGGGACAATGGCTGGTTGAGTTGCTGGGGCGTGATGTGACTTTGTCTAATAGGGTGCCGATTTGGCAGATACTCAGTGACTACTTGGCCGAGCGCCCGTGGCTGGGGTTTGGCTATCAGGCCTTTTGGGATCAAGAGAGCTACCGGGTCGATTACTTTAGCTACCTGCTCGGATTTGCTCCTCACTATAGCCACAGCGGATATCTGGAGTTGAAGCTTGATGGTGGGAATGTCGCGTTGCTGCTGTTTGGGATCTGTTTTGTCCGCTGGTGGGTGGCTTTACTTTCTGAGCGAGCTGCACACTTGCCTGAAACGCCGTTGTTTATTGCCTATTTATTTGCCTTTGCCGTGGTCAATACAGTGGAGGTAAAGCTGATGCAAAAGAACGAGTTTACCTGGCTATTCTTGGTTTACATTGCTGCTTGCTTACATCGTACACCCAAGGAAGGGAGGAGAGTGAATGCGCACGAAAGTTGAGTTTTTAGGGGTAGGGGTGCAAAAGTGCGCGTCAACCTGGATCCATGCACTGCTGTCCCGGCACCCGGAGGTAAATACCTCAGAGACGAAGGAGTTAGATTTTTTCTCTAACTACTTTGACCGTGGCTATAGCTGGTACGAAGCGCAGTTTTCTTCCCGCAGTGGAATTCGTGGGGAGAATTCCCCTTCGTATTTCTACAATAGTGATGTTCCAGCACGGGTACATGCCTACAATTCCCAGATGAAGATAGTGGTGTTATTGCGTAACCCTATTGAACGTACTTACTCGAATCACTTGCACGAAATCAGTAAGAAGCATATCTCCAGAGATACCAGCTTCAGCGTTGCACTGGCTAATAATCCCCTGTATGTAGAGCAATCCTACTACGCACGTCATCTGGAACGCTGGCTGACGTATTTCCCTAAGGAGCAGCTCCTAGTATTGTTTCAGGAGGATATCAAAGATCACGGTCACGCCGAGGCCCAGCGGTTGTTTCGCTTTCTGGCGATCAGTGACCACTCAGAGTATTGCCAGCTTCCAGGGATGGTTCACGAAAGCGTCTATTATCGCAGCGATTGGCTGAAGAGTACGTTGCAACGTTGTGGCCGGGGACTCGATAAGGTTGGGGGGGAAGGCTTAAAGCAAAGTGTGAAACAACTCCCTGTCCTTAAGCAGCTATACCGTGTAAACAAGACATCCACCCGTACCATCAGTGAGCAGCTCAGTGAGCAGGAGCGGCGACACCTGACTGGCGTTTTCGGGCCGGAAGTACAACGTCTGGTTAGCTTGCTGGGATTGGAGCGCAGTCCCTGGAGCGATTGGCTATGACACATATCTGTATATGCATCCCTACTTATCGGAGGCGGGAAGGGCTAGAGCGATTGCTTCAGTCGCTACTGCTTCAGTCACCAGACTCCCTGTGGCTACATGTGGTGGTCGCAGATAACGATGCCCGTCAATCGGCCTTAGAGGTAGCAGCGGTATACCAAGAGAGTTTTGTACGGCGTGGGAACTGTGTGCTTGAGTATCTGTCGGTGCCACAAAAAGGCTTAAGTAATGTGCGTAATGCGCTGTTGGACAAGGTCTCAGCCGCTGCTGACTATGTTTACTTTGTTGATGATGACGAGTACTTGGGGGACGACACCCTGAGACAGATGTTGATTTGCAGTGAGCGTTATGATGCCGACATTGTATTGGGAGCGGTGCAACCGAAGTTTAGCTCGGAGTTGCCGGGCTACCTGACTAATGGAGGGTTTTATGCCCAAGAGTTTGTTCGTGAGGGCGAGCGCTTAACTTACTGTGCTAGCAACAATACGCTGATTAAGGCTGTTTGGGTTAAGCAACTGCGCTTTGACCCGCTGTTCAACGCCTTAGGCGGGGAGGATCAGGACTATTTCGGTCGGATGCTGTGCCAGGGGGCGAAAATCGTGGGCTCTAATTTGGCGCGAGTTTATGAAACGGTGCCCGCCAGTCGTGGCAAGGTCAGCTGGCTATGTTGGAGAGCATTCCGTAAAGGTAACACCTTGGCAATCATTGATCGCCGTAAAGGCACCCCGGGCGCATGCTTGTGGCGGGTGCTTGCCTCGTTTAAGCAGCTGGTAATGGCTTGTGGCTATACAGTTCTGGTGATGCTCCATGGCAGAGATAGTGGACTGCGGGCCATGTTATCGTTGGCAAATATGGCGGGAATGCTGCTTGGATTGGTGGGATACCGGTATGCCGCGTATGCCTGAGAGTATCCCACCTTGGCGTTGCTTTTTGCTGCTTTTACTATCGCTGTTAAGCCAGCAAACTCATGGTTGGCAGCTGGTTTGGCAGGACGAGTTCGAGCAGCCGGGATTACCCGATCCAGATAAATGGGCTTATGAGCAGGGTTATGTGAGAAATAAGGAACTGCAATTCTATCGTGTTGCCGACGCCTCCAACAGTTGGGTCGGGCAGGGGCGGCTTTGGATCAGAGCCCATTACCACCCGGGGCAATCACCCCTCTACAGCTCCGCCAGTTTGACCACCCGTGGTCGTCACCAATGGACCTATGGGGCGTTTGAGATCCGGGCAAAGTTGCCGGGCGGTATCGGAGTGTGGCCAGCGCTTTGGCTATTGGGAGATGGTGTGAACCATGGCCACTACTGGCCGGATGCCGGGGAGATCGATATCGCTGAGCATGTGGGATCTTACCCCAACATGTTGTTTGTAGGTATCCACCATCGTCAGGCGTATGGCAAGAACCGACCTGATTCCCACAAGCGTGCCGTGAAGCTCAACTCGATCAGTGAGTTTCATATTTATCGCATGGAATGGACCCCTAAGACGATCCGGTTTCTGGTCGATGGGCGTTTATTAAAACAGATTCCTCTCGATTTGCTCAATCCAGAGCATCCATTTGATAAGCCTCAATTTCTTATCATTAATTTGGCTCTGGGGGGCAGTTGGGCGGGCGAGCCCGAGCCTCACGCTTTTCCGGTAACAATGGAAGTAGACTACGTCCGGATCTATGCGCCCTCAACGCAGGAGTTTTAAGCATGCTATATCGGCAGTTCGCCAACCGAATGAGTGATAACTTGGGCTCTGGGTTGCTGCTTCAGGCGGCGATCAGTGTTGTAGCACGGGTCTTGTCCGCTGGGGCCGGATTTGCCGCTAGTGTTGCGCTGGGGCGAAGCCTAGGTGCTGAGCAAAGCGGCTATTACTTCTTGGGGTTTACACTGATTACTATCCTTGCGGCGTTCTCCCGGTTGGGACTGGACAGTACGGTGATGCGCTATACTGCGCAAGCTCACCCCGACTATCCACGGCGCTTGGTGTGGGGCATTTTGCGCCGAGGGATGCTGTTGACCAGTGGTGGTGGAGTGCTGCTTAGTCTGGGGGTGTATATTCTCGCCCCGTGGCTTGCCACTAGGCTGTTTCACAAACCGGAATTAGCCGATGTTTTACGCTACATGTCGCCAAGCGTCATGCTGCTGGCTTGCTTTACTTTGGTGGCAATGAGCCTGCAGGGGCAACGGCGTACTGTGCGCTCAGTGTTTACCCTCAATATATCCATCAATCTGGGACTGATCTTGCTTTTGTGGCTACAAGGCGCTTCTTCGGCTAGTCAAGCCGCTTGGGCGTTCAGTCTTTCTGCTGCATTGACCTTGGTAAGTGGTTTGTGGCTTTGCCGAGGCCAGCCGTCGACTGAACTGCAATGTCCCTTGCCTAGCTGGTCACAGCTGTTTTCCAGCTGTCTTCCACTGTGGGTAGTGATGATCATGGGGCAATTGACCCAATGGGTGGGGCAGATCGCTGCGGGCGCCTATGTGAGTAGTAGTGAGGTGGCACTGCTGGCCGTGGCCCAGCGAACCGCAATGTTGACCAGTTTCATCCTGATCGCTGTCAATATGGTGGTCGCGCCCCGTTTCTCAGCACTCCACGCTAAGGGGGAAAGTCAGAAAATCCGCAGTCTGACCAGGTTATCTGTGCGCTGGATGTTGATCGTGGCCTTACCAGTATTTGCGGTGATGTTACTACTGCCTGAGCGACTGTTGAGTTTGTTTGGGCCAGAATTTAGCGCAGGTTACTGGTATCTGCGGATCCTTGCTGTTGGGCAACTGGTTAATGTGGCGACGGGATCGGTGGCTTACTTGTTGGCTATGTCCGGTAACGAACGAGACTTGAGAAATGCGGCGCTTTTCTCCGGTATGTTAGCTGTTGTTTTGGCGTGGTTTCTCACCCGGGGCTATGGGGCCATAGGAAGTGCAATCGCTACGGCAGTCGCGGTGGCATGTCAGAATTTGCTGGCAGTCTATTGGGTTAAGCGGCGGCTGGGTTTTAACACGCTGCTGTTTTGGCGGAGCTGAGTGAGGGCCTACAAATGGAGTTTGTGGACTTACATAGTCACGTGCTACCGGGCATTGATGATGGTGCTAAAGACCTGAAAGAAAGCTTGGCGATGCTAAAACTGGCGCAATCATCCGGGACCCAGCGAATCGTAGCTACGCCACATATGATGCCGGGAACCTATGATAATCAGTGGCGCGACATTATGCTTATAGCGACCAAGCTTAGGCATCATCTGTTAAGAAATGGCTTAACTATCCAGCTAGAGGTTGCCGCTGAGGTGCGGGCCTGCCCTGAACTCATCCATTGGCAGCAGCAGGGAGCGCTGCCACTATTTGGCAGCTATCAGGGGAAGTCATTATTGCTGCTGGAGCTTCCTTCTACGCATATCCCCCGGCAGCTTTGGAATCTACTTCAGTGGTTATTGGAGCAACAAGTGGTACCGATCCTGGCTCATCCTGAAAGAAACCGTGGTGTTTGGGCGGCACCACAGTGGGTTGAACAATGGAAGGCCAGAGGTGGGCTTGTACAGGTGACGGCGGGGTCATTTCTTGGAGGGTTCCGCAGTCCTGCTCAGGAGTTGGCGGAATACTATCTGAAGCGGCAATTGATCGATGCGATTGCCAGTGATTGCCATAACTTGCAACGCCGTAGCCCGGACTTGCGTGCGGCCCATCAGCGGGTTCAAGAGCTTAGTGGCTCATTAACCGCTGACTATCTGTTCTACCATCATCCCTTAGCATTGCTGTCGGGGGCCCGCTAATCCCAAGGCGAGCTATCGCCACACCGAGATTACTTGGGTTAGCGGACTAGAGCGCTAAAGATTTCAAGTACTCCCTAAACGCCGCACCGTGTTTGGGGTGGCGTAGCCCGTATTCGACATTGGCCTGCATGTAGCCGAGCTTGCCCCCGCAGTCGTGACTCTTACCGCGCATGGCATAGGCCTGCACGCTCTCTTTTTCCATCAAGCTGGCGATGGCATCGGTCAGTTGGATCTCGTCGCCGGCACCGGGTAGGGTGCGTGACAGCTCTTGCCAGATTGCCGCCGACAGCACATAGCGGCCCACTACCGCCAAGTTAGACGGTGCTTCTTCACGCTTAGGCTTCTCAACGGTAGTCACGATGTTGGCCGATTGGCCCGGGGTGATCTCGACGCCACCGATATCGACGATACCGAACTTGTCGATATCCTCATCGGCCACCGCATCCACCATGACCTGGCTGAGATTGCCCTCTTCGAAGTGGGCAATCATTTCGGCCAAGTTGTCTTTGCGCAGATCGCTGGCGGCGTCATCGATGATCACATCTGGTAGCAACACGGCAAACGGTTCTTCGCCAACCAGTGGCAGGGCACAAAGGATGGCATGGCCCAAGCCCTTGGCTACCCCTTGGCGCACTTGCATGATGGTGACGTCCTTGGGACAGATAGAGCGGATCTCATCGAGCAATTGACGCTTAACCCGTTTCTCCAAGGTCGCTTCCAGCTCAAAGCTGGTATCGAAGTGGTTTTCGATGGAGTTTTTACTGGAGTGAGTGACCAGCACAATCTCCTTGATGCCGGCTTCGATGGCTTCTTGAACCACATACTGAATCAACGGCTTATCGACGATTGGCAGCATCTCTTTGGGGATCGCCTTGGTGGCTGGCAGCATCCGTGTGCCAAGACCTGCGACAGGTAATACAGCTTTGCGTACAAGTTTGCCCATGGGGGAGTATCCATTGTCTAATTAACTGGCTGAGAATTTATCACGGAGAGATGAAGGAAAAAAGAAAAGGGTTTCTGGAATGCCGCCAAACCCCTGACTTGGCGGCAGTTATGCTTATTTTATGGTCAATACCTCGCGGTTATCCAAATAGATCTTCTCGCCGATACCCGGCACTAACACGATCTCTTCGATGGAGTTAAACCCGCCGTGCTGTTCCCGATAGGCGACGATCGCCTCGGATTTTTGCGGGCCAATGCCTTTCAACTCCACCAACTGTTCCACCGTTGCTGAGTTGATATCGACCACCTCCGGTGGCATAGATTCATTGGCGTAGACCTGAGTACTGAGAAGTAGTGCGGTTGCTATAGCAGTTAGTAGTTTTCTCATTTTTATATCCTCTGTTGACTTTACCGTCATTAACCAGCGTAGTCAGAAGATTTTAAAATGACAAAAATATTATTAGCGGTGTTTGAGGGAGGAGAAAGGCAGCGGCAGACCGGACAGCCTGCCGCTCGGCGTGGGTTAAGGCAGCACCTTTTTAAAGGGCTTAACGATAACCTTTTGATAAACACCGGCATCTACGTAAGGGTCGGCATCGGCCCAGCGCTGTGCCTCTTCCAAACTCTCAAACTCGGCGATAACGGTAGAGCCGGTAAATCCGGCCTCCGCTGGGTCTTCAGCATCAATGGCCGGGTTGGGGCCGGCGACCAACAAGCGGCCTTCGTCGCGCAAGGCTTCCAGACGCGCCAGGTGCGCTGGGCGGGCTTGTTTGCGCAGTGGCAGGCTGTTAGCGATGTCTTCTGAGTAGATCAGGTACCACATAATTAAACGTCCTTATTGTTTTCCAAAGTTTGTTCTTGCTGCTCTTTCGGCAGATGACGGTAGAGGTATAGCACCGAGGCAACGGTAAACAGCAGGGTTAGGCCGAGCAGGCCGAACACCTTAAAGTTCACCCATACCGCTTCTGAGAATTGAAAGGCGACCACCAGGTTGAGCATGCCACTGCCGACAAAGAACAGCGCCCAGGCGGCGTTGACGCGATTCCAGATCTTATCTGGCAGGGTCATCTCTTTGCCCAGCATCTTTTTGATGATGGGCTGTTTGAAGATAAGCTGGCTGCCAAGCAGAATCACACCAAACAGCCAGTTAATTACGGTTGGCTTCCACTTAATAAAGTTGTCGTCGCGCAACACTAAGGTGAGGCCACCAAAGAATACGATCAATACGAAGGAGATCAGGTGCATACGCTCGACTTTCTTGTGGCGTAGCCAGCTGTAGGCCAATAGCACGGCGGTTGCGACGATCAGCGCCAAGGTGGCCGCATAGATGTCGTAAAACTTGTAAGCGGCAAAGAAAATAATTAAGGGTATAAAGTCAAAAAACTGCTTCATGGTGGTTTAGCTTGGCCCCAAAAGGTTAGTGCAAGTGCCATGCACGCTAGCGTAAACCATGCCCGCTGGCAAGATAGTGGGTGTAGATCGGCTCTAAGAGAAGCAATCTGCTCCTAAGATAAGCAATCCGTATTCGATAAACGCTGCTCACGAATAACCTCGATGCTCCAAGGCTTGGTAAAGCCCACCAAGGACCAAATACTCGCCCTCTCCCTGAAGGACTCCGGGTAACAGCTCGGGAAAGTAGAGGATCTTGCTGGTGGGGACTTTGATTTCGAGAACCACATCGCCGAATAGCTCGCACAGATGGGGGTCATCGCTAAATGAGTTGAGGTTGTTCAGCAAGATGGGGCAAAGCGTATCGTGGTGATGGCTGGTCCGGTTGTAGGTTTCTATGCGATTGGTTCCGCGGAATAGCTGTCGGTGAAGCTGTCTGGGCCAACGCCGCGCCAGCTCAAACTGGCAATAGCTGTAGAGTACATCCAGCTGCGCTTCTAAGGCATTACTGTTGTAGAGGCCGCGTATGTAGTCAGTCTGATAGCCTTGGTAGTTTGGCGAGTCGCGATGGTCGAGCACGCCTCGGTGGCTCTGTGCCAGTAAGCCAAAGCGCGATTCAACCCAGCGTTTTAGCACCGCCGCTTCTATGCCATCGGGGTTAAACATCCAGCCACGGAGTAGCCGCAAATAATCAGCTTTGCCGCGCTTAACGCGCTGCTCATTAGGGTTGAATCCGGCTTCATCCAGGTGGTCGAGCAGAAAGGCGGAGCGCATATACTGGCGAAAGTGCAGGGCCCGCTCTTCGGCGTGGGGGAGCTGCTCGATGCTGCTAAACAACTCGCTATGCAACTCGGCAACGCCATCGATCTCAAGTAGTGTAGGGCTGTGTTGATAGGTGCAGCTTCCTAGAATGACCGCTGGCAGGTTGCAGCGATTCAGCGCGCTGTAGGCGAAGCGCGGCAGGCGATGACTAGTGGCACTGACTACAACATCTGAGACTTCACTCATGGCAACTCGCACACCCTCTTTGCTGTTATCAAAAAAGTTTTATCTCTCATGAGCTTGGCCTTATACCGAGGCCAGCTCTACAGGTATGATGTTTATACCAATCAGAACAAGTATCTGGTCATTCTTGCTGGTTAAAATCTTTGGTGACAGCGTCAGCGCTTTTGTAATTAGCCCACTAGTTACGGCAAGCCCTTCCTCGTCCTCAAAGATTTTCCCTGCGCAACACCTGAACATCTACTTATTCGGATTGGTACTAAATAATGGGTTCGCTCAATAAACAAGCAAGGCTAAATAGGACGTTACGCCAATGGGCAATCGAACACAACATTACCAAGGCTGTTTACTCGGCTTGGCGGCGGGAGATGCACTCGGCACCAGCTTAGAGTTTCAACCGCCCGGCAGTTTTACTCCACTGACCGATATGGTCGGTGGTGGCCCGTTTGGCTTAAAAGCGGGTCAGTGGACCGACGATACCTCGATGGCCTTGTGCCTGGCCCTGTCATTGCTGGAAAAGGACGGCTTTGACCCTAGCGACCAGATGCGCCGCTACAGTGATTGGCGCACCAAGGGCTATATGAGCAGTACCGGACGCTGTTTTGATATTGGCGTGACGGTATCGGAAGCGTTGAGCCGCTTTCAGCGTGAAGGGGAGCCCTTCGCGGGCTCCACCCACCCTTTGTCCGCCGGTAATGGCTCGCTGATGCGATTGGCCCCGGTGGTGATCTACTACCACCCCAACCTTGAGTGGCAGCTGCATTACTCAGGGGAGAGCTCGCGCACCACCCACGGAGCGAAAGAGTGTATCGATGCCTGTCGCTACTTTGCCGCGCTGCTGTATTGTGCTCTTAAGGGTGATGACAAGGCAGCGATTCTGAGCACCAGCCTCTACCAGCCTGAGTGTCGAAAGATAGCCCAGTTGCAACAGCAGCACTATCTGGAAAAAACCTACTCACAGCTGCGTGGTAGCGGCTACGTGGTCGAGTGCCTGGAGGCGGCGTTATGGTGCTTTGCCCATACCGAAAGCTTTGAGCAGGCGGTACTGGCGGCAGCGAACTTGGGCGATGATGCCGATACCACTGCGGCGGTCTGCGGCCAGCTGGCAGGCGCTTATTACGGGGTTGAGGCGATCCCACTGCGCTGGCGAGAAAAGCTGACTAAAGCGGCGGAGATCAGTGAAATCGCTGTGCAACTGGCAAAAAAAAGCCACCCAATCGAGGGTGGCTAACATATTCTTTTCGACAAACAGGGTCTATCAAAATAAAGAACAAGGGAGTCAGCAAGAAACTGACAAATGCAAACACAACATAGCAACCAGACTAACTAAATCCGATAGTTAGAAGAGGCCTGACCTCTTACCCTGATTGCGAGATGGATCGTAGAGCGATACTAGGCTTAGAACAATTGATAAATTATAATAGCCATGGATTAGAAAAATTTATAGGTTAAAGCTTTGTTATCATGGCTCGTAGACTCCCACCGTTAAACGCCCTCAAGGCATTTGAAGCCGCCGCTCGTCATCTTAGCTTCACCCGCGCCGCAGAAGAGTTATTTGTGACTCAAGCGGCTGTTAGCCACCAGATAAAAGCCTTGGAAGAGTTCCTTGGGCTTAAGTTATTCAAACGTAAAAATCGTGCACTTTTGCTCACCGAAGAGGGGCAAGGCTACTTTCTAGACATTAAAGATATCTTCATTTCTTTGACCGAGGCCACAGACCGCCTGCTGGCACGTGGCGCCAAGGGCACCATCACCGTGAGCTTGCAGCCGAGCTTTGCGATTCAGTGGTTGGTACCGCGCTTGGCGCAGTTCTCTGAGTTGCATCCGGATATCGACGTGCGAATCAAAGCGGTGGACATGTATGAAGGCTCGCTGACCGATGATGTGGATGTGGCCATCTACTACGGTTTGGGCAACTGGTCAGGGCTGCGCGCCGACAAGCTGCATACCGAATACCTGATCCCGGTGTGTTCGCCTAATTTGTTGTTGGGCGATAAAGGCCTGGCGTCGCCAGACGATCTGCAACATCACACCCTGCTGCACGACACCTCGCGTCGCGACTGGAAGGCTTGGTTTAAGCAAGTGGGTCTGCGCCAAATGAACGTGAACCATGGCCCTATCTTTTCCCACTCCACCATGGTGTTACAGGCCGCAGTGTATGGGCAAGGGGTGGCTCTGGGTCATAGCGTATTGGCCAAGCCAGAGATTGAAGCTGGTCGCTTGGTCTGTCCCTTCGATCAGGTATTGCTCAGCAAAAAGGCCTACTACATGGTATGTAAGCCTAGCCAGGCCGAGCTCGGCAAGATTGTCGCCTTCCGTGAGTGGATGATGTCGCTGGTGGAAAAAGAGCAGCAAGAGCTGGTGGTGGATAACCCGGTTATCCATGGCGCAGACTAATAGGGCATCGACTATGACAGCGAACATGGCACCGGGTTTGGCTTGGTATTGGCGAGTGGTGCTTGCGCTCAGTGGCGCACAAGCGGTGCTGATGGGCGCAGCGGCATCCCATGCACTGAGCGCTATACTCGATGAGCGAGCGTTGGGGCTGCTGGAGTTGGCGGTGCAGTTTCAGCTACTTCATTTGATCGCAGCCCTTGCAGTTATGCAGCGTTTTCCTCATAGTGCGCGGCTTTGGATTATCGGCGGCTGGCTGTTTGCCGGTGGTTTGTATATCAAAGCCTTTATTGGCGCGACGCCGCTTGGCCCGATCACCCCATTAGGTGGCATCACCATGGTGGCGGGCTGGCTGGCTTTGATGATACCTGCAAAGGCCACGCCCCCCCAGTGATCGATGAATAGGGCAATGAATAGAGCGATGAATAGCAACGACCATGAGTAACGAACTAGTACTATATTGCCGCGGTGGCTTTGAGAGTGACTGCGCCGCAGAGATCCAACATCGCGCCGCCGAGCTGGAGATCTTTGGTTTCGCCAAAGCCAAGGCCGATGCTGGCTATGTAGTGTTTCAATGCTATCAAGAAGGTGAAGCCCACAAGCTCTATCAGCTGCTGGACCTGCGTGAACTGGTGTTCACCCGCCACTGGTTTGTTGCCCTGGCAGAGCTGCAGCTAGATGCCGATGATCGCATTAAAGACATTATCGCCAGCGGCTCTGAGCTGCCGCGCTGTGGCAGCCTGCGCCTGGAATATCCCGATACCAATGATGGCAAGGCCTTATCTAGCTTCTGTAAGAAGTTTCAACGGCCACTGGCCAAGGCGCTGCAAAAGCAGGGCTGGCTGACCGAGAAGGAGCGCCCCAATCTGCCCATCCTGCAGCTGTTTTTTACCGACGGCACCCACGGCTGGATCGGTGTGGCTGAGCCCGCCAATGCCAGCCCTTGGCACAATGGTATTCTGCGTCTGCGTTTCCCCTCGCAAGCACCCAGCCGCTCCACCCTGAAACTAGACGAGGCCTTTTTGGTGTTGCTCAACGAGCAAGAGCAGCAAGACTATATCGAGAACGGCCAACACGCGGTCGACTTGGGCGCCTGTCCGGGCGGTTGGACCTACCAATTGGTGCGCCGCAATATGTTTGTGGCCTCGGTGGACAATGGCCCGATGGCGGAATCGCTGATGGAGACTGGCCAAGTCCGTCACTATCGCGAAGACGGCTTTAAGTTCCGCCCTGAGCGCAACAATATCAGCTGGCTGGTCTGCGACATGGTCGAGAAGCCAGCGCGCGTTACCGAGCTGATGCTGCGCTGGCTAACTGAGGGCTGGTGTAAGTACGCCATGTTCAACCTGAAACTTCCGATGAAAAAGCGCTTTGCTGAGGTTGAGCAAGACTTGCAGCGGCTAAAAGAAGGCTTGAGTGAGTTGGGAGATGACTTCGAGGTGCGCGCCAAGCAGCTCTACCACGACCGTGAAGAGATCACCGTGTTCGCTCGCTTAGGCCGACACCAGCGTCACTAAGCCACGCACACATCGGCTAGGCTCTGGGAGCCCTGCTCATAGAGTGGCACTGGTTGCGCCAAAAAAAGCGCAATACGCAGGGAGGCGTTTTATGCCGCGTCAGCTTTGGCTTATCCGCCATGCCAAATCCAGCTGGGACGATCTGTCGCTAGATGACCATCGGCGGCCCTTGACCCCGCGTGGCGTGAATGCCGCTAATAAGATGGCCCTGCGTCATCTGGTTGAGCTAAGTCAGGTGGAGCGCTGTTTTTGCTCTACCGCCACCCGCGCCAAACAGACACTGGCGCTATTCCAACAACAGGGCGCCTTGCTCGATAGCCAGTATCTGGACCCGCTATACACCTTCGATGATAAGGCACTGCTGCATGAGCTGCAGGCGATTCCCGACGCCTTAACTGAAATCGCCGTGCTTGGCCATAACCCGGCCATCCATGAGCTGGTTGAGTGGCTAACCGGCGAGGCTATAACCAAGCTACCCACCTGCGCAGTGATTAAGCTGGAGTGCGATATTGCGAGCTGGTCTGCGCTGAGTGCTGATTGTGCATATCTGGCGCTGTTCTCGGTGGTGCGGCGACCGCGCAGCTAGTCAGCCATTCGCCAAGTAGCCAAGCAAGTGAGTCGCTTATTGGTACTGAAATTG
Source organism: Aliagarivorans marinus DSM 23064 (assembly GCF_000429485.1). GTDB lineage: Bacteria > Pseudomonadota > Gammaproteobacteria > Enterobacterales > Celerinatantimonadaceae > Aliagarivorans > Aliagarivorans marinus. Next base: position 63,239 of record NZ_AUBY01000013.1, on the reverse strand, counting down.
ACTAAAACCTTGTTCCAGCTGGTGGTAGAGGATTTGGGTCCATTCTGGTAGATGCTCTGCACTCGGTAGTAAAGGCCTAATGCGCGGGTCATGTGGTGCAATCATGATCTGACTGTTCTCGAGTCCCACCCGTTCCACCAACACAAACAGATCCTCAATCACCTGATCGCCCATCGCCAGACAGCCCACCGAGTCGGCTTTACCGTGAATAAAGATATTCGAGCCGGGGCGATGGCGACCCTCTTCGGCGGCCCGCTCTCTGTCGAAGCTGTTGGGGTAGTCGATGCGGATCGACAGATGAAAGGCGCTGTTAGGGTTGAGATGGGTTAGCCGGTAGATCCCCTCGGGCACTTGCCGGTCACCTTCGCGAAGCTTGGGGCCCGCTTCGCCGCTGGCGTGCAAGATCAGATAGCGATGAACGAAGCGATAGCCGCTGCCGTCATCGGCCCACAGCTCTAGTCGGTTGGAGTCTTTGCTGGCCAAAAAGGTGATGCGCTCTGGAGGGTAGTCCACCCGCGCTGCGACGAACAGCGGCATTAAGCGCTGCAGGCTTTGGTTGTGGATCTGCTTGATAACCTGCTGGGTCGTCATAAAGGTCTGGCTATGGGCGATGGGTATAAGCACCAACCATAATCCAACAACAAAAAACAAACGCCGTGTCATTCCTTTTCCTCCCAGCTAGAGGCTGAGTGTAAGCTGCCTCACGTCTAAGGAAAAGCTCATTCGCTCAATTATTGTACCTGTTCTAGGTTTAGTTCTGGTACACATGGGGAGCTGAAATGCTGGCAGGTAGTTTTCTACGATTCGGGCTTGCTGTCATGCTGGTCTGTACGCTGGGTGTCGGCAATCATGGCCGGGCTACCACCCTCGAACAGCTGAATTTTGTTACCGAGGAGCTCTACCCCTATAACTTCACGTCAGCGGGCAGGCCTACCGGGATGAGTGTCGAGCTGCTACAGCTGGTATTTGAGGAGTTGGGGAGCCCGACTCCTGAGGTTACCGTTCTGCCTTGGAATCGCGCCTACCGTATGGCGCAGCAGGTCGCCGGCACCGCGCTGTTTTCAGTGGTTCAGACTGAAGGGCGAATGCCGCTATTTCACTGGGCTTGTCCGATCCGCAAGGTAAGCGCGCACCTGTTTAGCCACCCCGATCGGCCGCTCGATCTTACTCACGTAGAACAGTTGTCCGCTTATCGAATCGGCGCTATCCGTAATACCGCGAGTGATCACTATATTAGCCACCACCAGTTAACCGATAAGCTCCATCCATTGGGAAGTGTCGAGCAGATGTTGGAGCTGTTGGAGAGAGGGCGCTTGGACCTGATCGCATTGATTTGGGATGAAGTCGAGGACGTGCCCGTCCATCTGGTCGACAGCTATCAGCTGTTTCAAAAAGAACTGTGCTTTGCCTTTCATTTGGCGACCCCCCAACAAGAAGTTGAGCGTTTTCAGCAAGCTCTTGATGCCTTGATTCGCTCAGGCAAGTACCGGGAGCTGCTGGCCGAGTACTTCTGATTTACCGGGCAAGGAGCCGTTGCTCACCGTTCAGCGCAACGAGAGGCTCTCAACTTTAGTCTAAGAGGCATTACTAAGTGCTTGAGAAGGCGCACTTTACTGCTAGGCTCAATTGTTAATAAATGGTTAATACCGCAAGGAGCTATACCCATGGGGAAGTGGATTAAATCGGCACTACTGAGTTTGGCAATGCTAACCACGGCGAGTCACGCCGATGTAGGCACTAACTATCTATTGGCGACTGCCAGCACCGGTGGCACCTATTACCCGGTGGGGGTGGCCCTGGCAACCCTTACCAAAGTGAAGATCCAGCCCAAGCATGGGGTGAGTATCTCTGCGATTAACTCGGCGGGCTCTGCGGAGAACGTTAAGCTGTTGCGTGAACAAGAGGCCCAATTTGCCATCTTGCAAGGGCTATATGGCGCTTATGCGGTAGAAGGTAGCGGCCCGCTGGAGAGTGAAGGCGAGCAGCAATACCTGCGCTCCATCACCATGCTCTGGCAAAACGTCGAGCAGTTCATCGTGAAAAAAGAACACGCCAAGCAGGGCGATCTGAGTGACCTGCAAGCCTTAGTCGGCGAGAAGATGGCTCTGGGCAAAAAGAACTCCGGCACCATTGGTTCTAACCGCTTCTTATTGGGCAATCTGGGCATCAATATCGATGAGCAGATGGACCTGTTCTCAGCCGGTTATGGCCCCTCAGCCGAGGCCTTGCAAAATGGCCAAGTGGAAGGGGTGAACACCCCGGCAGGCGTGCCAACCGGTGCGGTCACCAAGCTGTTTGCCGCCGCTGCCGATGATATCCAGCCACTGACAGTGACCGACGCGCAGGTTGCCGAGGTGAACGGCGGTATGAGCCTATGGACCCGCTATCTGATCCCTGCCAACACCTATCCCGGCCAAAGTGAAGACTGGCCGACCATTGCCCAGCCTAACTTCTTGGCGGTGCATCAGGATGTGGATGAAGAGTTCGTCTACCTGCTCACCAAAACCATCTACGAAAACCTAGGCTTCCTGCAAGCCATCCACAAAGCCACCAATGCCATGGCGCTGGAAAAAGCGCTGGCCGGTCTGCCTGCACCGCTGCACCCGGGGGCCGCACGCTACTACCGTGAAGCCGGGCTGACCATTCCGGACAACTTGGTTGCCCAGTAGTGCTGGAAGGCTCTAGTTTGCTGAGAAGTGGTAAATAGGCTGTTGTTGATGAGGAGCTGCGTTTGGCAGTACAGGGAATGACCGGGCAGTGGAACGCCGTTCCACATAGCATCGAAGACGAAATCGATCAGGTGCGCAGTTCGCGCCTGATTTTGTTTTTAGGGGTAATCGTCAGCATTGCCCACCTTTACTTCAATATCTTCGCCGATGTGGCGGTGTTGCACCAAAACATCCTGCACTTTGCCGGCTTTGTGGTGCTCGGCGGTTTGGTGTTCGCCGCTAGCGGGCGATTCAGCACGGTCGCAGTGGGCCTGTGGGCCCTGCTGGTTGCGAGTTCTGCGGTGTTTATGCTGTTCTCGGAAGACGCCATCTATCAGCGAGGCTTACGGCTGACTCAGGCGGAGTATCTGGCGTCGATAGTGATCATCCTCGGCGCTATCGATATGACCCGGCGAGCCACCGGTTGGGTTATTCCAATCTTGATTATCACCGCGCTGAGCTATGTCTCCTGGTGGGGACAGTTTGTGCCCGGGGTATTCCAGTTTAAGGGGCTGAGCGTTGAAACGGTGCTGTTTCGCAGCCTGTTTGGCGATGATGCGCTATTCGGCAACATCGCCCGGATCTCCGCCAGCTTTGTGTTTATGTTCATCCTGTTTGGTGCGTTCTTGCTGCGCTCCGGGGCTGGGGATTTCGTGATCCAGCTATCCCAGCGGATCGCCAGTCGCTTAATCGGTGGGCCGGGCATTGTGGCAATTATCGCCTCCGGATTAACCGGTACTATCTCCGGTAGCGCGGTGGCCAATACCGCCTCCACCGGGGTGGTGACCATTCCACTGATGAAGAACGCTGGCTTTAGCCCGCGCTTTGCTGCAGCGGTGGAAGCGGCGGCATCGACTGGTGGGCAGATTGTTCCACCAATCATGGGGGCGGGCGCCTTTGTGATGGCCAGCTATACCCAGATCCCCTATGGCACCATTGTGGTGGTCAGTATCCTGCCCGCGATTCTCTATTTCGCATCGCTGTTTTTCTATGTGCGCACCGAGGCCTTCCGCATTGGCATGACCAAGCCGGATATCGACTTGCCACCTTTGCTGCCGCTGCTGCTCAAAGAGGGGCTGTCGTTTATCGTGCCGGTGAGCCTGCTAATTGGCCTGCTGGTGTCTGGCTTCACCCCGACCTATGCCGCGGTGATTGCGATCATCGCGGTGATTGTCTGCTCGTGGTTTACGCCCACCAAGCTCGGGGTCAGAGGCATTGCCGATGCCTTGGCGCTGGGCGCGCGTAATATGGTGGTAACTGCGATCTTGCTGTGCTCGGTGGGGCTGATTGTTAACGTGATCGTCACCGCCGGGATTGGCAATACCTTCTCGTTGATGATTACCGAGTGGGCCAACGGCAGCCTACTGATCGCCATCTTACTGGTGGCGGTGGCCTCGCTGATCTTGGGAATGGGGCTACCGGTGACCGCGTCATATATCGTGTTAGCTACACTGTCAGCCCCGGCGCTGGTTCAGTTGATGGCTAACGCCGAGCTGGTGCTGGCTTTAAGCTCGGGCACCGTGGGCAGTGAGGTGCAAGCGATACTAATGCTAGCCGGTGTCGCGCCCGGCGATGCGGCCTTAACGGTGACTCAAGCCGCTGAGCTGGTCACCAAGCTGCCAGAAGAGATGCTAACCTTGCTGCGGCCGATGCTGGTGGATGAGAGCCAGCTGGCGGTGCTGCTGCTCGCGGCGCACCTGATTATCTTCTGGCTCTCGCAAGACTCGAACGTGACTCCGCCGGTGTGCCTGTGCACCTTCACCGCGGCAGCGATTGCCAAATCGCCACCGATGGCCACCGGCTTTACCTCTTGGAAAGTGGCTAAGGGGCTATACATCGTGCCGCTACTGATTGCCTTTACCCCCTTGGTGCACCAAAACTGGTGGGCGGCCTTTGAGGTGTTCGCCTTTGCACTGCCCGGCCTGTACGCCTTTACCCTAGCGGTGCAAGGCTGGCACACCCGCGCACTCTCGCCTTTACAAAGGGTGTTGATTGCACTTTCCTGCGTTGCATTGCTATGGCCATTGGCATGGCCGTGGAAGTTGGCGGCACTCGTCCTTATGTTACTGAGTTTAAAGCTTTTCAACAGTGGGGGAGGAAAGGCGAGAACGCTCACAGAATCTTGAATCCACAGGTGCCTATCGGCGCCAGCTCTGGAACACTAGCCTAGCGATAGGGCGGATTTATATTCGCCCTAACACTACATACAAAAGGGAAGTGATCCATGACTACGTTCAATTGGGGAATCATCGCGCCGGGGCGCATCGCCCGCAGCTTTGCTGAAGGGCTAAGAGTTGTTGAGGGGGCCACGCTGCTTGGCGTTGCCAGCTCGAATGTGCAACGTGCCACTGCCTTTGCCAAGGAGTATGGCGCAGAGCGCACTTACGATAGTTATCAAGCGATGGCCCAAGACCCGGATATCGACGCCATCTATATTGCCAATCCCCACCGCTTCCACTTTGAGACCGCTGAGCTTTGCCTAAAAGCCGGTAAGCCGGTGTTGTGTGAAAAACCGCTTACTGTCTCAGCTGGCCAAACCGAAGCGCTGATCGCCTTGGCGCGTGAGCACAAGGTGTTCTTGATGGAAGCGCTGTGGTCGCGCTTTCTGCCGGTATGGCAACAGGTTAAGCGTTGGCTGGATGAGGGAGTGATCGGCGAGGTGTCGATGATTCAATCCAGCTTTGGCTTCGATGTGCCGCGCGACCCAGGTGACCGTATGCTAAATCGCGATCTGGCCGGTGGCGTGTTGCTGGATATGGGAGTATACAACGTTGCCCTGTCCCAGTTTGTGATGGGGCGTGACCCAGAGTCGATCAGTGTTGATGGCATTGTGGGTGAGACCGGGGTGGATGAGCAAACCTCGATGACCCTGAACTATGGTGGCCCGGTTAGCCAGTTCACCTGCAGTTTTCAGGTCAAGCTGAACAACGACATGATCATCTACGGTAGCAAGGGCAAGATCACCGTCCACGATATGTTCTGGAGCTGCCATAGCGCCACACTAAGCCTGCTTAACGGCGAGCAACAGCAGTTTGATGGCCCCTTCCAAAGCTCCGGTTTTGAATACCAGGCCATGGAAGTGATGCGCTGTCTTAAAGAAGGCAAGCTACAGTCCGACACCATCCCTTGGCTGGATACGCTTGGCAATATGCGGGTGATGGAGCAGGCGCTCAACAAGCTGGGCGTACATTACCCCTTCCTCGACAACTAAGCATACCCACTCTGCGCTGCAGCCTAATAGTGTTGCAGCGCGTTCTTCAGGCTTGCTCATCTATGAAATTTATAGAGTCGGTTTCGTGATCGAATAAATAGATTTGGAATCGGTTCCGTTTTTGCTGTTTGGCCCTTGTTGCCGAGCGATGGACACGCCAAGCTTCAGTCATTACTGGTGAGTAGTGGTAGGTAGTAGTGGCAGATAGCAATGGCAACCATTAAAGATGTAGCGAAGTTGGCTCAGGTGGGAGTAGGGACGGTATCTCGCTACCTTTCAGGCCGCGGTGGGGTGTCGGAGAAATCCGAGCTAAAGGTGCGCGAGGCGATGCGCCAACTTAACTATCGGCCCAATAGCCTGGCGCGGGCGCTCTCTACGCAACGCTCCAACCTGATTGGCTTGTGGCTGCCGTCACTGTCGGGGCCGTTTTATCAGCAGCTGATAGAAGTTATCGAGTATGAGCTGCGTCAATATGGCAAGCATCTTATCCTCGCCAACGTGGGTGGGGCGTGCTGCCGAGAGGTATACCGCCGCCACCTTGAAGACCTTATCCACCGCGATTGCGACGGCATCCTGATGGCCTGCCCGGAGCTGCTGGTGGATGACATGCTGCAAACGCAGCAGCCTAGCCCGCCTTTGGTACTGATTAACCATGCCTCGGATCGCGGCGCTAATCACTCATTTAGTGTTGATCACTATGCTGGGGGGCGCATTGCCGCCCAGAGCCTGCTCGCTGCGGGGCATCAGCGGATTGCCTGTATCAGCGGCCGCTTGAGTGCCCAGGATGCCCAGCTGCGCCAACGCGGCTTTCTTGACGAGCTGGCCCGCCAAGGGCAGCCAATCGACCCTGAGCTGCTCATCGACGGGCGTTATGACTTTGCTGGGGGGCGTTTGGCCGTGCAGCACTTGTTAAGCAAAGGCCGCCACTTCGATGCGCTGTTCTGCGGCAACGACAAAGTCGCCTTGGTGGCGCTGTCGGAGCTACAGGCGCGAGGGCTACGCATTCCTGAGGATGTGGCAGTGCTTGGCTACGATAATGTGGATTTCGCCGCAGTTTCCTCGCCGCCGCTAAGCACCATTGCCATCCCCATAGAACAGATGGCCTTGGCTGCCAGCAGGCAGGTGCTCAATTTGGCCTATCAGTTAGAGCTGCCGATCCCTGAGCTAGCGCCGCCGCGTTATGTGGCGCGCCAGAGTACCCGCCCAGCTACGGACACCGTTACAGACAACTAAGACCTACAACACTTAGCAACGACTTTTACCCGAAACAAGGATGACTCATATGGCGAAGTTTATTGAACAGGGCACCCGCTACCAACTGGACGACCCCTGCATCGCGCCCAACAGTGCCGCCTATCTTTGGAATCCGAAGATGATGCTGCATATGAACTGCCGTGGCTTTGCCGTGAGCCAGTATATGGACCCAGAGCCGCGTAAATATGCCCATGTGCCGAACCTGGCCGGGCAGAGCTTTATGCAGCCCGAACAGCCTTATTTCAGCCACCACCCCGGGCGATTTTTCTACCTGCGCGATGAGCAAACTGGCGAGATGTTCTCGGCGCCCTATGAGCCGATGAAGAGTCAGTTGGACAGCTTCGCCTTTGAGCCTGGCCTCAGTGACATTCGCTGGCGTATCGAGAAGCTTGGTATTGAGCTGGTTATAACCCTGGAGCTGGCCGCCGATGAAGTACTGGAGCTGTGGACGGTGCAGCTGCGTAACCTTAGTGGGCGGGCGCGCCGCCTATCGCTGATCCCCTATTTCCCCGTGGGCTACTCGTCTTGGATGAATATGGGGGGCCGCTTTGATGCTCAGCTCAACGCCATCGTCTGTAGCTGTGTCACTCCTTATCAAAAGGTTGAGGATTACTTTAAACACCAGCACTTCAAAGACCTGACCTTCCTTACCGCCGACCGTGCGCCGGACTTTTACGAGGTGGGGCTGCAACGTTTCGAAGGAGAGGGAGGCCTGCATAACCCGAGTGCCTTGCAAGACGGCCAGAATTTGGCCAACGGAGAGGCCCACTATGAGATGCCCGCGGCGATTATGCAGTTTAGCTATGAACTGTTGGCCGATGAGTCCACGGAGCTACGACTTGGTTTTGGCCCAGCGAAGGATGAGAGCGAGATCGCCGCGCTTAAGCAGCGCTTTATCGAGGCCGATCCGAGCCTGAATCGACAGGCGCTAGCGCAGTATATTGGCGAGGCCAAAGGCGTTATCGATATCGACACCCCCGATGCGCAGCTCAATGATTTTGTTAACCATTGGCTACCCCGGCAGGTGTTCTACCATGGCGATAGCAACCGCCTGACCACCGACCCGCAAACCCGCAACTACCTGCAAGATGCGATGGGAATGGTCTACATCAAGCCACAGGCTTGCCGAGTGGCGATTATCACCGCCTTGCAGCAGCAGGCGGTGAGTGGCGAGATGCCCGATGGGATCTTGCTCAGTGATGAGGCGGAGCTCAAATACATCAATCAGGTGCCACACACCGACCACCCGGTCTGGTTGGCGATCGTGCTGAGCGCCTATCTGCGCGAAACCAATGATTATGCGCTGTTGGATGAGCCGCTGGGTTGGGCCGATAGCGACGAGACCGCCTGCGTGTTCGAGCATGTCAGTCGCGCCATGGAGTATCTGTGTCAGGCCAACGATGAGCGCGGGCTGCCTTATATCGCACAAGGTGATTGGTGCGATCCGATGAACATGGTGGGCTATCAAGGCAAGGGTGTCTCCGGCTGGTTGGCCGAGGCGATTTCCTATGCCTTGCAGCTTTGGTCACCTATCTGCCGTCAGCGGCAGGCCAATGAGCGGGCGGAGCGCTTTGAAGCGCATGTCGGCGGATTGAATCAGCGGATTAACCAAAACTTTTGGGATGGTCAATGGTTTGGCCGCGGGATCACCGATCAGGGCGTGCTGTTTGGTGTGAGCGATGACAAGGAAGGGCGGATCTTCCTCAACGCCCAAAGCTGGGCGCTATTGTGTGGCGCGGCCAACGGTGAGCAGCAGCAAGCGATGCTGCAGGCGATCGACCAACAGCTTGATACACCCTATGGGGTGATGATGAGCGCCCCGGCCTTTACTGCAATGCGTGATGATGTTGGGCGGGTTACCCAGAAATGGCCCGGTAGCGCCGAGAATGGCTCGGTGTACAACCACGCCGCTGCCTTTTATGCCACCTCGCTCTATACGGTAGGTGAGAGCGAGCGCGCCTTCGAGGTGTTGCGCAAGATGCTACCGGATAACAGCGCTGAAGAGCTGGCGGTACGTGGCCAGTTGCCGGTCTATCTGCCCAACTACTACCGCGGTGCCTACTACCAATACCCGCGCACCGCCGGGCGTTCCAGCAACCTGTTTAATACCGGCACCTGCGCATGGTTCTATCAGCTAATGGTTGAGCAGCTGTTTGGCCTGCGCGGCGATGAGCAAGGACTGCGGGTGCAGCCGCAGTTGCCACAGGGCTGGCCAAGTGCCTCGGTGACGCGACAGTTCCGCGGCGCCAGCGTGCGGATCGATTTTGTGCGAGAGGGCGATAAAGTCAGTGGTGATGTGGGCCCTGCCAACTTGGTCGAACATAATCGAGTCACCAATGGGAAAAGAACTCCGCAGGTCAGTAGTGTGCGCATCGAGCAGCTCACTGAGCACTGTTTTCGCTTGACCGAGCTTAAAGCTGGGCAGCACTACCACCTTATCTGCCACATTGGCAGTGTTACTGCGGTTCACTCCCAAGCTGAGGCGTCGAGCTTATGAGTTCTCTTAGTACAATCTCCTCTAGCACAATCTATCTGGTGATGGGCGTCTCAGGGAGCGGCAAGTCAACCGTGGCTGCCGAGCTGGCCGCTCAGCTGGGCCTGCCGTTTGTGGACGGTGACGACCTGCACCCCCGCGAGAATATCGCTAAGATGCGCAGCGGCCAGCCGCTCAATGATCAAGACCGCCTGCCTTGGTTGGCGCGAGTGCGCGAGGTAGCGGATGAGTTTGCCAGCAAGCAGCAATCGGCGGTAGTGGTGTGCTCTGCGCTTAAGTGGTGCTACCGCGAGCAGCTTCGCCAAAGCCGCGCGCAGCTGCAGTTCCTTCATCTGTCTGGCAGCCCAGAGTTGGTAGCCAAGCGCCTGCAGCAGCGCGCTGCCCACTTTATGCCGCGGCAGCTGCTGGATAGCCAGTTCGCCGCCCTCGAGCTACCTGATAGTAGCGAACCCGATGTGCTTAGCATTGATATCGATGGCAGCTTGGATGAGGTGGTGCAGCGTTGCCGCTCGGCGATTGCTGCTAGCCCCACTTTCAAAAAGAGTTCCCAATGAATCCGGTCATTCAACAAGTTACCCAAGATATCGCTGCGCGCAGCCGAGCGCTTCGGCAGGACTACCTCGAGCGTATGCAGGCGCAAGCCAAACTGGGCAGCAGCCGGGCGCGGATGAGCTGCGGCAATCTGGCCCACGCCATCGCGGCCTGCGGCGAGTCGCAAAAGCAGACCTTGATGGATTTTACCCGGGTCAATGTGGCCATCATCAGCGCCTACAACGATATGCTGAGCGCGCATCAGCCCTACCAGCATTATCCCCTGCAGATCCAGCAGCACCTGGCGGCGTTGGGCCATAGCGCGCAGGTGGCCGGGGGCGTGCCAGCGATGTGTGATGGGGTGACACAAGGGCAAAGCGGGATGGACTTATCGCTCTACTCGCGCGACTTGATTGCCCAAAGCACCGCGCTGGGGCTCAGCCACCAAGGCTTCGATGCCTGCTTGTTATTGGGGGTATGCGACAAGATTGCTCCGGGGCAGTTGATGGGAGCGCTGTCCTTTGGCCATTTGCCTACGACATTTGTGCCCAGCGGCCCAATGCCAACGGGGATCAGCAACGAGCAAAAGACTCAGATCCGCCAACAGTATGCGGCGGGTGAGATAGACCAAGATGCGCTGCAGGCGATGGAAAACCGAGCCTACCACGGCGTTGGTACCTGCACCTTCTACGGCACCGCCAACACCAATCAACTGGTGTTCGAAGCGATGGGACTGATGTTACCGGGCAGCGCGTTTGTACCGGTCAACAGCGCCTTGCGAGACATGCTCACCGAGCATATCGCCGGACATATGGTGAAGATTGCCCGCGGCAGTGGCGATTATCGCCCGCTCTATCAGGTGTTGGATGAGCGGGCTCTGGTCAATGGCTTGGTCGCCTTGATGGCCTCTGGGGGGAGCACCAATCATACCTTGCATATGATTGCGATTGCCCGAGCCGCCGGCTTTATTCTCAACTGGGACGATTTTGCCAAGCTGGCCGCAGTCACCCCGCAGCTCTCCTGTATGTACCCTAACGGACCGGCTGACATCAATGCCTTTGAGCAGGCCGGTGCGGTGCCGAGCTTGCTGCGCTTATTGGCCCAGCGAGAACTGCTGCATCTGGATGCGATGGGTGTTTACGGGCCGCTCAGTGAGTCGCTGCGGCTGCCCTATCTGCAAGAGGGTGAGCTGGCCTGGCGCCCGGCCGACGTCAGCTGCAACCCTCAAGTAATTGCCGCTGACGGTGAAGCCTTCGCGCCAAATGGCGGCCTACAGTTGCTGCAAGGCAATTTGGGCCGCGCGGTGATCAAAGCCAGTGCGGTGGCGCCACAGCATCAGTATGTGCGAGCGCCTGCCAAGGTGTTCGATTGCCAGCATCAAGTGGCCGACGCCTATCAACGCGGTGAGCTGAACCGGGATCTGGTGATCGTCGTGCGCTACAACGGCCCGGCGGCCAATGGCATGCCCGAGCTGCACAAACTGATGCCGATCCTCGCCAACTTGCAAAAGTGTGGCCATCAGGTGGCCTTGGTCACCGATGGTCGCCTCTCTGGTGCATCCGGGAAGATCCCTGCGGCCTTACACCTGAGTCCCGAGACCGCCAAGGGGGGAGCACTCGCTAAGCTGCGCGACGGCGATATGATCGAGCTAGATATCGCCCGAGGGGTACTGCGTTGTCTGAGCACCGAAGCGCAGTTGTCGGCCAGAGAGTCGCTCGGCGATAGCAAAACCGCCCAACACGTTGGAGTAGGGCGGGAGCTGTTTAACCCTTTTCGCCAGCTAGTCAGCGATGCGGAGCGCGGTGCTTGTGTGTTATTTGATTGATTCGATGGCGGTAAAACCCTCGAGTTGGCGCTTTTTTCCGCGACCAAACGCGATTTCTGGTGTTGGCGTTTAAATACTAAGCACTTGAGCACAGTAGGGGTTTACAAGCTTCGGGCAACTCCGTAATATTCGACCCCGCTGCGGAGGGGTGGCAGAGTGGTCGAATGCACCGGTCTTGAAAACCGGCGTGGGTTAATAGCTCACCGAGAGTTCAAATCTCTCCCCCTCCGCCATCTACTTCGAAACAGGCTCGCCAGCGCAAACGCGCACTACGGTGAGCCTTTTTTGTTTGTAGCAAAACGACTATACGGTTTCGAAAATAATCTGAAATTAGGGCTTTACAAAGCCAAAGCGAATCCGTACTATTCGTTCCCGCTGCGGAGGGGTGGCAGAGTGGTCGAATGCACCGGTCTTGAAAACCGGCGTGGGTTAATAGCTCACCGAGAGTTCAAATCTCTCCCCCTCCGCCATCTTCTTCTAAGAGGCTCGCCAACGCTAAACGCGTACACGGTGGGCCTTTTTTGTTTCTAGCTTCCCTTGAATTCCCTACCTGTTAATCAGTACTATCTGATTCATTGACGATGTTCGCTCAAGACTAAGCTTTCAAGTTTTTCATAGGTTTAGCTTTGTAGTAAGTACTTAACCAAGGTTCGAGTTTGTTTAAAAAGCTGGCGCTGGGATGTGTTGTCGCACTGCTGACCATTCTGCTGCTGTTAATCGCTGTTGATCGCTATATCTCGCATCAAGTCGCTGGGATGTGGAGTCGTGACATCAACCAAGTCGAACCGATGCCGGTGGCCTTGGTGTTCGGCACCAGCAAATACGTGGGCAAGCGCCTTAACACCTTCTATCAGTTCCGCATTGAAGCCGCCGCCAAGCTCTACCAACAGCACAAGGTGGATGCGCTGATCCTCAGCGGTGACAATGCCACCCGCTACTACAACGAGCCGATTACCATGCTCAACGATCTGCTGCGTATGGACATTCCGCGCAAGCATATCGCCTTGGACTATGCGGGCTTTCGTACCCTCGATTCGGTGATTCGCGCCCAGCAAGTGTTCGGACAGCAGCGGGTGTTATTGGTATCGCAGCAATTCCATGTTGAACGGGCACTCTACATTGCCAAGGTCAAAGGGTTGGATGCCCGCGGCTTTGTGGTGGATGACGCACCGCGTAAGTTTCATTGGCGGGTGCGGCTAAGAGAAGTACTGGCCAGGGTGAAGGCCCTGATTGATCTACACATTTTTAAGGCCTCTCCCCATTTCTTGGGAGAGCCGGAGCAAGTTGAGTTTAGGATACCCGAAGCTTTAAAGGAGTAAGCCATGCAAGGGATTCGTGCAGCAGTCTGTGGGCTGGGGTTAGTGTTAAGTTGTTCGCTCGGCGCAGAAGAAGTCAGTGCGCGTATTGTCGGTGGGGATGCCGCAGTACCCGATAACTTCCCGTTTTTTACTAAGGTGTTCCGCACTAGCGGCCAATCCGCCTACTTAGTATGTGGTGGCAGCATCATCGATGAGGAATGGGTGCTCACTGCTGGCCATTGTATCTACGATGGCTCCAGCAATGGCGTCTATGATGCCAGCCTGTTTCACATCGCGGTGGACCCAAACGGTATCGATACCACCATGGAGCAGCTTTACTCAGTGAGCGAGGTTTATCTGCATGCCCGCTATGTCCATGAAGGGCAGGTTAGTGCCGGGGCTGAACTTGATTATGACTTTGCCCTGCTCAAGCTGGCCACACCAAATAACGAGGTTGACCCTGCAAGCTTTCCAGCCCTGTCTGATACACCGATCTATGACTCACACGTGTTGCTGGGTGAGGACCTGACCATCGTTGGCTATGGCTATACCGCTGGTAACGCTCCTTCCTCGGTCCCTGACGTGCTAATGCAGGCTGATATTCCGCTGATCTCAAGACGTGAATGTGGCAGGTATTGGCCCGGCTATGAGATTACTGGGCAAATGTTCTGTACTTTCGATAGAAGCAAAGACGCTTGTAACGGCGATAGCGGTGGCCCGGTGTTGTATGGCCAGCCCGGTAGCTATCAACTGATGGGCGTTGTGAGCTGGGGCGCGCAGTCTTGTCTGAATAGCCCGGGCGTTTATGCTGATATCGGTAGTGTGAGCGGCTGGGTGTCTGAAGTGCTCAGTGGCAACGTATCGCCCGACTCATCAGCAACGCCAACGGATCCGGTCGCTCCCGGTGGCGACATTGAGCGTTCTGAAGGCGATGGCGGTGGTGGCTCGGCCGGTATCTGGCTGGGCTTATTGCTCAGTGGTTCATTGCTCACTCGCCGCTGGCAAAGCCAGCGGGCTTAAGTTCTGATAAAGAGGCGACCTCGCGGGGCGCCTCTTCTGCTTCGTTCGACATATTCACCAGCATGTAGTGTTCAACTTATCTCTCGTTATCCCTCTACTCAGCCGTCTCAGCCGTTAGCGGTCTATCACTGCAGCGCTGTATCACTCCTTCGCCTGCTAGTGATGTAGTACTTAAGTCGCAGTTTTCCTAACGCTTGCGACATTTATACTAAGCTTAAGTCGTGTAAATACATTGTTAATTCAATGGTTTGATTAGCGGGGCGGTGGCCTGTTACCAACAGTAACGCCGCAGCGGTGTTGAAGCGCTCAAGGAGTGAGTCGAATGAAGTGTGTTGTGTCTCTCGCAAGAATCACCATGCTATGTCTGTTGGCGACGACTGCCATGGCCACTGAGTCGCCAAACCTGTCGCCGCGAATCGTCGGGGGAGAGGATGCTAACCCTGATGACTATCCATTTTTCGCCAGAGTGTTTGCCGATGGCTCGTCGTGTGGAGGGGTGCTGATCGCTGAGGACTGGCTGCTTACCGCTGGCCACTGTGTCTACGAGGAAGGGGTAGTGGCGGCAAGCGATACCTTTGCGCGTGTGGACTCTGAGCTACTTTTCGTCGATGAGATCCACTTGCACTCGGGATACAACGACGGAACGCTTGATTACGATTTTGCTCTGCTCAAGCTTTCCGAGCCTTATACCGGAAACCTTGAACTGCCAGCTCTTTCTAGCTCGTCAGTCTACCAACAGCTCACTCCCAGCGCAGATAGTTTAACAGTGATCGGCTACGGCTATATCGAAGGTGGAGGCCCACCGGCAACCAGCTTACAACAGGTAGACATCCCTCTGATTACGGTCGAACAGTGTAGAGAGTTTTGGCCGGGACAGCTGATCAGTGATCGCATGTTCTGTGCTTACCATCCTGAGCGCGATGCCTGTAATGGCGATAGCGGCGGTCCGGTACTTTACGGATCGGCTGGCAGCTTTCAGCTCGTTGGCTTGGTGAGCTGGGGCGACGATAGCTGTGTCGGTATGCCCGGCGGCTATGCCGATGTAGGCGTGGTTCGTAGCTGGATTGATGACGTTCGCGAGGGCGAATTGCCCGCGAGCGAGGCGGGCGAACTGCGAGATTCAGGTGGTGACTCAGGCGGTGCGACTGGCCTAATCTGGTGGCCGCTGCTGTTGTGCCTGCTGTGGCTGAGACGCTGTAAGGAACAGGCGCTCTAACTCCCGCTCAGTCATTTACTGACTGTGCTTGCTATTGCCACGCGCTGTCACTAAACTTGCCCGGTTTAATTTTTGACTAGGTAAAGTGGCATGCGCGTAGCCGATTTTTCTTTTGAACTTCCAGATGAACTGATCGCCCGATATCCCAAGCAGCAGCGGACCGATAGCCGCCTGTTGTGCCTGGATGGTAACAGTGGCGAGCTGGTGCATGCGCAATTTCCCGACCTGCTTGAGCAAGTGCGTCCCGGCGACCTGTTAGTGTTCAATAACACTCGGGTGATCCCGGCGCGCCTGTTCGGCCAGAAGTCCACTGGCGGCAAGCTGGAAGTGCTGGTGGAGCGAGTGCTCGATGAGCACCGGGTACTGGCCCATGTGCGCTGCTCTAAAACGCCGAAAGAGGGCGCCAAGCTGCGTATTGAAGATGCCTTCGATGCCACCATGTTGGCCCGTCATGACGCGCTGTTCGAGCTGCGCTTTGACGATGAGCGTACGGTGCTGGAGCTATTAGAACGCTTTGGCCATATGCCGTTGCCGCCGTATATCGACCGCCCCGATGAAGACTCTGACCAAGAGCGTTATCAAACCGTATACAACGAAAAGCCCGGCGCAGTGGCTGCACCAACGGCCGGCCTGCATTTTGACGACGGCCTGCTGGCCAAGATCAAAGAGAAGGGTGCCGATCTGGCGTTCGTTACCTTGCATGTTGGGGCGGGCACTTTTCAGTCCATCCGTGTCGATAATGTTAAAGAGCATCAGATGCACTCGGAGTATGCCGAGGTTAGCCAAGAGGTGGTCGATAAGGTGTTGGCGACCAAAGCGGCCGGCGGTCGAGTTATCGCGGTTGGCACCACCTCGGTTCGCTCACTGGAGAGCGCAGCACAAGCGGCATTGAAAAAAGGCGAGCCGCTGCAGGCTTTCGCTGCTGAAACCGACATCTTTATCTACCCCGGTTATCAGTTCCAAATCATCGATGCCATGGTAACCAATTTCCACCTTCCCGAGTCGACCCTGATTATGTTGGTGTCGGCCTTTGCCGGGAAGGACAACATCGTTCACGCCTATACATCGGCGATTGAACAGCAATACCGCTTCTTTAGCTACGGTGATGCGATGTTTATCACCCGTAAAGAAGCCTAACCTTATCAGACTGTTTCTCTGAACTGAGGCAACTATGAAATACCAACTTGATACTACCGACGGTAAAGCCCGTCGCGGACGCCTGATCTTTGACCGTGGCGTGGTTGAAACCCCCGCCTTTATGCCTGTAGGCACCTACGGCACGGTAAAGGGCATGACTCCAGAAGAAGTGGCCGACACCGGCGCCCAGATCCTGCTGGGTAACACCTTCCACCTGTGGCTGCGCCCGGGCCAAGAGGTGATGCGCGCCCACGGCGATCTGCATGACTTTATGAACTGGCAGGGCCCCATCCTGACCGATTCAGGTGGCTTCCAAGTATTCAGCTTGGGTGATATCCGTAAGATCACCGAAGAAGGCGTGCATTTCCGCAACCCGGTAAATGGCGACAAGATCTTCCTGACACCCGAAAAGTCGATGGAAATCCAGAACGATCTGGGCTCTGACATCGTGATGATCTTCGATGAGTGTACTCCCTACCCAGCCACCGAAGAGGAAGCCGAGAAGTCGATGCAGATGTCTCTGCGCTGGGCCAAGCGCTCACGCCAGCGCCACGACGAGCTGGATAACAACAATGCCTTGTTCGGCATTATCCAAGGCGGCGTGTATGAGCACCTGCGTGATGTCTCCCTCGATGGGCTGGTGGATATCGGCTTCGATGGCTACGCGGTTGGTGGTCTGGCTGTGGGCGAGCCGAAAGAAGATATGCACCGCATCTTGGATTACATTGCTCACAAGGTGCCGGAAGATAAACCGCGTTACTTGATGGGCGTGGGTAAGCCAGAAGACTTGGTAGAAGGCGTGCGTCGCGGTATTGATATGTTCGATTGTGTGATGCCGACCCGCAATGCGCGCAACGGCCACTTGTTTACCTCAGAGGGGGTAATTAAGATCCGCAACGCGAAACACCGTGAGAACACCAGCCCGCTGGATAAAGAGTGTGATTGTTACACCTGTAAGAACTACAGCCGTGCCTATCTTCACCATCTCGACAAGTGTAACGAGATCTTGGGTGCGCGCCTGAACACCATCCATAACCTACGTCACTATCAACGACTTATGGAAGATTTGCGCGAGGCGATTGCCCAAGGTAGATTAGACGACTTTGTGGCAGAGTTTTACGCGAAAATGGGTAAAGACGTGCCGCCACTGGCTGATTAATAGCCACTACCAACCGATGTCGGTAATTATCTGTTGGTTTGATTGCTAGTAAGCCTTGTAAATTGCTCCAAAGGCCCCATCTCTTTGGGAGCCTTTGGATATTTGTATTAATAGAGAGGAAGCTATGAGCTTATTTATTTCTTCGGCCCACGCCGCAGCTGAAGCACCAGCAGGTGGCGGTATGGAAATGATTTTCATGATGGCCATTTTTGCGGTGATCTTCTACTTCATGATCTACCGCCCGCAGTCTAAGCGTGCCAAAGAGCATCGCAACCTGATGAGCTCACTGTCTAAGGGTGATGAAGTACTGACCACCTCTGGTCTGGTGGGTAAAATCACCAAGATTGCTGATGACAGCGACTACATCCAGCTGACCATGAGCGAAGATACCACCCTAACTCTGAAAAAAGACTTTATCTCAGCGGTTCTGCCGAAGGGTACCCTGAAGTCAATTAACTAATCTTCCACCCTACAGGGGACGTTTACCTTGTTAAACCATTATCCTTGGTGGAAGAACCTGTTGGTCACGCTGGTCGTGGCCATCGGGTTTGTGTACGCCTTACCCAACCTTTACGGCGAAGACCCTGCCGTACAAGTGTCTGCAACCCGCGGCGCTGAAGTTCAAGCTTCTGATCTCGATACCATTCGCAACGTCCTTGATGAAAACAGCATTGAATACCGTTCGGTAGCCTTCGAAGACTCGCTGCTGCTGGTGCGCCTGCGCAACGAATCTGATCAGCTGCCGGTACGTGACCTGCTGGCTGAGTCTTTGGGCAACGATTACGTGGTGGCATTGAACCTGGCTGCGGCTACTCCGGGGTGGCTGGAAGCGCTGGGCGCTGGCCCACTTAAGCTTGGCCTCGACCTGCGTGGTGGTGTGCACTTCCTGATGGAAATCGATATGGATGCCGCCATGGAGAAGACCATGGAAGGCATGGTTCAGGATTTCCGCAGCGTGCTGCGTGAAGAGAAGATCCGCTACTCCGGCGTGCGTATTCAAGGCGATAAAGTGGTTATCCGCTTCCGCAACGAAGAAGCGTTGAAGCAAGCCGAGCGCTTCCTGACTCGCACCTACCGCGATTACGAGATTGTTGAAAGCTCAGTGGCTGATACCTTGCGCCTCGACGTCAGTATGACCGAAGAGTTCCTCAAGCAGACCCGCGACTACGCCGTTCAGCAGAACATTACCATCTTGCGTAACCGTGTGAATGAGCTGGGTGTTGCCGAGCCGCTAGTGCAGCGCCAAGGCGCCGAGCGTATTGTGGTTCAGCTACCGGGTGTTCAAGACACCGCGCGCGCCAAAGAGATCTTGGGCGCAACAGCAACCTTGGAGTTCCGTCAAGTTGATAACAATGCTGACCCACGCGATGCCCTGCAAGGGCGTGTACCGGTTGGTTCGCAGCTGGCACGCCGCGCCGATGGCAGCCCAGTGGTTCTGCGTAACCAAGTTATCTTGACCGGTGACCACATCGTGGGCGCACAGTCGGGCTTTGACGAATACAGCCGCCCGCAGGTAAACATCAGCCTGGATGCCCAAGGTGGCACCAAGATGGCCAACTTTACCCGCGACGCAATTGGCGAGCCGATGGCGACCCTGTTCATCGAGTACAAGCCGACTGGCGAAGAAGATGAGAATGGGCGTGCCATTTTGGAGCGCCACGAAGAGGTGATTAACGTTGCCACCATTCAGGCTCGCCTGGGTCGTAGCTTCCGCATTACCGGCATCGACTCTCCAGCTGAAGCTCAGAATCTGGCACTGCTACTGCGCGCCGGTGCACTGATTGCGCCGATTCAAATCGTAGAAGAGCGCACCGTGGGTCCAAGCCTTGGCCAAGAGAACATCGACAAAGGCTTTATGGCGATCGTTGGTGGCCTGATTGCGCTGCTTATCTTTATGCCGCTGTACTACCGCAAGTTTGGTCTGGTGGCCAACATTGCCTTGGTGGCCAACGTTGGTGTGATTATCGGTGTGATGTCGATGATCCCGGGGGCAACCCTGACCTTGCCGGGTATGGCGGGTATCGTACTGACCGTTGGTATGGCGGTAGATGCGAACGTGCTGATCTTCGAGCGTATTCGTGAAGAACTCAATGAAGGACGCAGTCCTCAGCAGGCGATTCACTACGGTTACAGCAACGCTCTGTCGACCATCTCTGATGCGAACATCACCACCTTGATTACTGCATTCATCCTGTTTGCCATTGGCACCGGGGCGATCAAAGGCTTCGCAGTAACCCTGATGATTGGTATTGCAACCTCCATGTTCACCGCAATCGTGGGTACCCGCGTGGTAGTGAACTTGGTGTGGGGTGGCAAGCGCATCGACAAGCTTTCGATATAGGAGCACGACCTTGTTTTATATTTTCCGACCAAAAGGTGTAGTGCCATTCATGGCCCACCGCAAGCTGTTTATCGGCTTGTCGGTTGTGCTGATGCTTGCATCCATCGCCACGCTGGCCATCAACAAGATTAACTGGGGCCTGGATTTCACCGGCGGTACCGTCATCGAGGCCGAGTTCTCTCAGCCTGCTGATTTGAATCAGGTACGTGAGGTGATGACCGAGGAAGGCTTCCCAGACATCG
Source organism: Aliagarivorans marinus DSM 23064 (assembly GCF_000429485.1). Lineage (GTDB taxonomy): Bacteria > Pseudomonadota > Gammaproteobacteria > Enterobacterales > Celerinatantimonadaceae > Aliagarivorans > Aliagarivorans marinus. The sequence continues at coordinate 42,803 of NZ_AUBY01000013.1, read as the reverse complement.
TGGCCCAGTACTTTGGCTCACAACGACAAGTAATGCTGCGTCTGATGCCGCGCGAAGGCGTGGAAACCACCCACATCGGTGATCAGGTTATCGAGATCCTGCAAGAGCAGATCGACCCACAAGTTGAGATGCGCCGCATCGAGTTCGTAGGCCCGGCAGTGGGCCAAGAGCTGGCGGAGCAGGGCGGTCTGGCGATTATCGCTGCGCTTGGTTGTATCCTGCTCTACGTCGCTTTGCGCTTTGAATGGCGCATGGCTGTGGGCGCGGTACTGGCATTGGCGCACGACGTGATTGCCACCTTGGGCTTGTTCTCACTGTTGCAGTTGGAGTTCGACCTGACCGTGGTAGCAGCGCTGCTAACGGTAGTGGGTTACTCGCTCAACGATACTATCGTGGTATCTGACCGTATCCGTGAGAATTTCCGCAAGCTACGTAAGGGCGATGCTGAAGAGGTGATCGATACCTCACTGACGCAAACCTTTAACCGTACCATTGTGACCTCGTTGACCACCTTGCTGGTACTGACCTCGCTGTTCTTGCTCGGCGGTGACATGATCCACAACTTCGCCATCGCCTTGCTGTTTGGTGTGTTGGTGGGTACTCACTCGTCAATCTATGTTGCAAGTACCTTGGCACTGGCCTTGGGCATTAAGAAAGAAGACTTTATGCCGAAGGAGATCGAGAAAGAAGGTGCCGACCAAGAGCCGCTTATCTAAGCGCCTTGGTTTACCCATCAAAAAGCGGGCTGTATGCCCGCTTTTTTTGTGCCATACACAAAGACGAATTAGGGCTCAATGACCTCTCCCTGCCAATCAAATAGCCCTCCTGATTGCTCAGGATGAACGCGACTTAACTGCGCAACCAAGTATTCCGCCGCTTGCTGTGGCGCAAAGCGCTTGTAGGCCTTACCACTGAACGGCGCGGAAAGCGGCGTGTCTACGGTGCCGGGGTGATAGCCCATCACACATAGCTTGGGCATCGCCAGGCGCATCTCCAAGGCGAGGTTCTTCAGGCCCATATTCAGCGCGGCCTTGCTCATGCGGTAGCCATACCAGCCACCGAGACGATTATCGCTGATACTAGAGACCCGTGCCGACAACGCCATAAACACGCTGGGGCGCGACTTATCGAGTAGCGGGGTAAAGTGCTTGGCCACTAACAATGGACCGCTAGCGTTCACCGCAAACAGCGTAGCGAGCTTGTCTCCATCGATTTGGGCGAGGCGCTTTTCCGGCTGGATTGCCGCGCTATGCAGCAGGCCAGTACAAACCACCACCGCATGCAGGCTGCGCGCAGGCAGAGATTGAGCTGCATCGGCAATGCTGGACTCATCACAAAGGTCGAGAGAGTGACAAGGCGCATTGGCGTGCTCAGGCGAGCGGGCAAATCGATGGATCTTGGCCACCTCGCTCTGCTGTTCTAGCAGCTCACACACCGCTTGCCCCAGGCCGCCACTGGCGCCGATTACCGCAATGTGAAGCTGGTTACCGAGATTTGTCAGCAACAGAGATTCCTTGTTTGGCTATCGCTTGAATGCTTGTTACGCTGTGTGCCTATTTTAAGTTCATCGTCATTATGAGAGGGAGTTTCCATGCAGCATAGCCCCAAGTTTTTGGCTCTAGTCGATCAGTGTCGCGCTAACATCCAAGAGTGCGACGTGCATCAGGTGAAACAGTGGTTGGATGCCGGCGACGAGTTTGTGCTTATCGACAACCGCGAGCAGGACGAGTGGCAGAAAAGCCGTATTCCGGGCGCGCAGTATATGGGGCGTGGTGTGCTAGAACGCGATGTTGAGCAGCGTTTCCCGGCAACAGACACCAAGCTTGTGATCTACTGTGGCGGTGGTTTCCGCTCTGCGCTCAGTGCTGACAACCTAGTCAAAATGGGTTATACCCAAGTGATATCCATGGATGGCGGGATACGTGGCTGGCGTGAAGCCGGTTATCCCATTGAGGAGTAGCACATGCTGATTTATGCATGGGATTTAGACGAGCGTACTCATTACTTCACCGAGCAGAGCGAAGCGCAAGAGGCCTTTGATGTGGCCGCTCAAGAAGGTGGCTTTCCGGAATGGCGCGAGCCGGCCGAGTTGCTCGGTTTGTTGGATGCCAAGGATCAGCTGCTGGGGGAGTTCGCCAAGCGTATTGCGTTTTTGGAGCTGAGTCTGGAGCGCGCCGAGCTCAAAGGCAATGACTTTGATTTGGGGGCGGAGTAGCCTCTGCAACTAACCCCGCTGCAATTACCCCCATCAGCGAACTCGCCTAAAGCGATTTTAGCGCACAAAAAAAGCCAGCATCATGCTGGCTTTTCTGTCTCAATGAGTGGCGCTTAGCCCTTCATTGAATCCGGCAGGTGAGGGCGCATCGCTGACAGCATGCCTTTAACCACTTTCGGGTTACCACATACGATGTCACCGGCGCGGTATACATCGCTGCCACCAGCAAAGTCAGTTACGATAGCACCAGCTTCACGGGCAATCAGCTCACCAGCAGCTAAGTCCCAAGGCTTAAGACCCATCTCCCAGAAACCGTCGTGACGGCCAGCGGCAACATAGGCCAGATCCAGCGCGGCAGAGCCAGCGCGGCGCATGTCACCACATTGGTTGAACAAGGCTGCGAACATGGCCAGGTAGCTTTCCATGTAGTGCTTACGCTTGAATGGGAAACCGGTCGCTAGCAGTGCACCGTCCAGCTCTTTGGCAGCGCTGGTGCGCAGGCGGTAGTCGTTTAGCTGGGCGCCTTGGCCACGGCTTGCTGAGAACAGCTCGTTGCGCAGTGGATCGTAAACCACGCCATGCTCGGTGCGGCCTTTTACGCGCAGCGCAACAGAGATAGCAAAGTGTGGAATACCTTTGATGAAGTTGGTGGTACCGTCGAGTGGATCGATAATCCACTGGTAGTCGTTGTCCTTGCCTTCCACCATACCGCTCTCTTCAGCGATGATGCTGTGGTCTGGGTAAGACTTAAGGATGGTTTCGATAATCGCTTGTTCAGCGGCCTTGTCTACGTTGGTTACGTAGTCATTGGCGCTTTTCGCCATAGTCTCAACTTTGTCGAGTTGCTCGTAGGCACGAGTAATTACCTTACCGGCATTGCGCGCAGCACGAACTGCGATGTTTAGCATCGGATGCATAGATACCACCAATTTGTGAAAAGAACTGCCTAAATTTTGGACGGCGGAGTATAAAGCAAAGCTTCAGCAAAGACAATCGGCGATTACATAATTGTCGACCGCTTGGCTAGGTATGCTACAATCCGCGCGTTTATTTTCCCTTGAGGTTTTTAATGTTAGACAAGGTTAGGGTGGTATTGGTAGGTACCAGCCATTCGGGCAATATCGGATCAGCAGCGCGCGCCATGAAAACCATGGGCATCTCCAAGCTCTATCTGGTGGATCCGCAGTGCGAAGTGGATGGAAAATCGGTGGCCTTAGCCGCCGGCGCTTCCGATGTGCTGGCCAATGCGGTGGTAGTTGACGAGCTGCATCAAGCGATTGGCAACTGTCAGTTGGTAGTAGGTACCTCTGCGCGCTCCCGAACCTTAGACTGGCCAATGCTGGATGGCCGCGAAGCGGGCCAAAAGCTGGCAGAAGAAGGGCAAAGCGGCGAAGTCGCCCTAGTGTTTGGCCGTGAGCGTACCGGCCTGACTAACCAAGAGCTGCAGCAATGCCACTACCATGTGTGCGTACCGGCAAATCCTGAATACAGCTCCTTGAATTTGGCGATGGCCGTCCAAATATTGTGTTATGAAGTGCGCATGGCCAGCCTCGAGCAACACCCCAAGCGCGAAGAAGAATACCCGCTGGTCGACGATCTCGAGCTGTACTACCAGCATCTCGAGCGCTGTATCACCGATACCGGGTTTATTATCAAACCGCATCCGGGAAAAGTGATGGACAAGCTTCGTCGAATGTTCAATCGCATCCGTATGGATAAGCAGGAGCTCAACATTATGCGTGGCATCCTGACCTCGGTCGATAAGCAGATTGAGCTAGCCAATAAAGCGAAGGATAAACCTGAGTAAAATAGTCAGGTTTAATACTTGACCAAAATAGTCGGGTATGACAGAATTTCGCTAAATGGAAGCTGACAAGGTTCAACTATGCGCTTGACTTCAAAAGGCCGCTACGCGGTGACAGCAATGCTCGACGTGGCGCTTCACATGAGTGAAGGCCCGGTTCCGCTGGCGGATATTTCAGAGCGCCAAGGTATCTCACTCTCTTATCTGGAGCAATTGTTTGCCCGCCTACGCAAGCAAGGTCTGGTGAGCAGCGTACGTGGCCCCGGTGGCGGTTACCGCTTGGGGATGGAAGCTGATGATATTGCTGTGGGCATGGTGATCCACGCAGTGGACGAGTCCATCGATGCGACCCGTTGTCACGGTAACGCCGATTGCCAAGGTGGCAAGCCATGCCTGACCCACTCGCTGTGGAACGACCTCAGTGAGCGCATTGCTGATTTCCTCGATGGCATCACCTTAGGTGAGCTGATGCGTGAGCGCCAAATCGTTAGCATCGCGCAGAATCAAGATCGTCGCCAGCAAGGCGGTGATACCATAAGAATTAGTTTATAAGCTGGGCTGTCTCGACAGTAACGGAGAAAGTAATGAAACTGCCAATTTATCTGGATTACTCTGCGACCACTCCCGTGGACCCTCGGGTTGCTGAGAAGATGATGCAATACCTTAGTGTGGATGGGGTATACGGCAACCCGGCATCTCGCTCTCACCGCTTTGGCTGGCAGGCCGAAGAAGCGGTAGATATCGCGCGCAACCAAATCGCGGATCTGGTTAACGCCGACCCTCGCGAAATCGTGTTTACCTCTGGTGCGACCGAATCTAACAACCTCGCCATCAAAGGTGCAGCCAACTTCTATGGTAAGAAGGGCAAGCACATCATCACCAGCAAGACCGAGCACAAAGCGGTGCTCGACACCTGCCGTCAGCTGGAGCGTGAAGGCTATGAGGTCACTTACCTTGAGCCTGAGACCAACGGCATTATCGACCTGGCCAAGTTGGAAGCCGCGCTGCGTGATGACACCGTGCTGGTTAGCATCATGCATGTGAACAACGAGATTGGCGTTATCCAAGACATTCAAGCCATCGGCGAGCTGTGCCGCAGCAAGAAGATTTTGTTCCACGTTGATGCCGCGCAAAGCGCAGGCAAGATTGAGATTGACCTGCAGGCGCTGCCTGTGGACATGATGTCCTTCTCTGCTCACAAAGTTTATGGTCCGAAAGGTATCGGCGCCCTGTATGTACAGCGTAAACCGCGCATCCGCCTCGAAGCGCAAATGCACGGTGGCGGCCACGAGCGTGGTATGCGCTCAGGTACCCTGCCAACTCACCAAATCGTTGGCATGGGCGAAGCCTTTGCCCTCGCCAAGCAAGAGATGGCGGAAGAGAATGCCCGCATTCGCTCGCTACGCGACCGCTTCTGGAATGGCATCAAAGACGTAGAAGAGACCTACGTAAACGGTGATATGGAGCAGCGCGTGGTACACAACCTGAACGTTAGCTTCAACTATGTTGAAGGCGAGTCACTGATGATGGCGCTCAAAGACTTGGCGGTCAGCTCGGGCTCTGCCTGTACCTCTGCCAGCCTGGAACCATCATACGTGCTGCGTGCATTGGGTATGAATGACGAACTGGCGCACAGCTCAATTCGATTCTCCTTCGGTCGCTTTACCACCGAAGAAGAAGTGGATTATGCAGTGAAAGTAATCCACGAAGGTATTGCCCGTTTGCGTGAGATGTCTCCGCTATGGGATATGTTTAAAGACGGCGTAGATCTGAGCAAGGTCGAGTGGGCCCATCACTAAAACGGTATTTGGAGAGAGATTATGGCTTACAGCGACAAGGTTATTGACCATTACGAGAACCCACGTAACGTAGGTTCGTTCGAAGACAAAGACGATGCCCATATTGGCACCGGCATGGTGGGTGCACCGGCTTGTGGTGATGTGATGAAGCTGCAACTAAAAGTGGGTGATGACGGCGTAATTGAAGATGCCAAATTCAAGACCTACGGCTGCGGTTCTGCGATTGCATCTAGCTCACTGGTTACCGAGTGGGTTAAGGGTAAGACGCTGGATCAAGCATCAGAGCTTAAGAACACTGAAATTGCCGAAGAGTTGGCACTGCCACCTGTGAAGATCCACTGCTCGATTCTGGCAGAAGATGCTATCAAGGCGGCGATTGCCGATTACAAAAAGAAAAACGCCTAAATATTAAGAGGTAAGCATGGCTGTAACACTCACCCAAGCGGCTGCAAATCATGTCAGTCAGTTTCTGCAAAATCGCGGTTCAGGGATTGGCGTGCGCTTGGGGGTGAAAACCTCCGGCTGCTCAGGTATGGCCTATGTGTTGGAGTTTGTCGACGAAGTGGCGGGCGACGATATCTTGTTCGACAGCTTCGGCGTGAAGGTAATTGTCGACGAGAAGAGCCTGGCTTACCTCGACGGCACCGAGCTGGATTTTGTTAAAGAAGGGCTCAATGAAGGCTTCGCCTTTAACAACCCTAACATCAAAGATGAGTGTGGTTGCGGCGAGAGTTTCAACATTTAATGAACTACTTCGAGCTGTTCTCACTCACTCCAAGCTACCAGCTGGATCTCAGCGATTTAGCTGGTCGCTACCGCACCCTTCAAAGTCAGTTCCACCCCGACAAATTCGCTGGCGAAAGCGCCCAAGCCCAGGCTATTGCCATGCAAAGGGCGGCGCAAATCAACGATGCTTACCAGACCCTTAAAACGCCACTCAATCGCGCGCAATACCTGCTAAGCCTGCAAGGCATTGAGCTCGCTGGCGAGCAGCAAACCGTTAGTGACGTCGAGTTTTTGATGTTGCAGATGGAGCTGCGTGAGCAGCTTGAGAGCTTACAGGCCGCTGCCGACCCCGAAGACGCTATCGATAAACTTGCGGCGCGTTTAAACAAAGACCGACGCAGCTTGAGTGATGACTTCGAAAGCGCCTACAATGAAGGCCATTATCAGCAGGCGGGCGATATCGTGCGCAAGCTTAAATTTTACGCTCGGCTTGAGCAGCAGTTGCAGCAAGCTGAAGAACAACTTCTAGATTTTTAATCGCTATGGCATTACTCCAAATTGCTGAGCCGGGCCAATCAGCGGCGCCGCATCAGCACAAACTGGCTGTGGGTATCGATCTGGGTACCACTAACTCATTGGTTGCTACCGTGCGCAGTGGCAGTGCGAAAGTGCTGCCCGATGCCAACGGCAACCTGCTGGTGCCCTCGGTGGTGCGTTATCAGGCCGATGCAGTCACGGTTGGCCTAGAGGCCGCCGTGCATCGCATCAGCGACTCGCACAACACCATCACCTCGGTAAAACGTCTGCTGGGTAAAAAGCTGGCCGATGTTGACCAGTCTCACCTGCCTTATCGCTTTGCAGAGCAAGACTCGCCGCTGATTGAAACCGTGGCAGGCCCGGTGAACCCGATTCAGGTCTCTGCCGAGATCCTAAAATCCTTGGCGGCCCGTGCGAGCGAGAGCCTGCAAAGTGAGCCCGATGGAGTAGTGATTACCGTTCCGGCCTATTTCGACGATGCCCAGCGCCAAGGTACCAAAGATGCCGCCCAGCTAGCGGGTCTGCATGTGTTGCGTTTGCTCAACGAGCCCACCGCCGCGGCGATTGCCTATGGTCTCGATAGTGGCGATGAAGGAGTGATTGCGGTCTACGACCTAGGCGGCGGCACCTTCGATATCTCGATTCTGCGCCTGTCCAAAGGCGTGTTTGAGGTGCTGGCAACCGGTGGCGACTCAGCCCTTGGAGGCGATGACTTCGACGCAGCGATTGTTGGCTGGTTGCAACAGCAAGCGGGTATCAGCGATCTCGCTGACAGCCAGTTGGTGCGCCAGCTCTATAGCCTGGCCACCGCCGCCAAAGTTGCGTTAAGCGATAGCGAAAGCACCGAGATCGTACTTGATAGCCACGGCTATCAGTGGCGTGGCGAGCTAAGCCGTAGCCAGTTTGATGAGCTGGTTGCCCCGCTGGTGCAACGCTCTATCCGCGCGTGTCGCCGCGCGCTGCGCGATGCCGGTATTACTCAAGAAGAAGTCGGTGAAGTGGTTATGGTTGGCGGTTCGACCCGGGTACCTAAGGTGCGCGAGGATGTGGCCAGCTTCTTTGGCCAGCAGCCTTTAACCTCTATCGACCCGGATCAAGTAGTCGCCATTGGTGCGGCGTTGCAAGCCGATATATTGGTGGGTAACAAGAAAGACGGCGAGCTTCTGCTACTGGACGTGACTCCTCTGTCGCTGGGTATTGAAACCATGGGCGGCTTGGTGGAGAAGGTGATCCCGCGTAACACCACCATCCCGGTGGCGCGCGCCCAAGAGTTCACCACCTTCAAAGATGGCCAAACTGCGATGGCCATCCATGTATTGCAAGGCGAGCGAGAGCTGGTTGACGATTGTCGCTCTCTGGCGCGCTTTACCCTGCGCGATATTCCGCCTTTGGCGGCGGGCGCTGCGCATATTCGTGTGACTTTCCAGGTTGATGCCGATGGGCTGCTGTCGGTAACCGCCATGGAGAAAGAGACCGGCGCGCAAGCCTCGGTACAGGTGAAGCCTTCTTATGGGCTGGAAGATGACGAAGTCACCCGCATGCTCAAAGATTCGATTACCCATGCCAAAGACGATGTCAGCATGCGTATGCTGCGCGAGCAGCAAGTGGAAGCCTCGCGCTTTATCGAAAACATGACCGCAGCGCTGGACGCTGACGGCGAGACCTTGCTGGCGGCCGATGAGCGCGCCCTTATCGAGCAGGCTATGCAAGCCTTGGCAAACGTGGCGGCAAATGATGATGTAGCCGCCATCGAACAGGCGATTAAGACGCTTGATCAGCAAAGCCAAGAGTTCGCCGCTCGCCGCATGGACAACTCAATTAAACAAGCCTTGAAAGGGCAAAGCGTGGAAGGACTGTAGTATGCCAAAAATTGTATTCTTGCCTCATGAAGAGCTGTGCCCCGAAGGCGCTGCTATCGATGCCAACGAAGGCGAAACTGTACTGGACGTGGCACTGCGCGAGGGTATTGAGATTGAGCACGCTTGTGAGAAATCGTGCGCCTGCACCACCTGCCATGTGATCGTGCGTGAAGGCTTCGATTCGCTGGAAGAGAGCGACGAGCTGGAAGATGATATGCTGGATAAGGCGTGGGGCCTCGAGCCCGAGTCGCGCCTTGGCTGTCAGGCGAAAGTAGCCGACGAAGACTTGGTGGTTGAGATCCCGAAATACACCTTAAATCAGGTGTCGGAGAACCACTAACACAGAAGAGTCTATGCGGGAGGGCCACTCCCGCTTCTCCACTTCACACGGAGGTAAGTTATGTCCTTACGTTGGACCGATATTCAAGACATTGCCATCGAACTGGCAGAGGCTTATCCCGACCAAGATCCCATGCAGCTGCGCTTTACCGACCTGCATAGCTGGGTCTGCCAACTCCCCGATTTTGCTGATGATCCCGAGAAAAGTAACGAACGGATCCTCGAAGCCATTATTCTTGCCTGGCAGGATGAGCGCGATTAGTCGCTAAACGCCAGCACCCTATAGTTACCGTATTCTAAGGAAAGCCCATGTCAGATACCCTGCAGGTCTCATTAACCTTCGATCCCGCTCCGGCCCATTGGGGCAAAGGCGCACTGGTCACCTTTGATGGTGCCAATGCGCGTATCCACCTTAAAAACGACCAGTCGATTGAGCAGCAAATTCAAAAGGCCGGGCGTAAGCTCGATGCTCAGGGCTTGGCTGAGTTGTCACTCTTTGGCAGCGATTGGGATGCCGAGAAGGTGTTTGCCTTCCACCAAGGCTATTACAACGCCAAGCTGAACAATCAACTTGGCCTGCCAGAGTTAGATGAGGCAGAGCTGGCGGTGTTCGCCCAGCTAAAAGCAGCCTGCGACTGGACTCGCCAAGCGATTAACCGTGGACCTGCCGAGGTCTACCCGGAAACCCTCTGCCAATCGGCGGCGGAGTTCTTAAGCGAACTGGGCGGCGATGCAGTGTCTTATCAAGTGATTAGAGGTGAGGCGCTACTCGAACACGGCTGGGTGGGCTGTTATCAGGTGGGTAAGGGCAGTGCCCGTCCGCCAGCGATGCTACAACTGGATTTCAACCCGTCTGGCAAAGTCGATGCGCCGGTGGATATTGCGCTTGTGGGCAAAGGGATTACCTTCGACTCCGGCGGTTATAGCTTGAAGCCCTCTGACGGTATGTCGGTGATGAAAAGCGATATGGGCGGCGCGGCCACCGTTACTGGTGCGCTGGGTCTGGCGATTGCGCGCGGTCTAAACAAACGGGTCAAGCTATACCTATGCTGCGCCGAGAACCTGGTATCCGGTGAGGCCTACAAGCTTGGTGATGTGATCACCTACAAAAACGGCGTGACCGTGGAAGTGCTGAACACCGACGCCGAAGGGCGCTTGGTGCTGGCCGATGGCCTGATTGCTGCCTGTGAAGAGAAGCCGGGGCTGCTGATTGATGCGGCTACCCTAACCGGCGCTGCCAAGTTTGCGCTGGGGCGCGACTACAATGCGGTGTTTGGCTTTAACTTCGAACTGGCCCAGCAAGCGGTAAGCGCTGCGCACAGTGAACACGAGAAAGCCTGGCAACTGCCGCTGGAAGAGTTCCATGTCGGCCAAATTGGCTCTGCCTTTGCCGATATCGCCAATATCCACTCGGGAGAAGGTATGGCGGGCGCATCCACTGCAGCGGCCTTCTTGTCTAAGTTTGTTGGTGAACATAAACAGAACTGGTTGCATTTCGATCTGTCAGGCTCTTACCAGAAATCCGGCAATGCACTATGGGCGACCGGCGGTAAAGGCCATGGCGTGAGAACCATTGCGCGCTTGTTAACTGATTACAGCTAATTTAATATCTAAAACAAATCGATAACAAAAACGTAGTCAGTTAATTAGGGAGCGTGTATGGCCATTGAACGGACCTTCTCAATCATTAAACCGGATGCCGTTGCCAACAATGTCATTGGTGAAATCTACCAGCGATTTGAGCAAGCTGGGCTCAAAGTGGTAGCCGCGAAGATGGTGCAGCTCAGTGAAGAGCAGGCGGCAGGATTTTACGCCGAACACGAAGGCAAGGATTTCTACCCTCGCCTGAAGGACTTTATGATGTCGGGGCCGATCATGGTATCGGTACTCGAAGGTGAGAATGCGGTGCAACATCACCGCGATTTGCTGGGCCCCACCGACCCGGAGAAGGCGCCTGCGGGCAGCCTGCGGGGCGACTTTGGCAGCGTAATGCCCGCCAACGGCACCCATGGCTCTGACTCACCGCAGTCCGCTTCGCGTGAGATCGCCTACTTCTTTAGTGACGATGAGCTCTGTCCACGCCCCTAAAGACATTTAACTGAACAAAGCCGGGGTTTCCCGGCTTTGTTGTTTCTAGCGCACCGATAAAACTGCCCAACACGAAGGCTTTACAGCCTAAACTAGACTTAGCTGGAGCGAGGGCTGGCAAGCGACCACGATAACTTGTACAATTCGCCGCCATTTTTAAATCGGTTGAAACTGAGGTCTGCCATGAGTGACAAGAAAACCAACTTACTCGACTTGAATCGCAAGGCGATGCGCGCATTTTTCCAGGAACTGGGAGAAAAGCCATTCCGTGCCGATCAAGTGATGAAGTGGATCTATCACTATGGTGTGTCTGACTTCGACGAAATGACCAACGTTAACAAGGCGCTGCGCGGCAAGCTTAAGCAGGTTGCCGAGATTGTTGCGCCTGAGATCTCCCAAGAGCAGCGCTCCGCCGATGGCACGATTAAGTGGGCGATGATGGTCCACGGCCAAGAGATCGAAACCGTCTACATCCCCGAGAAAGACCGCGCAACCTTGTGTGTGTCTTCTCAGGTGGGTTGCGCGCTGGAGTGTAAGTTCTGTTCGACTGCCCAGCAAGGCTTTAACCGCAACCTGACTGTATCGCAGATCATCGGTCAGGTATGGCGTGCCGCCTCGGTGATTGGCTTCCAGAAAGATGGCATGAATCGCCCGATCACCAACGTGGTGATGATGGGCATGGGTGAGCCTTTGCTCAACCTCGCGAACGTGGTTCCAGCGATGGAGCTGATGATGGAAGACCTTGGCTTTGGTCTGAGCAAGCGCCGCGTGACCCTGAGCACCTCTGGTGTGGTACCTGCGCTAGACAAGCTGGGCGATATGATTGACGTTGCACTGGCCATCTCGCTGCACGCGCCGAACGACAAGCTACGCAGCGAAATCATGCCGATTAATGACAAGTACAACATCGACTGCTTCCTCGATTCGGTGCGCAACTACATGACCAAATCCAATGCCAACCGAGGCAAGGTTACCGTTGAGTATGTACTGCTAGATCACCTTAATGACTCGATGGAGCAGGCGCACGAGCTGGCGCAAACCCTGCGCAATACCCCATGTAAGATCAACCTGATCCCATTCAATCCTTATCCGGGCTCGCCCTATGGCAAGCCAAGTAACAGCCGTATCGATCGCTTTAGCAAAGTGCTTATGGAGTACGGTTTTACCGTGGTGGTACGTAAGACCCGTGGCGATGACATCGATGCGGCCTGTGGTCAGTTGGCGGGTGATGTGGTCGACCGTACCAAGCGCACCATGAAAAAACGCTTGGCCGAGCGAGCAATTTCGGTCAACGTTCAATAGAAAAGTTTGCATTTTTGACGATTTGACAGCAACTTAGACATATCGCTTGAGAACAAGGATGGGTCATGCTGCGAGTGTCTGTACCAGCGCTGTTACTGGTGACATGTGTGTTAGGGCTATCTGCCTGCGTAACCGAAACCCGGGTCAATGGGCAACAGCGCAACGATGTTGGATCCACGGTCGACAAAGAAGCTGCGGCGAAAACCCGGGTGAGTTTGGCGCTGCGTTATCTGGAAGCTGGTGATGCTGAGCAAGCTCGCCGTAACCTCGATTTAGCTCTGCAACTGGCACCGCGCTTGGTCGATGTCTATGTGGCCCAAGGCTTTTTCTTCAACCAAGTGGGCCAGCGCGAGCGCGCAGAGGCTGCCTATCAGCAAGCGCTCAGCTTAAGCCCGCGCGATGGCGATGTGATGAATAACTACGGCGTGATGCTCTGCCAGCATGGCGATTTTGAGCGCGCTGAGAAGCTGTTTAACCAAGCCCTGAGCAACCCGGATTACATCGAAGTTGCCTCTACCAATGAGAACGCTGGCCTATGTGCCAGCCGTCAGGGAGAGCCCGATAAGGCGCTGGCGTATTTCAATGCCGCCTTGGCCTATAACCTTAATCGCCCGGCCTCGTTACTCGGTGCCAGCGAGATCCTGATTGCGCAAAATAAATTCTCCCAAGCCCGTGTTTATTTAGAGCGGTATGATAGTATTGCCGAGCAGACTCCGCGTAGCCTGTTCGCTTGGGTCCTACTGGAAAACGGCGCGGACAATTTTGCTGCGGAAGCTCGCTGGGGGATGGAACTACAACAGCGTTTCCCCAACGCAATTCAAACAAAACGATATATAGCTAATGAGTACTAACACGAAATCCGCTCCAGAAGAGAATAGCGAAGAACACAGTGTGCCCAGCCCTGGACAATTGCTCCAGGAAGCCCGTGTTGCCGCCAATCTGAGTCAGGAGCAGGTGGCCGACGCCCTGAAACTGCGCCTACAAGTGGTCAAAGACATTGAAGGCGATAGCTACGAGAGCGGCCTGTCCACCACCTTTATCAAGGGCTACCTGCGCGCCTATGCCCGCTTGGTGGAGCTGGACGAGCAGAGCATTCTCGACAGCTATGCCCAGAGCAGTGATTCAGCCGAAACCGCTACCGAACTGCAAAGCTTCTCGAAGAAGATCAAACAAAAGAACAACGATAGCCGCCTGATGCGTGTCAGCTACCTGATTGGTATCGGCATCTTCGCGCTGCTAGTGATGTGGTGGTGGCAAGAACATGGCAAGTACCAGTTCTTAACCCCGCCACTGAGCCCCGAGCAAGAGCAGGCTCTAAACGAGCAACTTCATCAGCAAGAGATTGTTATCCAAGAGCAGCAAGCAGAGCCTGCCGCGCCGGTCGCCGCCGAGTTTGCTAGTTCGCCAAGCCCTGAAACAACTGCTGATGAAACAAACGCCGATGCGCCAACTGAAGAGCCCGTTCCCGTGCAACTGCCGGAGAGCCCTGAGCCACAAGCCGTAGTTGCGCCCGCCGCCACTCCGTCGGTTGAAACGCCTGCCGTTGAGCGCGCGCCTGCTTCCACGCCAGTGGCAGAGTCTACGCCAGAAATCGTACAGCCCATTGCCTTGCCAGAAAGTGAGCCTCAAGCCGCCGCAGCTGCCGAATCGGTGGTAAGCCCGGTGAGTGAGCCTGAACCCGCCAGCGGCGCAGCCGTGTTGGGCTTAGCCTTCGAGCAAGAGTGCTGGCTAGAGGTTTACGACGCCAACGAGAAACGCCTGATTATCGGCGGCATGAAGCCTGGACGTGAGCTCACCTTAGAAGGCCAAGCGCCATTTCGTTTGGTTCTGGGTACAGTGGCTGGGGTAAGTATTTCTTATCAAGGTGAAAGCGTCGACCTTTCTTCTTATACTCCAGGTCGAGTCGTTAGAATGCAAATCCCTGAGTAGGGTAGTGAAGATTTAACATGCAGCAAGAAAGTCCAATCAAACGCCGTAAATCCACCCAGATTATGGTCGGCAATGTGCCGGTCGGCGGCGATGCGCCGATTACGGTGCAGTCCATGACCAACACCCGCACCACCGATATCGACGCCACTGTAGCGCAGATCCAGCGTATCGCTGCGGTGGGTGGTGATATCGTGCGTGTTTCGGTACCCACCATGGAAGCCGCTGAGTGCTTCAAAGAGATCAAATCGCAGATTGATATCCCTTTGGTGGCCGATATCCACTTTGATTACCGCATCGCCCTTAAAGTGGCAGAATACGGCGCGGACTGTCTGCGGATCAACCCAGGCAATATCGGTCGCGAAGACCGCATTCGCGCGGTGGTTGATGCCGCCAAAGAGCGCAATATCCCGATCCGCATCGGGGTAAATGGCGGCTCCTTGGAAAAGGACCTGCAAGAGAAGTACGGTGAACCGACTCCTGAGGCCCTGGTTGAATCAGCGATGCGCCATGTGGACATCCTCGACCGTCTCGACTTCGACCAGTTTAAGGTCAGCGTAAAGGCCTCCGATGTGTTCCTCGCGGTAGGTGCGTACCAGCAACTGGCGCAAAAGATTGACCAGCCATTACACCTTGGCATCACCGAAGCGGGCGGCCTGCGCAGCGGCTCGGTGAAATCCTCGGTGGGCTTAGGCATGCTACTGGCGCAAGGCATCGGCGATACCCTGCGGGTGTCGCTGGCGGCCGATCCAGTGGAAGAGATCAAGGTTGGCTTCGACATCCTCAAATCATTGCGTATCCGCTCGCGCGGCATCAACTTTATCGCGTGCCCAAGCTGCTCACGCCAAGAGTTCGACGTGATCTCTACCGTGAACGAGCTGGAGCAGCGCCTGGAGGATATCGTGACGCCCATGGATGTATCGATTATCGGTTGTGTAGTTAATGGTCCGGGTGAGGCACTGATCTCCGATATGGGTATTACCGGCAGTAACCGCAAGAGCGGCTTCTACATCGACGGCGTGCGCCAAAAAGAGCGCTTCGATAACGATAAGCTGGTTGACGAGCTGGAAGCGCGGATCCGTCAGCGGATTGCCATCTCCAAGGTCTAACTCGGTATTCACCGTTGCTATTCGAATAAAAAACGCGACATCTGATGTCGCGTTTTTGCTATCTGACGTAGGAAAATCGCCTACTCAACCTGCTCACTGACCATCGGAGTCGGGGAGGAGCGCTCACGCTTGGGCTCGTAGTTCGACACCGCAACACCGATGAAGATGATCAGCGACCCGGTCCACTGGCTCACCGATATATCCTCTCCCAAATATGCCACCGACAAGAACACCGTGATCACCGGCACCAAGTTAATAAACGATGAAGCGCTGGCGGCGCCAACCACCGAGATCGCTTGGTTGAAAAACAGGTAGGCGATAACCGAGCCGCCCATGGCCATAAACAGCACCGCGATGATGGCATCGAGTGCTATCGGCTGCAGGAGCATGCTATTTCCAGCTACCATCCAATCGATCACTGGCCAAGGCAGCAACAGCAAACTGCCGTAGAAGAAGATGTAGAACATAAACAGGTTGTTCGGGGTGTCTCGCTTGTTGCGTTCAACCAAGATGTTGTAGATGGCGAAACAGAAGGTGCTAAACAGCAGCAGCAGGTCTCCCACCGAATACTCAATGGTCAGCAGATTCTCCAGCTTACCCTCAAACACGATGTAGATAACGCCGATATAGGCGGCTAAGAAGCCAATCACCTTGGTCAGCCGCTCTCGTTTGCCGCTGCAGGTGGCAATAAACAGGGTCAAGCAAGGAATGGTCGCCTCGATAATACCGGCGTTAAAGGCGCTAGAGAGCTTAAGCCCGCCAAAGTAGAAGTAGTAACAGGCGGTAATCCCAAAAAACGCGGTGAACGCTACCCTCAGGTGTTGCTTTGCAGGCATGGCATAGGCCACGATTTGCCGGCGATACAGAACCAACAGCGCCAGTGCGGCGATGCTAAAGCGCAACATGGTTACCAGTGACACAGAGAAGGTCTGCATCGCAATCTTACCCGCAATGGCCGACCCTCCCCAGAAGAAGGCTGAAAGACTCAGCTTGATATAGGTTGAGGTGTTCATTAGATGTACTCTCGGTAGTGGTCGGCGATAAAGGCAAGTCCCTCGTTCATCTTCGCAACGTAGTTACGGATGTCCCTCGGGTTGGGAACAAAGGCGTTTTCCAAGCTGACGTTCTCTATCTGGGCGAGCACAAACTCCACCGTGAACGACTGTAGCGTTTGAATGTGGTCATCGAATGCTTGCTCTTGTTCCGAGTATCCAAGATAACCTTGGTAGAAGTTTTTGATGCGAATGCTGTCGCGGATCCGTCGGGCGATCCGGTCTTCATAGCGAACGAAGTAATGTTGATTGCCAATGCTATACAGCGCCTCGTAGAGATGATGTACACGCCTATCCTCAAACTGATAGTTGCTGACATCCCAGAGATTCTTTCGTGGCTGCTGTTTGGTTGATTTGTTCATCTCAATCCCGGGCAAGGTCTCTGCCCTTGAGAGAAAGTTCCAGAAGGTCGCCATACCCACCCGCGATAAAAATGCCGCGTTGGTTTTGAGCTGGTCAATGGTCGAGCCTTGGAAGAAGTTGATGATGCCGTTGGACGAGCCGGACATCCCCAAGCTCCGCAGATAATGGTATTTCCCTTCCGATGTCTCAGCGTTGGTTTTCTTGTTGTACAACTCCAACTGCTGGTCATCGCCGGCCTCCAGGCCTAAGTAAGTGCTAATTAAGCCAACGCCTCTGAGGCGCTCCAGAAACGCCCGGTCTTTCTCTTTACTGAGGTTGAAGCTGTCGGTGCGAATAAAGGCATCCATGGGTACCCGCAGCTGTTTCGCTTCCATCAGATCGCAGAACTGATTAAACCACTTTCGATCGGTGTTTGAGGGGGTGACTAAGGTCGCATCATAGATCCTCAAGAACTGGCCGGTTTGTTTGACCAGTGGTGCCAGCTGCTCAATCTCTTCCACCACGCTCTCGGGGCTGCGATAGCGAACCCCGGTATTACCATTTCCCAAAAAGCGCTGGGCATTGCAAAAGCTACACGGATAAGGGCAGCCGCGCTTGGTCATAATGCCAATCTCGACACACTTGCCATTGCTTATGGCGCGCTGCGCAACGTGATGATCAGCAAAGGGAAGGATATCGAGTTCGCTGATGGGCGGCTGCGGCTCTGCCTCAACCACTTTACCTGCGCGTCGGTAGGTGATGCCGAGTACCGACTCAAGCGGGACTTCTTCTTCCAGGGCATTGGCCAGTTGCAGCAGGGTGGCTTCACCCTCGCCGTGGCAGATGACATCGATATGGGGGTACGTCTCCATAATCTCGATATTCTGGTACGAGGCATGTTCGCCGCCTAGGGCAATCACCGGCTTATGAGCCGCTTCGAGGCAAATGATTCCGCTGATCAGCAGGGCCGATGACATGGTCGCGTAGTTGACGCTAAACACGACCAAATCGAAGTAGCCCGCCATAATCTGCTGTGCGGCATCTCTCTCACTTAACGAGTCGACCCGCAGGTCGATGGTTTCACATTGATGTAGGTGCTGTTCTAACTGCGCATGAAGCAAGGCAAGTGCATGATTCTCATGGTGATCATAAAGCTCGCGCATGCTTCGAGTTTCGGTTTGGGGATTGACTAGTGCGACTTTCATGGGGGGAGAAACTGTCCGTATCTGTTTATCTACAAAAATGTTATAAACAAGGCGATGTTCGTAACAGATTGAATAGGGACAAAATGCCGCAAGATCCTGCCACCTCGTCACGGCACAGTGTTGTTTTACTGGGATACGAATCACTGAGAACATTTGAGTTTGGCTGTGCCGTCGAGATCTTTGGTCTGGAGCGGCCCGAGCTGAATGTCGATTGGTACGATTTTAAGGTTTGCGGTATCGAATCAAGCACGGTGGACGCAGTAGGCGGCGTGTCAGTCACCTTTGAGCACGGACCCGAGATCCTCGACCAGGCCGATACCATTATCCTGCCTGGCTGGCGAGACGTGAACGAGCAGCCACCCGAGGCATTGCTCAACGCCTTAAAACGGGCACACCAGCGTAACGCGCGGATCTGTAGTATCTGTACCGGTGCATTTGTGCTAGCGGCCGCAGGGCTACTGAACGGCCGAGCCGTTACCACCCATTGGCACCACTCCAACTTACTGTCTGAGCGATACCCAAACCTGCGGGTATCGCCAACCTCCATCTATATCGAGGATGGCAATATCCTCACCTCGGCAGGCTCTGCAGCTGGCTTGGATATGATGTTGTACGTGGTCAGGCAAGACTATGGCTACCGGGTGGCCAATATGGTGGCGCAACGCTTGGTAATACCGGCCTATCGCGATGGCGAGCAGCTGCAGATCATCTCCCAGGAGCTGATGGCAACGTCGCAGACAAAAATTGCAGAAGTGGTCGACTGGGTCAGGGAGCGGCTATCTGAGCCCCACAGCGTTGAATCGCTCGCCAAGCAAATGGATATGACGCCGCGTACCTTCCAGCGAACCTTTAAAAACGTGCTCGGTTTGCCGGTGATAGAGTGGCTGACCCGGGCACGTATCGACCGCGCGAAAGAGCTGCTGGCGACCACTCCATCCAGCGTTTCACATATCGCCTACCACTGCGGGTTTAACTCGGAGAGCGCCTTTCGCCATCAGTTCCGCAAGCTGGTGAGTCAAACCCCTACCGAGTTCCGCCGGCATGCCTCGACGCCGACAAACTAGTCGCTAGCAAGGTAAAAGAGTTCTCCGATATAGGGGCGTAGGGTCTGTAAAGCGACCTTGTTAAGACACTGGAGGTGGCTAAGCTGCTGTTATTGGCTTGGGGCGGTGAACCTCAACTTCTCATTTTTAGTTCCCATTAATCTCTGCATGACAGTTGTCGCAATAGATTTTTTTGGGGGGCTTCCTACCTTTCGCACTTTTATCCGTGTGGTCTTGATAAAGAGAAACTACGATATGTTTCACATAAAGACGCTGATTACTGGCTCGGTGATAGTGGGTTGTTTCAAAAGTACTCTCTTCAGAGCTTTCAACTGTGACAGAATATTCTTCCGGATTAATCTGCGTGAGGTACTGCTTCCAGCTATCAAGTACTGCAGAAGCTGGCTTGTTCTTACAGTAGATTACTAGAGCGCCTTTACGTTGAATGCGATGACTACCCATAACGTACCGATCTACCAACTGTCTGAAGCCTTCTAGTATGTGAGAATTGTTGTAGTCATTCTTCGCTTCAGCTATCCATAGGAACTGGTCATGTATTAGGCAGGATATATCAGTACTTCCGCCTCCAAAATTGGTTCCATGTGAGGCGGGAATTCCGAGCAACTTCAATCCTGCCACTATGTCTATAGAACTTCGGTCCTCACTGTCATCTTGTCGTAAATATGGATGTAACTCCATGTTTTTTAGGACAACTTCTAGCTGACTCTCTAAGTTATGAATGAAAGAGGAAAAAGAACTTAGACTCAGATCGCTCCGCACTGCTGCTGTAGCATACGGGAGAAACCTAGAACATTCTCCCCGCTCTAGGTCTGCAATAGTTAACGTGTTGACTAGGATCTGTTCAGCTTTGGATAGAGAGGCCACTATGCGCACTCAGTTAGCATGCTAAAAGTAATTATCACATGGTCCTTAAAGTCGTCTATCTGAACACCTGAAACAGGGTGAACTAACCAACCATCTTCTTCGGCCTGTTTGACATCCTCAACAGTTAGGCTGCAAATCGGCTCGAACTCGTCATACAACTCGTACTTTGTTTCTAGGAAGCCTACGTGGGGGTCAAGTAGGTAGTTAATGGAAACTAAAATGTCTTCTACAACGCTCGGGTGACTTACGTCTACGTCATTCAGGTTATCTTGGACTATACGTTGAAACGTACTCAGTGATGTGTTTGAGTCTATGTAAACACTTGAATTTTCGCACAAAGTATCTACGATGCACCTTAGAATAGGCAACGTGCTTGTACCTTCCCATTCGGTCTCGATCCGAGCTTGTAGAGATGCCATGTGCTTAGGCGGCCCCTGTTAACATTCCCTTGTTAGAGGTGGGGAATAGTGAGTCTTTCATTGAATTATAATCAAATGAAGTTAAACAGTTTTTGATCAGTGCATACTCAAGGGTGCTAAGGGCACTACCAAGCATTTTCAAAGTTCCTGGTAAGTAGAGTTCTGACTCGTATGTAGCTGAGCCTAGCTGATGCAGTTCTCTAGTAGCAACCCTAAAAACATCGATACCATCAACTTTGTTTACACCTGCGATATGAAACACCTCATGGCGGAGGTCTTTGTTGCCAGAGCGTTGTTTTTCATGATGAGTGACAGAGCTAACAGTAAAGCCCAGTTCACACACCCTGTGACTTGAGTTGTTGTAAAGGGAGCTAATTTGCGGGAACAAGTTAACTGTTTCGCACTCGAAATCTGCCAAAGCAGGAATCCTCCTTACTTGCCTCAGAAACGAGCGTTTGAGAGCGAAGAATGCTTCGTCTAGATCAGTCGAATTTGCAGATACGGTATCAAGTCTATACTCCACGAGCTGCTTGGCGAAATCTACATAGACGATATCGTAAAACTGCCTTGTCGTTTTTTGTTTGGCTTTGACGTCAAACAGCTCAGGTGGAAGGTTGTAGTCTTTATTGATACGTTCGAAGTACGAACGGTCAAGCTCGATGTTTTCGGTCAAACTCTTGAGTGAAGCGAAGAAAAGCCAGATACCGCCTTCCATAGCGTCACTCCGTACAAGTTTAGCCGAGCTATCTAACAGGTGATTAGCTGAGTTATCTTTGAAAGGAAAGTTGATCGTGTTCAGATTAATTTCAGGCTCTATTAAGCTGCCAGCTTGCTTTAGGCGCTGTAGAAAGCTTCCGTCGAATTGCTCAAATTTCACTGTTTTTTCGCCAAAGCACACAGTTTGCCAATAGAGTTGAAAAAGTTTCTTGTGATGCTTGTCGGTGAACTTTCCTTCAGCTAACAGCTTACCTAGCGCGATTTTTGTGTGAGCGACACCTTTAGATACGGGTAAGCCAGACTCCTTCAAAATTGCTTGTAGAAGCTGCCAAGGTGTGTGGTTGCAAACTGCTTCTATTAAGAGCTTATCCTTATCTCCGGCCAAAGTTGTTCCTTAACTTACACTTCACATAATAGTTGAATCTATCATCATTTAGGAGTTGAAAGAAAGGGCATGAAGTCACCCTTTTAGTAATGGGTCAAAAGGCTTAACAAAGGGGGCGGGGGAATTTATTTCTCCCCGAACAGAGGAATCAAATTCGATACCATATCGATACACAAAATCTGTGTTTTTGGTAGAATCCTCGCCTAGGAAGCAATAACCCCCTTTTACTCACACCTCAACAGTCCCTATAATCGGGGACTCTTTAGATTAACCGCAGCAAAATTAGAGATTCTCGTGGCTAAACAGATCCAAGCTATTCGTGGCATGAACGATTGCCTGCCCAGCGATACGCCTGCCTGGCAGAAGGTAGAACAAGTAGTACGTGACACCGTCGCCGCTTACGGTTACAGCGAAATTCGTATGCCAGTGGTAGAAAGCACTGACTTGTTCAAACGCTCCATCGGTGAAGTGACCGATATCGTTGAAAAAGAGATGTATACCTTCGAGGATCGCAACGGCGACAGCCTGACCCTGCGCCCGGAAGGTACCGCCAGCTGTGTGCGTGCCGGTAACCAGCATGGCTTGCTGTACAACCAAGAACAGCGCCTGTGGTACATGGGCCCAATGTTCCGCCACGAGCGTCCGCAAAAAGGCCGCTATCGCCAGTTCCACCAGATCGGTGTGGAGAGCTTTGGGGTAGCCAGCGCCGATATGGATGCCGAAGTGATTATGTTGTCTGCGCGTTTCTGGAAGGCCTTTGGCCTGGAGAAACACGTAACGCTGCAACTCAATACCTTGGGTAGCAATGCCTGCCGCGCCGCCTACCGCGATGCGCTGATTGCTCACCTGGAAGCGCATAAAGACAGCCTGGACGAAGATGCCAAGCGTCGAATGTACACCAACCCGCTGCGGGTACTAGACAGCAAGAACCCAGAGGTACAAGCCTGTCTGGTGGATGCGCCAAAACTGGATGATTACCTAAGCGAAGAGAGCCAAGCGCACTTTGCCCGCTTAAGAGAGATCTTGGATGCCGTTGGCATCGAGTATGAAATCAACCCGCGCCTGGTACGTGGCCTGGATTACTACAACCACACCGTGTTCGAGTGGGTAACCGAAAGCCTAGGCGCGCAAGGCACCGTATGTGCGGGCGGCCGCTACGACGGCCTGGTGGAACAGCTTGGCGGCAAGCCAACCCCGGGTGTGGGTTTTGCCATGGGTATGGAGCGTCTGGTACTGCTTCTGGAAACCCTTGAATTACTGGGTGAACTGCCAGAGCCGGCCGATGTCTATGTAATTAGTGCGGGCAGTGGCACTTTGAGCGCTGCGTTTGCCCTCGCCGAGCAATTACGTGATAGCATGCCCAAGCTGCGAGTGATGACCCACTGTGGCGGCGGTAATTTCAAAAAACAATTTAAACGTGCAGACAAGTCCGGTGCTCGCATTGCACTGATTATCGGTGAAGATGAGCTGGCCAACCAGCAAGTCACCGTTAAGTACCTGCGTGGTCAAAACGAACAACAGACCATCGCGCAGCAAGAGCTACCGACTTTGCTTACACAGCAGTTAGAAGACTAAGGGGAACAGGTGGAAGTTTATAGCACCGAAGAACAACAAGTTCAGGCGATTAAGGATTGGTGGAAGAAGAACGGTAACTCGGTAGTCATCGGTACCGTGGCGGGTCTGGCCTTGGTATTTGGCTGGCGCTACTACGGCGAACACAAGGTTGCCCAGCAAGAAGCCGCATCAGATGCCTACCAGATGGTGGTTGAGCAAATGCGCCGCAGCGGCGATGCTGCGCCACTACAAGAGTATGTTCTGGCCAACCAAAGCGGTGACAACTACGAAGTATTTGCTTCGCTGCTGCTGGCCAAGAGCCTGGTTGACGAAGGCAACTACAGCGACGCGCTGCAGCAGTTGGTGTATGCCCAAGACAACGCCCCTGAAGAGCTAAAAGGCTTGGTGGGTCTGCGAGTTGCTCGCGTGCAATTCCAGTTAGAAGACTTCGATGCAGCATTGGCATCGCTTGCGCAAATCAGCGACTTCAGCCTTCAGCCTTTGGTTGATGTGTTGCGTGGCGATGTCTACATCGCGCGCGGTGAAAAGGCTCTGGCTCGCCAAGCCTACCAAGCGGCCTTAGCGGCCGGTGGTGCTGAGCTTGATGCTAGCCTGAATATCAAACTGAATGATCTGACGGAGGCGCCTGCTGATAATGGCTAAGTTGAAAACACTTGCCATAGCAGGATTGTGTCTTGCCCTGTCTGCCTGTTCTTTGTTTAACAAAGAAGAAGACGTCATCGTCATGGCAGAGGTACCGGAGTTCGACAACCAATTCGACTCCCGTATTAGTTGGCAGGTCTCCGTAGGCAAGGGAGTAAAGGACTACTACTCACAGCTCACCCCGTTGGTGGCGTACGACACACTGTTCGCCGCCGAACGCTTCGGTAAGGTTCAGGCCTATGACCTAAGCGGCAAGCTGCTGTGGACCCAAGACCTCTCCAAGGTTGAGAGCAACAACCAGTTCCGTGGTAATACCAATAACGCCCGCATCTCTGGTGGCCTGGTCGGCGCTTATCAGCGTGTCTACCTGGGTACCGAGAACGCCGATGTGTTTGCGCTCGATGCTGAAACCGGTGAGATTGTTTGGCAAGCCCAAGTCTCTGGCGAGGTGCTGTCTGCCCCTGCCGTCGACGACAGCATTGTTGCAGTTCAAACCGCTAACGGCCGCTTGGTTGCACTCGATGCCCACACCGGCGAGCAGCTCTGGGAGAGCGTGATTGACCTGCCTAACCTGATGCTGCGTTCGGCCAGCTCTCCGCTGATCTCTGCTGGTGCAGTGATTGTGGGTCGTGCCGATGGTCGAGTAGGTCTGTATCTGCAGCAAAACGGTCAGCTAATGTTTGAGTACACCCTGGCTCAGTCGCGCGGCGCCACCGAAATCGACCGCTTGGTGGATGTCGACAGCACCCCGGTATTGGTTGGCTCGCAGCTCTATGGCGTGGCTTACAACGGTAACTTGGTATCGGTTGACTTGCGCAGCGGCGCTGAAGCGTGGCGTCAAAGCTACTCGGCCTATCAAGACCTGCTGGTGAGCGGTTCGCGCATCTACCTAAGCGACATGAAGGACTACCTGTTCAGTGTGGACCGTCGTCAAGGCGAGCAGCAATGGTCGCAGCAAGCGCTGTCTTATCGCCAGCTCACTCCGGTGGCCATCGACGGTGACTACCTGATGGTAGGTGATAGCGAAGGCTACCTGTATTGGCTGGATCGCAGTAACGGTCAGTTCGTCAGCAAGACCCGACTAGATAAGAGCGGCTTATATAGCCGGCCAATCGTCAGCGGAGACAATGTCTTTGTTCAAGCGCGCAACGGTAAATTATACGCCTTAGAACGCCGCTAACTTGTTATAATCTGTACTAATCAGTTCTAGGCTCATGATTTCATCGATCATGAGCCTTTGTTCATTTTTGTAGAAAGAGGCCTTTATGCTTCCTGTTGTTGCCCTAGTGGGCCGTCCGAATGTGGGTAAATCCACGTTGTTTAACCGCTTAACTCGCACTCGCGATGCGCTGGTTGCAGACTTCCCCGGTCTGACCCGCGATCGTAAATATGGACAGGCAAAGTTGGCAGAACAGGATTTCATTGTTATCGATACCGGTGGTATCCACGGTGACGAAGAGGGCATCGATGCGATGATGGCTCAGCAGTCGCTGCAAGCTATCGAAGAGGCCGATGCGGTACTGTTCTTGGTAGACGCGCGCGCCGGCCTCACCGTTGCCGATGAGGCGATTGCCCATCACCTGCGGAAGCAGGAGAAAAAGGTCTTTTTGGTCGCTAACAAGGTAGACGGCATCGACGCCGACTCAGCCACTGGCGAGTTCTACGCGCTATCACTTGGTGATGTTCACCAGATTGCTGCTGCCCACGGCCGTGGGGTAAATCAACTGCTAGAACTGGCCCTTAAGCCCTTTGTCAAAGAGCAGATGGCAGCGAGCGCTGAAGAGGGCGACGAGCTTGACGGTGAAGACGGCGAGTTGGCCGAGCTGCCAACCGAGAGCGAGCTGGACGCGCTGAGCAAGCAGTTTGAAGATATGCCCATCAAGCTGGCCATCGTCGGTCGCCCGAATGTGGGTAAATCGACCCTGACCAACCGTATCTTGGGTGAAGAGCGTGTTGTGGTTTACGACATGCCCGGCACCACCCGCGACAGTATCTATATTCCGCTGAGCCGCGAGGATCAGGACTACATCATTATCGATACCGCCGGGGTGCGTAAGCGCGGTAAGGTGACTGAGGCGGTAGAGAAGTTCTCGGTGATTAAAACCCTTAAGGCGATTGAAGATGCCAACGTGGTGCTGTTGGTGATTGATGCGCAAAACGGTATCTCCGACCAAGACCTTAGCTTGCTTGGCTTTGTGCTGAACTCCGGCCGCGCCTTGGTGCTGGCCGTGAACAAGTGGGACGGCATGGAACACGATGCCAAAGAGCGCATCAAAAGCGAGCTGGACCGCCGTCTTGGCTTTATCGATTTTGCCCGTCTGCACTTTATCTCGGCGCTGCACGGCACTGGTGTGGGCCACCTGTATGGCTCGGTGATTGAAGCCTACAAGAGCGCCACCAAGCGGGTGTCTACCTCTATGCTGACCCGAATTATGCAGATGGCCCAAGACGATCACCAGCCGCCGATGGTGCGTGGCCGCCGGGTTAAGCTACGTTATGCACACGCCGGTGGTTACAACCCGCCGCGTATCGTGATCCACGGCAACCAAGTGAATTCGCTGCCAGACTCTTACAAGCGTTACCTGATGAACTACTATCGCAAGGCGCTTAAGGTGATGGGTACCCCGATCAGCATCGAGTTCCGCGAGGGTGACAACCCGTTTGCTGGTAAAAAAGAAAAGATGACCTTGTCCCAGACCCGTCAGCGCAAAAAACTGATGAAGATGTCGGGCTCTAAGAAATAGGGAGGCATGATGACTGAACTTAAGGCGTGCCCTGAGTGTGGCGGCGAGCTACACCACCAACACGATCATTGGCTCTGCGATAGCTGCCATCACAGCTTTGTGGAGCGTTTCCACTGCGACAAATGTGGCAGTATGCTGGAGAAGCTGAAAGCCTGCGGTGCGGTCGACTTCTTCTGCAACTCCTGCAATGAGCTAAAGTCGAAGCGCAGCCTAGTGAGCAAGCTGGTTGCGAAGGTCAGCTAAGCGAAACGACCTTACGACAAACAAAAAGCGAGGCCTGAAGCCTCGCTTTTTTTGTGCCGCTTTCTCGCATGACAGCTTTTGCTATTAATCGATGGTGGCGGGGCGCTCGCCATCGGCAAACTTCAAACTGACCTTCTCACCGCTTGTAAGCTTGCTGGCACTGCTCACCACCCCTTGCTTGCCCTCTACGATGCTGTAGCCGCGCTCAAGTACGTTAAGCGGGCTTAGGCTGTTTAGCTGGCGCACACAGGCCTGGAAGCGCTGTAGCGCGCTCTGCTCGATATTGTCCATAGCGGCATACTGGCGCTGCTCTAAGCGCTCGACGACCTGCTGGAGCTGTTGGATGCGTTGTGGCAAGCCGCTGGAGAGCAGGCGTTGCTGCAGCTGTTGTTGGCGATTGTGCAGGCCTTGAGAGCGTGCCTGCCAGCTATGCTCGAGGCGCAGGGTTAACTGGTCTAATCGCTGCTGCTGTTGCTGCACTTTCTGTTTAGGCGCTTGCGCCAGTAACCGCTGCTGCAAGTGCTGGCTGCGGCTTTGATAAAACCGTAGCTGCTGCTGCCAGGCCAGCAACAAGCGTTGCTTTTGCTTGGTCACCTTATCGTCGAGGGTGCTGGCGCTTTGACTGATCAGCTCCGCCGCCGCCGATGGGGTGGCGGCGCGTAGATCGGCCACAAAGTCGCAGATGCTGATATCCACCTCGTGGCCAACCGCCGAAATAACCGGCAGCTGAGAGTGATAAACCGCTCTGGCCAGCTGCTCATCGTTAAAACACCACAGGTCTTCTTTCGAGCCGCCGCCGCGGGTCAGTACCAGCAGATCCACCTCGTTGCGCTGGTTGGCGCTATTCAGCGCACTGATTAGCTGGGCGGGAGCGAGCTCACCCTGTACCGAACTTGGGTAGATGATCACTTCGATGGAGGGTGCGCGGCGCTTTAGCACCGAAAGAGTGTCGTGCAGCGCGGCGCCACTGGCGGAGGTAACCAAACCGATCCGCTGTGGGTGGCTAGGCATTGGTTGCTTGGCGGCTTCGCTGAACAAGCCCTCGGCGGCGAGCTTCATCTTGAGTTGGTCGAAGGCTAGCTGCATCGCGCCATCACCGGCGGGCAGCATCCGCTCGACAATCAACTGATACTCGCCGCGCGGCTCGTACAGGCCGATCTTGGCTTTCACCAATACCTGCTGGCCGTTCTCTGGTTGAAAGCGCACTCGTGCGTTACTGCCCTTGAACATGGCGCAGCGCACTTGAGCCTCGCTGTCTTTCAGCGAAAAGTACCAATGGCCGGAAAAGGGCACCGAATAGTTGGAGATCTCGCCTTCCAGCCAGACGGTGCCGATGCTTTGTTCGAGTAACAGGCGCACCTGACGATTGAGCTGACTAACACTTAGTACAGGGGCTTGGGGCGTTGCGAATGCCATGAATTTTCCCGTTAATAAAAATATTCCAAGAAATTTATACTTTTCGTTTTACCTTGGCCAGCTTTGTACCTATAATCCCTCCGCAATATTTTACCCCCTTTCCTCACTTCCATTAGGTGAATATTGCTATGTTGAGAATTGCCAAAGAAGCCCTAACCTTCGATGACGTGTTGTTGGTTCCGGCCCACTCGCATGTCCTCCCAAATACAGCCAACCTGCAGACTAAGCTGACTAAAAACATCAGCCTGAACATCCCCATGGTCTCTGCAGCGATGGACACCGTTACAGAAGCGCGCTTCGCGATTGCTCTGGCCCAAGAGGGCGGTGTCGGCTTTATTCACAAGAACATGTCCATCGAGCAGCAAGCTGACGAAGTTCGCAAGGTGAAAAAGTACGAAGCTGGCGTAGTTCTAGAGCCGGTTACCGTAAGCCCTGAGCGTACCCTTGGCGAGATTGCCCTTCTACGTGAAAAACTAGGTTTTTCTGGTTTCCCAGTAGTTTCTGCTAACAACGACCTGGTAGGTATTGTTACCGGCCGTGACCTGCGTTTCGAAACTGACATGAGTAAGACCGTAGCTGATGTGATGACGCCAAAAGAGCGTTTGGTAACCACCACCGACACCTCGCGTGACACCGTTGAGCATCTGATGCATGAGCACCGCATTGAGAAGATGCTGGTTGTTGATGACAGCTTCAAGCTAACCGGTCTGATTACCGTAAAAGACTTTAAGAAAGCCGAGCGTAAACCCAACGCCTGTAAAGACGAACTGGGTCGCCTACGTGTAGGCGCAGCAGTAGGCGCTGGCGCAGGTAACGAAGAGCGCGTTAAAGCGCTGGTCGAAGCTGGCGTTGACGTGCTGCTTATCGACTCGTCACACGGTCACTCGCAAGGCGTATTGGATCGCATTAAAGCGACCCGCGAAACCTACCCAGATCTGGAGATCATCGGCGGCAACGTGGCTACTACTGCAGGCGCTATTGCTCTGGCAGACGCTGGTTGTAGCGCGGTTAAAGTCGGTATTGGCCCGGGCTCTATCTGTACTACCCGTATCGTAACCGGTGTAGGTGTACCGCAAATCACCGCGGTAGCAGATGCTGTAGACGCATTGAAAGACCGTGGCATTCCGGTAATTGCCGACGGTGGTATTCGCTTCTCAGGCGATATCGCCAAAGCACTGGTTGCTGGCGCAAGCTGTGTCATGGTGGGCTCGATGTTCGCCGGTACCGAAGAAGCGCCGGGTGAGATTGAGCTTTACCAAGGCCGCTCTTACAAGTCTTACCGTGGTATGGGCTCGCTGGGCGCGATGTCTCAAGGCTCATCGGATCGCTACTTCCAGACCGACAACGCCGCTGACAAGCTGGTACCAGAAGGTATCGAAGGTCGCGTTGCTTACAAAGGTCCGGTTAAAGCCATCATTCACCAGCAAATGGGCGGTCTGCGCTCATGTATGGGCCTGACTGGCTGCGCCACCATTGAAGAGCTAAACACCAAAGCTGAGTTTGTTAAAATCACCAGCGCCGGTATGGGCGAGAGTCACGTGCATGATGTGGCTATCACCAAAGAAGCACCAAACTACCGCATGGGCTAACACCCAGTTTCTCCCGGGGGGCGCAGCAGCGCCCCTTTGATTAACTCTTACTTAAAGAAGAGATTATGAGCCAAGACATTCATAAGCATCGTATCCTGATCCTCGACTTTGGATCTCAGTACACCCAACTGATTGCCCGCCGTATCCGTGAAATCGGCGTTTACTGTGAGCTGTGGGGTTGGGATGTTGAAGAGGCCGACATTAAAGAGTTCGCGCCTAACGGTATCATTCTGGCCGGTGGCCCGGAGAGCGTAACTGAAGCTGATTCACCGCGTGCTCCTGAGTACGTGTTTAATGCGGGCGTACCGGTACTGGGTATCTGCTACGGCATGCAAACCATGAGTGAGCAGCTAGGTGGTGCAGTAATCCAAGGCGATGGAGAGCGCGAGTTTGGTTACGCACAGGTAGAAGTACTGGCTCAGTCTGAGCTGTTCAAGGCCATCGAAGATGCGGTAGCGCCAAACGGCAATGCACTGCTGGACGTATGGATGAGCCACGGCGATAAGGTGTCGGCGATCCCTGAAGGCTTCGCTAAGATTGCTCAAACCCCAAGCTGTGAGTTTGCGGCTATGGCCTGCGAAGAGAAGCAGTTCTACGGCGTTCAGTTCCACCCAGAAGTGACTCACACCCGTCAGGGTAAGCGCATGCTGGAGCACTTTGTTAAAGATATCTGTGGCTGTGAAGCGCTATGGACCTCAGGCTCGATTATCGAAGACGCGGTAGCGCGTATTAAAGAGCAAGTGGGCGATGATGAGGTGATCCTGGGCCTCAGTGGCGGTGTTGATTCATCGGTAGTTGCGATGCTGGTTCAGCGCGCCATCGGCGACAAGCTGACCTGTGTATTCGTTGACAACGGCCTGCTGCGTCTTAACGAAGCTCAGCAAGTGATGGATATGTTCGGCAACCACTTCGGCCTGAACATCGTGCACGTTGATGCAGAAGACCGCTTCTTGAAAGCACTGGAAGGCGAAGCCGATCCAGAAGCCAAGCGTAAGATCATCGGCCACGTGTTCGTAGACGTGTTCGACGAAGAGTCGAAGAAGCTGCAAAACGCCAAGTGGCTGGCACAAGGCACCATCTACCCAGACGTGATCGAATCTGCTGGCGCTAAAACCGGTAAAGCCCATGTGATTAAATCGCACCATAACGTTGGCGGTCTGCCAGACGATATGGAAATGGGTCTGGTTGAGCCGCTAAAAGAGCTGTTCAAAGACGAAGTACGTAAGATTGGCCTGGAGCTAGGCCTGCCGTACGACATGCTGTACCGCCACCCATTCCCGGGTCCTGGTCTGGGCGTACGTGTACTGGGCGAAGTGAAGAAAGAGTACTGTGACCTGCTGCGTCGCGCCGATGCCATCTTCATCGAAGAGCTGCACAAGGCCGAGCTGTACCACAAGGTAAGCCAAGCCTTCACCGTATTCCTGCCGGTTCGCTCGGTAGGCGTAATGGGCGATGGCCGTAAGTACGACTGGGTTGTATCGCTACGTGCGGTAGAAACCATCGACTTTATGACCGCACACTGGGCACACCTGCCATACGACTTCTTGGGTGCAGTAAGTAACCGCATCATCAACGAAATCGACGGTATCTCGCGCGTGGTTTACGATATCTCTGGTAAGCCGCCTGCTACCATCGAGTGGGAATAAGCGTCCTCGCTTGCTGAACTAAGCCACCTTCGGGTGGCTTTTTTGATCGCGTTACCTTTTCTATTGCTGCTGGTGTTTGTAGATGGGGAGGATTGGTCTATTCTCAATGTTGATAAATATATAAATACATAACACTTAAACGGTACAGACAATGACTAACTTACTTAAATGGGGAGCCGTAGCGCTCCTTTGTTTTATGGTGGTTCCGGGGCGTGCGAGTGTCCGATTAAAAAGCGCGGAGTGTGACCGGCAAAAGATGGGGACCCGCTATCGCGCAGAGCTGGCCAGTACCGAGCGAGAGCTGGTTAAGGCCAAGGTGGAAGTGCAGTATTACTACTACCAAGACCAGCGCTGGTACGAGTGGGACAAGAAGGTCAAATGGTATAGCGCCAAGCCCGGCAGTAGTCGTCAGATCACCTTGAACTCGCGGCAGATGCCCAGCTTGGGCAAGGTGAAATGCCGCGCTTGGATTAGCGCGCTAAAGAGTTAGCGCAAAGTTTACAACGAAGGAGCAAACAGCATGGAAGCGGTAGAATCGTTGGATATGGTTAAGCTGGAAAAGGAGTTTCTGCAGCGTGGCTATAGCTTTGGCATCTTCGAAGATCCCCCAGGTCAGCAGTGGCTTGATTTTGTGCATAGCGTGGATGAGTTGCTGGTTGTGTTAGAAGGTGACTTAGTGGTAGTTATCGACGGGATCCACTGCTACCCCGAGGTTGGTGAAGAGGTATTTATCCCCGCCAACAGCAATCACGACGTGATAACCGGCCCCAACTCCGGCAGCCGCTGGGCCTATGGCTATCGCCATCAAGACTGAACCCACCCTGTTTATTTACGGCCAGCCTTACCCCAGCTGGCCTCCATTCTTTGTGTTAACACCGATGCAGTAGTAACTGCGGCAAGATCGCCATTACCCTTACTTTCTTTCTGTACTAATTATCAAAAAAATCTTTAAAATCGAGCTGTTGAAGATAAGGAGAGTTGTATTGGTTACACGGACGTTTCAAGACATCACGCTAAAGGGTGATCTATTTGGTGGCGTGACCACCGCCATTGTATCGTTGCCGATGGCCTTGGCCTTTGGTGTTGCATCCGGCGCTGGGGCGCAAGCCGGCTTGTGGGGGGCGATATTGGTAGGCTTGTTTGCCGCCTTATTCGGTGGTTCGCGAACCTTAATCTCTGAGCCAACCGGTCCGATGACGGTGGTGATGGCCGCTGTGCTTACCGGAATGATTGCCCGCCACCCGGAGAACGGGGTGGCCATTGCCTTCACCGTGGTGATGCTGGCGGGGGTGTTTCAGATAGCGCTCGGTGCGCTCAAGCTGGGTAAGTACATCACTTTGATGCCCTATAGCGTGATATCCGGCTTTATGTCTGGGGTAGGGGTAATCCTGGTAATCCTGCAGCTCGCACCGTTTCTTGGCCAAGCCGCGCCTCCCGGCGGCGCGCTAGGGACAATCAAAGCCCTGCCGGAGCTTATCCGCAATATGCATTTCGGCGAGTTCTTACTCGGCATGATGACCCTCGGCGTGCTGCTGTTTATGCCGAGTAAATACAAGAAGCTGATCCCGCCACAGCTGGTAGCACTGGTTGTAGTAACACTCATCTCCATCGTGCTATTCAGTGGCATGGATATCCGCCGCATAGGCGAGATCCCCAGCGGACTCCCCTCGATTGTGTGGCCAACCTTTTCCTTTGGCCTTATCAGCGAGATGCTGGTTGATGCGTTGGTGTTAGGCACACTGGGCTGCATCGATACGCTGCTAACCGCCGTGATTGCCGACAGCTTGACCCGTAATGAGCATGACTCTAACCGTGAGCTTATCGGGCAGGGTATCGCCAATACCGTGTCTGGACTGTTTGGTGCCTTACCCGGCGCGGGGGCAACCATGGGCACGGTGGTCAATGTGCAGGTGGGGGCTCGCTCACCGCTCTCCGGCATTGTGCGGGCGCTTATTCTGCTACTGGTTGTGTTGTGGCTGGCGCCGTTGATTGAGCCGGTGCCGCTGGCGGTGCTGGCTGGTATTGCACTGTTTGTAGGCCTCAACATCCTCGATTGGAGCTTTATCAAGCGGGCTCATACCGTGTCGCTGGTGCCAACCTGCATCATGTATGGGGTACTGCTGCTGACCGTGTTTGTGGATCTTATCTATGCCGTTGGGATAGGGGTGTTTTTGGCGAATATCATCACCATTGAGCGGCTAAGCCGGGTTCAGGAAAAGAACGTGAAGGCCATTTCCGATGCCGATGATGGCGTACCGCTAAGCGGCGAGGAACGCGCCTTGCTGGATCAGGCCAAAGGGCAGTTGCTGTTCTTCTACCTGTCTGGGCCGATGATCTTCGGTGTGTCTAAGGCGATTGCCCGGGCCCATGCTGCCGTTGACCAATACAAGGTGATGGTACTGGATTTAAGCGCGGTACCGATGATCGATGTGACGGTGGCGCTAGCGCTGGAGAATGCGATGCGCGATGCGTTGGATGCGGGCTGTCAGGTCTTCTTGTACTGCCCTAGCGAGCAGGCTATGGTACAGTTGGAGAAGATGCAGATCCGCGATTGGGTCGACGGAGAGTACATCGTTAGCTCTCGTATCGAGGCCTTGCAGAAGGGCTTGGCGATTGTCGGTGAGCCAATGAATGAACAAGTGGATGAGCCCATGGATGAACAAGTGACGGCTAACGAGGAACTAGGCGAGCCGCAGGAGAAGCCAAGCCTTTAGGCCTGCTGATTTGCTGTATCAAAAAAGAAAACGCCACTGATGAGTGGCGTTTTTATTGGATACCTGTTGCTGGCTAGTTCGCGTAGCCTTCAGCGGGCAGTAGCTGGCCATCTAGCTCAGCGCCGTGTTCGGTCATCGATAAGCGACCCTGACAGAGCCAGCATACTACCAAGGGGTAGATAGCATGCTCTTGCACCAGAACCCGTTTCGCCAGCTCTTCAGCGCTGTCTTCTTCGAACACCGGTACCTTGGCCTGTAACACCACCGGGCCGCCATCGAGTTCAGCAGTAACGAAGTGGACGCTGCAGCCGTGCTCTTTATCTCCCGCATCAATAGCGCGCTGATGGGTATGCAAGCCTTGATACTTGGGCAGCAACGAGGGGTGGATGTTGAGCATCTTGCCGTTGAAGCGCTCGACAAAGCCTTCGCTGAGGATACGCATAAAACCCGCCATCACAATGACATCGGCGCGATGGCCATCAATCATATCGGCGAGGGCGACATCATAGCTTGCGCGATCGCCATAGGCTTTAGGGTCGAGGAACTCGGTAACGATGCCGGCACGCGCGGCGCGTTGCAGGCCAAAGGCGTCGGCCTTGTTAGAGATGACCGCAGAAATGCGGCCATCAATCTTTCCCTGTTCACAGGCATCAATCAGCGCTTGCAGGTTAGTCCCTGAACCGCTGATGAGTACCACTATATTGGCAGTCATGGCCTTCCTTAGTTAATTTCGACTTGCCCTTCGCCGGCAGCGGCGGTAGCGATGTGACCAATCTTCCATGCGGTCTCACCTTGTTCGTTCAAAATGGCCAGCGCTTTCTCAACGTCAGCTTCTGGTAGCGCGATGATCATGCCTACGCCACAGTTGAAGGTGCGGTACATCTCTTCGCGAGCCACGTTGCCGTTCTCTTGCAGCCAGTTGAAGATCTCTGGCCATTGCCAGCTAGACTCGTCAACTACCGCTTTAGCACCTTCTGGCAGTACCCGTGGGATGTTCTCCCAGAAGCCACCACCGGTGATGTGCGACAGCGCGTGTACGTCACATTGCTTAATCAGTTCCAGTACCGACTTCACGTAGATCTTGGTCGGAGTCAGCAGGGTTTCACCCAGGGTGCTGTCGCCGAAGGCTTGCTGTGGATCTGCGCCAGATACTTCCAGGATCTTACGAACCAAAGAGTAACCGTTAGAGTGAGGGCCGCTAGATGCCAGTGCAATCAGCGCATCGCCTTCGCTAACTTTAGTGCCGTCGATCACTTCAGATTTTTCAACCACACCTACGCAGAAACCTGCCATGTCGTAGTCATCGCCGTGGTACATACCTGGCATTTCAGCGGTTTCACCGCCGATAAGTGCACAGCCGCTTTGCTCACAGCCTTCGCCGATGCCTGCCACTACGTCTGCAGCGGTGTCAACATCCAGCTTGCCGGTGGCAAAGTAGTCAAGGAAGAACAGTGGCTCAGCGCCTTGTACGATCAGGTCGTTAACACACATCGCAACCAGGTCGATGCCCACGGTGTCGTGCTTGTTCAGGTCTAGCGCCAGACGCAGCTTGGTGCCTACGCCGTCGGTACCTGCAACCAGCACCGGTTCTTTATAGTTGCTTGGCAACTGACACAGTGCACCGAAGCCTCCCAGTCCGCCCATCACCTCGGGGCGTTGGGTTCGTTTGCTCACACCTTTGATTCGTTCAACCAAAGCATTGCCTGCTTCGATATCAACACCGGCGTCTTTGTAGCTGAGAGGAGTATTTTGCTTAGTCACAGGAGTACCTTTTTAAGGGAAGGGCCGAAAAAATTGCGCGCATTTTATCAGTGTTACCTGAGATGTTACAGCCTGATAGCGATCCAGTCGGGGAATTTATTGATCAAAGCTACCATGGCCGGGAAAAAGGCGATTAGAATAGGCGCTAATTGCACCAACGTTAAACAAGGAATCATCATGAAAGTCGTAGAAGTTAAACACCCCCTGGTTCGCCACAAAATTGGACTGATGCGCGAAGCGGATATCAGCACCAAGCGTTTTCGTGAGTTGGCGCGGGAGGTGGGGAGCTTGCTGACTTATGAAGCGACCGCCGATCTGGAGATGGAAACGGTCACGATTGATGGTTGGTGTGGCAAGGTGGAAGTGGAGCAGATCAAAGGCAAGAAAGCCACGGTTGTGCCGATTTTGCGCGCAGGTCTGGGCATGATGGACGGCGTACTGGAACACATGCCATCGGCGAAGACCTCGGTGGTGGGGATCTACCGCGATGAAGAAACCCTTGAGCCAGTGCCTTACTTCTCCAAGCTGGTTGGTCAGATTGAGGAACGTATGGCCTTGGTGGTTGACCCGATGCTGGCCACTGGTGGCTCGATGATCGCGACCATCGATTTGCTGAAAGAGCACGGCTGCACCCACATCGTGGTATTGGTGCTGGTTGCTGCCCCTGAGGGCCTGAAAGCATTGGAAGAAGCCCATCCAGATGTTAGCCTGTACACAGCATCGGTTGATGAGAAACTGAATGAGAAAGGCTATATCATCCCGGGTTTGGGCGATGCAGGAGACAAGATTTTTGGTACCAAATAACTGGCGTTTCAAGGCGTGGCTTAAGGCTGCGCTGTTTTGTTTGCTGGCCGGCGCTCTGCCTCTGCGCGCTGAGCTTTTTCAGGTGGAAGCACCGGCAACCGGCGTTGCGGTCGAAGACCAGCAAGCGGCCTTCGACCTATTGCTACTGCGCCTGACCGGCGATCCCGCCACGCGTTCGCTGCCGGTTATTGCCAAGGCGCGCGGCAACATCAGCCCCTTTGTGCAGCAGTTTTCCTATAGCGATGACAGCATCAGCGTGCGCTTTAACTCGCAGATGGTGGGGCAGTTACTCACTCAAGCCGAGGTGCGCCAGTTAGGCCAACATCGCCCAGCGGTACTGATGTGGTACGCCGTTGAACAGGGCTTTAACCGCAGCCTGCTCAGCGAAGCACAGCAAGCCGAAATGATGGCCGAGCTGAATGAGCAAACCGCCGAGTTGGCCTTGAGCCTGCAGTGGCCGATCTTGGATCTGCAAGACACCGCGATTGTTGATGTCAACGACGTATGGGGCAGCTTCGATCGCAATGTCTATCAAGCCAGCGAGCGCTATAGCAGCCCGCTGATTATGACTGTGAAACAGTTCCCGCTGAGCGACGGTTCATTGCAGTTGCAGTGGCGTTTGCTGGATGCCCAAGCGCGCACCCAACTGGCGAGCGGGCAAGCCCAAGGCGACAGCCAAGTCGCGGCAGACCAGCTTAGCGGCCAGTTGCTGCAAGCGATGGTTGAGCGCTATGGCGTAGTGCTCAACGAAGCCAATGGCGAGTCGGTACTGCTGAGCTTTAGTGGACTGCGCAGCCTTAATCGCATGGTGGCGCTGGAAAGCTACCTCAACCAGCAACCGGCGGTGGCCAGAGTGCAGCTGCATAGCCTGCAAGGTGAGACCGTGACCTATCGGGTTGAACTACTGAGCCCTTGGCAAGACCTGCAAACCGCGCTCTCGGTGGATGAGCAATTTGAGGTTGACCAAGAAAACCCCAGCCAGTACCTGCTGCGCTAGCAAAGGTTTTTCTTCGCTAGATCGAACTGTTACAATAGGATCATCTTTTTGAGCAAATTCGATCTAGCACTTTGAGCCTGTCCCCCCAGTTATCTCTTCCGGTAATGCTCCCTGACGATGAAACCCTCGTGAGTTTCTATCCCGGGGAGAATCAACAGTTGCTCAGTGCCCTTCGAAATCTAGCCCTAGACCGCGGCGAGCGCATGCTCTACTTGTGGGGAACGCCCGGCAGTGGCCGCACTCACCTGCTGCATGCCAGTTGTAGTGAGATGGCTGATATCTCTGCTGCCTCCGCCTACTTACCCCTCGAACATCATCAACAGATGACCCCACAAATGCTCGACGGCTTAGAGCATATGGCGCTTGTTTGTTTAGATAATATCGATGCCATCGCTGGCAATCGTCAGTGGGAAGAGGCGATCTTTGATTTCTACAATCGCCGTAAAGAGCATGCCGAAACGGCGCGCTTGATTGTAACCGCTAGCCAGCCGGCACAGCAGCTCCCGCTGGCGCTGCCCGACCTACAATCGCGGCTAAATTGGGGCGTGACCTACCGGGTGCATGAGCTGGACGACGAGCAAAAGCTCAGTGCGCTGCAGCTGCGTGCCCAGCTGCGTGGTTTGAAAATGCCGCTGGAAGTTGCTCGTTTTATGCTAAAGCGCCTGTCGCGGGATATGCCTACCTTGCTGGAGAATCTCGATACCTTGGACAAGGCATCGATGACGGCACAGCGCAAACTGACCGTACCGTTTGTCAAAGAGATCCTATCGCTATAACGGGTGTATTTGCCCAGATAAGATCTTTTCGCTTACTCGCCCTTTTTACGTTTCTTTAGGCCCAAGCCTAACTCCCTGCCGCGGGTTCGCGCAAACACCAAACCACTGACAAAGGCGCTCAGAGTGAGCACTAACTCCACCGCTGCCAATAGGCGTAACTCAGGAGCCACCACTAACAATACGGTGGCATGCAGCACGTACCAAAGCAGTACGAAGCTTGCCCAAGCGAAGGTATAGGGCTTGCCTTTGGCAATACCCGGCAGCGGGAACAGTAGCGGGAGTAGCCACAGCGCAAAGCGAAAGCCTAATGATGTATCGGCGCTGGCGAGTACGCCAAGTTGCCAAAGGGCCACCCAAATGAGTAGCCCTAAGTAACTAAGCTGAGCCAGGCGCAACCATTGCGCGGCCAAACTATAGGATATCCATGACTTGTTGGGGGGGGCGACCGATGCGAGCTTGGCCGTTGGCGACTACGATGGGGCGCTCAATCAGTTTAGGGTGATTGTGCATGGCAACCAGCAGCTGATCATCGCTCAGCTCACTGTCGGAGAGGTCCAGCTCCTTGTACTCCGCCTCTTTGGTGCGCATCAGCTCACGTGGCGATAGCGCCAACTGCTTGAGCAAGCCACTTAGCTCGGTCACGCTGGGGGGCGTTTCAAGATACAGCACAATCTCAGGATCGATGCCCTTGTCCTGCAACAGTTTTAACGTTTCTCTGCTCTTGGAGCAGCGCGGGTTGTGGTAAATCTTCACCCCTGACATGGGTCTCTCCTTGTCGTTAACGTAGCTCGTCCAATTCCTGTTCGGCGAGCTTGAATTGCTCGATACGTGCTTCAATTCTGGCCCGCTCCAATGGCGCTTCGGTCAGGTTGAAGGCACTGTGTAGCTCATCGACGGCTCGCTGATAATCGGCCCGTAAAGCCAGTACTTCCGCGTTGGCCTGATGGGCTCGAGCGGTATTGCCTAGCTGGCGCTCAACACGCGTTAGCTGGCTCCATGCTAAGGCATCTTCACGATGTTGTCTAAGGTAACGATCGAGCTCTTTGCGTGCCTGCTCCGGCTGGTCTGCCTTACTCTGGGCATAGGCTAGGTTCAGCACAATCACTTGGTTGTTCGGGTAGCGCTGCTGGGCCGCTTGCAGGCGCTCGATTGCTGGTTGGAAGTTCTCCAAGGCCAGGTCGACATCGGTCTGAGTATCGAGATAGAACAGGTTATCCGGCTGCCCTTTGGCCAGCTCGTCGATCAGTATTTTGGCCTGCTTAAACTCGCCCATCTCAAATAGCGCAAGCGCTTTACCATACTTGGCGGCGTCCTCTAGGGCGTAACTGCGGCGCTCAAGTTGGCGATTAAAATAGTCCAACGCGGCTTCGCCATCCATCACTCCATGGCGCACCTCGATCCGTGCCTTCGCCAGTTGATAAGACAAAGACGGCGCGATATAGCGATTTGGGTATTGGTTGGCCCGTGCTCGCGCTTCGCTCACCCGCGTATCGGGCAGCGGGTGGGTGACCAGCATCTGCGGTGGCTTGGAAGCGTAGCGATATTTCTCGGATAGTTTGCCGAAGAAGCTGCCCATTCCTTGCGGATCAAAACCCGAGTTAGCCAAGGTGCGCAGACCGATACGGTCTGCTTCGAACTCGTTGGCGCGGGTGTAGTTGATTGAGCTTTGCATACTGGCCGCCACGGTGCCTTGCAAGGCGGCGATGCCAGCAATCGGATTGGCGATGGCAAGCAGCACTGAGCCGATCATCCCCGCGTAAGTCAGGTTTTGCGCATTGGCCTGGTTTTCTAGGTAGCGCGCGATATGACGCTGGGTAACGTGGGCGATCTCGTGTGCGATTACTGAGGCGAATTCACTCTCGCTATTGGCGTAGAGGAACAGGCCGGTGTGAATCTTGATGTAGCCACCGAGAAAGGCGGCAGCATTGATCTCAGGATCTGACACCAAGAAAAAGTTAAACGGCGTTTTGACTTGCTCAGCGTTGCTGACCAGGCGGTTACCCAACTCGGTCACATACTCTGACAGCACTGGATCGTTGGTCATCGGAAAGGACGCGCGGATAAAGCGCATATACACTTCGCCGTAGCGGATCTCTTGATTGATGGTCAGCGCAGAGCTGGCAACGGTGCCGATTTCTGGTAATGAGTTGCTGGCTTGGGGGGAGGTCGCCCAGAGTGCCGTACCCACGATAGCTGCTAGCAGACGGCGCATGATTCTCTCTGTCGTTCTGGTAGTAGAGCGAGAATACCTTGAAATTCTTGGATTGGCTATGGAAATAAGTCCTTGTATTAGTGCACACTAAACGCGTTTATCCACGTTTTTAATGGGCGTGTATTTGACTGAGTCGGCTCGTGATGGACGCATGCAATAGCACTAGGTAATGCCTGCTGACTTGCCATCTATCCACCGGCATTGTTGTAGACCGCGTATCGAGCAAAAAGTGCAAGATTTTGATTTTCGTGAATATGTCTGTCCCGAACCGCTGATCCAAAGTAAGCTTTGGTTAAGAGACGCGGTAGCTGGCGAACAAGCCCGCATCCAGCTGAGGGACCCCGGCTCCTGCCAGGACATTCCCCGCTTTTTTCGTCGCCTTGGACATCAGGTCGAACTGGCTGAGTCTAGCCACGGCTGTCAGCTGATTATCACCATTAAAGGGAGAGTTATTTAGCAATGCATAGAGTCTTAACCCGCTGGTACGAGAGGATGTTCTCCGATACCAATGCGGTGGTGATGCTGCTGGTTTTAAGCGTGGCTGCGGCCTCGTTGTACTTCTTTGGCAATCTGATGGCACCGGTGATTGTGGCGCTGGTGTTGGCCTACCTGTTGGATTGGCCGGTGAGCTACTTGGTGAAGCTGCATATCAAGCGAAGCATCGCCACAACCCTGGTGTTGCTGATGTTTATCGCCTTGGTGCTGGTGTTTAGCTTTGCCATGCTGCCAACGGTGTGGGCGCAGGGGGTAAACCTATTATCTGAGTACCCGGCCATGCTCGGTAGCTTCCAGGTATGGTTGGGTTCCTTGCCAGAGCAA
Source organism: Aliagarivorans marinus DSM 23064 (assembly GCF_000429485.1). Lineage (GTDB taxonomy): Bacteria > Pseudomonadota > Gammaproteobacteria > Enterobacterales > Celerinatantimonadaceae > Aliagarivorans > Aliagarivorans marinus. The sequence continues at coordinate 1,113 of NZ_AUBY01000013.1, read as the reverse complement.
TATCCCGAGTATATTGATGGCGCCTTGCTCGACTCCATCGTCGGCAATATGCGTGGCAAACTACTGGCGGTCGGTGAACAGTTAGTACAGGCTTCTATCTCCTCCATTCTTAACCTGGCGACCCTGGCGGTATACAGCGTGCTGGTGCCGTTAATGGTGTACTTTATGCTGGCGGATAGGGATAAGCTGCTGGCTGGGCTGGATCGCTTTATTCCCGATGAGCGCCTGCTTATCCAAAAGGTATGGCGCGAGATGAATGCTCAGATTGCCAACTATGTGCGTGGCAAGGCGATGGAGATACTGATCGTTGGCGGCGTGAGCTATCTGGTGTTTGTGTTGATGGGGCTGCGCTACTCCGCGCTGCTTAGCTTATTGGTGGGCGTATCGGTATTGATTCCCTTTGTCGGCGCCTTCGCGGTGACCTTACCGGTGGCGATGGTTGGCTTGTTTCAGTGGGGGATTAGCCCGCAGTTCGGCTATCTCATCCTTGCCTACATGGTGATTCAGATCCTCGACGGCAACCTGCTGGTGCCGCTGCTGTTCTCTGAAGCGGTAAACCTCCACCCTCTCTATATCATTGTCGCGGTGCTGGTGTTTGGTGGGCTGTGGGGCATTCTCGGGGTGTTTTTTGCCATCCCGCTGGCGACGCTGATTAAGGCGGTACTGAATGCGTGGCCACGTCAGTTGGATAGCACTGATGAGGCGGTAGCGGAATCCGCTGAAGAGTAAGCCTAAGTTTAAAATAGAAAAAGCGCCGATAGGCGCTTTTTTAGTTTTCGGCCCTAAACCACCTACTTCAGTAGGTGGTTATCATCCGGTGAGGCTTTGCCTGAAGACCCGCTCATGCTAAATGCGCCTTTGATTTTTAGCGAAGTCAAAAGGACAAATAACATGAGCAGATACAAGCAAGCATCACACGTATTTTGGCGGTGTCAATATCACATAGTTTGGACGCCCAAGTACCGATTTAGGATATTGAGAAATAATGTAGGGAAAGAAGTCTATCGGTGTATTCAAGTTTACTGTGCTCAGTTGGGATGTGAGGTCGTCGAGCTCAGCGTCCAAAGTGACCACGTACACTTGATTGTAAAGGTTCCGCCAAAGCTGAGTGTT
>NZ_KE386910.1:207042-243100 GCF_000429485.1 Aliagarivorans marinus DSM 23064 | reverse complement strand
GGCAAAAACAATTCGATTCCCCAGTAGCTCAGTTGGTTAGAGCGGTGGACTGTTAATCCATGTGTCGTTGGTTCAACTCCAACCTGGGGAGCCACTTCTTAGTTATCCTTCACAATCCCTTTCGCTCCAGTAGTACGCCTATCCCCTACTCGACTATCCCAGCTTACGCATGCGCTAGTGACAGCTGCTCGCAATACCGTTACATTGAATCCAGTTTTGAAACTGTAGCGCGCCATATATTCGGTTTTTATCGTTCCTTATGTCCGATCATCTCAAGTACATCGCCCATTACCCACAACAGATCCGCACTCAGGTAGAACAGTTGCTTGCTCAAGGTTCGCTGGGTCACTATCTAACCTCTCGTTACCCGACGACCCACGATGTTCGCTCAGATAGTGCGTTGCGCGATCTGGTTGAGCAATACAAGCGGCGCTATATGAAACGCGCTGCACCCTTATCGAAGGTGGCTTACGACCCCAACATTCACCTGGTCAAGCATGCCCTCGGCACCCATACCCGTATTTCTCGAGTACAGGGCAACAAGCTCAAAAGCAAGAATGAGATCCGCATTAGCCGATTGTTTAAAGACGCCCCCTTAGGGATGCTGGAGATGATTCTGGTGCATGAACTTGCTCATCTTAAAGAAGCCAATCACGACAAGGCTTTCTATCAGCTTTGCCAGCATATGCAGCCCGACTATCACCAGCGAGAGCTCGATACCCGCCTTTATCTTATCGAGTTGGAGGCAAATGGCCCGCTTTACGAAGCTTCGGGTACTTAACCGCTCTACCCCCTTTTCAGGGAAACCTACCGAACTACAAACACAAAAAAGGCGCCATAACAGGCGCCTTTTGAAGTATTCATGCGGGAAACTAGATAGCTAACACGTCTATTAAACCAGTTTGTGGGGCTCGCTCTGGTTTATCGAACGGCGCATACAGAACATTTTGGTTACTGCTGCCACGCCATTTGAGTTTTGCATCGGCCAGCTCTTGTTCAAACTTGCCGTCGATCATCACATCAACATACTCAAGTACCGCGCGTTGCTCATCAGATAGCTCCGCCAAGGTGTAACCGGTCCAAAGCCAGATATCCTTGCCCGTACACTCTTGCTTAACACGCTTTGCCAGGCGCAGCACCGCAGCGACGTTTGCTGGGTGCAGCGGATCGCCGCCACTCAGGGTTAAACCGCGTTTGCGAATTCGCTGATCATTGAGATCATCGATGATCTGCTGCTCGAGTTGGTCGTCGAACTCAAACCCTGAATCGCAACGCCAAGTGCTTTTGTTATAGCAACCGCGGCACTGGTGCTCGCACCCTGATACAAACAGGGTGCAGCGGGTTCCCGGGCCGTTAACGACGTCAACGCTGTGGTACTTGTGGTAGTTCATTAGAGGTGTTTCACTCGACGTTTAACTTCTTCTTGCTTGCCGTAGTTAAACGGACGCGCATCTGGGCTGCCCAGGTAACCACACACGCGGCGGGTTACTGATACCTTGCTTGGGTCGCTGTTACCGCAACTTGGGCAGACAAAGCCTTTACTGGTGCACTCGAACTCTCCGGTGTACTCACAGCTGTAACACTCATCGATCGGGGTGTTGGTGCCGTAGTAAGGCACGCGGCTGTAGCTGTAATCCCACACGTCTTCCAAAGCTTCGACGTTGTGCTGCATGTTCGGGTATTCGCCGTAGCAGATAAAGCCGCCGCTTGAGAGCGATGGGTATGGCATCTCGAAGTCGATCTTATCGTAGGGGGTAACCTTCTTCTCAACGTCCAGGTGGAAGCTGTTGGTGTAGTAACCTTTGTCGGTTACACCATTGATCACGCCAAACTTCTTGGTATCGATGGAGCAGAAGCGGTTACATAAGTTTTCACTTGGCGTAGCGTACAGGCTGAAGCCATAGCCGCTCTCATCTTTCCACGCTTCGGTGGTTTGCTTTAGCTTCTCAACGATGGTCACGGCTTTTTCGCGCAGTGCTTCTGAGTCGTAAACATGGGTCTCATCGCCGTACAGCGCGTTCACCGTTTCATGCAGACCGATGTAGCCCAGCGAGATAGAGGCGCGGCCGTTTTTGAAGATCTCGGTAATCTCGTCGTCGGCTTTCAAGCGCACACCACACGCTCCTTCCATGTACAGGATTGGAGCAACGCGGGCTTTTACGCCTTTCAAACGCTCGATGCGAGAATCCAGCGCGCGCTTAGCGATAACCAAACGCTTCTCTAGGATTTCGAAGAAGCGGGTTTCGTCGTGCTGCGCTTCAATCGCAATCCGTGGCAGGTTAAGGCTAACCACACCCAGGTTGTTACGACCTTCGTGGATCAGCTGACCTTCTTCTTCGTAGGTGCCCAGGAAGCTACGGCAGCCCATTGGCGTCTTGAACGAGCCAGTAACCTCAACCACTTTGTCGTAGTTCAGGATATCTGGGTACATACGCTTGCTTGAGCACTCTAGTGCTAGCTGCTTGATGTCGTAGTTTGGATCGGCCGCTTTATGGTTTACGCCGTCTTTAATGGCGAATACCAGTTTCGGGAATACCGCGGTCTTGGCGTTTTTGCCCAAACCGGAAATACGGTTCTCTAGAATAGAGCGTTGGATAAGCTTGGCTTCCCACGACTCGCCCAGACCGAAACCAAAGGTGACAAACGGGGTTTGGCCGTTGGCGGTGTGCAAGGTGTTGACTTCGTACTCCAGCGATTGGAACGCGTCGTGACACTCTTTCTCAGTGCGCTGCTTGGCGTAGGCATGCGGATCGGCAATCTCCCACTCCTGCGCTACCGACAGGTGCTTGTTGAAGCTTTTTACCACGTATGGCGCAAGGATCTCGTCGATGCGGTTAATGGTGGTGCCGCCGTAGATGTGCGATGCCACCTGCGCGATGATCTGCGCGGTTACCGCAGTGGCAGTCGAGATAGACTTCGGTGTGTCGATTTCGGCATTACCCATCTTAAAGCCGCCGGTCAGCATGCCTTCCAGGTCGATCAACATACAGTTGAACATCGGGAAGAACGGTGCGTAATCCAGGTCGTGGAAGTGAATCTCGCCGCGCTCATGGGCGGTTACCACATCGCGTGGCAGCAAGTGGCTCTTGGCATAGTGCTTCGCAACGATACCCGCCAGCAGGTCACGCTGGGTCGGGATCACCTTGCTGTCTTTGTTGGCGTTTTCGTTCAACAAAGCAGCGTTGCTTTGTTCAACCAAACCGCGGATCTCTTTGCTCAATGAGCTACGGTGTTCACGTGCTACGTCGCGATCGTGACGGTACTCAATGTACGCGCGCGCCAATGATTTGTGGTCACTGTCCATTAGGTGGTTTTCAACCGCACCTTGGATCTCGTTAATATCCACCTCTTCGCGGTGCATAAACTGTTCAGTGACGATCTGAGCGACACGCAACGACAGCAAGTCGTCGCTGGCACCTACCGCTTTGGCCGCTTTAATCACAGCTTCTACAATGCGTTTTGCATCATAAGGGACTCGGCTTCCATCTCGCTTTATCACGACGGGTTTCACGTTTTATATTCTCCGGTGGTGTTGGGTACAGCACGTAAACACGCGCCAGTACTGGCTCTAGGGCCAATATTGACGGCGATGACCATATATTGTGTTTGTATATTCTAATAACCACTAGATGTGGTGGCTATGGCTGATATAAACGATCTCGAAATGAATTGATCACGATCAAGTTTGCTGCAGATTGGTGGGAGAAAGAGTGTGATCGACCAATAACTAATCAACTTAATTTATGCCGAGAATGCCCCTGCAAAAGCAAGGTTGTTAAGCCGCTCACAAACAAGGATAATATCCTGAATTTTAACCTCGATTTTTCCGCATGACAGAGTATTTGCTGTTGTTGATAGCCACCGTGTTGGTCAACAATTTTGTATTAGTAAAGTTTCTCGGCTTGTGCCCATTTATGGGTGTATCAGGCAAGGTAGAGTCTGCCATTGGCATGGCGCTGGCCACCACCTTTGTGTTGACCCTCGCCTCACTCAGCTCGTACCTGATTGAGACTTATCTGCTACTTCCACTTAATCTCGGCTACTTGCGCACCATGAGCTTTATTTTGGTGATCGCGGTAGTGGTTCAGTTTACCGAGATGTTCGTGCAGAAAACCAGTCCTACCCTTCACCGCGTACTCGGCATATATCTGCCGTTGATTACCACTAACTGTGCAGTCCTCGGGGTTGCACTGCTTAACGTTAATGAAGGGCACAACTTTATTCAGTCGGTTATCTACGGCTTTGGCGCCGCGCTAGGCTTTTCGCTGGTGCTGGTGCTGTTCTCAGCGATGCGCGAGCGTTTGGTCGCCGCCGACGTTCCACTTCCGTTTCGAGGCGCAGCCATCGCGATGATTACCGCCGGCTTGATGTCTTTGGCCTTTGTTGGTTTTAGCGGTTTGATTAAGTAGTAAAGATGATAGAAGCAATTATTGCGCTAACCGTACTAGCTGCCATCTTCGGGGGGATCCTCGGGTTTGCCGCTATTCGTTATCGTGTAGAAGGCGATCCCATCGCCGATCAAGTAGAGCAACTGCTACCGCAGACCCAGTGTGGTCAATGTGGTCATCCCGGTTGTCGCCCCTATGCCGAAGCCATCGCTAAGGGCGAGGCCATTAACAAGTGCCCGCCCGGTGGCCAGGAAACCGTAGAGAAGCTCGCCGATTTACTCGGTGTCGAGGTGCCCGAGCTAGATGCATCTGCCCAAGAGAAAGAGAAGCCCAAATCGGTAGCGTTTATCCACGAAGAGGCCTGTATCGGTTGTACCAAGTGTATTCAAGCCTGTCCGGTGGATGCCATTGTAGGTGCCAACAAGCAGATGCACACCATCATTACCAAGGAGTGCACCGGTTGCGAACTGTGTGTCGCGCCCTGCCCGACCGATTGCATTGAGATGCGCCCGATTGCGCAGACCTCGCGCACCTGGGATTGGCAGCTCAACAAGATTGACATCGCAGTTATCGATGTAGCCAGCGAATCGGCGAAGCTTGAGGAGGCCGATAATGCGTAGTTGGCTCGATAAAATCAAACAAGGCCAACTGTGGCGTTATCAAGGTGGCGTTCACCCCGCCACCAAGAAAGACAATATCGATTGCGACAAGCCGGAAACCCTAACGCTGGCCAAACAACTGGTGGTGCCCCTGCAGCAACACATTGGCAGCCCGGCCAAGGTATGCGTTGAGGTGGGCAGTACCGTGAAGACCGGACAAGCGCTGACTGAATCACGCTTTTATCAAAGCCCGCCTGTGCATGCCCCCTGTTGCGGCACAGTGGTGGCTATCGAAGCGCGACCGTCGGCTCACCCCTCCGGTATCAGCGAGTTGGCGGTGGTAATCGAGCCGAGCAGTATTCAAGATCAAAATGCCTTTATGGCGCCGCTCCTTGAGGCTGAACTCACGCCTGAGCTTATATGTGAACGGGTCCACCAAGCGGGTATCTCCGGGATGGGCGGTGCAGGCTTCCCGGCTGCTCTAAAAATTTCACCAAACAAGCCGTTGGACGTGCTGATCATCAATGGCGCCGAGTGCGAGCCCTACATCTCATCAGACGACTGTTTGATGCGTAACTACGCCGAGGCACTGCTACGTGGCGTTTCGCTGCTGGAAAAAGCGCTGTCTCCCAAGCTAGTGATAGTCGCCGTCGAAGACGACAAACCAGAAGCCATTAAAGCGCTACAAGCGGCTGCGGGCGATAACATCGTTGTACGGGCGATTCCGACTAAGTACCCGTCCGGTGGTGAAAAACAACTGGTTCAGGTACTCACCGGGCGTGAGTTAAAGGCCGGTCAGTTGCCTATCGATCAAGGCATTCTGGTACACAATGTGGGAACGGCATATGCGGTGCAACGCGCCGTCGATCATGGCGAACCGTTGATTTCGCGGATTGTTACCTTAGCGGGTGATCATGTGGGTGAGCCCCGTAACTATTGGGTGGCCATCGGTACGCCAGTCTCGCACTTGTTGGAACAACAAAAGCTGGGCACTCACCACCAAGCGATTATGGGTGGCTCGATGATGGGCTTTATGTTGCCCAATCTGGCCAGTCCGATCGTTAAAACAGCCAACTGTATTCTGGTTAACAACACCCCGGCGCAAGCCCAAGAGCAGGCCTGTATTCGCTGTGGCGAATGCGCTCAAGCTTGCCCCATGGGGCTGCTGCCTCAGCAGCTGTATTGGTATGCCAAGGGCGATGACCTTGAGAAATCTCGCAGTTATAAACTGATGGACTGCATTGAGTGTGGTGCATGCGCCTACGTCTGCCCTAGCGCTATCCCACTGGTGCAGTACTATCGCCAGACTAAGGCGAAGGTACGCGCTGAAGACCTGCTGGCGCATGAAGCAGAACGCGCCAAGCAACGCTTCGATGCACGCAAGCTTCGCCTTGAGAAGGAACAGGCCGAACGTAAGGCTCGCCAGAAACAAGCCGCTGAGCGTCGCCTGCAACAGGCCCAAGGTGCAGGTAACGATCCGGTCAAAGCGGCACTGCAACGCATGCAGAGCAAGCAGGTAGAGATCAAAGCCATTGAAAATGAGCAAGGCGAGCTGGTGCCAGATAACAGCGCCGCTATCGCCGCCAGAAAAGCCCGTAAGGCCCAGGCTCGTGCAGCGAAGGATGCTAAGACCACCAATACAGCGGTGGCTGCGGCCTTAGCGCGTGCTAAAGCCAAGCGTGAAGGCGACAACGAGCAAAGCGCCCCGGCTAAATCAGACAACCCGGCAGTGGCAGCTGCGATTGCCAGAGCAAAAGCCAAGCGCAACAGTGAGCAACCTACAGAAGCAGAAGGCAGTAAACCGGCTACTTCCGCCAATCCCGCGGTCGCAGCAGCGATCGCCCGTGCCAAGGCGAAAAAAGCGCAACAAACCGATGCATCAGAGTCTGATGATACTGCTGTGAAGCCAAGCAGTTCGTCTAGCAACCCTGCCGTAGCGGCGGCAATCGCCCGAGCCAAGGCGAAGAAGCAAGCTGCTGAACAGCCATCTGCAAATGCGAAAGATGCGGCTGTAGCAGCTGCTGTCGCCCGTGCTAAAGCGAAAAAAGCATCCCAGAGTGAACAGCCTGAGCTTGAACGGCCAGAAAACGCCGAATCCCAAACTGCGTCTTCAGCCAATCCCGCAGTAGCTGCGGCGATTGCGCGTGCTAAAGCCAAGAAGGCCCAAGCCGAGCTGCAAGCTCAGGACGAAAACGCAGCCGGTGACGCTAAACCGGCTAAGTCATCCGCCAACCCAGCAGTTGCTGCGGCTATTGCCAGAGCAAAGGCTAAGAAGATGGCCCAAGAGCAGCTGCAACAAGCGCAGAACGAACACAGTGAAGATGCGCGCCCTGTTGCCTCGAGTGATTCTCCCGTAGAATCATCCGATGCAACATCGCCTCCTAAACGCAGCGCCGCAGTAGCTAAAGCGATTGCCGCAGCCAAAGCAAAACAAGCAGCAAAAGCCGCGTCTTCCATGGAAAGCGACAATGACGAATAACCTACTCAGCTCTCCCTTTATCCGCAAACCTCTGCGCACCCAAACCTTAATGTTTTGGGTGATAGTGTGCCTGCTACCTGGCTTTATTGCACAGAGTTACTACTTTGGCATCGGTACGCTAGTTCAGGTGTTGCTGGCAAGCAGTGCAGCCTTGGCTACTGAAACAGCGACTCAACTATTACGTGGCCGAAGCCCAGCGGCGGCCTTGGCCGATAACAGCGCACTGGTTACTGCCGTGCTGCTAGGTTTGGCACTGCCGGCCTATGCGCCCTGGTGGGCTGCCGTTATCGGAGGGGTATTTGCTATCGCGGTGGTAAAGCAACTGTATGGCGGTTTGGGCAACAACCTGTTTAACCCCGCTATGGCTGCCTATGTGTTGCTGCTGGTGTCGTTTCCGGTGACCATGACCTCGTGGATCCCGCCTCAATCACTGCTGGCTGAGAGCCTGTCGCTGAGCGATGGCTTGCGTCTGATCTTCACCGGTTTTACGCGCGATGGCTTTAGCCTGCTGCAGATCGCCAGTGTCGACGGCCATACCTTAGCAACGCCGCTCGACGCAGTTAAAACAGGACTCAGCCAAGGATTGATGACCGAGGAGATCTTGCAAGGCGTGCAGTTTGGCGCAATCGCCGGACATGGCTGGCAGATTATCAACCTGGCCTATCTTCTAGGTGGCTGTGCACTACTCTACCTCAAGGTTATCCGCTGGCATCTGCCCGTCGCATTCTTGGTAAGTCTTATCGTACTAGGTATCTGGGGGCAACTGTTTGGGCTAACTAACGCGGCACCGGTGTCGCTCCACCTACTCTCCGGTGCGACCATGTTGGGCGCATTCTTCATCATCACCGATCCGGTAAGTGCCGCGACCTCGCCGCGTGGCCGAATGATTTTCGCCGCACTTATTGCGTTATTTGTCTACATTATACGCACCTGGGGCGGCTATCCCGATGCAGTCGCATTCTCAGTACTGCTTGCCAATATGTGTGTACCGATGATCGACCACTTCACCAAAACGCGGGTATATGGCTACAACGTGGAGCATGACGATGACTGAGCAGCGTAAATCCATTCAGCAAAACGCGCTCAAGCTAGCCGGCTTTGCTGCCGCGTGTACCGCCTTGGTATCGGCGGTCAACTGGTTCACATCTCCTTTGATTGCTGAGCAATTGCAGCTGCAAACCGAGCGACAAATGCAGGAAGTGCTGCCCGAAGAGGTAGTCTTTGGTGGCTTTGACGCACGCTGCTTTAGTAATGTTAGCCAGCAGTTCTTAGGCACAGCAGAGGCGCTGCCAAGCTGGCAGATTGAAAAAGAAGGCCAAGCGGTTGCCACGGTTTATCAGACTGTCGCACCAGACGGCTACAACGGCGACATACTGCTACTGGTTGGCATCGACGATAACAATACCGTGACCGGCGTTCGGGTGTTACAGCACAGCGAGACCCCTGGACTAGGTGATAAGCTCGAACTGCGCAAAAGCGACTGGATCACCAGCTTTGCCGGTCAGCGACTTAACAGCGACGAAGATAGCCGCTGGGCGGTGAAGAAAGACGGCGGCCAGTTCGATAGTTTTACCGGTGCCACCATCACGCCACGAGCAGCAGTGAAAGCCGTGCGTAACACCCTGCTCTATCATCAAACCCACGCCTCTGTGGACGATGCTAACCTGTAACCCTGCGAGCAATAGCCATGACTGATTACAAAAAGATTGCCTGGCAAGGGCTTTGGAAGAACAATCCCGGGTTGGTTCAGCTTCTCGGCTTGTGTCCGCTGCTGGCAGTCACGTCGAACGTGACCAATGCGCTCGGCTTGGCCTTAGCCACCCTTGCAGTATTGATCGCGTCCAACGTGAGCGTTTCACTGATCCGCAACTGGGTGCCTAAAGAGATCCGTATACCGGTGTTCATTATGCTAATTGCCACCTTCGTGACCTGTGTGCAGCTACTAATGAACGCCCTCGCCTACGAGCTCTATCAAAGCCTGGGCCTGTTTATCGCGCTAATCGTGACCAACTGCATTATCATTGGCCGCGCCGAAGCCTTTGCCGCCCGCAATGATGTGAAATCGGCAGCCTTTGATGGCCTCATGATGGGCCTTGGCTTTGCGCTGGTGCTCTTAAGTGTTGGAGCCATCCGTGAGCTACTTGGCGCCGGTACGCTATTCGATGGGATGGAGCTACTGCTCGGTGATTGGGCTGCCTCGCTTAAGATCGTTGTGTTCGAATTTAACGAAGCGTTTCTGGTTGCCCTGTTGCCGCCGGGCGCCTTTTTGGTGATGGGTTTCCTGATTGCCCTCAAGAACGCCATCGATCACTACGCTAGCCAGCGCAAACAACAGCCACAACCTGAGTCCACTCCCGCTTTGCAGGAAGCTGAATGAATAAAGAAAAACGCCTCGAGATCTTAACCCGACTACGAGATAACAACCCACACCCGACGACCGAGCTCAACTTCACCACGCCGTTTGAACTGCTCGCAGCAGTGCTGCTATCGGCGCAGGCCACCGATGTCTCGGTCAACAAAGCCACCGATAAGCTCTACCCGGTGGCAAACACGCCACAAGCCATCTTGGATCTGGGTGTGGAAAAGCTAAAGGGTTATATCAAAACCATTGGTTTGTTTAACTCCAAAGCCGAGAACCTGATTAAGACCTGCCAAATGCTGGTAGATCTGCACGGTGGTGAGGTGCCCGAGTCGAGAGAGGCATTGGAAGCACTTCCCGGCGTTGGGCGTAAGACCGCTAACGTGGTACTAAACACCGCCTTTGGTTGGCCGACTATCGCCGTAGATACCCATATCTATCGGGTATCGAATCGCACTAAGTTTGCGATGGGTAAAAACGTCGATTTAGTCGAGCAAAAGCTACTCAAGGTGGTACCAAAGGAATTCAAGGTAGATGTGCACCACTGGCTAATCCTACATGGTCGCTACACCTGTGTGGCACGCAAACCACGCTGTGGCTCGTGCATCATCGAAGACTTATGCGAGTTCTCTCCACCAAAGAAAAAGTAAAGAATCAGACTTGGTCTACAATGCAGATTCCCGTGGAAACCTGATTTTTTACCTTTACAAAAATGAAACCCAAACTATAGTTAACTTATGTGTAACTATAGTTTCATTATGTAATGGATGATTTGAAGGATAATGTTCAGGTTAGGATATATAAGGATATTAAAGGCACGTCGTTTCCAGTCGTAGTTAGGAACGGCTGCCTCCCATGCTGCTTGTACCTGAATGCTTACCTAAACGGTAATCATAACTCCCCTCTCTCCATAGAAAAATCACGCGCCTCAAAAAAGTTCACCTCATTCTATACCAGAAAGAAATACGCTTATGAGCTGAAGTTTTTATATTGCTTCTTCGAAGAGAAAGGTATTGACCTTGTTGAGCGGGTAGCAAGTGGCACGTTTTTATCAACTGAAGAAATTGATAACTACATTCGTGCTTGTAAGTTTTATTTGGACACAGAAGATAATAACAAAGACAGCACAGTATTCAGCCTGTCTGATAAAAGGATCAGAGATGCGATACATGCGACATCCAACAGTCAGCCAGAAGTGTCAGCACATACGTTTTATCAGCGCCTAAATCGCCTGAAAGCCTACATTGAATTCCTATATGTGTGCCATCACTATGATAAAGCTGAAACTGTGCAGCAAATCAGAATAGACAATCAATTTAATAAATTTAAGCTCTATATAAGCACAACAATATCTAGTTCCAGAAAAGACAACACGGTTGTTAAGGATGCTTTTGAATCAGCGATCCCATCCGATAAATTCTTTGAATTGTTACATGTTATTCAAGAACGTTCTCCGAATAATCCATTCAAGTCAAGCAAACTTCGAAATCAAATCATCGCTCAAATGTTGATTGATACTGGCGCTCGTGTGGGTGCGGTATTGAAATTGAAGGTGAGTGATTTAGTAGATGATTGGGGCAACCCTCGGTTCCGACTGACCCGAACACCTAATGACCCAACGGACACAAGGCGGCTTCCCGCCGCGAATAAAACCAAAGCACTCTCAGTTTCCATCTCTTGTGACTTGATGAAGCTCATTAAGCTCTACATTGAAACCGTGCGCAACAGTACTCCAAACGCTCATGATCATGATTTTGTCTTCATCTCAGAAAAAGGGAGAACCATCGGAAAGCCAATGTCTTACAACGCTATTAACAAGGTCATTAAGACCTTTGGAAAGGCGATTGGGATAGCACTTCACCCCCATTTACTTCGTCATAAATGGAATGAAATATTTGAAGATAAAGCCAGAGAGAAAGGGGTTTCAGCCGATAAAATCGAAGATCTTCGTAAATATGCGATGGGTTGGGTGGAAGATTCAAAAATGGCCTCCGTCTACAACGAATTCCAATTAGCCGTGACGGTGGCGGAAATTTCATCGGAGAACCAAAGCCAATCTGTGCCCAACCTGAGAGGTGACCAATGCCCCCCCTTGAAATAAATGACGTAAAACATCCTTATGAAGGGAAACGCACCTTTCGGTCAAAAGTGGAAGGCTATGAGTTCGACCTCCTTGCAGATGAGTGGGTGCTCGGTTACAAGAAACCCCTTTATCTTGAGTGGATGAACACGTTAGACAGTGACGTTATTCTCGACCTACGGTTGGCAATTGCACACGCGGCCAAACACTACGCCTATGGCAGTCTAATTAGTCATGTCTCCACATTAAGAACGCTTTGCCAGTATTTAGAGCCAGCAACGTTTGAGGCGTGGTGGCTAACGCTCACCGACTATAAAAAGAATGCAAGAGATGCGCTAGTCGCATTTTGTCAGCGAAGCCATGAGTACCGTAGCCATATCCTGACACCGCTCTATGAGCTCGCTAAAGAGGAAAGTTTGGGCAGAAATGGGGGTTCAAAAAGCATCCTCGATGAAACAACAGGTGCATACAGTGAAATCGAGCGTGATAATCTTCTAGAAGCACTGCGAATCGAAACGCTAAATGCGCTCGATAGTGAGTTTGCCACCACAAAGCCTTTTACCCGCCTGAGAAATATTCTGGCTTGTCAGTTGATGGTCGCTATCGTAAGAAGACCCTCACAATTAGTTCAAATCAAATGGTGTGACGTCTTGCGAGTAGGTCAGGCGTTTACCTCACACAAGGAACGCAATCGTGATTGGGTACCGCTTACACAGCATCACTTTTCCGATGTTGAGCAATTGCATCTGCGAACCTTCAAAGGAAAAGACGGGGGGTTTAGACGCAATGCCGAATCGCGCTCACATCGACTCGATACGAACCTGTCTGAATTGTTTCTTCAATATTACCAAGCGTATGAAACCTATTTATGTGTCAGCTTGAGCCAGAGCAACTTCGCGCTGACTAAGAGTGACACCGAAGCGCTGATGCAGCAACTCCCCCTTTTTCCAGACCAAAGTTTATTTTCAGCAAGGTTTGAGACGAGAGAGAGCCTCTTTCGCTCCGTGAGCGACACATCCGAAGCGTTTCATCTCTCGTCCGGGCGTCTTACAAAGTCTATTGCTTACCTCTTTAATAAAAAGCTCCACATTAAAAGTGACCGCATTGCCCATCAGCCCCTTGCCTTTAAAAATAATCGCTGGCGTCACACTCAGTTAACGCTAGCTGCCTGGATGGGATTAAGCCCCGCACAAGTTGCCGCCATTACAGGTGTCACCGTGGATGCAATTGAATCTTATATTGATTTGAAAGCGCCCGAACGGGTCAAAATTGACCAAGCCTTTGCGGGGAATAGTGTCATACTGCGCTTTGACAGCGTCTCTTCGAAAGAGTTACAGCAACACCCTGACTTTGTGGTTAAAAGTCCTTTTGATGAGGAAATGGGGCATCAACTGAACCCCGCCAATTGCGCCAGTTGTCAGTCAAAAGGGGCCGCCCCGATGGGCTGCTACCCCTGTGATAACTTTCGACCTTTAGAAACCGCCAACCATCAGCCGTATTTGGATAAAGCCGAGCGTAAACTGGCGATTAACAGTCAATCAGGACACCCCGCCACGGTCAAGCGGCTGCAAACCATCATTCTTTATATCCGAGTGACGATTGCTCTGTGTGAAGAGAGAAAAACCCAGAAAGTAGGTGCCCAGATATGAGCATGATAAATCGCTACATTGATAGCCAGCGTGCTTATGTAGCCAAAAAGAAAGCACAACCACTGATAGGCTTTACTAACGCTCAAGGTGAGCCTGCGTCATGGGATGACATGGCGGTGACATTCACTGACAGCGACAGCAAAACCATCAACATTCTGTTTTGCAATCTGAATAGAAACAAACCAAACATAGGCACACGCTTCACAGAAGATGACCGACTAGCGCCTGACACACACTATTTGTTGTTTGCCTATATGCTTAATGTATTAAAGGAAAACGTAAGCATAAACAATAAGAAAACGAAAATTACAACTGCAAGACTCTTCCTTTGCCACTTAGGTGAGAATGTCGCCTCTGCCTCCCTTGAAGAGATTCAACGCGCTATCGACTCGATGACATACTCTTCGAACCTAACTACTTTCATCAACTGGCTACACCATCATGAAATGCTACCCAAAAGCTGCCAGCCCTACATAAGCACCAAGAATGAATCCATTCGAAATAAAAGTGGTGATGACGCGCTGACGGCGGAGAAAAGCAAACTGCCTTCGGAAAAAGCGCTATTGGCGCTGGGCGCTGTGTTCCATGATGTTATCCCGCCCTATCAAGATGATGACAAAACCAACATTCAGGCTTGGCAACCCCTTATTGCTTCGACGCATACGCAGCGAGACAGCTTTAGTTGCACCATGGCAGCGCTGGGCATGGCGTCCCCCAATCGCATCGGTGCAGAGCAGGTGCTCCTGACAACACAACGCACGCAACGCCATACAGAGATTGTCGATGGACAAGAAAAAACGGTGCATTATCTGAACTGGCGGGGTTCAAAGGGGTACAAGGACAATCAAAATCACATCAATGCCGAAATGGTTGAGAGTGTAGACCGAGCATTGCACTTCACTATCCTAGCGACAGAGCCTGCCAGAGCGCTAGCTCGATTCTATCGACAGCCCAAACGTCCATTGAAAGAGGTGTTGGGTGACTTTAAGCCGAGCGATGAGAACATCGCGCTGCTTAAGCCATCCATGAACAAACCCACCCACCTTTTGCATCTGGGCTTGCTGCTAGGCTTTTTTGACGGCAGTGACAAATGCGTGCGAGTTACCCCCGACACAAAAGGGGCAGTAGACAGAACACATTTAAATAACCCTCATAATCCAAAGTTCCTCAAGCCCATCGCCCAGCTTAATCCGTCCGACACACTGGTATTTACAACACGCTGCCCTTACGCTCAGGCACTGACAGGAAGTGGCTTCTCATCAGAACACCAATACCAAAAATATACCGCAGGCCAACAAGCGCTAAGTGTGGCCGCCTTTCAAAATCACACCATCGAGATGAATCAATCTCAACTGAGCGGCTACAATCGTCAGCAAACGAAGTCTGTCGATGTTGAGCATGCGTTGTTTATGTATACAGAAAAGCAGATGGGAGGCAGGATAACACACCCTTTCTTTTTGGTACCGATAGCAGCGCTCAGCAGCTTCTTTTCTGACGATTTAATTAAACACGCTAAAAATAGGCTAACTCTTTTTGAACGCCACGGGTTTGCCTCCGACTTTTTGCTCAAGCCGCACCAACTGCGCCATTGGCAAAATGATTACCTTGAGAAAAAAGGATTGCCTCATCACCTAATCACCCTTCTCTCAGGTCGAAAGAGTGCAGAGCAAACCCTGACATATATCCATATCACGGACGCCGAGAACGCCTCTGTGATTGGGGATATCTCTTACTCTAATGAGCTCGAAAGCGAGGTTGAAGAGAAGGTCAGTCTTCGTATCCGAACCATGAATCAATACAATGAGGCGATCGACAATGAAACGCCGACGTTTGCTCATGAAACAGGGTTTTGCACTCAAAACCTCGCCCTATCACCTTGTACTTACATGTCGGAGTTTGAAACACAATGTGCCCTGTGCTCATCGTCTTGCCATATCGCTCATGATAGCGAGGCAATCGCCTTGCTTATGAAGGATTTAAAGGTGCAGACGCTTAACTTGGAAAAGGTTCAGGACGCCATCAACTTTGTAACCAGTGAAAGCATGCAGATGTGGTACAAAACTCATTATCGCAACACGTGCATGCTAAAGCACCTTATCGAAGTGCTGTCCGATGACACCATCGAAAAAGGGTGCATGGTGCGATTACTTACCCATTCAAACAGCATGAGAATCACCAATTTAGAGACAAAAACCGTGGAAGAACACAAGTTGGCGCTGCCTGATGCCGAGCAAGCCCTTCAAGCTGCACTTGAGGCAAAAAAACCTAAACACCACGACGAAGCCACAAATAATTTCTTAGGCTTTCTAGGGTCACTCTAAGGACGTGATATGGCACTTAAATCACTCGAAACTGAACAGCAAATTTCCATACAAGCTCTCATTAGAAGTTGGGAAGGTAAATTAACGTGGGACTTGTTAGTCACAAAAATCGAATCCAGCTTAGGTGTTTCCACGACGAGA
This sequence comes from Aliagarivorans marinus DSM 23064, assembly GCF_000429485.1. GTDB lineage: Bacteria > Pseudomonadota > Gammaproteobacteria > Enterobacterales > Celerinatantimonadaceae > Aliagarivorans > Aliagarivorans marinus. Next base: position 227,084 of record NZ_KE386910.1, on the reverse strand, counting down.
CAAACGCTCGATAAATACGCCAATATCAAACATGAGTATCAACAACAAAAGCAAGTTTTAAGAGGCAAACCTGTTTCGTCTGACAATAGGGAACTGCTCTCTTATTTACAGAAAGACGTGGAATTAGCAGAGAAGGTGATCCAACTCGAAGCGCAGCTAGCAGTAGCGCACTCAGAGATTGGTAAACTTCAAGCTTTCATTCAAAAGTTATCCAGCATTGGCAAAACCAACCCAAGTGTCATGGGAGTGTTTCAAAAGACCTTACGAGACGTTGAAAGCGGCAGTAAGTAAACATCACAAAGAGGGATAGAAAATATGGCAAGTGGGCAGCAGAAGGCGCAACATAACCTTGAAGCATTTGAGGTCTGGAGAGCGACACAAACCGATGACGATTTTAAGCAGATCGTGTTCAGAGGTCAGCTTAATCGTATCGAAGTCGCCAAGGGGGTTGGCTGTGGTAAGTCCGCCCTGAACCAAAACCCTGCCCTCAGAAGAGCACTCAAGGAATTAGAAGATGAACTACGTGCCAAAGCGGTGCTGCCGCCTTTAACCGACGCTGCCAGAAAGAACGCGGACAAACCCAAAGCCTACGACAACACCGCCAACCGTAAGCTGCTCGACTCAAAGCGGGTATCGTCACTGGAGGCCGAGAACATTGAACTGAAAGCCAAGGTCAAAGAGCTGGAAAGCAGGCTGGAGCGCTTCGGTGAACTGTCTGAAACCCTCTCTGAAATGGGATTGATGCCACGATGAATGCTGCCTTGTATGAAGACCAGATGCGGGTAACCAGCATCCCATACAACTCGACAAAGATGGTCATCTTCAGCGGCGTGCCGCTGGCAAAAAACTCATACAGAACCAACAGTAGCAAGTATTACGTCACCATCAAAGCCGATCCCGATACCATTCCTGTACAACCAGCCCTCGGCCAGCATTGGTCAGTCAAAGGCACGCGCTCAATAGAAGAGATGGAAACGGGTGATTATGTGATGCAGCAGCACACCTATGAATCACCTGAGCACGTTGAATGCGCCTTGCCCGAAACAGGCGAGCAGTTGATACGCTTTATTGCCAGAGAGTCAGAGTTCAAAGGCATTGGCGAAAGTAAAGCCAGAGCGCTCTGGCAGCTCCTGGGTAAAGAGTTTCATGCGACGTTGCGCAATGATACCCCTGAATCCAGAAACCGCCTGAAATCGGTTTTGAGTGACGATTCCATAGACACTCTTTTCAAGGGGTACGCCAAATACAAAAACTTGGCGTACTGCAACTGGATGAGTGAGCACCAAATTCCAGCCAGTGTGCAGCAGCGGTTACTCAAGCATCACGGCGAAGAATCCATCGAGGCGATTACACAGAATCCGTATGTCTTGATTGGGTTCGGAATGTCATTTGAGCAAGTCGATCTTGTTGTCGCAAATTGTGACTTCAAACTTGAAGTCACAGATTGTGACCCACGCAGACTAAGCGCAGCACTTGAAGCAACTATTCGAAAAGAGATAGAAAAAGGCCACACCTATACCACACACGCCAGGGTGCGCCCCTATCTTAACAAACTGTTGAAAGACAAAGTACTGGTTGCACAGGCATTCAAGGCAGGTCACGACAAGGCCCAGTACATACTGAGCCCTGATACGGGAACCTACCACCCAACCGCGCAACTGCTGATGGAAAGTGTCGTAGCCAAACGACTCAAAACCCTGGCGAGTCAGAACAATCTTTATGACCAGCATGCAAATAATGCATATTGCTCTGCGGTTGCCGAACTGCCCTATGCCTTAACTGCGAAGCAAACAGAAGCGGTGACGACCAGCCTGAACAACGCCCTAAGCTGCATTACCGGAGGCGCAGGAACAGGCAAGACAACGGTGCTAAAAACCGCGCTCAGGGCTTATCACCAAATGGGCTTTGAGATCCACGCGGTCGCCCTTAGTGGCAGAGCGGCCATGAGGCTGCATGAATCCATCGGCTTTATCACCTCGACCATTGCCAAGCTACTGCGCGAGGAACCCATAGAACCCAGTGCGGGGAAACCCAATCATCTACTGGTGATCGATGAGGCGAGCATGATTGATTTGCCTACCATGTACCGACTGGTAAACCATATCCACCCCTCAGTGCGATTGGTTTTAACGGGTGATCCCGACCAGCTCCCGCCCATCGGGTGTGGTAAGGTACTGGCAGACATTGTTGAAGCAAAAACCGTCGCCAACACCATGCTCGATATCGTCAAGAGGCAGGAAGGTTCGACAGGTATCCCCGAATACTCCAAGCAGATCAATCAAGGCGTGATGCCTGAGCGTTTGAGCACAGGTGCTATTCACTTCCACGAAGCGAAGAAAGGTGACATTGCGCAAGTCTGCTGTGATCTGTATCAGCAATCACCTGACAACAGCCGCGTGATGGCACCCACGAAAGCGCTCGTATCTGAGATCAACAAACTCACGCAGCATGCGGTCAATCCAAATGGCGACCGCCTTGAGTTCGAGATGAACGGCGACAAGTTCTTTCTGATGCTCCGCGTGAATGATGCGATTCTGTTCACACAGAACCACTACGATAAAGGCATTCAGAACGGCTCACTTGGCACGCTGACAAGCGTCACACCAGCAGGTGATAGTTACGGAGAAGTGACACTCGATACAGGCGATAAGGTCGAAGTCACACAGTCTGTATTGGATTGCATGGAGCTGGGTTATGCAATAACCCTGCACAAAGCCCAGGGATCGCAGTTCCCACGCATCATTATTGCCCTGCAAAAAGGAAAGATAGTGGACAGGGCCTGGCTCTATACCGCAATCACCAGGGCAGAAAGTGAAATTCATATCGTTGGGAGCGCGGACGATATGAGGCAGATCACCGAAGCGCCTAGTCACTCTCACAATCGGAATAGCTACCTCAAAGAACTGCTGAGATAGCTATCCCAAACTTATTTGCTACCCAAAACGCTTTAGTGCGTGTCTATTTGAAAATAGAAATAGCCAATGTGCCAATACCCTAGTACTTCACCGGCAGATGAACTGTTCCGAAACTTGAATATAGTTGCCTAAGTGATGAGAACGGTTGTGCTTTTGCGGAATCTTCAACGACTTGTCGGCCAAATGCGAAGCAAGCGGCTTCGCAACTTACGAGGGCGCTAACTTATTGACGCTTCGACTATCAGAGATATCTCTCCTTTTAACATTGAAACTTCGTGAATAACCCCAATGTATTAAAGGATTAAGAACGGAGGTTAGATGGCGACTAAAGACAATCATTATATCCCGCAATGGCATCAAAAGGGTTTCATGAGTGATCGCGATAATCAACTCTGCCATCAAACGCGTAAAGAGTTCCCCTTGCCGAATGGGGAATTGAAAGTTGTTGAAAATTGTAAGTGGTACACACCAGCTCAACGGTTCTATGGAGAGCACCTCTACTCTACGTTCTTTGGTGAAGAGGTAAACGACGACATAGAGCGGAAGTTATTTGGCCCAATCGACGATAATGGCTCCAAAGCCGTCCGTGCATTTCTGAGTGACGATCAAACTGAGTGGCACCATAATTTCGAGGATTTCTTCACCTACTTAGACGCTCAGAAACTTCGCACACCCAAAGGCTTGGATTGGATTAGAAGTAAATACCCTGAACTAAACCAATTACAGCTAATGATTGAAATGCAGTCATTACGCACCATACATTGTACGTTGTGGGCTGAAGGCGTTCGGGAGCTGGTATCAGCTGAAGACTCAGACGTTAAGTTCATAGTATCAGACCACCCAATTACCGTTTACAACTATGCCTGCCCACCTGATTCTGAGTTGTGCGAATATCCGAATGATCCTGACATTTCGCTAAAGGGCTCTCAGACTATATTCCCGCTAGACAAAAATCGCTGCCTGATTCTGACAAACCTTGAATACGCTAAAGATCCTGAAAACGCAAATCCACTTGAGCAACGTACTAATGCGACTCGTATGCGTCGAAGTATGGTCAACACGATTGAGTTTATCAATACCCGAAAACTAACCGCTGATGAAGTCAGAAAGATAAACCACATCATCAAGAGCAGAGCTAAGACATCAGTTGCAGCGGGTAAAGAGGACTGGCTATATCCAGAACGAGATACTTCTTGTGATTGGGCTGAGTTAAGGCACGTATTACTACCCCCTGAAAATGAGCTCCACCGATATGGCGGAGAAATGTATGCTCATTTTGAAGATGGCACGGTTCACTATCAGGATGCCTTTGGCAGAACAACGCCACCAAACGAATACCTAAATAAAAATATTGATGAAACCCAATTAGGCCGTAACGATCAGTGCGGTTGTGGCAGTGGTAGAAAGTACAAAAACTGTTGTCAAGACGCACCTCAGGAACTGCGCACAACATGGAATGTTGCCAGCATCCGAGAGCGGCATTTGATGTTTTGCAACTGCATCCGTGATGTATTGGGACTTGATAGCGGTAAAACGTGGCTGGACGTCAGAAGAGAACTTTCGGATGAGCAGATTAAGAGAATTTACAGATTCTATTCAGCATTGTGGCCTCGTGAAACCGATATTTACTCGTTACTGCCAAAATCTGATGGCAAGTATAGAGGCTTATACACCGGTCCATTAGATGTTAGGACAATTGGTATTAGTGCGTTGCCAATTGCATCTATGTTTGATGAGTTTTTGATTGAGACACCAGTAACCAACCCTAACAACGTCAGGCCAGAGTTTAGTCCAATAGAAAATCCATCCAGATACAAGTACCAAGCCTTAAAAGATTTTATGTTCATGCTGCAATTGGAGCCGTATATTGGTCTCGGGTTGGTTAATTTGATTCCTGACCCAAGTGAGTTCGATATGCCTCTTATGAGCGCAATGATGGAGATGGCTAGAGAACGTGGCGATAGGCGAGAGATTCTGAATGAGCAGGATCGTCGACTGCATTACAGGTTGACTACTGAAGATTTATTGAACTCTACAGCTATGATGCCCAAAGAAGCGAGAATTCAGTTACTGATTAGTGAATTTGGCTTAGATGAGGATGATGCTACTCAATCGATTGACGCATTAGAACGTGAAGCCGAGGCTTCACCACTTGTAATGCTTCAACAAGTCGAGCTGAGAGATAGTGGACAGTTCCTACAGTTCCGGATGGGACCTAACTATGAAATGGCGTTGCTAATTGCCCAAGTAACGGGTTCTGTACTGGTTACGGACAGTGGCTCAAGATGGCAGGAATTAATGGCAGCTCAACATAGAACGCAAGGAGTTGTGACCTATCCATGGAATGATGCCCACACTCAGTTTAATGTGCTGCCGATTGACGAATCGTTCTTAAAGACTTTCCGAAAATCTCAAGGCAATTTTGCTACTGCTCGGAATTGGCTTAAGACTACGGACCGGATGGTACAGGACAATAATCGCAATGCTGCTCAATTGACCCTGTTAGCTGGACAAGCTTCCGACTTTACAGATCGACTCGAGCGGCAGATTGCTGAGCCATTGCTACAGGATCGATTTAGAATTTCAAGTCCGGAAGGTGGATTTTATGACGCTACTGTGCAGAGGTTGCTGGCTCGCTCTAGCTGTTTGAGGTATGACAGGTATGTGAGGTCTGTTTACGGTATTGGAATACAAGATTGACTCCTACCGCTGGCAGCTGGATTCTAGCAATGTTTCTTAAAGAGAACCTGTTCAGGATAGACTCATCAGAAGCTTTCTGAAAGAGAGTAGCTAGTTACCACTCATCAATAACCAGCGGAGCACACCTTTACTAAAGCGCTTTTGTCCAATTCAATGACAAAAGGTGAGCGTGTCTGAAGGCCAATAAATAAAAATATTGAGACACGGTGATTCGTTTCACTAAGCGATATCTTAGTACGAAAATACAGGAACTAAAGGTGCTTATCATGACGAAATTACCCACAAACTCACCAACTGACTTTTGCGTAGCTTTTATAGAAAGGGAACTTGAAGATAACCGAAAGAAAAAAATTTGGATGACCCGCTGGCCACTTATGCAACGGATGATTGACCAGGCATCAAACCTTGAAAAGGTATTCAACGAGCTAATCAATAAGTTTGGCTACGCTGACAAACTAGCAATCCCTTCTGAACCAGAAAGGCCAAATGCTGAAGCTGTTTGGTTGACGTTGGAACATATCTGGCTGAGTGATGATTTTGCGAAGGAAGAGTTTGTTCAAGCTAGAACCGATAGGCGTGAGCTACTCAAATTACAAGAAGATATCTCAGAGCTCTCATGTCGTCTGGCCGGTATGCTAAGACGCCAGAGTGAATTGTATGAGTTATCAGGTTTTCGTCGGCATGATTATCAAACAGCAGTCGATTCGTTGGTGCAAGGAGCAAACCATAACTATCTTTTCGGAGCTTACGTTAAAAATGAGCTTGAAAGTCTGGCGTACCAGTATGATCTTAAATACTGGCCTTCACGGGCTGATGTGGTAGAAGCGATTGGTGAGTTTGAAGAGCGTCTACCAATACCAGAACATGTTGAAATCCCTGATGAGGTACTAGATGGAAGAGCGTCAGACCATAAAGATTTTGTTCTTGCGTTTGACGCCCAATTTGATGAACTAAATCAACTGCCCAACGGGTTTAGATTTAGCAATCAAGCTATGGCAGACATTATCAATGTAGTTTTAGACCTTCCTGAAGATAAACTCATCCTTGGTGATACTATTCGTACGATCAGGAATCGATACGTAGTGGCCAATAGAAATTAGCCATAGGTTTAGAGCTTATTCATACTTTGAGAAATCTGAAGTTCTGTGATTAGAACAAATGTCTCAACACGAAAATGTCCAGAGGTGTGTCTGGATGGTCAAGGAAAATCATAAATGCCTAGCGACTAGTGAGCTGCGCGAGCGTCAGGAGTGGCTTTATTATTTTACTTTACCATCATACCCTTAGATACCCTTTGGCAGGGTGATGGCTTCACACAGTGAGGCCATCGCCTTGCTAGACTTTTGGGCCAAAAAACTGGATGGAGCTTGGTTGCTTTGTTTGCTACCATTTTTGTAAAGAATCTCAGGCGCTATTGCCCACATCTTGATGTGACACAAACGCGACCGTTACAGAAATAATGTTTTTTGTAAACATATTTTGGCAAGGCAACTCCGCATAGGGCCTGTAATCAAAGTCCAACCACTCACTCACTCACCTTATAGAGTTTGTTTTTGGTGGATATAAATTGAGTTCAAAGAAAAAACGGAGCTGTAAGCTCCGTTTTTTCTATCTGATATTTACTGACTGAACCTAGAGCAATTCTTTACCCAGTGAGATCACCACCCTACGGTTGGTTTGCCGCTGCAACGCCGTGCTGTTTGGCGCGACATGGCGACGCTCGCCGTGACCGGTCACCTCAATGGCATCCTCATCTAATCCCGCTTGAACGAAGTAGTCTTTCACTACGCTAGCACGCGACTCTGACAGGGTTTGGTTTTTGTAGCGGCTACCGTAAGAGTCGGTATAGGCATCTAACAGAACCAATTGGATATCTGGGTCATGTTTCACGTATTCGAGGATGGCGTTTAGACGATGCTGCGAGCGGCGAGTTAGCTCGTTGCTGTTGCTACGATACGTCAGCACCGTAAAGGCGATGTCGCTAAATGAGTAAGGCAGTAGGCGACTAACACACTGCAGAAACTCGTTATGCACCGGCGAAAAGTTGATGGTGGATAGCGATACCGAGGTGTTGATCCCGTTGCCGTACCAATCTCTAAAATAGAAGGTCGGCTCATTGCCTCGCTCTAGCTCGTTGATCATCTGCCAGGCGTGTTGCTCGTTGACGTAGCCATCAAACTGTTTGTAAAACGCGAGATCGGCGATACGGCTAACACTACGCCCCGGTTTCCAGCTCGGTGGCACACTACGCAACGACACATTGTGGGTATTGGGGTTCTGGCGATAACCGTTCAGATGGAAATCGAGATTGATATCTTTAGACGCTTTGGTCACAAAGCTCGCCACACCAAACGACGGAACAATGTGGTCGATTCGACATTCGATCGGGCTGGCATGCGACATGACCCAAATCGAGTCATCCAGGCTCGCTGAGTACTGTTGAATAGCGGCGTTTGCCATGCTGCTGGCAAGCAAACTTGATGCAAGTAGGCTTCGAAACATCTGATGATCCTCTTATTACCCTTTTGCTATCGGCGTGGTCGGCAAAATGTTTAGCCGAAAATAGCCATTTAATCGGGCTTTTGCCATAATGCGCCCCTCTTTCCACTGCCTTCAATACTATGAGTGAAACCAACCAAGTAAGCGAACTGATGTCTTCCCGTTTTCGCGGGTACTACCCTGTTGTTATCGACGTCGAAACCGCCGGCTTTAACGCCAAAACCGACGCGATGTTAGAGATAGCAGCTTGCCTGCTGACTTTCGACGACGCAGGCCAACTGGTGCCCGGCGAAACCGTCCATTTCCATATCGAGCCCTTCGAAGGGGCGAACTTGGAGAAAGCGGCACTTGAGTTTACTGGTATTGATCCCTACAACCCGCTACGCGGTGCGGTGAGTGAAGAGTTTGCCTTGAAAGAGATGTTTAGGCCGATCCGCAAGGCGCTTAAGGCCCATGGTTGCAACCGGGCGGTGATGGTTGCGCATAACGCAGCCTTTGATATGAGCTTTTTCAATGCGGCAGTTGAGCGCAGTGGAATTAAGCGCAACCCCTTCCATCCGTTTGTGAGCTTTGATACCACCAGTATCAGTGCAGTTGCGTTAGGCCAAACCGTGCTGGCAAAAGCCTGTGAGGCTGCACAGATCAGCTTCGACAACAACGAAGCACACTCGGCCCTGTACGACACCCAAAAAACCGCCGAGCTGTTCTGCCACATCGTCAACCAATGGCAGGCACTGGGCGGCTGGCCTATGGGATTACAGGAGTAAACATGGTCACGCACTACCTGGCTGAGTCCGGACTCAACCCGGTACTTATCTCAGTCGTTTTGATGCTGGTACTCAGCTTAGTTCGCGTCAATGTCGTGGTCGCGCTGGTGTTGAGCGCCATTGTCGGCGGCCAGTTCGCGGGTATGGGCCTTGCCGATACGATTTCAGCGTTCGAATCGGGCCTTGGTGGTGGTGCAAGTATCGCCTTAAGTTACGCCTTACTAGGTGCGTTTGCTGTGGCGATATCGCAAAGCGGCCTGACCGATTATCTGGCGCAAACCATCGTTAAGAAGGTAACCGGGGCCAACCACCAAAGCCAACAAGGCTTGGTCAAAGGTGCCATCTTGCTGGCGATTATCGCTATGGCAGTTGCTTCGCAGAATCTGGTACCGGTGCATATCGCCTTCATTCCTATTTTGATTCCGCCTCTGCTTGGTGTGTTTAATCGCTTAAATATCGACCGCCGCTTGATTGCCTGCTGTTTGACCTTCGGCTTGGTAACCACCTACATGTGGCTACCGGTCGGTTTTGGCGGGATCTTCATCAATCAGCTGCTGCATGGCAACCTTGCCAGTAATGGCCTGGAAATCGCGGCCAGTGAACTGCCTAAAGCGATGACGCTGCCCGCCATGGGCATGCTTGCAGGCTTGTTAGCCGCGGCCTACTTTTATCGCAAGCCACGTAACTACGCAGCGCTTGCTGAGGTTGATTCAGCCCGCGCCTCGCAAACCGGCGAGATTGCTAAACCCAACCAGTTACGCTTGTTGCTAAGCTTCGCCGTAATCGTATTGGCCTTGCTGGTGCAGCTAAAGACCGACTCGATCATCGCCGGAGCCTTGTTTGGCTTTTTAGCACTTACTACATCCTGCGGAATCAAGCCCAAACAGAGCCAGGATCTGTTTATCGAGGGCGCTAAGATGATGTCACTGATCGGCTTTATCATGATTGCCGCGGCCGGTTTTGCTGAGGTGATGAAGGCCAGTGGCGGTGTACCGGATCTGGTTGAGGGTGCCAGCTCGATTCTTGGTAACAACAAGTACTTAGCTGCAGCCGTGATGATGGCGATCGGCCTACTGGTTACCATGGGGATTGGCTCGTCATTCTCCACGATTCAGATTATCGCAACGATCTATGTGCCGTTGTGCGCCGCATTAGGCTTCTCACCGCTTGCTACAGCTGCACTAATCGGTTCGGCCGCTGCCATCGGTGATGCCGGCTCTCCAGCCTCCGATTCAACCTTAGGACCAACAGCGGGATTGAATGCCGACGGCCAACATGATCACATCTTTGATACCGTGATCCCAACCTTTGTGTTTTTCAACCTGCCACTGCTATTTGCTGGCTGGTTAGCGGCAATTCTTTTATAGTCTATTAAAGCGCTGAAAATAAACATAAAACGGAGCTGCGGCTCCGTTTTTCATTACCCAAGAGTAAGCTAAGTGTATACAACGCAACTGCAGGCAGAGCAGCTAAACCCGACTCTTCCTACACCGGAACCATGTTTGACCAATCATTGGCAGCAATTGCTGCCGCAAGCTGCTGAATGCCTAAACTTTTTTGCCAAGAAAACCAGTGGCTATATGTTGATCCAAGGGCCATCGGCGCTGCCTTACAGAGAAATTGTTGAACAACTCTATCCCTTTGACCAACATAAGGCGCACACGCTGTTTGTGGTCCAGTACAGCCCCTACTCTGCACTAACCCTTAGCTGTGCAAGCGCTAACGCAAGTGCGCTAGAAGCAGGATTAAGCAATCTTTATAACGCGGTCGTAGACCAAGATGCCGCTGCCTCGCTAATTCACGAGTACCCGGGCGATCCTGCCATCGAAGGGCCTCAAGAGTTAACCCTTGCTCATCAATCACTGTGCAAGGTGCTAGATGCCCGTCAGCACCCGTTGCTAGGCACACTTATCAAACAATGGCAGCAACAAACTGCTTGGCTTGAAACCAAACCCGTTTCAGCGTACTACCAAATCCACGCAGCTAAAACTGACATCGTTGGGCTGTCCCATTCAGGCCCACGTTTTAGCTTTGGGCACATCGGCCAAGGCGAGCTTGGTGCGATTAAACCCGGTGCGGTGTTACTTGCACATGCAGGCTTGCTGCTCATTGATGCCGATATTCTATTAAGTGCTCCGCACATCTGGCGGGATATCAAACATTGCATACAGCAAGGCTGTGTTGATTGGCGCTTGGCAGAGCGTGCTGAGCAAGCCAGTATTGACGTCGAGACGACGCCAGTCACGCTAAAGGTGATAATCCATGGCGATCCGCTGGCCATAGCTAGCCTTAACGAGCGCGACCCGGTGCTCTATGAGCACTCTGCAGTCAAGGTTGAGTTACCGAATGATGTCGCACTAACCCCCGAGAATGCAGGGGCGCTTTTAGGTCTATGTGAGCTGCACTCTGGAGGCGTTACGCTGGCCGACGACGATAATGCATCGCTGCTTCGCTATTCAAGCCGACTGAGTGAAAACAACCTACAGCTCAGCCTCGAGCTCGATGAGCTCTGTAAGCCGCTGGATTGGATGACTCAGCACACCGATGTGCCCTATCAACAGGCCTTAGAGAAATTAGCGTCTTTTGCCCAGCTGCAGATGGCCTACAGCAATCAGGGCTTCAAAGAGCGTCAGCTCAAGTTGTGGGTGGACGGCGAGCAGCTTGGCCAAGTGAACGGCCTGTCGGTTATCGACTTTGACACCATTGGTGAGAGCTTCGGTGAGCCCCTGCGAATTACTGCCACTATCCAGCAAGGCGATGGCGATATCTCCGATGTCGAGCGTAAGTCTGAACTTGGTGGCAATATTCACGCTAAGTCGATGATGATTATCCAGGGCTTTTTAAACAACCAGTTTGCTAGCGAGCACCACTTTCCGCTCTCTGGCAACGTAGTGTTTGAGCAGTCCTACCATGAGATCGATGGCGATAGTGCCTCTCTTGCAGGGCTGATTTGCGTGTTAAGCGCGCTCAGTGGCGTGGCGGTACGCCAATCCCTCTCTATTACCGGCGCACTCGATCAACATGGCCATGTGCTCGCCGTGGGGGGGATCAACGAGAAGATCGAAGGTTTCTACCGTGTATGTAAGCTACTTGGCATAAACGGCCAACAAGGCGTAATAATCCCCAAGGCTAATCTAGGCCAGTTAAACCTTCACCAAGAGGTTGTCGACGCGGTACGTGAGCGGCGCTTTGCCATTCATGTAGTCGACCATGTGAGCCAAGCGATACCACTGCTGTTAAATAAACCCGCTGGCAGCAACGATGACGACGACAGTATTTATGGAATCATCCATAAACGGGTTGTAGAAGATGATGAAGCCCCAAGTATTTGGCAGAAGCTTTTGGACACTTTTACAGCCATCTTTAATCAACGAGGTTAGACCAGCAGAAGCAATGACCAACAATTGACCGATATTCAACTGATTGGACTTGTTTAGCGCACACGTGTTCGCTAAAGTTGCGAAAACCCAAATATAAGTAAACACAGATGACTAAGACTTCTCAAAAGGATTTAGGTAAGCACAGTTTTTCCCGCGAAGAACTGCTCGATTGTAGCCAAGGGCTGCTGTTCGGCGAAGGAAACAGCAAACTCCCCGCTCCCAACATGCTGATGATGGACCGCATTGTCCATATCTCCCATGAAGGTGGCGAGCACGGACAAGGCGAGATCGTTGCCGAGCTGGATATCGACCCATCACTTTGGTTCTTTGAATGCCACTTCCCCGGCGACCCAGTGATGCCTGGCTGTTTGGGCTTGGATGCCATGTGGCAGTTGGTTGGCTTCTTCCTAGGCTGGAGTGGTGGCCCAGGTAAAGGCCGCGCGCTAGGCGTGGGCGAAGTGAAGTTCACCGGCCAAGTATTGCCGACTGCGAAGAAAGTGACCTACAAAATCCAGATGAAGCGGGTGATTCTACGTAAGCTGGTGATGGGTATTGCTGATGGTGTGGTTGAAGTAGATGGGCGCGAGATCTACTCGGCTAAAGACTTGAAAGTAGGTTTGTTTACCGACACCTCAAGCTTCTAAGCTACCTATCATGAGCTAACAGCTCGTCACGATCTAAAAAGCCCTGCAATGCAGGGCTTTTTTGTGTTGTATGAGTGTCTTATGTTTCGAGACCTGTTACGCGTTCTTCAACCGCTTCTCTCCAGCCTCCGTACCAATATCCCCTGGCATCAGCACCTGCATATGGACAGGTCTCCTTCGATTTTCCTGATAGTCCAGCTTGATATCCCTTTGCATGGGCCCGTTCCATACGGTCGCGCTTTTGTCTCTTCATAGACGTTTTCCTCTTCAGAACTGAAAAAGCAGAGCAATATTTCTACTGCTCTGCTTCTACTATTCCTCAAGGAATTTTAAAGGTCAAAGGCAAAATGTAACAGTATTGCCTAAGCCTTTGATCTAAGTGTTACGCCTTTGTGGCATTTTTGGCAAATTTGAACTGTCTCACAAAAGCCACTGGGAGTATCAACAACACCAGCCAACCCATAGAACCACCGCTTCGCTCAAAGGGTTGCTCTTCCAACTGAGGGCACTGCGCTAGATTCTGCAAATCACCACTTGGGTTAACCGTTAGACGTAACAGCACCGGTCGTGGGTTAGCACGATTGATAAAGTCATCGCTGTTTGCATAGTGGTAGCCACTAGCGATCACAGTACCATCGTCTTCAATAGATTGAGGGTACTCGATACGGTAGAAAGGAAGAGTTACTTGGCCTTCGCCAGTCTCGTAACAGGTCAGATCAATAAGGTTCCAAGAACTTACTGCATCGCCACGCTTGTAGGCTTCATAATCGAGGATAAAACCGGTTTGACGACGGGTCGTACCGCGGAAAGAGGGTTGGTCTTCACCATCGGCATCACGCCAACCCACTACGATGGACTCAGCGTTCACATCGGAGAAGTGGCTGTTACTACCACGCTGTGGCAAGTTACGGAAAGGCCACGCGACTCTATCAGTTCCACTATTTTCGTACACAAACCCTTCTACGGCTCGGTTGCGGCCTTTCTCCGCCGAAAAGCGCATGTTCCCTACAATTAGCTGAGACTCATCATTCACCGCTGTTGCCCAAGTATGCACAACGGTGTCACGATAATCATCGGTGTTTTGGTTTGCGTTGTCGCTGTTTAGGTTAGGGATCTGCGCTACTGAGAAAGGTGCATTATCGTTTTTAGTATTCTCAACGAATATTGCTGCCCGTCCACGCGAGCCCGTGCGGCTGTCGAACTCCGCACGAGAAGACATACCAACCATAGTCCCTTGACTACCGACATCATTGAGGATGTTGTAACGCGCTGCTCCATACTGCCGCAAGTTGTACCCATCAACTAATTGCTCACCAAACACAACGTCGCCATCTGCGGCATCAGTAATGTCCCATACCCACATTTGGGTATCGAGCCCTGAACAACGCGCGTAATTATCACGGTTGCCAGTCTGACAGTCGTTAAAGTAAGAGGAACTGGTGTCGTAATACTGGTAGCTAGCAAACCCGATAACGACAGTGCGCCCTTCATAGCCCGGAAGCTCGTCGTTGAACACAAACTTAGAGCCGACTGACGCACCGCCATTTAATCGTGTGATGTCGCATTCAACACTGCTATTGAGAGCCTGATTACAAGGCGCTAACGTAATCACGTCACCAGTAGACTCATTCTTAGCGAATCCACGACCAATATGGTCGCGAGCATATCCATTACTTTCGCTTAAGTAGTACGGCGCTGAGTCCCAGCCAGTGAGCCAAACATGGCCATTAATACGCTGGATATCGTTGATTTGGGTGTCTGTAGTCGGCGTCTCGGCGTTAGAGTCGTCAAACACATAGACTTTTTCTTCAACTAGTGGCCATACAGGGACTGGCTCAACATTTGAACCGCTGCTTCTAATGGTTGGATTTCCGCTCAAATCAGCCCAATAGGCCAGAATCTTTGATTCGTAGAGCTTGCCACGTTGGCCAACAACGGCTTCGCGGTAGAAGTCATAAAAACCATGGATCGAGTAAAGATAGTTGTCACATACATCAGAAGAGTACTGACAACCATAGTCAAATGTCGTTCTGTCGAAGAAATCGAAGAAAGTAAAATAGGTGAAGAAGGTCAATGCTCTGCCCGCAATCAGCGTTCCATCATCGCTGACTGCAGTGACGTTGAAGTCGTACCGAGCATCTTCCAATCCCAGCAAGTACGGTTCAGGAGCTTGCTCTTCGGCGAGCTCTTCGATAATCGGGATCTCTTCAACGAGGTAATAAGGTTCGATATTTGCGGCGTGCGCAGTTACCACTTGTTGGCTGAGTATCAAGCCCAGCGCGGATGCGACAAATGTTTTCTTCATGAAAGTTTTTGTTGTTCCAATTCTTCCCAACGAGCAAACAAGCCTTCCAGTTGCTCTTCGGCGAGGGTTAATTCATTAAGTTTCGCTTGAACCTCAGCTTGATCGCCGTTGAAAAACTCGGGATCGTTAACCTGAGATTGCAGTGATTCGACACGTTGTTCAGCAGCTTCCAACTTTTCAGGCAGTTGGTCAAGTTCAAGCTGCAACTTGTACGAAAGCTTACCTGAAGTTTTCTTGGGTTTTGCGGTGGTGGTGGCTTTAACAGGTTTCTGTTCTTTAACCGTCGATTCAAGCGATTGCTGGTAGCTCTCCAGTTCGCTGTAACCACCGACAAACTTGAACACGTTTCCGTTCCCATCAAACGACCAGCATTGGCTAACCGTATTGTCGATAAACTCTCGGTCGTGGCTCACCAGTAACACCGTTCCTTGGTACTGATCGACCAACTCTTCAAGCAGTTCGAGAGTTTCGACATCCAAGTCGTTGGTTGGTTCATCCAATACCAACAAATTCGCCGGCTTAAGGAACAGTTTTGCCAGCATCAGGCGGTTTTTCTCGCCCCCCGATAGGGCTTTTACAGGCGTGAACGCGCGTTTGGGAGGAAACAAAAAGTCTTGCAAGTAACCCATCACATGGCGCTTACCACCGTTGATCTCAACTTCTTGCTTGCCGCCAGCAACGTTGTCCAATACTGATTTCTCGGGATCTAGCTCTTCACGATACTGGTCAAAGTATGCCACCTGTAAGTTGGTGCCTGTCTTGAGCTTACCGCCACTGGCTGGCAACTCATCGAGCAGCAACTTAATTAGTGTGGATTTGCCGCAGCCATTAGCACCCACTAAAGCAATTTTGTCGCCACGCATAACCAGCAGGTCTACGGGGTTGATAGTAGGAACCTTTGCACCGGAGTAAGCAAAACTAAGCTGTTCGGCTTCAAACACAACTTTACCACTGCGCAAGCCTTCATCAACCTGAATAGCTGCGGTGCCTTGACGCCCCACCCGCTCAGAGCGCTCTTTACGCAGCGCTTTAAGTGCACGAACCCGTCCTTCATTGCGGGTGCGTCGTGCCTTAATACCCTGACGGATCCATGCTTCCTCTTGAGCGAGCTTCTTATCGAACTGGGCGTTCTGCTCTTCTTCCACACGCAGCCATTCGGCCTTGCCTTCCAGGTAGGCCTGATAGTTGCCCGGCCAAGAGGTGAGAACGCCGCGGTCGATATCGACAATGCGCGTTGCAATTTTGTGGATAAACGCCCGGTCGTGGCTGATAAACACCAAGCTAATGCGTTGAGTAAGCAGGAACTCTTCAAGCCATTGAATGGTTGAGATATCCAGGTGGTTGGTCGGCTCATCGAGCAGCAGAATATCAGGGTTGCTGGCCAGCGCCTTAGCTAAGGCAACTTTACGCAGCCAGCCGCCGGAGAGACCTTTTAACTTGGCGTCCCCTTCGAGCTTTAAGGTTGTCAGCACCCGTTGGATTTGCGAGTCAAATGCCCACCCGTCATTCGATTCTAGCTGGTGCTGTAAACGATCAAGCCGTTTTAACGCCGCATCAGATGAGTTGCTCCCAATAGACGACGATAGCTCATGGTACTCAGCCAATAAACCGGCTAACTCGGGTTGCCCCTCTGCGACATATTCGAAGATGGTTTGATCGGTAGCAGTTGGCGGGTCTTGTTGAAGGCGGCTTATCACTACGTCGTTAACGATTTGTCGCTGACCATCGTCGAGTTTGACCTCGCCCTCGATGACCTTAAGCAAGGTACTCTTGCCAGCGCCGTTACGCCCCACTAAACAGACTCGCTCTCCTGCGTTAATCTGCAGGTTTGCTTGATTTAAAAGTGGCGTATCGCCATAAGCCAGAAAGGCATCCTGAAGGTTAATTAGCACTACATTGTTCCAAAAATGCGTTGAGAGTGGTGATATCGAATGGCCAAAGCAGTTCACGTTCGCTCTGATTATGCTTTAACACGGGGATAACAACCCGGTATCGAGCCAAGTCATCGTCATTATCAATGATGTCGGTCGAACAGTAATCCACAGCACCGATTTGCTCCATCAGTGCTTGGGCCTGTTCACAAAGATGGCACCCGTCGGTGCCGTAAAGCGTATAGTCGGAAGATCGTTCCATGGTCCTAGTTTTTAGTAATCAACCAGCAGTTATGAATATGCTTGTTACGCTCGAAATCAGGCGACAGTGATTGCTTGGAGATGTTTTCAACTTTGCATCCCATCTCGTCGATGGCGGCCTGCTCCATCTTAAACTGACGTTTGTTGTTGGAGAAAATCAGCTGGCCATCGTTGTTCAGCCTTGCTACCGCTTGAGCAATCAGATCGACGTGGTCGCGTTGCACATCGAAGGCGTCCTCCATCTTCTTAGAGTTAGAAAACGTTGGGGGATCGAGGAAAATCAAATCGAAGGTCTGGGTTGCCTTCCCGAGCCAAGCCAAGCAGTCGGCACGCACAAAGTCGTGCTTAACCACACTCAGCTTGTTGAGGCGGAAATTATCCTTCGCCCAGTTGAGATAGGTGTTGGACATATCAACCGTTGTCACCTTCTCGGCGCCGCCTATCGCTGCGTGAACACTGGCGCTGCCGGTGTAGGCAAACAAGTTTAGTACCGCTTTGCCCTTAGCGTTCTGCTGGATGTAATGGCGCATATTACGGTGGTCCAAGAACAAACCAGTGTCCAGGTAGTCGGTCAGGTTGACATAGAACTGGGCACCATATTCACTGACAACCATACGTTCACGCTCATTGGCATTTCGCTGGTACTGCTGCTTGCCCTTTTGCTGCTGCCGCTGTTTGATAATCAGCTTGTCATTATCGACTAAGCCGCTTTGCACGATGCCAGTCAGCAAATCCATCATCCTACGGCGCGCTTTATTCGCATCGATGGATTTTGGTGCGCGGTACTCCTGAACAACCCAATGATCTTGGTAAACATCCACTGCAACGTTGTACTCTGGCAGATCCGCATCGTAAAGGCGATAACAACCTAGCTCTTCGCGTTTAAGCCATTTGCCCAGCTTCTTCTGGTTCTTCTTTAGTCGGTTTACAAAATCTTCAGCGTATAGACGTTGCTGAGATTGCTCACCCTCACCGACTTGGTAGAGCTTTAGCGTACACTCCAGTGCACCATTGAAAAACTTGTATTGCTTATCAGCGCGCATACGCAGGTAATCAAGTAGTTCCGGTGACCCAGAGAACAATGCCACTCGCCAGCCTGCGTAGTGCTGTTTGATCCCAGCACCGAGCGACAAGAATAGTCCTACAAGCTTGGTTAGTTCTCCCAAACGTTCACCGTAAGGCGGGTTACTTAGAATCAGTCCCTTTGCTTTTGGCGCTGGCGCGATATCGGCGGCGTCGTGAGTGTGAACGGAGATAAACTCAGAGAGACCCGCGCGCTCAATATTCGCTTTCGCAATCGCAACCATTCGTTTGTCGCTGTCATAGCCAATCAGTTTCTGGCTGGCATTAGCCTTACCTGATTGTGCGCGTTGCTGTGCCTCGTCCTTAACATCAGACCAAGCTTGCTCATCGTAGTTTTTCAGCTTTGTGAGTGCGAAAGGACGGTTCAAACCCGGCGCTATGTCGTAGGCAGCCAACGCCGCTTCAATGAGCAAGGTGCCCGAGCCACACATCGGATCGACCATATACTCTTCGGTCCACTTGCTGCGAGCAACCACGGCTGCAGCGAGATTTTCTCTAAGCGGCGCTTCGCCCTGCTCGGTGCGATAACCTCGGCGGTGAAGTGGTTGACCGACGATATCTAACGAAATTGCTAAAAAGTTGTTGGCCAAACGCGCTACGATGCGCACATCAGGGTCTTGACGTTCTACATTGGGACGTTCGTCGTGAAACCTCGTAAAGTGGTCGACGATGGCATCCTTAATGGTCAAGGCGCCAAACTGGCTGTTGCTAATAAAATCGTTGGTGCCATTGAAGGTAACCGCAAAGCTTTCCGCAGTGGTGAAGTAACGTTGCCAGTTGATCTCGTGGGCAGCCCGGTACAAGGCTCGCGCATCGCGGATCTCTGTTTCAACCAAGCGAAGCATAATGCGTGAAGCAAACCGCGTCCAAAGCGCAATCTTGTACACCGTGGGCCAGTCACACTCGAAGCTCACGCCAGCAACACGCTGACGGCAGTTCTCTGCTCCAAGTGATTGAAGTTCTTCTAGACAAAGGTTTTCTAAACCTTTTGCGGTACTCGCAAAAAAATCGGCCATGGTGTTACTCATTATTTTCGGTGCGGCGATTATACCTGTTTCGTCATAAATCAGTAGCATAAAGCACAGCTGAATCATCGAACTCAGGCACCCTATTAAACATAGCTGTAGATACGACTAGTGGAAGTTACTACACCGCAACCAAAGGCGATGCGGCACACATTGGTTCTTACATAACTCACTGACATCCAAAAGGGATTTGCTACATTCAATAGAAAATTCGATGCTAGATCCGTTGGTTATGTAAACAAAACACCCAGTTTAGGTCATTTGTTGGTCAAACTCTCATTGATTTCAATTTACTCCTTGTAATCACCCTGCCATGTCTATAGTATTCGCCTCCGTTGACGCGGGGTGGAGCAGCTTGGTAGCTCGTCGGGCTCATAACCCGAAGGTCGTCGGTTCAAATCCGGCCCCCGCAACCAACTCTTTTGTAGATACGCAGCTTTCGGGCTCAGCTCTCTATAAAAACGCGAAGGTCGTTGATTAAATTCAGCAATCGCAAGCAATTCTCGATAAAGAATCAAAACTTATCACCCTCTTCGGACGCGGGTTGGAGCAGTCTGGTAGCTCGTCGGGCTCATAACCCGAAGGTCGTTGG
>NZ_KE386910.1:0-206742 GCF_000429485.1 Aliagarivorans marinus DSM 23064 | reverse complement strand
CCCTCTTCGGACGCGGGTTGGAGCAGTCTGGTAGCTCGTCGGGCTCATAACCCGAAGGTCGTTGGTTCAAATCCAGCACCCGCAACCAAATTTTTGTACAAAATCAGCCATCGGGCTCAACTCTCTATAAGAGCGCGAAGCTCGCCAGTTCAAATCCAGCACCGCAACAAATTCGTTTTAGAAAGTAGGCTTTCGCGTTTAGCCCTTTTGTAGAAACTCAACACTCAATAAACGTGCTACGAACTGAACCCGCTTATTTTCTTAGTAAACTCAAATCCACAAACTGCCTCGCTCTCATAACTACACATAAATCACATCCTTCTCCAAACCATGCTGTTAAACTACAGCACCTTTTCGTAGTAGCACCTAACCGGCGTTACATGGAGTAGCAACAAGCAATGCAAAATGTGTTATTTATCGCTGTGTGTTTAGCGGTTTTGGTCTGGATGATCATTGATTCGGGTAAAACCGACGTGGTTCTAAATTTCTGGGAGCATGTCTCCCTCCCCGCTAAAGAAGATCTCGCGGTCTACTTCAGTCAGGGTGTGTATTACATAGCATTACTCATCGGCATGGTATACCTGGCACGAAAGTTTAAACGACGTAAGTAATTCACCGTTTCAACTCGCCGTTTCACATACAAAAAAGCCACCCTACTGGGTGGCTTTTTGAGTGTCTAAACAAAACACTTAAGACGCTGAACTGAGTGCATTGAAGTCGAGCGCAATCTTGGCAGCCTCGGTCAAGAATGCATCTTCGAACTCTACATCTTCAGGAAGGTCATCGACGTCCTCAACCTTTGGCAACGACATCCGTGCCAAACGCTCGTTGAGTCGCTCAAGTTGCTTCAGTTCCTTCTGATCGCGCAAGGTAATACGTTCCTGCTGGTTTAAGCTAACTGATTTCTGCTCGCGCTCCTCACGAAACTCTTGAATGTCAGTGAGTATATATTGGAACTCGGGATCAACTTCGATGCGCGCGCTATGTTTGTCGTTGAGCGCCTTAACCAAGCTCGCCAAGTTCCCCACCCGGTCATAACTTGCTGGCTGGATCTGATCCCAAGGCAGTGCATTGTCTTCGACACTCTCACCAGTTTCTTCAGGCAACAGTGGTGACGGGTAAATAACGTCTGGGATAACCCCGCGGTGTTGCGTGCTGCCACCGTTAATCCGGTAGAACTTAGCAATGGTGTACTGCACGTGTCCCAGTGGGTTTTCGTACAAATCATAGATGCGACCGATACCACGATGCTGCTGCACGGTGCCTTTGCCGTAGGTTTGCTCACCTACAACCAACGCACGACCGTAGTCTTGCAGTGCGGCAGCAAAGATCTCTGAAGCGGATGCACTGTAGCGGTCAACCAGAATCACCATCGGTCCATTGTAAGCAACAGAGCCGTTGTTATCGCTGTTTACGGATACCCGGCCTAGCTGATCACGAACTTGGACAACTGGACCTTCTTTAATAAACAAACCGGTAAGCGCAGTGGCCTCGGTAAGCGCACCGCCTCCGTTGCCACGTAAGTCGACGATTAAGCTTTCAACATCACCGAGGGTGGCAAGTTCTGCTTTTGCGTCTTCACTCAGGTTCACATAGAAACTTGGGATCTCAAGCACGCCAACCTTTTTACCGTCAACCTCAATCACCTTGGCTTTAGCTGCGCGATCTTCCAAGCGAACTTTGTCTCGGACGATTTCGATTACTCGTGGCTTAGCGTTGCTCGAACTGGCACCGCCTAATATTTCCAGTCGAACGGTTGTCCCTTTGGGGCCTTTAATCAACTCAACGACATCGTCCAAACGCCAACCGATAATATCAACGATTTCGCCCTTTTCTTGGCCGACACCGATGATGCGATCATCTGGCTTCACTTGATTACTCAGGGCTGCTGGACCGCCAGGTACCAAACTGCGGATCACCGTGTAGTCATCTTCAGCCTGTAGCACTGCACCGATACCTTCCAGCGATAGATTCATCTCCATCTTAAAGCGCTCAGCATTACGCGGAGACAGATAACTGGTGTGCGGTTCAATGCTGCGAGAGTAGGCATTCATTGCGGTTTGGAAGGCGTCTTCACTGGTGGTTTGGGTTAGACGCTTAATCGCACTGTTGTAGCGTTTGCCCAGTGTTTCCACGATCGCTGGCCATTCGCGCCCTGCAAGTGCCAAGCTCAGTGCGTCGTATTTAACTTTCTTACGCCACAGGTCGCGTAACTCTGCAGTGTCTTTCGGCCAGTTAGCTTCGCTACGATCGAACTGATAGCGCTCATCAGACTCGAACTGCATAGGCTCATCAAGCAAGGCCAAGGAGTACTCAAGCTGTTCATAGCGACGCTGAATGGAGAGGTTGAACATGGTGTACAAAGGATCCAAGCGGCCTTTAGGTACATAGTTGTCCAATTGCGAGCGGTATTGCTCAAAGCCTTCAATATCGCTCTCTAAGAATAGAGAGCGATTGAAATCAAGCTGTTGGAGGTACTTGTCGAAAAACTCGCTAGATAGCTCGTCATCGAAAGGAACGCTGCGATAGTGCGAGCGTGTATACAGTGCACTTATTCGTTTAGCGGCAGTCGCGTGCTGACTTTGTTGGCTGAGAACCGGCAAGTCTTGCTTGCCAATCGTTGGAGTTTGAGCAAGAACAACAAAGCTTAGGCTGCTTAGCAGCACCCCCAAGCCAACACAAAACTTTCTCATAGGCACTGCCCCGTTAAGATTTAAGATACAACGTGTTCTGGTTTAACTTTTACCAGCATTCCAGAATTAAGTTTTACAGCAATACCGTCTTTTGTCACTTCTGCAACTTCACCTGGCATCGGCGACTTACCGACCAATACCTTAACCGCAAGGCCAACTTGCAGTTGATCTTGGCTAACTTGAGTCAGCTTAGGCTTAGGTGCGCTTGGTGCATTACGCTTGCTGCTAACGGGTTTTTGAGTACGAGCACGACGGGCTGGAGCTGGCTTCTTATCGCCTTCGCCCTGTGCCTTTTGGGCTTGTTGCTTGGCTTTCTTGGCAGCAAAGGCTTTTTCTTTGCTTTCTTTGAGGGTTTTCTGCGCGTGCTCTACGTGTGACGCTTCAATAGCATCGCCTTCTTTACCGTCGAGATCCACGCGGTTAGCGCCAAGTTTAACGCCATGCAGATAGCGCCAGCTTGAGGTGTATTGACGAAGTGCGCTACGCAGAACAGTGTTGCTAACCCGCTCATCGTCTTTCAGACGTTCAGCCAGATCCTGAAAAATGCCGATTTTAAGAGGCTTAGCCTCGCCCTCTACAGAGAAGCATTCGGGGAATTGGCTAGCTAAGTACTGAATAACCTCTTTGCTATTTTTCAGTTTGTTCGTTTGTTCCATGTTGACCTTTCTTTGTACATCTATAATCACAGCGTGATTTTGCTGATTCGGGCTATTATAGAGAGCGCGAGGTTAATTACCATTAAAAATCCGCGTCACCTAAGGATTTTTCTAGTGTTCTAACCACTAGCTCCAAGCCTCGTTGGTCGTGTTCGCTAAATCGCTGCTTAACAGGACTATCAATATCGATTACCCCGATCAGCTGCTCGTTTGCATACAACGGAATAACAATTTCAGACTCGCTGGCTGCATCGCAGGCAATATGCCCTTCAAACTGATGTACGTCATCTATCCGCAATGTTGTCGCTTGTTGATAGGCACTGCCACACACGCCACGACCAACCGGAATCAGGGTACAAGCGGGCTTTCCTTGGAATGGCCCCAACACGAGTTGGTCTCGCTCAGCGTGATAAAGGTAGCAGCCAGCCCAGTTCAACTCACCCAGCGCGTCAAACAATAACGCCGAAAAATTTGCCAGGTTGGTGGTGCGTGGCAAAGCCGGATCAAGCAGGCTGTTTACCTGCTGGGCCAGAAGTTGATAGTCGAATGAAGCGGTCACTCCGCATTCTCCTCTAATTGGATTTCGTCGAAAGCTTTTCCTTTTAGCAACAACTGCAGCGATTTTTGATGGCTAGCCAAGAACAGGCTAAGGTTTTCTGCCACCGCGTCTTGCAATTCAGGCTCTGCATGCTTGAGCATCAGGTTAAGCTGATCGGCAATATCCAGCATTTTGTCGTAGTTGTCAGCCTCCTTTTTCGACGTAAATGTCATTTTTTCTTCACCATTGCGCTCAACAACATACTTTACAATTACAGCCACTGCTGCCTCCGAATACTGTATATATATACTGGTCATTGTGCACTATTCACCGGCCTTGTGCTAGTCTATTGTAATTAAAACAATTTATTGCTTATCTAACTGCTTATCTGGGCACTCAACATCGATAGCTCTCAGCGGACTGAAACCATGCCACAAAGGCCACATGACCTTTGCATTTGCCCGAGTTGTGATCTGGTGATCTCTCAGTTGCCAGAATTAAGCGAAGGCAATGCACTCCATTGCCCGCGCTGTGGGCACAAACTCAAAAGCAGTAAGTCGCTGCAGTTCTCAGAAACGCTGGCCTTGTCTCTCGCCTGTCTGATTACCTTGATTATCGCCAACCTTTATCCGCTACTCAGCTTCGATTTTCTCGGCTCGGAAAGCCATGCCAATATCTTGGAAGGGACAATTTTGCTGTTCGATAACGGCTATTACTTTGTTGGTGGTGTGGTGCTGTTAGCTAGCGTGGTGGCACCCGTGGCAGTGTTCTCCTTAGTCGCAATCAACTCCTTTTTACTAATGCAGAAACGCAAGACACCGGGCTTAGCGTCGATGCTGCATTATCAAGACTCATTGATTCACTGGAGTATGCTCGAAGTGTTTCTAGTCAGTTTTATCGTGTCTCTGGTAAAACTGATTGAATTATCAGATATTAAACTGGGCTGGGGATTGTGGAGTATTTGCCTCACCATTGTATTTTCCGGGCGCTTGTTGCTAGGAATAGATAGCCAGCGGTTTTGGGAGCGATATGCAGCCATCAGCTAAGCAAGCAGGACTTAAACTGTGCCCTCACTGTCACTTCGTTCAGCCTATCGCGGAAAAGCACTGCCCTCGCTGCAGTATGCGTACCCACTCTCGGATCCCATACAGTATTCAAAAGACGTGGGCGCTGATCATCACCGCAACCATCGCGCTTGTTCCAGCCAACCTACTACCGATTACCGTACTTAGCACCCGAGGTGCACCTAAACCCGAAACGATTATGTCGGGCATCATCAATCTGTTTCAAAGCGATATGCCTGTTGTTGCCAGCGTAGTGTTTATCGCCAGTATTGTGGTCCCGTTTGCCAAGTTAGTGGGCTTAGCGCTGATTTTAGCGAGTTTGCATATGCACATTGAGCTAAGTGACCGCCAACGCGTGCAGATGTTCCGTTTTATCGATTTTATAGGCCGCTGGTCGATGCTAGACCTGTTTGTGTTGTCCATCATGATTGCGGTGTTCAGTCACCACAAGATCATCGATGTTGCCGCAGGCCCCGGGGCTACGGCGTTTGGCCTGGCCGTGGTCCTCACTTTATTTGCCGCAAAGACCCTCGACACCCGTTTAATTTGGGACTATCAAACGTGAGCCAACAAGCAGTAACCCGCAAAGAACGCATTATCTCACCTATTTGGCTGCTGCCAATCATTGCATTGGGCATGGCGATTTGGCTGCTTTACAAAACTTGGAGCGAAGCCGGTGTCCCGATCACCATCGATTTTGCTTCTGCTCAAGGCATCGTGGCAGGTCAAACCCACATCTATTATCAGGGCTTGGATATCGGCGTCGTCACCAAGGTGAACCTCAATGAATCGCTGACCGGCGTTCAGTTAGAGGCGGAAATCGACCGGGATGCCGAGCAGTTGCTCACCGAACACAGTATATTTTGGCTGGTCTCCCCTAAAGCATCACTGACTGAAATCAGCGGCCTGGATGCCTTGGTGGGCGGTAACTACATCGAGCTGCAATACAATGAAGGCGAGCCAGCCCTTAGCTTTGTCGCCGTCCCCGAGCCACCTACGCGTATCGACGGCAAAGGCCTGCTGCTGCACCTTCGGGCTGACGAGCTCGGCTCCTTGGATGTCGGCTCGCCAATTTATTTCAAGAAAATCCCGGTGGGCGAAGTAAAGCGCTATCAACTTGATGACGACCACAGCGTAGTGATGGACCTGCTGGTTAAGCCTGAATACGCGCACTTGGTAAAAGACCATTCCCGCTTTTGGGACGTATCGGGTATCGACGCCGATATCTCCCTCCAAGGTATGCGCCTACAAAGCGAGAGCTTGGCTAGCCTGATACTTGGCGGTGTTGCCTTCGATAGTCCCGATCAGGGTTTGCAAGCCCGCGCAGGTCAACACTTCACCCTATTCGAAGGACGCGACGCGGCAACCCGGCTAAGCCGCGTGTCAGTCGTCACTGATACTGTGGAAGGTCTTAATGTAGACAGGACCCGACTGCGCTATAAGGGCGCGGAGGTTGGCCTGCTGCGACAAGTCGACTATCAGCAAGATCACTACTTACTCAGCTTTAGTGTGAAAAGCGAATACATCTCGCTGTTTAAAGAGGACACCGAGCTGCGTCGATTACAGCCTCAGATAGGACTAGAAGGTGTTAAACACCTGGAAGGCTTGCTCGGTGGCATAGACATTGGGGTCTATCCCGGCAGCGGTGCCCCGGCACAAAGTTTTACCCTGAGCAGTGCCAAACAAGCGCCACCCGGGGCCCAAACGCTGGTACTCAATGCCAGCCAGTTGCACGGCATAGAAGCCAGCTCCGTGGTTATATATCGGGGGTTTCCTGTTGGAGGTATCTTGGATATTCGCCTCGATGGCAATGAGTTCGATATCGAGATCTACCTTGAAAAGCCTTACCTAAGCCTACTTAACGATAAGAGTTACTTCCATATCGTCTCGCCGCTAGAGGTCGAAGCGAGCTTGTTTGGTCTGGATATTAGCTCGGGTGGGATCCGCTCGTTTATTGCCAGCCCCATTGCGCTTGATTACATGGAGTCGACACCCCCCCCCACTGAGCAGCGGCTGTTTGCCTCCAAACATGACGCCCATGAACACCAGCGTCCAAGCAGCGCCCCCAAGCGTGTAAGCCTTCGCACAGAAAGGCTTGGCTCGTTATCGGTCGGCAGCCCGGTGTATTTTAAGCAGCTGCAAGTTGGGGAAGTGGTAGCTTATCAGTTAACTTCACAACAAGATGTGAGCATCGACATCGACATCTATGGTGAGCACCGCGCCTTAGTCACCGACTACTCCCGTTTCTGGCATGCCTCGGGGGTGAACCTTGAGATAAACACCAACGGCGTGTCTTTACAGAGCGAATCTCTGCGCTCCATCGCGCTGGGTGGCATCGCGTTCGAGAACCTGGAGCAACTTCCCAAACTATCGTTGCCTCGCTTGTTCAGCACTAAGGAGGATGCTCTGCAACGCCGGCTTAATGTCACGCTAATTGCAGAGCATGCGCAGGGCTTGAAGCCTGGTGCTGCGATCCGTTATTTAGGAAAACAGATAGGCCGGGTTAAACAGGTACATCTGGCAGACAACTTGTCCCATTTTGAGCTAGACGCGGAGCTCTATCACCCCTACTCCAAACACTTTGCCCGTGAGCAAAGCCGTTACTGGCTAGAAACCACAGAGCTATCGTTAGAAGGAGCAAAGAACCTGGGCAACCTGATTACCGGAAATTACATCGAAGCCAGACCCGGCCACGGACGCCCTATCCAGCAGTTTGAGCTAGCCGCCCGCCCTCCCCGTTATAGCGACGAAGCCTTGTTGATACGGGTAAAAGCGGTTCATTTAGCCAGTGTTAGCGCTGATTCGCCGCTTCTCTACAAACAGCAAGCGGTCGGCCGGATCCTAAGTACCCGGGTGATTAGCGATGGCTCGGGCATTGTGGCAGAGGTAATGATTGAGCCAGAGTATCGCCACCTGGTCCGCGCCAACAGTGTGTTCTGGCAGGCCTCGGGCGTGGACTTCTCATTAGGGTTTGGCGGTGCAGATTTACATATGGACTCTCTGGAAACCCTAGTCAAAGGTGGCCTGGCCTTCGCAACACCGGAGAGCGTTCCCTTTGCCGACGCTGTAACAGCTGGCTTTGAGTTCACTTTAAGCCCCACTTTTGACAAAACTTGGTTAAAATGGTCGCCCTCAATTCCAAACCAATAAGAACACTTTGAACCCAAGTTACCCGCAAGACCTGCTTGAGCTGCTCAAGCAGGCACTGCCCGACGAGCAGCAGCTCGCTGAGATGCTCGATTACAACTCGCGACCGCTGCGCACCAGCATTCGTCTTAACCCACTTAAGCGCAGCCGTGAGGTGTTTATGGCCCGCGCGAATGAGCTGGGTTGGCAATTAACCCCTATTCCTTGGTGTGAAGACGGCTTCTGGGTAGAGCTTCCGGCGGATTCTGTGAGTATCGGTAACAACTTGGAACACATCGCTGGACAGTTCTATGTTCAAGAGGCGAGCTCCATGTTACCAGTTGCAGCTCTGGCAGCACACTACTCTTTTGATGAAGAAAGCGTGGTGTTGGACGCAGCAGCAGCCCCGGGCTCGAAGACCACGCAGATCGCCGCATTGATGGCAAACCAAGGCGCACTGGTTGCCAACGAATACTCCGCCAGCCGCATTAAGGTGTTATCGGCGAACCTTCAGCGCTGCGGGGTAAACAACGTGGCCATCAGCCATTTTAGCGCTGAGGTGTTCGGTAGCTGGACGCCCAAGTCCTTCGATGCAATTTTGCTCGATGCTCCTTGCTCTGGTGAAGGCACGCTGCGTAAAGATCCCGACGCTTTGAAGAACTGGAGCCTACAGCACGTAGAAGAGACTGCCGAACTACAGGTCACCCTATTTGAAAGTGCTCTGCAAGCGCTTAAACCCGGCGGTACGCTGGTCTACTCAACCTGCACTCTCAATCCTTTAGAAAATCAAGGCGTGATCAACGCGATCATGGAGCGCTATCCCGATGCATTAACACCGATTGATCTGTCTGGTTTGTTCGAAGGCGCAGCGCTTAGCGCCACACCCGAAGGTTATCTGCATGTGTGGCCCCATGTATACGACAGCGAAGGTTTTTTCCTCTCTGCTTTCACCCGCAGCGATAGCGAGTTGACCCCAGAGCCTATAGAGAAAAAGCTAAAGCCACTTCCTTTTAAGCCGCTCGCTAATAAGCCTCTGCAAGAGCTTTCCAACTACTTGCGCAAACAGTTTGGCCTGACTCTACCGAACAGCCATACGGTGTTTAGCCGCGACAAAGAGCTTTGGCTGTTTCCCAACGCAATCCTGCCGTTAACTGACGAGATGCGTTTTCAGCGGATAGGTATCCGTCTAGGCGAGCTGCTAAAAGTGGGTTTCAAAATGAGCCATGAGTTTGCGACGTCGTTGGCAAGCAGTGCAGAGATTAACCGTGTCGACTTAGACATTGAACAGGCAAAATTGTACTTTGCGGGGCGTGATGTCCCCTACCCCAACAACCATAAGGGCGAGCTGGTTGTGTGCTATCAAGGCACACCGATTGGCATGGCAAAATGGGTGAAAAACAAGCTAAAGAACAGCCTGCCTAGAGATCTGGTTCGCAATTATGATCAGCTGTCGTAATCGCGAAAATGCATGCTTGATGAAGTTGAAAACTCGACGTTGAAAAATATCCATTCTCAACTAGTCTTAATGCTACAAGTTAGCGCAAAGGCCCGTGCCCACGGGCCATTCCCCTAAGCTCCGCTCATGGATTAGAGTGGAGCGATTTTTTATCTGCCCCCCTCTCTAAACTTGCTTTTCAGCCAGCTTAAACAAGCGGAAAAAGTTGTCGGTGGTTTGTGCCGCCAACTCCGGCATCGATACCCCTTTCAGCCGAGCCAGAAAATGGGCGACTTCACGGGTATACGCCGGTTGGTTCTCTTTGCCGCGATGCGGCACTGGTGCGAGATAGGGGCTGTCCGTTTCAACCAGCAAGCGCTCTAAGGGCAGCTGAGCAAACACCTGCTGTAACTTTTTGGCCGAGTTAAAGGTAACGATACCGGAGCAAGAAATATAAAAGCCCAGTTCGATAGCGGCTTCTGCCATATCCAAGTCTTCAGTAAAGCAATGTAGTACGCCACCGCAGCGCTCAGCACCATGTTGCTTGAGCAAATCTAGCGTGTCTTGCTTGGCATCACGGGTATGGATAATTAGTGGCTTATCGAGCTCGACCGCTAACTCAATCTGTTCAGCAAATACACGCTTTTGCTCAGGCTTGGTTTCCGGCGTGTAGTAGTAGTCCAACCCCGTTTCACCGATGGCGACCACGCGGGGATCTGCGGCCAATTCTCGATGAGCTTGCTGCAGATACTGATGATCTTGCACATACAGCGGATGCATACCACAGGAGGCAAACACCTGAGGAAAATCACCAATGCAGTCCATCATTTGTGGAAATGCCTCCAACGAGGTGGCGACCGCCAAGCAATGCTCTACCCCCTGCTGCTTGGCTTTTTCTAGAACATCGGCAACGCCGTCGTGTAGATCGTTAAAGTTCAAACGATCCAGATGGCAATGGGAATCTACTAACAAGGTTATCTCTCTAGTTGGGCGAAAATCGGATATAGCTGCTGCGCCAGATTGAGACCCGACACCTGATATTGGGCCTGTCTTAAGGCTAGCAGATCGCTATGACAGCTTTGCAGCGACGCGATGGAATGATGAGAAATCAATGCAGACAATGCGGTGCTCGTTTGGTTAGACAGTTTACAGCGAAGCGCAAATTGCAGCAGCTGTAGCGACCAATCCAAAGCGTTAGCGTATTTGCTTATGTGGGCAACCAGCGGCTCGGCGCTAAAAGGTATCGCAGTGAAGGCATTCACGACCTTCTCAAACTCGGCTTTGTCTTCTTCGAGTAACTGCTTGAGCGCCTCTGGGCTGCCTTGCGCCACCCGGTAATACAGCGCAAAGTCATCGGGCACTGTAATGCCTTGCTCCGATAGCCAAGCCAACAATTGAGCTTCGGTGGGTTGTGACACGGTAAGTTGAACACAACGACTCAGCACCGTCGAGATTGGCTGCTTGGTTTCTAGATTGAGCAAGACAAAGAAGGTATTTGCGTTGGGTTCTTCCAGTGTCTTGAGGAAGGCGTTGGCCGATGCCTCATTGAGCTGACCTGCGCCATATAGCAAGGCAACTTTGGCCGCTCCCACCGAAGAAGACTGCTGCGCCCAACGATTTAGCCGACGAATATCATCAACCTTAACGCTCTCTTCCACACCAAGACGAAATACACCCGGATGGGTGCCGGAGTCAACCAGCTGGCATTGTTTGCAGCGGTTACATGCACGTCCACTTTGGGTTTCGCATAGTAGGGCCTTGGCGCAATACTCGGCCATCGCCTCAATGCCCAAGCCTTCGCTTCCTCGCAACAAGGTGCTTTGAGGAAAGCGTTGCTGGCTAAGTGCACTGCTAAGCTGACGCCAAACTGGGGTTAACCACGGACCACTCATATACGCTTATCCTAGTTGCTGACTCAAAGCCTGCGCGATGGCCTCGGCAACAGCCTGCATATCTTGGCTGGCATCGATTCTGACAACGCGCGGGTTAGTTTCCGCTTCGGCTAAATAGACTTCACGGGCGCGGTCGAAAAACGCAATATGCTGCTTCTCAATTCGATCCAGAGCGCCGCGACTGCGCGCTCGCTCGAGGCCTATACGCGGGTCGATGTCCAGATACAAAGTCAGATCAGGCTCGAAATCTTCAATGGCAAGCTGCTTTAACTGGCTAAGCTTGTTTAGCCCCAACTCTCGGCCGCCACCTTGGTAGGCGCGCGAGCTTAAATCATGGCGATCACCAATCACCCAGATACCTTCACTCAGTGTTGGCTGGATAACGGTATCGACGAGTTGGGCACGCGCGGCGTACATCAGCAGTAGCTCGGTATTGCTACTGGGGATATCGTCATCCACGCCGTGCTTCACTAACTGGCGGATACCTTCAGCCAGCGGTGTACCGCCGGGCTCGCGGGTGCAACGGTAGTGAATACCGCGCTGCTCGAGCCAGTGCTCAACGGCGGTCACTGCAGTACTTTTGCCGGCTCCTTCAAGGCCTTCAATAACGATAAACTTACCGGTCATATTACTTACCCAAGATGTACTTTCTTACAGCACGGTTGTGCTCATTAAGCGTTTTTGAAAAATAGTGTTCACCGCCACCCTTGGCCACAAAGTAAAAATACGGGCTGTGTTCGGGGTTGAGCGCCGCATGGATCGCGTCTTCGCTTGCCATGGCAATCGGCGTAGGCGGCAGCGCCGGGATGACGTAGGTGTTGTAAGCCGTGGCCTCGCGTAAATCGGCGCGACGGATCCGACCGTTATAGCGATCGCCCATACCATAGATAACGGTGGGATCAGTTTGCAGCCGCATACCAATATTTAGTCGATTAACAAATACCGAGGCGATACGCGGACGCTCATGCTTTGCACCCGTCTCTTTCTCGATGATCGACGCTAAGATTAGGGCCTCGTAAGCGTTGTTGATCGGCAGGTCTTCAGCGCGAGCCTGCCATTGCGCTTCAAGCACTTGTTCCAATGCCTGATAAGCGCGTTTTACGATCTCTTCTGCGGGTGTATCAGTGACAAAGAAGTAGGTTTCAGGCAACAGCAAGCCTTCTAACTTTTCTCGCTCGGAGCCAAGCAGTTCTGCGACCTCAGTCTCTGTCAGCTCACTGGCAACGATCCCTTCGGTGCCGTTAAGCTTTTGCCAAAACTGCTGGAAGGTTTCGCCTTCCACAAGGGTTACCTGAAGTTGGATCTCGGTGCCGTTTCTCAGCACATCACTTAGACCTTCCAGGCTTAGCGATGAGTCGACAGCAAAGGTGCCGCTGCGCACACCAGCAGTTTCAGGGTTAAAGCGGAACCAAGCGCGTAGCCACCATTCACCGGCAAAGGATTGTTCAAACACCCGGCTCGCAACAGCGTAGTAGGTGTCACCAGGGTTAACGGTCACTTGGGTTACTTGGGCGTCTCGTGGCAACTGCCATTGTTGGACGACGAAGCGTTTAGCGGAAAAAGCAGCCGTAGCCAGTACCAGCCCTAACGCGATCAGGGCGAAAATTATCTTTTTTATCATAATGTGTTAACGGCAGAGAGAAGCCATTGTGTTGCAGAAAAATCGTCGTAGTGTCGTTGGTTGTAGGATTTTACCGGAGCAAACTGCAAAATGGCATTGCTGACGATGATTTCTTCGGCCTCGCGCAGTTGAGCGATGGGAAATTCGTCAATCACCAAGGTGAACGGCGACACCTCAAGATTATCTATCATCCATTGGCGCTGAACGCCTTTTATTCCAGCAAGGCTTAGCGCGGGCACATACACTGTGTTGCCGGAGCGAAAGCAGATATTGGCGCTTACCCCTTCGACGAGGTTGCCGCGAATGTCGGTGCAGACTAATTCATCAACATTCAAGCGCTCAGCGTCGCGGCGAAGCAACACTTGCTCCAATCGGTTAAGGGTCTTTAAACCTGTTATTTGCCCGCCGCTGGCAAGGGGCTGTTCGCTATCAGCCAAGCGTAATCCTTTAGACTGAAGCTGCTGATAATGACTTGGATAGTCAGATAAATATACAGCCAGCGCAGGCTCATTCGCCCCTGTGGGGCTGTACGCCCTACCGCCTTCACCGCGTGATACCAACAGCTTTAACACGCCCCTTGAGCACTCGTTCACCCGCGCGTTTAGTTCAGCTTTAATTTGCTCTATGTCGGGCAGGCTTATCCCCAGTGTTTGGGCATGGCTGACCAGCCGGGCTTGATGATAGTCCCACAAACACAGTTGCCCCTTCTCGACCAAGATGGTGGTAAAGAAGCCGTCGCCATATTGCAACGCGCGGTCACGCAAGCCTACTGAATCAACAAACAAGATCTGCTACCCCAAAAACAAAAAAGCCTGATGCGAACATCAGGCTCATTACTCAATATTCTGTTTTAGTTTAATCGCTTACGCGTTTAAACAACAGTGTGCCGTTGGTACCGCCAAAGCCGAACGAGTTCGACAGTGCGTAATCGATTTTGGCTTTACGCGCTTGGCCAGCTACGTAGTCCAGATCGCAGCCTTCACTTGGGTTCTCCAAGTTGATGGTCGGCGGTGCAACTTGGTCGCGAATACTCAGTACCGAGATGATCGCCTCCACTGCGCCAGCTGCGCCCAACAAGTGTCCAGTCATCGATTTGGTCGAGCTTACCATCACTTGTTTGGCGTGCTCACCGAATACGGACTTAACCGCGTTGGTTTCCGCGATATCGCCCGCTGGAGTCGAGGTGCCGTGAGCGTTGATGTAATCAACCAGCTCTGGTGCCAAGTCAGCATCGTTCAACGCAGCCTGCATTGAACGTGCTGCGCCTTCGCCGTCTGCTGGTGGCGAGGTCATATGATAGGCATCGCCACTCATGCCAAAGCCAATCAGCTCTGCATAGATTTTCGCGCCGCGAGCCTTGGCGGCTTCATACTCTTCCAGTACCACCACACCAGCGCCATCACCTAGCACAAAACCATCGCGGTCTTGATCCCATGGACGACTGGCTTTTTGTGGCTCGTCGTTACGGGTAGACAGCGCTTTAGCAGCACCAAAACCGCCCATGCCCAAATGGGTAGACGCTTTTTCTGCACCGCCAGCAACCATCACGTCAGCATCGCCATAAGCAATCATACGCGCCGCAAGGCCGATAGCGTGGGCACCAGTGGTACACGCGGTGGTCACCGCGATGTTTGGCCCTTTAAGGCCTTTCATAATCGATAAGTGGCCAGATACCATGTTGATGATGGTAGATGGCACAAAGAACGGGCTGATCTTACGTGGCCCATTCTTTACGTAATTCTCGTGGTTTTGTTCAATTAGGCCTAAACCACCAATACCAGAACCGATAGAAACGCCAACGCGTTCAGCGTTCTCTTCGGTGATGTCCAGAGAGGCATCTTCCATCGCCATAAGGCCAGCAGCAACGCCGTACTGGATGAACTCATCCATCTTGCGCGCGTCTTTACGGCTGATGTACTTCTCGCGGTCAAAGTCTTTAACTAAACCTGCAAAGCGGGTTGGGAACAAAGTCGTATCGAAATGCTCAATGTTCGAGATTCCACTTTGACCTGCCAGCAAAGCTTCCCAGCTTTGTTCAGCGGTATTACCTACAGGTGATAGCATACCTACGCCAGTTACGACGACTCTACGCTTAGTCACGGGTGTGCCTCCGGGGGGATATTTATTTCTTCGGTTGGAATCAAAACGGGCGACATAATGTCGCCCATCTTGCAATTAGTCTTGATTATTCAGAACGTAATCAATTGCAGCTTGAACGGTAGTGATTTTTTCAGCTTCTTCGTCTGGGATCTCAGTGTCGAATTCTTCTTCCAAAGCCATCACTAGCTCAACGGTGTCTAGAGAATCAGCACCTAGGTCATCTACGAAAGACGCTTCGTTTTTAACTTCGTCTTCACCTACACCTAGTTGCTCTACGATGATTTTTTTAACACGTTCTTCAATTGTGCTCATGACAATATTTTTCCTTAGTAAATACGCTCTTGCGTTGTTGCGTTAGTGTATTCAAACAAGGTTTCTTTGCAAGCCTTGTTACTGTGGTCTAACCACGATTATGGCGATTATTGTTATCCAGTCCATACCAACAATCAATTTTTTGAACAATAACTTAGTTATCGTTTAAACCATGTACATGCCGCCGTTGACATGCAAGGTTTCGCCGGTGATATAACCAGCATCTTCACTGGCTAAAAAGCCAACGGTTTTTGCGATCTCAGCAGGGTCGCCAAGGCGCGCCATCGGCACTTGGTCTAGAATGCCTTTACGCTGATTTTCATCCAGCGCGCGGGTCATATCGGTCTCAATAAAGCCAGGTGCTACTGCGTTCACGGTAATGCCGCGAGAAGCCACTTCACGCGCTAGAGAGCGAGTAAAACCAAGCAGGCCTGCTTTGGCTGCCGCGTAGTTGGTTTGACCCGCGTTGCCCATGGTGCCCACCACCGAACCGATATTAATGATGCGGCCGCTACGCTTTTTCATCATGGCGCGCAGCACAGCCTTGCTTAGGCGGAATACCGAGGTCAGGTTAGTGTCGATGATCGACTGCCACTCGTCCTCTTTCATGCGCATCATCAGGTTGTCGCGGGTAATACCGGCATTGTTAACCAGAATGTCGATGTCGCCGTGTTTCGCTTTAATGGTGGCAAACAGTTGCTCAATGGACTCGCTACTGGTTACGTTAAGCGCCTGGCCTTCACCTTTGTCGCCCAAGTATTCACCAATTGCCGCCGCACCGCCTTCAGATGTAGCAGTACCAATTACAAATGCACCACGAGCAACCAGCTCTTCAGCAGTTGCTCGGCCGATGCCACGACTGGCACCAGTGACCAGGGCGATTTTCCCTTCCAGTGACATTATCTATCTCCTTAAACTTAAAGACTTAGCGCTGCTTTAACCGAAGCACTATCGTTAATCGCGATTGCCTGTAGCGGCTTATGAATACGTTTTGCCAAGCCGGTAAGCACCTTGCCCGGGCCACACTCAACCAAGGTCTCTACGCCCTGCTCTACCATCGCTTCAACGGTTTCAGTCCAACGTACCGGGCTGTATAGCTGACGAATCAATGCATCTTTAATATCAGTACCCGATTCTGCAGCAGTTACATCAACATTGTTGATAACCGGCAGGCTTGGCGCTTGAAACTCGATGCCTTCGATGTATGCGGCAAGCTCGTCGGCTGCAGGCTTCATTAATGCACAGTGCGACGGAACGCTAACCGGTAGTGGCAACGCACGCTTGGCGCCTGCTTCTTTACACAGTGCATTCGCACGCTCAACAGCGGCCTTGTTACCGGCGATAACCACTTGGCCCGGCGAATTGAAGTTTACCGCGCTTACTACTTCATCTTCGGCTGCTTTCTCACAGGCGGCGATGATTTGCTCATTGCCCAGACCAATGATGGCCGACATTGCGCCTACGCCTTCAGGCACAGCGCGCTGCATCAGCTGGCCGCGCAGCTCAACCAGTTTCAGCGCTTCAGGGAAGCTGATAACGCCCGCGCAGCA
Source organism: Aliagarivorans marinus DSM 23064 (assembly GCF_000429485.1). Classification (GTDB taxonomy): domain Bacteria; phylum Pseudomonadota; class Gammaproteobacteria; order Enterobacterales; family Celerinatantimonadaceae; genus Aliagarivorans; species Aliagarivorans marinus. Next base: position 189,755 of record NZ_KE386910.1, on the reverse strand, counting down.
TAATGCTGAGTACTCGCCCAAACTGTGACCGGCCAATAGCTGAGGCTGGGCGCCACCTGATTCGTTCCACAGGCGCCACAGAGCAACGGAGCTGGCCAGCAAGGCGGGTTGAGTGCGGTGGGTTTTGTTCAGCTCTTCGGCTGGACCATTAGTAATCAGCGCTGTCAGGTCATACCCTAAGGTTGCTGACGCTTCTGCAAAGGTATCGGCTACGATTTTGTGTTGCTCAATTAGCTCGGCCAACATGCCGACACTTTGAGAGCCCTGACCAGGGAACACAAACGCAAATTTATTCATAACTTTTCCTGAGTTAATTTTTAGAATCTGACAAGGGCACTGCCCCAGGCGAAACCGCCGCCGAAGGCTTCGAGCAATACCAGTTGTCCACGTTGAATGCGTCCGTCGCGAACGGCCTCATCCAACGCAATAGGCACCGAGGCTGCCGAGGTATTACCATGGCGGTCCAAGGTGAGTACCACTTTATCGAGTGGCATGGAGAGTTTCTTAGCGGTAGCTTTGATAATTCGGAAATTGGCTTGGTGTGGCACTAGCCAATCCAGCTCAGTTTTATCAATGCCGTTAGCTTGTAGCGTTTCAACCACAATCTGGCTCAACCGGGTTACCGCCACCTTAAACACCTCGTTGCCACTCATGTACATGTACGACTCCATTTCAGAGCCGCTCATGCCACGACGCGGTTGAGGCAGTTTCAGCAGTTCGCCGTAGCGACCATCCGCATGAATATGGGTAGACAAGATGCCAGGCTCTTCGCTGGCACCGATCAGCACTGCACCGGCGCCATCGCCAAACAAGATGATCGTCGAGCGATCATCGGGATCACACATGTGCGAGAGCTTGTCTGCGCCGATAACCAGCGCATATTCAACCTGACCGGTTTTAACAAACTGCTCGGCGACACTCAGCGCATAGCTAAAGCCCGCACAGGCAGCGGCAACGTCAAACGCGGGTACGCCGTCTAGCTCAAGCTTGGCTTGCACTTCACAGGCAGCCGCCGGAAAGGCGTTCTCGTTGGAGGTGGTGGCAAGAACAATCATGCCCACTTTATTTTTATCGATACCTGCCGCTTCAATCGCGCGCAGTGCCGCCTGATAACCCATATCGGCCACCGACTCGTCTTTGGCAGCAATTCGACGTTCTTTGATACCGGTGCGTTCGGTAATCCACTGATCACTGGTATCGACCATTTGTTCGAGATCAGCATTAGTGCGAACGGCCTGGGGGAGATAACTACCGGTAGAGAGAATTTTCGCGTACATAGATAACTAGTTTTTGTCCGTTAATAATGCTTCGATTTTATCGATAATTTTTTGAGGGACTTGTTGCTGAACCTCAATAACTGATTGATTTATCGCCTGAAAGAATGCTTGATGGTCGGCGTGGCCGTGACTCTTCACAACAATACCGCGCAATCCTAACAGACTTGCACCGTTATACTGGTCGGGGTTCAGATTTGAAAGCCACCCCGCCAGTTGCGGTGCGAAAACTTTGAGCAACAGACGTTGCCACCACGAGCCCGTCGACTGCGATACCCTACTAAGCAACAATTGCGCGACACCTTCGGCGGTTTTAAGCGCAACATTGCCCACAAAGCCGTCACAGACAATAACATCTGCCTTGTTAGCAAATAGTTGATTTCCCTCAACAAAGCCAACGTAGTTTAGTCCTGAGCTGGATTCTAGCAACTGGGCTGTTTGGCGGACCACATCGTTGCCTTTGATTTGCTCTTCACCGATATTGAGTAGCGCTACGCGCGGGTTTTGCACCTTCCCGCACGCTTCGGCTAAGGCGGCGCCCATCATGGCAAATTGAGACAAGATCTCGGAGTCGCAGCTGGAATTTGCGCCAAGATCGAGTAATAAGGTTTCACCGCCACCTTCAAGGGGAAGGCCGGTCACCAGCGCTGGACGTTCAATACCCGGTAACAGCTTAAGCACCGATTTCGCCAAGGCCATTAACGCCCCGGTGTTGCCAGCACTCACACAAGCTTGCGCCCTTCCCTGCTTGACCACTTCAAGAGCCTGACGCATCGACGAGTCTTTGCGAGCACGCAGCGCGGTAATCGGACGATCGTCTGAGCGTACCGAGTCAGCACAATGGATAAACTCCAGGCGCGGATGCTTGGCTATTTGGTGCTTAATAAGTTCGGGATTGAGAGCGTGGTGCTCGCCAAAAAGAAGGATATTTAGGTGGGGATGAAATGCGAGTGCCTGCTTGATAGCAGGCACCGTAGCTGAGGGGCCGAAATCGCCCCCCATGGCATCAACTGCAATAGTAAGTTTTTGCAAAGTGCAAAATCTTACTTGTTGATTACCTTGTTACCGCGGTAGTAACCGTCTGCAGTAACGTGATGACGACGGTGAGTTTCACCTGAAGTCGCATCGGTGGTTAGTGCAACATTGTTCTCGATGGCATCGTGTGAACGACGCATACCACGGCGTGAACGAGTAACTTTACTTTTTTGAACTGCCATTGACCCAGTCTCCTAGTCTTTCTTTTTCAAACTTTCTAACACAGCAAACGGATTTGGTCGAGATTCCTCAGCCTTTTCCTCGATAACTCCGAACGATTGTTGCTCCACCTTTACCTCACACTCGCTAAGCTCGTGCATGGCAATCAATGGAAGCGACAGCAGTAATTCGTCTTCAATCAAACGATGAAGCGAAAACATGTCGTTTTCATCGAGTTCCAGTACTTCGTACTCTTCCGGAAGAAGCTCCATTTGCTTCTCAGAGCAGACTGGTGAATAGGTAAACTCAGTGTCGATCGCATAGCTGTAAGGCTTTCCACAACGCTGGCATTCCAATTCAACCTCGGTTACAGCTTTGCCTTGTAAGACAACCAACCCTTGCGGGTCAATTTCAAAGCGTAACCAGACGTCTACATCACTATTAACTTTCAAAGTTGCATCGATTAAGCGCGGAGCCTGCCTAACTTCCAGGGAGCCCTGATAATCAAGCTTGCGTTTCGCCGCCTTAAACGGATCAACTTCTACTGGTAACTTCACCTTCTGCATAAGGCGCGCATCATATAGTTCGGTGTATCTACTGTCAAAGCAAATCTTAATTTTTTCACTACTTTGACGCGTTTAGGGAAGCTTTATTATGCTTGTCTGGATTTTAATTAAGCACAAGCTCAAATAAACACCATGAATAAGCAAAACAAGCCAAAAATTGTACTCGCGTCCAGCTCCCCTTTTCGAAAGCAGATTCTAGCCAAAGTCGTCAGTAACTTCGACTGCTTTTCGCCAGATATTGACGAATCGCCACTGGAAAACGAAACCGCCAAGCAACTGGTAGAGCGCCTGGCGATAGAAAAAGCTAAAGCAGGCAGCGATAAACTCAACGAAGCGCTGATCATCGGCTCCGATCAAGTGTGTGTAATAGATGAAGAGATCTTGGGAAAACCCGGCGATCACCAAGGTGCGATTGCTCAACTTAGCAAAGCCAGTGGTAAAACCGTGCGCTTTTATACCGGGCTGGCATTGCACAACAGCTGCACTCAGGGCACTACCAGCACCGTTGAGATCTTCGATGTAAAGTTTCGAGAGCTCGACCCGGCCCTAATTGAACGTTACTTGCGAAGCGAACAGCCCTATAACTGTGCGGGAAGCTTTAAATCCGAAGGCACTGGCATCGTATTGTTTGATGCACTGCTAGGCGATGACCCTAACACCCTTATAGGCTTACCACTAATACGCTTGGTTAGTTGGCTAGAGAAAGAAGGATTGGCGCTACCTTGCTGATAGCGCATGGTTGCCCGAACAAGCATATTGAGCATGTTCGGGTATAGAAGATAGGCGCGCTTAGCTTAGCGCGTCACAGACCGCTTTAAGATCATCGGGAAGCGGCGCTTCTAGCTGCATGATCTTGCCAGTGGCCGGATGCTCAAAGTTGATCCGCCATGCGTGTAAGAACAGTCGCTTTAAGCCTTTTCCCTTCATCTCGCTCAGTTGCTCGTTCTCGGCATACTTATCGTCACCGGCGATTGGGTGTCCAGCCCACTGGCTGTGAACCCGGATCTGATGGGTGCGGCCGGTAACCGGACTGGCTTTTAGTAGCGTCATATCGCTGAACTGGCGCTCAATCCGATAACGCGTCAACGATGGCTTACCTTCTTGCTGGTCGACAATCACCATCCGCTCGCCCGATGCCACAACGTTCTTACGCAAGGGCGCATCGATGCTACGCTGCTTTTTCGGCCAACTGCCATGGACCAAGGTCAGGTAGTCTTTTTGCACATGCTTTTCGCGCAGTTGTCGATGAAGCTCACGCAAACTGGAGCGTTTCTTTGCCACTAACAAAATACCCGAGGTGTCCCGGTCGATACGATGGACTAGCTCTAGGTAGCGGCAATCGCTACGCAATGAACGCAGCGCCTCGATTGCGCCGAAGCTCAAGCCACTGCCACCGTGCACCGCCAAACCACTGGGTTTGTTTAACACTAATAGGCAATCGTCTTCATAAAGGATGTGCTGCTCGAGTTGGCTAACCTTATCGAGCTTGTTAGAAGGCAGCTCGCTAGGCTCAGCCAAACGGATCGGAGGGACTCTCACGCTGTCTTCAGCTTGCAGCTTGTATTCGGGTTTTACGCGCTTTTTGTTAACTCGAACTTCGCCTTTTCGCAAAATCCGATAAATTCGACTTTTAGGTACCCCTTTCAGGCGCCTGACGAGAAAGTTATCTATTCTTTGGCCAGCTTCATCGGCAGAGACCTCGATGAACTGAACAGCTTGGTAATCGGTATTCATAGACAAAAGTGTAACATGTCCGGAAATTAGTTTGATGGAAAAAACTGGCTTTGCTATATTTGAACGGTTATATGCGCCTAATTTTCAAGTTTTCTATCAAGGCGCGAGCAAAAATCGGCGGATAAGACGTTCATAACGACGGTTTAATTATATGAAACCGTGCCGAGAAAAACAGAATTTATTGCAACCGTAGCAGGCAGTACCACACGCCTTAAATAGCTATAGCGAACAGTTTTTACAGCTTGGCCAACGCATCCAAACACACAGCGTTGGCGGGGCTTGCATAATAGACACGCGACAATGCGCCCTAAAGGAGCCGCTAGCCGAGATGGCTACCATCTACTCTCGAGAACACAGGGCCTAGCCAGTTAAGGCAGGTTGGATGCTGTCTTGCGGTTGTGTAACAACACAATCCAAGGCATAGACATGAAAAGAATGTTAATCAATGCAATGCAGCTCGAAGAGATGCGCGTTGCATTAGTCGACGGCCAACGACTATACGACCTCGATATTGAGAGTCCTGGCCACGAGCAGAAGAAAGCCAACATCTACAAAGGTAAGATTACCCGCGTAGAGCCTAGCCTAGAAGCCGCTTTTGTTGATTATGGCGCTGAGCGCCACGGTTTCCTTCCAATGAAGGAGATCGCCCGTGAGTACTTCCCTGAAGGTTATACCTACCAAGGCCGCCCTAACATCAAAGAAGTGGTGAAAGAAGGCCAGGAAGTTATCGTTCAGATCGACAAAGAAGAGCGCGGTAACAAAGGTGCAGCACTGACCACCTTTATCAGCTTGGCGGGTAGCTTCCTGGTTCTGATGCCAAACAACCCTCGCGCCGGTGGTATCTCTCGCCGCATTGAAGGTGATGAGCGTACCCAGCTTAAAGAAGCGATGAATGGTCTGGAACTGCCGCAAGGCATGGGCCTGATCGTACGTACTGCGGGTGTAGGCAAATCGGCAGAAGAGCTGCAGTGGGACTTAAAAGTACTGCTTAACCACTGGGCGTCTATCAAAGAGAGCGCGGACAACCGCCCTGCTCCTTTCCTAATTCACCAAGAAAGCAACGTTATCGTACGTGCCATCCGTGACTACTTGCGTCGCGATGTGGGCGAGATCCTGATCGATAACCGTAAGATTTTCGACCAAGCCAAGCAACATATTGAACTTGTTCGCCCCGACTTCGTTAGCCGCATCAAGCGTTACGAAGGCGAAGTGCCGATGTTCAATCACTACCAGATTGAGTCACAGATTGAATCAGCCTTCCAACGCGAAGTCCGCCTGCCATCCGGCGGTTCAATCGTTATTGACCCAACTGAAGCACTGACCTCCATCGATATTAACTCGGCCCGCGCAACCAAGGGTGGCGATATCGAGGAGACTGCTCTGCAGACTAACTTAGAAGCCGCTGATGAGATCGCACGCCAACTGCGCCTGCGTGACCTTGGTGGCCTGGTGGTTATCGACTTTATCGATATGACCCCAGTTAAGAACCAACGCGAAGTTGAGAATCGCTTCCGTGAAGCCGTCAAGCAAGACCGTGCCCGCGTACAAGTAGGTCGTATCTCTCGCTTCGGCCTGCTTGAGATGTCACGCCAGCGCCTACGCCCGTCACTGGGTGAGTCGAGCACTCACATCTGCCCACGCTGTAATGGCCAAGGCACCATTCGTGATAACGAATCTTTGTCGCTGTCTATCCTTCGCCTGTTTGAAGAAGAAGCACTTAAAGACAACACTTCTGAAGTCCACGCTCAGGTTCCTGTTCCTGTTGCCGCCTTCTTGCTTAACGAAAAGCGTGTTGCCATTAACAAGCTGGAAAAACGCCACAATGTGCGTTTGGTCATTATTCCTAACCAGCACATGGAAACACCACACTACGACGTAACCCGTATCCGCAAAGGCGAAGAGCCAGAAGAGGTTAGTTACAAGCTGACCAACGAGCAGCCGTCTCCGGTTTACCAACCAAATGTGCTGGCCACCGAAAAAGCGCAAGCTGAGCAACCTGCTCTTCAAGGCTTTAGCGCACCAGCAGCGCCTAAGCAGCCAAGCAAGGCTAAGCCTAACAGCCAGCCAAAAGCCAAGGCTCCCGCCAAGAAAGAGGCTACGCCGTCGCTACTGGCTAAAATCGCCGCTTTCTTTAGCGCACTGTTTGGTGGCACTGAAGAGAAAAAAGAAGCCGAGCAACCAAAGCAGCAGTCAAAAGGCAACGGTAACCCTAATCGTCGCAATGACCGCCGCAACGACCGCCGCCGTGGCAACCGCTCCGGTGATAAGCGCAGCAATCGCTCAGGTGAGAATCGTAATGGCCGCGATGGCGAAAGCCGCAACAAGTCGCAAAAGAGCGATGAGCGCCGTGACAAGCCGTCTGGCAGCAAGCAACAACGCTCTGACAGCCAAGAAGAGGTCAAGCAAGAGAAAGCTAAGCAGTCCAACCGCCGTCGCTCACGCTCTCGCTCTGCTAAAGCAGACACTGCCGAGGAAGAAGGCAGCAAGAAACAGCAACAGGTTCAAGAGCGTCGCCAGCGCCGCAATCTGCGCAAGAGCGTACGTAATCAGCCTGTAGAAACCAAAGCAGATGCCCAGCAAACTGCAGATGCACCAGTTGAAGCGCCAAAAGCAGCACCTGAGGCTAAGCCAGAAACGCAAAACAAACCCGCTGCGCCAGAGAAAGCTGAAGCCATCGTTGAAGCAGTAGACAACACGGCCGAAGCCAAGCCTGCCGAGGAAAAAGCGAAGAAACCTCGCCGCCGTCGCCGCAGCTCAAGCCAAGCCGGTCGCAAACGCTTTAGCGATTTGCCAAAAGCCGAACTGTCAGCCGATGCAGACGCCGCGCCGGAAGCCGCTCCTGAAACCGTAGTCGAGACCAACGGTGAAGCCGCGATTGATGCACGCTACCCAGAGCAGCAAGAGCAAGAAGTTGTTGCCAGCACTGAGGTAAACGAGGTTGCAGAAGCACCGCAACAGAGTGAAACGCCTGCAGAGCAAACCCCTGTGGTTGAGCCAGTGGCAGACGTTCAAGCTGAAAAGCCGCAGGCTACTGAAGTCGCAAACGCAGAGTCAACTAATGCGCCAGTTGCAGATGTTGTTGAGCAGCTCCAAGTTGCGACTGAGCAAGTAGAAGCTGCACCAGCTGAGGAGCTAGCACCTGCAGAGGTTCAGGTTGAGTCAGCATCTACTGATGAGCCACTTGAACAGCCTGTCGAAGTTTCGGTTGAAGAAGTCGCTCAGCCAGTAGAGCAGGCCTCAGAAGCTGAGGTTGTGGCTGAGGTCAGCGAAGCACCAAACGCTGAGCCTGTAGAAGAGCAAGCTGCGGCTGAAAAAGCTCCTGAAGCAGGAGCAGAAGCAGAAGCAGAAGCAGAACAGCCAGCGGCAGTTGCCGAGCAGCCACAACAGATTGTGGTTAAAGGTGGACGCGCCAGCGCCGCCATGGCTAAGCCAGCTGAGTACCCACAAACTGAGTACCCAGAGGTTGAGGTGAAGCCCTACGAGCGCAAAGCTACGCTAAGCAGTACCCGTGTTGCGGGCACTAGCGATGCAGTGAACAGTGCCTCTGCACCAATGGCTAAGCCAGCAGAGTTCTAATCACGCTGTAGTTTCTCGGGCCATTCCAGGCCCGAATCGAAACCGTCCTTAGCCTTGCTAACGGGCGGTTTTTTATTGCCTAAGAAATATTTGTGCCGGACGACAGGCAAAAAAATAAGCGCCCAAGCTTAGGCGCTTATGATATTGCTAATGAAGATTAGCGATGTATGGTGATAGCGATCATGTTGTTGCTATGAAGAAACCTTCCCCTCTTCCATCATATCGAGAAGTCGCTCCGACGCTTCTTCAATGATATCGAGCACTCGGTCGAAGCCCGCGACACTGCCGTAGTAAGGATCAGGGATCTCACCTTGCTCCATGCCCACATAATCAAGCCAAAGGTGCAGCTTATGTTGAAACTCCGGCGGACAGTGTTTCTTCATATAATCGATATTGCTTGGCTCCGCGGCAAGGATCAGGTCAAAACGCTCGTAATCGATGGCGTCAATCTGACGCGAGCGGATCCCCTTAAAGCTGTAACCCCGTTTGGCCCCCACTCTCGCGCCGCGTGGATCAGCGCCCTGCCCGACATGAAAAGCAGCAACGCCCGCGGAATCGATATCCATGTCCATGCCTCTGCTGCGCGCTTTATGGCGTAGCACCACTTCGCCGGTGGGCGAACGGCAGATATTGCCAATACACACCACCAATACCGACGGAAACAGGCTGTCGCGCCGTTTACTAAATCCAAACATTAATTAAAGAAGTTCCCTAATACGTCTTTTACCTGATCGCGCAATCCTTCATCTTTAATCACGCGGTCGACTTCTTGTCCGACTTTCTCTTTCACTTCGCTACCAAACTGAGCTTCTAACAGCGCTTTGAAATCAAGGTCGATCTTCGGTTGAGTCCAGGTACCAGCAATATCGATTGGGAATGTCACGCCGGACAAGTCGTTGTTACCACCCTGTCCTTCAAGGCTTGATACCACTTTGACCAAAAAACGCAGATCGAGTGTTTCCTTAACCAAGTGAGTGCTGCCATCGCCATCTACGCGCAATAGCGGACTTTGCATGCTGGCCGCGTTGAGCTTCGCCACGCCCTTGCCCAATAGCACATCAAGGATGAGCTCACTAAAATCGGTCTTCTCTTCGGCAAGTTGGCTTGCATCGGCGCCGGTCAGGCTAGTCTTGGCTTGGCGGATTTTGTGCGGGATGTTGATGCCATAAATGGCCCCATCGGTAAACGTTGCCTTCAGTGGCCCGGCAATCTTGCTACGCAGTGCGGTTTCTGACAGGCCTACACCACTGAGATTGGCATCAGCATTGAGCGTGCCAGCAACGATTTCCAGATCGGCAGCGGCCTGCAAAAGAGGTAGAGCTTGCACGCCGTTTATCGCTGAGTTGAGCTTAAATGGCGCCGGGCTTTTGTTGCTATCTAACTGACCGCTAAGGTTGATTGCCCCTTGATAGAGCTTGGCGCTGGTTTGATTTAGCTTTAACAGCCCGCTTTGCAAACTGGTGTGCTGCTCAATGTCAGTCACTTCCAGCTTTTGGAACAGCAGCTTTCCAATACTCAGCTTCCCATCCAAGTTAAACTGACTAAGCGCAGTGAGGTCTGGCTCTTGTTGCTTTTCCTGTTCACTTTTCGGCGCGCTTTCCGGCTCCCCGTTTGCGCCTTGCTCCTCGCTAGCCAAGTATGGGTTTACGTCTAACTCTGGGATCGAGAGTTGGTAACTAATTGTTGGCACGCCTGCGTAGCCAACCCCAAGCTCACCGGAGATGGTAATTTGCTCATCGATTTGGGTGACAAATTGCTTCCAGCTAAGCTGTTGGGCGGTTTGGTCTATGTGAATATTGCCCGAGTTAGATACGCTAACCTTGCGGTTGGGAAGCGCCTCTCCCTCTGCCACCAATTGGTTGCTAAGCTCATCGATGGTAATTGTTGCCAGATCGCTCGCGATGGTCAGCATGCCTTCGGCCGACTGGGTGAGCGTGATCGCTCCATCGTCATAAGCGCTGTCTAATGAGAAGCGGTTCGCAGTACCTAAACTGAGCCCTTCCAGGCTAAGGTTAATGGGGCCAATAAGCTGCTGGGTGCCCGCCTGATGATCAATCAGATTGGCTGTTGCCTCTTTGATGTTAAGACCCGCTAGCGAGATAGCCCACGGTTCGGCGCTCGCACCACCTTCGCTTGTGGACTCGCTACCGGGATCTTGCGTGGAAGATTCGTCGCCTTGCAGCAAGTCATCAATGTTACTCGTGCCGCTTTGATTAACCTCATAGCGAATGCTGAGGCCTGATAGCTCAATGTCACCAAGTTCTATCTGACGATCAAGCAGTGGCATCACTGCCACCGACATCGATGCAAGGTCAAAGCCCAGGGTAGGCTGAGTGCTGAAATCAGGGTGATCCATCAGCTGAGTTTTACCCAGCTCAAAGCCAATACTTGGAAAGAAGCGCCAGCTGAGATCGCCTTCAATAACCAGCTCGCGACCAGTTGCTTCACGTACCTGTTTAACTAGAAGCTGTTTGACATCTTCAGTGTCCACCAGCAAAACGACAGCGGTGATTGCAATGGCAATGACCGCGATTAAAGCGACAAATACATAAAGCAACTTTTTCATGAGATATCCCTATGCTCAAACTTGCGGTTAGTCTTGGTTGATTCGACTCGCTACAGCGCCTTGCTGGTCTTTGTACTTAGCGTTATCACGCTTGTTGTATGGCCGCTCGGCGCTACCAGACAAGGTTTCAAAGTTAAGCGCGCCGATACACATTTTCGGGCGCAGCGCCAAAGGCAGCTTACCGGAGTTGTAGAACTCTAATACGATGCGGCCACTCCAGCCAGGATCGATACGGTGGGCGGTTACGTGAACCATCAGGCCCAGGCGCGCTAGCGACGAGCGTCCATCTAGCCAGCCGACGATATCATCAGGCAGCGTAACGGTTTCGTAGGTGACAGCCAACGCGAGCTCACCGGGGTGGAGGAAGAAGGCGTCGCCATCCTCAATCAGGATCTCGTCGCTCATCACCTTTTCCAGCTGTTGGCTTACCTGCTCGCGTGGACCACTTAAATCAATATAAGGCGCGGTATGGTCGTTAAACACGCGGAAAGAGTTGCCCAAACGCACGTCCACGCTAACACCTGAAATGGTGTCTTCACTTGGCGCGGGATCGATCTTGATACGTTGTTCGGCTAAGTAGGCTTTTATGTCTCGGTCACACAGACGCATTGAATAACTCCGTTACTGCGATGCCAACAAGTGGCGGATCTTTGAATTAATAATATCAATGGCGATTTTGTTCTTTCCGCCGCGCGGAATGATCACATCAGCATATTGCTTGGAAGGCTCGATAAACTGCAGGAACATTGGGCGAACCGTAGCATGGTACTGGGCCAGAATCGAATCGAGTGAACGCCCGCGCTCTTTCACATCGCGCTGAATACGGCGCGCTAGGCAAATGTCCAACGGCGTATCGATAAAGATGCTGATGTCCAGCTGCTCACGGATGGCAGGATCGGTTAGCAACAAGATCCCTTCAACGACCACAACTTGGGCGGAAGCGATGTTCTTGGTCTCGGCGGTACGGTTGTGTTCGGTATAGCTATAAACCGGGCAGTCGATGCTTTTGCCCTGTTTTAACTGTTTGATCTGCTCCACCAGCAGCTCGTGGTCCATCGCAGAAGGATGGTCGTAGTTGGTTTGAACCCGCTGCTCCATGGTTAAATGGCTTTGGTCGTTGTAGTAGCTATCCTCTGCTACTACCGAAATGGTCTCCTTGCCTAACTCATGGCGGATGTCTCTGACGATGCTTTTTGCAAATAAACTTTTGCCGGATGCAGATGCACCAGCAATGCCGATAACGACACAATGACGATCTTGATTATTCATGGGAACTACCTGGAGGATTTGGCGTAAATTATAGGCCTTGTAATTGGTTACGTCATCCAAAGAATCACATACTTAAGCACGCTATGCGGCCTTTCCAGCCTAGGCATTCCATGCCGCTTGAGGTAGTATTAGCGCCCTATCCGATTAATCAATTCGCTTTGGCACGAAGTAGATCTCATGACAGAACAACAAAGAAACATTCTTGTTACCAGCGCCCTCCCTTATGCAAACGGCCCGATTCACCTTGGCCACATGTTGGAGTACATCCAAACCGACATATGGGTTCGTTTCCAACAGCTGCGTGGTCATAACTGTATCTATGTATGTGCGGACGACGCCCACGGTACCCCAATCATGCTGAAAGCTCAGCAGATGGGTATTACGCCGGAAGAGATGATCAACCAGGTGCACACTGAGCACAGCAGTGACTTCTCTGATTTTCTGGTGAAGTTCGATAACTACCACAGCACCCACAGCGACGAGAACCGCGAGCTGGCGCAAAGCATCTACCTGAAGCTGAAAGAAAGCGGCCACATTAAGACCCGCACTATCTCTCAGCTGTTCGATCCTGAGAAAGGCATGTTCCTGCCGGATCGCTTTGTAAAAGGCACCTGCCCGAAATGTGGCGCAGAAGACCAAAACGGTGATAACTGTGAAGTATGTGGCGCCACCTACTCGCCAACCGATCTGAAATCACCTAAGTCGGTTATCTCCGGCGCAGAGCCGGTACTGAAAGACTCAGAACACTTCTTCTTCGACCTGCCAGCATTTGAAGGCATGCTAAAAGAGTGGACTGCGTCTGGCTCGCTGCAAGATGAAATGGCCAATAAGATGAACGAATGGTTCGAGCAAGGCCTGCAGCAGTGGGATATCAGCCGCGACGCACCTTACTTTGGCTTTGAGATCCCCGGCGCCGAAGGAAAATACTTCTATGTATGGCTAGATGCGCCTATCGGTTACATGGGCAGCTTTAAAAACCTGTGTGACAAGCGCGAAGATCTCGACTTCGATGCATTCTGGTCAAAAGACTCTGACGCCGAGGTGTACCACTTCATCGGTAAAGACATCATCTATTTCCACAGCCTGTTCTGGCCTGCAATGCTGGAAGGTGCCGGCTACCGTAAGCCAAACAATGTGTTTGCTCATGGCTACGTGACCGTAAACGGTGAGAAGATGTCTAAATCGCGTGGCACCTTTATTAAGGCGCGCACCTACTTGGATCACCTCCAGCCAGAGTACCTGCGTTACTACTACGCGGCTAAGCTTAATAACCGCATCGTGGATATCGACTTAAACCTAGAAGATTTCACCCAACGCGTGAACTCAGATCTCATTGGTAAAGTGATCAACATCGCCAGTCGCACCGCTGGCTTTATTACCAAGCGTTTTGACGCGACCCTGGCCTTAGAGTGCGCCAACGTTGATTTGCTCGACGAGTTCCTGGCAGCCCAAGACACCATCGCCGAGCTCTACGAGCAACGCGAGTTTGGTAAAGCAATGCGCGAGATTATGGCGCTGGCCGACAAAGCGAACCAATACATAGCAGAGCAAGCCCCCTGGCAGCTGGCTAAGGCTGAGGAAACCATGGTTCAGGCGCACAACGTTTGTTCGCTAGCTATCGAGTTGTTCCGCATCCTGCTGACCTATCTCAAGCCAGTGGTACCTGAGCTAGCATCCAAAGTTGAAGCCTTCTTGGGCCGTGAGCTTACTTGGGCCGGTTTAGAGACCACCATGTTTGGTCAAACCATTCAGCCATTTAAGGCCCTGATGCAGCGCATCGACAGCAAAGACGTTGAAGCCATGGTTGAAGCATCCAAAGAAAATCTGGCAGCAGCCACTGCGCCGGTTAAATCGGATGCGCCAGCACAAGCGCCTGCCACCAGCAGCGATATCGAGCCAATTGCCGACACCATTAGCTTTGACGACTTCGCTAAGGTTGATTTGCGCATCGCGCGCATCGTTAAGGCTGAACACGTAAAAGAGGCCAACAAGTTGCTGCGTCTCGAGTTGGATTTGGGGAATGAGACTCGTCAGGTGTTCTCTGGCATTAAGTCGGCTTACCAGCCAGAAGACCTTGAAGGTAAGCTCACCGTGATGGTCGCAAACCTAGCGCCACGTAAGATGCGTTTTGGCGTGTCAGAAGGTATGGTGCTGGCCGCGGGCCCAGGTGGCAAGGACATTTGGCTCCTGAACCCAGACGACGGTGCCCAGCCTGGCATGCGAGTAATGTAAACACGCTCAACTAAGTACCAAAAAAGCCCACCTTTGCGTGGGCTTTTTAGTTGGTGCTGAATTGAGAATAGGTTCTGTCAGTAATCTCGTTAAGTGCAATGACGCTGACAGACTCCACATTTGCTGCCGGCGACCCTCGCTGTAACCACTGCTGCAAAGCTTTAAGTGATTGCTCATCGCCTTCTGCAATCACTTCAACCCGGCCATCAGCTAGATTGCGCGCGATCCCTACAAGAGACAGAGTGTTTGCTTGCTTCTGGGTGAAGTAGCGAAAACCGACTCCTTGCACTTTTCCGCTAATCAATGCGTGGAGTCGTTTCATCGAATTGCCCTGCCCTAATAAGCCTGCTAACGCGGCGCTCAATTCAACAAGGGGTTGATGGGCGTTGGGCTGGATAGAAGTTCTTGAGCGAAGGATTGTTTGGCGTGCTTACTGATGGGGATGGCGCACTTGTCGAGGTCGAGTTGGAAGAAGCGAGTGGGTTTGCCTTTACCGTTAACCCCATCGAGCTCGTTAAAGCCAAACTGGCCAAGGGTCCAACGCAAGCGATGATTATTGCATTCACAAATCAAATTAAGCAGGGTATAACCGCGTTCTGTCGCAAAGCGGCGCGACCAGTCCACCATCTGCTTGGCGTAGCCAACACCCGCATAATCACGGCGTACAGTAAGCTTACGCATAAACATGCTTTCGCGGGTGCTTTTCTCGTCTAGCTGAAGGCTGTGGGTTTGATTATTCAGAACCATCGCAGCGACGGGGACGCCACGACTGAAACCAAGGAACATCTCGTCTAAGCGGTACTTAGCGAGTAAGGCATGGGGAGTAATATCTTTACCGGTCCAGAACTGTTCGCCGGTATGCTCGGCCCAGTTGGCCGCTTCCATTAAAATGTCGCAGAACTGGTAAAGTTCCAGACAAGTAATCGCTCTAATTTCCAAGCTGTTTTGGTGCTCGGTAAGCATAGTATCCCCAATATTTTCAGCGCTCTTATCGTCCTGAAGCGCACTTAACCGTTGTCTGCCTAGATGAATGAAAGACTTTCAAACGACCTAACTACTATTAATCGATGTGGATTAAAAGCGCAGTTGTCACGTGCTGTATTCATGAGCTGGATCTCATTTTAGTTGATCTGCACGCCAAGAGCAATGTAAGGAATCTGAAACATTGCGCTTCCATTGTTCTAAATCAAAAGATTTGTAATGCTAGCGCAAACGCAATAAAGCAAGGACAAACTGCCCCTATGGACCAATGCGCAAGCCCCGGACTTCTCGACTTCCACACCGCCCTTACTCAATTGACCCAACAAGTGCCGCTGCTTTGTGGCGAAGAAAGTGTCGAGCTTAGCGATTTACTTGGACGAATCACTGCACAGGCTATCGTCAGCCCCATCAATGTTCCCGCGTTCGATAACAGCGCAATGGATGGCTACGCTTTTAACGCAGCATCACTTGAAGGCGACACGCTGACCATAAGAGGTAGCGTACTGGCCGGTGATTACGACGATTTGCCACTACAACCCGGCGAGTGCGTACGCATTATGACCGGTGCGCCTATCCCGCCCAATGCAGATACGGTGGTAATGCAGGAAAACACCGAAACAACCGACAACGTGGTACGCATCTTAAAATACAAGGCGAGTTCAAACATTCGTCGTGCAGGTGAAGATATCAAGCAAGGTGAAACAGCAATTCCAGCGGGTCATCAGTTAAAGACGGCCGATATCGGACGACTGGCCAGTTTGGGGATAGCCAGCGCTATGGTGCGTACACGCCTTAAAGTAGCGCTCCTATCCACCGGAGACGAGCTTACCCAACCCGGTACACCACTTGCTCCCGGGGCGATTTATGACAGCAACCGTTTCGCCTTGCACGCAATGCTATCCAAGTTACCGATTGAGCTGTTCGACTTAGGCGTAATCAAAGATGACTATCACGCTATTCGTGACGCCTATGTCCATGCCAGTGAACTCGCAGACATCATTATCTGCAGTGGCGGGGTATCAGTAGGCGATGCAGATTACACCAAGACGGTATTGGACGAGTTAGGCAAAGTCGCGTTCTGGAAACTGGCGATGAAGCCCGGTAAACCCTTCGCCTATGGGCCTATTGGCGATAGTCACTTCATCGGACTACCCGGTAACCCGGTGTCAGCGATTGTGACCTTCTATCAGCTCGCCATGCCGATGCTGGCGAGCGCAATGGGCTGGGACCGCCCGTCACCGACTAGCCTGAAAGTTAAGGCGGGCTGCGCTATACGTAAGTCGCCCGGTCGAACCGACTTCCAACGCGGCATCTTAGGTTGTGACGAAGACGGTAACCCCGTAGTGACGACCACCGGGGCTCAAGGCAGTGGTGTGTTCAGTAGCCTGAGCGATGCCAACTGTTTTATTGTACTGGAGCGCGAGCGCGGTGCAGTTGCAAAAGGTGAACGGGTTAACGTGGAAATGTTCCGGGCACCACTAGTGTGACGCTTGGCTTTCTTCGAGCGGCGCGTAGCCAAAGGCTTTAAGGATTGCGCGCCCCTCTTCTGATTCGATAAACGCCAAAAGCTCACTGACTTCTTTGGTTTCATCAAGAACGGCGTAAAACTGCTCTAAGGGTTGATAGTAGTGCTGCGGGACTAACCAGTAGTCTCCAGCAGGCTGGTAAATCACTTGAGCCAGCGAGACAAAGCCAGCCGGGACCCGATCTGCCAAAATGAAATGGTAGGCTTGTTCTACGTCGCTGGCGATAACCGGCGTTGCACGACCATCGGTTTGGCTAATCACCTGCTTAGCAGCAATGCCATAAGGAGCATTAAGCGGATTAGCTAACACATACGGTTGCTGCCAATTCTGCCAGGTGGACTGATCCACTCTTCCCTGTTCACCTTTACTGGTGCTTGGCGCCCAAAACACTAAGCGGCCTCGCACATAAGCGCTAATACGCGATGCTACACCACCATCATGCAAAAGCTTCGGCCGCAACTTATCGGCAGAAAAGAAAATGTCTATCTCTTCGCCCTGTAGAATTTGCTGGTAAAGAACACCGCTAGAGGCGGCTTTAATCCGCAGGTGAGGCATATGGGTGCGTTGCTGATAACCTTTCACCAACGCTTGCAAGGCAGGCTCGAAGTTACTCGATACACCGATATCGAGGGTATGGGCGCCGGCTGGCACCCACGAAAATACTATGCTCAGTAAGCTTAAGACCAGCGCTTGCTGGCAAGCCGGTCGCTTTCTCTCTGCTCGAGCCATTGTTCTCCTTGGTCGCTAAGCTCCTTTTTCCAAAAAGGCGCTGAGGTTTTAAGGTAGTCCATTATGAACTCGCAGGCATCAAAAGCTGCCTGACGGTGGGCGGAATTAACGCCGACAAACACGATTTGCTGATTGACCTCTAACCGGCCTACCCGATGCACCACTGCCACATCGTTAATCGGCCAGCGCAGTTTGGCCTGCGAGGCAATATCCGAGAGCGCGCGTTCTGTCATGCCCGGGTAGTGTTCGATAAACAGCGCGTTGACTGCCGTGCCGAGGTTGAGATCGCGCACCAGACCGGTGAATGTCACCACGGCGCCGCTTGATGGGTTCTGCTGCAGGGCTTGGTATAGCGCAGCAACATCGAAGTCCTCTTTTTGTACTGAAATCACCCGACTATCCGCCTGTGACCGGAGGGAAAAAGGCGACTTCGTCATTGTCTGCCAAACGATGCTCGCCACTGACTTGCTGTTGATTGACTGCGCAGAGGATCTCTTGCGACTTTAACTGCGCCCAACTGTCGCCCTTTGAAGCTAACTGGTCGGTAAGTGCCGCTACCGTTGCACCTTCTGGGCATTCACACTGAACGCTATCGCCCAATTGCTCGCGTAGGCGCGCGAACAAACGTACGTTAATCTTCATCGCAAGCTCCCTGCTTGGTGTTAGTATGCTGCTCGCCACCTGGCTCTGCGATAAAGTGGCCTGACTTACCGCCGCTTTTCTCCAAAAGCTTTACCTCGCTGATCACGATGTCTTTTTGAACCGCTTTGAGCATATCGTAGATGGTAAGTGCTGCGACACTGGCTGCGGTTAATGCCTCCATCTCGACGCCGGTCGTGCCAGTTAGTCGCACTCGGCTTTCCACCCGGATCTGATACTGCGCCTCGTCCAACTCAAACTCGATAGCCACCTTGGAGATCATCAAGGGATGACACAAAGGAATAAGGTCGCTGGTCTTCTTGGCCGCCATAATGCCCGCAAGCCGAGCGCAACCTAGTACTTCGCCCTTAGGATTGTTCTCGGCAGATAGCGCCGCCCAGCACTGGGCGGATAGCGAGACTCGCGCCTGAGCACGCGCCTCGCGCACCGTCTGCTGCTTAGCAGAGACATCAACCATCTCTGCCTCGCCGTTGTGGTTCAAATGACTTAGCAAGCGTCCACCTCCTTGACATGAGGGGCAAAGTTACACGGCTTGTGGGTCGAGTCTAGCTGCTCAAGCAAGATGCTGTTCCAAGCTGTTTTGCAGGCGTTGGTTGAACCGGGCACGCAGAAGATGGCCGTCTTGTTTGCCATTCCGGCAATAGCACGACTTTGCACGGTTGAGGTACCGATCTCTTGGTACGACACATAGCGGAACAGCTCACCGAAGCCTTCGATGGGTTTATCAAACAATACGCTTAGCGCTTCGGGAGTGTTATCACGCTCAGTAAAACCAGTGCCTCCCGTTGAGATAACACATTGGATAGTTGGGTCCGCAATCCATTTGCTCACGATGGCGCGCAGCTTATATACGTCATCGATAACGATCTGCTTGTCTGCAACCTTATGACCGGCTTCGCTTAGCGCCTCGACCAGAAAAGCACCCGAGGTATCGTTTTCCTCGGTTCGGGTATCAGATACGGTAAGAACTGCCACGCGCAATGGCTTTTTTTCTGCACTTGCCAAATGGCCCATTAGTTACTCCTTAATTGTTGTATGTCACGCCACTGCTGGGGCGTATTCACGTTTCCAAATACCGCGGGTTGCTCGCTGCTTACTAGCGCTTCGCTTTGAATCGTCTTGAGAAAAGCGCGAAGGCGGTAGTCTCCCTGAGCGAGTTGTTGTGAAATAACCGCGCGAGTGTCAGGGGTGTTTTGCACGATAAGGGGAAAGAGCGAGTCTTGAAAGTGATAACTGCCGGGCTTTGATTGATAACTGTGAACAAGCTGCTCTAGCGCGCTTAACGATAACAACGGCATATCGACCGGACAAAACAGCCATGCAGACTTGCTCGGTTTGGCATTAAGACAGCTTGCAATGCCACCGAGGGGGCCTCGTTTTTCATATAGATCCGGGATACAAGCGAAACCTTCGTAATTGCCGCTTACATAGCACTGTTGGCACAGCTGCGCTAATAGCTCCATGCTGTGTTGCAACCACGTTTTGCCTTGCCATGGTAGCAAGGCCTTGTCCTGACCCATCCTTGTCGATAATCCGCCCGCTAGAACGGCTGCAGCAGGTACCACGTCTAACCCTTTACATTCCTATGCTTTTACAAGCTTATACTCTGTTACCAGCATGCCGTTGCTGTTAACAAAAATAAAGGCCTCTCAGCCATTTTTGACTGGAGGCCTCGATTATCATCAATGGCTTACTGATCCCAACGGCGCAATATCAGCAAGCTTACCAACGCCACAGCGACAAAGCCTCCAAGCAAAATGGTGGGTATCGCCGCATAGCCCAGTACATGCCAAATTATTGATTCTAGTTGACTCATCTCGGCTCCTTATTGCCAGCCTTCAACACCGGCCATATCTGGCAAGCGGTGAGCAATGCCCTTATGGCAATCTACACAGGTCTTGTCGCCATCAGCTAGCGCGGTGGAGTGCTGTGCAACACTGCGAGGGCCCTGCTCAGTGAAGTCCATATACTCGAACTCATGGCAGTTACGACACTCGAGAGAATCGTTCTCTTTTAAGCGATGCCACTCACGCTCAGCCAGGTGCTTACGGCGAGCTTGGAACTTCTCTTCGGTACTGATGGTTCCCATGATATGGGCAAACACCTCTTTACTGGCTTGCACCTTACGCACCATTTTGTCGGTCCAGTTATGAGGCACATGACAATCGGAACAGATTGCCCTGACCCCAGACCGGTTTGAATAGTGGATGGTAGATTGGATCTCTTTAACAATGGGCTGGTGACAGCCGGCACAGAACTCTTCTGTGTTGGTCAACTCCATCCCCGTATTAAATGCCCCCCAAAACATGATCCCACCGAAGAACCCCAAGGCTAGCACAATGCCAACCGCGGCCTTACTGGGACGTGAGAGGGCCTTAAAAAAGGCCTTTATCCATTTCATACTGCTGCCTCTTGGTTAACGGAGTGACTCTACTGGCTCGAACTGGTTATCAACCAACGCCGGTGCATCCACCTGCAGCACATGGCACTGCAAGCAGAAATAGCGGCGTGGTGATACGTCGGCCAACACCTCGCCATCGCGACCGAGATAGTGGGTCACACTTACCTTGGTGGCACGACTAGCAGGTGCATTCTTCCAGCTATGGCACGACATGCATTTGTTGGCATTCAGGCTCATCTCATAGTTGCGAATATCATGGGGGATCAGCGGAGGCTGAAAGATATAGGCATTGGGATAGGTGGTATCCTGCTCAATCACCGACGGCATGGTCGGCGGTTGGGCCTCTTGGTTAAGTTCGGTGCTACCACGCAGTGAGCTTAGCCCACCGTTGGTAACGTACTCGTCCGCAGTAACCTGTCCGATGGCAAAGCTGGCGAACAAAACAGCGAATAGGGTTTTAGTCATTGCTTGTTTCTCCTGCTCTATGCCTTGACCATGCGCACTGCGCACTTCTTAAAGTCAGTTTCTTTGGATAGTGGGTCGGTAGCATCCAGCGTCAGTTTATTGGTCAGCTGTTTGGCATCGAACCATGGCATGTAAACCAAGCCTTTGGGTGGGCGGTTCCTGCCGCGTGTTTCAACCCGGGTTCGCACCTCACCGCGACGGCTCTGCAACAACACTTCATCACCGCGGCGTAAATCACGCTCTTTGGCATCATCGGGGTGAACATAAACCACCGCATCTGGGTAAGAGCGATACAGCTCTGGTACCCGGCGCGTCATCGAGCCTGAGTGCCAGTGCTCGAGCACCCGGCCAGTGCTTAGCCACAAATCGAACTCTTCGTCTGGCGACTCGGCTGCCGGCTCATAAGGGGTAGCGATAATCAACGCTCGACCATCGGGCTTACCATAGAATTGGTAACCGGAACCCGCTTTCACATACGGATCGCTGCCTTCACGGTAGCGCCACAAGGTCTCTTTACCGTCGACCACCGGCCAACGTAGACCGCGTACTTCGTGGTAGGTATCGAAGTCAGCCAAATCATGCCCGTGGCCGCGACCAAAGGTGGCGTATTCTTCAAACAGACCTTTTTGCACGTAGTAGCCAAAATGCGCTGACTCATCGTTAAGCGGTGAGTCAATTTGCTCCACGGGGTAGGAATCAATCTTGCCGTTGGCAAACAGTACGTCATACAAGGTTTTACCGCGATACTCTGGTTTCTTAGCAATCAGCTCTTCTGGCCACACTTCTTCTACTGAGAAGCGCTTAGAAAACTCCATCAACTGCCAGAGATCTGACTTAGCCTTACCTGGTGCGGACACCATCTGATGCCAGAACTGGGTACGACGTTCAGCGTTACCGTAGGCACCCTCTTTTTCTACCCACATCGCGGTTGGCAGGATCAGGTCGGCAGCCTGGGCGGTAACTGTGGGGTAAGGCTCTGAGACCACAATAAAGTTGGCGGGGTTACGATAACCCGGCAAGCTTTCCTCATTGATATTTGGCGCAGCTTGCATGTTGTTGTTACACATCACCCAGTAAGCATTGAGCTTGCCGTCTTTAAGCATGCGGTTTTGCAGCACCGCGTGATAACCCGGTTTGGGCGGGATGGTGCCTTCAGGCAGCTGCCAGATATCTTCAGCAATTTGACGGTGTTTCGGGTTGGCAACCACGTAGTCTGCTGGCAACCGGTGAGCAAAGGTGCCCACTTCACGTGCAGTACCACAAGCAGAAGGTTGTCCGGTTAGGCTGAACGGGCTATTGCCTGGCTCGGAGATCTTGCCGGTTAGCAGGTGGATATTGTAAATCGAGTTGTTGGCCCACACACCACGGGTGTGTTGGTTAAAGCCCATAGTCCAGAAGGAAGTTACCTTGGTATTTGGATCGGCGTAGGTTTGTGCCAACCGCAATAAACGTTCTTCAGGCACGCCACTGAGCTCAGCCACCGACTTCAGGTCGTAGTCTTTCAAGAACTCGCGATACTCATCAAAAGACATATCGCTCATTGCGCCGCTATCTGCATTGGCGGCCGCTTTTTGCAGCGGGTGCTCAGGGCGCAGCCCATAGCCGATATCGGTATCACCACGCTTAAAGTTGGTGTGCTGGTTCACAAAGTCCCAGTTAACCTTGTCGTTCTCGATGATGTAATGAGCGATGTAGTTGAGGATTGCCAAGTCAGTCTGTGGCGTGAAAATCATGCCGTTGTCAGAGAGCTCGAAACTGCGGTGCTCAAAGGTAGATAGCACATGCACCTTCACATGGGGGTGAGACAGGCGTCGGTCAGTGATGCGCGACCACAGTACCGGGTGCATCTCGGCCATGTTGGAGCCCCACAGCACGAAGGCATCGGCCGCTTCCATATCGTCGTAACAGCCCATGGGTTCATCGACACCGAAGGCACGTATAAAGCCAACCACCGCAGACGCCATACAGTGGCGCGCGTTAGGGTCGATGTTGTTGGTTCGGAAACCGGCTTTGTGCAGCTTGGCCGCAGCGTAGCCTTCCCACACCGTCCATTGGCCAGAACCGAACATGCCCACCGAAGTCGGACCTTTTTCTTTAAGCGCGGCCTTCCATTTTTCGGCCATCACGTCGAAGGCTTTGTCCCAACTCACCGGGGTGAACTCGCCTTGCTTGTCGTACTCGCCGTCGGTCATACGCAGCAGTGGCGTGGTGAGGCGGTCTTGGCCGTACATAACCTTGGAGAGGAAGTAGCCCTTGATACAGTTAAGGCCCTTGTTGACCGGCGACTCTGGGTCACCTTGGGTGCCGACTACTTTGCCGTTTTGGGTTCCCACCAAGATACTGCAGCCTGTGCCACAAAAACGGCAGGCGGCTTTTTGCCAATTGACTCGGGTTTGATCCGATGAGGTGATCAAATTGGTTGCTGCTGCAGGTAGCTGGATCCCTGCGACGGCGGCCGCTGCGCTGGCAGCGTTCGCTTTAATAAACTGACGTCGAGTCCACTTCATCACCCTTCCTCTTGTTCGTTGTGATCGTTACTTTCGTATTGGTGGTATACCAAGTTTGCACACAGTACTTTTGGTAAGCGGTTGATTTCTTCGATGACATCAACCAACGCGGAGCGCTCTCCGCCTTCTACGGTGACAACCAAACGACCTTCAGGGTGGAAGCCGTGGACTTCCACACCTTCGTAGGCTGTGAGTTCTTCGATTAATGCTTGGATAGACGGAGGCTGGCAATACACCACCGCACTGCTGACATGAAATTCGTCCATTTGATTCCCAGGCTGCTGCTGTGTTTCTTATGTATTTGTATTGTATTAACCCTAGTAGCTATAAGCTTAAAGAGCGAAGACAAGATAAGACTAGCCAGACTGTGCCCAGTACGGTATACCCCTTTGGGGTGAAATTAGCTCAACGACATTGATTTAACGCAAGTTATCCGCCGATACTTGCAAGATGCGGGGTAGCTCCCGTGTTCCCCTCTTGCAGAAAGTGGCTGACCTTTTTCTCCCTCAGCGAGGCTTCCAAGAAGGCCATCAACTCGCCTTGCTGTTGATCGTCTTCTAAAAGATGGCGCAGCGAATAGCCTTGCTCTCCAAACAAACACAGATGCAATTTTCCGGTTGATGAGACCCTAAGGCGATTACAGCTAGCACAAAAATCCTGCTCGTAGGGAAGGATTAACCCTACTCTGCCTTGGTAGTCAGGGTGTGCGAATATCTGAGCAGGCCCGGCATTGTGGGAGGAAATCACCCGCTGCCAGCCATGATTTTTTAAGTAGGTTTTAAAACGCTGTCCACTGATATGGTTGCGGCGGAAGTAGTCGGGGTGCTGACCCATCTCCATTAGCTCGATAAAGCGAATATCTAAGGCCCGGGTTTTAATCCAATCCAGATACTGGTCAAACTCGCGCTCAGCGCTGCCCTTGAGCAGCACCGCATTCACTTTAACCCGCTCAAAGCCCGCCTGTAGCGCCGCTTCTACACCGTCCATCACCTTGGTGTAGGTTTTTGTACCAGTAATCGCATTAAACTCGCGCGGGTCGAGACTATCGACACTAACGTTAACGCAGTTTAGCCCGGCGTCTCGCCACACTTGCGCTTTGCGGGCTAAACGAAAACCGTTGGTGGTCATCGCAACCTTCTCAACACCCTCTACATCAGCCACCCTTGCGATGATCTCCTCGAAGTCTTTACGCAGGCTAGGCTCACCACCGGTAAGGCGGACTTTGTTGGTGCCCATTTTCGCAAACCCGCGCACCACGCGAGTGATCTCCTCACCGCTAAGGTAGTTCTTGGGCTCTTGGCATTGATAGCCATCAGGCAGGCAGTACTGACAGCTGAAGTTACAGGCGTCAGTAATAGACAAACGCAAGTAGTAAAACTTGCGGGAAAATGAATCTTGTAGCATATGCACCTTTCCAATACGGGAGGCCTGCTCGTTTCCTTACAAACCCTGCTCAATCATTGTTGAGGGCCAAGCTGCCATATCGGGTGACTTAGGCAGTCGAGGCTTCGGTTTCTTTATTCAGCGTAAACGCTTTTTAGCACTTTGTTAAGTACCTGCATTCATTGTTACACTTAAGGAGTAGTTACGTTTTTAGCCCCATTCTGGAGTCAAGAGTGAAAGGATTCAGTAGTCGCCGCTCCTTGGGAACCACCGTCATCACGCTACTTAGCACGATGATCCTCATATTTGTTGTGGTTTCCTTGGTCTCGTTAACCAGCCTACGCAATAGCCTCAATGACGCCGAAGCGATCAACATCGCCGGTTCATTGCGCATGCAAAGCTATCGGCTCGCTTATTTACAAGTGACCGACAACCAAGAACGTTTTGCGAAACTTGCCGAGTTCGAACGCTCATTAGCTAGCCCCGCGCTGGTCTTCGTCACTAAGCAAAATGATGAACTTGAACAGCTGTTTGCTGGAGTGCTCGACAACTGGCGCCAGATGAAACCCTACATCGAGACTGATGACCCCTACTATCCGCAGCATGTGGCCCGTTTCGTAAACCGCATCGACCACTTTGTTAATCGCACCGAGTACTACTCAGAGCTTAAGGTTCAGCGCCTCAGCCAATGGCAACTCGCAGGGCTCATCACCAGCTCGCTGATGGCCTTGCTCACCCTCGCCTATTTGCGTTTTCGGGTTGTTCTGCCGCTGTATCAATTAGAAAGTTCGGCCCAGCAAATACAAGAAGGTAACTTTCATATAGCCGCTCCCTCAGGGAAAGGTAGCGCCGAGTTGGAGCGCTTATCGGCAGCGCTGGTGGACATGGCCAAGCAACTGGATGTTTCCTACCAAAGCTTAGAGCGGCAGGTTGAAGCGAAAACCCGTGCCCTCTCCCAAGCCAATGCCGACTTGAGCTTTCTCTACCAACAAGAGCAACTGCTATTCAACAACCAGCTCGACGAGAAACTGCTGCAGCACAGCTTGGGGCTGCTGTCCGAGAACCTAGGCATTAGCCACGCCTCGTTAACCATCGATGCCCTTGGCATCACGGTAAATCTGGGCGATGAGTCCCAAATCTACAACTACCAGCAAACCCTCACCAGCAACGACCAAGCATTTGGACAACTGCGTCTACAAAGCGTGCCGATTGGGCGCGAAGACATTGTCGCCAGCTACCAGCGAACCATCAGCAAGGTGGTGCGCTATGAGCAAGGCTTGTTACAACGTCAAAAGCTGCTGCTAATGGAAGAGCGCGCCATTATCGCCCGAGAGCTGCACGACTCGCTCGCGCAAACCCTCTCCTACTTGAAGATTCAAACCAGTCTATTGCAACGTAGCCTAAGCGACCCAGCAATCGCAGAGGTGAATCCACCAGCAGGCTACGCCAGTGAGATCCACCAAGTGATTAACGACGCTTACGTGCAGCTACGCGAGCTACTCAATACCTTCCGTTTAACCATCAAAGATGCCAGTTTGGCTGATTCGCTATCAGCCTTGGTCAAGGAGATGGGCCAGCAAACCGAGGTGACGATTAAGCTCAACTCAAAGTTAGGCAATGACCTCGTACCAGCTCACCAACAAGTCCATATTATTCAGATATGTAGAGAAGCTATTGTTAATGCAATCAAACACGCAAACTGTGATAGCATCGAATTGAGTTGTGTCGATTATCCGACTAAGTTGTTGGTAAGAGTTAGCGACAACGGCCAATCTGGCCAAAAACTTCAACAGCAGTCCGAACACTACGGGCTGCAGATTATGCAAGAACGCGCAGAACGCCTTGGAGGGCAACTAGAGTTCGGCAGCAGCCCCAGTGGCGGCGTGATCGTAACCCTCGAACTACCGCGCGAACCAGCTACAACAGGGAAAGTTAATGAGTCATCCATTGAATATAGTGGTCATTGATGATCATCCATTGATGCGCAAAGGCATCATTCAATACCTCAGTGTTGATCCTCAATTCAAGGTCGTGGGCGAAGCCAATAACGGCGCGCAAGGCCTCGAAGTATGCAGTGAGCTCGAGCCAGATATCGTGCTGCTCGACTTAAATATGAAGGGGTTGTCCGGCCTGGACACCCTCAAGTTACTGCGTGAGAACCAAATCACCTCGACCATCATCATCTTGACCGTCTCCGACGCCAAGCAAGACGTGATCAGGCTGATCAACGCCGGTGCCGATGGCTATCTGCTAAAAGATATGGAGCCCGAACAACTGCATATCCAGCTACGCAAAGCAGCCAATGGCGAACAGGTGATGAGTGAATCGCTGCGCCCCTTCCTGCAGTGCCTCAATGAGAACGATGAGTTCGATAGCAAATTAGCCGCATTAACCAAACGCGAACGTCAAACCCTCGCAGAAATTGCAAAAGGCTCCAGCAACCGAGAGGTAGCTAACCGCTTGAATATCACCGAGGGAACAGTCAAGGTCCACGTTAAGAGCCTGCTCAAGAAGATGCAGGCGAAATCGCGGGTCGAGTTGACGGTGATGTATCTAGAACATAGCAGCTAGGAGCGGACAACGGTGGGGCAAGTACTTGGACTGGCAGAATCAGCCACGTTAATCGTAGGTTTGGCGTTTGTGATAGTTGCCATTTGGCTTTACGGGAAGCGCAAATCCGATTGGCTCGCGCCGGTTAAAATCGTGTTTAATCGCGTCGATGATATCCAGCCCAACGAGTTTGCAAAGCTGCGCATTGGTGTTGCACTGCTTATCGTTACAGTGGTGCTGCGTTTTGTTAACCATCTGATGTTCGCAGCCTGAGGAGCGCCATGAAGATCCTTTTGGTCGACGACACCCTTACTGAACGATTGGTATTAAATCGCTACCTCACTGCGATGAACCATGAAGTCGTGATGGTCGAAACCGGCGAACAAGCGGTAACGGCGTTCGTGGAAGCCCAACCCGACCTCGTACTGCTCGATGTGATGCTACCCGGTATCGATGGCTATCAGGTGGTGCAGAAGATCCGCGAAGTGGAAAGGCATTGGACTCCCGTCATCTTCCTCAGTGGTAAGAATACCGCAGAGGATATCAAAACCGGTATTGATGCCGGTGGCGACGACTACCTAACCAAGCCGGTAAACCGCTTAGTACTCACAGCAAAGCTTCAGGCCATGCAGCGCATCGCGGATATGCGACAGACCCTGATCCAAACCCAACAACATCTTGAAGAAGCTAACCAAAAGCTGTCGGAGCAAGCGATTCGTGATGGCCTCACCGGTATCGCTAACCGTCGCCACCTCGAACAGGTACTGGATACCTCGTTTAAACGTGCACAACGCACCCAATCACCACTAACTGTGATGATGTGTGATATCGACTGGTTCAAACCCTATAACGATCAGCTTGGTCACCTCAAAGGCGACGAGTGTTTGATTCAGGTGGCACAACTGATGTCTGAGGTCGTGCAACGCCCTTATGACCTGCTAGCGCGCTATGGCGGTGAAGAATTCTGCGTAGTATTAGGGGAAACAGACTTGGGCGGCGGGATGCACATCGCTGATATGCTACTGAACAAGATCCGTAACGCCGCAATCCCTCACCCCACTTCGCCTAACGGCATCGTCAGCATCAGTATCGGTGTTGCCTGTTCACACAACCAGCCCGCCGAGAGCTACGAAGCATTGCTCAAACAAGCCGATAAATCCCTTTACCAAGCGAAAGAACAAGGCCGTGACCGCGCGGTTTGTTTCGACGCTTAGTTCTTTGCGAACTGCTTTTTAGTAAAGCGCGTTGCTGCTCGTTGCCCACCCTGGTTGCGCATCGGCTTACCGCGGCGCTGTCCGGAGCCACCACGGCGGCTATCGGCCGGTACCAATTGGTGCTGGCCATTACCGATTAGCTTAGCCAAGCCCATGTTCTTCAGACCCTCGCGAATAATCGGCCAGTTATCTTGGTCATGGTAACGCAGCAAAGCCTTGTGCAGGCGGCGCTGGCGACCTTTTTTGGCGACCGACACTTTTTCGGCATCGTGAGCAATCTTGTGTAGCGGATTCATCAGGGTGTGGTACATCGTCGTGGCATTGGCCAGCGGCGACGGATAGAAGTTCTGAACTTGATCCAAGCGGAATTTGTTTTGTTTAAGCCACAGCGCCAAAGCCACCATATCCTCATCACGGGTACCCGGATGGGCTGAGATAAAATACGGGATCAGGTACTGTTTCTTGCCAGCCTCGGCCGAGTACTTATCGAACAATTCTTTGAAGCGATGGTAGGTGCCCATGCCCGGCTTCATCATCTTCGATAATGGGCCATCTTCGGTATGCTCCGGTGCAATCTTCAGGTAACCGCCCACATGGTGCAGCGCCAACTCTTTCACGTAACGTGGGTCTTCAATCGCCAAGTCGTAACGCACCCCGGACGCAATCAGGATCTTCTTAACCCCTTTAACCTTGCGGGCGCGGCGGTACAAATCGATGGTCGGCGTATGGTCGGTGTCCATATGCTTACAGATGCTTGGATAGACGCACGACAATCTGCGGCAGGTTTGCTCGGCCTTCGGGCTCTTGCAGTTGAGGCGATACATGTTGGCGGTTGGGCCACCGAGATCTGAGATAACACCGGTAAAACCCGGCACTTGATCGCGGATCTGCTCAATCTCGTTGATGATCGAGTCTTCCGAGCGGCTTTGGATAATCCGCCCTTCGTGTTCGGTAATCGAACAGAAGGTACAACCGCCATAACAGCCACGCATAATATTGATGGAGAACTTGATCATCTCATAGGCAGGGATCTTAGCTTTGCCGTAACTCGGATGGGGCTTGCGTTGGTACGGCAGTCCAAATACCCCGTCCATATCTTCAGTGCTAAGTGGCAAAGCGGGCGGATTAATCCACAGCAAGCGATCGCCATGGCGCTGCACAATGGCTCGCGCACAACCGGGGTTGGTCTCCAAATGGAACACCCGCGAAGCGTGGGCATAGAGTACCTGATTAACCTTAACCTGTTCGAAGGCCGGTAAGCTGATGTATACCTCTTCCCAAGGCTTTTTGTTGTCACCTTGCAGTACGATGGGCTTGGCCTCCTCGGCTTTAGCCGGCTCGACCTGCTGAGCATCGCTGTCTTTGCTGCAGCTTTCCTCTTGCTCGGCATAGGGACTGAGGATTGGCTCAATTTTGCCCGGCTTATCTAAATGGGTCGAATCAATACCCGACCAACCGGGGATAGCTTGCTTGCGGATATGCGCAGTGCCACGTACTTCCGCTAACTGTTCTACGCTCTGCCCTTCATTCAAGCGATGGGCCACCTCGACCAATGGGCGCTCAGCATTACCGAAGATCAGCAGGTCTGCCTTGGCGTCAAACAGCACAGAACGGCGCACTTTGTCTGACCAGTAATCGTAGTGGGCGATGCGGCGCAGGCTGGCCTCGATACCGCCAAGGATTACAGGAACATCTTTATAGGCCTCTTTACAGCGCTGGCTATACACCAAGGTGGCGCGATCCGGGCGCTTACCGCCCACGTTGTCTGGCGTGTAAGCATCGTCGTGACGCAACTTCCGCTCGGCAGTATAGCGGTTGATCATCGAGTCCATATTGCCGGCGGTGACGCCGAAGAATAACCGTGGCTTGCCCAGAGCCATAAACGCGTCTTTGCTGTTCCAGTCGGGTTGGGCAATGATACCCACACGGTAGCCTTTGGCCTCCAACATACGCCCGATCACTGCCATACCGAAGCTTGGATGGTCGACGTATGCATCACCGGTAACGATGATAATGTCGCATTGCTCCCAGCCTAACTGTTTCATCTCCTTGCGCGACATCGGCAAGAAAGGTGCAGGTTTGGCGATTCGGTTGGCGCAGGTTTGCGGCTGAAATAGGACACTGGCTGTTTGCATGGACTGGGGCTCTTTGACGCTCGGGGGCGCAATTATAACCAAATTAAACTTTGACGATAGCCTAAGTTAAGCACATAAGAAAAAGGGTATAATAAACAATCAGATGACTAGGTAATCAGGAACTCATTTGTCGTTAAAACGCCGTATCTTTGCATGCATGCTCACACTGGCCGTCAGCTTCCAGCTGTTTTCTTGCGCCCAACGCCCGGAGCAAAGCCATATTGATGCACTTAAACACCCCAGCGAGGCGATATTACTCGACCCTGCCAGCACATTGGCCGAGGCCGCATCCGAGCATGCCATGCTTATCACTGGCAGCAACGGCGTTACCCTGTTAAGTAGCGGCATTAGCGCCTTTGCTGCACGTTGGGAATTGATTGAGCACGCCGAAGTCAGCGTAGATGCCCAGTACTATCGACTCAACAACGACCTCACCGGTAAACTGTTTCTCGTTGCCCTACTCCGAGCGGCTGAGCGCGGCGTGCGGGTGCGCTTGCTGGTAGACGACATCAGTACTTCCGGGTTTGACCAACTGCTGAACACCCTCGCCGCTCACCCCAATTTTTCTGTACGGGTTTACAACCCCTTCTACGACCGCCGCTATCGTGGCAGCCAGTTTGTGCATAGCTTCTCGCGCTTAAACCATCGTATGCACAATAAATCACTCACTGTCGACGGCGCTTTTTCGATAGTCGGCGGGCGAAACATTGGCGATGAGTACTTCAGTGCCCGCCATGATATGGAGTTCAGCGACCTCGATGCTATCGTCTTCGGTCCGGTGGTGGCCGACATTCAGCAAAGTTTTGACGAGTATTGGAATCACCACATCGCCTACCCCATCGAAGCCTTGGCGAGCCCGCCTGCGGATACCCACAAGGTATTGCTCGAGCTTGAGCAACAGCTCTACGCGCAATCATTGCGCCCTTACCTACAGGCAACCCAACGCTTTGAAGACTATTTTACTCAGCAAGCTAGCGAGCTAACGCTATTTGGCTGCGAGGCCACCTTGTTGAGTGACACCCCCGGGGTATTGGTGGGCTCTGAGGTTGCAACCAAGCTGGGGCTGAGCATGGTGCGCTCAACCGAAAGCGTTGTGGTAGCGTCGCCCTACTTTGTTCCGCGTAAGCATGGCGCTGAAGGGCTGGCGGACCTCGCCGAGAAAGGTATCGAGATCTCGATTCTTACCAACTCACTGGCCTCCACCGATGTAGTCGCCGTGCACTCTGGCTATCAGCGCTACCGAAAGCAGTTGCTGGAAGCCGGGGTTAATCTGTTTGAGCTAAAAGCAGATGCACCTCAAGATAAACGGGTGAAGTTTTTCGGTAATCAAGCTCAGCGCTCAAGCCTGCACAGTAAGGTGTTCGTATTTGATCAAACACAGGTGTTTATCGGCAGCTTTAACTGGGATCCGCGCTCCATCAATATCAACAGTGAGATGGGCCTGCTGTTTGATTGTCCAGAGCTGGCCAGCTTTGTCTACCAAGGGGCATTCAGCGACTTGAAGCAAGATGTGTACTTTGTTGAGCTGGAGGGTAAGCGTGTAAGATGGCGGGAGTATCAGGGTAACGGTGAATTACGGCAACACCGCTCAGAACCAAACGCCTCTTGGTGGAGGCGTTTCCAAGTATGGGTAGCATCGTGGCTACCCATTGAAGACCAGTTATAGCTGCAGCAAGAATGGCCTAGTGGCCCTTGCCACCGCAACATTCATGATCGTCGTCTTCATGGCCTTTGCCACCACAACACTCGTGGTCATCGCCCTTGTCGTGGCTACCACAGCCGCCGTTACCGCCACAGCAACCGCTGCTAGGCTGATGGGCGTGGCCGTGAGCGATCTCTTCTTCAGTCGCTTCGCGGGTTTCGACGATTTCAACGTCAAATGACAGGCCCACGCCAGCCAAAGGGTGGTTGCCATCAACAATTACATCGTCGCCTTCAACGGCAATCACCATCACCGACTGCTCGCCTTCTTCGGTGGTTGCACGGAACTGCATGCCGGCTTCCACTTCTATCTCGCCAAACATAGACAGCGGTACCGCTTGTACCAGGTTGTCGTTGCGTTCACCGTAGGCATCGGCCGGCTCTAACTCCAGTGCGAAGGCGTCACCGGCTTGCTTGCCAATAAGCGCAGCTTCCAGGCCTGGAACCAACTGCATATGGCCAATAAGTACCGCCAGTGGCGCTTTGCCTGCGGTGGTGTCTAGCTGCTCACCGTTTGCTTTAACGGTGTAGTTCATGGTAACAACGGTGTTTTGGGTAATCGCCATTAAGCTTTCCTGTGAATGTGCTTGCTTAGCATATCGAAAAAAGGCGATTTTACTCTTATGCCGCCTCTGGCTCCAGTATTTCTGTTTAACCTTGATGTTTTGGATGTAGTCTCGTGGACCTCACTAACCTTTTGTTGTTTATTCCTACCTTCTTTTTAGTCTCCATTACCCCCGGTATGTGTATGACCCTCGCGATGACGCTGGGTATGACCGTGGGTATTCGCCGCTCGCTATGGATGATGGCCGGCGAAATGGTGGGCGTTAGCCTGGTCGCTATTGCCGCCGTGCTTGGCGTGGCTGCCATCATGCTCAGCTATCCTCAGATGTTCACCGTGTTTAAACTGATTGGCGGCAGCTATTTGGCCTACCTCGGTATTCAGATGTGGCGCTCGCGGGGGAAGATGGCGATTCCAGATACCCTATCAGCCCCGCCAAAGATTGGTCGTAAGGATTTGGCCACTCAAGGCTTTGTCACCGCAATCGCCAACCCCAAGGGCTGGGCATTTATGATTTCCTTGCTGCCGCCGTTTATCGAACATGAGCGCGCTCTTTGGCCGCAACTGAGCACTATGGTGGTGATCATCGCACTGAGCGAGCTGACCTGTATGCTTATCTACGCCAGTGGCGGCAAGAGCCTGCGCTTGTTCCTTAATCGCAGTGGTAACGTACGCTTGATGAATCGCATTTCGGGCAGCCTGATGATTGGCGTCGCGCTTTGGTTGGTGTTGGGGTAGTCGCGTTCTTCAGACATAAAAAAAAAAGGCCAGCATCATGCTGGCCTTTTTTCTAAAGCGTGAACGCTTATTTTAGCTTAGCGCCTGCAGGGGTTGCGCTACCCGCTTGGTCTTTCCACATCGGGTCAACCAATTGAGCTTCAAGGCCCGGTACGGTGGCAGCGTTAAAGCTCGGTTTTTTACCCGCTTTAAGTTGCTTCTCGTAGTCGGCAAATACTGCGAAGGCTACCTTAGACAGCGCAACGATAGCCGCGATGTTCACCAGTGCCATTAGGCCCATCGATACATCGGCAAAATCCCATACGATATTCAGTGAGGCGACAGAACCCACCATTACCATCGCCAAAACCAAGGCACGGAATACGTACAGCGCAATCTTATTCTTGGTTAGGAACACCAGGTTAGTTTCTGCGTAGCTGTAGTTGGCGAAAATAGAGGTAAAGCAGAACAGCATGATTGCGAAGGTCATGAAGTAAGCAGTCCATGAGCCTAGTGCATCAGCCAGTGCTGATTGCAGCAGGCCGATACCGCCCAGCTCGCCACCGAAGTCTACACCCACAATCAGTACCATTGCAGCAGTTGCAGTACAGATAACGATGGTATCTGCGAACACACCCAGCATTTGCACAAAGCCTTGCGCCGCAGGGTGGTTAGGATTTGGATTAGCACTTGCCGCGATGTTAGCCGCAGAACCCATACCGGCTTCGTTAGAGAACAGGCCACGAGCCACACCGGCCATCAGCGCGCCCATCAGGCCACCAGCAGCTTGCTCCATACCAAAAGCGCTCTTAACGATGGCAACCAGTACGCCCGGCAGTTCGCTGATGTTCAGCAGGATCACAACCAAAGAGATGCTCAGGTAGGCCAGTGCCATCACAGGCACCAAAGTAGAAGCAACTTTACCGATCTTCTTCAGACCGCCGGTGATAACCCAAGCGGTAGCAGCAACGATGGCGATGCCCACGTAGGTTTCGTTAAAGCCGTAGGCGCTGCCCAGAGAATCAGCAATGGTATTAGCTTGTACGCCATTGAAGGCGAAACCGAAGGCAATAATCAGCAATACTGAGAACAACGCGCCCAACCAACGAGCGTTCAGGCCTTGTTCCATGTAGTAGGCAGGGCCACCGCGGTATTGGCCATCGGCCTCTTTTACGCGGTAAACCTGAGCCAGAGTAGACTCTACGAATGCAGTAGCCATACCTAGCATGGCAATTGCCCACATCCAGAATACGGCACCCGGGCCACCAGCGGTGATAGCGACAACCACGCCCGCCATGTTACCGGTGCCCACACGGGCTGCCATAGAGGTCCAGAAAACTTGTTTAGAAGAGAGGCCCGAAGCGTCTTGAGATTGGCCGCCTTTTAGAACGGATACGCCGTGTTTGAACATGCGGAATTGGACAAAGCCAAGGCGAAAGGTGAAGAAGATGCCAGCGCCAACCAGTGCATAAATAATCAGGTGGCTCCACAGCAACCCGTTTACCGAGTTAATTGCTGATTCGAGTAGTTGAATCATGAAAGTGCTCCAATGTTGTGTCTGCCGTGTACATTCCGCTCACGGCAAGTCGGTTTTTCCTCAACCGTCTGCAAAAAATGCCTAACTTGTTAACATCCTCCCTGCGTAACAAGCGTCTTAGAAGGCATAAGCAAACAGACAGCCTGGTGCTAAAACGCGGCGGAATATAGCACCAATGACTGGTAATTGCGACTTTTATGGAGTTATTCGTTATATTTATGCGAGAAGAACATTCTTTGCACTGCGCAGTGTAGCTCAAAGAAAACCCTTTAACTTCTGTCGCTTAGGTGAGGGAAAGGCGGATGTCAGGGCCCTAGTCAGGCCCATGTAAGCGCAGGGCCAATCCCGAATCACGTTGCGTGTACGACTCGCAGCAGTTCAGCAAACTTCGGCGATTCGCATACAGGGTTAAGGCCTTCTTCGCCCGAGTGATTGCGGTGTAGAGCAACTCCTTAACGAGCAAACTACTAAAGCCCGGCTCCTCGGGTAGGCAGATCGCCACCGTCGAAAACTCTGAGCCCTGCGACTTATGAATGGTCATAGCAAAGGCGGTGTCATGGCTTGGCAAACGAGCTGGCAAAATGCGCCGGGTCGAGCCGTCTACCCCGGCGAAGTGCACGTAAAGCTGCCCAGAACTTGAGTCGTGTAAGGTGATACCGATATCACCATTGTAGAGTTTCAACTGATGATCATTGCGGGTGATCATCACCGGCCGGCCGGGATAGAACTCTTGCTGGCGCGAGATAAGCTCACGTGCCGCTAAGCGCTTCTCGATGGCTAGGTTTACCTCCAGAGTACCCAGCTCGCCCTTGCGGCTGGCACACAGTACGCGGAACTGCTCAAAGCTGTTTAGCACGGCAAGGGGCTCGCCATCCAGCATGGCCAAATAGTCTTGATAGTGACTAACGGCTAATTCTACCGTGTGCTTAAGCAGCTGTTTTTGGGTCCAATTGATATCGTCAAGCTCGCGGTCTTGCAGCAAGCTAAGGGCCTGTCGACTATCACCCGCGTTGACCGCGCTGGCCAGGCTGCCAATACCACCGCCAAAGCGCCAGCTCTTTTGCAGCATAGTCAGGCTATCGGCCACTGGCGATACCGCACGGATATGCTGTTTCAGGTCGGCCCCGGTCGCCGCACTCAAGAACCCGGCTTGATCTGCGCTGTAGCTCATCAGCGCTCCATTGGCTATAGGGCGGATCACCGAGCACACGTCACCTAATATACTCCCCGCCTCCACCGAGCTCAGCTGGTCTTTGTCGCCGAGCAAGATCAAGCGGCAATGGCGCGGAAGCGCTGCCAGCAGCTTGGTCATCATCGACAGGTCGATCATTGAAGCCTCGTCGACCACTAGCACGTCGGCGTGCACTGGCGCGTCTTGATCGTGGCGAAAGTGAATGGAGCCGGGGATCGGTCCTAACAGACGATGTAAGGTACTGGCCTGCTCAGGAATCAATTCCACCAAGCCTGCATCCAGCGTTAATGACGATTTAGCATTGCGGATTGACTCGCTCATACGCACAGCCGCTTTACCGGTAGGTGCCGCCATGCGTATCACTAAGGACTCGGGCTTGTCATGCAAAGCCAGCAAACTGGCCAGAAGACGAATTACCGTGGTGGTTTTGCCGGTCCCCGGGCCACCGGTAATCACCGACAAACCGCTACGGCAAGCACTGGCACAAGCCAGCTGTTGCCAGTTTGGCTGCTCACCTGCCTCAAACAACTGGCCAAGCAAGCCATGTAAGCGCTTATCGTCGACCCGGTGCTGGAGAGTTGCTCGCTCCACCAAGCTGTTCGCTACCTGCGTTTCATAGAACCAATAACGCCCAAGATATAGCCGTCCGAACTCGACCACTAAGGGCAACGCGCACTCAGCCCTTTTGTCCGCCGTTCGGGGCTCACCCGCTACACCTGACGCTTGTAGCATAACCGCCCAGCTATTCGTGTCCGGAAACTGGTAGCCAGTGTGCCCCTCAAAGGCCACTAGTTGGCTGTGTTGGTAGTGCTCAAAGCGAATACACACGTGGCCATCGCCTTGGCGCTGACTAAGCAGCAGCGTGCTGTAGAACACCAACTCATGATGGGCACTGGCTTGCTCTGCCATAAACCGGGCAAAGCGCCAGTCGATGGCTCTTAGCTGCCCCTGCTCGCAGGCCTCAGTAAATGCCGCGTGGTCGATAAAGGAAAGGCGCTGGGTTTGCTTAAGCATGAGTGCTTCCTCCCAGTAATCGATCCAAGGACTCTATCAGCGCCAGCGGCGGCTTGATAAACAACTGACCATAGCCGCCCTCCGTGCCATCAATGCCGCGTAAGAACAGATACAAGGCTCCGCCAAAGTCGCGCTGATAGTCATAATCGGCAAGTTGCTGCTTAAGGAAGCGATGCATCGCCAGGCAATAGAACAGCAGCTGGGCATCATAACGATGATCGGCCATCGCATTGCTCATCGCTTGCTCGCTATAGTCCTCAGTGCAATCGCCTAAATAGTTACTCTTGTAGTCGCACACGTAGTAACGACCGTTGGCCTCAAAGCTAAGGTCGATAAAACCGCGCATCAAGCCATGAAAGCGACTGAAATCGAGCCCGGCAACGTTCTGGGCGAGCAAGGGGTACTCCTTTAATAAGCGGTTAAACTGCTCGGCGCTCACGCTGCCATCAACTGAAAGCATAAACTCCATCTCTGGCAATACTTGCCTCAGTTCGAGTGACGCCAAGCTAACATCGTTCTCTTCGCCAAGCATCAAGGGCGTAGTCATTACAGTGCTTAGCCAGTTTGCTACCACGGCAGGCCACGGCGCCTCGACATTCAAGCCAGCACGCTGCATGGCATCCTCGGCCAGCGATTCCACTGCCTGAAGGTCCAAGCACTGAAAATCCCCTGCCTTACCTTGGAATATTGCTTCGAGGATATCGTGTAAGGCATTACCGGCATCAGCCCCTTTGGCAAAGCTAAACTGGGTGGGCACAGGCGCAAGCGGCAGCGGAGAATCAAGTTCTACTTCTATCGAGCTTTGCTCGTCTAACACCTCATCCCCTGCCCCCGGCTCCAGCTCTGGGCTATGAAGCTTTCTGGCCATGGCAGAGTATGAGGTTAAGCGCCAGCCTTTATCGATAGTGCCGTCAAAACGCTTGGCGGGCGATGTACTCTGCTCAGCATCATCATTGGCCTGATACTGACTAAAAGCGTCTTCCGGCTTGGCTAAGGCAACCAGTCCGCTGTTTTGCGCCGCCAATTGGCTAAGCGCTTCATCTCGCTCTGCCGGGTCGCCAGCCGGACAATTAAGTAGGTAATCCAGTGCGGTGATACCTTTAGGCTTACTGAGTGCGGCAGCTCCCAGATAACACGCGAAGCCTGCGCGGGTGATTGCCACATAAAGCAGGCGCAAGTCCTCGGCCAATCGTTCGGTATCGGCGATCTCCAGGTTCTGCTGCTGGCCGCTAAAATCGACGGTGGTTTCGCCCTGTTGTGGGAACACGGCCAACTTTGGCTGACGACTGGCTAAGGCATAGGGCAGCATCACCACCGGATACTCCAGGCCTTTACTGGCGTGAATGGTGACGATTTGCACCAGATCGCGGTCACTCTCCAGATAGCGTTGCTGACCACCGTACTGTTGGGTGTCTGCGCCGCTTAACAACTGTTGATATAGATTGAGCAAGGCCTGTTCGCCTTGCAGTGCGCTAGCATAGTGCTGCAGCAGCTCGCAGCAATGCAGCAGATCGGCCATCTGCCGTTCACCTTGCAGAGGGTCAGCTAACAGTTGTGCTGGAATTTGATAGATCTCCATCCAACTGAGTAGCGCTGCCATCACCCCTTGCTGCTGCCACAACTGCTGTAGATCGCTGAAATGGCCAAGGTGTTGCTGCCAGCTCAGTTCGTCTTCGCGAAGCGCTGACAGCTGCTTGGCGCTTTTGGCGCACAAAGGCAGTGCCAGAGCCGCCATCACCAAGCGCTCGTTACGTGGCTCATACATCGCCAATAGCACCCGATATACCGCCTCAGCGGCGGCGGTACTAAATACACTGTCGCGGGATTGAAATACCGAGCGCACCCCGCGCAAGCGAAGCTGGGCCGAGATCTTTTCTGCCTCGAAGCGGCTACGCACCAGTACCGCAATATCGCCGGGGTTGAGCCTGCGTTCGCCGAGAGTGGCGCGATCGTAAACAGCGAGATTGAGCATATCGGTGATCTGCTGGGCACAGCAGCGTGCGGCGCTATCGCCGACCATAGTGTCTTCATCAAACTGCCAGATCTGCAGGCTTGGCTGCACCTGACCGTCCAGTTCAAGTGCGCCCTTATCGCCTTGATCGTGGCTGTTTACCGCACTAAAAGGGATCTGCGCATCGATAAATGCCGAGTCCTTACATGTGCTAAACAAGGCATTGGTCGCCGCCACCATGGACGCTGCCGAGCGATAGTTCTTATCCAGTGTGTAGTGCGCGGCTTGCTGGGTATCTTGCTTGGCCTCCACATAGGTATGGATATCGGCACCTCGGAAGGCGTAGATGGACTGCTTTGGGTCGCCAATCATCATCCAGCTACAGTCGTCGTGATTAAACAGCTGCTCAAAAATGGCAAACTGCAGCGGATCGGTGTCCTGGAACTCATCGATTAGCGCTACCGGATATTGCTGGCGCAACTGCTTAGCGATACGTTCGCCGCTTTCGGGTTGGGCCAGTAACTCGGCTAAACGGGTCATCAAATCATCGGGGCTTTGTAGGCTCAACCGCGCTTTCTCGTGGGCCAGTTGCTTAGCCAGATAATCCAGCGCTTGGCTTTTCAGTGCAGCCGCGATATCTAACTCGCTAGCGGCAGCCTGCCATTGCTGCAACAGCGCGCGGCACTGGCTCAGGTCAACATCCAGCCCTTTATCATCGGCCGTAGCAACTTTATCGAAGATATAGTCGAAGGCCACACGGCTGGCTTTGGACGGTTGCGCCGCTTCGCTGTCGTCGACAATGGCTGCGCAGTGCTTGTCTATAGTTTTGCGGTTTAAGCGCGGCAAGGAAGCGATCTCGACCGCTACTTGCTCCAAGTTCTCTTTGATAGCAGCCACAAAGTCTTGCCAAGCCTGTTTGCTGCCAGACAATCGCTGAAGCACTGCGCTTGCCGGATCGATTGCTAATGGCTTGGGCGACAAGTTGAGTGACTTGCGCGACAGCAAAGGATAAAGCGTTGGGAACAAGGCGTTTGGCTCCTTGCATCCCAGCGCGCTCACTACCGCTTGGTAATCATCACCGCGCAGCGGGTAGATGGCTTGTCGCCAGAAATCTGCCAAACACTGCTTGGCTAGCAGGCTATCGTCTTCTAGTAGCTGGCTCTGCGCACTAGGCGATGCAGTGACTTGCTGATCGCTCAGCGCCCGGTGACAAAAACCGTGAATGGTAAAAATCGCCGCCTCGTCCATCGACTTTTCAGCGGCATAGAGGCGCTTAAGCACTTGTTCGCGCTCATCGGCATAGCGTTCCAGCAGGTCATCGATGATCTCATCACCCTCGCTGGGCTTGCCCTTAAAACAGTTAACCGCACTGTGCAGACGCGCACGGATACGCTCGCGTAGCTCCGCGGTGGCCGCGCGGGTGAAGGTTACTACCAGTATATTTTCTGGCGTTAGGCTGCGGCCTAAGGGCTGCTCCACCAC
Source organism: Aliagarivorans marinus DSM 23064 (assembly GCF_000429485.1). Taxonomy (GTDB): domain Bacteria; phylum Pseudomonadota; class Gammaproteobacteria; order Enterobacterales; family Celerinatantimonadaceae; genus Aliagarivorans; species Aliagarivorans marinus. The sequence continues at coordinate 148,637 of NZ_KE386910.1, read as the reverse complement.
ATAACGCAGGTACAAACTAGCAATGGTATAGGTCTTACCGGTACCGGCGCTGGCTTCAATGATACTGCGTCCGGGCAGATGAACAGTCTTAGCATTAAGAACCTGCATGTGCGCCCTCCTGCTCTAAGAACTTAAAGAAAGCGCTGTGGCTTAACATATCGGTTTGCTTCTTCCTGACTTCATGCCATTGGGTATGTTGCTCAATCGGTTTGAGCAAGGTTGCGCAGTGCTTAATAAACTCGGGATAAACCGGCGCGAGCAAAGGATGACAGCGTTGAATATATGGGTCGTTGCCATCGCCTTTGTGGGCAGAGTAGATGTCCTGCGGTGCCCAGGCCGCTTCGAGTTTTTGCTGCAATGCCTCGGGCTCTAGCTGTTGGTTAGCAAGCCAGCTAAATCCGCTGTTTAAAAAGAACGGCACTGCCCGGTGCTGCGCCGACGTAAACACGCTAATTGCTTGCTGCAAATAATCCAGCGCCAGCTCTTGTGGCAGCGCGCGATAGAGCAAGGCCTTGCCATCGTCGATAAGTACGCTATCGGCAGATACCCCAAGGGCTGCGCTCACCAGATGCTGCAGCCAGCCATGCAATCGGTCTTTAGCGCTAAGGTTGCCGTTTTTCACCCGCCATAGCCGTCCCTCGACGGGCGCGACGGTTTGGCCTAGCAGCTCGGGCAAGTCATCGCCAAGACTTAAGCGAAACTCTTGCGGCTGAGCTGGACTGCGCAGCGCATCGGGCAGATACTCCATCAGCGAATCGCTGGCAGAGATGGCCTCTTCCAGTTTGCGCTCGCCCGCATCCCCCACCGGCAAGCTGCCGGTTAATCCTTGCTGGCGCTTAAAGCCCGGCACATTCTGATAGTAAAAACGGCTCACAAAGGCTTGTTGTTTGAGCTGCCAACCGCTTAGTGCATCTAACGCGAAGGGCTCGCTATCGGGCACTTGTTCGGCGACCCCATCGAAGTACACGCCCAGCCGCCGCTGCAGAAAATAGCGGCAAGGGTTGCTCAGCGCTGCGGCAACTTCACTGAGCTCAACTCGCAAGCGCTGTTCAACACTTTCCTGCACACCTAACGCGGCATCACTAAAGGGCTCAGGTAGTTGCGGCTGTACTGCCCAAAACTGTGAGTAGGAATGCAGCGGCGACCCTTGCTGGTAGTACTGGGCATTAAACGCCTGTAAGGGGTGCTCAAAGGTCATAGCGTGCAATACCTGCTTACCGGCTTTATCGGGCGCTAAGGACTCATCGCCGCTCACCAGCCACGACTCAGCAATATAGTCTCGCAGCTCCATTAATAGCACCGACGGCGGCAGCTCTTGGTCGCTGCGAATATCCTTGCCCACCCATGAGATATGCAAGTGCTGGCGGCACGAGAGCAAAGCTTCAAGGAACAGGTAGCGGTCGTCCAAACGGCGCGAACGATCGCCACGACGCCGCTGCTTTTGCATCAAATCAAAACTGATAGCGGGGTTTTGCCGCGGGAAATCGCCGTCGTTCATGCCGAGCAGACATACAACCTTAAACGGGATACTGCGCATCGGCATTAGGCTGCAGAAGTTAATTGCCCCCGCTTTAAAGCGGCGACTGGACTGGGCAGCATTAAGGGTATCGAACAGTAGCTCTCGGACAATCTCACGCGAGACCGGTCGATCATAGCCGGTCTGCAACTGCGTATCACGAAATGCCTGCATCGCCTCGACCACAGCCTTAATGTCGCGGCTACCTTGCTCATCGGCGATATAGAATTCGCTTAGCACCTGATTAACACATTCTAGCCACTGCTCAGCGGTATAGCTTTGAGTGAGTAGCTCACTGGTCCGCTCAAGCCGCTCGATAAACAAACTGAACTTACCCAGCGCCTGTGCCTGCGCGCCCTCAATCTCATCGAAGGGCAAGGTGTCGGCGTAATCACCCATGCTTGGGTGCATCGCGTAACCCAGCAGCATCCGTTTGAGACCAAATAACCAGCTGTTTTGCTCAAATTCCCCCACCCCAAACTGGGCACGGTGCTCCGCATCTAAGCCCCAACGAACGCCCACATCGCGAAGCCAGTGCTTGAGCAAGTCAAACTCATCTTCGCTAATGTCGAAACGGGCTAAAGTGGCGGGCACCTCTAGCAGCGCCAGTACTTCACTTAAACCAAAGCGGCTTTCGGGTAAGCTGAAGATCTGCAATAAAGAGTTGGCCAACACCGACTGCTGTACCGCCGATAAGTCGCTAATACTAAACGGAAAGCTCGGACGCTTCGGATTATAGGCAAACACCCCGCGGATAAACGGCGCATAAATCGACACATCGGGCATCATCACCACAACATCGTTGGGGCTGAGGCTTGGGTCACTGTCAAATAGTGCAAACAGTTGGTCTTTTAACACCTCTAACTCGCGCAGTGGTGAGTAGCACTGGTGGAAACGCAGATTAGCCAGTTCCGATTGCGCGAACACTTGCTTGTCGTCATTCGATGAAAGTTGTTGCGGGCTTAGGGCATCAAACTGACCACGGCACTCAAGGTGGAGGATCTGCTGCTGCAAGTAGTTAAGCGCGCCGGTCGAAGGGAACGGAAAATACTGCTCGTACAAGTCGCTCTCCAGCTTTTCTAGCATCAGCGACAAGTTCTCTCGCCCCAAACCACCGAAAGAAGCCAACAGCGGATTGCCTACAAGGTAGTAATGATCGCTATCGAGATCTTCAAGCTTACCCACCAGCTTGCTGGCTTCTATCTTGGCCAGCGCCTTTTCATCGACGATATCCAGCCAAAAGTGCTCGCAGGGGTTGAGCTGGAACCAGTGGATGTCGATATGCTTGGCCAAGGCATTGAGCAGCATCATGGTCTGCTCTGGCAACGAGCTTAAGCCAAAGATGGCAATGCGCGGCGGTAGCCCGCGGATCTGTAGGTGATCACTGTGATCTAACACCTCAAGGGTTTGCTGCAATAAGCGACCACGGTGCAGGTCTGACCCCGCCCTAGCGGCAATATCGTCGCTAACCATCCGCCATAAACGCGCTTGCCACTCCTGTTGATCACCTAAGCCCTCGACCTGCTCGTCTTGCTCCCAACTGGCAATCCAATCCGGGCGATACATCAGGTATTGGTCGAAGGTATCAGCAATCGTTGAGCACAGGCTAAACAGCTTTTGTTGTTGCCGTTCGGGCTGGGCATCTGCCAGCTCACTTTGCATCCATTGGAACTCGGGATCGCTCATATACTGAGGAAGCAGGCGCATCAGCGTCCAAGTCATCGCCGATTTGGCAAACGGGCTCTGTTCGGGCAACGCGCTAAACGCTTGCTTGAAGATCTGCCACAGAAAGGATGAGGGCAGCGGAAACTGGATGTTGGCTGCGATGCCCTGCTTTTCGGCAAGCGAAATCTTAAGCCACTGCGCCATATCCGGGTTTTGCACCAAGATCTGCTCAGGTTCGAACACCGAGCAACCTGCCGGTCGCTGCTGATAAACATCGGCTAAGGTGTCGAGCAGCTTTTCGGTCAGGTTGGATTGATAGATAGTTAGCATTGAGCGTTGGGTGAAATTATTGTTCTGTTTAGATAGCGTCTAGCTTACCCCTTAGCATCGCCGAAACAAACAGTAAGCATGCGCTAAGCCCTTGTTTGATGGGCAATATCACGTTCCATCCCCTAGCTAGTTTGTAACCATACAGTCTTAATACCTCTTTCGGATTAGTTTAAGTAATCATAACAGCGTATTTTTCCTAAGCTTTCTTGAGAGAAGCAGATACTGATTTTTGATATATTTCAGCGCATTAACCCACCTATAAGAGTTAAAACATGCTGTCCGATTTAAAAATCTCTCAACAAGCCACCCTAAAACCAATTAGTGAAATCGCCAAGCAGGCGGGCATTCCTGATCAGGCCTTGATCCCACAAGGCGCATCGAAAGCCAAAGTAAACCTCAACCTGCTAAAGGACAGCAGCGATAACGCACAGGGTAAATTGGTATTGGTGACCGCCATCACCCCAACCCCACTGGGCGAAGGCAAAACCGTTACTACCATTGGCTTGTCGCAAGGCTTGAAGAAGCTCAATCAAAAGGTCATGGCTTGTATTCGCCAGCCATCGATGGGCCCGGTATTTGGTGTTAAAGGCGGTGCTGCTGGTGGCGGCTATAGCCAAGTGGCGCCGATGGAAGAGCTCAACCTGCACCTGACCGGTGACATCCACGCCGTATCTGCCGCCCACAACTTGGGTGCCGCCGCTATCGATGCGCGTTTGTACCACGAAGAGCGTTTGGGCGAAGGCTTTACTGCGAAAACTAGCCTTGAGCGCCTGAACATCGACATCGAGCGCATTACCTGGCGTCGTGTGGTCGATATGAACGACCGTTGCCTGCGCCGTATCAGGGTCGGCATCAACCGCGAAGGCTCTACCGTGAACGGTATCGAGCGCGAGTCGGGTTTTGATATCACCGCCGCCTCTGAGCTAATGGCAATTCTGGCGCTGGCCACCGACCTTAAAGACCTGCGCAAGCGCATCGGTCAAGCGGTGATGGCCTACAACACCGACGGCCAGCCAATTACTGCCGAGCAGCTACAAGTTGCCGGTGCCATGGCTGCCATTATGAAAGACGCCGCTCAGCCTACCCTGATGCAGACTCTGGAAGGCGTGCCTACCCTGCTACATGCTGGCCCATTTGCCAACATCGCCCACGGTAACTCGTCTATCATTGCCGATCGCATCGCACTAAGCCTTAGCGATATCGTGGTAACCGAAGGTGGCTTCGGCTCCGACATGGGCTTTGAGAAGGCCTGTAACATCAAAGCACGAGCGGCGGATAAAGGCCCTGATGCAGGTGTGGTCGTTGCTACCCTGCGCGGCCTAAAAGCCAACTCAGGTAAATACGACCTGCGTCCGGGCCAAGCACTGCCAGAAGCGATCTTCGAAGCAGATAACGATGCGCTAAAAGCAGGTTTTACCAACCTGAAATGGCATATCGAGAACGTGAAGCGCTACGGCGTCCCGGTTGTGGTTGCGATTAACCGCTTCCCACAAGATACCGACCAAGAGCTGGAGTTGCTGGCTAGTTGGGTACGTGAGCTGGGCGCAAAAGTGGCGATCTCCGAGGCCTTTGTCAAAGGCGGCGACGGTGCCACTGAGCTGGCCGAGCAAGTGCTGCTGGCACTGAGTGAGGCCGAGCAGTTCAAGCCGCTATACGATGTGGAGCAAAGCATCGAAGCCAAGCTGCTGACTATGGTAGAAGCCGGTTACGGCGGCGCAGGTATCGAGCTAAGCGAGCAAGCTAAAGCGGATATCGCCCAGCTTAGCGAAAACGGCTTTGCCAACCTGCCACTGTGCATGGCCAAGAGCCCGCTGTCGATTAGCCACGATCCATCGCTAAAAGGCGCGCCGACTGGCTTTATCGTGCCAATCCGCGAGCTAAAACTGTGCGCAGGCGCTGGCTTTATCTACGTGCTGACCGGTAACGTGCTGACCATGCCAGGCCTGCCAGAGCGCCCCGGCTACCTAAACATCGATATCGATGAAGAAGGCAATATTGTGGGTATCGACGAGTAAGGCGCTCACTTAACGCAGTAGCGCTCCTTCAGTACTCCTATCAAGCCCGCATCTGCGGGCTTTTTTTCGCCGCTAATACGCACAGAAGTTGGCTATTGCTGTAGGGCCCTGTTCAAGGCAGACTTTGGCTATCTCTCTAATCAAGGAACGACATGCTAAACGCCATCCACCACACTGCACTTATCTGCTCTGATTATCAGCGTTCTAAACACTTCTACAGCGAAGTACTCGGTCTTACCATCATCTCCGAGTATTACCGCGAACATCGCGATTCCTACAAGTTAGATTTAGCCCTGCCCAATGGCAGCCGCGTTGAGCTGTTTAGCTTTGCCAACCCACCAGCGCGCCTTAGTCATCCTGAAGCCTGTGGCCTGCGCCATTTGGCGTTTAGCGTAACGAATATTGATGATGTGGTGAGCAAGCTCACCACACAAGGCATTGAGGTGGAGCCAATCAGAGTCGATGAGCTCACCGACAAGCGTTTTACCTTCTTTGCCGATCCCGACGGCTTGCCCTTAGAGCTTTATGAAGAGTAAGTCGCTCTACGAAAACTAAGCCGCTTTAAGAAGCCTAAAACGACAAAAGCTCGGAGAACCCGAGCTTTTGCTTGAGAAGAGCAACCAACTTGGTACTAGTCGCCAAGCTGCTGCGCCTGAATAGAGCTCACCGCATCCGCTGCCAAGTTACGTTTGAGCAGTAACTCACCAGCTACCGCCAAGCGGTGATGCTTACGGCACACCGATACATAACGGTCCTCCCCGCCAATCTCGGTTTGGGCGCCAGCGCTCATAGCACGGCCTTCTGCGTCAACCCGCGCCACCATGGTTGCCTTGCGGCCACAAAAACACACACCTTTGATCTCTTCGATGCGCTCAGCCCAAGCCAACAGCCAACGGCTTCCCTCGAACAGTTCGCCAAGGAAGTCGGTACGCAGACCATAGGCCAGTACCGGGATATTCAGCTCGTCGACCACTTGGCAAAGCTGCTCCACCTGCTCTTTGCTGAGAAACTGAGACTCGTCCACCAAGATGCAATCTAGTCGCTTGCCCTGCTCAGCAATCACCTCTTTCACTACCTCAAACAGGTTTAAGCCGTTATCGAAAGGATGCGCCGGCGCACTTAAACCGATGCGCGAGGAAATAATGCCCTTTTGGATACGGTCATCGATGGCCGCCGTGAACAAATAGGTGCTCATATGACGTTCGATGTAGTTAAAGTTTGCCTGAAGCAGGTGGCTGGATTTACCCGCGTTCATGGAAGAGTAGTAGTAGTGCAGAGAAGCCATGTAAAACCCGTGAATCAAAGTCGTTATGCCAAAGTCACACTGGCACAAAATTCGCAAATTTTACCTAGCTTCTTCACTAAATACTACGTTTGCAGTAACTGCCTTAGTTGTTGGCCCCGGGCCTGCTGCGGTACACACGAATAAGTAATAACAAAACCAGCAGCACAGCAAGCATACCGGCCGCACCGGCGCTTCCTGAGTAACCCTTCTTGTGTTCAACCACTATTCTTTTATTGGTTGTGTTTACAGCATCATCTTTTAATTGCGTCTCAAAGCGACCCAGTTGGTCACTTAAGTTGACAATCATATCGTCTACCGCGTAATCGAAGCTCAATGCAGCGTGTTTAGTGATGCTCTCTTCTACGTTAACAGCAGAACTGAGCGCCTCAGCGCGATGTGTACCCGGAGCCCTCAGTAAAAGTGTTTCGCCGGATACATCAAACACTGCTGTATCGACAAAGGTGTTGATGGAGTTACTATTTGCCGGGACCACATACATGCCAACAATCGTCCAGTACAAGAACGCAGCAGAGTTCTCTTTTGACTGTTGTAATTGGTCGTAGGAAACCAGAGCGAATATTTCTACATCATACATTCGCGCCAGTTGTCGTAAGCGGTCAAAACCTTGCCCCCCTTCTAAATAGGTATCAGTGAGCACTTCAATACGGCCAACGTACTCACGATCAGAAAATTGGTCACGAATCTTTTCTAGCAGGGTCTGCTGCAGCTCGCTGGACATCCCCCGGTGCCCCTCATTGACCGGTGGAACCATCGCTATAGCAACATTGACCGGAGGCCTCAACACCACGGTTTGCGGCGTTTTGTTGTGCCCTCCATTCTCATCTGGATAAAGATAACTCATTAAGCTGCTTGAAACAGAGTTGCTCTCGGGTGGATGGCGCACCAAAAAGCTACAGCCCGAAAGCAGAGTCACCAACATCAGGCAAACACAGCAAACGAGAAATCGACAATCACGCCTACGAGCGAGTGGAGTAACCTTGTACATATAACTATCCTTGTCAGTCTATTTTCGTAGCGGAGTCTACCGCCCACACTTAATGACAATTTAGTTCATATTGGCTACTGCGGGGCGCAAAAGCTTGCCCTAACCGCCATGCTGGTTAAACTAAGCGCTTACCGAAAAAAGAGTGTTGTTATGGCCTACCGAATTATTCCAGTTACTCCTTTTGCCCAGAACGCCAGCATCATTTGGTGTGAACAAACTAAAAAAGCCGCCATTGTCGACCCCGGCGGCGACCCGAAAGACTTGCAAGACGCCGTTGAAGAACTTGGCGTTGAGGTTGAGAAGATCTTGCTTACCCATGGCCACCTTGACCATGTTGGCGCTACCGAGATTATCGCCCAGCGCTTTGCCGCGCCGATTGTCGGCCCGCAGCAAGCCGATGATTTTTGGCTAAGCCAGCTGCCTATGCAAAGCCAGATGTTTGGCTTCCCACGGGTGGAGAGCTTTGCCCCTAGCCAATGGCTAGAGCATGGCGAAGTAGTGACCATTGGTGAAATGGAGCTGGAAGTGCGCCACACCCCGGGGCACACGCCGGGCCACGTAGTGTTTATTGATCATGCCGCTAAGCTGGCCATAGTCGGCGATGTGCTGTTCAAGCGCTCCATCGGCCGAACCGACTTCCCGCAGGGTGATCACCCCACCTTGATCAAAGCGATCAACGAACAGTTGTACAGCTTGGAAGATGACTACCAATTTATTCCCGGTCACGGCCCAATGTCGACCATTGGCGAAGAGAAACGGATGAATCCGTTCACGCGTTAAGCCCTAAGCGGTCTGCTGGCGATTGATTCACTGCAGACCGCCGCCTCTGTTTTCGCTGCCCAAGCGATTCATTTTACTCACGTGTTTTTGATATAAATCAGCTAAAGCAGATTTACTCCCAGTATTCACACAACCTCGCAGTCAACGCTATTGACTTAATACTCACAACGAGTTTTATTGAGCTTCGTCACACTTTGTAGCACGTCTATTGTACCAATCGGATGCTTACCCGCGGGTCTGTTTGGTGCGTTGTCACGCGGCTGCGTGGTCTTATTGCGGGTGATACTTAAGGAGAAGTACCGTGAAAACACAGTTAGTCGGCCTTACACTGTCAGCACTTTTAGGATTTGGCCAAAGCTACGCTTCAGACTCAGCGCAGCATGAAGTCTCTGATGCCGAAATAGCTCGCCAGCGCCAATCACTTGCGACGCATACAAAAGGCTTTGGCCCGCAAGCACCGCGCGATATCGATAGAGTTGATGGCAGGAATCGCCATCGATTCGCCTCAGCCCCCGATGTTGAGCAGATGAATCTATGTAACATCCACTTTCATATGAATGCTGAGCATCGCGGCGGCGAGTATCGCACCTATGCTGGCAATGGCGATGGACGCGGCTTTCATAGCGGTTTTGTTTACTCGGGTACGTTACAAGACCTTGAGCTGGCAGAGCTCGATCATTCGATATGCCCCAGTGAGCATGGTAGCTTGGCACCTGGCGATACCATCGAACTGCACTATGTGTATTCCACTGCCGAGGTCGAGCCCGGCCCTACGCTGGGAGCATGTATGAGCCCATCGATTAAGAACCCGCAACTGCGGGTTGAGGCGGTGGTGATGGTACTAGTGAGCGATCATGACGCGGCAAGTTTCACCCACCTTACCGAAATCGGCAAAACCAACGAGTTATATCAGGCGCTGCACCTACCCGAGTCCGGCAAGGGTGCAGTACAGTATGCCGGTTCAACCACTGGCCCGGGCTACAACGAGCAGGGCTCACCTTTTCAGGTGACCTGGAATGTGAGACCAAAAGTGCTGAAAGTCGACGCAGATAGCGTTGGCCATTGGTGCGAGGGGAATCCTTTTGATGAGGACCACGCCCACGGGGTACGCAATCTGGTGACTAACCTCGCCCTGTTGTCACCTATCTTGTAACGTGGCTTAGCTTGAGCTGACCAGCAAAGCCAGCTCAAGCACATTCCAGATGCTAGATGGCTTTCACAAACTCGCCAGCAAAGTCATCAAAGTGGCGAGGCGCACGCCCCAACACCTTTTCGACATCTCCAGTCACCTCGGTATAACGTCCGGTGCCAAACCACGCCATAATCTCTGCCAGCGCAGCAGCCAGCCAAGCATCCATCCCCGCGCCGGCCATCGCTTGTTCTGCCGCTTCACGCGGAACCGCTACGTAGTTAACCGGTTTGTTTGCTAGCGCGCTAATCCGCGCTGCTTGCTCATCGAAGCTTAAGGCTTCTGGGCCGGTTAACACGTAGGTCTGGCCTGCATGCCCCTCTTCGGTAAGCGAGGCAACCACCACATCGGCCACATCACGAATATCCACCACACTTTGGGCTGCGTCTGCCAGCGGCAAGTAGAACTCACCGTTGGTTTGGATGGTTGGCAACGCGCCATAGAGGTTCTGATAGAACGAGTTAGGTTGGATCAGGGTATAGGCAAGCCCAGATGTTTTTAGCAATTCATCGGTCAGCGCATGAGTGCGAATAACCTCTGAGCCCGCATCTTTACTTGCGTGCATGCCCGATAGCTTAACGATATGCGCCACGCCGCTGGCTTTAGCCGCCGCAATCACGTTCTCTACCCAGCGCTGGTTATGCGGTGATACCGGCATAGACAGATAAACCCGCTCTACCCCTTTCATCGCCTGTTCGAGATTGTCTAGATTATCGAAATCGCCAATCGCAGTTTGCTCGTCGCTCAGGCCCAGTTGCTGTGCCTTCGCCTCGTTGCGCACCAAGGCTCTAAATGTGGCCCCTTTCTGTTTCAAGCCCGCTACCACCAATGAACCGGTGTTACCTGTTGCACCAAGCACCAAAATAGTCATGTTTGCTCCTTACGCTACGCGTGTATCAGTGTTTGCATACGATAAGAAGCAGTCTAGAGCATCCCAATTAGCTTGATTAGATAACACATGCGGGCTTTACTATCCCGTATATGGGACAGTGCTCATAGCTAGCAACCGGTTTACCGCGAGGTACCAACAACAGCTTATGAAAGAAATAGATGCCCTCCCCCTATTCTCCAAGGTGGTAAGGATGGGAAGCTATGCAGAAGCCGCCCGCCAGCTAGATATGCCAACAACCACCCTGAGCAGGCGTATTGCCGCGCTAGAACAACAACTCGGCGGCAAGCTAATGCAGCGCACCACCCGCTCGCTGTCGTTAACCGAGCTAGGTGAAGCAATATTGCCGCAAGCCCGGCTGGTGGAAGAGACCATCCACCAGCTAGGTGAAACCATCGACGCCTTGCAGCGTCAGCCCCAAGGCACCCTACAGATCTCTGCCTCGCGCAGCTTTGCCCAGCACGTGCTCGCCCCGCAATTAGCAGACTTTGCCCACACCTACCCGGGGATCCAGTTAGATCTGCATGTGAATAATCGCCGGGAGAACCTGGTGTCGCAACATCTCGACTTCGCCTTTCGCGCAGGTCCCCTGCAAGACTCATCGCTTATAGCCATGCCGGTGGGCAGTGTGCGCTACCATCTGGTGGCGTCGCCAGAGTTGATAGCAAAGCACAAAGACGCTGACTCACTTGAGGGTGTGTTATCGCTGCCACGGGTGCTCAATCATATCGATGGTGCGCTATTTAACTGGCCGCTTAAGTCAGTCATCAATCAAGTAACTGCACCGTCGGTTAGCCCGCAGAGCCAAAACCGCTACGCGGTAAGAAGTGATGATTTCGAGATCAGCCTGAATATGGCAATACAGGGCGTTGGCGTGGCCTTATTGCCCCATTTTGTGGTGGCGCAAGCGCTGCAGTCAAAGCAGCTTGTCTCGCTGCACCCTGATGCGCTAGCCCAAGACAATACCCTGTATCTGGTTTACTCAAGCCGCGAATACCTGCCCAGTAAGTCGCAGTGCTTTCTCGACTGGGTGCGCGCGCACCAACCACAGTTCGCTGAACGTCTACAAGGGAACTAGTGCTGCCTTGTAGACGTTCGGGGATGGTTTGAGTGCGGTTAAAGGTTATCGGCGGTTAACGATTCTTGACAACTAAGCCCTGGAAACTAAGCCTTGGCGGTTTCGGTAGTTAAGCTTGCCACCGTTTCACGTAACTGCGCCTGCAACTCGGAGTTCGTCAACCGCTGCTCGGCCAGGTCGAAGTTATCGTAAAAGCTTGGGATTGAGAGCGAGCCCTTCACCTCGGCGGCAAAGTATGGAGCGCTGGTGACTGCCGCACCCAGTACCGATTGCGCGCCGCCCGGACCCGGCGAGGTTGCAAGGTATACCGCTGGCTTACCCTGATATACCTTCATATCAATGCGTGAGGTCCAGTCAAACAAGTTTTTGTAAGCTGCGGTATAGCTGCCGTTGTGTTCGGCGAAGGCGACAATCAGGGCATCGGCGCTACCGATTTTGTCGAAGAAGGCCTGCGCTAATGCGGGTACTCCGCCAGCCGCTTCGCGGTCACTGCTGTACAAGGGCATCTCGTAATCATTGATGTCGAGCACTTCTATCTCTGCGCCTTCTACAAAGGTCGCTGCATAGGTCGCCAGCTGACGGTTGATCGATTGGGCGCTGTTAGATGCTGCAAATACCAGTAGTTTCATGATTCATCCTTAGTGAGTTTGCCGAGACGGCGACACCATGTGTTTAACTTGTAAACACTATAATTCCCTTTTCAGATTTGATTAATGGGGCAAATGTGTAAGGATTATTTCCATATGACTCGCAATAAGCGGTGAATGCCTCAATTTTCGCTTATCGATAGGCAAGGACGACGATGAATAGCCAATTGTTCGATGGCATGGTGATCTTCACTGAATTGGTCAAACAAGGCAGTTTTACCAAGGCCGCGCAAAAGCTTGAACACTCCACTTCGTACATCAGCAAAGAGCTGACCAAACTGGAAGAGCGCTTGGGAGTACGGCTATTGCAGCGCAGCACCCGTTCGTTAAACCTCACCGCCGAAGGGCAGCTCTACTACGCCCAAGCCGAACAACTGGTAGACGATGCCGCAGCGCTGGAGCGTGCTATGCAGGGCCAACAGGCCAGCCCCTCTGGCGTGCTACGAATAAGCTGCCCCACCAGCTTAGGCATTAACACTCTGCCGAGGTTCTTAGAGCATTTTAACCAGCGCTACCCCAGAGTCAGCTTCGATATTGAACTGAATGACAAAAAGGTCGACCTGATTGCCGATGGCTTCGATTTAGCCATCCGCGCCACCACGGCATTGGACGACTCCAGCCTGATCAGCCGCAAGTTCGCCACCTTCCGCGCTGTCATGGTAGCGTCGCCAGCCTATCTAGCGCGCTTTGGTACGCCGCAAACCCCGGATGATCTGCGCAATCATAAGCTTATCTGCTATAGCAATCTGCCCAACTACAACCAGTGGCGCTTCACCGGCCCCGATGGCCAACAGACCGAGCTGGCTCTCCACAGTTTTGTGGCAACTAATAGCTCGCAGTTAGAGGTTGAGCTATGTATCGCAGGTCAAGGCATTATGCGTATGCCGGAGTTTAACCTTGGCGATGAGCTGAGCAACGGCAGGCTGGTGGAGGTTTTAAAGGACTACTCGAATGGCGATGTGGATGTGTATTTGGTGTACCCGAACCGGAAGCATATGTCTTCCAAGGTGCGTAGCTTTATTGATATGTTTTTGGAGCACAAGGAGTGTATTGGAGCGGGGCTCGTTAATAGCAGTAGCTAGTTAGTTGCTCTGGACGCAGGCTGTTATCTTTCACGTCGGTTATTGAACACAGCGCATGCGTCATACAACACCTTCAAAGGACTTGAACTCTCCAGCCAAGAGCCAAACTCACGCGGTTTCACCTCAACATTCGACAGTTCCTGTTGGTTAGCGACAGCACAAAGTTGAATGACATGCTTTGCTAAACCCACACCATAGACGGTAGTATCAATCATTATTTGACTCCTAACTCATTAACCTTCACATGAAGCGTAGCAGGGAGCGGAGGGAGTCTAATTATCTGTTAGGGCTAGAAATGTAAATGGATAGATCGAGGTACTCATGAGTGATGAGACGAAAGAACAAGAACTTAATGTCGAGGTTACAGCAAAGAAAGATGAGTTATCTCTTAAAGCAAAAGGGGCGGGGTTGCTGATTCTAATAGCAATTTGTTTGGTTGGGATTGTACTTGTGGCTTTAAAAATGGCGAATAGTGAAAATATGACAATATTTTTTCTACCATTAATCTCTCTGTCTTACATTACCAACAATTTAATTGCAACGCTGGATGCTACGTTGGGTTTAACAGTTCGTCATCACGATTGAGATTTAGCCCTAACAAATCGCTTAAGTCGATAGCTAACGCTCGGCATTTTTTGGTTCGGTTGAGTTAAGTGACTACGTGGCTTTGCTTAGGTATTGTGTTCGTTAACTTCGACTTAGCTATGCGTTATGCAGTTTGTTTTACTTCATCGAACTTATGATTTGTACCAGTTGTAACTAAACGATTGTTCAAACGAATGGAGGCGTAGATGTTTGATTTTTTAGGAGGAGTGCTCACTGGTATTGCAGGGAACCTCGCAACGAAAGCTCTTGAAGGAATTTGGGGAAGTAAAAAGTTAAACTATGAGGAGCCAGAGAATAACGAAGTAGAGTCACCAGAGACGAATCCTCAAGTAGAGGACTCCCCCAAAATATTTCAAACCTTCCACATTAAAAATGGCTTCAAGGACATACTGGCATACGTTCAGAAGCCAGTGGTACATGCAGTTGTGGAAGACTCTCCTACAACTCACTATCACCTGATTACGTTGGTTGTTGAGTGCAGAAAAACTGGAGAGTGGTTCGTTTCTCGTAAAGGAGAGATGGCGTTTGAAGGTGGCGGTGGAGGTATAATGGTCGCAGAGAGAGTCATTATGTGGTGTTCTGAACGACATATAAAAGTTATACCTTGGGTTTTAACTAAGGAAAAAGTAGATTTGCTTTCTACAGGCCGAATTCTTTGGCACACAGTCAAACCAGAGCTAGTACCATTATTGACTTATGCTAGAAGCGAGTATTTTGTTAATCGCATTGCAAAGCGCTATAGAGAGCTAACTGCATAACAATGCGCTCAACAGTGACCCCAAGCGCATGGCATTTCACTGCGTGAAAGTTTTATGTCATCGTTTGGGGCACGTTAGCTTAGCGTTGATATGATTCCCCCTGTCAACGCTCACTCAAATAAACCCAAAGAAGCTTAAAGGCATGCCCACACACCTTTAAGCCCAATCTCAGCGTCCTACTCAGCCAACGACAAAGGCGGCAATGGCGCACTGCGCAGCGGCTCATCAACCATATCATTCACTTCCAGCCAGGTGTCGACATCGCTGTCGAATACATGGGGGCTGCCGGTAATCGGGTGAGTGCCGGTCCAGAACTCGATGCTGTTTAGCACCATTGCATCGCCCATTAGGGTGAAGGCATAGACTGGCGAAAGCGCAATATTCAAGCCGCCGCGGGCATAGCGGTTATCTACCGCTTCAACGTTTTTCTCCAGCAGCATGCCGGTTAGCACGTTACTGCCAACACAACCACTTAGCAGGCCGGGTAATACCAAGGCCAGTCCCATTTTCTTTAAGTCTTTTAACCGCATTTTGGCTCCAATAGTCGTGCGCTCTGTGGCGCACTTGAAAAAGTGCGCCGATGATACACACAAGCACTGGCAGGTTCACCGTAAGACGAACCGTTCGCTTATTAATTCGACTAAATGGCCGATTTGGAGAAGCTAGCTTGGCTACAGGCTCTTGAACTGAGCCTAGGGCTGCGTTTAGAAACCGAGCATGTCCAGCACAAAAAATGGTGCCAACAGAACAACCACGGAGCCCAGCAGGCACACCAGGCTCAGACCAAATACACGCCAGTTTGAATGAAATACATGGTTAGGTGAGTCGATAATCGCCTGTTTGGTCATTTGATGGCGCTCAGCCATCATTCGACCAATCACGACGTAGCAAGCGGTAAACGCCGAACTCGGGAAACTATCCGGCAGCAGGGGCAAAAACACCCACATGGCCACGATGGCAATCAAACCGATCACCAAGGTCTCCTTTTTGAGTGCTTCGTTCTTCAGCATCGCAAAGTTCGCCATCAGAAAATAGATAACCGCTACTGGGCCACCCAGTGCGGAGGCCGCACCGATTTGGTTAGGCGAATACATTTTTGTTGGGTTGATTGCTTGTGGTGAAGCGGGTGTTGAGAGATTGGGAGAGTGAGAAGAATTGGGTGCTTCCACGCGAGTATTCCTTGAGTTTGTTCGATGAATCAAGCATGCCCAAATGGCGCTACATTGCTTAGCTGAATTTTAGATATTAACTTTACATATCAATAGCTTATAGAGAGCATGCGCGCGTGGATTATTACATACTTGATGGCTGTTACGCTATCATTTCAATCTCGACAATCTTGGAGCGGGTCATCACCACCTTCCAGCGCTGGATCACCGGCTGATCATCGTCGTCGGTACTGCGAATGATCAGGTTGATAAGGTGGCGTTTCTCTACCGACTCTTTGAGTACCTTGCCTTCTTTGAGTCGATACACCCGCTGAGAGCCTTTTTCCATAAGCCGGGAGAATACCCGAAGATCTAGCAGCATGGACTCGCGGGTTTTCTCGTAGCCACTGAGAAAACGGGTGCTACTGAGGTTGGCGCGACTTTTGTAGCGCAGCACCACTTCTTCTTTTTGCGAGACCTTGCCGCGGCGGGCCTTCTGGATATCGCGATCAAGCTTGCGAAAGCTTAGATATTCCAACCATTCGAGCTTTCTGCCGAGCGGCTTGCCTGAGGTGCCATCGAGGTAGGTTTTACGCCACTTCGGCCTACCTTTGTTGATCACCCGCCACAGCGCATTGGTCACATCATCCTTAAACACTTCGCGTAGCGCATAAATGCCCGATAGCGTCACCACCAGCAGCAAGGTCACCCCATCCAGATAAGAGCGCGCTTGTAGCACCATATAAGAGACAAACAGCATCACAAAGGCGGTGGCGCCGGCCTTTACCCATTTCTTGGTGTTTAGGCTGAGGTCGAGCGTCTTTTCGCGCAAGGTGACCGGGTACTCAATCAAGCGGCGCAGCAGGCGCATCTTATTCGATAGCCGGGTCATATCCTTCATAGCATGGCGCGAGTTGTACTCACGGGCCTTGCGATACTCAGCTTCGGCATTAACGGTGGCCAGCAGTTGCTCTTTGGTATCGCCATACATGCCGCCACGTGGTAGGTGCGCCACCAACGACAGGCAGCGTTGCTCGGTAAACCACGATAAGTAGTTGTCGATGTTTTCGAAATACTTAAGCAAGTGCGCGTCGCTGGGCTTGTTGCGGCGCAGTTTGCGCAGAATACTCTCGGCCAGCTCGCGCTGCTCGCTCACCAAATCCCAGAACTCATTGGCTTGATAGGCCTCGTCCAGCATGTCGTCATGCTCTTGGTTATCGCGCTTTTGCAGCACAAAGGGATGCTTAAGCAGGCGGTGGGCGGTTTTCTCTAACGCGATAACATATTGATAGGCATACAGACTCAGGCTCAGTCGGTACTGCTCAGGCGGTAGCTTGCCGCGCGATGCCAAGCGGCTATGTACCAAGGGGAGCTGGTTCTTGTCGCTATAGTAGGTGCGCTTGCTGTGGATGGCGGCGTGGTAAAACTCATCTTCAGATAACAGCTTTGGGCTTAGTTCCAGCTCGCCGGGCACAAACAGAAAGATCTCCAGCTCACCCTGTTTGCTCTCGCTTTGCACGTGCGCAATGCGCAGTTGCATGCCATCTCGCTGTTCTACTGTTACCAATCGCCTACTCCCGTTATTACTGCGGCATATCTGCGTATGCTCGACTTAGGTGCGAGATAATAGCATTTGCGCTGCTGTCCCCCTAGCCTATTCTCGCTTCGCTAGCATCTAACAGCTATCGTTTGCAGGGCTTTCTTTTGATGTCTCCGTAACTGCCCGTATCCAATCAGTCAGTGAACTACTTAACATGTTTATTTCTAGTCAGAGGACCGCCTTTTTGTTAATTTAATCATTAACTAAACTAGGAGGTACCATGTTGAAGAAAAGGATTTTTTCGTTAGGTGTTAGTTTGGCTTTAACCATCGTTGTATCGGGATGTGGCTCGTCGAGTAGCGATACTTCGCCAAGCAATCACGTTAGTCTTACCCTGGATCGCAGCACTATCGATGACACCCCTTCAAACCCCAATGCCAATGATGACGCCGCTCGTATTCTCGCGTATTTAGCGGATTTGTCGACGAATACCCGAGAAGGCGTATTAGCTGGTCAGCAAGCTGGTCACGGCAACCAGATTGTTGATGACGAAAACATCATGGGCTTTGCTCAAAACGTGGAAAGGCTTTATGAAGCGACCGGCCAATGGCCTGCGGTTCTGGGACTCGACTACGGGCACGACGATTGGTACACCCAAGAGGAGCTATCTATCGGTAATCAGGTGCTCATCGATCATTGGAACCAAGGGGGCTTGATAATGCTCACCTGGGTGCCAATGAACCCTTGGGATCTCAGCCAAAACAAGTATACCGGCGATGTAGATATGACGGCGCTGTTCGATCCAGACTCTGAGGTATACGACATATGGATGGCTCAGGTCGATAACGTCGCGACAGCGCTCAAAGAACTGCAAGATGCTGGCGTTACTGTGCTGTGGCGCCCTATGCAGGAGTTAAACGGTTTCTGGTTTTGGTGGGGGGCACAGGGCACTGACTCTGAGTCAGTGTATAAACCAGTCTTTCGAGAACTCTATCGCTACTTCACAGAAGACAAACAGCTCAGCAACCTGCTATGGGTTTATGCCCCCATTGGTCGTTGGCATGTTGACAGACCGGTGATGAGTGATTACCCCGGCGATGACGTTGTAGATATAGTTGGGCCAACCACCTATAACAACGAGCTGGATATTCCCGATTACCTCGACTATTTAACATTCAACAAGCCTTTGGCGATGACAGAGCTGGCTGGCTATCATACTGCTGTCGAGGGCGCTCAAGGTGAGTTTGACAACATGCAATATGTAACTCGCTTACCCAGCGATTATCCCGCGGTGTCTTTCTGGATGAGCTGGCACAGTTGGTACAACGGCGACGGTACCTATACCCACATGTCTATCGTTGCGAACGAGCACGCCAATGAGATGATGAATCACCCTGACATTATCACTCTGGAAGAGTTGAACTGGCGTGATACGCCATAATACATGTGGGAAGGCGAATGCCTTCCCCTTACTCCGCCCTCACTGCTCACACCATTACTGGCACTATTTAGACCACAGAGCTGTCGACGACTATTCATCGCGCCAATGTCTCGACTTTTCCTCAAGACACTGTTTTAACTACCTCTGCTTTCAGCACTTTTAGCTTAGAAACCCGCCACCTCTCCTCGGAGTAGGCTAAGTTTTTACTATTCCCTATCACAAAGGAGGTGCTGTGGGGGCGTTTGGATTAAACACAGCCACAACGGAATCACTTCACCCAGAGCTTCAGACTGTTTATAGCCAGCTACAAAGCCAACTACTGGGCAAGTCCGCGGTGATCAAGCAGGCTATGGCCTGCTTGCTGGCCGGTGGGCATTTGCTATTGGAAGACTTGCCCGGCGTGGGCAAGACCAGCTTGGCCAAGTGGCTCGGTAGTAGCTTTGGCATGAGCTTCCAGCGGATCCAGTTCACCAGCGACCTGTTGCCCGCCGACATTATTGGGGTGTCGATTTTCGAGCAGAATGAACAAGCCTTCCACTTTCACCCCGGTCCGCTATTCCATCAGCTGATTTTGGCCGACGAGCTCAATCGCGCCAGCCCTCGCACCCAAAGTGCATTGCTGGAGGCCATGGAAGAAGGCCAGGTCAGCGTGGATGGTGTAAACCACACACTGCCCAGCCCCTTCTTTGTTATTGCAACCCAAAACCCCCACGAGCAACTGGGTACCTTCGAGCTGCCCGAATCGCAACTGGATCGCTTTGCGATGCGCCTTAGCATCGGCTTTCCCGATGCCGATAGCGAGCTGCAGATGCTCAAGCAAAGCAATCACGCGGCTCGCTCAGATAGCCCATTAGTGGTTGAACAACTACCGCAACTGCAAGCACAGAGCCAGCAAGTGCATGCGAGCGATGCCCTGCTCGGCTACCTGCTCCGGCTTATCCATGCCAGTCGCACACTTGAGCATGCCCGCCCGCTCTCTCCGCGCTGCTCAAAAACACTGCTGGCGTGCGCCCGCGCCTGGGCATTTATCCATCACCGTCAACACGTCGAACCAGAAGACTTACAAGCGGTATTTGTGGCAGTAAGCGCCCATCGGCTAGGACGCGGAGAGCAAGGTGTGCAGTTCGCCAGCCAACTGCTAGACGGTGTGGCCCCCTACAATGATCTCGAATAGCAAGCGCCGCCTGTTTGACCGCGAGCGCTGGTTAAGACGCAGGCTTCCTCCTGAGGCGTCCACCCAGCTGGGACGGCGCAACCTGTTTATTTTGCCCACCGGTTTTGGCAGCTGCTACCTGATTGGGGTGCTGGTGCTGTACTTGCTGTCGACCAACTACCAAAACAACTTAGTGCTACTGATGGCGCTGTTTCTGCTGGTGCTCTGGGTGGTAACCTTGCACCTATGTCACCTCAACCTGTCGGGGCTGCAAGTCACGCGCAAAGCACGCCCTCTTGGGCTTGCTTGCGACACATTGGTGTTGGAGCTGCAGATTCACAAACCCGCTAGCCTGCGTGGTTTGGCGCTGGAGGGCTCAATTAACGAGCTTAGCGACCAGCATTGGCTGTTGGACGGCGATCATGCCAGCCTCAGTTACACCCTCGACCAACGAGGAGTATTTCCACTGCCCAGGCTAAAGCTCTACAGCAGCTTCCCCTTTGGGCTGTTTCGATGCTGGACCTGGCTCGATTTAGACTGCGAGAGTTTCGTAGCGCCGACGCCAGAGCCCGGTTACCCCTGCCCACGCGGCGGTGAGCAAGAAGCTACAAACCACACTACCCAAAGTCATACCCTGCAAGACGAGTTCGCCGGACTTGTTCCCTACCGCTCAGGTGAGCGCTTAAGCTTGCTCTCATGGAAGGCCTTAGCGGCCGGGCGCGGCCTTCAGCGCAAGAGCTTCGAATCCTACCATTCGCAAGCACTCGTACTGGACGAAGCGAGTTTACAGCAGCTTGAGCGAGAGCTTCGTTATCGGGTGTTGTGCCACTGGGTGTTGCAACTTAGCCAACAAGGACAGCGTTTCTCGCTCAGCGTTGCAGGCCAACAGCTCCCAATGGGTGAAGGCGAAGCCCATAAGCAGGCGGCATTAGAGATGCTGGCGAGGGCGCCGCGATGAGCCCCTTCAAGCCTACCCCGCAAACGCGTGACCAGCACAAGGCTATATTGACATACTTACCCCTTGGCAAGGCACAATCTCTGCTTTTTCTGCAGTGTTTTTTCGCCACAAGCCTACTGCTTTGGTCGGTGGCGCCGTTGTGGCTGTTAGCAACGGGAGG
This sequence comes from Aliagarivorans marinus DSM 23064, assembly GCF_000429485.1. GTDB lineage: Bacteria > Pseudomonadota > Gammaproteobacteria > Enterobacterales > Celerinatantimonadaceae > Aliagarivorans > Aliagarivorans marinus. The sequence goes on along the minus strand of NZ_KE386910.1, from coordinate 127,391 downwards.
CGTGCTTGGCCTGTGGCGCTGGCGCTTAAGCCAAGGGCGCGCGCCGGATTGTTCGCGTTGGCTCAAGCTACTGATCACGCTAGCCATGGCGCTTTTAACTATCGCCAGCAGTTGGCAGCAGGGGCAATTCGAGATCGCTGTCAATGTAGTGCTGCTTGGCTACTGCCTAAAGCTTATCGAGCTGCGCCAGCGCCGCGACTTGCAAGCGTTTGTCCTATGTGGCTGGATTCTAGCTGCCCTAGCCCTGCTGCTTAATGTCGCGATTATCTACGCAGTGCTAGCGTGCATCAGCCTGCTGCTGCATCTGCTGTTACTGCTTAGCATTGATGTGCCCTTATCATTGCCGCTGCTACGCAGGCTTGCACTGTGGAGCGGCTCAGCCCTGCCGCTAACCGCGGTGTTGTTTGTAGTGTTGCCACGGCTTGGCCCATTGTGGCAAATGCCAACGCTGCAATCAGCCACTACCGGATTATCCGAGCAAGTGCGGCCCGGGGATATCAGCCAACTTATCCGCTCCGACCGCTTAGCCTTTCGCGCAACCTTTGATACCCCGCAATCAAGTTTACAACAGTTCTATTGGCGCGCCTTAGTGCTCGACCAGTTCGACGGGGAAAGTTGGTCGCGCAGCACTCACGCTAAGCTATTACGCACATCGGGCGAGATTAGCTGGACTGCAGGCGGTGTGCCCTACTCGATTATCTATCAGCCCAGCGATGGCGTGTGGGCACCGAGCCTTTGGCCCAGTGTGGTATCGCAAGGTGCACTTAGGCTGACCCGCGACAACAGCTGGCAACGCCGAGCCAACATTAACCAACGCAGTCAGGCATCGTTTGTTTGGCTAAGCGATGCGCCAGATGAGACACTCGCGCCAAGCCTGTTACGCCGGCTAAGCACCCTTCCCGCGAACACCGAGCAACGAATACTTAGCCTTGCCGAACAGTTCGCCGCAGCCCCTCAACCCTTAGCTGCCATGCGCGACTGGTTCTTACAAGCGCCCTTTGGCTACACCCTGAATCCGCCCGTCTATCCGGGTAGCCAAGGCTTGGGCGATTTCCTGTTCGAGGGCCAACTAGGATTTTGCGTGCACTACGCGCAGGCGGTGGTGGTGCTGGCCCGCAGCATGGGCTATCCGGCTCGGATGGTTGCTGGCTATCTTGGTGGCGAGTGGAACACCCAGCGTACGGTGATCACCGTACGTGACTACGACGCTCACGCCTGGGCTGAGATATGGGTGGAAGGCAAATGGCAGCAGATCGATCCAACAGGCTGGATCGCGCCCAAGCGAGTGCAACTGGGCCTGCAGCAAAGTGCTGAGCTAGCCACACAATGGCGCGCGCTGTCGCCGCTCGGTAGCCGCCTGTGGTACAGCCAACAGCTGTTGGCACTGCGCTCCTTGCTCGAACGTGCCGACTATCTGTGGGCGCAGTGGGTAGTTAACTTTGATAGCAATCGACAAAACCGGCTGCTCGATGAGTTGCAGCGCCGGTTTAGTTTAGACAGCTTGCTGGCATTAAGCTTGGGCCTGCTATCTACCGCTGGCGCCCTCACCTTGTTGCTGTTCGTTCGCCCTTGGCAGTGGCGTGTACCCGATCTACCATTGTTGCGACTGAGAATGCAGCTAAGTTATTGGCGACTAAGGGGAAGGCAGCGCGCGCCAAACGAAACCTTAAAGCAGTTTTGCCAGCGCCTTCGCACTGAAACTCCTCGCGCCACAAGACGCTTGGAACTAGCGGTGGATGCCTACTATCGCAGCCGTTATCACAGCAACACATAAGCAAGTAACAGCAGGCCAAGGCGGTGTTTGCTTGCGCAAGTCAGTAACACCACTCAATTTAATGCACAGGGACGTGTAATGGTCGATTTAGTGATTTATGACGAGTCAGAGTTTAGTGAGATTGAGCAACAGCTCTCCGCCCTGCTAGAGCACCGAGAGGCGTTCTTCCTCCCGTATACAAGCTCGCTTGAGGTGCCTGAACAGGCGTGTCAGATCTGCTGGCTGTTTCTTAGTGATGAACAGCTACGCAGTACGCTGCCTTTGTTCCTTGCCAGTGAAACGCAACTTGCGGTGCTGCCCCACCCTAACGCGGCCATGGCCAGTAAGGGCTTAGCGCTGGATAGCAAGTTAGATCAAGCAGTAGATCACTACCTGCAGGTAGAACCAGAAGCCGTCGACTTGCTTATGTGTAATCAACTACCGATTCTTCAGTCGGTGACCATCGGCGATATGTATGGCTTTGTTCCCGGCGCTGAAGTATCAGGCTTTAAGGCCAAACTGCTCAAATTTAAGCACTACATAAGCAAACTAAGCAGCATTCAACCGAAGGCCTATCATCTAACCACGCGTAATAACGAAGCATTCTGTACAGCCGCCGTTGGGATAACAGTGGTAGAGCACGGCCGAAACTCTACCATTGGAAAACGCCTGCTGAGTGACTCCCACCTTAACGACGGCATGTTTCATATCTTGCTCTTAGCGCCACGCAGTGTGATGGAGTTACTCGCTGTGATGCTAGTGGCACTGTTTGCCCGTCAACAAGCCACCTTGCCACGCAGCGTGGGCACGCTCAAAACCGACGAGCTAAAGATTGCCTGCGATCCGGGTATAGAATACAGCCATGATGGAACCAGCATGTGTTCACGCGAGCTCAGCTTTACCAACCACCCTCGAGCGCTGCAGTTGCTGCCTTCGAGCAAGCTAAGTATTGAACGAGCGGCTACCCCGGAAAAAGAATCGCGACGCCTGCAACACCTACCAAAAGGCGAAGGCATCACAGAGCTTTGCGCCAAGCCACTGCGCTGGGTCGCCCACGCAGCTCAAGATGACTTCCGAGAGCTCTACCAAACCCTAAGGGAGCAAGCGAGCCCCTCGCCGGTGTTCCTCACCTTAATGATCCTCTCGACCTTACTCGCCTCCTTGGGGCTGTTCGCCGACTCACCGCCGGTGATCATCGGTGCGATGATCCTCGCCCCACTGATGGGGCCAATCATCTCGCTGGCCATGGCACTCGCACGGCAAGATGAGAGCTTGCTTAAAGGCAGTATCACCACGCTAAGCACTGGCTTGGGGTTAGCCCTGCTGTTTGCAGTGCTGTGCACCTGGTTGCTACCACTGCAACACACCACCAGCGAGATTGCAGCGCGAGTAAGCCCAACCTTGTTAGACCTTGGCGTCGCCGTGATATCCGGTATCGCGGGCGCATATGCCCATGCGCGTGCTGCTATTACCAAAAGCTTGGCTGGGGTGGCCATCGCCGTCGCACTTGTTCCGCCGTTAGCGGTGGCGGGGATTGGCTTGGGATGGATGGAAGTTGAGCTAGTCGCCGGTGCATTGCTACTGTTTCTGACCAACTTAGCTGGCATAGTGTTGGCCGCAGCCGCAACCTTTTTGGTACTCGGCTTTGCCCCCTTCAAACGCGCCCGCAAAGGTTTGCTGTTCTCGGCTTTAGCGGTTGCTCTTGTGAGCGTTCCGCTGGCCATTAGCTTCAACAAAATGGCGCAGAAAACTCAAGTTAACGAGGCTCTGGAAGGCCTTACCAGCGGCAAAATTATGATTCAGCGAGTACAAGTGCTACAAGTAAATCCGCTTACGATTAAGCTCGATATCGTCAGCTCTACACCACTTGAGGCTGACGATTATCGCGAGTTAAAGCAACTGGTTGAACAACGGATTGGCGAAGGTGCAGAGCTTCAGGTAGATAGTTCTTTGCGTTTGTAAGTGCCGGATGTTCATTGGGCAACCGCAAGTAGAAAGTAAAAAGCTCAATACAATCATATCGATAAGCATTGGATGAAGCCAGGCCGCAACCAATAGACACGCTTCAGCCTAGTTTTCCCACCTACACCATCCTCATGCACTGAATACCGACACCTTAACCACACATAATGTCGCCACTTAAGCCCATGACGATGCCATGGGTTGCATTAGGTCTGATTTCTGAGATCATGTGCTACAATGCTGCTGGTTATCTGTCACAACTAACCAACATCTAAATCGCTCTATATGAAAACCTGCTTAGTACCATTGATTGCAATTACACTAATCGCTTGTAAATCAAGCGATAACAGTAATGACGAAGTCACACCGCCTCCGGCCATCCCCCCACAAATCAAAAACATCGAAGTAACTGGTGATTACTACAATGTCACCGCTTCAGCTGAATGTACAAACTGTAACGGAGAAATTACGTATGAATGGTTTTACAATGGCCTAAGTCTAGGGGATGGGGCCTCACTTGATATTCAGCCTATTTTTCGAGATCAAAGTCTTCATTTGAAGGTAACTGCGTATAACGAAGACCTTAGTGAAGATTCTGTTGTTGTCGCTCGTCCTAACTACGCGACTGATTTTTATTTACACAGTAGTGGTTTGGTTGCTAAGCGACTAGATGGAACCTACTTCGGTATCGGGCGGGGTATCTTGAGAGGTGTTGAGCTAGATAAACTTTACCCAGATACCGAACTGCTAACGATTCATTCGCTAAATCACACATTCCTAGCCGAGTATGAAGATGGTTCAACCTACGCATGGGGAATTGATTGGAACATCAGTGAGGTTGAGGACGAGTTGGCGCGCGGAATAAACTACACAACACACAACATATTTGCTAACGCAGCACTGATGGAAGACGGGAGTGTTGTTACTTGGGCAAGCGGGCCAATGTGCGGCGCAAACGGTTCTGACATGTTTGACGAGCTCTCTTCGGGTGTCATTGATATTTTCGCCTCAAGGTGCCAGTTTGCCGCGCTAAAAGATGATACGAGTCTGGTCGTGTGGGGTTATCACCTTTATGACGACGTGGAGGAGCTTAAATCAGGCGTAATAAAGGTAGTTCCTTATCACTGGGGGTTCTCAATTATTCGTGAGAATGGAAAAGCGATAACATTGAACCTTCAAAACGGTATTGAAGTCATCAGACCAGAGGTTGACCACGTTATAGACCTTCAGTCTACTTACGGCTCGCATGCAGCCCTTGATGTAAACGGTAAGGTTACCGTTTGGGGTTCAAACTATGATTGCGATGGTGACGATATTAGTGATGTAGAAGATCAGCTCGAAAGTGGAGTTGTAAAGCTGTTCTCTACATTCCGGAGTTTCGCAGCTCTCAAAGAAGATGGCTCCCTTGTTGTTTGGGGGTCAGCTGCAAAGTTTCTCGACGATGAAGTGCGTAAAGAGCTAGCGCACGATGTGGTGGATGTTCTCACAAGTCATAACCATATGACTGTTCTTAAGGCAGATGGCCGAATGGTGACGTGGCAAGGCCATGAGGCCCCCGATAACGTATATCACGATACCCTGACAATTACGTCTTCCCCCCATAGTTTTGCCGGTGTAGACCACGATGGCCGCGTGTTTACATGGGGTAGCACGATCGGTGAAGGAGACGATGGCAAAGTCGAAGAGGGCCTGAAAAGTGGGGTTGCAAACGTAATCAGCATGCCCGGACGCAGATCATACGACATTGGCAGCGATGCAAACTATATGTTTGCTATAAGGGAAGATCGTAAACACATCACTTGGGGACGCGAGCTAGAGTCAGAGCGCCACTATATTGAATCAATGCTTGATTATCATTGGTACCTTGTTGAGCCTGGCCCTTATGAGTAGTTAATAAGTCATGTCACCTGATTGAAGTCTCAATGCTAACTCATCTGAGACTTCTCTATTTTTTTCGGGCCTTACCAGATGATGGCATCGCACAAAAATGGATGAGCAGTGAACTCCGTTCGATGAAACGCCGCCAACATACAACGCGAGGCGGCAATGAAAGACATATGAAGGATTAACAGATAGATGGCTAACGTGCCGACGCTGCACCTACAACACGAGCAGCGCCCTAGCTTAGACGTGGCCTACCCTTGCAACGAAGGCGGCATACACACCCCTAGCCCGCCGAGCCCGCAATAGCCCTGCGGGTTCTTGTACAGATACTGTTGGTGATACTCTTCAGCAAAATAGAAGTTGGAGAACGCTGTTACCTCGGTGGTAATTGCCGATTCAACGCCCTGCTCGCTGAGTGCTTGTTGGTAATTGGCTAAGGCGGTTTCTGCTACTGCTTGCTGCTGCTCGTTGTGAACATACAAGGCTGAACGGTATTGGGTACCGATATCGCCGCCTTGGCGCATGCCTTGGGTTGGGTCGTGGTGCTCGAAAAAAGCGGTGACCAATTGTTGGTAGGAAATCTTGGCTGGGTCGAACACCACCAGCACGACTTCGGCGTGAGCGGTATCACCGCTGCACACTTCTTCATAGGTGGGGTTGGGTGTAAAGCCGCCACCATAGCCAACGGCGGTGGATACGACGCCCTCTAGCTGCCAGAACAGGCGTTCGGCGCCCCAAAAGCAACCTAGTGCGAAGTGGGCGATTTCATAATTGGCATCATAGGGAGGCAGCATGTTGCTACCGTTTACCGCGTGAGTTCCGCTGATATCGAGGGCGGTGTCGCGGCCAGGCAAGGCTTGGCTTGCGTTGATTAACTCGGTTTTACCCATTTCCATGTCCTCTTACTGCTATCTGGGATATAGACCCGCAGATAGTAAAAAGTAGCTCACACTAATTACCTAGGGAGCTACTTTTTAGTTTTTACGTCAGGTGTATATACGCTTATCCAGCGATTTTGGCCCAACTGTCGCGCAGACCGACGGTACGGTTAAATACCAGTTTGTCTTTGCTGCTGTCTTTGTTGTCAGCGCAGAAATAACCCTGACGCTCGAACTGATAGGCCACTTCGGCTTCAGCGTTAACCAGCGCAGGCTCAACCACACCTTTGAGCACCACCAAAGACTCTTCGTTTAATACAGTGGTGAAGTCTTCTTCAGCCGCTGGGTTTGGCACGGTGAACAGGCGGTCGTACAGGCGGAATTCGGCCTCTACCGCGCCCTCTGCCGCTACCCAGTGGATAACACCTTTTGGCTTGGTGCCGTCTTCTGGGTTTTTACCCAAGGTATCTGGGTTGTAGCTGCAGTACACGGTGGTGATGTTACCGTCGGCGTCTTTGTCGCAGCGCTCGGCGGTAATCACATAGGCGTTACGCAGGCGTACCGATTTGCCGATTACCAAACGCTTGTACTTCTTGTTCGCTTCTTCGCGGAAATCATCACGCTCGATGTATAGCTCACGGCTAAATGGCATCATGCGTGATCCCATCTCTTCTTTGCTTGGGTGCAACGGACCTTCGACTTGCTCGACCTGCCCTTCTGGGTAGTTTTCGATAACCACTTTCAGCGGCTCAAGCACGGCCATGGCGCGAGGTGCGTTCTCGTTTAGCTCGTCGCGTACACAGGCTTCCAACATCGGCATCTCTACCATGTTTTCCATCTTGGTCACGCCAATGCGCTTACAGAACTCGCGGATAGACGCCGCGGGGTAGCCGCGGCGACGCAGACCGGCAATGGTTGGCATACGAGGATCGTCCCAACCATTTACATGCTTGTCGACTACCAATGCATTCAGCTTACGCTTGGACATCAAGGTGTATTCCAGGTTCAGACGAGAGAACTCGTACTGACGTGGCTGACACTCGATGCTGATATTCTCGAGAACCCAGTCGTACAGGCGACGGTTATCTTGGAACTCCAGGGTACACAGCGAGTGAGTGATTCCCTCGATGGCATCTGAGATACAGTGGGTGAAGTCGTACATCGGGTAGATGCACCACTTGTCACCGGTTTGGTGATGGTGAGCAAACTTAACCCGGTACAGTACTGGATCGCGCATACACATAAAGCTTGAGCTCATGTCGATCTTGGCGCGCAGGCTACACTCACCTTCTTTGAACTCGCCAGCTCGCATCTTCTCGAATAGCGCCAAGTTCTCTTCCACCGGTGTGTCGCGGTATGGGCTGTTTTTACCCGGCGCGCTCAGGGTGCCACGGTACTCGCGGGCTTCTTCCGGAGTCAGGAAGTCCACATACGCCAGGCCTTTTTCGATCAACTCGATGGCATAGCCATACAAACGGTCGAAGTAACCCGAGGAGTAGCACACCTCACCGCTCCATTCGAAGCCAAGCCATTTCACGTCTTGCTGAATGGAGTTTACGTAGTCGATGTCTTCTTTCTCAGGGTTGGTATCGTCGAAGCGAAGATTACATTGACCCTGGTAGTCTTGAGCGATGCCAAAGTTCAAGCAGATCGATTTTGCGTGACCGATGTGCAAGTAACCGTTGGGTTCAGGTGGGAAACGGGTGTGAACACTGGTGTGCTTCCCGGTTTTCAAGTCTTCATCAATGATTTGACGAATAAAGTTGCTAGGGCGTTTTTCCGCCTCACTCATCGCAAGCCTACCTATCTCGTAACTACAGAATTTAATTGGAGTATATTCGCTGAATTAGCTGACTGTGACAAGGGCTGGCAAGGATGTTGATAGGCTCAGGTGAGCGTTTGCCGATTATCTGCCCACCCAAAGCGAACAATCGATACAAAAACAGCGCCCTTGGGCGCTGTTTGACTCAATAAGCGAAGGGCTTACTTGGTCCAATCCCAAAGCGAGCTTTGAGTAACCTGTTTGACGCCCTGCTCTACTCCACTGCTGGCCGCTTGAGAAAGCTTCTCTGCCAGTTTTTTCTTGCCGTGGTATTGCAGTTGGATCACTTGATGATCAGCGTAGCTGTCCATCAGGTAGTCATCACTGGTGCGTAGCTCATCCACCAGCTCCAGATCCAGCGCTTGCTTACCGAACCAATGCTCACCGGTAGCAACTTTCGCCAAGTCGAGCTGTGGGCGGTTGCTTTGCACAAAGTCTTTAAACAGCTCGTGGGTTTCTTGGATTTCGGTGCGGAACTTATCGCGGGCAGCGTCGGTGTTCTCACCAAACATGGTCAAGGTGCGCTTGTACTCGCCGGCGGTGATCTGCTCGAATTCAATGTCGTTACGCTTGAGCACTTTATTAAAGTTAGGGATCTGGGCGATCACGCCAATCGAGCCGACAATCGCAAATGGCGCAGCAATCAGTTTGTCGGCAATACAGGCCATCATATAGCCGCCGCTGGCTGCAACTTTATCTACGGCAACGGTTAGCTTAATGCCCTTATCGCGCAAGCGGGTAAGTTGGCTGGCCGCCAGACCATAACCATGTACGACACCGCCACCGCTTTCCAAACGCAGCAATACCTCGTCGCCCTCTTGGGCAATCGCGATCACCGAGCTGACTTCTTCACGCAGACCCGCCACTTCTTTGGCATCGATGCTGCCTTTAAAGTCGATCACAAACAGCTTGGGTTTGCTCTCTTCTTTTTTCTCTTTCTTGGCAGCTTTTTGCTCGGCTTTAAGCTTCTTCTTTTGCGCTTTAAGTTGTTCTTTGTTCAGCAAACCATGCTGCAGTTTTTCGACGCCTTCTTTGTGGGCCTTGGAGAGATCTTTCACCTCAAGCTCACCGCTTTTGTGACGCTGACGGTTCGAGCTTGCGGCAATAACCACGATAAGCACAACCAACGCAACCAATACGGTAAGGGCTTTGGCTAAAAACAGACCATATTCGATAAGAAATTCCAAAAAGTTTCTCCTTTTTAATTATCTGCTCTGTTGTACCACAGCAAGCATGCAACTCCAAAACGACAAAGCCCGCAAACGCGGGCTTTAAGTGCTTGGTTTAACGTGGGTGGTAAACTACGGCGCGATAACGCTGCTATCGCTAATCAGCACGGTAGCACCGCCGGTCGCGGCAAAGGTGGCCATTTGGGTTTGCATCTCGGTGGTCACATCGATACCACCCGCGGTAGAAATCAAGCTGCCGTGGATCCCCTTGCTAAAGCGCACTGCGTGACTACCGGCTGCAGTGACCTCGGTAGTAGCCAAACCAAAATTGGCAATGAGAGGATCGGTACCCACTAAGGGTTGGCCCTCGACATTGTTAGGGATGGTTTGGTCACTGAGGCTGTCGGCGCCATCACCTACCACTTCGTGCAGCAATACCGGGCTAGTAATGCGGCTGGCATGAGCCAATGGATCGGCGCCATCAATCACGCTCTGTACCACACCCGAGAACACACTTAGGAAGGCTGGGAAGTTGGCCTCGATGAGAAACTCAGCAGCCTCTGGATTGGCTTCGCGGTATGCCTCAAACTGAGTCAAGGCGTCGTCGCCGGTAAAGCCCAAACCGTTAGCCACGAGGGTTAGGTAACCCTCGTTCTCTTTCAGGCCAGCTTGGATCTCTGGACCAAAGGTAGCGGAGTTCACGATAACCCCTGCCGCCGCTTGGCCCGGCACACTAAAGCCAGCACTGGTAAAGCTAAAGTCAGTACCAAAGCTCGCGGTGTAGTTGTTGGCCGTCGCAACCGCAGGGATAGCGACCATCGCGCCTAGCGACTGCCCCGCCAGATGCACATTTGAGCCATCGAGCTGGGCGATACCACTGGCGGACAACGCCGCACGCAGGGCCAAGATGTCGGCACCAGCTTGTCGTACGTTATCGCGAATGCTTAAGGTGCTTCCAAGGTTCATAAACACCAAGTCATCGGCGTTTGCCCATGCAGGGACCGCACTAAAGGTGGTGCTGGCATTAAACTCATCTACCCCATCCATATCCACATCGATACCGCGTGAACCATGGTAAGGCAAATCAATCGCCACTACGGCAAAACCAGCAGCGTTGTAAGCAGGCGCAATAGCCGAGGTGAGCTCTTTGATGGTGGAAATTCCATGCTGGAATATAACAACCGGCCAACCGCCAGCTGGCATGGTCAAACTGGTAAGGATGCTGGTATCCGGCAGGTACACATCAACAGTTAGGCTTGCGGTGCTTTTCACCTCGGGTACTGGGTTGTAAGCGGTCAGGTGACGGGCAAAATCGACCGGCACCGAGTCACCACTCTCGTTCATATAGGTCAAACCGGTTAGCCCCGAGGCGGCTAGCAGCGCGGCGGCTGTAGCTGTATCACCCGAGCCTGCAGCGATTAACACGGCGGTAGGGTCAAACCCTTGCATGGTCGCCTGCGCAGCAAAACCGGTAGCACTGGCAAGATCTGCAAAATCTGCGTTGCCTGATAGCAGTTGCAGCACCGCGACCGGACTGTCCGATTGCGCCTGCGCCCAACCGTTAACATCGGTCACGGTTGGCGCTGCAAGATCAGATAGATAGTACGGCACGCTTAAGGTGGTTTGGTAGTACATTGATGCCGCCATACTTGGCGTACTGGCACCTAGATAAGTGGTGGCGATATCTGCCGCGGTCAAGCCGGTGGCAGTGAGCGCCGGCATGGTTAAGGCGCTCACTGCCGCCATACCATCGTATACCTGAGCCACCGAGTCCAGCACCGCATTGGATGATTGAGTAGTAAAGGTCGCGGTGTAAATAACATCACTAACACCTTCCGCCGCCAGCAGGCCGTTATCCCATTGGATAAGCGAGGCGATGGACAGTGCAGTGCCGCTTAGCTCCGCCAACGAGGCCGTTGCCAGCTCTTCATAGGCTTCTGAAGCATGCACTGAGGCGCCGGCCAGATCCATCAGATCAGCATTCAGTGCAATTAAATACGAGCTCGCCGCATCGAAAGGCTTGAGAGGCACAATGACCAAGTCGCCGCCGGAGAAGCTGGCAACAAAGTCCTCGCCATAGTTCAAAGCTTCGTCGATACGACAGGTTTGGCCAGCACTAAAACTGCCGCCGTTTTCGGTTACATCACTACAGTCATCGGCAAAGCCGGATACGCGCGCCTTATACAGCATCACTCCGGCTGGGAAGGTGGTTTCGTCTAATGCCGAGTGGGTTAGCTCATCGTAATCTGCGTCGTGCTCACCGTAGGCCAGTGGGATTGAGATGGGCACCGACAACTGCCAGCCGTCCAACGCACCGAGTACCACACTCACATCCTGATACTGCGCAGCCATGGTTAACGCTGCTTCGTCTGGCAGGTTAACCGTTCCATCTAAGCTGCCAGAGAACAGCAGATTGTTCGGCGTGGAGACCACTCCGGCCAGCGGATCGAAGCTGATTTTTGCTGAGGGGGGCGCGACAGGCGTGGTATCATCTTCGAAATCAAACGGCGAATCGCTGCCTCCACATCCGCTCAAACCCAAACTCAGGGCAATCGCGAGACTACCGGCAGCCTTCGTAGTAAACGACATTAGCAATTCCTTCTGTTTCTGTTCACGTAACATGCACATTGCATTTACATTAATTTAACAGGTCAAACCAGAAGTGGTATTGTGATTGAAACATTTGTTTAAAGTTTGTGCTCTAGTGCACAACTAAGGAAGGATATGCACCCGATCGCCCCCCACCTCTATCAAGCCGCTGATAACTCTCTTAAAGACAAAGTGATTTTGGTCACTGGTGCCGGTGATGGCATCGGTAAACAAGCAGCACTCAGTTATGCGGGCCTAGGGGCCACGGTGATCTTGCTCGGTCGCACAGTGGCTAAGCTCGAGCAGGTCTACGATGAAATTGTGGCCGCTGGTGCACCAGAGCCGGCGATTGTGCCCCTCGATCTAAAAGGGGCTACCCGCCAGAACTATCTGGATATGGCGGCCACCATAGAGAGCCAGTTTAGTCGACTCGATGGCGCTTTGCTTAACGCCGCCAATATTGGCGTGCTCGGCCAGTTTAACCAGATCCCAGAAGATGAGTGGGACCTGATCATGCAGGTGAATGTAAAGTCCCAGTTCCTGCTCGCCCAAGCACTGCTGCCGCTGATGCAAAAATCCGCCAAGGCCTCACTGATCTTTACCAGCTCCAGCGTAGGCAAAAAGGGCCGCGCGTATTGGGGCACCTATGCCATCTCCAAATTTGCCATTGAGGGCATGTCGCAGACAATTGCCGACGAATATCAAAAGCTTGGAGTAAGGGTTAACTGTATTAACCCCGGCGCTACCCGCACCTTAATGCGCGCTACCGCCTACCCGGGCGAAGATCCGATGACCTTAAAGACCCCGCTGGACATTATGCCGACTTACTTGTACTTGATGAGCGACGACAGCGAACAGGTCACCGGCCAAAGTCTGGACGCCCAGCCCAAGTAGCCGACTCAGAGCCGGGCCGTACGCTCGGCTTCCTGCTCCCCCACCATCTGAGGTGAATGCTTATGTCTACCAGCCCGCGCGCCAAATCAACCCTCGAGCAATGGCGGATTTTTCAGGCAGTCGTAGAACATGGGGGCTACGCGCAGGCAGCAGATAAACTTAGCAAGAGCCAATCTTCACTTAACCACGCCGTGGCCAAGCTGCAAAGCCAACTCGGTATTCAACTGTTAGAAGTCGTTGGGCGCAAAGCTCAACTCACCGAAGCAGGCGAAGTAATGCTGCGGCGCAGCAAACTACTTACCGAAGGCGTACATGAGCTGGAACAGTTAGCTACTAACCTCGGCCAAGGTTGGGAGCCTCAGCTTACTATTGCCTATGACAAGGTGGTATCGCGCGCTTTAGTCATAAAAGCACTCAAGCGCTTCTTACCGGAGTGCCGTGGCACCCGGGTTAGAATGATGGAAACGGTGTTGTCGGGCACGGTAGAAGCCATAGAGCAAGCCAGAGCGGATTTGGTGATTACCGCCACCTTGCCGCAAGGGGTACTGGGCGAGTTTTTCGGCTATATCGACCTCATCCCTATTACCCACTGCAGCCATCCACTTGCCAGTGTGGATCAGTCCCTTAGCATCGATGAACTAAGCCAAGAACTGCAGCTAGTGGTTGCAGAGACTGGCTCGAAACCCCTGCCGTCTCGCGGCTGGTTGCTCGCCGAACAGCGCTGGACCGTGGAGAGTTTTGAAGCGGTGCTTGAGGTCCTGGCGCAAGGGATAGGCTTTGCTTGGGTGCCAAATCACCTAGCTGATGCGCAGGTAGCAACTGGGGACTACAAGGTGTTAAAGGTACAAGGCGGCGCGATAACCCGCCTTTCTGCCTATCTGGTTGCCCCGCAGCCTGAGCAACTCGGGCCAGCGGGTCAACGCATGAAGCAGCTATTGCTTGAGCAATCTAGTTAGAGCAACCGTGCTAGAAGCTTAGCCAGTGGCGCATAGCGTTCACCGCATGTTGTAGCTCGCTGCGCTCGCGGATCTGCTCCATCGTCTCGAGCACCATCTCCGGGTCATCGGTGATCACCCCATCTACGCCCAAGTAGAACAGACGCTCCACTTCGCTAGGCTGGTTTACCGTCCACACATAGACCTTTTGCTGGGCTTGGCTACTGGCGAGCAGACTCAAGGGGCTTAGCCAACGCTGGCTGACCATCAACATGTCGCGCTGCTGTTTAAACGGGCTAGCGCCGATACTGGCCGCTTCAATCAGCGCCAATAGCGGGGTATGTTCGAGGGGGAACTCGACCATGCGCTCAGCGGTGTACTCCAACAGTTGCGTATCCAGCGAGCTGATGATCACCCGATCCGGGTAGCCCACCAGCATCTCCAACAACGCATCCACCAGTGCAAGCGAGTCGTCATAACGCTTGAGTTCGATGTTTAACTTGATCTGCCCTTCAGCAACCGCTAACCAGTCTTCAAAGGGCAACGGCGCTGGTTTGTTGGCCTGCACAAAGGCTTGCTGAATATCGGCCAACGAGCTTTGGCTGACCACTAACGGACTGCGGGTTAGCCGGCCAAGATCGCGGTCGTGGATCACCACAATGCGACCGTCGGCAGTCAACTGAATATCGATCTCGGTAGAGGGTAGCCCCAGCTCGATCGCCGCTTGTAGCCCCTCCATAGAGTTCTCTTCTGCCATCCATCCACCGGCGCGATGGCCCATGACCTCGAAGCTACGGGCCTCACTAAACCAACCGAGCATATCCCGGTTGGTGGAGACCACCTGAAACGAAGCCAAGACAAAACCGGCTAGCATGACATAACGCACCAGAACGGGCACCCGACGCTCTTCACGGATCAGGTCTTGATGCTGATTAATACCAATCGCTCGGGTCCTGCGGCGTTGGATCCGGAAGTAGTAGTACTGTAGCGCCGCATAGAGCAGCGAATCGATAAAACTCAGCAGGTAACCAGTTAGCAGCATCGAAGCTACCAGCAGGAACACCCCCACCAACTGCTCATCACTGGGGCTGATCCAGCTGATGAGCCAGCGGATCACCCACACATAACTGGCAATTACAGAGGAGTAGATCACTGCCCGGAGCAGCAGCCAACTAAGGTTTAGCCCGAATATTTGCTTGAGATAACCTCTGCTTAGTTGGTTGGCAGTGCCAAGCATTTGCAGCAGCGGCTCGCGACTTAGCACCGCCAGCGGCAGCGCCAACCACCAGCTAAGCCAGCGACGCAGCAGCCAAACCGCGACGGGCAGCCCTACCACACTTAACACGCCCACATACAACCACAACGAACTGCGCTGCTGATCCAAGTAGAAGTTGATATCCCAATCGGCCAATAGTAAGCCAAACAATGCACGCCCTAGGAACAGCAAACACAAGGCCACGCCCATCAGCATCGCAGATTGCAGCAGCGCAAAACGCGCAATCAGCCACGCCCTGCCCAGCCAAATCTGAATCGCTTGGGAGACGGACTTGCGCTTATGATCATGCTGCGCCAGTAACAGCACGAACACCGCATGCTGGCAAAATGCGCCAAACAAGCTCATGCCGACCAGCCAGGTCGCCAGCAGGTAACCAAGCGGAGACAGGAAGAAGCCGAGCAAGTCCTCATTGGCCACGCTGCCTTCGCCATAAAGCTTCAGCAGCCCGCCGCTTACCGCCAGCGTGAGCGGCGCCATGGTTAACAGCCACAGTGATTGCACTGATACGAAGCCGGCAAACAACGCGACGCCTCGGTGTTTCAGGCTGAGATAAAAGTAGTGGAAGAAATGTCTAATTCGGCGAAAGTTCATAAGGCAAGATTCGATGATTGAACAGATTCGGTGAGTGAATAAAAGCAGCGCGAAGATGCTCACCGCTCGTCATGTGGGATAACTCGTTAAATGCGGAGACTGATAGTAGCAACACCACAAACCTTTTAATAGTAATACCAATCCATTTAGGTAACTGCGCATTCTTGCTGGTTAAAATCATTGATGACAGCGTCAACGCTTTTGTAATTAGCCCACTAGTCACGGCAAGCGCTTCCTCGTCCTCAATGACTTTCCCTGCGCATTCTCTGTTCATTTATCTATATGGATTGGTATAAGCAAATCAAAGCGAAGTGCGGAACACAAAACTGAGTTTATATTGTTAACAATGTAGACAGATGCGCGTGAAATTAGGTAAAACAACATGGCCGTCAACAACATAAGGATAGACATGCTGGCCCCTCGCGTTTTTTCACTGCTGATAGCCTCCGTTTTGCTGCTCACTACCCCACTCAAAGCCAATGAGTATTTGTTCATGGGTACCGGCAACGTCAGCGGTGTTTACTACCCCATCGGGAACGCTCTGTGTCGGCTAATGGAAGTTAACCAGACCCAACGCAAAATCAGTTGTACCGCGGAGAGCTCCGGCGGCTCCATCGACAATGTGTCCAACTTGCTCAAAGGCGAGGTAGACTTAGCCATCGTTCAATCAGACATTCACTGGCAAGCCTATTGGGGGCGTAACAGCTTTGCTCAGCAAGAGCGCTTTAGCAAGATGCGCTCGCTGATGTCACTGCACTCAGAAGCCATCACCTTGTTGGCCCACCAAGACCTTGAGCTAAGCACCCTGCTCGATCTCAAAGGCAAGAATGTAAACATCG
The DNA here is from genome assembly GCF_000429485.1 of Aliagarivorans marinus DSM 23064. Lineage (GTDB taxonomy): Bacteria > Pseudomonadota > Gammaproteobacteria > Enterobacterales > Celerinatantimonadaceae > Aliagarivorans > Aliagarivorans marinus. The sequence continues at coordinate 110,799 of NZ_KE386910.1, read as the reverse complement.
GCCCCTCTGGCTCGGGCCAGCACACCACCATGCGTTTGATTATGGACTCGCTCGGTTGGCTGGAGCCACCGCAAGTCGCCCTTAGCGAACTCAAGCCCGACGAGCAAAGCCGTGCCCTATGCACCCGTAAAGTGGACGCGGTGGCTTACGTGGTCGGCCATCCCAACGTGTCTATCGACCAAGCCACCACCATGTGCGACTCCACCTTGCTGTCGTTTCCGGAGAGTGTGATTGATTCACTCACACAGGAGTACAGCTATTTCCGCCCGATTACCATCACCCCGGGGATCTATCAGGGTAATCCAACCAGTGTTTCCACACTCGGGGTAAGTGCCACCTTAGTGGTGACATCTGATATGTCCGAGCAGACTGCCTATAACTTTGTCGCAGCAGTAATGGAAAACCTCGATTATCTGCGCAGCCTGCACCCGGCGTTAGCGCAGCTCAGCGAAACAGAGATGGTGAAGGTGGGACTCTCTGCACCTCTTCATCCCGGCGCACTGCGTTACTACCGCGAGCACGGCTGGCGTTAGGCCAGCCCCTTCAATTGCAGTCTAACGGTCGATAATCGCATCTAACTGGCTTTCGAGCAGGCAGCACAAGCGGTCCAACTCTTGGTCGAGGTGTGCCTGCCAATCGCTTGCTACACCACTCCAGCCAAGTTGCCTTAACCACGCTTGGGTAAACACCTGGTTCTCGAACAAGCCATGCAGATAAGTCCCTGCAATGTTGCCTTGCTGCCAACCGGTGCCCTCTTCAATATATGCCTCAGCCATAGAGGTGGTGACAGAACTGCCAACGTGGATCTCGTAGCCCTCTAGCATATGTCCTTGCCACGCAACTTGCCGTTTTTCAGTAGTTTTACTAGGCGTAAGCTCGGTCTCGATGGGCAATAAGCCCAAGCCGCTAACGTCGCCGCCCTCTATCTGATGGGGATCGCGGATTGCACCGCCCAATAGCTGCATACCGCCGCAAATACCTAGCAATGGCTTATCGCTCGCGGCGAACTTCGCTATCTCCTTATCCAAACCGGTGTCACTTAAAAAGCGGCGCGCTACCGCCACCTGCTTAGCGCCGGGGAGTATCGCCGCGTCAAAATCACCAAGGGTCTCGTAACGGGTCACCGGTACGATATTAACGCCGGATTGGTAGAACAGCGGGTCAAACTCTTCGAGGTTGGAGGCAAAAGGGTAAGCGATTAAGGCAACGTTTAACTGTTTGGCACGCCAGCTATAGCGGTGCTTAAAGCTGTCTTCTTCCGGCAGTTGGTTGGCGGTATAGGGGATCACCGCAACAATCGGTACCCCGGTTTGCTGCTCAATCCACCGGTTGGCATCATCCAGCAGCGCCTGTTCACCGCGAAATTTGTTGATAACGAAGCCTTTGACCAATGCCCGTTCTTGCTCGCTCATACACTGCATGGTGCCAAGCAAATGGGCGTAGGCACCACCTCGGTCGATATCTACCACCAGATACACATCGGCCTTGCAGGCCAGCGCCACTTCCATGTTTACAATATCGCTTTTGCGCAGATTCACCTCGGCTGGTGAGCCGGCACCTTCAATTACGATTTGCTGATGCTTGGATTGCAACCTGCCGAGGCTACTCTCAACCGCGGGCCACAGTATGGCTTTGCGTTCATGCCAAGCGTGGGCATGGATATCATCCACCCGTTTGCCCTGCACGATCACCTGCGCTTGGGTGTCACAGTGAGGCTTGATCAACACCGGATTCATATCGGTAGTAGCCGCGACCTTGGCCGCTTGCGCTTGCAGGTACTGCGCGCGGCCAATCTCGCCACCATCGTCGGTGGCCGCCGCGTTGTTACTCATATTCTGGGCTTTGAATGGTGCGGTATCGACACCCCGCTGAACCAGACGGCGACACAGCAGCGCAGCAATCCAAGACTTACCTGCATCTGAGGTACAGCCCATTAGCATGATAGGTTTGTTGTTAGACATAGCTTGAAGCATGGTTACACGTTACCGCGAACCATAGCGAACTCATTGAATAAATTCAAAAAGTTGTCATCGTTTGGGGAGATAAAAGAATTTGAAGAGAGAGTAAGATGGAGGCGGAACCCGGAGTCGAACCGAGATCCACGGATTTGCAATCCGCTGCATAGCCATTCTGCCATTCCGCCGTACTTACTTAACTAGAAGAGTCTAGTTGAAGATTGGTGTTGCCTGACGATTGTCATTCACACCATAAGCCATGAGGCTTAAATTGGAGCGGCACACGAGGTTCGAACTCGTGACCTCAACCTTGGCAAGGTTGCGCTCTACCAGCTGAGCTAGTGCCGCTTCGTTGTAAAGTTTTAAGTGAGAATCTTAAAACTTGTTTCCTTTTTAAAGAAAGTGGTGCCCGGGGCCGGACTTGAACCGGCACGCTGTTACCAGCGAGGGATTTTAAATCCCTTGTGTCTACCAATTTCACCACCCGGGCGTTATGGAGGCGGAACCCGGAGTCGAACCGAGATCCACGGATTTGCAATCCGCTGCATAGCCATTCTGCCATTCCGCCATCGTACTTTCTTAAGAAAGTTTGGAGCGGCACACGAGGTTCGAACTCGTGACCTCAACCTTGGCAAGGTTGCGCTCTACCAGCTGAGCTAGTGCCGCTTCATTTTAGAATCAAAACAGTGACTATTCTGACTCCAAGCAAGAGGTCTTGCTGATATCGAAGAAGCTGGTTTAGCGCCCTGCCCCCTCGATGTGCTGTGCATTGTAGCGGCCTCAGGATTTAGGTCAACAGTCTTTTTTAATGTTTTTGACTGTTCGAGTAAAAACTAGCCCGCAACGTTTATTTAGTGCACTTAACGCATTAATTCTGGCCAAGCTGCACGTAAATAAACCACCATAGACCAAAGAGTTAGGCCGGTTGCCGCCCATAAACTTACCATGCCAACGATATGCAGCATTGGGTGTAGCTGAGCGATTAGCACAATTAGCGAGATCATCTGGAAGGTGGTCTTGTATTTGCCGATATTCGACACCGCAACCGTGGAGCGTTTACCCAGTTCTGCCATCCACTCACGCAGTGCCGAAATGATCACTTCACGCGCCACCATCACTACGGCAGGAATAGTTACCCACAGATCTTGATAGTGATGAACCAAGACTACCAAAGCGGTAACAACCATCACTTTATCGGCCACAGGGTCCAAAAACGCCCCAAATGGGGTGCTTTGCTCTAGTTTGCGCGCCAGGTAACCGTCAAGGTAATCGGTGATTGCCGCCAAACTGAAAACCAGTGCTGCAGCGATATATGCCCATTCGACAGGAAGATAGAAGGCGATAAGAAAAAACGGAATCAGTACGACTCGGAACAGCGTCAGTATATTTGGGATATTGTTCATAGTGTGTCATTAACAGCATTGATGGCGCTATGGTGCATAAAAACGGCTAGTGATGCAATGCATCATGAATATTGTGCGCCAGTTCATTGCTAATCCCTGGCACTTTACTTAACTCCTCCACGCTGGCTTGCTTAACTTGCTGCAAACCGCCCAGATAGCTTAGTAGAGCTTGGCGTTTCTTCGGCCCAACTCCTGGGATCTTTTCTAAACTGCTCTGCTGGCGTGCTTTGTCGCGGCGATTTCGATGACCGGTAATCGCAAAGCGGTGGCTTTCATCACGAATATGCTGGATGAGGTGCAAGGCCTTAGAATCGGAAGGTAGATGCTCTTCCCTGCGGCTTTCGCCTATCAGCAGCGTTTCAAGACCGGGCTTACGCGTCACACCTTTGGCAACGCCGACCAGCAATGGCTGGCGTTCCATATCGAGGGATTCAATCACGTTAAAGGCGGCATTTACCTGCCCCTTTCCGCCATCGATAAACAGAATGTCGGGGATCTTATCCGCTGACTGCTGTTTACCATAGCGGCGCAGCAGCGCTTGTTGCATCGCCGCGTAATCATCACCGCCGGTAATACCTTCGATGTTGAAGCGGCGATAATCGGTTTTAAGCGGCCCTTCCCGGTTGAACACCACGCACGAGGCCACGGTCAGCTCGCCTTGGGTATGGCTGATATCGAAACACTCCATACGCTTGATGGGCTGCTGCATATCCAACACGGCTTCTAACTCGGTAATGCGCTGATGCACGGTGCTACGCTGAGTTAGCTTAGTTTGTAGGGCGTTCTGGGCGTTGGTATTAGCCAGCGCGACAAAACGTTGCTTCTCGCCGCGCTTAGGCACCCGTAATGACACGCTCAGTTGCGACTGCTCTGACAGCACGCTGGCAATCGCGTCCCAATCTTCGTCCACGCTCGGCAGTAAGATCTCCTCGACCCGGCTACTCTGGCGCTGCTCTGAGAGGTAGTACTGCAACACAAAGCTGCGCAGCACTTCTTCTGGCTCAACTTGCGCGGGCACCTTGGGGTAATAGGAGCGACTGCCCAACACTTGGCCATCGCGGATCATCAGCAGATGGACGACCGCTACGCCATTGGAGAAGGCAAAGCCAATCACGTCGCTGTGACCGACGTTACCGGTTACAAACTGCTGCTCTTGTACTGCACGCATCGCCTGGATCTGATCGCGTAGCGCCGCGGCTTTTTCAAAGGCCAACTCACTGCTGGCTTGCTGCATCTTCTCCACCAGCAGGTTAATCACCTCTTGGCTTTTGCCCTTGAGGAACATTCTCGCCAGATTAACTTGCTGCTGGTAGTCGTCATCGCTAATCAAGCCTTTCACACACGGGCCAGAGCAGCGCTTTAACTGATACTGCAAACATGGGCGGGTACGGTTGGCGTACTCGTTATCACTACATTGGCGAATAGGAAACAAGCGCTGCATCAGGTGCAGGCTTTTGTGCACGGCCCCACCATTGGGGTACGGCCCGAAATACTCGCCTTTCGCTCGACGAGGCCCTCGGTGCATACCAATACGCGGGTGCTTATGATCGGTAACCAGAATGTATGGATAGCTTTTGTCGTCACGCAACAACACGTTGTACTTGGGTAAGTACTTTTTGATCAGGTTGTGCTCGAGGATCAGCGCTTCGGTTTCGGTATGGGTGACCGTTACTTCAATGCGCGCAATTTGGCTCACCAAAGCGCGGGTTTTCGCGCTGTCGACCCGCTTGCGAAAATAGGAGCTTAAGCGTTTCTTGAGTGACTTTGCCTTGCCAACGTAGATAACCTCGTCGGCGGCGCTATACATACGATAGACGCCACTTTCTTCGGTCACTCGCTTGAGGAAGGCTTTACTGTCAAAGCCTTCCGTATCCGCGGAGTCAGGTTGAAGCGGCTGCGACATTACAGTTTTTCGGAATCGATCATTCCGTGGCGGATCGCCAAATGGGTTAGCTCTACGTCACCTTTAATACTGAGCTTTTCGAACAGGCGATAACGGTAGGAGTTAACGGTTTTCGGGCTCAGGCTAAGCTGCTCTGAGATGTCGTTAACCTTCTCACCCCGTGTGATCATCAGCATGATTTGCAGCTCTCGCTCAGACAGCGCGTCGAAAGGGTTCTCTCCCGGCGAGCTAAACTGGCTAAGCGCCATCTGCTGAGCGATCTCTGGCGAGAGATAACGCTGACCGGCATTAACTGCCCGGATGGCGTTGAGCATCTCTTCAGGTGCCGCGCTCTTGGTCAGGTAGCCACAGGCGCCGGCCTGCATTACCTTGGCGGGGAATGGGTTCTCGGTATGTACGGTGAGTACAATGATTTTGGCATCAGGGTTATAGCGCAGGATCTTGCGGGTGGCTTCTACCCCACCAATACCGGGCATGTTCATATCCATCAGAATGACGCTGGCTTGGTTCTGACGACACCATTGCACCGCTTCTTCGCCACTCTGTGCTTCACCGATAACTTTAAAGCCTCTTACGTCCTCTAATATGCGTCGAATTCCTTTACGAACAAGCTCATGGTCATCAACCAGAAAGACATTAATCAAAGGGTATACTCCAGGCTGTTGGAAACATCGTTAGTTGAGCAGTTGCGCAACCAGAAAACTTTATATCCCAACGATATAAAAAAGAAAAGTATTTACCACTGATAATGTTAGTCGAATTAGTAGGAAAAGAGTCTAAAAGCGAAGTACCTACCAACGCAGGCAAAAACAAGACATAAAAAAACCGAGCTAGAAGCTCGGTTTAGCAGATGGCGGAGGGGGAGAGATTTGAACTCTCGGTGAGCTATTAACCCACGCCGGTTTTCAAGACCGGTGCATTCGACCACTCTGCCACCCCTCCGCAGAAGACGGGCGCATAATACTGAGCGATTTGCTGCTTGTAAACAGTTAAATCGCTAAACTGTGTTGTTTGCTTATTTGCCGATCAATCTGTGTGTTTTCAGTGCTCTAGTGCTTGGTTAAGCAAGTTGCCCGTTAAGCAAATACAAAAAGGGCCCGCCGTAGCGAGCCCTTTTATTTCAACAAACGTTTCGCTTAGCGAGGCAGGTAGCTCTTACCCATCAAGAAGGTGTCGATGGCTTGTGCAGCACCACGGCCTTCGTTGATAGCCCACACGATCAGGCTCTGTCCACGACGGGCATCGCCCGCAGCAAACACACCTTTCGTGCTAGTGGCGTACTCACCGTATTCAGCTTTCGCGTTGCTGCGTGCATCTTTCTCTACACCCAGCTCGTCGATGATTGCTGCCTCTGGACCTAAGAAGCCCATTGCCAGCAATACCAAGTCTGCCTTGATGACTTCTTCGCTGCCCGGTACTGGCTGAGGCACCATTTGACCTGAAGCATTCTTGGCCCACTCGATTTTCACGGTGTGAACGGCAGTCACTTGGCCTTGCTCGTTGCCTTCCAGTTTTTGCGTCATCACCAGGTAACGACGTGGGTCTTCACCCTGAATAGCGATGGCTTCGTCTTGACCGTAGTCACGCTTAAGGGTGCGCTTGAACTCAGGCCATGGGTTGTCAGCTGCACGCTCTTCTGGCGGCTGAGGCATGATCTCAAGCTGTGTTACCTGAGCACACTTGTGGCGCAGCGAGGTGCCCACACAGTCGGTGCCAGTATCACCACCACCGATAACCACAACATGCTTGTCTTTTGCACTGATGTAGTTGCCATCTTCCAGGTTGCTGTCCAGTAAGCTCTTGGTGTTTTTGCCCAAGAACTCCATGGCGAAGTGCACGCCTTCAAGCTGGCGGCCTTCTACTGGTAGATCGCGCGGCACAGTTGCACCGGTCGCAATTAGCAGCGCATCATAGTCATCGTTTAGGCGCGTTACTGGGATGTCTTTACCCACTTCCACGCCAGTCTTGAACTCAATGCCCTCTTCGCGCATCAGGTCGATACGGCGCTCAACGATCTCTTTCTGCAGCTTCATGTTCGGAATACCGTACATCAGCAGGCCACCGATACGGTCGGCACGCTCGTATACCGTAACCTTGTGGCCGGCAGAGTTAAGCTGCGCAGCCGCGGCCAGACCGGCAGGGCCTGAACCGACAACGGCGACCTTTTTACCGGTGCGGGTTTTCGGCGGATTAGCCTTCACCCAGCCCTCTTTAAAGGCACGCTCGATGATGTTGTACTCCTGATTCTTGATGGCCACCGGTGGCGCATTAATCCCCAGAACACACGAGTCTTCACACGGCGCAGGACAAACCCGGCCGGTGAACTCTGGGAAGTTATTGGTCTTGTGCAGACGGTCGATGGCGTCTTGCCAGCGGCCGCGATACACCAAGTCATTCCACTCAGGGATCAGGTTGTTAATCGGACAACCGGCTACCCGAGGGGCGACCGATGAGTCGCCGGAGTGACAGAACGGGATACCACAGTCCATGCAGCGTGATGCTTGGTCCTTGGTAGCCTGTTCACTCATTGGGCTTTTTACTTCTAGCCAATCAATTAGACGCTCAGCCGGATCTCGGTCCGCAGCCAGCTTCCTTTCTATCTCTAAAAATCCAGTTGGATTAGCCATTTCTCTCTCCTAAACTGTCGCTGGCTTGGCAGCTTTGGCCGCTTCTTTCGCTTCGTTGACTTTGGCAAGGTGCATATCAAATGCCGCTACCGCAATATCGTAGTCGTTGTCGTACTGACCAGACTCACGCGCTTGCTTCATGTAACCCTGCATGCGCTCGTAGTCAGTCGGCATAACACGTACGAACTGCTTAACCGCTACCTGCCAATCGTCCAACAGCTCTTTAGCCACGTCAGATTCGGTGTTCTGATAGTGTTTCTCGATAAGCGCTTTCAGCTCTGAGGCTTCCTGCTCATCGTCGATGCCAGATAGGCGCACCATCTCCATGTTGCAACGCTCAGCGAACTTGCCGCTGCGATCCAGTACATAAGCCACACCGCCCGACATACCGGCAGCGAAGTTACGGCCGGTCTCACCCAAGATGACGGCTTTACCACCGGTCATGTATTCACAGCCGTGGTCGCCCACGCCCTCAACAACCGCGGTCACACCGGAGTTACGTACACAGAAACGCTCACCCGCTATACCGCGAATAAAGGCTTCACCAGAGGTGCCGCCAAAGAAGGCCACGTTACCAATGATGATGTTATCGCGCGCGGCGAATGGCGCTTGTTTAGCTGGGTAAACCACCAGCTTGGCACCGGACAGTCCTTTACCGAAGTAGTCGTTGGCATCGCCTTCCAGCTCGAAGCTCACGCCCTTGGCGGCGAAAGCTGCGAAGCTTTGACCGGCACTACCATCGAACTTCACTTTGATGGTGTCTTCGGCCAGACCTTCTGCGCCGTAGCGCTTGGATACTTCGTTCGACACCATGGTACCAACGCTTCGGTTAGTGTTGATGATGTCATAGCTCAGCGATACCGGCTTGGCCGACTCGAGGGCTTCGCTGGCATCTTTGATTAGCTGACGGTCCACGATGTCGTGGATCAAATGTTGCTGCTCGCCACTACAATAGTTGGTTTCGCCCTCGCCCAGAGGTTCCTTGAACAGGATTGGTGATAGGTTCACGCTCTTCTGCTTAGCGGTTTCCAGATCTTCACGTGGTGACAGACACTGAACCTGACCGACCATCTCATTGATGCTACGGAAGCCCAGCTCAGCCATAATCTCACGCAGGCCTTCAGCCAGCATGGTAAAGAAGTTCACCACGTGGTCTACCTGACCTTTGTAACGCTCACGCAAACGGCGGTCTTGCGTTGCGATACCCACAGGACAGGTGTTCAAGTGACACTTACGCATCATGGTACAACCTTCTACCACCAAGGCAGCGGTTGCTACGCCCCACTCTTCCGCACCCAGCAAGGTTGCGATAGCAAGGTCGCGCGGGGTCTTCATCTGACCGTCGGCCTGAACCACGATACGCGAGCGCAGGCGGTTCTTAATCAGGGTTTGGTTAGTTTCAGCCAGCCCCAGCTCCCACGGCAGACCCGCGTGCTTAATCGAACTCAGTGGCGATGCACCGGTACCACCATCGTGGCCAGCAATCAGTACCACGTCGGCATAGCCCTTACATACGCCCGATGCGATGGTGCCAACGCCCGCCTCAGATACCAACTTCACGTTGATACGCGCTTCGCGGTTAGCGTTCTTCAGGTCATAAATAAGCTGCGCCAAATCTTCAATCGAGTAGATATCGTGGTGTGGCGGTGGCGAAATCAGGCCTACACCCGGAGTAGAACCACGGGTCTTACCGATCCATGCATCTACTTTATCGCCCGGCAACTGACCACCTTCACCGGGCTTAGCACCCTGGGCCATCTTAATCTGCAGCTCTTCGGCGTTGGCCAAGTAGTGGCTGGTTACACCGAATCGACCAGAGGCAACCTGCTTGATCTTGGACAGCATCGAGTCGCCATTTTCCATCTTCTCGAAACGGATTGGATCCTCACCGCCCTCACCCGAGTTGGACTTACCGCCAATGCGGTTCATCGCAATCGCCAAGGTGGTGTGCGCTTCCCAAGAGATCGAGCCGAAGCTCATCGCACCGGTAGCGAAACGCTTCATGATATCATCGGCAGACTCCACTTCGCTCAGCGGAATACTTGGGCGATCGGAGTTAAACTTCAGCAAGCCACGCAGGGTGTATGACTCTTTAGCTTGGTTATCAACGTGACGTGCATAGTCTTTGAACACATCGTAGTTATTGGTGCTACTGGCGTGTTGCAGCAAACGAATGGTGTTCGGGTTGAACAAGTGACGCTCACCATCTTTACGCCATGCATATTCGCCGCCAGATTTAAGCAGCAAATCACCGAATGGGTTGTCGTCGGTTGGGAAGCCTTCACGGTGACGAGCCAGTGCTTCGCCAGCGATGTCATTCAGGCTCAAGCCTTCTACACGGCTTACGGTGCCGGTGAAGTATTTATCAACCACTTCTTGGTTGATACCCAGCGCTTCGAAGATCTGCGCACCTTGGTAGGATTGCAGGGTTGAGATACCCATCTTCGAGAAAATCTTCAACAGACCGCTGCCAATGCCTTTGGTGTACTTGGCGATCACCTGATCATTGCTCAGATCAGTGCTCAAGATACCTTGGTCGCGCATGTCGAACAGGGTTTCGATGGCCAAGTACGGGTTAACCGCGGCTGCACCAAAGCCCAAAACGGTGGCAAAGTGATGAGTTTCGCGGATATCGCCAGACTCAACGATGATATCAGCTTGCGCACGGATACCTTCGCGGATCAGGTAGTGGTGAACCGCCGCTGTAGCCAGTACTGACGGAATTGCAGCGTGATCACTATCGACCTTGCGGTCACTCAGGATGATGATCGAGAAACCATCTTCGATGTAATCTTTGGCGTGACGACAGATACGCTCTAGCGCCTTCTCCAACTCGCCTTCTTTGCCATTGGCCTGGAAGGTGGTGTGGATAGTGGCAGCCTGGAAGTGGTTTTGATCCACATGGCGCAGTTTGGCCAACTGTTCGTTGGTCAGCAACGGCTGTTTGATCTCTACCTTTCGACAATGCAGCGCGGTCTCTTCAAGCAGGTTCAAGTCGGCGCCCACGTAAGTGCGCAGCGACATCACCATCTCTTCACGGATAGGGTCGATTGGCGGGTTGGTTACCTGGGCAAACAACTGCTTAAAGTAGTGGCTGAGGTGCGGGTTCTGCTGAGACAGAATCGCCAATGGCGTATCGGTACCCATTGCGCCCAGCGGCTCTTTACCGCCATTTACCATCGGCTTAAGGATGGCATTAATGTCTTCTTGGCTGTAACCGAAGGCCTTTTGGCGCTTCTCCAAGCTATGTTGGGTGGCGAAACGGTCGTTACCGGTAGGCAGTGGCAGCTCGTCCAAAACAATCTTGTTGTTCTCGACCCAATCGCCATAAGGCTGGCTTGAACATACGCGATGCTTCACTTCGTCATCGGCGATGATGCGACCTTCTTCTAGATCGGCAATGAAGATCTTACCGGGCTGCAAGCGGCCCTTCTGTACCACTTTGCTTTGGTCAACGACCAGGGCGCCGGTCTCCGAGCCCATTACCACCAAGCCATCGTCGGTTACCAAGTAGCGCGAAGGACGCAGACCGTTACGGTCTAGGGTGGCGCCAATCTTTTTGCCGTCGGTGAATGAGATAGAAGCAGGGCCATCCCATGGCTCCATTACGCACGAGTAGTACTCGTAGAATGCGCGCTTAACCGGGTCCATGTCGTCCTGGGTTTGCCAAGCTTCTGGCACAACCATCATCATCACCTGCTCTAGCGGGCGACCGCTCATTACCAACAGCTCAACACACATGTCGAGGTTGGCCGAGTCAGAGCGCGACAGGTCGCACACTGGGTAGATCATCTCCAACTCTTCTTTAGAGAAGTTGATGTTGGCAAACAGCGCTTCGCGGGCACGCATCCAGTTTACGTTGCCTTTTACGGTGTTAATTTCACCGTTGTGGGCAATGTAGCGGAATGGCTGAGCCAAACGCCAAGCTGGGAAAGTGTTGGTAGAGAAACGCGAGTGGAACATCGCAATCGCTGACACGACCCGCTCTTCTTGCAGATCCAAGTAGTACTTACGTACCTGCGCGGTAGTTAGCTGACCTTTATATACGATGGTGCGCGATGACATAGAGGAGATATAGAAATCTTCGTCAACGCCGCTAACGGTGGCATCGGCCAAATGCAGGGTGTATTTGCGCAGTACAAACAGCTTACGCTCGAACACTTGCTGTTCAAGGTTAGCGGGTTTGGCAATAAACACCTGCTCGATTTGTGGCTCGTTATCCAGTGAGGCTTGACCCAAGCTGCTGTTGTCTTTTGGTACCAAACGGTAGCCCAGCAGTTTAAGCCCAAGCTTTTCAATGTTGCGGTTCAGAATCGAGCGACACTCATCACGTAGTGACGCGTCGCTTGGGAAGAACACCATCCCCACGCCGTAGTCGCCGGGCTGTGGCAGGTTAATGCCATTCTTGCTGGTTTCTTCTTTAAAGAATTCATGAGGAAGTTGGATCAGAATACCCGCGCCGTCGCCGCTGTCGACGTCGCAACCGGTTCCACCCCGGTGTTCCATGCAGGTGAGCATAGTCAGGGCATTTTCAATTACATCATGGCTCTTGCGCCCTTTCAGGTGCGCAACAAAGCCGATGCCGCAGCTATCGTGCTCGAAGTCTGGCCTGTACAGGCCCTGATGGTGTTGAGTTGTGTTTGTCATCCAGTAATTCCTATTTACTGCTACTTTGGGCGTTCCTAACCGCTAGTGCTATTCATCCCAAAGCACGTTTAGTTCTCGCTGGGAGTGACCACCTTTATTAATGGTGGCATTACCGCAGATTGTTAGTCGAATACTCTGCTTTCCCTTGATTTTCCAGTATCTACCAGCAGAAGCTTTGTCGCTTTTTCGGCAGACCGAAAGGACACCTTACCACAGGTCGAAAGTAAATTTCACACTTGACAGATAATTTAGTTAAATAATTAACTGTGGTTATGCGAAATATTGACCATATATGCCTAATATCTCAGTATTTTTGCAAATTGATGCATCATCTTCACTACTTAACTAGTGCCAACAACACGTAAGTAATTAAATGACGAAAGTTTTACTCATTGGTAAGTCATTTTACGGCGTTCAGACAGAAAAAAGCCGGGCAAATGCCCGGCTCATCAAAACCCAGTCGCTTATACGTCGAAACGGTTCTGCAGCGGTGGCATCACCTGCTTCTTACGGCTTACGACGCCTGGCAGGTCGATCATTTGACCTTCGAAGCTGCCGCCTAGTGTTTCGGTTACCAGCTCGGCTTCTTCACTGCAGATCAGGCCTTTTGAGGTTAAGGCGTTGATGTCAGTCAGAATCACCAGCGCAGTGTGGTAGCCTTCGTTGTCTTTCAGGCTTTGTAGCGCGGTTTGCAGCTCTTCTTCACGGGCCAGTACCGGGTCCAGAGAAGTCAGCTCAAGCTGAGCGATAGCGAATTGCTTGCCGCCGATCTCGTAGACTTTTTGATCACGCAGCACCAGCTCATCGGCAGGTACCTTGCTTACATCGGATTTAGCCGCAAACTGCTCGTCGGCGAAGGCTTCAACATCGCTAACGCCCGCCAGCTCGGCCAACGCCATTGCCGCAGTGCGGTCTTCTTCTACAAAAGTAGGCGAATTAAACTTCACGGTATCGCTAAGAATGGCGCCCAGCATTAGGGTAGCGGCTTCTTTACTTGGGGTAATGCCTGCTGCTTTGTACATGCTGTAGACAATGGTACAGCTGCAGCCAACTGGGCGGATCCAGCACTCTAGCGGTTCAGCGGTGGTGATATCACCGAGTTTATGGTGATCAACGATGCCACGAATGGTGGCTTGTTTGGCATCTTTTGGCGCCTGGCCCCAATCTGAGTAATCGATAAGCCAAACTTCTTCACCCGCGATTTCGGTGCGCACTTCCGGGGCATCAAAGCCGATCTTGTCTAACAGGAACTGAGCTTCTGGATTCGGTGTGCCTTGGGCAATCGCGGTAGCCGGGGTACCTTTCTTGGTTAAAAGCTCTGCCAGTGAGATAGCACCAGCGATACTGTCGCAATCGGGATTGGTGTGTCCGAGAACTAACATCTAAATATCCACTCTAAGTTGTATAACGGTAACTGTCTGGCGATGATAGGGCGCAGCGCCTTTGAGTTCAACTAGACCTTGATATTAGGCTGTAAAAACGGCATAAAATGTTAAAGGTTTGCTAATAACCTGAGTGTTTTACTCAATTATTTGACCTTGATCTTTGATCTTTTTGGGATTTTTGCCGTTATACTAGGGCGAACTCTTGCCCGAGTGGTTTGATTTGAATTACGGAGTCATGACATGAACCAACCAAGCACCATTAAGTACTCTGCGGTTTCTGCCTTAGAAACCAACAAAGTACTTCGTAACACCTACGCCCTGCTCTCGATGACCTTGTTCACCAGTGCCTTGGCTGCCTTATTTGCTATGGCGATTGGCATTGGACCTATGGCTTCTTTGGGCATGATGATTGGCGCCATCGTAATCGTATGGTTTGTTTTGCCACGCAGCATTAACTCTTCAATGGGTATCGTTTGGACCTTTGTGTTCACCTCGTTGATGGGCGCATCGCTTGGCCCAACACTCACCTACTATGTGAGCTTGGACCAAGGCCCAATGATTGTTATGCAAGCACTTGGCATGACCGGCCTTATCTTCTTTGCGATGTCAGGCTATGTACTGACTACCAAGAAGAACATGAGCTTTATGGGTGGCTTCTTGGGCGCAGGCCTGATTGTGTTGCTGATTTGTATGGTACTGAACATCTTCTTCGGTACGCCTGCAACTAGCCTGGCTATCAGCGCCGCCGTAGTTATGTTGTTCTCTGGTTTCATCCTATATGACACCAGCCGCATCCTCCGCGGTGAGGAGACCAACTACATCGCAGCAACTGTTAGCATGTACCTAAACCTGTTCAACATCTTCGTTCACTTGTTGCACATCCTTGGTGTAATGAACGACGATTAAACCTTAATTAAGCAGTACTAAACGCCCCGCTAGTCGGGGCGTTTCTTTATATGACACAGACTATTTCGACTCTTCTTAATCAACTCGATTGGCCTCGGGCACTACGTGCCGGATTACTCACAATCGTTTTTTGTGCGCTCATTCCTTGGCTCGACAGCGATACCATCCTTACGATGGTATTGGGCCTGATTGCAGCAGGCTTAGCTGACGGGCCAGATTTCTATCGCCAACCTTTTGCCAGCATCACCATGATGTTGGTGAGTTTTAGCCTTGCCAGCCTCTCAGTCACACTATTGTTCCCCTACCCCTGGCTGTTTGCGCTCGGGCTGGTGGGCTCTACCTATCTGTTTATGCTGATGCCGGTAGTTGGGCAAAAATATGGGTCCATCGCACTGAGCTCGTTGATTGTTGCGGTGTATACCATGCTTGGCTACCACAGCATCGACGAACCATTGATGCAGCCAGTCTGGCTGGTGACTGGCGCTCTACTCTACGCCTGTTCGGCGCTACTGTTCGATCGCGCCTTCCCAACCCTTAGCTTAGATAAACAGCTGCGACAGATGTATCGCCAACTGAGCGGATACGCTGTGTGTAAGGCGCGCCTGTTTCAAGATGGTGCCAATGCGCAGGAGATCTTGCAGCAATTGCGCGAGCGTGCCGCGGCGATCTCCGAACGTGGCAGCCAGATCCGCTACGGCCTGTTTTTGCAGCAGCAGCGCCGTCGCGGCCAGATTGGCTCAGAGCAAATGGATAAGTTTTTCCTTGGTCAATTATTGTTTGAACGACTTAGTGCCGCACACTTTGCCTACTCAGATATTCAGCGCCTGCAGCTCAAGCCACGCTTGCGGGCGCAAGTACGCCAGGTTCTAGTAGATCTCTCGCGTTGTATTACCAATGACGAGAACGATCTCGCAGCTGTAGCCCAACGTGCAAAGGCACTGGCGGGCAGCGAACCTGACTCGCCCGCGCTTATCGGCCTGCTGGATAACGTGCAGCACTGTATCGAGCTGCTTGCCGAACCACCTGAGTTCCCAGAGCCAGAGCATCAGTTTACAACCCGCACTGGTAGTGGGTTGATTGGCTACATTAAGCAAAGCCTGACGCTCAATACCAACATCAACCGCCATGCCCTGCGCGTGTCGAGCTTAATGCTGATAGGCTATGGCGCAGTGCTGTTGTCTGGGCACGATCAAGCATTCTGGCTAATGCTCAGTTGTGTACTTGTCACTAAGCCTAACTACCAGGACACTAAAAGCCGCTTTTCTCAGCGTAGTATTGGAACTGCAGTCGGCATCTTGTTGGCAGCGCTGTTAGCCCAACTATACCTGCCATGGTTTGCCGCATCGCTATTGTTAGCGGTGCTGGTGCTGAGCTTCTTTTTGTTCTTCCACCACAACTATGGCTTGGCGGTGTGCCTGATCACGCTGTTCGTTGGGCTGTCACTGACCTTACAAGGTAGCCAAGGCGGTGAAGTATTGGTGATTCGTCTTGTGGCCACGCTAAGCGGCAGCTTGATGGCGCTCGCTGCATTACGCTGGTTTTGGCCAGATTGGGGCGAAAAACATACTAAAGGCGCGGTAGCCGATGCCTTGCTGCACGGGCAACAATACTTGCACTCGGTATCGCTTCAATTATTAGAGCAGCAAAGCGATGAGCTGCAAGAGTTTCGTATGTCCCGCTACCACTCTCAGCAAAGTAGCGCGCATTTGCTGCGTCACTGGCAACAGCTGATGGCTGAGCCCCAATCAAAACGCGCTACCAGCCCGCAGTTGTATCGCTTTATTGGCCACTATCAAAACTTTCTTAGCCATACAGCCGCGCTGTCTGCCCACCGTACGCAGCAAATCAGCCCTAAAGCGCTTAAAGAGATTGACGGGATCTGTCAGCTATTTTGCAGCCAACTGGGAAGCTTGCATGCCTATCTGGAGAAAAACGAACTGTGGCAGGCCTCGGTGAACGACCTGACTACGGATGTGGCACTGGCCAATAGAAGGTTGTTGCCACTACTACAAGGCAGTGAACAAATCATCGCTTTTCAATTACAATTGCTCGCCGAAGACGTAAGCCGCATGCAAGCTGAGATCAGCGAAGGCGGATGGTAGCAGCTTACTAATAGAGAGAAACACCATGACACTGAGCCTTAACGGCATCGAGATCGCCACCGACAAACACGGTTACCTGAGCGACCACAACGACTGGAGCGAACAACTCGCAGAGATCATCGCCGAACAAGAAGCAATCGAACTAGAAGAACCCCATTGGGAAGTGGTGCGCTTTGTGCGCGAGTTTTATCTGGAGTTCAATACGTCCCCTGCCATGCGCGCACTGGTTAAAGCGATGGCCAAGCGATTTGGGCCAGATAAGGGGAACAGCCGCTATCTGTATAAGTTGTTCCCAAAAGGTCCAGCGAAACAGGCGACTAAGATTGCCGGGCTGCCTAAACCGGTTAAATGTATTTAGTGCCAACAACGACAAAAGCCACCGCGAACGGTGGCTTTTCTTTGTCTAACTAACTGAATGTTAGATTAGAAGTAGTAACGAACACCAACAGCGAACAGGTCGTCATCAGCTTTGCTACCACCAGCTTTCTCTTCTACGTTAGCGTATTCACCGTAGAAACGAACGCCAGCGATGTAGTAAGCAGCACCCAAGATGTACTGGGTGTCGCGAGTGCTAGCTGCATCGTAGTCCAAGTAGTTGAAACCTGCGTACAGTTGTACAGAGTTAGGGAAGGTGTAAGCTACAACACCTTCGTAACCGTTTGACTTACGGTCGTACAGATCTTTCAGGTCTGCGTAAACAACAGAAGCGTACCAAGCATCAGTTGCGTAAGTAGCAGCCAGAGCTAGTTGCTTGCTGTCTTTTTGACCAGCAGCAGTGTAGTCAGCTACGTGGTATGCAGCGCCGATGTTCAGACCAAAGTCGAAATCATAGCTAGCAGCAAGTGCGTAGCTTGAGTCACGGTTGTTGCTTTCGTTTTCGAACTGGTATTGAGCAGACAGGTTGAAGTTACCGAAGCTGTTATCGTACTTAACAGACTCATCTGCACGTGCAGTACCGCGCTCATCACCGCCACCGTAGATACCTACAGCAGTACCACCATATACCCAGAATACATCAGTTGCGCCAGCAACTTCGTAGTAGGTTGACCATTGCTTACCAAAGCTGATAGAACCAGCTGAATCGTGGTCGAAAGCGATGAAAGCAAGACGGTTGAAGAAAGAAGTACTGAAACCTACTTCTTCGTCTTCAGTACAATCAGCATCACCACAAGCAACTTTTGAGTTGTTGTTCTGAGGGTTGCCAAGACCATACTCGAGAGTAGAGCGAGCAGTTACACTGTCGGTAATAGACTTGCTGAAGTTGAAGTTAATGCGAGATGAGTTGTTAGTCAGCTCAGTTGAAGAGTCGCTGTTTTCAATCATCAGATTTAAACGACCACCAACGCTGAAGGTCGCGCTGCCATCGTTATAAAGTTCAACCGCTTGAGTAGCGCCAGTTGCTAGAAGCGCTGGTACAGCCAAAGCTAATACTGTTTTTTTCATTGTTCCACTGCCTTTGTAGTTTTAATCCATTTCCCTTGCCCATTTTTGGGCAACAAAATATTTTGCAAATGCAACACCCGTTCAGATGTTCCGTTTGCTGGATCACAATTTTGCAAAAGCTTACGCTGCGTTCAAGCTTTTTTTTCATTTTTGTTGAACTTTTATGACAGTTTGATGTCCGCTGAATAATGACAATTTCATGTCACATTTGTGTCACGCAGGATGTACCGCTTTATGCAACACGAGCAGCACATTATACCACCCAAAAAAGCTCACGCAGCTGCACATTCCTTCACGTCACATCCGGGCAACATATAGCCATCACGCGCAACATTATCATCGTAAGAGCACATCTTTCAGGCAAGCAGTATTGCTTTTAGTAAATCTCGGGCAAAAAAAAGCCACCCAATGGGTGGCTTTCATACTCAGGCCTTAAATAGCCTTAGAAGTGGTAGCGTACGCCAACAGCACCTTTGTTGTCGTTGGTCTTACGACCAGCAGACTTGTCTTCGATAGCTGCGTACTCTGCGTAGAACAGAACGCTGTTCCAGTTGTACATGCCGCCGAAGATGTATTCGCTGTAGCTGTCGTCAGAACCAGCAGTCTTGTCATTAATCAGGTTGAAGCCACCGATCAGTTGGATGCCCATAGGCAGATCGTAGGTTACAGCCAGCTCGTGACCGTGAGCTTTCTCTGAAGTCACGTTACGAGTTTCTGCGAAGTTGTATGCAGCAAACAGGTTGCCCAGGGTGTAGTTGGTGTTCAGAACGTACTGACGCTGATGATCGAAATCAGAGGTGCTCATAGACTCTGGAGTAGGCGCCATGAATACATTGTTTTCGTAGTTAGTACGGTGGAATGCAGCACCAAAGCCCAGACCGAAGTCGAAGTCGTAGGTCGCAGCGAATGCGTAGCTGTTGTCACGGCCGTTGCTAGACAGGATGTTGTCGTAGTCGTCTTTAACTACTTCCAGGTCACCAGAGAACTGGTACATAGCAGACAGGTCAAGGTTACCCAGGCTCAGGTCGTACTTGATTGCTTCGTCAGCACGTGCAGTACCGCGAGCGTCACCGCCGTTGTCGTAGATACCCAGTGCAGAACCACCGTATACCCAGAATACATCGGTAGCACCAGCTACTTCGTAGTAAGTAGACCACTGTTTACCGAAGGTAACAGAACCGAAGTCAGCGTGGTCAAGAGCAACAAAACCCAGACGGTTAGTGAAAGAAGTGTCTACGTTCTTCTGAGGATCACGCATAGCGTATTCCAGAGTAGCACGCGCTTGAACGTTATCGCTCAGCTGACGCTTGAATTGGAAGTTGATACGTGAAGACTGGTTGTCTTGAGCAAAACGACGCTCGCCATCAGCTTCTTTACGAGACTCAGCTTTCAGGTTGATACGACCACCAACGGTGAAAGAGTTGGTGCCATCGTTGTATAGTTCTACTGCTTGAGTTGCGCCTGCAGCCATCATAGCTGGAACGGCCATTGCTAGAATGGTTTTTTTCATTTGTCCACTGCCTAAAGTTGTATGTAATTCATACTCTCCTTGTAGCGATATATATAACCGCAATAATCTTTTGCGGTAGCATATCCATTTGCGGATACAGATATTTGCCGAATATCGAACCTAGTTCAAGCTTTTTTTTAAAAAATTGTGGAACTTTTATGTCAGCGAGATGACCATTGGTACTTAATCTCTTAAGTATCCAGAAGATACTAAGAAACAATATGTTGCAGTATTAGGCGGGAGATAAGTGAGTACTGCCGAGTAGCTTCTAGCTTTAATTACGCAGGACTTCAGCCACAAAAAAACCCGCCGAAGCGGGTTTCTCGTAATTCCAATTGACTTACGTCTGTCAGGACAGCTTAGAAGTTGTACTGAACAGAGATGTCCCACTGGTCATCTACACCAGAGATTTGCTTAGCTGCGTACTCTGCCCATACTTTGATGTTGCTGTTGAACTTGTAGCTTGCGCCCAAGGTGAACACATCAGAGATATCCATTGAACCACCCGCTACATCAACTTCCGAGGTTGCGTAACCTGCGTATAGATCGGTTTGACCCAAGTTGTAAGAAGCTACTAGGTCAAAACCGTCGATATCGGCATCAGCCGCACCAACCTCTACATCTGAGCTTACATAAACTGCTGCTAGGTAAAGAGCGTCCAAGCTGTAGCTAGCGGAAAGCGCGTAGCTTGTTTTCTCTGCGTCAGCTTCGAAATCTACAGAATGGAAACCACCGTAAACAGCTAGACCGAAATCAGTGCTATAACCCAAAGTAGCGGCAACACTGTTGTCGATTTTGCCGAAGGTGAATTCGTCGGTTGGGGTGTCAGGGTTACCAGCAGCGATGGTGTAAGAGTCATTGGTGAATTGGTAAGAAGCACCTACGTACAGACCACCAAACTCACCGGTGTAAACAACTTGGCCTTCTTGACGACCATCTTCAACACCTGCGAAAGCTTCGTAACCGAATTTGTTGAAGATATCGGTAGCAGCCACTGCTTGATAGAAGGCTGTATCTGTTTGGCCAAATACTACAGAGCCCCAAGAGTCGCCTTCAAAACCCGCGTATACGTGACGAGCGTCGAACTCTTTTCCATCTTCAGCGCTGTTTTCTGCAGCGACTTGCCACTCGCCGCGAGCAATACCGTAGAAACCATCGCTAATCATAGATTTTGCTTTGAAGCCCAGACGAGCAGAACCTACACCATTAGTATCTTCGCCTTTGTCGATAATATCGAACTGAGCACGGCCGTAGATGTTCAGAGTAACATCTTCACTATCGTAAACGGTTGCCGCTTGTGCTGATGCTGCGAATAGAGCTGAAGTAGCTACTGCAAGAATTGTCTTTTTCATTTTATGTGCCTTTCTTTGCGATTAAACACTTGTTCCATTATTCCCTGTGTAACAGCGATTTCTCACTGCCAAAAATAATTTATCAACTCATAATCATTTTGCAATATTTTTTGTGAACTTTTTCGCAACTCCGTAAATGCGCCATTTATCATGTGGTTACATATCACGCTGGTTGTAACTGTTCTAAAAGGCGAAACTTTCAGCGAAATATGTCAAAAATATGTATTTTTCACGTGCTGCAAATTTTGCCTAAATCAGCATATTTATCTTCGGCTTCGAAGATGGGCGAGGTATTCTAAGTAGTCATGCGGGAAACCGAGGGAAACGCCTCCATATATAATGTTGGCAGGCGCTACTTCTGGTGGCGGTAAATCAATCAAGTTAAAGAGCTGATTTTTGTTAAGTAGCAAACACAAATCCACCATTCGACACTGGTACAAACAACTGCAAGAGCAGAACCCGGGCTTTGTTACACGCCCGGCGCAGGCCTCACTCATTGCGCAGATTTCACGCGCCATTGCCGGTGATATAGATCGTAAGCAACGTATTTTGCTGGCCGAAGCAGGTACCGGTACTGGTAAATCTCTGGCCTATTTGCTTGCAGCCATTCCACTGGCCAAGGCGTTTAACAAGACCTTGGTGGTCTCCACCGCGACGGTATCGTTGCAGCAACAGTTGATTGAAAAAGACCTGCCTTTATTACACTTGGCCGCCGAAGGTAAGTTTTCATTTGCACTGGCCAAAGGACGCCACCGCTACTGCTGTACCCACAAACTTGCCAACCTTGAATTCAATGGCAAAGGGCTGAGCGATAGTCAGAAGAGTTTGGCAAAAAAGCTTCTGGCGGCGATTCAGCAAAACAAATGGAAAGGCGATCGAGATAGCTGGCCGACCAAGATCTCCGACAGCTTGTGGAAGCAGATCGAGGCCGATGGGCTCAGCTGTAGCCCGCAGTTCCCGCGACACCGCAACTGCCCGTTTCATAAGGCACGTCATGGGCTGAAAAAACAGGATGTGATTGTCGCTAACCACAGCCTGCTGCTAGCGGATTTGTTGGCGGGCAGTGGCCATATCCTCCCTCCCGCCCAGGACTGCATCTATATATTGGACGAAGCCCATCAGTTTCCCGAGATTGCCCGCGAGGCCAATGCCAGTGCACTGGCGGTAAAACATGCCGACAAGCAACTCAAGGCCATCGTTCAGTTCGATAAGCTGCTGGTTAGCAAACTCGATCTACACGGCTTACACGGCCACCGACTTACCCTTAAGGAGTGTTGCGCCAGCCTAGCCAGCTGCTTTGCCAGCTTGAGCGATTTCGCGTTTCAAAACCCCACTAAGTTTGATGACAACCACAACTGGCGCTTTGCCAATGCTGAGCTGCCTAGTTTTTTGACTAACTTGGCAAATAACGCCCGTCCTGCAGCGACCAAGCTGCGCTCCTGCCTGCAAAGCTATGCAGGGGCTATCCAAGAGGCCTTTAACGACAACAAACTAAAAGCCGGTGTTGCCGAGAACTACCTCACCCAGGTCAACCAGCTACTTTATTTTGTAGAAAGTTGGGCGGAGTGCCTTTATGCCTATCAAGAGCCCAGCACCAACAACGCCTATTGGCTGCAACGCAGCGAGCACGAGCTGCTGCTTTGTCATTCGCCCATTGAGATTGGTGGGGTTTTGCAGAACATATTGTGGCAAGAAGCCTTTGCCGCTGTGGCGGTCTCAGCCACTCTCAGTGCATTAGGGCGCTTTGACTTCTTCTTACAACAAGCCGGTTTGGTGAAAAAGCTCAGCTCAGAGCAGATCGTGAAACTGCCTTCGCCCTTCGACTACAAACAGGTCGATTTACTGGTACCCAAACAGCAGCCGGATCCTAACTCCGCCGAGTACCCCGCGTTTGTTGCTGAGCGAGTGCTAAAAGCCTACCAAGCAGGCGCTGCAGTACTCGTGCTGTGCAACTCCTATCGCTTGGTCGATTCAGTGCGCCAAGCCATGGATCCGCGTATCCACAACCTGTGGATACAAGGGGAGCTGAGTAACAACCAGCTATTGGATAAACACCGCCGTTGTTGCGACAGCAAAAAGCCATCGGTGATTCTCGCCACTATTGGCTTTAGCGAGGGCATCGATCTGCCTGGCGATTACCTTACTCACCTGATCATCGCCCGCCTTCCTTTCGCGGTACCGACCGATCCGGTGATGCAGAGCCACTCGGAACTGCTAGAGTCGAAAAACCTTAGCCCCTTTATGCAGTTAACTCTGCCAGCGGCGAGTCGTAAGTTGCTACAAAGCTGCGGAAGACTGATGAGAAAGGAGCAAGACTCAGGTACAATCGAGCTCCTTGATCAGCGCATCCTCACCCGCCGTTACGGAAAACAGCTGATAGCCGCGCTACCACCCTATAACCACAAAGAGTAATTTGCATGCTAGAACTGGGTTTTGACCTTTCCGTGTTGCTGCTGGTCGTTGGCGTTGGCCTAAGCGCTGGATTTATCGATGCTATTGCCGGAGGCGGCGGTTTGCTAACCGTACCCGCGCTGCTCAGCATAGGTCTTCCCCCTCACCTCGCCCTGGGCACCAACAAGCTCGCGGCCAGTTTTGGCTCTTCTACTGCCGCCTGGACCTATTATCGCAAGCAGCTATTTAACCCGGTGTTCTGGCGTTGGAGTTTTGTCGCCACAGCGCTTGGCGCCACAGTTGGCACCTTTGTGGTCGACTTTATCTCAACTGCTTGGCTGGACAAGCTACTGCCACTGGTAATCATCGCGACCGCCATCTACACCATCATCAATCGCAAGCAGGCCGAGGGCAAAGATGCCCTGCCAGAGGTAAGCCCCCAGCACCATCGGCGTACTGTTACCCAAGGCTTTAGTCTGGGCTTTTATGATGGAGTGGCAGGCCCTGGAACCGGCGCATTTTGGACCGTATCGTCCATGGCGCTGTATAAGATGAATATTTTGCTCTCCTCTGGCCTGGCCAAGGCAATGAACTTCACCAGCAACTTTGTCTCCTTCCTCACCTTTGTGTACTTGGGGCATGTATCCTGGGCGCTGGGCCTGAGCATGGGCGTAAGCATTATGGTTGGGGCCTATATCGGCGCCCACTCGGCGATTAAGTTTGGTGCTAAGTTTATTCGCCCGGTGTTTATTACGGTGGTGCTGATCATCGCTGGTAAGTTGGCGCTGCAAGCATGGTTCAGCTAGACCGTCTAAATCGCCAGCTCTACGAGCTACGCTTGCTGGCAGAACAGATCGACCAAAAAGGCGAGCGCCACGCCTATGCGCGCTTAAGCGTGTTAGACGAGCGCTTTTCCTGCCGCAGCGACAACTATCTCGACTATGTAGAAGAGCTTACTCACGATCTGCAGCGGCTGGTGAAGCTTAGCGAACTTAGCCAAGATATCGATCTGCTCGCCCTGTACCGCGACCGCTTTGTCGGCAAGTTCGCCATGCTGAGAAAACAGCTTAACAGTGCCAACTATCGTAGCCACCAGCAACAAAGCAACCAACAGCAGCAACAGCGGGTGAAACAGTGGAAGCGCCAGCTAAACCAAACACTACAAAATGATGACTTAAGTGCGCTGCAACGTCGCCTTGAGCAGCAACGGCACTTCGAAACACAGTTAAATCAACAAATAGCCGCAAAAAATCAACAGCGTAGCAATAGCGTTAACCCCAAGGAAACTGCTAGACTGGGCGCCGAATTGTTGGCTTTACAGGCTCGCTTAGGTGAGTGTCAGAAAGCCACGTGGAAAATCGAACACAAAATGGAACTCATCCGCAATCGCTTTAAGGAGTAAACATGCACCTCTTTACGAAAGCTATGACAGCTGCTGTCGCTGCCCTGGCCAGTGCCCAACTAGCTGCTGCGAGCTTTTCTGTCCCGACCAATTTCGAACTGCTTTACGTGGATAAAGAGAAGGTCAGCTCATTTTTTACCAGTAAATCTAAAGTTGATCTCGACGGTGGAGTTCACCAAGTCGTAGTGCGCTATCGCGATACCGTTGGCGGCTCAGACAACTCAGAAGTTATTTCGTCTGGCCCTATCGTGATCAACCTCGAGCTCAGCGCCGATCAAGACATCGTGCTAAAGGGTGACTCACCGCGCACCGTGCGTAAAGCCGAAGAGTATGCGAAGAAACCTCGCTTTAGTGTTAGTGATAAGCGTGGTGGCCAAGTTCGTCACGAGTACTACCACCTACCGCTTAAGCCTGGCTTTCAGCTAAACCGCGACTACCTCGAAGAGATCGCGGCCTACGAAACCCAAAACGCTAGCCAGATCATCGCCACGCCAGCAGGCGCGGCTGCAGCGCCAAAACCAAAAGCTATCCAGCCTGCGGCGGCAGCGACCACTGCAGCGGCCACTACCGCTGTTGCGGCAGCACCAGCAGCCTCTACGCCAGCGGTAACCTCCACCAGCAACACCACCGAAATGGAGATGTTGACCTTCTGGTTTAATAAGGCCTCGGTTGACACGCGCAAGCAGATTCAAGTGTGGGCGATTACCGGCGAAGCACCTGAAGCTGCCGGTACCGAAATGGAAATGCTGCAGTTCTGGTACGGTAAAGCGGACGAAGCTACCCGTAAACAGTTCCAAGTATGGGCTATTCAGCAGTAGAATCTGAGTAAGCCAGCAACGTACAAAGGCCGGTTATCCGGCCTTTGTTTTATCTAACGAATAAGGTCCCTATGTCTTTAGAAACCGCCCCCGCCCATATCAAGCTCGCCGTCGACCTGATCCAGTTGCTGGAAGAAAACCAGCTTGAGCCGCAAGTGGTATTAGACGCGCTAGCAATAGTTAAGCAAGACTACCAGCGTAAGCTAGAGCAACAGCGCAGTGAGTAGCAATACTTATAGGCACTAGCGCCCTCCTCGCTCCAAGTCGCGCATAACAGCTTTGCTATTGTTCGGCCACAAAAAAGCCCGGTATTCACCGGGCTTTTACGTTTAAGCGAGTTTGCTTGTTAGGCGCTCTGCCCAACGGGTGCGTTTTGACAGCCTTTGATTACCAGCGCTGCCAGAATCGCTAAGCCAAGGCCCAGTGCCAGAATCACGCTACCGGTAAAGCCATATACCAAGTAGCTAACCACGCTGATACCACCGGCCAGCAGTGCATAAGGCAGCTGGGTGTTAACGTGGTCCATATGGTCACAAGCCGCACCGGTCGAAGAAAGTATAGAGGTATCTGAGATAGGCGATGCGTGGTCACCAAATACTGCACCGGCAAGTACTGCCGACAGCATTGGCAGCATCAGACTGATATCGGTACCTGCCGCCATGTCAGCAGCGATTGGCAACATAATGCCGAAAGTGCCCCAGCTAGTACCAGTAGAGAATGCCATGATGCCCGCCAGAATGAATACCAATAGCGGCAGCAAGCTTGGGCTTAGGGTATCTTCCACCATGGTGGCCAGGAACTTACCGGTTTCCAGGTCGCCAATCACACTACCAATCCCCCAAGCGAACAGCAGGATAAGGATGGCAGGTAACATTGACTTCGCGCCTAGCAGGGTAGCGTGGCCAATGCGGCCAGCAGATTCACCTTGAGCAACAGTGAAGCCCAGCGCTACAACGGTGGCCAATACTGCACCGATGACCAGTGAACGGGTCACATCGGTGTTCTCCAGCGATGCCAGAATCGAGAAGCCGGCTTCCGGCTCAGAGGCCATGTGACCAGTGATCACAAAGCATGCGAAGGTAGATAGGATCAGCACCAAGATTGGCAGGATCAAACCCATAGCGTGGCCATTTGGCGAATGCTCAAACTCTGCGCTTGCGCCAGCAGGCTCAGGTTTAGCCGGGTCAAACAGCAGGCCTTGGGTCTGAGCGCGCTCTTCGTGCACTTTCATGCCGCCTAGGTTGATGTTGAAGTAGGCAACCGCCAAGGCCAACATCAGCGCAAACAGGGCATAGAAGTTAAATGGGATCATCGCAACAAAGGCGGTTAGCGGCGCCATCTCGGTCATGCCATGGGTAACCAGCAGGCCACCCACTAGCGCGATGATGTAGGCACCCCAGCTAGAAAGTGGCATCAATACACACATTGGCGCTGCTGTTGAGTCCAGCAAGTAAGCCAGCTTGGCGCGGCTTACCTTGAATTGGTCGGTCACCGGGCGGGTAACGCTGCCCACGGCCAGGCTGTGGAAGTAATCATCCACAAAGACCACGAAGCTTAGCAGTGCCGTTAGCAAGGTGGCATCACGGCGCTTAGTCAGGCGTTGCTTGGCTTTCTCTGCAAAGGCGTGAGTAGCACCGCTTAGGGTCATGATGCTGGTCATCGCACCGAGCACCAGTAGGAAGATGATAATCTCAACGTTCCATAGCTCGAGTCCGCCCGCTTCAAGCAGATTACCAGCGGCGTCGTATTCGGCTGATTCCCACACCAAAGCCAGTGCAGTATCGAAGATGTATTGTGCGGTTTCGCCAGGGACAAAATTGTTGACCAGCAACGCGCCAAGGATGATACCGCCAGCCAGCGACAAGATAACCTTGCGGGTAATCAGCGCCATACCTAGTGCTAGAAGTGGTGGCAGCAATGACAGTGCGGGATAGGTTGTAAGTAGTGTTTGCATATGTTCTCTGTGTTTCTGTGTAACATCTTAGGAGCGATACACGAGATCAGAGAACCACTATTGCGAAGGGAGCTGATCACCGGTAGCGCTCCACGGTATAAAACCATGACAGTACTGTACCTGTTAAGTACAGCACCAGCAGATAACATTGATGTGTTATCCACTTCGGCTTTGGCCCCTTTCTCACAACCCCATAGGCATCACCCGGTGTTGCAATACTCTTGACTAAAGCTCCTCTACCAAAAGATTAGCCGACATTATAGGGATATTCACAATACTTACAACTAGCCACGGCTTAATATTACGAATATTTGTCTAGGAGCAAAATTTAATCATCAAGCCCCAGCGAACCAGCTGCTTTCGTCTATATTCAAGTAGTTACATTTTTCGACCCGAGACAATTGCTTGAATAAACACCGCTTTCTGTCGTTTTCCTTTGCCGTTACCATCACCTTATTGGGCACGCTGGCGCTCACGCTGATCTTCTCCAGTTGGCTGTTTCGCGAGCAGCAGCGATTACTTGATAGCTATTTAAACCTCGCTGATAAAGTGTTTACCTCGGTAGCCGGCTCCCTTGAGCAGCTTAATCAACTGCCCTCTGAGCAATGCGACGAAGCGCTGTTACTGCATATGCGCCGGGCGGTGTTTCTTAACCCCTTTATTCAAGACATCGGCCTTATCGATAACGATCACCTCTCCTGCACCACCGCCAGTGGACCGATTGAACCGCCACTGCCGATTCAAGCGCCCAGCTATCGCACCGATCAGCAGATCAGCGTGTGGATCGATGAAGAGCTATACATCTTCGATTTCGCCTACCGCGCCCATATCATGCAGTTGGGCCGCTTTAATGCAGTGGTCGATGGTAACCAATTGAACCCAGCGGACATCACCAGCCATCGCTGGCAAATCGTTGGGCGCAGCAGCAATGGCCTGATCCCAATATTTGGCGAACCTGAGCTGTTCAACATGACCCAACCGGGCACTCTTTTGCACCGTAGCGCGCAGTCCCACCTAAGCCAACGTTGCGCTATTCACTCGCGTTTTTGCATGGGCATAGAGACTGACCATCTAAGCATCCTCAAGACTCGCCCTGAGCTGGTGCTTATGTCGTTAATGGTCTTGCTGCTAATGCTGCTGCTGAGCTACAACTCGGCCTTTTATTGGTTGCAGCATCGTGCCACCATTGCCAGCCGGGTACGCCGTGGGCTAAGTCGCCACTGCTTCTATCCGGTGATCCAAGTGATTGTCGATATCAACACCGACAAGGTGATTGGCGGTGAGATCTTGGCGCGCTTTAACGATGCGCAAGGCAGCCTAACGCCCGATCAGTTCATCCCCGAGCTGCAGCGCCAAGGTCTGAGCTGGCGCTTCACCCAACACATCGTCACCGAAAGCCTGCAACGGATGATTGGCCCCGGCGAGCAACTCAAACACCTCAAGCTCAGCTTTAACGTGTTCCCGAGCGATGTGGAGTCAAACAAGATTGTCGAGCTACTCGACTGGCCAGAAGTGCAGGCCTTTCCCGGCTCTATCACCTTAGAAATAACCGAAGATCTACACCTCGATGCCCCGCAAGCGAGACAGAATATCCAACATTTAATTGACCATGGCTTGGAGATCGCCATCGACGATTTCGGCACCGGCTACTCCAATTTGCAGCAGCTCAAGCGATTCTCTTGTCATTACCTGAAGATTGACCGCAGCTTCACCTATGAGCTGGAAGAAGGCGCAATCCGCTCATCGTTGATCCCAATGATTATCGATATTGCCCACAGCAGTGAGCTGAAAGTAGTGGCCGAAGGGGTCGAGAATATTATGCAGGCCCGCGCGCTGCGCGAGTTAGGGGTGGAGTATGCTCAAGGCTGGATGTATGGCAAACCCACCAGCATCGAGCAATTTTTAGATGGCTTGGGCGACTAGCGTTCAGCCTGTCGCCCATGAGTCATTAGCACAAACGCACGCCGATCTGTTGCTCAGGCTGCCAATACAGGGTGAATTGCTCACCGATCTGACAGCCGCAACTGCCCGAGCAGCCCGGCAATGATTGCATGGTCAGACGTTGCCGGGCGACCCAAGGCTGCAGCATGGCGCTGCAGGCATCTTCGCTCAGTCGGAACTTTCGCGCCAGCTCAGCCAGGCTAATGCCCGGCTGATCGATAATCGCTTGTTTAAGCTGCTGCAAGATCATAGTTTTTTACGCTGCTGCAAGGTCATAGTTTTTTACGCTGCTGCGAGGTCATAGTTGCGGCGCCCCATACGTTTTAGTGCGATAACAAATATCCCTACGGCAAGGGCGACACCGAGTAAGGTTAAGCTAGACTTCAGCGGCGCGTGGCTAAAGTTCATCACTTGGTAATAGCCGGTTGCGCTGCAATAGGCCAGCAAGGTGCTCCACACCGCAATCAAGCGGGCCCAGGCGTTGCCTAACTCCTTCACTATCGCCCCCATCGCCGCCGCGCAAGGCATATACAGCAAGATAAACAGCATGTAGGCCACCGCAGAGGCGCTGGTAAAGTGCTGCTGCAGCATGTTCATGGTGGTCAGGTCCACTTCCAGCTCGTCGGCCGCTTCTTGCTCGCTTAACCCCTCTTCCACCGCAATCCCCAGCGGATCGCTAAAGCTCATATCGAATAGGTTGTCGGGAATCGTGGCAAAGGCCTCGGCAAAGCGCTCGCCATAGCTCCAAGCCTCGTCTTCACCGGCATCTGAATAGAGGGTATTAAGAGTGCCGATGACCGCCTCTTTGGCGAACAGGCCAGTTACAATCCCCACAGTAGCCTGCCAGTTGTTCTCTTCCACGCCCATCGGCGCGAATACCGGCGTAACCAGCTGCGAAGCCTGAGCCAAGATGGCGTCATCGCTGCCCGGATCGGTAGCCTCCCCTTTCAGGGTAATCGAGTTAAGCACACTTAAGATGGCGACTACCACCACAATGGTTTTACCCGCCCCCATGATAAAGCCGCGTACCTTCTGCCAGGTCAGCAGCAAGATATTGCTAACGCGGGGGATCTGATAGTCAGGCAGCTCCAACAGGTTTTCCTGGGCGCTCCCCGGTAGCAGGGTGTGCTTGAGTAGCAGACCGGTAACAACCGCGGCCAAGATCCCCAGCAGGTAGAGCACAAACACCACGTTCTGACCATTGTGGGGGAAGAAGGCCGCTACAAACAATGCGTATACCGGCAGACGCGCCCCACAGGACATAAACGGACTCATCGCCGACGTAAGAATACGCTCGCGCTCTTTTTCCAACACTCGGGTCGCCATCACCGCAGGCACAGTACAGCCAAAGCCCATCAGCATCGGTACAAAGGCCTTGCCCGGCAGGCCGATTTTCTGCATAAAGCGGTCAACCACGAAGGCTGCACGGGCCAGGTAGCCAGAGCTCTCCAACACTGCCAAGAACAGGTATAAGAAGGCAATCACCGGGATAAAGGTGGCAACGGTTTGGATACCGGCACCGATCCCTTCAGAGAAGATCATCACCAGCCAGCCCGGGGCGCTCAGCGCCTCCAGCAGCTGAGCCACGCCATCGACAAACACGGTGCCAAAGGTGATATCGAAGAAGTCGATGAAAACCGCCCCACCGTGGATGGCAAACATAAACATGGCGTACATGCTTAGCAAAAATGCCGGGATCCCCAGCCATTTGTTCAGCAATACCTTATCCAGGCGCTCACTAACATCTTGCGATAGCTGCCCTTTTGCCTTCACGGCAAACTGGGTGATCTCGTAGATTCGGCTATAGCGTGCTTCTGCCAAGCCCAGCTCAATGTCGTAGTTGCCAATATTGGTGCGCAAGCGCTGAGCTTGTTCGCTCAAGGCCGAATCGCCTTCAACACAGGCGGGCTGCTCATCATTGAGTAAATCAAAGGCGTCGCGGCGGCTTAAGCCAATCGCCTCAGCGCCTAGGAAGAATTGATTGATGGCATCGGGGTAGCTCACCGCGGGCTGGCCAGCTTGCTGGGCCAAAACCGTTTGGGCGATAAGCTTGCGCTTGAGCTTTTCCACATCGCCTTTGTGAGTGGCGCTTAAGGCCATTACCGGCATCTTTAGCGCTTCGCTTAGGGCGGCGGTGTTGATATCCAGCTGCTTGGCTTTGTCGGTATCCATCTTGTTAACGACCAGCAGAACCGGCAAACCCAGCTCTTTAAGCTGTAGACTCAAGAATAGGCCGCGCTCCAGGCTCGAGGCATCCACCACGTTAATCACCAAGTCCAGTTGATGCTGCTCCAGGTAATCACGCGCCACCTTTTCATCCAGCGCGCCCTTGTCGCCCATGCTTTCCAGGCTATAAACACCCGGCAGGTCGACTAAGTTAATCTGCTTATCGCTGGCAGTGAATTGGCCGCTGGCCTTCTCAACGGTCACGCCGCTGAAGTTACCCACACGCTGACGGGCACCGGTTAAGGCGTTAAATAAGGTGGTCTTCCCGCTATTCGGGTTACCGATGGTGGCGATATTCAAACTATCCCTGTTCAGTATCGCTTGTTCACGTTGGCTGTCGCAGCAATCCTTCATAGCGCTTGTACCTCGATTTTCTTCGCTTGATCCAAATCCAAGGCGAAACTGATCCCTTTAGCCTTAAGCTGCAAAGGGCTGCCAAACGGCGCGGTTCGGATAAGCTGGAGTTCTGTATTGGGCAAAACACCCACTGATAAGAGCTTGCGACGCATCGCAGATGATAAAAGATTGAGGTCGAGCACTTGTGCACGCTGGCCCGGAGTTAACTGATTGAGTCGCATCCCTTACTCCAAATAACAATTATTACCATTTGCATCTTGAACCGATCCAGCTCACATTACCTTGATACATATCAATTTCATCTTGCTTCACAAGATAATTGCCACAACGTATTATTCGCGGGGTAATTTCTCTGCTTTTGAGGCAACTATGTCATCGTTACGCGATCAACTGTCGCAATTGGTGTATTCCACCGACCAAGGAAAAATTGAGGCTGAGCCACAGCCGGAACAGATCCCCGCCTCCGACGGCTTTATCAAGATGCGCCGCGAAACCAAAGGCCGCAAAGGCAAAGGCGTCACCTGCCTGAGCGACTTTGGCGTGGAAGCCAGCGAGCTTAAAGGTCTGTGCAAACAGATGAAGAAGCTGTGTGGCGTTGGCGGCAGCGTCAAAGACTATGTCATCGAGATCCAAGGCGATCAGCGCGACAAACTGCAAGCCTGGCTGGAGCAGCAAGGCTATAAAGTGAAGCGTATCGGCGGCTAATCGCCTCTATCGAGGCAAACTTGCTGTTACTTGGCACTCACGCTGAGCGCATGCGGCAAGGCCTTACGCAACAGAGGCAGTAAAAACTGCCTCACTAAGTACTTTTTATGCGGTGCGTTATCCGGAGTGACCGAGATAACCCGGGCCAAGGCGGCGCGATGCTCCTCGCTACACAACACCCCCATTAGGCGCTCATCCGCCTCTTCCAGCACATGCTTGGCTTGATCCACATCGTGATGATGAAACAGGTTGTCCAGCCACGGACGTGAGCTAAACGGAATAAACGCCGAACTCAACCACTCTTCAATGGCCTGGCGTAATTCGCATTCTTGGTGTGGGATATCGTATTCGGTAAGCGGGGTATTGTTAGGTAGGGGTTGGCGATATGTCAGATCGTCTGCTGCATCGACATAGGTCCAGCTCATGCTCAAAGGCCTCCATGCATTGCCTTGGCACCTAACCTAATCCTGTCGTGAATGAACAAGCCACTACACTGCGCGACAACTGCCTGTAACGCGTAAGAAGACAGCCATTATTGTACCGACAATGACACGCTTCTTTTCTCAGGCACTCACATAAACCTGAACACCCACCATGGCGATAACAGCAAGGTCATCGCTCGCCAAACTCACTTGGCGCTTTGCTCGAATTAGCACCAGATAGCCAGCCCAGCCTCGTGTTTGGCTGGCACGGTTTGCTATCTCGGTGTGCGGTGTGGTCGGCAAAAATTAATGATTAAATTAACTGCAGCCACATTAGACCTAAGTCGCAATTCAGACTTTGAAGTTCATCACATGATGGGCAATTTCACGCTTGTTTTTTAAGCGGTTTTTACTGCACCCAAGGGGCTAACCAGATTCCGGTGCTTGCGATGTGGCGTATCGCAAAATATACTGTATATAAATACAGTATATACAGTGCAGCATCGTATTATGAGTCTCGAACAACTGCTCGCCCACCAGCAAGTCTGGCGAGGCTTTAAAACCCAGAATCTCCCCAAGAAAAGCAGTGGCTACCCCGAGCTGGACGAGCTGTTACAAGGCGGCTTTCCGGCCCAAGGGGTCACCGCCTTACATACCCAACCCGCGGTGGGCGAGCTGCGCCTGCTTATGCCCCAGCTGCAACAGCAGCAACGGCTGTGGATCTTGATTAATCCCCCCGCCCTGCCCAATGCGGAGTTTTTTGCCCAGCACGGTATTGGCAACCATCAGCTATTGGTGCTGCGCCCCAATAGCGCCAAGGAGACCTTGTGGGCCACCGAGCAGTGCCTGCTCAGCGGCAGCAGCCATGTACTGTTATGGCAACAGGGAATGAATGTGGCACAACTCAAGCGCTTGCAGCTGGCCTGCCAGCACGGTGACAGCCGCCTATTTGCCTTCTACCCGCCCCACGACAGCCAGTTCTCGCTACCCTTCGACCTGCAACTGGAACTACAGGCGCATCCGCAAGGTTTGCAGGTCACGGTACTCAAACGCCGCGGTGGCTGGCCGGGGCAAAGCCGCTTGATTCACTTTACCCGCCACTGGCCAGAGCTAACCCAGCAGCAAGCCTCTCAGGTTATCCCTTTCCCACAGGAGAAGGTGGGATAGATGTTCTGGCTCTACCTGTATTTCCCGCGCCTGCAGCTCGATAGCATGGTCATGCCTGCAAATAATAGCGATGCTCAGATCTGTACTGAAGAAGGCGTCCCCCAAGCACTTGAGGCGGTAGTCGACCCACACAGCCACCAGTTGGTGCAGCTCAGCGATACCACCATTAAAGAGGGCCTGCAGGTAGGTATGGGGCTAGCCAGCGCCGCAGCCTTGGTGGAAAAGCTGCAGGTCTATGCCTATCAAAGCGAATTGGAGCAAGACGCACTCGAGCAACTGGCCGAGCAGCTATATAGCCTGAATGGCGATATCAGCCTCGATCCGCCCCAGGGCTTGGGCTTACGCCTCGATACCATGGGCCAGCTATATCAAGATCTCGGCAGCTACTGGCAGCAGCTACAAGCACAGCTCGCGCCGCTGCCGCTCCGTTACCACTTTGCCAGCGCCACCACCTTATTAGCCGCCAAGCTGCTGGCTCGGGCAGAGACCGACCAACTGCTTACGCATGAACAAAGCGCGCAACGCTTGCAGGCCCTGCCCTTGGCCTGCTGCGACTTTCCAGACAAGCAGCTCAGCCACTTTGAGCGGCTAGGCCTGCAAACCGTGGGCGAGCTGGAGGCCCTGCCCCGCAGCGAGCTGATTGAACGGCTCGACCCTGCATCGCAGGCCTACCTAGCACAGCTGCAAGGCAAGCTGCCGTTAAACCTCCCCGGCTATCAAGCGCCCGAGCAGTTTCAGCGCCACTGCGAGCTAAGCTACGAGATAAAGCAGAGCCCCCAGCTACTCAAGATACTCGAGCCATTGCTCAAACAGCTCGAGCAGCATCTGCGTCAACGCCAGCTGGGCGCACCGCGAATGCAGCTAAGCTTGATCTTTCGCGAACAGCCAGAGCAAACGCTACAAATCCACGCCCCCGCCGGGCAAAACAGTGCCGCCCAGTGGCTTAAGCTGTTTGCGCTGCGCCTGGAGCGTCATCCACTGGCCGCACCGGTTTATCGGCTTAGCCTGAGTCTTTGTCATGCGCAGCCGCTGGCTGGTGATAAGGCCGATCTGTTCAACCAGCAGCACGCCGCTATTCCGGCTAGCAGCTTGGTGGCGCAGCTGCGCACTCGGCTGGGTGATGTCTGCCTGACCGGCATCGATCGCTTCGATGATCTCCGCCCTGAACGAGCCAGCGTCCCCCATCCCGGCGATCTGGCCCCCGCCAGTGCCCTCATCGCCGAGCAGGTACTGCGCCCTAGCCTGCTGCTGCCATCTCCCCAGCCGTTAAAGCATCCTATCACCCTGCAGCAAGGCCCGGAGCGGCTTGTTGCTGGCTGGTGGGATCAGCAGCCCATCGAGCGTGACTACTTTATTGCGCTCAGCGGCGACGGCCAGTATCTGTGGGTGTTTCGTACCCCGCAGCAGCAATGGTTTGTCCATGGGTATTTCAGCTGATGGGCTACGCCGAGCTATTTAGCCAGAGTAATTTCAGCTTTCTGCATGGCGCTTCTCACCCGGAAGAGCTGGTGGAGCGCGCCGCCGAGCTGGGCTATCACTCGCTGGCGCTGTGCGATGAGTGCTCCTTAGCCGGGGTGGTGAAAGCCCACCAACGCATCAAAGAGTTACAGTTACCGCTCAAGCTGATCGTTGGCAGCCTGCTGCGTTTTGAGGGGATCAGCGTGGTGGCGCTCTGCCCTAATCAGCCCGCTTATAGCGAGTTGTGCCGGGTGATCACCAATGCCCGGCGCCGGGCTGAGAAAGGCAGCTATCAGTTCAGCCAGTGGGATCTCAACACCATGAAGCACTGCCTGCTATTGTGGCTGCCCCGTGGCGATGAACGCGACCACCAGCACTTACAGAGCCTTCTTAGCTACCACCGCAGCCGCCTGGCTATTGGTTTTCGCCGCTATTTACGCGCTAATGATCACCACTATCAGGCCCACTGCGAGCAGTTAGCTGCCCAGCACCAATTGCCGATTACGGCCTGTGGCGGAGTGCTGATGCACCACCCCGAGCGACTGCCGATGCAGCAAGTCCTGCATGGCATCCGTCTGCGCAGCCCCTTAGACAAGTTGGGTCGCAAACTACTGGCCAACCAAGAGTATGCCCTGCGCCCCTTAGACAAGCTGCAGCATATCTTTCCCCCCACTTGGCTGGCCGAGAGCGTTACATTGGCCGAGCGCTGCGACTTTAACCTCGACTCGCTACGCTACCAATACCCTGCCGAACTGGTGCCCGATGGCGACAGCCCCGACAGCTATCTGCGCAAACTGACCTATCAAGGCTGTGAGAAGCGCTTCCCTGAAGGCGCCGATGAGCAGATCCTCACTCTCATTGAAAAGGAGCTGGGCCTTATTGCCGAGCAAGGCTATGCCCACTTTTTCTTAACCATCCACGATGTGGTGCAGTTTGCTCGCCGCCAACAGATCCTCTACCAAGGGCGTGGCTCAGCGGCCAACTCGGTGGTCTGCTATTGCCTGGAGATCACCTCGGTGGACCCACGCCAGATCTCGCTGCTGTTCGAGAGGTTTATCAGCAAAGAGCGCAATGAGCCGCCGGATATCGATGTCGACTTCGAGCACCAGCGCCGTGAAGAGGTGGTCCAGTACATCTATCAAAAATACGGCCGGGAGCGCGCGGCGCTGGCCGCCTCGGTGCGCACCTATCGCTTTCGCAGTGCCCTGCGTGAGGTGGGTAAAGCCCTTGGGCTGGCCGAGCACCAGCTGGACTTCTTTATCAAAAACATCGACCGACGCGATCGCCATTCCAGTTGGCAGCAACAACTGAGCGAGCTAGGCCTCAGCCCCGACTCACCCAAAGCGCGCCAGCTGGTGGCGCTGGTAGAGCAGATTATGGGCTTCCCCCGCCACCTCTCCCAACATGTGGGCGGCTATGTAATCAGCGCCGGTCCGCTCTATCATCTGGTACCAATTGAGAATGCGGCCATGCCCGGGCGCACCGTGATCCAGTGGGATAAAGACGACTTGGAAAGTCTTGGTCTGCTCAAGGTGGATGTACTGGCGCTGGGCATGCTCACTGCACTGTCCAAGTGCTTTGGCCTGTTGAAGCAGCACTACCAGCGCGAACTCAGTCTGGCCCAGCTCACCGCCATGCAAGATGATCAGGCGGTCTATCAGATGATCCAGCGCGCCGATACCGTGGGGCTATTTCAGATTGAGTCGCGGGCGCAGATGAGCATGCTGCCCCGGCTAAAACCGCGCAGCTATTACGATCTGGTTATCCAGATTGCCATCGTCCGCCCCGGACCGATTCAGGGCGATATGGTGCACCCTTACCTAAAGCGGCGGAACGGTGAAGAAGCGATCAGCTACCCCTCTGAGGCGGTCAAAGAAGTGCTAGCGCGCACCATGGGCGTGCCGATCTTCCAAGAGCAGGTGATTAAGCTGGCCATGGTGGCAGCAGGCTTTAGCGGCGGCGAGGCGGATCAGCTGCGCCGGGCCATGGCCTCTTGGCGTAAAAGCGGCGAGCTGCAAAAGTTTCAAGACAAGCTGGTCAAGGGCATGACCAAGCGCGGCTACGATAAGGAATTTGCCCTGCAGATCTACCGCCAGATCGGTGGCTTTGGTGAGTATGGCTTCCCGGAGAGCCACTCCGCCTCCTTTGCGGTGCTCGCCTACGCCTCCGCTTGGCTCAAACACTACTACCCAGCCGCCTATTTTTGCTCCTTGCTCAATAGCCACCCGATGGGCTTTTACAGCCCCTCTCAGCTGGTGCAAGACGCCCGTCGCCATAAGGTTGAAGTGCTGCCGGTGTGCATTAATCACTCCGACTACGATCACCTGCTATGCGATCACAATGGCGACAAAGCATTGCGCTTGGGGCTGCGTTTGGTAAAAGGCCTAAGCCAAGCTGCCGCAGAATTGCTGGTGGCAGAGCGCCCATCGGATGGCTACCAAAACATCTCCCAGCTACGCCGATTGGATATCCACCAAGGCGAGCTGGCGGCCTTAGCCAGCGCCGATGCCCTAAAAGCACTCAGTGGCAACCGCTATCAAAGCCGCTGGGAGCTGATGGAGCCACACACCCTGCCGCTGTTTGCAGACCTCCCCGAGGAACAGTCACCGCCGCCGCGCCTTGCCAAGCCACAGCCGCTTGAGCAGCTTAAAGAAGACTACGCCGCCTTGGGCCTGAGCCTGGAGCACCACCCGGTGACCTTACTGGAGCAGCACGGCCGACTCGGCAGCTTTCGCCGCGCCGAACAGCTTAAACAGGTGGAGCATGGCACCTTGGTCAGCGTAGTGGGCGTGGTCACCGGGCGACAATCCCCTGGCACCGCGGCCGGCGTCACCTTTATCACCCTGGAAGACGATACCGGCAACATCAACGTGGTGGTGTGGTCAGCCACCTCACACAAGCAAAAGAGCGCCTTTTTGCGGGCCAAAGTGTTGAAGGTAGTGGGCGTATTAGAGCGTGAAGGCGACGTCATCCACGTTATCGCCGGACGCCTTGAGGACTACACAGAGCGCCTTGGTGAGCTAAGGGCAGAGTCCCGGGATTTTCATTAATATCCGGGACTTGTTATCTTCGAGCAAGCTTAAACATTATCAGTCACCAAATCTGGTTGCTCTGCTTGCTGGCCTGCATCACAGCTTTGCTGATCAAGGTAGCGCAAAGAGTGACCTTCAGTGTTAAACAAGTGAACCTTATCCGCCATTAGCGACAGGTGCACAGTTTGGCCCTTATGTAGCTCAATAATCCCCACCAACTTAGCAACAATAATGCTGTCTGACTCTTTACACTTAACGTGTATCAGCGTCATTTCACCGAGTGACTCCACAAACTGGACTTCGCCACTTAGCAAGGCATTTAGCTTATCGCTGAGCAGTAGGTCTTCTGAGCGGATACCTAGTTGCAGCTCAGCTCCCTCCTCCATTAGCTCACTTGCCACTGGCACACTCAGCGTCTTACCTGATGTGAAGCGAATCAAAGAATGGGGACCTGATTGCTCAAGAACCACTGGCAATATGTTCATCGCAGGCGAGCCAATAAAGCGAGCGACAAATAAATTGGCCGGGTTGGTATAGAGCTCAAGCGGCGAGCCAAACTGCTCAACTTTCCCAGCAGAAAGCACCACGATACGGTCAGCCAAAGTCATCGCTTCAACCTGATCATGGGTTACATAGATCATGGTAGTGCCAGGCATGTTCTCCTTAAGGTTGGCAATCTCAATGCGAGTCTGCACTCGCAGAGCGGCATCCAGATTCGACAAGGGTTCGTCAAACAAGAACACCTTCGGGCTGCGCACAATTGCACGGCCGATCGCTACCCGTTGACGCTGCCCGCCAGATAAGGCCTTAGGCAAACGCCCTAAATACTCGGTTAACTGCAGTAACTCAGCGGCCTGATGTACCTTCTCATCGATGACTTCCTTGGACTCCTTGGCGATACGCATAGCGAAGGCCATATTGTCGTAAACCGTCATATGTGGGTAGAGCGCATAGGTCTGAAATACCATGGCGGTACCCCGCATGGAGGCGGGAATATGATTAACCAGCGCACCCTCTATGTACATCTCACCGTCGCTAATACTCTCAAGACCAGCAATCATTCTCAGCAAAGTGGATTTGCCACAACCAGAGGGTCCAACAAATACCACAAACTCGCCAAGTTCTATTTCTAGATCAATGCCATGTAGTACTTCGTTACGCGCATAAGACTTGCGAATATTACTCAGCTTTACGCCTGTCATAATCCTTTACTCCTATTTCACTGAGCCAGAAAGCAGCCCGCGAACTAAGTAACGCTGCAACGAGAAAAACACCAACAGCGGCACTGCCATCGACACAAATGCTGACGCGGTCAGCACTTCCCAGTTTCCGCCATATGAACCGAGCATCTCCCGCAAACGAGCGGTAAGCACCATTTGCTGCTCACCAGTGCCCAAGAACACCGTCGCCACCAACAGATCATTCCATACCCAAAGAAACTGGAAGATGGCAAACGAGGCTAGCGCCGGAAATGATAATGGAAGGATGATGCGCGTGAAGATCTCGAAATCGTTCGCCCCATCCACCCTCGCCGACTCGATAATCTCTTTGGGCAGATTAGCAATATAATTACGCAGCAAATAAATCGCTAAGGGCAAGCCAAAGCCGGTATGGGCTAACCAGATCCCGAGGTAAGACTTGGCATCAACCCCAAAGGTACTGCCAATTTGGTTATACATGCGTAACAAGGGGATCAGTGACATTTGCAAAGGAACAACCAGCAAGCCGACAATCAATGCAATCAACAGTCCCCTTCCAGGCATTGCCATCCAAGAAAGCGCGTAAGCCGCGAAAGCGGCGATCAGTATCGGGATCACGGTCGCAGGGATGGTTACTGTTAGTGAATTGATAAACGACTGACCGATGCCACCAGTAGTAAGAACTTCTCGGTAGTTATCCAGACCAAAGCGGGGTGGGATCTTGGCGGTATAAAATAGCCGCTTGCCACGCGCCCCGGAAAAAGGCTCAGGTGAACTGAGTTCGTACTCACCATTGGAGGAAATGCTCAAGGTTTGGCCTTTACGCATCTGGGCGACATCGCCGACGGCATAAGCCGCAGGCTCTCGTGATGACCAACCAAATGCCAATACCTGTAACGCTTGGTCGTCAGAGACCTTGCCACGCAACACATAACGCCCCCCCTCTTCGAGCTGTGCGTCTGGCGGGACTGAACGCACCATTAAGCGCTGGGTAGATGGAGATAGCGAGGTCCACCAGCCCGATACCGCCAATTGCTCTTTGTCACGTAACGAAGAAATCAATAAGCCCGCAGTGGGCAGCGTCCACATCACCACGATTACAATCACCGATAGGTGAGTCAATAACGTGAGTGGAGAGCGCCTAAGCGTGCTAAGCAAACCTCTGGATTGATATGGGCTGTCTGTGGAAGACAGCGGTTTAGTGACTGTCACCATCTATCGCCCCTCCATTTGTGCATTCGCTTGGCGAATATTCCAGATCATCACAGGGATAACCGCGACCATAATAATCACCGCAATCGCCGCTCCACGGCCAAAATCGCCACCACCTCGGAACATCCAGTCATACATCATGTTGGCAAGCACTTGGGTCTTCCATTGCCCATTAGTCATTGCCAATACAATGTCGAACACTTTCAACACGGTAATGGTGATAGTGGTCCACACCACTGCGATGGTGGACCAGATCTGAGGAATCATAATTTTGAAAAAAATCTGTACGCCATTGGCGCCATCTAGCACGGCGGCTTCAACCGTTTCTTCGGGTATGCCACGTAAGGCCGCAGATAAGATCACCATGGCAAAACCGGTCTGGATCCAAACGAGAATGACCATCAGGAACAAATTGTTCCAAAAATGCAGGGTAATCCAGGGCTGCGCAGTACCGCCGAGGTACTCCACTACCGCGTTGAGCAAGCCAATCTGCTCTGAGCCTTCGCCCCGATACTCGTAGATAAACTTCCAAATAATCGACGCACCGATAAACGAGATAGCCATGGGCATAAACACTAAACTCTTGGCGATATTGCCCCACCGCACCTTGTCGGTCATGGCAGCAATTACCAGCCCAAGGAAGGTAGAGCAAGCAGGCACCACCAGTAGCCACAGTAGATTGTTCAGCAACGACTCTTGGAACTCTTCACTGGCAAACAGCCAGCGATAGTTGGCCACGCCGACAAAAGCGTCGCCACCACGGTCAAATAACGATAGCCGCACAGACTCGACGACCGGATAAACCAGATACAACCCCAGGAACCCTAAGGCGGGAGCCAAGAACAGCCAAGGGCGTATCAGCGCAGCTCGTTGAATGTTGACCGCCTGTTGCTGCAAAGAAACCCGTCGAACAGGAAAGATCCTGAGCAACAGCCAGTTACTAAACACAAAATAGAAACCACATGCTGCAACACCCAGCAACATGATCACCAGCGAAGAAAGCAAATGGGTCATTTCAACCTCGCAAACCGCATATCAACAGAGGCGTTTGTCGCCCCTGTTGATTGCAACGGCTTATTTCAGGGTATCCCAGGTGCTTTGAATAAAGTCACCAACCTCTTTAGCACTCTTACCGCCGGTATAGTCAACCATGCCGGTCCAAAAAGCGCCTGCGCCGATTTTGCCAGGCATTAGGTCAGAGCCATCAAAGCGGAAGGTGCTAGCGTCAAGCAAGATCTGCCCTTGCTTTTTCAGCGTGTCGTTACCGTAGGCTTCAACATTGGCAGATTTAAATGGCGTCAAGAAGCCCGACTGTGCCATCCAGACCTCATGGGCAATTGGGGTTTGCAGGAACTTGATAAACTCTCGAGCTGCCGGAGTGTCGTTAGTAATACTCCAGAGGGTACCGGCCCCCATAACGGGCTTGCCGAGATCTTTAGACGCGTAGGCAGGAAAATAGAAGAAGTCTGCGTCCACGCCCAATTCACTACCTTCAGGAAAGAACGAGCTGATAAACGATGCTTGACGATGCATGTAGCAACGCGGCGGAGAGCTAAACAAGCCTTTAGGGCTATCGCGGAAGTCGGTAGCGGCAACCGCACGCGCACCACCATCGACAAAGCCGTCATTCTTAACAAACCACCCAAAGTCCTCAATAGCTTCAATCACTTTATCGTCGTTGAAAGGAATCGCGTTGGTGGTCCACTGATCGTATACCGTCGGCTCAAACAGGCGCAGCATGATGTCTTCAACCCAGTCAGTAGCTGGCCAACCGGTAGCACCGCCACTACCTACACCGATACACCAAGGCGTTTCGCCATCATCCA
This sequence comes from Aliagarivorans marinus DSM 23064, assembly GCF_000429485.1. Classification (GTDB taxonomy): domain Bacteria; phylum Pseudomonadota; class Gammaproteobacteria; order Enterobacterales; family Celerinatantimonadaceae; genus Aliagarivorans; species Aliagarivorans marinus. The sequence continues at coordinate 67,456 of NZ_KE386910.1, read as the reverse complement.
CTATCTGTTGGGTGAGTGTTTTCAGCTCCTCCATCGACTCGGGCACTTCATAGCCGGCGTCTTCGAAGTTCTCTGGAACAAACCAAACCAGCGATTTGAGGTCGATTTTGTAGAAGAAGCCAAATAACTGTTCCTGCCCTTGCTGATCGGGAAAGGTGCCTAAATCCACCCATGAGCTACCAGCGGCATAATTCTCTTCAACCCACTTGCCGAGTTGTTCATCCAACGGGGACAGGAAGCCTTTTGCCGCGAGATCTGCAGCCAAGCCGGGCTGAGGGAAAATAGCGATATCCGGTGGGCTGCCAGCTTGTACGTCGATGACGATTTGCTGCTCAAATGAATCTGAACCGGCGTATTGGATATCAACACCTGTTGCCGCCTCGAAATAGGCGAGTACGCTTTCTGCCAGCTCTTTATCAGCACCCAACCATGGTCCCGCGATGGTTAACGTTTGACCTTTCAAATCAACTTTTTTCAGTTCACTATAACTATCCCAGTTAAAGCGGCTGTCTTTGCCAGGCTCAAACAATAGATCGCTTGCAGTCACACTACCTGTCCCAATTGAAGCGAGTAGCGTTATCGTTAATGCAGAGGTTTTCATCGTAGTAGCTCCATGCGTTATTTTTATTGTCCAATTACGTTCAATAACATTTTTACAATTACGAGCTACTACATAATAAAATAAGCCAAATAGTTTAATGTGAGCTAGATATCAGAAAACACCACCACAACAAATAAAATCAAAAACTTAGCAAGCAAAAACCAAAGCAACTAAAAATACGATAATAAATTCATTAATTTAAGTTTCGTTTAAAGCGCATAGATTGAGCGCTTACTAGGAGAGCCACACTATGGAACGTAAATGGTGGCATAACGCCGTTGTGTATCAGATTTATCCACGTAGTTTTTGTGACTCAAACGCTGATGGAGTCGGCGACATCCCGGGCATTATCAGCAAGTTATCGCACATCGAAGAACTTGGCGCGAACGTGATTTGGCTCAGCCCGGTATACGCCTCACCGATGAAAGATAATGGCTATGATATTTCTGATTATTACGAAATTGCGCCCGAGTATGGCTCAATGGCTGATATGGAAGAATTAATCACCGAATGTAGTAAACGCAACATTCGAATAATCATGGATCTAGTGGCCAATCACACCTCAGAACAACACCCTTGGTTTATCGAATCAAAATCATCGAAAGAAAACGAGAAACGCGACTGGTATATATGGAAGCCCGCTAAAGGCGATGGTAGCGAGCCAAATAACTGGGAGTCCTTTTTCACAAAAAAAGCGTGGACTTATGATAATGCGAGCAAGCAGTACTATTTACACCTATTCGCCCCTTCCCAACCCGATTTAAATTGGCATAACCCACAAGTAAGACAAGCTATTTACCAAGTCATGCATTTCTGGTTGAGAAAAGGCATCAGTGGCTTTCGCATGGATGTGATTAACATGATCGCTAAACCGTCGGACTTCCCCGACGCAACCATCTTTGATGAAGGAGTAGCTGGTTGGGAACACTGGGCCAATAACCATGGCTGCCATCAGTACTTACGTGAAATGTACCGCGAGGTACTCTCGCACTACGACGTGCTAACCGTAGGAGAAACTCCCTTCACAACGCCTTTAGATGGTCGCTACTACAGTCATCCAGCGCGCAATGAACTAAGCATGATCTTCCAATTTGATCATGTCAGTATCGACCGCGAGGAACACAACGCCCGGGCCTTGCCATTTAGCTTGCTCGAATACAAACAGGTAATGAGCAAGTGGCAACTTGCCTTACATGGTCAAGGCTGGAACAGCGTTTACTGGAGCAATCACGACCAACCCAGAGCGGTTTCCCGCTATGGCGACGATTCTCCGCGCTATCGAGAAACAAGCGCCAAGATGCTTGCAACCGTGCTCCACTGTATGAGCGGTACACCCTATATTTATCAGGGGGAAGAGATCGCTATGACCAATCAGTGTTTTTCGGACATCAGCGAGTACAATGATTTGATGGCGCACTTTCACTACCAAAAGATACTGGCTCGCGGTGACAGTAAACAGCAAGCCCTCGACTTTCTAAATCGCTTCTCGCGCGACCATGCGCGCTGTCCAGTTCACTGGAACAAGCATGAGAACGCGGGCTTCAGCCAAGGTGTTCCGTGGCTAAGTATTAACCCCAACTACCTAGATATAAATGCCGAAACGGCAAGAGCAAACCCCAACTCTACATTTCATCACTACCGCGCCTTGATTGCCCTACGGCAAAGCCCACAATATGGCGACACCATCACCTACGGGCATTATCAACTCCTTGATCCTGAAGACTCCGAGGTATACGCCTACCTTCGTTATGACCAGCACCAGTGCCTGTTGATTGTGGCTAACTTTACAGCAAAGCACCTAGAACGAAGCTATCAAGAAAAATTACTCGAGGTCTTACTCAGCAATATTTCAAATACTCCCACTAGATTGACAGGTCTAAAGCTCGAACCTTATGCCGCTTTGGTGATGGAAGTAGATGCCACCCGATAGCGGTTACCTCCTAGTGTCTTCACCGAAAACGCCGGCATTTGCCGGCGCTCAAGTAAGCAGTCTGGCCGATTTTTAGAAATAGTGATGGAAGGTCAAGTTGTTCTTCAGATTCAAGATCTGCTTCAGTACCACGCTTTGCGGAGCATCACGCTTGTACTCTTCGTGGTCACGGCAGTCCATCACCAATGAGAACACTTTGTAGCCCTGCTTCTCAGCCAGCTCGTAGTAATAGTCAAGGTCGGAGTTTTGTGAGAACGAGTTGGTTACCGCGATCACTTCACGGCCTTCTTGCATAAAGGTGTCTACTTGCTTGTGGCAGTAGTTATCAGCGAAGGGCTTAAGATCTTCATTCCATTTGTTTTCGCCATGAGAGGCATAGTAATCCCAGCACGAGACCACGTTACTGGTAATGGTACGGGCAAACTCGGTTTTGCCGGTTCCAAATGGGCCACGGACAATGTATAGATATTTCATATTGCGATCCTTAATTGAACAAAAATATCTGTTTCAACGGATATTCTGATTGCAGATGCGGCCAGTGTACGGCGCGGTGACAAGCCAAAACAATCGCAATAAATCATATCTAAATTATGGTATCTGGTTATTTTGATGTGAGTTCGCTTAAGTCAGAAACTAAAAAAGAACCGACTAAACTGCGATCAAAAGGTACTTGCTAACACCAAGCACTAATTTTAAAAGTAGATGGTTACGATATTTGTTAGATATAGACAACTCAACTTACAAGGATCAGACAATGAGCGGTGAAACCGATCTAGCCAAACTGATAAGCAGTATGCAGCCCCAACTGATGGCGCAAGAGTATGTATTCATCGCCCTGGAGCAAGGCGCTTATGGCGATGGTGCCCAGCTCAATCCGGTAGCGATGTTTCAAGAGCAAGAAGCCATGACCCTAGTGGTGCCACGTGAGCAGGCGCAGGCCCAAGGTGTGACCTATCAATCGGTGTTCCGCTGCATCACGTTGTCGGTTCACTCCAGCCTCGACGCGGTGGGCTTAACCGCTGCAGTGTCGGCCGCACTGGCCTCAAATGGCATTAGCGCAAACGTGATTGCCGCGTTCTACCACGACCATATCTTTGTACCCGCCGATCAGGCGCAGCTCGCGGTGAGCGTACTAGAGGAAACCGCCCGCTCGGTTAGCTAATAATACCAATCCGGATAAGTAACTGCTCATTCTTACCGGTTAAAATCATTGATGACAGCGTCAACGCTTTTGTAATTAGCCCACTAGTCACGGCAAGCGCTTCCTCGTCTTCAATGATTTTCCCTGCGCAATCTCTGATCACTTACTTATCCGGATTGGTATAAACCCGCTTCCTGAAAACAGAAAAGCCGCAGCCTGTATACAGGACTGCGGCTTAATGACTTACGCGATTAACGCTTAATCGTAATACGGCTTGATGGTCTGGATACGGCCGTCTTCATCATAATGCAGCTCAGACATCTTGATGCTACGCAGGTGGGTTTGACCACCTGACAGGCTGCTGTCGTGATAGAACAGGTACCACTTGCCTTCAAACTCACAGATTGAGTGGTGGGTGGTCCAGCCCAATACTGGCTCCAAGATCACGCCTTGATAGGTAAACGGTCCATAAGGTGAGTCACTGGTTGCATAGACAATCTTGTGGGTATCGCCGGTGGAGTACGACAGGTAGTATTTGCCCTGATACTTATGCACCCAAGGGCCTTCAAAGTAGCGACGGTCGTTGTCGCCGGCCGTTAGCAGATTGCCCTGCTCGTCTAAGATATCAATTTCCAGCGGGCTCTCGGCAAACTGCAGCATGTCGTCGCTAAGTTTGGCGACAATCGGCTTAAGCGCTGGCTTGTCGTCGGCTGGGAACACTTCCTCACCAAACTCGCCATTACGCCAGTTTTGCAGCTGACCGCCCCACAGACCACCGAAGTAGATGTAGTAGGCGCCGTCATCATCTTGCAGCACCGCAGGGTCGATACTGAAGCTGCCTTCAATAGGCTTAGCTTCTGGAACGAATGGTCCTTCTGGCGCATTGCCAACCGCGACACCGATGCGGAAGATCCCATCGTAATCACGCGCAGGGAAGTACAGGTAGTACTTGCCGTCTTTTTCCGCAGCATCAGGTGCCCACATCTGACGCTCGGCCCATGGCACGTCTTTAACATCCAGTGCATTGCCGTGGTCAGTCACCAGACCTTGTGGGCGTTCTAGCGAATACACGTGATAGTCGCGCATATCAAAATGATCGCCGTTGTCATTCAGCGGCTGACCGTTGTCGACATCGTGCGAAGGATAGATATAGATCTTGCCATTAAATACATGGGCAGAGGGGTCTGCGGTATACATATTGGTCACCAGCGGCGGGTTGACCGGCTTGAGCGCATTGGCGCGTGCCAAATCGAGCTCGCTTACGCGCTCTGCATCACTGATTTCTACATTCGCCTGTTCGGCATCGATTACATCAATAGTCATGGTGTTCTTCACTTTATTAACAGCTGCAGCGAGGATAACAAAGCCACTGCCCCGGTAACTTATGATTTGTGACAACCCATGTTGTTAAATCTTAATAATCCGTAGGTTTTTAATGGCTTTATGACAAAGGCAACGCATGTCGCACTGACCATGAAACTTATGAAATTCTAGCCCGCAAAATGCGCAACAGCGCGAAATACCCATTAGCAAACGGCGCATTCAAAGGCTCCTATCGACAGGAAGACACAAAAAAGGCGCCAATCGGCGCCCTCTATCAATGACTAACGCGGCATTAAAACAACGAGCCGTTTAGCCAAATATGACATGCCACCGAGGCCAGATAGCCCAGCGCGATCACCGGACTCCAGCGCAGATGGCTGATAAAGGTGTAATGGCCGCGCGCCTGCCCCATCAAGGCCACGCCCGCTGCCGAGCCGATGGACAGCATGCTACCCCCAACTCCGGCGGTTAAGGTAACCAGTAGCCATTGGCCAAGGGACATGCTTGGCTCCATGGTTAGCACCGCAAACATCACCGGGATGTTATCGACGATGGCGCTAAGCACACCCACCGCGATGTTGGCGTAGGTGGCATCCCAGTTGTTGTACATCAGGTTCGAGGCCAGCTCCAGATAGCCGATAAACCCAAGGCCGCCGACACAGATCACCACCCCGTAGAAGAACAACAAGGTATCCCATTCGGCGCGCGCAACCCGGTTAAACACGTCAAACGGGACGATGCTGCCGAGCGAGCGCAAGCGCGCGTCATCACCATGTTGAATCGCGCTAAGCGCCTTACGGTGAAGGCTACGCGCCAGCGTTTTACGCAGGAAGAAGCCGAAGAACTGCAAATAGCCCAGGCCGGTCATCATGCCCATCACTGGCGGCAGGTGGAACAGGCTATGGACCATCACAGCGGTGGCTACGGTGAACAAGAACAGCAACACAATCCGCTTGGCACCGCGCTTCATCTCGACTTTTTCGTCGGAGGCTTGCACCACTTCATTGCCGATAAACAGCGAGATAATGGCGGCGGGGATCACCGCATTCACCAGCGAAGGAACCATCAACGCGAAGAACTGGCTAAACTCCACCAAGCCTTTTTGCCAGACCATCAGGGTGGTGATATCACCAAAGGGGCTAAACGCACCACCAGCATTCGCTGCCACCACGATGTTGATACAGGCCAAGTTAATAAAACGGCTGTTGCCCTTAGCCACCTTAGTCACCACCGCACACATCAGCAGCGCGGTGGTCAGGTTATCGGCAATCGGCGAAATCACGAAAGCCAAGGCACCGGTGAGCCAAAACAGCTTACGGTAGGTCAGATTCTTGCTGACCAGCCACGCACGCAGCGCATCGAACAAGCGCCGCTCTTCCATCGCGTTGATATAGGTCATCGCCACCAGCAGGAACAGCATCAGCTCAGCAAATTCAAGCAAGTTATGGCGGAAGGCATCGGTCACCAAGTGCTGCTGATCGCTGCCATGATAGAACATGGCAATAAACAACCAGATAAGACCGGCCGCCACCAGTACCGGCTTGGATTTGCGAAGGTGAATCACCTCTTCACTCATCACCAACAGGTAGGCAATGGCAAACACCACTAACGAACTGGTGCCCACCCATGAGTCGACCAGACTAACACCGGCTTCAGAGGCAAAAGCTTCAACAGGAAAGATTAAAAAAACGAGGGGTAATAAAAAGGGTAATAAAACGTGCATGTATTCCACTCCATTGGCACACATTTAAAACGAAGAAATTGATACTGTGGCCGCAATGAGCCACGCACTCATCACAGCGAAAATCTTGTCACGCACCGAGTTTGAACTCTGGCCAAGCGAAGAAATGGCGAACGCAAGTCAAGCACATACAGGCAAACCGGGAGTTGAAGAACTCGCAACCGGTGCAGCGGTGAGCGTGTGAATAGCGCGCTTTAGGTATCCGACAAGGTCGGCGCTTTGAGATAACTACCAGAATAACCCGACAAAAAACGCGCATACTATAGCGCTTCGGCTGCAAATTTGGGAGAGAAAAATAAACATTTTCTCATTTCACCATCATCCAGATAGTAAGGTCTCAGGTAGCTGGATTAGCGCGGTACTTGGAACTACAATAAAGCCCTTTTAATCAAGCCGAACAAGCGCGTGAGCCAAACAGCATTTCGATCTCTCTTTCCATGTTTTTCAACTAAAGATCGCTTCCCGGTATACCTGGATAGTGCCGCTTCCACTCAACTTCCCCAGAGTGTTATTGATGCACAAGTTAACTATTGTCGCGCCGGACATGCGAATGTCAACCGCTCCGGCCACACTTTGGCACGTCAGGCTACCGACAAATTTAACAAAGCACGTCAATTAGTTGCGGCACATATCGGCGCGCAAGCCGAGCAACTTATCTGGACCTCAGGCACCACCGATGCCATCAACACGGTCGCATCCGGGCTTACCCATTTGCTCACAGCCGATGATGAAATCTGGACCACAGAGCTTGAGCACCACGCCAACCTGGTGACCTGGCAACAGCTCGCTGCCACCACTGGCGCCAGCTTGCGCTACATTCCCGTACTGGAAAATGGCGACCTCGATATCGCCTACTTCGAGGCGCAGCTATCTAAGCGCTGCAAATTGGTGGCAATCGCCCATGTCTCGAATACCACGGGTGCGATCAATCCGGTCGCGCGGGTTGCCCGCCTGGCCCAGCAGTTTGGTGCCAAGGTATTGGTAGACGGCGCACAAGCGGTGGCCCACCTCAAGGTCGATGTGAACCAGTTAGATTGCGACTACTACGTGTTCTCCGGCCACAAGATGTATGGTCCCACCGGCATTGGCGCCCTCTATGGCAAACCCGCCGCGTTGGACGCGCTGCAACCCAGCAAGTTTGGCGGTGAGATGATCAGCAAGGTAAGCCTAAGCGGCAGCGAGTGGAACCAACTGCCCTACCGCTTAGAAGCAGGTACCCCGAATATTATCGGCGCATTGGGCATGGGCGCTGCCGCGCAGTTTTTGGCCGATATCGAGTTTAGCGAGCGTCATCGCCATGAGCGCCAGCTTCTCAGCTACGCCTTACAGCAACTCGCCACTCACCCCGAGGTAGAGCTGCTGGCTAAACCGATGCTACAAACCTCGGTCATCGCCTTTCGCCTACGCGATATTCACCCACAGGATGCCGCCACCCTGCTAGACCAGCAAGGGATCGCCCTGCGCTGTGGCCATCACTGTGCCATGCCACTTAGCGCCAAGCTGAGCGACGTAGGCAGCCTGCGGATCTCCTTTGGTCTGTACAACGAGCCTGCTGATGTCGATGCACTGATGCAGGCCATCGATCACTGTGTGGAGCTATTAGGCGATGACTAAACTGCTGCAACTTGACTTAGACGCCATCGAGCAGCGCTTTAGCGATTGCCGTGCTTGGGAAGAACGTTATCGCCAGCTGCTGTTGCTGGCTAAAGGCTTGGGTAAAGCCGACCCGGCGCTGCGCCAAGAGGCCCACCTTATCGATGGTTGTGAGAGCGATGTATGGCTGAGCTTCGAGCAGCAGCAACTGCAGTTGGACAGCAACGCTAAGATCATTCGCGGCCTGCTGGTGATGCTGCTTGCCTGCCTCGATAGTTACCCCCTTTCTCAGGCACAAAGCGAGTTTGCCGCCCTACTCACCCGACTCGGGCTAGCCCAACACCTTAGTGAGTCACGGAACAATGGTTTGCAAGGAATATGGCAGGCCCTGCACGCAATCGCCCAAGGCGACGAACAGACCTTTTGTCGCTAGTGATAAATCGCCGCTATACAGCTTTAAATCAGCCGATGACTCGAGCCCTTAGCCAAAGTCCTTAATCAAACCCTTAGTTAGCGCCGGGGCAACTTTTCGCTAGCTTGCTTGGGTCGAGCGCTTCACCCCGCTGACGCAGCAATTGGCGCGCTTGTGCATCGGCTAAGGTGTCGGCGATAACATCAAACTGCTTGGCAATGTCATTGATGGTGTTGGCATCCCAACGGTCGCGGTTACCCGCTTCGACAAAATCCTCAGGCCTGTCTCTGAGCGCCTCGGCAATCGCCCGGAGCCGCTGCGCACTCAGAGGATGGGTTTGCCGCGGCGACCCGGCGCTTAGCGGGTCACGCACTGCCACCACAGAAAACCACAACGCCATCCCCATCGGCGGCAGGTGCACTCGACGCAAAATGGCTAAGGCAAAGGCATCAGACTGGGCCTCTTGGCGCTGGGCTTGCTCAGCACTAATCAGTTCATAGCCCTTGTGGCGAAAATGCACATGGCCAAGCTCGTGTAGCAAGATAAATCCCAGTGCCGACTTGAGCAACTTTTGCGACACATCATCAACATACTCATCGAGCAGATAGGCCTTATCGGGTACTCCCAAGGCCTTAAGCGGTGCGTCCAGCGGCTGTGCAGAGAAATCCAGCGCTGCCAGATAATCGAAAATCGCCTGCTTGTCGCAAGCAAAACGCTCGAACCAGGCGGTAGCGATGGCCAAATCATCGAGAAACTTTACTGAAAGAGCGGGAATCAAGATAATCCCCTGCGCGCTATCGGCAGCAAACTCAAAGGGGTCTTCGGTGCGTTCCCAAGGTTGATACAAACGCACTCGCGCCAGCGATGCCAGCTCGTCTTGGGTCAAGTGAGGGCGCAAGTCGTCGTACAGCACCGCTTCAATATTGGCCCCGTAAACCTCACTCACGCGTTTAAGTTCGGCGGCTGAGTACATCGCGCTATAGTCGCGCGCCAAGGCCGCACCGACACTTGCGGCGAGTCCCAGAAATACCGTCAACACAACTGCTAGCTTGGCTACTACTGAGCGCATACAACCTCCGTATACAGCGCAAGCAAGGCCTCGTTCTCGATACTTGCTTGACCAAAACGTAGCTGTGCTTGCTCGCCCCATTGTTCGCTCCAAACAGATGCTAGCATCAAGGCCTTGGCTTCTGCGACAGCCGCGGAGCTGCGTTGATAGAGGGCGGTGTTTTCCGCTTGTTGCTGGTGAAGGCAGTTAAGTTGCCCGATCTGCTCGATAATGCGCGCCCGTGCCCTGTCTACATCGGCATCGTCGACCGGAGCAACACTGCTCATGCCAGTGAAGCTACCACTGATAGCGCTCGGCTCTGCATCGGCCACCAATCCATCACTGGTAGACGCAATCTGTTGGGTAAACTGACTGGAGACCGGTTTAGCCAGCGCATAGGCGATAACCAGACAGCCAAACGCGCAAAAGAAGATCCCCGGCCCCACTTTGCTCAGGGTGACAGACAACCCGGGAAGCTCAATCTTACCTTGCTGATTGGTCTGCAGCGGCAAGTTAATAAACAGCCGGTAGCCGAGATAGATGGTTAGACCGCCGATGGCAACGACCAATAGCCGCTCCAACATGCGTAAAATGATTGGGGTAACAAACAGTGTCGCGTCCACTGCGCCTCCGGCTGCTAGCAAGCACTGCTACTAAAGCTAGGCGGGAAGCGCAGGCGCGACAAGTTGTGCGGGAAAAATAGCCCTTAGTTAAACCACTGCCACCAGACAAAGACGGCGGCAAAGCCGAACAGGAACAGCAGTCCACTGAGCGACCATAGCTTCATCCATCGGCCCGGACGCTGGTCTTCGGGAACGTGATCAGAGTGCATCAAGGCGCGGTTGATCAGCGCGATAAACGGCGTGGTTAAAAACGCTGCTAACATGGCAAAGTGCAACATGCCCAGCAGGCTGCCGGGGAACAGCAGCACCATCGCCAATGCACCGGCGCTGATCACACAGATCATCAATGGGCTCTCGCTGTCGTGGGGATCTTGCCCGGCAAGGTTAGAGATCGCCGACCAGGTCACCCGGCCGTAGCCATCGGTACACGACAGTGCAGAGCTGTAGATACAACAGAGCGCTGCAAACACAACCACATAGCGAATACCGCTGCCGAAGATCGCCGCATAAGCATCGGCCAACTGACCGGCAAAGCTGGCGCCGTTTCTGGAGAGCTCTACCCCACTGCCATGCATAAGCTGCGCACCGATTACTAAAAAGCACACCGCCAGAAATGCGGTGGCGATGTAGCCGACGTTCATATCGAACAACACCGCTTTAAGGTTGGGCTTACGGTGCTGGTACTTGGCCTTAGCCCATACCGAGTTCATCGCCGAGATCTCAAGCGGCGCTGGCATCCAGCCCATCAGGGCAATCAAAAAGCCCATGGAGGCCAGAGTCCACGGCGACGGGCTAACAAAATCGGCTTGTGCAACACTCGGCTGAGTCAAGGCCATAGCCGCTACCACAACGGTAATCAGAGCCAGTAACGCCACGATTATCTTGGTTACCCGATCCACCATTTTGTAGTGGCCAAGCAGAATCAATGCAGCGCTGATAGCCGTTAGGGTACAGGCAACTACCGCCTTGGATGCTCCGGGCAAAAACCACTGAATCAAGGCGGTGCTCAAGCCAATCAGCGCCGCCACACTTACCACACCAGCGAACAGGCATAGCAGCAAGAACGCCACCAGCACTGGTTTGCCTAAGCGGCGGTAGCCAGCCAACAGGCTCTCTCCCGTGACAGCGGTGTAACGGGCGCCAAACTGGTAGAACGGATACTTAAGGAAGTTAACCAGAACAATCAGCCCGAGCAGCGACCAGCCGAATAAGGCGCCGGCTTGGGTAGACGCCACCAGGTGCGAGCCACCGATGGCGGCCGCAGCCATCATAATGCCGGGACCGAGGGCTGAGAGTTTGGTACTGAAAGAGGGAGAGGAGCTAACCGTTTGATCGGCTACTACCGTTTGCTGTGCGCTTTCCATTGCGTTTCCTTAAGGTGTTTCTACAGAGCTACTACTCTGCTTTATTGGTATAGTAAACAGTCAGTTACTAATATACCTAAGTGCTCAGTCAATTTCGATTTGGCAGCCAATTCGAGCCACCACAAGCGTGCAGCGATCAGATTTTTACGCATTTTTTCGATAAAAAAACGGGCCATCAAGGCCCGCATCGCTGTTTATTTTGTATGACAAAATAGCGCTTACTGGCGCTGCCCGGCATATACCACGATAACCCGGCTATCATCCTTCACACGGCTAAAGGCGTAAGGCTGCTCACTAATCACCTTGTGTTGCCCTGCGCCCACGGCGGTGTGCTTGTCGCGGAACTGACCCAGTGTTTGCCAGTGCTTCAGCAAGGCTTGGCGCTCAGGTTGCTTATCTAGCTGCTCCCAGTTCATCAAAGAGCGGGTTGGCGAGTCGAATGCATCAGTTAGCGGGCCGGCTGGGCGCGCGCTCTCATCGCCATAGTAGAGCTGAACGCCACCGGGCATTAGCATCAGGGCACTGCCCGCACCGGCTTGCAGCGGAATGTCTTCATAGTTCGAGAAGAACAGCTTGGTGTCGTGCGAGCTGATGTAGGTCAGCATGTTGAAGCTGTCATCGCTGTTAATGCTATCGGCGTAACGCTGATAAATCGCATCGTTTTGCGCTAAACACTGGGCGCCACGTACCGCATCGCTGGCGTCGGCGTACTCAAAGTTAATCAAGCTGTCCATGCCATTGTCGAAGTAGAAATCGCGATATACGCCGTGGTGCCACACCTCGCCCACCATCCAAAACGGCGCATCATCGACTTTCTTATCGGGATTTTCTGCTTTCCATTCGGCCAGAGCTGCGGTGGCGGACTCTTTGAGTTGCAACCAGGCCTCTGGCTCAACATGCTTCACCGTGTCGGCGCGGAAGCCGTCTACGCCAAAATCGCGTACCCAGCGGGTGTGCCACTCGACCAAGTAATCAAGTACGGTGTAGCCTTCGCGCTCAACCGCATTGGTATCGGGCTTGTTCTTGAGGATTGGCGGCAGACCGACATGTTTGGTGCTCTCAGTGAGCAGATCGGGCAAGCCCGCCAGATTCATGGTGATATCGTCGGCGCCGGGCTTGGTGTATCCGCCCATACCGGAGCGTACCCAGTCTGGCCCCCACCACTTCTCGACCCAATCGCCATGGTTCCAACGAATGTAGTCGTTGTAGCGGTGCCAGTTCTCGCCGCGCTCTTTACGTGGCTCCCATTCATGCCAGTTTTCGGGCACGGGGGCATTTTTCGGAATGGCGTCGATGCCAGCGTTTTGCATGTCCAACATGGTGGGATAACCCACATGGTTGATCACCGTGTCCACCAAAACTCGAATGCCGCGTTTGTGGGCCTCGTCAACAAAACGTCCGAAGTCTTCTTCCGAGCCCAAGTTCGGGTCAATCTTGGTGAAATCCAGCGCCCAATAGCCGTGATAGCCATAAAACGGGAAGCTGCCCTTTTCGCCGCCGCCGATAAAGCCGTGGATCTGCTCAACAATCGGCGTCACCCAGATGGCATTCATGCCCAGTTCTTTGATGTAATCCAGTTTCTGGGTAATACCGCTGAAATCGCCGCCATTAAAGGTGCCAATCTCTCGCTCACCATCAGCGCGGCGACCTAGCGGATAATCGTTCGACTCATCGCCGTTATAGAAACGATCGGTCATCACAAAGTAAACGCTGGCGTTATCCCAGTGAAATTCGCTGGCCTTAGCGTCAGCCGGCTCGAGCAACAACAGGCCACCACTTTCTGGCGCAGGCATCATCGTTACCTTACCTTGGACTACCTTGGCAGTCTCACCGCTATAGAAGTCTTTGACCATCTCACCGTTGGCGAATACCGAGGAGACATCCACGGTAACTGGCTGGCCATCCCACGCGATACATTCCACCGCAGGTGGCGTGCGCTTGAAGGTAGACTTTTTGGCTTGGCGGGCAACCGATACGGTCAGCGGCTTAGCGCTGCTATCGAGGGTTAACAGATAATCACCGGCGAAGCGGATATTGAGCTCGAGGGCAGTCTCGCCACACTTTTCCAGTGCCAATGGCTGAGAAAAGCGCACCTTGGTATCTGGTGCGGCGCCCCAGGCGCAATCTTCGCCTGAACGCTCGATAAAGATTGGATAGCGCTGCTTTTCAAGCGAAACCACGGCTTGCAATTGCTCACCCTGCTGCTCAAAGCTGACCGCAGGCAACTCGCCCTCGGCAAAACGCACCTGATAGTCGGTCGCCCACGCAGTACCGACACTGCTACCTGCGACCATAAGACTTGAAACTAACCAACTAAGCGATTTCACACGCTACTCCCTGCTGTTTTCTATCGTTTTATCCGCTAATCAAATCAAAACTCACTGCAAGTTTCACTGTTAGCCGCGCATCGCTTGTTAAAACTTTGATTGACAGCGCTTTCAACCTCACTGGCGAAATCCATGCGATAAATAGAAGCTATGGCACCGTTAGGCTATTTCAGGCAGAAACAACAGCACGCATTGCGAAAGACACAAACATACGGCAATTACTAACCCCTTTATTGTCATATCACGGCATACTGTTGCTAATTCCGCTCACTATCTAGCAACCAAAGCAAACACATACTAATGCTAAGGCGATATACTGCTTGCACGGTAGGGGTTCGTACCAACTCAGCAACATAAACCAAGTCATCACTCAACTACGGCAGTTGCCGGATATATATGCTTGATTTATGATTGTCCGTCTATTTGTTCGCCCCCCATTAATTTGGCAAAAATGTTTTGGCAAATCTGAATTAGCAAACGCGAATAAAAGCAAACACGCATGTAAGCACCAGGAGAGCACCGTCGAGGTGCCAGTGAAGGAAGCAATGAAAAAGACCATGTATCAAAAGATATGGGATGCCCATCTGGTTCATCAGCCAGAAGGAAGCGCAGCCCTGTTGTATGTCGATCGCCACTTAATGCATGAAGTGACCAGCCCACAGGCGTTTGAAGGCCTGCGGATCGCCAACCGCCCGGTGCGTAACTCTCACAGTATTCTGGCCACCATGGACCACTGCGTGCCCACCAAGGTTGAAGAGCGCGCGACCCTGCCTGATCCTATCGGTAAAAAGCAGATCGAAGTGATGGCGCAAAACTGTGCCGACAACGACATCAACCTGTACGACATGAACAGCGCCAATAACGGTGTGATTCATATTGTGGTCCCTGAGCATGGCTTCGTTCACCCGGGTATGGTGGTGTGCTGTGGCGATAGCCACACCGCCACCCACGGTGCCTTTGGTGCCCTGGCCTTCGGTATCGGTACCTCTGAGGTTGAGCACATCATGGCCACTCAGACCATCCAACAGAAGCAATCGAAAACCATGCTGGTGAAAGTGGATGGCGAGCTGAGCCCATTCGCAACAGCTAAAGACATCGTACTGGCGATTATCGGTAAGATTGGTACCGCCGGTGGTACTGGCTATGTGATTGAGTTCGCCGGTTCCGCCATTGAAGCGCTGACCATGGAAGGCCGCATGACCGTGTGTAACATGGCCATCGAAGGTGGTGCTCGTGCTGGTCTGATTGCCCCTGACCAGAAAACCATCGACTTCCTGAAAGGCAAAGAGTTTGCACCAAGCGAAGAGCACTGGGACCAAGCGGTTGACTACTGGCTGTCACTGAAGAGCGACGACGGTGCTGAGTACGATGCAGTGGTTGAACTGAACGCTGCCGATATCGCCCCACAAGTAACTTGGGGTACCTCACCTGAGCAAGTACTGCCAGTCGATGCGGTACTGCCAGAGCCAAGCCAAATCAACGATTTGATCAAATCTCAAGCCGCTGAAAGCGCGCTTAAGTACATGGGCCTAAAAGCCGGTCAGAAGATGACCGATGTAGGCGTTGATGTGGTATTCGTCGGTTCTTGTACCAACGGCCGTATCGAAGATTTCCGGGCAATCGCAGAAGTCAGCAAAGGCAAAAAGGTTGCCGATGGCGTACAAGCTATCGCCGTACCTGGCTCTTACCCTGTAAAAGCTCAAGCTGAAGCAGAAGGCATCGACAAGGTGCTGATTGAAGCGGGCTGGGAATGGCGTGAGCCAGGCTGTTCAATGTGTTTGGCGATGAACGGCGATTACCTGCAACCTGAGCAGCGCTGTGCTTCGACCTCCAACCGTAACTTCGAAGGCCGTCAGGGCAAGGGTGGACGTACCCACCTGGTATCCCCTGCGATGGCAGCAGCCGCTGCTATTGAGGGTAAGTTCGTTGATCTACGCAGCTGGAAATAAGTCACTGACAACTTGGAGTTAAACCATGGAAGCATATAAGAAACATTCGTCGGTGGCCGCGGTAATGAACCGTAGTAACGTGGATACCGACCAGATCATCCCAAAACAATTCTTGAAGAAAGTCGAACGTAGCGGCTTTGGCGTGCACCTGTTCCACGACTGGCGCTACCTGGAAGACGGCAGCGACAACCCTGAGTTCGAGCTGAACCGCCCTGAGTTTAAAGGCGCCAAGATTTTGGTGGCTGGCGACAACTTCGGTTGTGGTAGCTCACGCGAGCACGCCCCTTGGTCGATTGCCGATTACGGCTTCAACACCATTATCTCAACCAGCTTCGCCGACATCTTCTTTAACAACTGCTTTAAGAACGGCATCCTGCCTATCAAGGTAGACACCGACACCCTTAAAGCACTGATGGACGAAGTGGAAGCCAACCCCGGCATTGAGATCACCGTCGATTTGGCTGCACAGCAGATCACCACCCCGGGCGGTCAGGCCATCAGCTTTGACGTTGACCCCTTCCGCAAAGACACCCTGCTTAAAGGCCTGGACGATATCGGCTGGACCCTGCAGTTTGAAGACAAGATCAGCGAGTACGAAGTACAGCATCGCCAGCAGCTGCCTTGGCTGTGGCCGAGTGCTTAATCCTCTGTCACTCCTGCAATAGCAATAATAAGTGCGGCGCTTAAGCGCCGCCTTTCAACATAATGAGATGTGGTTTATGGAGCCAAACCGCTCGATAGAGATAATGGACACCACCCTGCGCGATGGCGAGCAAACCCATGGCGTATCCTACTTCCCCGAAGAAAAAGTCAGCATCGGCAAAGCCTTACTGCAAAACCTAAAAGTTGATCGTATCGAAGTAGCCTCAGCGCGGATCTCCGATGGCGAGCAAGCGGCGGTGAAAAAGCTCACCGACTGGGCCAGCGATGAGGGCTTGGTTGAGCGCATCGAGATCCTAGGCTTTGTCGATGGCAATAAGAGTGTCGACTGGATTGTCGACGCTGGTGCCAAGGTGATCAACCTGCTGACCAAAGGCAGCCTTAATCACTGCCAGAATCAGCTCAAGAAAAGCTTGGAACAGCATCTGGCCGATATCGCCGCCACCATCGACTACGCCAAGACTCGAGGCCTGACCGTAAATGTCTATCTCGAGGATTGGTCAAACGGTTATGCCGACAGCCCAGAATACGTCTATGCGCTGATGGAAGGCCTGCTACAACATGACATCCAGCATTACATGTTGCCGGATACCCTCGGCGTGATGACCCCCGATGAGGTCTTTGCCAGCCTGTCCGATATGCAAAGCCGCTTCCCAAGTGCTTTCTTCGACTTCCACCCCCACAACGATTATGGTCTGGCTACAGCCAACGCTATGGCGGCCGCGCGAGCCGGTGTCAGCGCCCTGCACTGCACCATGAACTGCTTGGGCGAGCGCGCTGGTAACGCGTCGTTGGCCGAGGTAGTGGTTGTACTTAAAGACAAGATGGGCTTCGCGCTGCAGGTTAACGAGAAAGAGATCCATAACCTGGCCAAGCTGGTAGAGAGCTTCTCCGGCAAACGGCTGGCGGCCAACGCACCGATTGTCGGCGCCGATGTGTTTACCCAAACCGCCGGGATCCACGCCGATGGCGATCAAAAGGGCAACCTATACCACACCGAACTCAGCCCAGAACGCTTTGGCCGTGAACGCAGCTATGCCTTGGGCAAGATGGCCGGTAAGGCCTCGGTACTGAAAAATCTGGAAGCGATGGATATTGAGCTCTCCGCTGAAGACCAGAAAAAGCTACTTAGTAAGGTGGTTCAACTGGGCGATCAGAAAGCGACCATCACTCCCTATGATCTGCCGTTTATCATTGCCGATATTATGGAGAGCAACGATTTCTCCCATATCGAGTTGCTCAACTGCTCGATAACCTCGGGCCTTGAGCTGGAATCGTCTGCCAACATTCGCTTGCGGGTTTTGGATGAGATCTACAAAAGCTCGGGTCACGGCAATGGCGGCTTTGACGCCTTTATGAAGGCGCTGCAAGAGCCCTTGGCCAGTGCCGGTATTGAGATGCCAGAGCTGTTGGACTTTGAGGTGCGCATTCCTCCCGGTGGTCAAACCAATGCACTCACCGAGTGTGTGATCACCTGGCAGGGCCAAGATGCCAGCTTCCGCAGCCGCGGCGTACATGCCAACCAGGTATTTGCAGCAGTTCAAGCGACCCTGCGTATGCTTAACGTCAGGCTACACCGCCAAGTTGAAGGACCATCTGGTCGCTAAATACCAAGCATACTGCCTTTATCGAGGCAGTATGCTCTCCCGCGCTAGGATTATTAGTTAATCGTCGACAGGTAGCGGCCGCCTTCAAAGCTGACTCGCCCTAACACCTTCACCGCAAGATTCAGATCCGAACCCAAACGCGAGTTCTGCCGCTTAATATCTTCTAACACCCGCTTGCTGGGATAGCGCTCCAATAAACGTTCCTGCTCGCCGATTCGGGCAGCGATATCGTCCAGCAACACCACCGCATCTTGGGCTAGGTCGGAGAGGTTATCAGCACCGTCTCGAAGCTCTTGGTAGCGAGGGTTAGCAGAATCAGTGCGCTCGAATACATCGTTCAATCGAAGTTCAAGGCGGTAAACACTGTCGCGGTATAGCTTGCTGCTCTTATCGGCGCGTTCTCGGTAGGATGCCAGTTCCTGACTGCCACGCTCAACGCTGCTCGCAGCACTCAGGCCATCAATCAGTTGGGTGAACCGTTGGGTATCGATAGCCAACAAGCGGCTAACCTCGGCGAAGCGTTCCACCTCTGAGAACAGGATCTGCGCGGCGGTATCAGCGGCTAGCGGCTCAGAGGATTCGGCCGGATTTTGGCTGACAACAGAGCCATTGGACGGACTATCGCCGGTGGACGAACAGCCGCTCAGCGCCACCATAACGGCAGCCGTGTAGAGAACTCGTTTATTTAACATCGCTATTATTATTGTTTGGTTTGACGCTAGTGTACTGAAAGCGGGTTACGCAATAAAGACGCAACCCTTGCCGGCAGCTTTGGCGTGATAGAGAGCAGCATCTGCTTGTTTAAGCAGTACACTGGCCGAATCTGAGTGCTCATCGGATTCTGCAATGCCCACTGAGCAGCCAAGCCGGGGAATTCGCTCACTCGACATATGGGTTACTACTACCAACTCAGGCACAAAGTAGCCGCGCTCGGCAAGGCGCTCCAGGATCCGCTCTACCACCGACTGGGCTTGCTGCTGGGTCGTATTCTTAAAGGCAATCACAAACTCATCGCCGCCCCAACGCGCAGCGATATCGAGCTCTCGCAGACTGTCTTGCAGCAAGGTGGCGAACCACTGCAGCACCTTGTCGCCCGCATCATGGCCAAGGCGGTCGTTGATCTCTTTAAAGTTATCCAGATCGACATAGGCCACCGAGAAGCGTTGCTGGTCTTCGAGCATCTGTGCCATATGGCCATGCATCGCGCTGCGATTTAGCAGGCCGGTTAAGCCATCGGTGCTGGACATCTTAAGTAGCTGGCGCTGATGGCGAGCTTGCAGCAGCTGGGTGCCCAACTGCTGGGCCAACAACATCAGGATCTCTTCATCCTGCTGGTCAAAATAGCGACTGCCATTGGTGTTGGTTAAACACAGCACCGCCCGCCCCTGCTCGTTATCGTAAAGGCTGAGGCAGAACACTGCGTTGTAGCGGGCTCGCAGGCCCGATTTAACACTCAAAGGTACTTGCTCGAGTAAGCGCCCTTGCTCATTGGCGTGATAACGCGCCAAGTACGGTGCCAACTCAACGGTTTCTTGGTTGTGTCCATAGTGGCACCAAGGAATATACTCCTCACCTCGATAGCGCAAAATCGAGGCGCGCTGCAGGTTGAAGTTATCACAGATAAGCTTGAGCGCAGATTCCGCCAGCTGCTTAGGCACGCGAATTCGCGCCGCCAAATCATGCAGCTGGGATATCAGACGAAACTCCCGCAGGCGCTGATTGGCCGCGGTCAACTTGGCCGAGAGCCTAGCAGCCTCCACCAAGCTTTTCATTCCAAGGTCTACTGTCGGTAGCTCGACTGGCACCGGCAGCTCATCGGAGTAGACTGCTTCACAAGCGTCTATCTTCTGCTGCACATAGGTAAACGCAACACCCAGCTGCTTGAGCTGGAAGGTCGCGCATATCTCATGGCAGTTGGCGAGCAGCTGCTGCGCCGCGTCCCACTCAGAGAGTTGCGATAGCACCAACAGCTGCTCCATATAGCACTGCGGCACCAAACGAGAGTCGAGATCAATCACCGAGCCTAACAGCTGAGGCGTGCCTTCAAAACACTGTAGGGCTTGCTGCAAATGGCCCTGTTCAGCAAACAAACTGCCTCTAAGCATCGAGCCCATAAACTCGCCAGTTTTTGAGGGGCCAAATGGCAGCCCATCGATTTTGTCCAGGCAGTGCTTAGCGCTACTCAGCTCATGCAAACGCACATGGCACATCCCCTTGAGGGTGAGTACATCGTGCAGATTACGGAAGGGGAAATGAGTTAAACGCCGTATACGACAGATCTTCACCAAGTTATTGAGGATATCGCAGGCGCGCTGATAGTCGCGCGCGCAATAAAACAGCCAAGCGAAGTTATACAGAGTGACCAGTAGCTCACTATGTTCACTCAGCTCCCGCGCCTTAGAAAACGCCAACTTGTATTGTGTAAACGCTGTCTGATAGTTCTCGGTGAGCGTATTGAAGTAGCCACTGCCGTTGTAGATCCGCACACATTCCATATCGTCGCCGAGCTTTTCGCGGATCTTCGAGCTAACGGCAAAACAGCGCAAGGTATTGCGATAATCGTTGAAGTAGGAGCAGATAATTCCCTTGCTGTGGTAGCAGGCAGCAATACCTTGGGTGTGGCCAATGGTACGAGCCAAACGCAGTGCCTGATCGGTTACGCTACGCGCTTCGCGTCCGGTAAGGTCGTCATAAAAACGCAGATAAGAGTAAAAGTTACGCAGACAATAGAGCAGCGAACACGGCATATCTTGTTGCCGTAACTGAGTAACCAGGCTGCGGAAGTCATCTAATGCAATGGGCGTACAGCTTTTGTCATGGGCAAAAAAGCTGATAAACAGCGCCTGTACCCGATTGCGCTGATGAGAATTACGCGCGGCAATCTGATAAGCAAAATCGGCGCTCTCCAAGGCCCGCTCAAAGCTTTGCAAACGCACGTAACAGAGGCTGCTAAGCAGTTGAACCATACACAGCTGCTGTGGGTAGTGTTCCAGCAAATCGGTTTCCTGCACCAGCTTAAGCTGGTTAAGCGCTTGCTCGCACTCCCCTTGATTTACCAGTGCTTCCGATAAATTCAGGTGCAAGGTAAGCAGTTGCCGTTTGTTCCAACGCTCCGGCTCACTCAGGCACTGTCTGGCCGCAAGCTCAGCCTCTGGCCACGCCATCAGCTGAAGGTTCTGCATCACCAGTTCCGGCTCGATATCATTGAAGTACTCTAGCCGCCGTTTGCGCAAGGCCGAGCAATTAGCAGGCGGCGCCTGCAAGGTGAAATTATCATCCACCCAATCGTGAAAATTGTCCCACACCTCGTCTTCTTGACGAGTCGAGAAACTGGCTGAGGCGTCCATCCCAACCATCAACCACAATGTCTTTTTCTGCGGAAATTCGCTTAGGCTGCGCAGCCACAGCAGGCTGGAATGAGATAAGTGCTCGCCGCCTTCGATAGCAATAACAGCGTTGTCTTCAAACACCTCGTCCATCAGCGCTGTTAGCGCTTGGAACATTAACCCCTGCTCAAAGCTTAAATCTTCGAGGATGGCAAGCTCATCACGCCCTACCACGCGACCGTCCAGCCAGTTGCTTAGCGCTTGTTGAATCGGAATGTACTGGGTCACGCTGTGTGCCAGCGTCTCCACGTCTAAGCGTTGGCGATGGACCTCACGGCGCAACAACGGTAGCAAGCCCGCCATTGGCGAGGTCATAGCCGAACTATTTAACTGAATCGGCCAAAACGGGCTATTTAGCGCCGACGACACGCTTTGGGCATAGGGGAAAAGCCCATGCTCATGGGTGGAGAAAAAATGTAAGCCTGGAGGGATGCCTGCTTGCGCCGTCTCTGGCGCTTGTGAACTAAGCCTTTCCAATCAAGGTAACTCGTTGAATCTTATTGACTAAAGGCTATGTTACTGGAACACGAGGTTAGTAGCCGCAAACTGGGTCACAATTTGCGGCTATTTGCTAAGAGCAGTTACGAAAAATAGTTATATCCGCTATAGGTGTTGATTAAAGCGCGCCAAACCCGCGTCAAGATCGGCAATCAGATCATCAACATCTTCCAGGCCGATATGCACTCGGATCAAGCTGCCTGTTTGCTGCCATTTGGTCGCACTGCGCAGCTTATCCACGCCGTTGACACCCAAGATCAAGCTCTCATAACCGCCCCAGGAGTAGCCCATCTTAAAGTGATGCATCCCATCGAGCATGGCGGTAAGCGCCTGCTGATTACCGCCCTTCATCACGAAGGAGAACAAGCCACAGCTACCGCTAAAGTCACGCTCAAAGAACTCGTGGCCCGGACAGCTTGCCAGCGCAGGATGGCGTACATGATCAACGTCATCACGTGCAGCTAGCCAGTTCGCGACTTTCAGTGCGCTCTGTTGATGCTGCGCCAAGCGCACGCCCAAGGTGCGGATGCCACGCATCGCCAGATAGATATCATCCGGTGAGGCACACTGGCCTAGCAGGTAGGAATTCTCACGTAGCTGATCCCAACAACGTTCGTTTGCAGTAGCGGTACCGAGCATCACATCCGAGTGCCCCACCAGGTATTTAGTGGCAGCTTGGATGGAGATGTCGACGCCGTAATCAAAGGCATTAAAGTACAGCGGCGAGGCCCAGGTATTGTCCAGCATCACCACGATGTCATGTTGCTTGGCCACGCGGGTGATCGCTGGCACGTCTTGCACTTCCATCGTGAGCGAACCGGGAGACTCGAGAAAAATTACTCGGGTATTCGGCTTGATAAGCTGCTCAATCCCCTCGCCAATCATCGGGTCATAGTAAGTGGTCTCGACGCCCATACGGCTGAGCATCTTGTCGCAAAAGTCGCGAGTCGGCTCGTATACCGTATCCACCATCAATAGGTGATCACCGGCTTGCAAGAACGATTGCAAGGATGCAGTGATCGCTGCGGTGCCACAGGGATAGATGGCACAGCCTGCACCACCTTCGAGTTCGGTCATCGCTTCTTGGAAGGCGAAGCTGGTTTGGGTGCCACGGCGTCCGTAAAACAAGGTCTTGTCATGACGTTTGCCGGTGGCTTCTTTCATCTGTTTAACGCTATCGAACACCACGGTGGAGGCGCGAGATACCGGTGGGTTCACCAATCCCTGGGTCCAGCGCGGGCTGCGGCCTGCGTTTACGATCTTGGTATTATTCTTCATTGGGTCGATCCTGAGGACAAAAAAGCCAGCCGGCGGCTGGCTTAAACTATTTTTACCGCGTTGGTAAACGCTTAAGGTTTAGGGCAAGCATTCAGCGCTTCAACCACCAGATCACCGAAGGTATCGGTATCGATCAGCTTGGCATCTTCGCCCTTGGCCAGATCAGGCGTACCGTAACCGTCGGCGAACACGCTCTTCATAGCGTGCCACAGGTTTTTGGCCTCTTGCTCCATGCCAAAGCTCATCTCCAACATCAGCGCTACAGAGCCGATCATCGAGTATGGGTTAGCAATGTTCTTGCCTGCAATATCTGGCGCACTGCCATGGCTTGGCTCGTAGTATGACTTCTCAGGGCCGACACAAGCAGATGGCATCAGGCCAAGTGAACCCAAGATACCGCCGCCCTGGTCACTCAAGATGTCACCAAACATGTTTTCCATCACCATAACGTCGAACTGACCGGGGTTCAGACACAGGTAGGTAGCAGCGGCATCAACCAAGATGTGCTTCACTTCTACGTCAGGGTAGTCGGTGGCCACTTCTTCCAGGATCTCGTTCCACAGAACACTGGATTTAAGCACGTTGCTCTTGTGGATATTGTGTAGCACCTTCTTACGGCGCTGGGCAGTTTCGAAGCCCACCTTCAGGATATTGCGGATCTGGTCTTCATCGTACTCCAGCACTTCACGCACATAGCGCTTACCGCTGTCGTCGGTGCCGACTTCTTTCTCACCGAAGTACAGGCCACCCACCAGCTCGCGGATGATCATCAAATCAACGCCCTCGCCCACCACTTCCGCTTTCAACGGAGAGAAGTGCGCCAGCTCTTTTGGCAGATAAACCGGACGGAAGTTTGCGTAGGTATTGTAGCGACGACGCAAAGGCAGCAGTGCACCGCGCTCAGGTTGCTCGTCTACTGGGATCTTTTTCGACTCTTCATGAGACAGGCCAATGGTGCCTTTTAGGATCGCATCTGCTTCGTCGCAGATATCAATGGTCTCTTGGGGGAAGGATTTACCTGTTTCGAAATAGGCAGCCGCGCCAAACAGTGCATCTTTAAGGTCGAACTTCACGTCTGGGTTACGCACTTCAACGGCACGCATCACTTTAACGGCTTGTTTCATTACCTCTGGGCCAATACCATCGCCCGCCAACAAGGCAACTTTATAGGTTTTCATCGTTATTGCTTCTCCATTGCAAACAGCTTCCCCGCCCCAGTGAACTTACGTCACTTTTTTCAGGGAAGAATATGTTGTGTCGAAGCATCATAGCAAAACACCACTCAGGTTACAGCCTACCTGAGTGATATCTTTTCAGTGGTTTATCTGCCGCTAACAGACCGCTTAGTTTTCCGAGCGGCTATTGCGGATATTATGCTCACGCAGCTTATTGGCAATGGCTGTATGGGAGATGCCCAACTTTTTAGCCAGCAGCCTTGATGACGGATATTGCGGGAAATGGTAGCTGAGCAATAGGTGCTCAAACTGGCCCATGGCGCTGTGGTAATCCTGCTCCAACAGCGATTCGATATTGACGTTCTCCGCTAAGCTGCCGTGGTGGTATTTCACATCACTGACCTGCCAGCGTTTAAGCTGGGCCCCATTAAGCGACTCTTGCAGCACTTGATAGAGCTGAGGGATGTTGCCCGGCCAAGACTGGGAGCTCAAGAAACGTTTGACTTCTTTAGTAAGTGGCGGCGCTAGCTCTTGATGCTTGGCGAAATGGCGGTTTAGCCACGCCTCAGCCAGCGGCACAATGTCTTCCCGGCGCGAGCGTAGCGCTGGAATGGCAATACTGTTTTTGACGAGATCGTAGTAGCGACTGTCTCCCCACAAACTGGCTAGCTGCTCCGGGCTTAAGCGGCTGGCAACCAAGATGTGCAGTACCCCATGTTGTGGCTGGCTCAGCTCATTGAGCGCTGCTTCCACCTCTTGATTGGTGAGTTGATCAACATTGTGCAGTAATACCGTTAGGGGTTGCTCGGCGACAATTTCGGCCAAGGCGCTAAGCAGCTCGCCCTTGCGCTTACGACAGTCAAAACAGACAAAACGCTGCGCGCTGCCCCCTGATATCTCGTTAAGCAGCTCTGCCAAAAAGCGTTTACCGACCCCGGCCTCCCCAAACAACAAACTGGGCATGGGATGATCGACCAAGCGCTTTAAGCTACTGAGGATGCTACGCATCTCTGCGCTAGTAGCAACCAAGGACCCTTCACTGAGTTCACGTTCAATCTGCGACAAGTCAAAGCCCTGATCGAGCCATTCCGCCGACTTAAACAGCATAATCGCCCCGGGCTGGTTGGCCTGCAGCTGACTGTCGGCTAGTGGGATGATATCCACCAAGTAGTGCTGGCCATTGAGCTGCAGCTCGTGTAGTTCACGCTTACCCGCACCATTACCAAACCAACGGCCGATACTAAAGCCGCGCAGGTAGCGGTTAATATCTTGCTCAAGCAGGCTGCCTTCGCCATCGCCACAGGCGTGTTCGAAGCTGTGGTTAAACTGACGAATCAAGCCGGACTTATCGATTAGCACCACCGGATAAGGCACGTTGTCGAGCAAGATCTGCACTTCTCTGTTTTCAATCTCGGAAGGTAGCGCCGCAACAATGCGCGCATCGTTGATGCCGCTGATGCAGCGTAACTCCGAGAGGAGGGTTTGGGTAAGTGGCGTATCGAGGTCGTCTATCTGTAGGTAGAGGCGCTCGTCTGCGGCGGTTTGCATCGCCATCAGGGTCAACTGATGCTTCTTCAGCAAGCTGATTACCAAGCCGAATACTTCGGTACTGTGCTGGCAGGCAAGTTCGATACGCATGTTAGTGGGGCGTGCTCCTTCACTGTCTCTGGATAAGCTTAGCTACTGAGCGCGCTACGACTAGAAGCATTGCAGAGAATGATTTAGATGTGACTTAAGTCTAATCAAAGTTTTACAGTAGGCCAAAAAATTTAACATTAGCCTTAGCTGTAAACTCCCGTGATACCGCGGGCTCTAACGCCCACGATACAACGGGAACACATCTATCACTGAGTGAAGAGCAGACTTACAAATCGCGAAATTGCCGGTGGGTTTCAAAGTCACGACGTGTCACTACTTTCTCCAGCTGCTGTAGACGATTTTCAATGTTAGAAAACTCATTTTCTAACTGACCCAGCACACTGTGGGGATCTTCCCCTTTCTGCCAGGCTCGCGACTTCACTTGGGGGGTGGGTTCTTGATAGGAGTTGGGCAACTTATCGAGAAACAGGGCCGCCGCGCCATAGAGAATCAGCATCATCCATGGATTAAACAGGCCTAAGGTCACCACCAAGATGCGCACTACCCAAGTCTCAATCTCAAATCGGCGAGCAATACCAGCACACACCCCGGCGAGTTTGCCGTTCGCTGTGTCACGGAACAGTTTACTCATAGCTCATCCCTCCAGTCGGGCACGTTCTGGTCAAGCAGCTGCTCCAAGGTGGTCAGGCGCTGGCTTAACTGGCGGGCCCGTTGGCTCAATTGATCCAGACTCTCCCTCTCCTGCTCTGACAAGCCGCGTTCAACCCGACGCTGGCTGCGATAGTGAAGAACCAGCCATAGTGGAGCCACCAGCCCCATAAAGATGATTAACGGTACGATGAACAAAGCGCTCATAGCTAATTATTCCCCTTTCTCTTGATGCTTGTCTTGGTGCTTTTTACGCAGTGATTCCAGCTCTTGCTCCACCTCGACGCTGGCCTGTAGGTCTTGGAACTGGCGGTCGAGGTCGCTGGCGCCTTTATCGACCCGGTAGCTCTCAGCCTGTGCTTCCAGCTGGTCGATGCGCGCCTGAAACTGTTCGAACTTCTCGCGGGTTTTCGCGTAGCGCTCTGTATCTAACTGTTGACGCACGTTGACCCGGTTTTGCGCTGACGCCTGACGGGCCAGCAAGCCGGCTTGGCGCTGTCGGGACTCGTTAAGTTTTTGCTCTAGCTGCTCAATCTCGTCTTGCAGCTGCGAGAGACTGTCTTCCACAGCCGTCATCTCATGGTTAAGAGCATCGATAGTTTGCTGCAGATGCTGCTTTTCAATAAGCGCGGCTTTGGCCAAGTCTTCTCGGCCTTTTTGAATGGCCAGCTCAGCTTTTTCTTGCCACTGCTGTTGCACGCCCTGAGCCTTGTCGATTTGCCGGGCGAGCTGTTTTTTATCGGCCAGCACTTTGGCGGTACTAGCGCGCACCTCTACCAAGGTGTCTTCCATCTCTTGAATAATCAGCCGAAGCATTTTTTGCGGATCTTCAGCCCGGTCCAACAGCGCCCCTACGTTGGCATTGATAATGTCTGCAATTCTAGAAAACATTCCCATGGTAAACTCCTGACGATTTAGCCTGATGTTTGTACTCGATAACCTTCTTCAGCACATGCCATATAGCGAATACCGGGCCAAAAATGTAAGTCACTGAATTGTCGAGGATTGGCTATTTGTCTAAAATGCGAGCAGTGACTATATTGGTCTATATGCTCACTATTTGGTCTAAACAGCTTGGATAATTCGCCAAATCTAATTGGCTCCAGCAGCCACTTTCTGGAAGTGCTCGATAAAGTCTCGCTGTATGCGCCATTGGAGCGGCCGGTGCTGGTGATTGGCGAGCGCGGCACCGGTAAAGAGCTGATCGCGGCGCGGCTACACTTCCTCAGTAGGCGCTGGGACAGCAACTACTTGTCACTTAACTGCGCATCACTCAATCCTAATCTTATAGAATCCGAGCTGTTTGGCCATCAAGCCGGCGCGTTTACTGGCGCCAGTCAAAAACACAGCGGGCGCTTTGAGCAAGCCGATGGCGGCACGCTATTCCTCGATGAGCTAGCGAACCTGCCCGCCAGTGCCCAAGAAAAACTACTGCGGGTACTCGAATACGGCAGCTTCGAGCGAGTCGGTAGTAATCGCACGATTCATGTCGATGTTCGGGTGATTGGCGCCACCAATGAGGACCTGCCGGCCTTGGTAGAACAAGGTCGCTTTCGTGCCGATTTGCTGGATAGGCTGGCGTTTAGCGTGATCACCCTCCCCCCGTTACGTGAGCGAATCGACGATATTCCCCAGCTGGCGCTGCAGTTTGCCGCTAATATTGCCCGCGAGATTGGACTGAGTGAGATAGCGCTAGCGCCCAATGCCATCGACAAACTTGCCAGCTACCAGTGGCCAGGCAATGTGCGAGAACTTAAAAACGTTATCGAACGCGCAGTGGTGCACCAGCCTGACAGCACCCTCGATGCCGACAGTATCCAGTTCGACCCCTTCGACTCTCCTTGGCGACCAGGCGAGCTGAAAGCCACTGCACCGGTAAGTTCAACAAAGCGGAAAGAAGTAGCGTTAGGTTCAACTGCCGAGCCGGCACTGCAACCGGAATTTGATCTGCGCCAGCATATGCTAAATGAAGAAAAACGTTGGCTCGAGCTGGCGCTTACCACCCACCGGTACCAGCAAACCAAAGCCGCTGAAAGCTTAGGCTTGAGCTACCACCAACTGCGCGGGCTTTTGAAAAAACACCATTTACCAACAAAAGCATAAAGTTGGATCGCGCCGCGCATAGTGGTAAATTAGACCTAATTCAGAATCATACTCCCCTTAATGAACGTATTACTTCGCTGCACAGTGATGTGTCTTGGTCTTAGTCTGCTAGGTTGCGAACAGCCACAAGCAATTAAGAACATGGGACTAATCTATTGCGCTGAACGCGCGCCTCGCACGCTAAATCCTCAAGTTGAGAACTCCCACGAAGCGATTGCCTTAAGCTCGCGCCATGTCTACAACCGCTTGATCGATATCAACCCGATCACCCAGCAACTTGAGCCGGGATTGGCTAAAAGTTGGCAGCGCAGTGATGATGGCCTGAGCTACACCTTCACGCTGCGCCAAGGCGTCAAGTTTCATCACACCGACTATTTTGAGCCAAGCCGCGACTTGAATGCCGAAGACGTCGCGTTTAGCTTTTTGCGCATTATTGATGAGTCGCACCCCTATCACAGCATCGGTGAGGGCTATCCGTTCTTTGAAACCACCCGCTTCACCGACAACGTAGTCAACATTGAAGTGCTTAATGACGTGCAGATCCGCTTTGATCTGCAGCGCCCGGATGCCTCGTTTATTGCCTCCATGGCCAGTGATTTCGCGGTAGTGCTTTCAGCGGAGTATGGCGAGCAACTGCTCGAAGAGCTGCGCCCTTCGCAGTTGGACTTTTTGCCCATTGGCACCGGCCCATTTTTGTACGCCAATCAACAAGATGGCCATTTCCTTCGCTACTATCATCACCCCTACTACTGGCAGGGTATCGCGCCGATGCGCCAGCTAGTATTTGATATCACGCCGACATCGTCTGCGCGCATGGCCAAATTGCTAGCCGGCCAATGTGACATAATGGCGCAGCCCGCCGCCACCCAGATCGAGGTGATCAAACAGCGTGAAGACCTGCTTATCTCCTTGCAAGCCGGCCTCAACGTCTCTTATCTGGCCTTTAACACCCAGCGTCCACCGTTTGCCGATGTGCGGATGCGCCGCACCATTGCCGCCAGTATTGATAAGTATCGCCTGAAGGATGCGGTTTATCAGCAAACCGCGCAAATAGCGAATAGCGTGTTATCGCCCTCCTCCTGGGCCCACCGCAACCAGCCGCCGCGCGAGTACAGCGCGGATTTGAATGCGGACTTCGTTGAGCAAGCACGGCAAAATCCGATAACCCTATGGGTATTAGGCACTCCGACCAGCTTCAACCCGCAGCCACAACGTAGCGCCGAGGTGATCCGCAACGAGCTTAGTCAATTAGGTTTTCAGGTAGAGGTGCGGCTGCTCGACTGGGCAGTTTTGCGCACCCAGTTGCAACAGGAGCAACCTAACTACGACCTATTATTGATAGGTGCGGTAAGTGAGAACACCGATCCCGATACCTTTTTCCGTCAGCAATTCAGCTGTGATGGCATCGAAAACGGCTTCAACTTCAGCCGCTGGTGTAATGGTCGCTTCGACGACATGCTAGAGCAGGCCTCGCAAGCTGGGCGCTTGGCCGAGCGAGTGAAGTTCTACTTTGCCCTGCAGGAACTGCTTGAAGATGAGGTGCCAGTGCTGCCGCTTACCCACGCCATTAAGATGTATGCTTACAACGACTCTCTAACCGATATCGGCTGGCATGCCTTCGGCGGGATTTCGTTTGACGAAGCGCGCCGGAGGTAACCATGCTGCATTACTTTATCCGGCGTATGAACCTGTTGATCATCACCTTCTTGGTGATCAACCTTATCGCCTTTCTGTTTCAACCCACCCACGACGCCAACCTGTCACCGAATCTGTGGCTGGCTGAATACTGGCGCTTTGTCGGCGCGAACCTGCGTGGCGACCTTGGGATTTCGGTGGTAAGCGGTAAGCCGGTTGCGGAAGAGGTGCTGCGCTATCTGCCCGCGACCCTCGAGCTGTGTATCGTGGCGTTCGCCATCTCGTTTGTCGTCGGCGTGCCAATTGGTACCTTGGCAGGTGTCTACCAGCAACGTCCACTGGGTAAGTTTATTAACGCAGGAACCCTGATTACCCAGAGTATTCCGGTGTTCTGGTTGCCACTGCCGCTGATGATGAGCGTGGTGTCACTGCAAGGCTGGTTCCCGATATCCGGGCGCTACGATCTATTGTTAGAGATCCCTCAGCACACCGGCTTTGCCATGCTCGACGTGTTCTGGCTGCCTGAGAGCCAGCGCTGGCCAGCTATGTACAGCGTGCTCAGCCATATTGTATTGCCGGGTATTGTGCTGTCAGTCATTCCCACTACCGAGCTGGTCAGGCACTTAACGACCTCCACCGCGAAAGTGATGGAGCAAAACTATGTTAAGGCGGCGGCCACCATGGGTAAGTCTAAGCTGAGCATCGTGCTGCGCCATGTACTGCACAATGCCTTGCCACCGATCTTGCCAGGCTTAGGCTTGCAGTTTGGTAGCGTACTAACCGCAGCGATGGTGCTGGAGATGGTGTTCGCATGGCCGGGAATCGGTCGCTGGCTGATTAACAGTATCTACTTCGAAGATTATGTGGCCATTCAAGGCGGCATGCTCGTCATCGCCACGCTGGTGATCACCACCTTCGTGGTGACGGACTTATTTACTGCCCTGATCCACCCCTTGCGCCGCAGAGAAGTGTATGCCCTACGCTAAGATATTTACCGAAGACATCACCCCCAGCAACGCACAAAAGGTGCTGCTGCGCTTTCAGAAGAACACCTTTGCGGTGATCGGCTTCTGGGTGTTGGCCCTGTTTCTGGTGATTACGCTGTTTGCTCCATTTATCGCGCCCTACGCCTTGGAGTTTCAGGGACAAAGTCTTTTCCAGCCTCCTTCGTGGCACTCCAGCGGTTCGGTGGACCACTTCCTCGGTACCGATGGTTTGGGCCGCGATATTCTTAGCCGGCTGATCTATGGCGTGCAGCTCACCGTTGGCGGTGCCACCTTCGTCACGCTGATTGCGGTGGTGATTGGCCTGCCGCTGGGGATCTTCTCAGGCATGAGCCAGGGCATCAAAGCCAGTGTGCTGCACCACTTGATGGATACTGCTCTGTCTATCCCCACCCTGTTGATTGCCATCATGATTGTGGCCTATCTTGGCCCGGGCCTGGGAAACACCCTGATCGCGATTACCTTGGCGCAAATCCCCCAGTTTATTCGCTTCACTTACATCGCGGTGTCTAGCGAGATGCAAAAAGAATACGTCACCGCGGTGCGCCTCGATGGTGCCACCAACCTGCGTATTCTGCGCTATGGCGTGCTGCCGAACATTAGCGATTCGATTGTGATGCAGCTAACCCGCTGTTATACCAATGCCATTTTGTATATCACCGCGATGGGCTTTATCGGTATTGGTGCGCAAGCGCCGCTGCCAGAGCTTGGCGCCATGATTGGTCAATCGCGCGATCTGTTGTTTGTCGCCCCTTGGACCATCTCCCTGCCCGGTTTAACCATCATGCTGTGCACACTGAGCGTTAACGTGGTGAGCGATGGTGTTCGCAAGGCCCTGAGTGAGGGAGTGGACTAATGGCACTGATTGATATTCGCAACCTCACCATCGAGATTGACACCCCCACTGGCACCGTAAAAGCGGTGGACAAGGTGAGTCTGACCCTGGCCGAGGGCGAGATTAAAGCCTTGGTGGGCGAATCTGGCTCGGGTAAAAGCCTGATTGCCAAGGCCTTGTTGGGGGTAACTAAACCAAGCTGGCGAGTTCGCGCCGACCGGATGCGCCTTGGCGACCAAGACCTGTTATCTCTGTCGCCCAGCCAACGTCGAAAAATCCTGAAAAACGATATCGCGATGATTTTCCAGGAGCCCAGTTCATGTTTGGACCCATCGGTCGAGGTCGGCAAGCAGATTGAGCAGGCCATCCCACTCTCCAAGGTAAAGGGTGGCTTTTGGCGACGCTTCCAATGGCGCAAACGCCAAGCGGAAGCACTGCTACACAAGGTGGGCATCAAAGACCACCGGGCGGTAATGCAGAGCTTCCCCTATGAACTCTCCGATGGATTGTGCCAAAAGGTGATGATTGCCATGGCGATTGCCTCGCAGCCGAAGGTATTGGTGGCCGATGAGCCCACCACCGCCATGGAAGCCACCACTGCCAATCAGATCCTGCGGCTACTGCACAAGCTCAACAAGCTGAACAATACCGCCATCTTGCTGATTACCCACGATGTGCACACCCTGGCCGATCTCGCGGATACCATCAGCGTTATTTACTGTGGCCATATCGTGGAGTCGGGCCGCTACGATCAGGTGCTCGGTCAGCCCTATCATCCCTACACCGGCGCGCTGCTTGATGCCATGCCTACTCACAACCGCGATTTAGAGAAAAAAGCCAAGCTACCTACCCTGCCCGGGGCTATCCCAGCCTTGCAGCATCTGCCCATTGGCTGCCGCCTTGGGCCGCGTTGTCCAAAAGCGCAGCGCGAGTGTGTCGTGCAGCCGCAGCTTAAAAAGTTTAAAGGCCATTTATATGCCTGCCATCACCCCAATAATTTCCAGCAGAAGGAGAATGGCTAGTGGCTAGTCAGTTAATCGTTCGCCACCTTAGCCAAGACATCCACGTCCACTCCGGCTGGTTGGGGCGTAAGAAGGTCAAGGCAATCGATGATGTCAGCTTTGAGCTAGATGCAGGCGAGACCTTGGCGATTATCGGTGAGACTGGCTCAGGCAAGTCTTCTCTGGCAAAGCTGCTCGCAGGCATCAATAAGCCCACCAAGGGCGATATCTTCGTTAATGGCGAAGCGCTACGTTTTGGTGATTACACCCGCCGCTGCCGCTTGGTTCGGATGATTTTCCAAGACCCCGATAGCTCGCTCAATCCTCGCCTGCCGATTGGACGGATCCTATCCGCCCCCTTGGTGCTGAACACAAAAATGAACGAGCAGGAACGCAAACAGAAGATTGCGTCAGTGCTGCGCACCGTGGGCTTGCTCGAAGAACATGCCGAGTTCTATCCGCAGATGCTCTCCAATGGGCAAAAACAGCGGGTATCTTTAGCGCGAGCAGTGATCTTAAGCCCCAAAATCATCATCATCGACGAGAGTATCGCCGCTCTAGATATCTCCGTGCGCTCGCAAATCGTCAACCTGCTACTCGAGCTACAACGCAACTTCGCCATTAGCTACGTGTTTGTGTCGAACGACTTAGCCTTGGTGCGCCACATCAGTGACAGCGTGCTAGTTATGCAGCGCGGACGCGCGGTGGAGTATCGCCCCACGGAAGATCTGTTTAACGAACCTCAACACGAACTTAGCCAACGCCTGCTGCAAGCCTATCGCAGCGAGTTCAGAAAATAGCCGCTACTGCTCTGATCAGACAGGCATTTTGCTGATATCTCCGGTAAGCATGCTAGAATCGCCAACAAGATGATTGGAGGCCCAAGCGGCCACCTCAGGTTAAGGACAAGTAATGATTATCAAACCTCGTATTCGTGGCTTTATCTGTACCACGACCCATCCCGTGGGCTGTGCCGCCAATGTTCAAGAGCAGATTGCCTACACCAAGGCACAAGGCAAGATCGGCAATGGCCCGAAAAAGGTGCTGGTTGTAGGCTCTTCTAGTGGCTACGGACTCTCCTCGCGTATCGCTGCTGCCTTTGGCTCAGATGCCGCCACCATCGGTGTGTTCTTCGAAAAGCCCGGCACCGCTAAAAAGCCAGGCACTGCTGGTTGGTACAACGCCGCTGAGTTTGACCGCGCGGCTAACGAGGCAGGCCTGTACGCCAAGAGCATCAATGGTGATGCCTTCTCCCATGAGGCCAAGCAAAAAGCGATTGAGCTGATCAAGCAAGACCTTGGTCAAGTGGATATGGTGGTCTACTCTCTGGCATCGCCAGTGCGTAAACACCCAGAGAGTGGCGAGCTGATCCGCTCTAGCCTTAAGCCTATCGGCGATGTGTATACCGCTACCGCCGTTGATACCAATAAAGACACCATCATCGAGGCGTCAGTAGAACCCGCCACCGAGCAAGAGATCCAAGACACTGTCACCGTGATGGGTGGTGAAGACTGGGAACTGTGGATTGATGCGCTCGACAAAGCGGGCGTATTGGCAGAAGGCTGCAAAACCGTCGCCTATAGCTACATCGGTACCTCGATTACCTGGCCTATCTACTGGGAAGGCGCGCTAGGTAAAGCCAAGATGGATCTGGACCGCGCATCTACTGCTCTCAACCAGCGCCTGCAAGCCAAGGGCGGTAGCGCCAACGTGGCGGTGCTTAAGAGTGTGGTCACTCAAGCCAGTTCGGCGATCCCGGTGATGCCACTGTACATCTCAATGGTATTTAAGCTGATGCGTGAGCAGGGCCTGCACGAGGGCTGTATGGAACAGATCTACCGTATGTTCAGCCAGCGAATCTACCGTGAAGATAAGGCCGCTGCAGAAGTGGACGAGGCCAACCGCCTACGCCTAGACGATTGGGAGTTGCGAGAAGATATTCAAAGCGCTTGTGTGGCGCTGTGGCCAACCATCACCACCGAGAATCTGAAAGAGCTGACTGACTACGCCCAGTACAAAGACGAGTTCTTGAAGCTATTTGGCTTTGGTATCGAAGGCATCGACTACGAAGCTGACGTTAACCCCGAAGTCGACTTCGCGCCAGAATCGCTGTAGTTCGAAAATCAAGTAACGCTAAACCCGCAGCTAGCTGCGGGTTTTCTATGAGTGGGATTTTCTATGCGAGGGCTGTTCTATCCTACGAGCCTTCTGAGCTAGAGATTCTCTGAGCTATTGGTTATCGTAGCTATTGATTATCAGAGCTGGGCGTAAACAAGTCCACACTGTCATCCAGCTCAGCCTTCGGCGCCGAGCCACTGGCGATTATCTTGTGGAAGATCACCTTGCCCACTCTCGGGTAAAAGGTCGTTAGCATCTCCCCACTCGGGCCAACCAAGTACTCATTCTCCCGCGATGGCGAGACCACCGCCACTCGATTGCCATCTATCTTAAACTGGGTCGCCACATAGCGACCGTTCTCTATCTGGCCGGTCTCAGTAAACTCGAGTATCTCGCGCTTGCCGTAGAACTCCACTTCAGACTGCCAGCGCCCCACTAAAGGGTTGTGCTGCACCCGCTCAGGTAGCCCGAGCCAAGCCGGAAAGAACCAGTATATGCCCGCAAGGATTACCACCGTTGAGGCCACACCAATCAGCCACTGTAGTTTGGGTTTTGTT
Source organism: Aliagarivorans marinus DSM 23064 (assembly GCF_000429485.1). Classification (GTDB taxonomy): domain Bacteria; phylum Pseudomonadota; class Gammaproteobacteria; order Enterobacterales; family Celerinatantimonadaceae; genus Aliagarivorans; species Aliagarivorans marinus. The sequence goes on along the minus strand of NZ_KE386910.1, from coordinate 31,300 downwards.
AACACCTGCTTCTCCCTAAGCGATAGCGACAAAAAAAGGGCGCTATGATGCGCCCTTTCGATGATTACTTAAAATGCTAATTATAACAACTCTTTGATGTCCGCTTGGTTGCGAAGCACATCAATTAGCAGGCGCATACCTGAGTCTAGCTTGCTATCTGAAAGACGGCCTAACCACTCATCTAGCTGAGTCTCACTCACGTACTCGGCATCGGTCACGCTGTTTAGCTTCAGCACAATGATATCGCCGGTCATGCTGCTAGCTTGGCTGACTACCGCGCTATCAATCGGCTTAGCCATAGAGAAGATATGATTCATAACAGCTGGCTCATAATCTACCGAGGTACGGGTCAAACCGGTGTTCTCTTCCAAGCTCAGCGATTTGCTTGCCAGCAGCTCTGTCAAGTCTTGCTCGCCTGCTAGCAGCTCAACCAGCTCAGCGGCAAAATCTTGGGCGGCTTGCTCTGCATCGTCGATTCGCAGCTCTTCGATCAACTGTTCTTTCACGTCGCTCAGTGGCTTCACTTCTGCTGGGTGGAACTTGTTGACGCGAACTACCAAGGACTTGGTATCAGTCAGTTGCAAGGCTTCGCTGTTCAGGCCTTCGGCGATAAAGTCGCGGTCGAACACCTGATTAAACACGATTGGGCTGGCCAGCTCGCCTTGGGCATTTGCGCGGGTAAAGCCATCAACGGCGATAAGCTCAAGGCCAGTTTCACCAGCAACCTCATCCAGTGAATCTGGCAGCTCAAACGCCAACTCACTTAGTTGCTGTGCCTGCTGGTAGTAGTTATCAGTTGCCAAACGCTTAGCCAGTTGCTCACGGATTTCGTCTTTCACATCATCCAGTGGCGATGCTTGCTCAGCTTGCACCTCTAATAGCTTGATAATGTGCACACCAAAGGCAGACTCAACCGCAGCGCTTGTTGCATCATCTTCGCTTAAGGCAAAGGCGGCATCTTCAAAGGCTGGGTCCATCACACCACGTTCGAACCAGTCAAGCTCACCGCCATTTTGGCCACTGAAGGTATCGTCTGACTCGCTTTCAGCCAAGGCTGCGAACTCTTCGCCAGCGGCCAACTTCGCCAGAACCTCTTCGGCGCGCGCTTGCGCGTCGTCGCCAGTGAACAGGATATGTGCAACACGACGCTTCTCAGCTTGAACGTAGTTGGCCTTGGTGGCCTGATACTGCTCTTCGATTTGTGCATCAGTCACTTCGATAGCGTCAACCAGCGCGTCGCCGTCGACCAAGATGTACTGAAGGTCTACCGCTTCATCAGACAGCAGGCTGTCTTTACGTTGCTGGTAGTACTCTTCCAAACGCGCATCGTCGATCGGGTCTTCACTGCGGAACTTACTCAGGCTCAAGGTCACGCTGCTAACATCGCGCTTTTGCTCGTTAAGTTGCAGCAGTTGCCGGGCTTCGGCAGGCAAGGCAAACTCACTGCCTAGCAGAGCGAATTGCAGCTGCTGACGGCTCAGGTCACCACGGATCAGCTCACGGAACTGATGGTGTTGGTAGCCAGCGCGGAAAATGGCCGATTGGTAGCGCTCGGTATCGAATTCCCCGTCAATCTGAAACTCTGGCATGCTGCGGATGGCCGCGCGCACTTGCGCGTCGCTGGCACGCACTCCCAAGCGATTCGCCGCTTGGTCAATCAGTCGCTCGTTGATCATGCGGTCAAGCACGTTACGACGGAACTGGGCCATGTAAGCCGGGTCACTGGCAAAGTGATTGAAGGTTTCACCAAACTGCGCTTCCATACGGGCGCGCTCATTTTGATAGGCTTGATCGAATTCAGCGCGGCTGATCTCCTCGCCATTGATCTTGGCAGCTAAAGGCTCTTGGGGTGTGGCTACGTAGCTACCAACACCGGCAAGGGCAAACGACAGGATAACCAGACCGAGGATAACCTTGGCAGCCGTACCTTGGCTTCCTTCTCGGAACTTTTCCAACATGCTTAGTTCACTCTTTTACAACGATGACTTACGAAAAGGCGCACCGGGTGATGCGCCTTGAGAGACTGTGGTTAGCCCACAGCTAAAATTAGTTAACAGCGTCTTTTAACGCCTTTCCAGCTTTGAAAGATGGAACTTTTGCCGCAGCAATTTGAATTTCTTGACCGGTCTGAGGGTTGCGACCAGTGCGCGCAGAGCGTTCTTTAACTTGGAAAGTACCGAAACCAACCAGTGCTACGCTATCGCCTTCTTTCAGAGAGTCAGCTACCGCTTCGATTAGAGAATCTAGCGCGCGACCAGCAGCAGCTTTAGAGATATCTGCACCTTCTGCAATCTTGTCTACGAGTTGAGCTTTATTCACTTTGTATTCCTCTTTTAGTTATTCCTTTGTGTTACCGCAGGTCGATCCCTAAACGTGGGTCTTATACGACCGCTAAGTTAGCCTTTACCGGAAAGTCCATCAAATCTATCCCTGCAAGGGCTAACTTATAGCCCTTGCTATGGGCTTGCAAGCCTTAGGTAACAAACACGTTTAAATTATTTGCTTTGACTCAAGATTTCGCAGAATCAACGCTGAAACGCTCGGGACATTGCTCCAAAGCCACGTCCAAAACTTGCTCGATCCAACGCACTGGAATGATCTTCAGATCGCCAATCACGTTCTCTGGGATCTCCTGCAGATCGCGCTCGTTTTCCTGTGGAATCAATACCGTTTTGATACCACCGCGATGCGCAGCCAACAGTTTTTCTTTCAGACCACCGATCGGCAACACCTCACCGCGCAGGGTAATTTCGCCGGTCATCGCCACGTCGGCCTTCACCGGATTGCCGGTTAAGCTGGAAACCAGTGCGGTACACATTGCGATACCCGCGCTTGGGCCATCTTTTGGCGTAGCACCTTCCGGTACGTGCACGTGAATGTCGCGCTTCTCGTAGAAGTCGGCATTGATGCGCCACTTATCGGCACGCGAGCGCACTACGGTCATCGCAGCTTGAATCGACTCCTGCATCACATCACCGAGCGACCCAGTGTAGGTCAGCTTGCCTTTACCCGGTACCGATGCGGTCTCGATAGTCAGCAAGTCGCCGCCTACCTCAGTCCACGCCAAACCGGTCACCATGCCGATGCGGTTGTTCTCGTCGGCCTTACCGTAATCAAAGCGCTGCACGCCCAAGAAATCTTTCAGGTTATCTTGGCTGATTTCGATCTTCTTGATCGACTTATCCAGCAAGATGTTCTTCACGGCCTTACGACATAGTTTAGAGATTTCGCGCTCCAGGCTACGTACCCCGGCTTCACGGGTGTAGTAACGGATGATGCCGATAATCGCACTATCGTGGATCTCAATCTCGCCGGGTTTCAGGCCGTTACGCTTAATTTGCTTGGCCATCAGGTGCTGCTTGGCAATATTGAGCTTCTCGTCTTCGGTGTAACCGGACAGACGAATCACTTCCATACGATCTAGCAGCGGACCGGGGATATTCATCGAGTTAGAGGTGGCTACGAACATCACATCGCTCAGGTCATAGTCCACTTCCAAGTAGTGGTCGTTAAAGCTGTTGTTTTGCTCTGGGTCGAGTACTTCAAGCAGGGCCGATGCTGGATCACCGCGCATGTCTGAGCTCATCTTGTCGATCTCATCGAGCAAGAACAGTGGGTTTTTCACCGCCACCTTAGACATCTTCTGAATCAGTTTGCCCGGCATGGAGCCGATGTAGGTACGACGGTGACCGCGGATCTCTGCCTCATCACGCACCCCACCCAACGCCATACGGACATACTTACGGCCGGTGGACTTAGCGATAGACTGACCCAGCGAGGTCTTACCCACACCCGGAGGCCCTACCAAGCAAAGGATTGGGCCCTTGAGCTTGTTGACGCGGTTTTGCACCGCCAAGTACTCAAGGATGCGCTCTTTCACTTTCTCCAGGCCGTAGTGGTCTTTGTTAAGCACCTCTTCGGCTTTAGACAGATCGCGCTTCACCTTGGAGCGGGCGGTCCATGGTACGCCCAACATCCAATCGATGTAGCTACGCACCACGGTGGCTTCAGCTGACATCGGCGACATCATCTTCAGCTTGTTCAGTTCGGCCTGCGTCTTCTCTTTGGCCTCTTCTGGCATCTTGGCTTCTTCGATACGCTTGGTCAGTTGCTCAAACTCATCTTGGCCTTCGTCCATCTCACCAAGTTCTTTCTGAATGGCCTTCATTTGCTCATTCAGATAGTACTCGCGCTGGCTCTTCTCCATCTGCTTTTTCACCCGGCCGCGGATTTTCTTCTCCACGTGCAACAGGTCAATCTCAGACTCCATCATCGCCATCAGGTATTCAAGACGCTCAGTTACACTGGCGATCTCCAGCACCGATTGCTTGTCTTCAAGCTTCAACGGCATGTGCGCGGCCATGGTATCGGCCAGGCGCGCTGCATCGTCGATGCCGGATACCGAGGTGAGCACCTCAGGTGGGATCTTCTTATTGAGCTTGATATAGCCTTCAAACTGGTTGATGGCCGAGCGTACCATCACTTCCTGTTCGCGCTCATCGGGCAAATCAGACAGCAGGTACTGCGCTTGGGCTACGTAAAATTCGTCGTGATCAACAAACTCTTCCAGGCGGGCACGCTGGCTACCTTCCACCAACACCTTAACGGTGCCATCGGGCAGTTTAAGTAGCTGCAAAATATTGGCGACGGTGCCGACTTCATAGAGGTCCTCGACTTGAGGATCGTCATTGCTGGCATCCTTTTGCGCTACGAGCAGTACCTGTTTGTCCTGAGACATTGCATTTTCTAAGCAACGAATCGACTTCTCACGGCCTACAAACAGCGGAATAACCATGTGCGGATAAACAACCACATCGCGCAATGGTAATACGGGGATTTCAAAACGCTCGGAACGCTCTAAGGTCATGTCTTCCTCTTCACCTTAGTTAATCATCTTGAATCAGTATATTGGGGCTCGCGCAGAGGATTCAATCGGCGAGTGTCGATATTTTTTGATTTCGCCATCAACTGCTTAGTTTTTCCGCAAGACTCAGCGTAATCGACGCCGAACCGTGCCAGTAACCTTACCTGCCATACGGATTAAGCTCTGCTGGGTATGACAATGACACAAGGCAACCGCCAGCGCATCGGCCGCATCCGCTTGAGGTTTGGCAGACAAATTCAGCAGATGCATCACCATTGCCTGCACCTGAGTCTTATCTGCCCCACCCTTGCCAACCACCGCTTGCTTGATTTGCCGGGCAGAATACTCAGCCACCGGCAGCTCTGCGTTCACCCCTGCCACAATCGCTGCTCCACGCGCTTGGCCGAGCTTCAAGGCAGAGTCGGCATTGCGCGCCATAAACACCTGCTCAATGGCAAACTCATCGGGACTAAACTGGGTGATGATCTCGCTGACGCCAGCATAGACATGTTTAAGCCTCGCTGGCAGCTCTTTCTCTTGAATCCGAATACAACCGCTCCCCAAATACTCAACGCCGCGAGCTGTCAATCTGATCACGCCGTAGCCAGTGAGTCGCGAACCGGGATCGATACCTAGAATAATACTCACGGCTTACAGGCTCTCTGCCAACTCATCAGAGATCTGGCCGTTGTGATAGACCTCTTGCACGTCATCATCGTCTTCGAGCATGTCGATTAAGCGCAACAGCTTGGGGGCCGTGTCAGCATCGAGCTCAGCAAAGGTCGAAGGCAGCATGGTCACCTCGGCATTCACCGATTCAAAGCCAGCAGCATCTAGCGCATCTTTTACCGTGCCAAACTCTGCAGGCTCGGTGTGCACATCAACGCTACCATCTTCATGGGTGAGCACGTCATCGGCGCCGGCTTCCAAGGCTTGGTCCATGAGCTGCTCTTCATCAATGCCGGGGGCAAAGCTGATCACCCCTTTTTTCGCGAACAAGTACGCAACGCTGCCATCGGTTCCCAGGTTACCACCACTTTTAGAGAAGGCATGGCGTACGCCGGATACGGTACGGTTGCGATTATCAGTCATGGTCTCGACCAGCACCGCAGTACCTCCCGGGCCGTACCCCTCGTAGATAACCGTTTCCAGCTGTTGGCCTTCAAGCTCGCCAGCACCGCGTTGAATTGCGCGAGTAATGGTGTCGCGGGTCATATTGCTCGATAAAGCCTTATCTATCGCTGCACGCAAGCGAGGATTGGCGTCGGCATCTGAGCCACCTTCCCGGGCAGCGACGGTAAGTTCGCGAATCAGTTTGGTAAAAATCTTGCCGCGCTTGGCATCTTGGGCGGCTTTGCGGTGCTTAATGTTCGCCCATTTACTATGTCCGGCCATATATTCTCCTGTAGAACGTAGGCCGTCGTTACTCCTTACATCAGAGATAAGGTGCGTGGCCTTTTGGCGCGACTATATCATAAGTCTCTTCCAGCACCGGACCTTGGCTCACAGAAAAAACCGCCTATTTACGGGTAATTAGACCAGACAGCCGTAAAAGCTACGCTATAGTGTTAATAAACAATACACAGTGGCAAGGACGTCATACATTGTGGCTTGCAGGCAAGGACGCATAATAACGCGCTGGTCGCGAAGAAGTACGCTAAGGTCGGTCCTCATCTCCGCCCTGTTTTTATTAGTGCTTCAAACACTCTCTACGGTAGCTCACGCAACCAGTGGCCTTTGGGTTGTTACCAATAGCCTGAACAGTGTTGCGCTCACCGAGCGACAGATAAAGACCATCTTCTCACTCAAGCAAAAGTCATGGCCCAACGGCTCGCCCATTCAGATTGTGGTGCTACCACAAAACGACATCCTGCATGAGCGTTTTTGCTTGGATACCCTGGACCTGTTTCCTTATCAACTAAACCGAATATGGGAGCGTCAAATCTATACCGGTAATGCAATTGCTCCCATTGTGGCGCGCAGCCGTAAACAGCTTCTCGATTACGTTCTTACCCACCCCAACGCCATTGGCTACATCGATTCGGAGGTAAGTGATGACAGTATCACGCTGTTTGCTATTGATTAGCCTGCTCAGCCTGGGCACAGGTATAGCCAGAGCTGAACAGCAGTTTAGCTGGGGCGGTTTTCTGTCTGCCGCCTACTTGGACGTATCAGATAACAGTTTCTACGGCTACGACAGCGGCGACAGTGGCCCGCTACTAGAAGCCGGGCTTCATGGCTACTGGTACTTGAATCGCTACTTCTCAGTAAGTGGCTTGGTCATCGCCAGAGAGAGCGGCGATTGGTTCGAGTCGGGCTTGGAGATTGATTATCTCAACCTTACTACGCAGTTGGCCGAAACTGAGTCGTGGTCAGCCAGCGTGCAATTGGGCCGCTTTAAACTGTCCAACGGGATCTATGGTGCGACCCGTGATATCCCGTTCACGCGCCCTAGCATCGTTATGCCTCAGTCTATCTACCACAATATCTTTCGCGAACAAAACCTGCGTGCTGATGGCGTGCGTTTCAATCTCAGTTACTGGACGGAGAGTAACCAAGAGATCACGTTTTCAGCATCAGTGGGCAAAGAGCCTTTAGATGAAAGCTTCAGTCGCCGTTTCTTCGGCCCCGAGCAAGGTGGCGAGTTTGAGGCAGATTGGAACACCAGCATTGGCCTACGCTACCGGCCAAGTAGTGCGTGGTTGTTTGGCTTTGACTATCGTCGACTGAAACTTAGCCTCAAAGATGAAATCGTAATTCCGCTGCCAATTTCAGAAACACAGTTTGCCCCAGTCCCAGTGGATTTCTATTTCGATACTGACCAATACCTTCTGTCGGTGCAGTATTCCCAGCGCTACTTTGAGATCACTAGTGAACTAACCGTTCGTGAGGGCGGCACCTACGCTAACAGTGATTCGCCTTTTGGTGGTTTCGTTACCCCAGCGTTCGATGGCAGCACCGACATGCAAGCCTTCTACCTGCAAGGTGTCGCCTATGTTCATCCTCAGTGGCAGGTGCTGTTGCGCTATGACCGAGTACACTTTACCGAAAGCGATATTCCACGAAACTTGAAGGACTTACATGATGTAGTTATTGGCGCGAGTTGGCAGCCTACCAACGACTTGTTGGTGCGCCTTGAGCACCACTGGCTGACGGGAACCTCGACGCTGCCGCCAATTAACGATTTACCCCCAGTCTCTTCCACATACAACCCAGAGCGTCACTGGCGCATGTTTGCGTTAGAACTGAGTTATCGTTTTTAGCGGGTAAGGAGCTGTCGATGCGTTCATTGAATCACTTTCCCTTACTCGACGTCGCTAACCGCTTCGTCAGTGTCAGGCTAAAGCTGGTGATTGGCCTGTTTGTGTTGGCGATCACCGCGCTTAGCCTGTTTGGCTACAGTGCCGCTACCTACTACCAAAACCAGGAGCAGCAGCTGCGCTCCAGTCTGTTTAATAACTACTTTGAAGAGTTCAACGACCAGATCGTAAAGCTCAAAGACAGTATCACCTATATCTTTGAGGCGCAGGTGGTGCTCAGCCAAGCAGACAGCTTTGATGCGCTGCACGACTATTTGGAACAGTCGCTTCCTGAGTTGCAGTGGCTGCTGCCCATCTCTGATGCCTGCATCGCCCAATACAACAAGATCCCAACCTGTTTCCAACAAGCCTTACTGCCTCCCGATAGCCTCACCGAGCAGGTTCAGGCTAACTCAGGCCCTTCCCATGTTATTGATTGCCGCGATTACTGCTCGCTGTGGATCGCTTTACCAGTGCGCACCGCGCGGAACCAACGAGGCATATTTTCGTTTAAGCTCGACTTAGCCGAAGCGCTGATTAACGTCGCCCACCGCGACAACATTGACGTGGCCATCATCGATATTCGCCCACAGGCAGATAAATCGATACTGATCGCCACTCAGACCGAACGTCAAAGTAACACCTGGTTTGACAATGCCCTGAAGCAATCAAACACCAGTGCCACCAGCTTCCAGGTCGACGGCGAGTTTATCGAGACCCAGCAGTTCTCGCTGGCCAGCCAAGGCAACCACAACCAGCGCTTGCTAATTGTAAAAAACTGGAGCGAGCAACATGCGAGCAAGCTGTCTCACTATCAGAACCTGATCTTATTGTTACTGGCAACCGGCATCATGAGTGTGGTTACCGGCTTCTTGCTGATGAAACGGCCACTGCGCAGCCTGCGCTACCATGCCACCCACCTGCCGGCTATCCTAGACAATCGCGGCTATCGCCCGCAGCCACCGCGTAGCGGACTGCTTGATGAGTTTGATTCACTGGATCGCATATCGCTGGAGCTGGCTGACAAGTTCGGCACCATGCAACAGCGCATCGAAGCAAACACCGCCAGCCTTGAGCGAATGGCACTGATAGACCAGCTCACCGAGCTGCCCAACCGCACCTCGTTCCGCCAACAGCTCGATAAGTCGATGAAACAGGCTCAGGAGACCAACACCGATCTCAGCTTGCTGTATATCGATATCGACGATTTCAAAACCATTAACGACAAACTCGGCCACAAGTTTGGCGACCAACTGCTCAAGCGACTGGCAACCCGGCTAGTACAGCTCTGCCCCTCCGATAACCGGGCGTTTCGTCTCGGTGGCGACGAATTTACCGTGATCCTGATTGGCCACAATCACGACTCGGTGATGGCCTTTGCCGACAACTTAGCCCAGTGGTTAGCCCGTGACATCACCATCGACGAAGTCACTATCAGTGTCACTCCCAGTATTGGTGTCGCCAACGCGCTGCAATCCTCTTATGACAGCGACCTGATAACCCAGTACGCCGACTTGGCCATGTATGCCTCGAAGCGCAAGGGTCGCAACTGCGTCAGCCACTTTAATATTGAACTCGCCAAGCACAACGATTTGGTGTTTACCATCGATAGTCAGTTTAAAGAAGCGATGCGCAACGATGAGCTGGAGCTGTTTATGCAGCCACAGGTCTCCATGCTGGAGCAACGGATCATCGGCTTTGAGCTACTACTGCGTTGGCGCCATCCCGAGGAGGGCCTAGTAAGTCCGGGGCGCTTTTTGGATGTGATTGAGAATGGTCGGCATATCATTCCTCTTGGTTACTGGGTGATCGATAAGAGCATCACTCTGCTCGAAGAGATCGAGTTTCTTGGGCTCAAAGACCTGGTTATCGCGTTCAATGTGAGTGGGAGGCAGTTTGATGATAAGAACTTCGCCAACCGTTTGATTCAGAAATTCCAATCCGCTGGCGAGCTATCCAACATCCTTGAGCTTGAGATCACCGAGAGCGCGGCGCTAACCAATTACCAGCAAGTGCAAAGCCAACTCTCGGCTATACGTGCGGCGGGAATACGCGTGGCCTTCGATGACTTTGGTAAGGGCTTCACATCGCTTAGCTACTTAAGCAAACTCGACTGTGACAAGATCAAGTTTGACCGGGAGTTCGGCCTGAATGCCATCTCTTCCTCTTCTTCCCAATACATCTTGCTTAGCATGCAAAAGCTGATGAACCAGCTTAACTACGATGTGTTAGTTGAGGGAGTTGAGACGGTTGAACACGCCAATTGGCTAAAATTTAATGGCTTTGACAAGGTCCAAGGCTATTTGTTTGGCAAGCCAGTGACCAAAGACCAAGCCTTGGAGATGCTGGCCAGAAGCAAACAGACCTCGTCGCTGATTAACGAGCAAGGTTATCAGATTGAACTGGCCCAGCAGCCAACGGCGTCGGCGCGCCACTGACCTTGAGCCTATCTTTCCAAGGCACAAAAAAGGAGGCTGACGCCTCCTTTTAAATTTGCTCTAGCAAACGCTAATTACGCTTTCTTTTGCGGGCGAATCGTCAGAGCTAGCTCTTCTAGCGCTGCAGGGTTGGCCGCGCTTGGTGCGTTGGTTAGCGGACACGCGGCGGTGGTGGTTTTCGGGAATGCCATCACGTCACGGATCGAGCTTGCGCCGGTCATCAGCATCACCAAGCGGTCAAGACCGAAGGCCAGGCCAGCATGTGGTGGCGCACCGTACTGCAGTGCATCCAACAGGAAGCCAAACTTGTCTTGCGCTTCTTCGTCGCTGATACCCAAGGCTTCGAAGGCTGCTGCCTGCATTTCCTGGCGGTGAATACGCACACTACCACCACCCAATTCAACACCGTTCAACACCATATCGTAGGCGTTTGAGTCGATGTTGGCAGGATCGGCCAGCAGTTGCTCTGGGCTTACGCCCTCTACTGGCGCGGTAAATGGATGGTGCATAGCGTGGAGCTTGCCGTCTATCTCTTCGAACATTGGAAAATCAACAACCCATAGCGGCTTCCACTCGTCGCTCACTAAGCCTAGATCTTCGCCCACTTTCAAACGCAGCGCGCCCATCGCTTCACACACGGTGCGCGCATTATCCGCGCCGAACAAGATAAGGTCGCCATCTTTTGCGCCACAACGCTCTACGATTGCCAGAGCAATCTCAGGGGTCAGGAACTTAAGGATTGGCGATTGCAGGCCATCTACGCCATCGGCCAGTGCATTGACTTTCATCCATGCCAGACCTTTCGCGCCGTAGATGCCCACGTACTTGCCGTAGTCATCAATTTGCTTACGTGACAAGCTGGCACCGCCCGGAACGCTAAGTACTGCAACACGGCCTTTCTCGTCGTTGGCAGGGCCTGAGAATACCTTGAACTCAACCTCTTTGAGTAGGTCAGCCACATCCACCAGCTGCATAGGGTTACGCAGGTCTGGCTTGTCTGAACCATACAGGCGCATAGCTTCAGAGAATGGCATCACAGGGAACTCGCCTAGGTCAACGTCCATCATCTCTTTGAACAAATCACGGATCATGGTTTCAGTCACCGCCATCACCTCGTCAGAGCTCATAAATGAGGTCTCGATATCGATTTGGGTGAATTCAGGCTGGCGGTCGGCACGCAAGTCTTCATCGCGGAAGCACTTAACGATTTGGTAGTAACGATCCATGCCCGACATCATTAGCAGCTGCTTGAAGATCTGCGGCGATTGTGGCAATGCAAAGAACTCACCCTTGTGAGTACGGCTAGGCACCAAGTAGTCGCGCGCGCCTTCTGGCGTTGCCTTGGTAAGAATTGGGGTTTCGATGTCGAGGAAGCCATTATCTTCCATAAAGCGACGAACAAAACCGGTTACCTTGGCACGGAACATCATACGCTGAGTCATCTCAGGACGGCGCAGGTCCAGGTAGCGGTATTTAAGACGTTGCTCCTCGCTGTTATCTTGGTTGCTGTCCAGTGGCAGCGGCGCTGCACGGTTGAGGATCTCAAGCTCCAGGCCTAGCAACTCCACTTCACCGGTGGTCATGTCGGCATTCACCTGGCTCTCCGGGCGAGCACGAACACGGCCTTTCAGCTTCACGCAGAACTCGTTACGCAAGCTGTTAGCAATCTCGAACACCTCTGCGCGATCAGGGTCAAACACGACCTGCACGATACCTTCCCGGTCTCGTAGGTCGATGAAGATCACGCCGCCCAAATCACGACGACGGTTCACCCATCCAACCAAATTAATTTCCTGATCGACCAATTGCTTGGTCACCTGTCCACAGTAAACACTACGCATTAAGCTATCCCGTTATAATCTTTTTGAAGCGGGGCAAGATTGCACCCTCACCTCGGAGCGAACCTGTTCGCCCTCGATGATTACCTATAAAAGCGGATAGTATAAAGAAACCGCCACGAAAATCAGTAGCCTCAGACAAATTTGTGGTGTTCTTGCAAAATCAGCTAGAATCGCCGCCGTCTAATGTAGGTAGAAAGTATGAGTAACAACAAAGACACCCTGTTTTCCCAGCCTATTACTGAACTCGGCGGGTTTAGCTTCGATAAGCAAGTGGTCGAGGTGTTCCCCGATATGATTCAGCGCTCGGTACCGGGGTATAGCAACATTATCAGTACCATCAGCCATCTCACTGAGCAGTATCATCAGCCAAACAGCCGACTGTACGATCTCGGCTGTTCATTGGGCGCAGCCACCTTGGCGATGCGCCGCGGCGCCAGCAAACCCGGCGTGGAAATCATTGCCGTGGATAACTCTGAAGCGATGGTTGAGCGCTGTCAGCTGCACTTGAGCGCATTTAAAGCCGACGTACCGGTCGAGGTGCGCTGCGAGGACATTAGCCAGACCGAGATTAACGGCGCCTCGGTAGTTGTGCTCAACTTTACTCTGCAGTTCATTCCCCCCGAGCAGCGCCAAGCGCTGATCGACAAGATTTTTAAGGGCATGAAACCCGGCGGATTGCTAATTGTCAGCGAGAAGTTTCGCTTCGAAGATAGCGATATCCATGACGTACTGGATGAGCTTCACTTGGACTTTAAACGCGCCAATGGCTATAGCGAGTTGGAGATTAGTCAAAAGCGCAGTTCGCTGGAGAACGTGCTAGTGCCCGATACCATTGAACAGCACAAGCAACGCTTTGCCACCGCTGGGTTTGCCCACAGCGATATTTGGTTCCAGTGTTTTAACTTCGGATCCTTGGTTGCGATTAAGGCCTAGTTTCAACCTTATTCAGGACGGGTCACAACCAGCATAAAAAAGGCGCTAACAGCGCCTTTTTTATTACTCAACCGCCGCAGTAATCTTATCTGCCAGTTCTTGCAAGCTGGCCGGGTCAACCATCTCCTTGGCATGCGCCTTCGCCTTAGCAAACGAGCCTGGAACAATGTGAAAGTGCAGGTGTGGCACTGTTTGCCCGGCTTCCGCGCCATTGAACTGTACGATGGTCACGCCCGCCGCGCCGGTGGCTTGTTTTACCGCCTTGGCCATCTTCTTCACCACTTTAATGGTTTCGGCTGCCGCCGCATCGCTAAGGTCAAGCAAGGTTTCAGCGGGTTCTTTGGGTAATACCAAGGTGTGGCCTTCAGCTTGAGGCATGATGTCCATAAACGACAAGCAGTGCTCATCTTCGTAGACCTTTACACAGGGCATCTCGCCGCGCAGGATTTTAGCGAAGATGTTATTAGGGTCGTAGCTCATGTAGGTATCTCTGTATTGGCTATATAAATCTATAGTCTGAAAAACACCGGCCAATGTACAGCACTAAAATGTGCATCGTACCAGCGCATGACTTTTCGAATATGGCTTATAAAACAATCCTTTTGCCACTTCCATGGTGTATCAGGAGCGGCCTAAAACAGCCCGCTAACGCTTATTTATAACCGCAAACAACAAGGGCGCCAGTGTTAACAGGCGCCCTTTCCAAGCTATCGGCTTGTTCATCAAATCTTAAACGTAGAAACTTCTTTGTGAAGCTGGCTCGAGATACGGTCTAGATCGGTTGCCCGCTGAGCGCTGGCATGGGCCTGCTCCGCCAACTCCAGAGAGGCATCTTGAATGCCTTGGGTGTTACGGCCGACTTCCTCGGTCACCGCCCGCTGCTCCTCTGCTGCGCTGGAGATCTGTGTCGCCATATCACTGATTTGGTTAATCGAACCAGTAATGTTCTCCAGCATCTCAGTGGCGCGAGCTGCATCCTCAACGCTCACTCGCACCAGCTGCTGGCTCTCTTGCATGGTGGTCACAGTGCTGTTGGTGTTGGACTGCAAACGCTCTAACATCGCTCGGATCTCCTCGGTTGAGCTTTGGGTACGCTGTGACAGATTACGCACTTCGTCGGCCACTACCGCAAAGCCCCTACCCTGGTCACCAGCCCTCGCAGCTTCAATTGCAGCGTTCAAGGCTAACAGGTTAGTTTGCTCGGCAATGCCTTGAATGGTGGAGAGGATCGCGCTGATCTCTTGGGTGTTCTTCTCAAGCTCTTGTACGGTGTTGGCGGCATCATCCAGCTGACCAGCCAGACTATCCACCTGCTGTTGATTACGACCGATCAAGCGCTTGCCTTGCTCACAGGATTCGGCTGACTCTCGCGCCGACTCGGCGGTTTGCTCGGCATTGTTTGCCACTTCGTTGGCGGTTGCCGCCATCTCATTAACCGCGGCAGCAACTTGGGTCACCTCAGATTGCTGGGCAGCAATCTGGGCGTTGGAAGTTTCGGTACTCTGATTGGCCAGCTTAGCGGATTCCTTCAATTGATCAGCGTCGGTAGCAATCGACTTGATTAAACATTGCAGCTCCGCGATAAAGGTATTGATGTGGTTAGCCAAAGCACCAATCTCGTCATGGCGCTCAATATCAACCCGTTGGGTGAGATCGCCCTCTCCCGAGGCCAAGGCGCTAACCGCATCGTTAAGTTGCTCAAGCGGCTGTAGCAAACGGCTAATCAACCAATACATCACCAAGGCAATCACCACAAAGCTAAGCAGAATAAACATGATATTGCTCACCACAAACTGACGCACTGGGCTCATCACCGCACTTTCAACATGTGCCAGCAACAAGTACCAACCGGTGCCGGGTACCACAGACACCTTTAAGAGCACCGGCTCTCCATCTATATCGGTACTGATGAGCTCATGACTGCCACTTAGTCGCTGTAGGGTGGCACCGTTTAGCGCCGGCGCTATCTGGCTGAGCGGCTTAAGCACTTTGCTTTCGTCTCGGTAGATTAGTACCGTTCCTTCGGCATCGACCATCAATGGGAACAGCCCTTCATCTTCAAGCAAGCTAACCATGTCGGTGACCACATCCAAGGTCAGATCGCCGGCGAACACCCCACCACTGACACGCTTTGCAACGGAGATAACCAAGCCACCCAAGCTGGCGTCCTCATAGGGACTGGAGATAAACTCGCCCTGATTAACCGCACCCTGATACCAAGGTCGCGTACGCGGATCATAGCCTGGCGGCAGCGGATCGTCTGGGTCATCCATGATCATATCGCCCTGTTCACTGCCGAAGTAAAAGGCACGGAAATCACCGCTGCGGGCAGCTTGCTGCAGATGAGCAAGAAAATGCGGAGAGTCAGAGCTCACATCAATGGATGATGAAATAGCCAGTTTGGAGTGGAACCAGCCTTCAATCTGATCCACTGCTGACTCAGACAACTGACGCGCATCAGACTGGGTGATTTCCAGCATGTTGTTTTTGATCAGGCGGTACTGAAATACTCCACTGACCAGGCTCAAAAGCGCCACAACGGCGATTACCGACAGCACCAAACGCTGACGTATAGATAATTTGTTCATTGTTCGCTCCCCGGCAGCGAATTACTTGATATTTTTAGCTCTATGTCTGCTGGACTGTGTTAGCATTCGCTAATCCTAAACATGACTTAAGCGACCATGATTAACTGTAGCAGAGCGTTTCTACTGGCATTTTTGTCAATGTTAACGACGCCAAGTTTGGCAACCGTGCAGATTAGTCCTCTCGATACCGCCTCTGAAGTACTCTGGGATTGCCCCGCCTCGGCCTTTATCGTGCGAAACCTCCCCGCAGCTAAAGAAGACAAGGGCGACGCCGATCTGGTTTTTCAGATCACTACCGAGCCGCGCAGCAGTGGCGACTATCAAATCGCTCACTACCGCCATCGCCAGTCAGAGACCCACTATCAGATGCTTTGGTCAGACAGCTTTGAGTGGCTCAAAGCCTTTCCATCAAGCGAAGCCAAGCCCTTGGATAAACCCTTGCTACTGGCGCTAAGCCGATTGGATAACAGCAGCCTGAGCCTCGGATTGATTCCACTAAACCCAGAGCAAGACTGGATAAACAGTTTGATGCTCGACAGCCACATACAGTCGCGCACTCCGCTGCTAGTATCGCTGCTCGGCGCCAAGCTGAGCTCTCAGCAGCAGGCAACTCTGCGGGCCGGGAACTTAACGCTTCACCATGGTTCGAGTCAAGCATGGCTCAGCCGCGGCTTAAACGTTTGCCAACACCGTGCAGGCGATGACGGCTCTAGCGAGGTCCGCTTTACCTTTGCTCCGTAACGGCTAAAGCGATGCGTCTGAACTATGGCGCCTTAAGAAATGCGTCTAAACAATTGCGTCTAAACGAATGCGTCTAAAACCAGACGTCTACACTCAACACAGTGACCCTATACACCAAACAACCATGTTAGATTTTTCAAACTTCTACCAGCTGATCGCTAAGAATCGACTGCAACACTGGCTGATTACCTTGCCAGCACAACTGGCTAACTGGGAAAAAGAGCACGCCCACGGCGACTTCCCAAAATGGCAACGGGTGCTCAATAAGCTGCCCGACATCAACACTGAGCACTTGGAGCTGAAAGATTCCGTCACCATCGGTAATGGCCAGGAGCTGAGCAGTGGCGAACAGAAAAAAGTCGAGAGCTTACTTCATCATCTCGAGCCTTGGCGCAAAGGCCCGTTCTTTATTCACGGTATTCATATCGACACCGAATGGCGCTCTGATTGGAAGTGGGAGCGCTTGTTGCCACACATTAGTGACCTAAAAGACCGCTACGTGCTCGATGTAGGCTGCGGCAGCGGCTATCACATGTGGCGGATGCGTGGCGAAGGCGCAAAGTTTGTCGTGGGGATTGACCCCTCTTCGCTGTTTTTGATGCAGTTCGAGACAGTGCGTCACTTTGCCAACAACGACCAGAATATTCACCTGCTGCCGCTAGGTATTCAGCAACTGCCCGCACTAGAGTGCTTCGACACGGTATTTTCCATGGGCGTGCTGTATCACCGCCGCTCCCCCATCGACCATCTGTTTCAACTGAAAAACCAGCTCACCAAAGGCGGCGAGTTGGTATTAGAAACCTTGGTGGTAGATGGCGATGAGAACACGGTACTGGTGCCAGCGGGCCGTTATGGCAAGATGCCCAACGTGTGGTTCTTGCCCAGTACTGCAGCATTAAAGCTTTGGTTGGAGAAAACCGGCTTTGTTGATGTCAAAGTGGTCGACGTGGATGTAACCAGTTTGGAAGAGCAACGCTCCACCGAGTGGATGAAGTTTGACTCACTGGAGACCTTCCTAGATCCACAGGATCGCAGCCGCACGGTGGAGGGCTTGCCCGCGCCTAAGCGCGCCGTTTTGGTGGCAACCAACCCAGACTGACAACGTCGTTAACCAATAACAGTGATGAGCCAGCAATTTCTGTAAGACTGGCTTATGCTCTGTGTGACAAATCGTAACAGCGCGCCTTTTTGCACTATTATGAACTTATAAAAACCCTTATATTTAGGTTACTTGCCGAGTAATGGACCAATCTATGATTAAACGCATTCCTTTGTTGGCGGCTGCACTGCTGAGCGCCTGCGCCAGTCAGACCTCACTTGAAAACCAAGCCCAAACCAGCCAGCAGCTCACTGCCCTCAGTGACGCACAGCAACAAACCTTAACGCTATGTCAGGAAGCCGTTTCACTGTTGGGCATCCAACAGCAGCAGCAGCAATCGTTGCAAGACCAGCTAAACCAACTGAACAACGGCGAAACAGCTAGCAGCGTGCCAGCTGAGCAAGCCCAGTGCGGACCTTCGTCGGTCAGCTATGAGCTAGGCAACAAGCAAATAGTCGGTGAAGTTGAATGGGTCAGCGTACAGCAATTGCCAGTGGCCCTTGAAGCGCGCATCGATACCGGCGCCACCACCTCTTCGCTGAGTGCATCCGACATTGTGACCTTCGAGCGCGACGGCAAGAACTGGGTGCGCTTTACCCTGCGTGTCCAAGAAGGACAAGACGAGATCCAGGTCGAGCGCCCTATCGTGCGTTTTGCTGAGATCAAACAAGCCTCCTCCAACAACATCGACCGACGCCCAGTGATCTCCATGCTGATTAAACTTGGCGGTTTGTCGGAAGAAACCCAGATCACCTTGGCTGATCGCAGCCACCTGCGTTACCCGATGATCTTGGGTCGAAACTTCCTAAAAGACATTGCCGTTGTCGATGTCAGCTTAAGTCACTCCCAACCTAAACCCAGTTTTGAGGACGCCAACTAATGGCCTCACGTAAGTTTTTCTATCTTATCGTTTCGCTATGTATGTTGATCGGCGGGCTGATGACCTATCACCGCCATATCACCTTTGAGGTGCCATGGCTGCCCGGCGAAAAACGCCAGATTTGGTCAATTGAAGGCAAAGTCGAGCTGGACGCTGTCGGCGAGCCGGTATCGGTCAGCCTGGCCTTGCCTTCCACTCAGCAAGGCTTTACTCGCCTAACCGAGACCACTGCATCGCTGGCGTATGGCCTGTCATTTGTTGATGAACCTGGAGATTACCGGGCGATTTGGACCAAGCGTGAAGCGCAGGGCCATCAGGAGATGTACTACAAGGTCGACTTTTTGGTGGACCCCAAAGCAGTCGACATCTATCAGCCTGAGGCGCCGCAAGCCCTGTATACCGAGTATCCGGAGCCCTATCAAACAGCAGCCAAACACTTAATCGAGCAAACCCAGCAGCTCTCGGCCGATGCGTATAGCTTCACCCGCGAACTGCTCAAAGCGCTCAGCGATGCTAGCAGCGCCAATCAAAACACCGACCTACTTCTGGGCTACAAGCCTCTCAACCAGCTAACGGTGGAACTGCTTAACAATGCTGAAGTGCCAGCCCGTATCGTGCGTGGTCTGAGCCTGGAAGATGGCCGCCGCCGCCAAACGTTGACCGAGTATATTCAGGTATTCCAAGATGAAAATGAGTGGCAGATCTTCGATTTAGCCACTGGCCAACAAGGCCGCCCGGGCAACACCCTGCTGTGGGAGTACAACGGCAACAGCCTGCTTGAAGTACAAGGCGGTCAAAACTCTCGGGTTAGCTTCTCGATGTTGCTGCAAGATCGCAGTGCGCGCAGTGCGGTAGCACCGAAGATCCAACGCGCCGATCTACTCAACTTCTCCATCGACAGCCTGCCTCTGGAAGAACAAGCGCTGTTCAAGGGCATTCTGCTGATCCCCATCGGCGTGTTAATCGTGGTGCTGCTGAGAGTACTGGTGGGCGTTAAGACATCCGGTACCTTTATGCCGGTGTTGATCGCGGTAGCCTTTATGCAAACCTCGCTGGTAACTGGCTTGGTGGGTTTCCTATTAGTTGTCGGTACCGGCCTGATTATTCGTGGCTACCTGTCCCACCTCAACTTATTGTTGGTCTCGCGAATATCGGCGGTAATCATTACCGTGATTGGGATTATCTCCATCTTCAGCGTGCTGAGCTTTAGCATCGGCCTCACTGAAGGCCTGAAGATTACCTTCTTCCCGATGATCATCTTGTCATGGACCATCGAACGTATGTCGGTGCTATGGGAAGAAGAAGGCCCGAAAGAAGTGCTGCTACAAGGCGGTGGCAGCTTGGCGGTGGCGGTGCTGGCCTATCTTGCCATGAACAACGAGTATGTACGCCACCTCACCTTTAACTTCCTAGGCATTCAGCTCATTATCCTTGGCATCATCCTGTTGCTAGGAAACTACACCGGGTACCGCTTGCTTGAGCTGCGGCGCTTCAGCCCTCTGGCGAATAAGGATGATTAATGTTTAGTTCTTTCTCCAGCCCGTTCAAGCTGGCGCGCAAAGGCATTATGGGCATGAACCAACGCAATATTGGTTACATTGCCCGCTACAACCCGCGCAAGCTGTTCCCTTTGGTGGATAACAAACTGAAAACCAAGATCATTGCCGAGCGCGATCAGGTCACCGTTCCACAGCTTATCGGGGTGGTGCGCACCCAGCACGACGTTAACTCGGTGGTGGATATCCTGCGCAAGCATCCCGGCTTTGTGATTAAGCCGGCCAAGGGCTCCGGTGGTAAAGGGATCTTGGTCATTACCAAGCAAGAAGACGGTAACTTCTTTAAACCAAGCGGCTCTGTCGCCACTGAAGAAGATATCAAACGCCACTGCTCCAACATTCTGGCGGGTCTGTTCTCGCTAGGCGGCAGCGCGGATGTCGCGGTAATCGAAGCGCTGATCGAGTTTGACCCCTGCTTCGAGGGCTTCAGCTTTGAAGGGGTTCCCGATGTACGGGTGATTGTCTTCCAAGGTTATCCGGTAATGGCGATGATGCGCCTGTCCACCGCCGCCTCTGACGGTAAGGCCAACCTGCACCAAGGCGCAGTGGGCGTAGGCATCGATATCGGTACTGGCAAGGCGCTGCATGCGGTGCAGTTTGACCGGCCGGTTAGCGAGCACCCGGATACTGGGCGGGTGCTCTCCGAGCTGGCGGTGCCCCACTGGGAGCGACTGCTTGAGCTTTCAGCTAGCTGTTATGAGATGTCGGGGCTTGGTTATCTGGGTACCGATATGGTGCTAGACCAAAGTAATGGCCCGATGCTACTGGAGCTGAACGCCCGACCCGGCTTGGCGATTCAGATCGCCAACGGCGAAGGGATCCTCCCTCGTCTGCGTATGGTAGAAAAGCTCAAGCGCGATGGCATCGAGCATAGCCCACAGGAGCGAGTGGAGTTTAGCAAGCAGCAGTTCAGCCGTTTGTAACCTCACCGCACTAACACGAAAAAGCCCCGGCTATGTGCATAGCCGGGGCTTTTATTTATCTGAAGCGCTAGCGAGATTAGTTCTCTTCGTTGTGCAGCTCTAGGTTCGCCACTTCTTCTTGCGCTTGAACCGCTTTGGAGTCGTCGTTACGCAGTTGGTCAAGGTAGTTCAGGTACTCCTGATCCACATCACCGGTCACGTAAACGCCGTTGAACACCGAGGTCTCAAAGTTTTGGATCTCTGGGTTGCCCTCTTTACAGGCATCAACTAAATCTTCCAGGTCTTGGTAGATAAGACCGTCAGCACCGATAAGCTCACAGATCTCCTCACTCTCGCGGCCATGGCCGATCAACTCATTGGCCGATGGCATGTCGATACCGTAGACGTTCGGGAAGCGGATTTCAGGCGAGGCAGAGGCGAAGTACACTTTCTTCGCGCCTGCTTCACGGGCCATCTCAATAATCTGCTCTGAGGTGGTACCACGCACGATGGAGTCATCGACCAGCAACACGTTCTTGCCGCGGAACTCTACATCGATAGCATTCAGCTTACGACGTACCGACTTACGACGCTGGGTTTGCCCCGGCATAATAAAGGTACGGCCAATGTAACGGTTCTTCACGAAGCCTTGGCGGTATGGCAGGTTAAGCTGCATCGCAATCTGCAACGCGATGTCGCACGAGGTTTCCGGGATTGGGATAACAACATCGATATCGAGGTCTTCCCACTCACGCTTGATCTTCTCACCCAGCTTGGTGCCCATGTTCACGCGAGCGCCGTATACCGATACCTTGTCGATGGTCGAGTCAGGACGCGCAAAGTACACGTACTCGAAGATACACGGGTTGTAGCTTGGGTTCTCAGCACACTGCTCGGTGAACAGTTGGCCATCTTCACTTACATAAACCGCTTCGCCTGGCGCTACATTGCGCACAAACTCAAAGCCTACCGCATCCAGCGCTACGCTCTCAGAAGCCACCATGTACTCCATACGCTGAGGATTCTCATCGCTCACACGCTTGCCGATAACCAATGGACGAATACCGTAAGGGTCACGGAAGGCCACCATGCCTTGACCGATGATCAGTGCAACCACCGCGTACGCACCACGCACCTGTTGGTGTAGCGCTTTAACCGCAGCAAACACATGACGCTGGTCGAACTCTTCTTCTACCAGTTTGTCCAGCTCGTGCGCCAATACGTTCAGCAGCACTTCAGAGTCTGAGGTGGTGTTGATGTGGCGACGCGCACGCTTGCTCATGGCTTCGCGCAGGTCTTTAGCATTGGTCAGGTTGCCGTTGTGGGCCAGAGCCAGGCCAAATGGCGAGTTTACGTAGAAGGGCTGAGCTTCTGCAGCGCTTGAGCTACCGGCAGTTGGGTAGCGCACATGGCCGATACCCAAATCACCCTGCAGTCGTTGCATGTGTTTAATCTGGAACACATCTTTTACCAATCCATTGGCTTTACGCTGTTTGAATTTGCCCTCAGTGATAGTCACGATGCCTGCGGCGTCTTGGCCACGGTGCTGTAACACCGTTAGCGCATCGTATATTGCTTGGTTAACCGGACTAGTGCCGACGATACCGACAATACCACACATGAATATTTTCCTTTTAAGATTGGTAGTTATGCAAAAAACTGGATGAGTCTTTTAAGAACTCAAAAAACCACTGCACGATAATCGAAAACTCCGGGATCAACACCGATGCAGACCACCAGTGCGACTCAGGAAATGCAGTGAAAGATAATAAAAACAGCAGCGCGCTGACCACCAGTACCCCACGTACTGCGCCAAAACAGACGCCTAACACCCTATCGGTGCCACTAAGGCCGGTGGTGGTAACAAGTTGAGAGAAAAGGTAGTTGACGAGCGCGCCGACGACAAGGGTAGAGATGAACAATACGAGGATGGCTAGACCGCTGCGATAGTAAGGATTTTCGACAACGGTGAAATAGCTTGCGAGGTCGGCATAAAAGCGGCTGGCGATAAAAAACGCCGCCACCCAAGACGCCAGCGACAAGGCTTCTTTAACAAAGCCCCTGACTAAACTGACCACTGCTGATAAGCCAATAACGCCCAGTATGACGTAGTCTACCCAAGCCATAATATTCTTCTAAGGATTAAGACGCGGGGGATAATATCAGAAACCTTTTTGAATTACTCGCTAACTTTTCCACTATCGAAACAGCGGGTCGAATGTGCGTACAGCGCCTTTCAGCCCAGTCAACGCTTCGAGATCGCCCTGCAACGCCTCAAGTGCTTGTTTGGAGACATTCGGGCCAACAAATACCCGATTAAGCTCATCTTGTACCGCGGGCTGCGGATAAGAGTGGGCTTGGTAGCCCGCTTGGCGAAGCTTGTCCACCAAGCGCTCTACGTTAGCGGCATTCTTAAAGGTGCCCAACTGGATAATGTAGGCCGGCTTGGCGAGGTCCACCTCGGGTTCTTTGTCAGGAGCGCTTGCCACTACTTCGGGCTGTTGATTCTCTTCAGGCTCTGGCAAGGCATCACCTGGCGCTTGCGCCTGCTCAGCTTGTGGGGTTTCCGCTTGCTGAGCCTCGTCATCGTGTTCTGCCAGCTCTAAGGCATCGCCATCAGGGTTTAGGTCAATCAATAGCGGCGGCAAATCGCTAACTTCTGGCGAGAAAGGGATCGGATTGAACTCTTCCTGCAGGCTGGTTTTGCTACCATCGAGCACGTCGGGGATGAAGATCACCCCAAGCGCGACCAAAACAATGGTACCTAAAAGTCGATTTTTAAACTGTTTAGTCAATGGCTTACACGTGTCCGACGGGAGTTGAGGCCAATTCTATTACTTCAGCGACAGTAAAAAAAGAACCAAACACCAAGACTAGGTGGTCAGGCTGTAGATTCTGCAGTGCTGTGCGATAGGCGTCGGCGACCGAAGAATAACGCGTCACAGACTGACCAACTAACAGCTCGGCCAGGCGGCTACCATCGTCGCCTCGCGGCATCGCCAAACCGGCAATATGCCAATGCTCGATGAGCGGCGCGACGGCATCCAATGTGGCAGCAGCATCTTTGTCAGCAAGCATTGCCACCACAGCGTGAACCTTACGCCCGTCGGCAAGCGCTGGCAGACGCTGCGCCAGATATTGGGCCGATTGCGGGTTATGCGCTACATCGACCAACACTTGATCATTAAGCCACTGCAGCCGCCCAGCTAGTTGCCAGTTTCGCAAGCCATCATTGAGCTCTTCTAGGCTAAGCACAACTCCCAAGTGCTCAAGTACCGCGAGCACGCCCGCGGCATTCATTAGCGGCAGCTGAGGCAGTAACAGCTTGTCAAAGCTGCTCTGGGCGCTCTGATAGCGCCAGTGACCGTCATCTATCTGGAACTGGTAGTGCACACCCGCCTGGAGCGTCTGGCAATGTAACGATGCGGCTTGCTCAGCCACCGAGCCAACCATCTCCGGGTCGGCAATCACCGCGGGGCGGCCTTCTCGGAAGATGCCGGCTTTCTCGCGGCCGATCTGCTCGATATCATCGCCCAGCCAGTCGACATGGTCTAATGCCACGGTAGTCACCAATGCCACGTCGGCATCGACGATATTGGTGGCGTCCAAGCGTCCGCCCAAGCCCACTTCAAGAATCACGTAATCGAGGGGCAGCCGGCGGAACATATCCAGCGCCGCCAAGGTAGTAAATTCAAAGAAGCTCAGTGAGACGTCGCCACGTAGCTGCTCGATGTGCTCGAAGCTACTGCAGAAATCTTCGGCTGGTGGCAACTGCCCATTCACTCGGACACGCTCACGAAAGTCCACCAAGTGAGGTGAGCTGTATACCCCGACCTGATAGCCTTTGGCCAGCAGCAACTGTTCAAGTAAGGCACAGGACGAGCCCTTACCATTGGTGCCAGCCACGGTGATCACCTTGGCCGATTGCTGGTGTAGATCGGCGCGCTGTGCCACACGCGCAATTCTGTCTAGCCCCAAATCGATGGCGCTATGGTGCTGCTGTTCTAAATAACAAAGCCAGTCTGCAAGAGACCGGCTTTGATTGTTGTTGGTATTACTCATAAATCAGTCTTGCGGGTTGATGCTGGGTGCGTCCTCGGCATCTTCTTCTATCGGTTCCACCAATACTGACGGCTCCGGCGCGGCGATTTGGCCGGTTAACTTCGAGATAATGCTGGCCAAGCGGTCACGCATCTGACGACGGTCGATAATCATATCGATGGCGCCCTTCTCTAGCAGGAACTCACTGCGTTGGAAGCCCTCTGGCAATTTCTCACGCACGGTTTGCTCGATAACCCGCGGCCCGGCAAAACCAATCAAGGCTTTCGGCTCCGCTACATTTACATCGCCCAGCATAGCAAAGCTTGCCGATACGCCGCCCATGGTGGGGTCAGTCAGTACTGAGATGTAGGGCAGCCCCTGCTCGCGCATCTTGGCCAGTGCGGCTGAAGTTTTGGCCATTTGCATTAGCGACATCAGCGCCTCTTGCATACGCGCACCGCCACTGGCGGAGAAGCAAACTAGCGCACGGCCTTCTTCGAGGCAGGTGTTTACCGCTTCAACAAAACGGGCTCCAACCACCGCCCCCATTGAGCCGCCCATAAATGCGAACTCAAAGGCACAGGCGACAACCGGCAGGCCCTTCAGCTCGCCTTTCATCACGATCAGCGCGTCTTTTTCACCGGTGCTTTTCTGCGCAGCAGAAAGACGGTCTTTGTAGCGCTTATTGTCTTTAAACTTAAGCTTATCTTTGGGTTCCAACTGGGCACCCAGCTCTTGTTGGGCGTCGCTGTCTAAGAAGCGCTCGAGACGTTCACGCGCATTAATGCGCATATGATGGTCACATTTGGGACACACATAGGTGTTACGCTCAACTTCAGCGCGATAGAGCGTTTGCTCACAGTTACTACACTTGGTCCACACCCCTTCAGGGATGTTACGGCGTTTAACTGACACGCTCTTACTTTTTGGCAGAATTTTCTCTAACCAGCTCATCAGAATCCTTTATAAATGCTCTACGATGTCAGCGACACCGCGTTGTTGCTGGGACAAACTCAGGCAATTAAACCACATTCGCCCTAAAAAATTTACTTAAAACTGGTCTAACCCTTTAAGCGTAATTGGATTATTTTTAATCATCCAAGAATAACGGCCCAAGGGCTACCCTGGGAAGTTCAAACTGTGCGGGATAGTCGACATCCACCAAGTACAGCCCCTCGGCCTTGGCCGTTGCTGCCGCTTGAGTGCGATCTTTTAGGCTAAGTAGCTCCGCTATCCACTCAACCGGGCGCTCGCCCTGCCCAACTTTAAGCAGGCTACCAACGATGTTACGCACCATATGGTGAACAAAGGCATTGGCCTTAATATCGACAATCACGTAATCGCCTTGGCGAGTCACCTTAAGGTGGTGCACGTTGCGCCAAGGGCTCTTGCTTTGACATTGCACCGCACGAAACGAGGTGAAGTCATTCTCACCCAACAGCGCCTGACCAGCTTGCTCCATCAAGGCCACATCAAGCGGTTGATGATAAAAGCTGACGCCGCGGCCTAAGATGGCCGGTCGTAGTGACTGGTTGTAGATGACATAGCGGTAGCGACGGGCGGTGGCGCTAAAACGTGCATGAAACTCATCATCGACCACCTTGGCCCAACGCACCGCGATATCACGCGGCAGGTTGCCATTAATGCCCAGTGTCCAGGCAGCCATTTTTCGCTCAACCGGGCTGTCAAAATGGACTACTTGACCGGTGGCATGCACGCCGGCGTCGGTGCGCCCGGCACACTGAACCTCAATCGGGTTGTTTGCCACTTTGGATAGCGCTTGCTCTAGCTCTTGCTGAACCGAGTTAACCTCACGCTGTCGTTGCCAGCCTTTATAGACGGCGCCATCGTATTCAATGCCTAATGCTACTCGCATCTATCCGCTCTCTGAAAAAGCGCCAATATTAATCGCTCACTCTCGCTTAAACAAACAAAGGGCCGGAAATTTGCGGCCCTTTTTGCTTGGTTGCAGTTAAATTACGCAAATCGCGACATTAACTTCTCAGCTTCTTCGCGTAAACCGGGGTCATCGCCATCGATGACCTGCTGCAATACCTTGCGAGCGCCATCGTGGTCGTCGATCTCCATATAGGCCCTCGCCAAATCAAGCTTAGACGCCAGCTCGGCATTTTGGTCCACGTCACCGCCTTCGGTGTCATCGAGCAGATCCGGGAACTCATCCATGCCTACATCCAGATTGGGCTGCTCGTAAGGGTCCGCGTCAGCCTGCTCGCTGCCCACCGCATCTTGCAAAAGCGTATCGATGTCCACGAACTCCTCATCGCTGACTTCATCGCGGCCCGGTAACACTTCTGCATCGGCCGGTACGGCCTCTTCGTTGAAGGCATCGGCGTTAAAGCCGGCAAACAGCTCATCGATATCATCCTGTCCGCTGGTTTGCTGCGGCGGCTCGGCTGGCTCTTCGTCTAACGCTGGCTCTAGTTCCGGCTCTTGCGCAACTGGCTCAGGCTCGGGCTCAAGCTCAGCATCGTCGAGCGCGACGTCTAAATCGCCATCGTCTTCGGTCAACTCTTCGAGCGCATCTTCAACGACCAGTTCAGGTTCTGGCTCCGCAGCCTGCTCGAATGCTTGCTCCAGCTCAGGGTCTAAGGCCTGCTCGGGCTCTACTTCTAATTCGGGTTCTGACTCCAGTTCAGGTTCAGGTTCCAGTTCTGGCTCCGGTTCTAGTTCGGGTTCTGGCTCTGGCTCTGGCTCTGGCTCTGGCTCTGGCTCTGGCTCTGGCTCTGGCTCTGGCTCTGGCTCTGGCTCTGGCTCTGGCTCTGGCTCTGGCTCTGCAGAGAATAGCTCTTCGTCAGATAAGTCAATATTTTCCAGCTCAGGCATCTGTTGCTTGGAGTCGGCCAACTCGGCTTCCATCTGACGCTGCTGCTCGAGCGCCTCTTCAAACGACACATCGTCCATGTCGTCTGAGCCAAACTCTGGCAGCGAATCCAAATCACTGCTGTCTTCGTCGGTCACTTCAAACAGATCATCGCTACCGTCATCGTCTAGGGCCAGCGCCAACTCCTCAGCACTGATCAGCCCTTGATCTTCACTCGACTCTTCGGTGCTGTCACCGGTATCAAACAAGCTGTCGAAATCATCGTCCGTTTCCGCTAAATCAGGTTCGAGAACCGGGTCACTACTGTCTTGCGGAGATGGCACCAGATCATCAGTGGAGAATGGGTCGTCACTCACACCTTCTAGCGGGGCGTCCTGGTCATCATCGAGATCGATGGCCAAGTCGGGATCTTCTTCTTTGACAAAGTCATCGAAGCTAGCCTCTTCGGCCTCAGGCTCAAGATCGTCGTCGCCAAGGTCCACGCTAGCTTGCATCGGATCGCCTAAATCGGCATCCGGCATACTCAGGTCAGGATCTTCTTCCATCACCGAATCGAGTGGGTCTTCCTCAACACTCTCACTAAATAGCTTGGAGAACTCGTCTTCATCCTCTTCCATCAGATTGATAGAGGCGGCTTCTAGATCTTCTTCCTGCTCTAAGTCTTTGTTGCCACGGCGACGCCAGAGCAGCGTTGCCAAGGTGGCTAGTAGCAGCAATGGCAGCACAATGATCAGTGCCAAGTTAAGAGGTGACGCTAGGAAGTCGCCGCCGCTGCTTGGTTGGCTACTCGCTTGTGGTGCTTGAGGCTGCTCCAGCAGCTGTAACAGGCGGCTTTGGGTACGGCGGTTGTCGCTTAGCTCTTCGCGCAGCAGTTCAAGCTGTTCACTAAGCTCTTGAACGCGGATCTTCAAGCGGTGGTTAACCTCGGCCATTCCCACCACTTGCTTGCTGCTTTCATCCATTTGCTGCTGCAACACATCGAGCTCTTGACGGCGTAAGCGCTCTAGCTCGTCGATACGCCCAACCAACTCATCGCGCAGCATCGACAGCTCTTCGTTGGCTTCTTCAAGCTGTTCAAGGCGAACCAAGTCCTCAGGTAGACTGACTTTGGCGGGCGTAGGTGTGCTTATCACTTGAGGCTGCGGCGTGGCTGCGGGCTTGGTTGGCGTTGCTGCCGGCTTAGGCTCGCGCTTCTTAATACCAAGCGCTTCGACAGCGCCGAGATGACTGGTGGTTTCGGCATCTTGTACCGTCGGCAGTATCAGATACGCACCGTTTACCAGAGAGTTAATATCGCCGTCGTTAAACGAGTTGGGATTCAACTGGAGAATCGCATACATCGTTTGATAGACACTGATATTGGGAGAAGGACGATTGGCGCTGGCTATCGCCCAAAGAGTGTCACTGTTGCGTATCGGTCCGTAAACGCTCGGGGCAGCTTCGCCAATCACTTCGTCGGGGCCGACTAGCTCGACGAAAAACTTGCTGCCTTCCTCACTGGCCGGAGCTTGGGCAGATAGCATCAGACCAGCGACTAAAAAGATGAGGGATGTTTTCCGCCCCATTTCCAATCCTTTTAATAATAAAATTATTCTACAGATACCTTAACCGGTGCTTTATCACTATAACTAGCGACAACTCTCCAATCCAGCGCGCTCTGTTGCACTTTCAAAGTAGGTCGCAGAATAGTTGTTCGTCGTCTTAGGTATCGGCATGTATTCGCAATACTAAAGCAAACTTAATTTAAGGTATTGATCTAAAACGCTTTAGCATGGAGAACAAGGTACTGGTAAGGCTAGGTGTAAGTAAAGCCCAGCTCTGCCAAAGCTTGCTCAAACGCTGAATTAATCTGCAATACCGAAAACTCGCGGCGCTCCGGATAGGTTTTTCTCAGTCGGTCAAAGCCCTCTGGCGTCAACCCGAACTCTCGAAAGCGCTTATCATCCCCTTGCAAATCGTAAACCAATCTGGTCAATGCGGCGACCTGTTGTTGACTGATTGAGTGTTGGCTAAACGGCGGTTGTAAGGTCACAGTTGGGAGGCCCGCTTCTGGCAATAGCTGCTGGGACAGATCGTTAGGCTCGATATCCAGCGCCTGGCACATTGCATGGTAGATCATGCTGGTGCCGGTCATCTTACCCTCGAGGCTATAACCGGCAATATGCGGCGTAGCGATAAAGCAATGCTCCACCAACTCGGTGATGACCTTCGGTTCGTGCTCCCAAACATCCCAAATCAGCAGCGGCGCACGGCCCGCCTTGGCTTGGGCCAACAAGGCATGGTTGTCAACGACCGCGCCGCGACAGGCATTGATCAGCACTTGCTCCGGCGATAAAGCTTGCAACTGTTCGGCGCCAATTAGGTGGCGGGTTGGAAGCTCTGGGTATTGGTCAAGTGGCACATGCAGGCTGATCACATCTGCTTGCAAGGCTTGCTGCAGGCTAATACCGCCAGCGAGCTTTCCTTGCTGCTCAAGTGGCGGGTCACAAAACAGCACCTTCATCCCCAAGGCTTGGGCACAACGCGCTGTCGCACTACCTGTGTTACCCGCACCGATAACGGCAAAGCTTTTCCCTTTTAAGGATTGCTGGCGGAACTGTGCTGCCGCCAACAACGCACTGGTCACATACTGCGCCACCGAACGGGCATTGCAGCCCGGGGCCGAGGCGAAGGCAATACCCTTCTCGGCAAGCAGAGTTTGGTCGACGTGCTCAGTGCCGATGGTTGCAGTACCGATAAACTTAAGGCGCTGTGCTTGGCTAAGCAGTGCGGCATTCACTTTGGTAATGGAGCGGATCAGCAAGGCATCAGCATCAGCTAACTGCTCCGGCGCAATATTCCTGCCATCCACTGGAACCACTTCGCCGTGTTGCTTTAATAGGGCCTGAGCGAAGGGAATATTCTCGTCTACTACTATCTTCATCGGTATATCGTCGTGCGGGTAAAACACGCATCATATCAATCGTTGCGAGTGGGTACAGCCTAATCGGCCAAATCGCGCTGAAAGCGTGATAGTAAATATCCACCTTCTAAAGAAGGTGGCTTTGAATGAGCCCCCTCGAAGGGGGCCTTTGTCTAGTGCAGCGCCAACTCACCTTGCTCTTGACGCTCAACTTTCTCTTGATGTCTTACATATCGGCGTATGATTTCTTCGTTAATACCCACAGTATCTACGAAATACCCTCGCTGCCAAAAGTGGTTGCCCCAAAGCTTGTTCTTCCTCAAGTACGGAAACTTGTTGAATAGCTTCAGAGCTATCTTCCCTTTTAGCGCCCC